>NZ_JACHIO010000003.1 GCF_014203225.1 Granulicella mallensis | reverse complement strand
TGGCTCCACGATCGTGGAGCCATGCCCGGCAAACTTCCTCAACTTGTAAAGGATGTCTGGAGACAATCTGTAAAGGATGTCTGGAGACTAGACAGTTGAAACCCTGCCCTTCCGAGACGTGCTACAGCAACATGCTTGCACGGCTCAATCTTTCTCCCACAGCAGTTGGACGACACACCCTAGCCCTCAAACTCCACGATCTCTGCCCGTACGCTTTCTGGTTTGAGATGCAGCAGGGCTAGCGAGATAGGCAGTGAAAATCGACGCGGCCCCATACTGCCGGGGTTCAGGTAGAGAACGCCGTCACGCTGAGTGATGGAAGGCTTATGGGAGTGGCCGGAGATGACGACCTGAATCTTTGCGGCACGAGGATTGAGATCAAGGTCTTCGATCGAATGCACCATGTAAAAAAAGTGGCCTCCGAGTTCAATCGCTTCGGTCGCAGGCAGTTCAGCACAGGGGCCAACGGTGTCAACGTTGCCGCGGATCGCAGTGACAGGAGCGATCTCTCGCAGCTTGTCGAGGATGCGGATGTCGCCGACATCGCCCGCATGCAGAATGTGCTCTACCCCCGCGAGGGCTTCGAGGACCTGCGGTCGCAGAAGACCGTGGGTGTCGGAGAGCACGCCAACCAGCATGGTGTTAGAGTCCTTCCCGCATACGTGTGCGGGGATCGAGGAAGTCACGCAGGCCGTCGCCTACGAAGTTGAACGATAAGACACAGAGAGCCACCGCCGCGGCGGGGAAAAAGACCAGGTAAGGCGATTCGAACAGATGCGAGCGTGCATCGTTCAACATCGCTCCCCAGGTCGGCGTAGGGGGCTGCACCCCAAGCCCCAGAAAGCTGAGGGTGGCCTCTGCGAGCACGGCTGCGGCCATGCCTACAGCGGCTTGCACGATGAGCGGCTGCACGATGTTGGGCAGGATATGCCGAAGCATCAGCCGAAGGTCGCTTGCTCCCAGCGACCGGGCAGCCTGCACGAACTCGCGCTCTTTCATGGCCATGACCTGGGCACGCACCAGGCGTGCATAGTTGACCCAGCCCGCCAGGGCCAGCGCCAGGATCAGGTTGGTCAGGCTCGGTCCCAGGAACGCCACGAAGGCGACGGCCAGCAAGATTCCCGGCAGTGCCAGGAAGGCGTTGGTGAGATAGACGTTCACAACGGTATCGGTGATGCCCCCGTAGAAGCCTGCCAGGGAGCCCAGCAGAAGTCCCAGGGCAAGGGAGAGGCTGACCACCGCTACGGCCACAATCAAGGAGACGCGTGCGCCATAGATCGTTCTCGAAAGCACATCGCGGCCAAGTTCATCGGTGCCGAACCAGTGAGCTGCGGAGGGGGGAAGCAACCGGGCAGAGAGATTGAGTTGTGCCGGATCGTGAGGGGCCAGGAATGGAGCAAAAAGGGCGCAAGCCAGAAAGAGAAACAGGATGACAATCCCGACAGCGGCCAGCTTGTGATGTGCAATTCGATCCAGAGTCAGTCCTTGTCCTGATGCTTTTTAATCATAACTGTCTAAAGTTGAGCGTAAACTGCTGCACGATAAGATCCCTGTTTTGCGTGACAAAAAAAGAGACAAAGGGAACAAAGTGAATACATCCAACTGCGAGTATCGTGACGTTCAATAGGTATGTGCCTTGACTTTCAGAAGGGGGCACATAGACTAGAAACAGAACCACTAGCTGCAACTTGTAATATTCACTCACCGAGTTGAGATGCTTGGGCTGTCTCATGGGGCCAGAACCGAACGGAGTTTTGAATGGATTTACGCGGGGAAACGGCGGTTGTCTGCGGTGCAGGCGGATTTATTGGCGGACATCTTGTCAAAAGCCTCATTGCGAATGGGATCAAGATCGTTCGAGCAGTTGATGTCAAACCTTTGAACGAGTGGTATCAGGTCACGGAAGGGGTCGAAAATCTTTCCCTTGACCTGAAGGATAAACAGAATTGCATCGTGGCCGCCGACGGCAGTTCGCTGGTCTTTCAGCTCGCTGCGGATATGGGCGGCATGGGTTTTATCGAAAACAACAAAGCTTTGTGTATGCTGAGTGTGTTGACCAACACCCACATGCTGATGGCCGCGCAGCAGGTGGGGGTTAAGCGGTTCTTCTACTCCTCTTCGGCCTGTGTCTACAACGGCGAAAAGCAGACGAACCCCGATGTCGTGGCTCTCAAAGAGTCCGATGCCTACCCGGCACTGCCTGAAGACGGTTACGGCTGGGAGAAACTTTTCAGTGAGCGCATGTGCCGCCACTTCGAAGAGGACTACGGTCTTATCTGCCGCGTGGCACGGTATCACAATGTCTATGGCCCGGATGGCACCTGGGATGGCGGGCGCGAGAAGGCCCCGGCAGCTATTTGTCGTAAAGTGATTGAGGCGAAAAACTCAGGCAGGCATGAGATTGAGATCTGGGGCGATGGAAAGCAGACCCGCAGTTTCATGTACATCGACGATTGCGTGAAAGGAACTCAGATGATCGTCGGCAGCGAGATCGATGAACCAATCAACCTGGGATCAAGTGAGTTAGTGACAATTGGTCAACTTGTCGATATGGTGGAAGATATCGCCGGTATCAAACTGAAGCGCAACTACAATCTAACTGCTCCAAAGGGTGTGAACGGTCGCAATAGCGATAACACTCTTATTATGGAAAAGCTTGGATGGGAGCCCTCCATCCGTCTGCGTGACGGCATGGAGAAAACCTACCGTTGGATTGAAGAACAAATAGCAACCGGCGTGAAGGGCAAATAGCGGGCTATGCTCTCTAATTTACTGGATCAGGGCGAGCGTGAGTGCGTCATGCACGAGTACACAACGATCCTTGGAATCGACTTTTTTCATGGAACGGCGGCTCAGGCTGTAGATCGCATGCGTAATGGCGGTTTACTGGTGGTCCCGGCTGCCCCTGCTCTCAAGGATCTCGGATCAAACGCGGCTTACCGGGAGTCTTTGGTGAACGCGGATCTTGCAATCACAGACTCCGCCTTCATGGTTCTCATTTGGAATTGGCTGCAACGTGCTGCAATCACAAGGCTTTCCGGTTTGGAGTATCTCCGTGAGCTTATTTTGCAGCCAGATACGCGCGAGCCTGGAAATACTGTCTGGGTCATGGCAAGCCCGGTCAGCGCCAAGCATAATCTGACGTGGCTCAGCCGACAGGGAATTGATGTTCCTGCCAACTGCGTTTACTTGGCGCCGATGTACGGTAAAGAGATCAAAGAGGTAGAAGATACCGATTTGCTACAGATGCTCGAAGATCTGCGGCCTCAGCACGTCATCGTCACCGTAGGCGGTGGAACGCAGGAGCGGTTGGGTTTATACCTCAAGCGTAACCTTAGCTATCTTCCTTCAATTCATTGCATCGGAGCGGCTATTGCCTTCCTGAGTGGCGATCAGATCTTCATTCCTGTCTGGGCCGACAAGATGTATCTTGGCTGGCTCTTCCGATCGATATCGGAGCCTCGGCAATACATTCCTCGTTACTGGGACGCTCGAAAACTGTTTGCGTTGATGAAGCGCTATCGCAACCGCCTTCCTCTGGCGGACGAACTCCCTGAACTGTAGCGCCGGACTTTAGGTTTCGGCACCCTGTTTGATTTATGAAACACCTTGGAATTCTGTTGCTTGCCGTGTTCTGCTCCACCTTTGGTGGAGCTTTGCTGTATGCGCAAGCTCCCTCAGCCCAGGGGCCGGGCTCGGTTGCTGAACAATATCTTTTTAGCGCAGCCAACGCAGAGCGGGCGCAACGGGGCCTGACCTTGCTGCGCTGGGACGACGCTCTGTATCGTGCCGCACAAGGCCATGCTCGTGAGATGGCCTCACGTGCCTCTATCTCCCATCGGTACCCGGGAGAGATGGAGCTTGCGGCTCGAGGGCATCAAGCGGGATTCCGATTCAGTTCGATTGCCGAAAATGTGGCCCAGGCTTCTACCGCGGTTCGGATCCACGAGGCCTGGATGAACTCTCCCGGTCATCGTGAGAACCTGCTCGATCCTCAGAGCAATGTCGTTGGGATCAGCGTGCTGAGTCGCAATGGCCAACTCTACGCGGTACAGGACTTCGGTCGTACGGTAGACGACCTAACCTTTGACGAGCAGGAGCACACAGTTGCTTCCTTACTGACTTCCATTACCCCGTTGACGCTTCTGACCATGCAGGAGGACGCGCGCCAGACCTGCGCCATGACGACGGGGTACGCAGGTGCCATTACCCCGTCGCTTGTGTTCCGCTATACCTCGGGAGATCTGGCTGTGCTGCCCGAGATGTTGCAGCGCAAGCTGGCGTCAGGGCTGTATCACGAGGCCGCTGTCGGAGCCTGTGCACCTAAGGATGTTCAATCTTTTAGTTACTTCAATATCGTGGTATTGCTTTATCCCTAAAGTGCTTTATCCCTAGAGTTAGGCGTGGGCTGGTTCAACGCCAGCTTCAGCCAACTCCTCGGCGGTTGCAGGCTGGGTGGGTTCCATGCGGAGCATATTGTTGAAGCGATTGAAATAGTTGAAAAGGCCAATGGAAGCCATCAATTCCACAACTTCTCCTTCCGAGTAGAAGCGCCGCAGCCTTGCCATATCCTCATCGCTGTACTCGTGGGAGCGCAAGGTCATGACTTCGGCGAGGTGGATCGCCTCTTTCTCCGCCTCACTGAAGAGCGAACTCGTTTGCCAGTCCTTGAGCGCTTCCAGGTGCTCCGTGGTCCAGCCGAGTTTGAGGCTGATGGCGGTGTGGCTGGCCAGGCAGTACGTCGTGCAGTTCAACTGCGAGGTCCGTACGACGACCAACTCCTTCAGCTTTGTCGAAAGTGTTCCGGTGCGCAATACGGCTTCCATGTGCGCAATCATGGTCTCGAAGATCTGTGGCCGATGGGCAACGGTCCGGAAGAAGTAGGGGACATTGCCGCGTTCCTGCAGATAGCGATCATAGATCGTGGTGAGCTCGGGAGAAACTTCGGAGCGGTCGAGTCGGCTGATGCGTGGCATAGTACACCTCCATTCACTAACGGATGATACTGCGGAGCCTGGAGGATATTCACACTTTGACCAACACCCGCCATTTTGCTATAACAGTGAGAGCGCAGCCGTCCGGTTGCCTAGCGCGTCCCGCGTGATCCTGAGTAGCTCAATGGCAGAGCATTCGGCTGTTAACCGAAGGGTTGTAGGTTCGAGTCCTACCTCAGGAGCCATATTTATCAACCAGTTATGAGCATGATCCCTCCCCTAAAACCTAGAAATATCCCTCACTGTGGGGACTTTTGTGGGTACCCCAAAAGAATACTGTGGGTAAACGTGGGTATTCCCGAGCAAGTCGGAGATGCTGCCTGATGTCTTTGGCGCTTGCGCGTACGCCGCGAGACGGCGAGTTTACCCAATTCTCCTCGCCGCCAGGGATGGTCCTTGAGTGACTCGGCGATGATGCACGATGCACCAACTGAGGAGAACCACCAATGTCCGGATTGCCGGCCACCAATTCGGAACTGGGAAAGCGACATCCTTGACTGATTGCTAAATGTGATCAGGCACCCAATTTCCGTGGAAGCCGAAGGGCACACGCACCGGTAGCGAAATCGAAGCGACCGGTTTCTCAGAGAAAGCCTTGGCGTCCAGGATGACTACGTCTGAGGCATTCCGTTCAGCGTTATAGACATAGGACATGACCCAGCCGTCGTCTTCCTCGATCGCTCCCTTTCGAGCGATAAACACAGGTTCCAGGGTGGCACGTCCGGGACCATAGTCATGGACCTCGGTGCGGCCTGTGCTCACGTCGTGCTTGAACGCGGGGCCAAATTGGAACTCTTCATCGGTCGCGGCCGTGTACCCGAAGCGATACTCCTTTCCGCCAAACTCATCGTTGAAGCGCGGGAACTCGCAACCCCGCTCCTCAAGGACCGTTTCGGTGAGTTTTCCTGTGAGCAGACTGATGCGCCAGCGGACCAGCTTCGATATGCCCTCGCCTGGTCCGTGATGCTCTTTGTCTAAGGTGCGCGGGTGTCGTACGACATCCATCACGACTGCGCTCCCATCATCGAAAGCGTTCATCACATGAAACACATAGCAGGAGGGCGCTTCGACCCAGCGCATCTGCTTCACGTCCCCGTTTCGGGGCAACAGACCGAGCCTGGGCGTCCGCTCGGGATTCCATGCAAACGGCAACCCACTACTCATCCTTGCCGGATTGAACGTAACCGGCAGATCCAGCACGATCACCCATGTGGGTGTGAAGGCCATGTCATGGACCATCGGGCGGTGGGGTGCTGGAATACTAGCCCTGGCTTCAGCACGGCCATCCGGGTCCACCACCATGTAGGTCAATGCCTCAAGCTGCGGCTCGTAGCTCACCGCGAGAAGTTGGCCCGTGCTAGGGTCGAGCTTTGGATGTGCGACAAAGCCGTGCTCCAGCGTCCCACCCAGGTTCGACCGAGCGACACTTTCAAGGGTGTACGTAAGTTCTACGGGCAATCCGCCGGCTTCAACAATCGCATAGGTGCGGCCACCCATATCGAGAATATTAGTGTTGGCCACGTTCTTTCCGTCACCATTCCGAGGACCGCGTAGATCTGGGCGACCCAGCGCCGAAGCGTTGAATCCATCTACCACGAAGCGATTGCGATACCACTCTGCTTTGCCGCTCCGAAGACGTAGGCCATGCGCCATGCCCGTGCCAGTAAACCAGTGATAATGCTCCTCCTGCGGCATCCCTATAGGATTGGGACCGATGCGAAGGAGCCGTCCCTCCAGTTCCTCGGGGATTTTGCCTTTAACCGGTAGATCGAAAGCTGTGGTCTCGACGGTAACCGGAGCAAAATTGCCGCGTAGAAAGCGATTGGTATGAGAAAGGTGGGATACGGAATCTTCCAGAACCGGCATGGTGGGGCCTCCTCGACCTCAATGTATTAGTCTAATACATTATTCTGCGCTCCGATTGTCAAGGTAAAATTATAGGGAATCACATGACATCTACTTTGCATTCATCCGCACTCACCAACTCATCGGTTAAAGACCCGGGTGTGTACCACCACCGCAATCTTCGCTCTGCTCTGATCGCGGCAGCACGGGAAGCACTCGAAACGGTTGCCCCCGAATCCATCTCGCTCAAGGCACTCGCGGCACAGCTCGGTGTCTCGCAACCGGCACCGTACCGGCACTTCAGCAGTCGCGAAGCGCTCCTGGCTGCTGTCGCAACAGACGGGTTTGAACAGTTCACAGCGGCATTAGCAGAAGCCGCAGGCGAGGGACCCGAAAGTGAAAGGTTTGAACGCGCCTGCGTCGCTTATCTTCGGTTCGGCGGCAGGTATCCAGGCCTCTATCGTCTGATGTTCGCATCGCATCTGCTTAAGACCGCAACCGACCCCGCGCTGGAGCGGGCGTACAGGATCGCATTTGACCTGTTATTGCACCAGATCGAGAAATTCATTGCACTTAAATTGATCAACGTAACGGCCATTTGGGTTTGGTCTACCCTGCATGGCCTTGTCATGCTGGAGGCGGAGGGCTTGACCTCAGCCACACTTATCCAGAAGGTCACTCCAGCAGATGTCGTGCGGCACATGATCGCGACTCTCTCCGGAGCACCTCGCTCACCCAAAGGCAAAGAGAAGAGAACGCATAGGAAAGCGGCAACGCGGAAGTAAATCGCAACAGCCTGCAATCAGAATGAGTCTGCTTCAGCGGCTAGATCTTTGAACCATTCACTTCCGCTTGCATCATTCGCGAAGCCTGGGGCGAGCGGCTATCGTGATGGAGGGTTTGGGAGAACATTTCTGCGTTCCATCTGAGTGACGGGCTATCGGAAACCGAATCTCAACTGTTGCTAACAGGGCGATGCACTCATTGAACTCGAAGGGGTAGTCCTGTGGCGACGCTGGCGGCTTGGGGAATGGGTCGAATCCCAATGCTCTTACTGGCTATCGGCTTCGGTTTCGCGGGCTTAGTCACGAGCGATTCCAGAGCGTCGCGTTTCGCTTCCATGCGAATGTGGCTGTAGTGCTTGAGCATGTTCCGTGAGACGTGTCCGGCAATATCCATGATCGTCTGTTCGCCGGCGCCGCTCTCGGCAAGATCGGTGATGAGCGTATGACGGTGATCGTGCCAACGGCCCGTCACCTTGGCGTTTCTCCGTACAGTATCCCAAGCCGTTTTGAGCGTGGTCACGGGTCGCGTTGGATCACTGGGTCGCGGTTTCCCGAAGGGGAAGAGATACCACTCGGGCCGTGTTTCAGAGAACACCGCCTCATACCAGTCTGCGTACTCAGTCAGGGTCTCAGAGAGTGCCGAGTTGAGGGGAATGGTCCTCCCCTCGCCAGCCTCCGTCTTGCTCTTGCCTACCGTCAGGTAACCCTTCTTGAGGTCTACCTGCGCCCAGGTAAGCTGTTTAAGTTCCGCGTCACGGATACCAGCGTTTAGCGCCAGCATGATTGCCGGGTAGATGTGGGGTGAACGAGACTTCCTCGCTTCGGTCAGCATTCGATCTTTTTCGTCCGTGCTGTATGCCTTTGCTGAGGATCGCATCGATGCCACCGATGGCATTTTTCACTACATCCTTATCCATCGTCACTCCAAGGCAATTGCCGAACGCATCAATCATATCGTCCAGCCTGAGAACTAGGTGTGTGGCTCGGTAGTGATTGAATTTATAGGCCCCTGTGTTCAACGAGTGAAGAATCGCCGAGTCACTCACTGAGCGATGTGAATATGTCAGCATCATTCAATAATGGAACTATATTGACAGAGTGAGCGTTCGGTTGCGCGGGGGTAGTCATCAGGAAGACTTCGGCACAGCCGGCAAGGGCTCTCCCCCGAGACCCTTACGCACGAGGCCCGCAATGAAGTCGGCGAAGGGAACAATGTCTTCTCCGACGCTCGCACGTTCGAGGGCGCTCATGTAAGCGTTGCGATCTCCAACTGGGATCACCGTCCAAGGGTATCCACCCGATGCCAGCATTACGTTCATCAGGAAGCGCCCAATTCGCCCGTTTCCGTCCATGTATGGATGAATGTAGACGAAGAGAAAATGCCCCAGCACGACGCGCACCGCCGGGTCCGCTTCTTCGCGGAGGAGATCGAAGAATGCTGGCATGGCGTCCCTCACGGCATCGCGGTTGAGAGGAACGTGCATGGACTTCCGAATGTAGACCTGGCTGCTGCGATACCCGGCAAGGTCTGCGGGTTTCAAGATGCCAGATGCAACGCTCGGCGCGAAGAGTTCCCGATACCAAGCGCCGTGCTCTTCATCCGCAACTTGCCCCGGATTATCGCCGCGCAGAACCCGTCCAACGCCTTGCTGCACGGACTGGAACGCCAGCCAGTAGCCACGCGCCGCCATTGCGTTCCGCTGCTCACGATCTCCCTCGTTCGTCTCCGGGTTCCATGAGCCAGCGCGGACGCGCTCAATCAACTCGCGTGTGACGCGATAGCCTTCGATAGACAGCGAATGGTAAGCGTCGGTGACATAGGTTTCATTGACGCGCTTCAAGTAGGCCGCGATGTTGCGCGGTGTCCCCGGCGCTTTGGGGAATCGCTCAATAATCGGCTCCCGCATCTTCTGCCAAAGCAGCCGTATTCGGTTTACATACGGAGATGTTTCACGGGTGCGGAGAACGAGGTTTGGCCTATCGGTGAATGGATCGTTTTCCCGAACCGCATAACCGGCAGCAGTCATCGTCTTCACAATGTCATCCGCGATGCGATCGCGTCCGATGTTGCGGAAGGCTCCAGCCAGACGCCCCGCAATGATGGTGTGTCCTCCCGCCAGTAGTCGAGCCAGAAGCCCGGAGGCATCGCGGATCGTCAATAGAACAGCGCGAGCGTCAGTCGAGTTGTGGGTAAAGAAATTGGGAGAGCAGTCGATCAGGGCGGACTCCTGCGAGAAGACCTGTTGGCCGTCTACAACCTGCCGATCGGCAGCTACGGGCAGGGAGGAGCGAAGATCGAGGAGGGAAGTGCCATGCGGGAGCTTTGTGACGGCATTCCGGGCTTTCGGCGCCCTCACCATCAGTTGGCGAGGTACAGTCCAGCTACCGGCATGGAGCGACAGGGATTGTTCGGGGGAGAGGCACCATTCCGTTCCGAAACGCTCTCGGAGGTAGACCGCGCAGAATTGCCAATAAGAGGCGTACCAGGCCGTGCTCTCGCCCGTTGCGTCGTCTGGGCGGCTCGGGATGAGCCAGCCCTTTAGAACCGGTTGAAGAAAGCCTTGCGCGAGCAGCCGCTCCCTGTGCGTGCGAGACATATCCCTTGCACGAATCGCTACGGCACCGCCCGCCGTCTGGAGTTTGGCAAGAGCCTCCAGAGATTGCGCGAGTTTTTCTGACGGAGTTGCCATGTCGCTCCATTAGCTTTTTCTGCTGTACGGAAATTATCTGTTTCTGTTGTACGCTTTTTATCTTATTATGTCGATACTAGAGGCGCTGGAGGCTGCTTAGGTCACGGATTGCCGAGGGTCTACAGGCAGGCATGACTTCCCACGAGCCAACGTATCTTTAGTGGTTTTGATGGCCGGAATCCGTCCAAAGTTCACTTTGAAGGTGAGACAGAGCAAATTGACTCAATTTGTTACACGATTTGGAATTTAGCGGAGAGGGGTGCCCGACGCCTCACGCCAGCGGAGGAAGACTTTGGCGCGAATGGAGAGAAAGTATCATTCTCGTCGAATTGATCGAAGATGTGATCGAGTTCGACCGCAAGCGAAGTTCAGGGCGCAGCCAGCTACTAGTCATCATCCCATTCGCAGTCGCAAAGCTCCGATACCTTAGGCGGGTTGGCGCGGAGGTTGATGAACAGATTGTCGTGACGCGCGAAGTCGAACTTAAAGTCCTTAACCTTCGGATGGTTCAGCTTGATCTTGCCTTCCTTGAGGTCCCTCAGTAACGCGATTTGATTCAGTTCCCCGTCCGGCAGCAACATGAGACCCCAGCAGCAATCATTGTGTGAGCGCTGGTAACGCTTAACGTGCTTCGGGAACTCGATATCGGCAGTAACGAGCATTGCTTTCTCGCGCTGGCAGAGGTCGAGTACGAAGGGAAAATCGGGCGTACCCTTCCGCAGGCCGCACTCCACTGTCGTCCGCGAATCGGCGGGGAGATAGGGTTTGAGCGCAGCGCTCAGGTCCTCGTCGATGATGAATGGCTGCTTCTTCTTGCTCATCAGTGGCATGATTAAAGAATAAACCTCCTGCGCAGTCGGGGGTCGTGTTGCGGCCTGTGAGGAGATGGACGATGGCGTCCCCACCCGAGATGAGATATTGGCTCAATTGGTCTGAGCTGACCGGCAAACCGAAAATCACAATTGAGCAATACCGGAACGCTCTTCGGCAGTTTCCTCGAAGCGAAATCTTGATCGCTTGCGCTCGATTCAGCATCATCTTCGGCTTCGGGCCGGACGCGAACACGGTCGCGTCGCAGGAAGCTACGGAATACTGGGCACCCCTTCTCTTCTTCCCGAACTTGGCACCGCGCGCCCTAGCGTTCGCAAAGCAGGGGCGCCCGCTCTTCTTCCAAGGACAGGTTCGATTCCTGGCGTCTGAGGCTATGCGTCTTGACCCGGCACATCCGGAGGATGGCAGTAAAGTGCATGACTACGCACTGGGCGAACTGCTCCTGGCCGCGGGCGAATTGATGCACAAGGTGCCCGTAGACCGCCCCGTCGAAGAACTCGATACGATGGCTGAAATTGTCGCGAACTTCATTCCGACGTTTGAGACCGACTCCATCACGGATGCTTTCGTTCTGTTCCTGCGCTTCTACATTTATCTGACGATCATCATCCCCTCGCTACCCGCGAATAAACGGCTTTTTGACGTGGATGCCGAGTTCGAAAAGGTGTTCGGCTTTCCGTTGGATCTGTACACGAAGTTCGTTCACACCTTTACAGCGCATGCCCTGTTACAGAGGGAAGAAACTAAGCTCGGCGATGTTCCCGAAGGCAGCTTGGGAATTTCGTGGTTCAAGCGGACAAATCTCACTGAGGACCAGGTGAGCCGTATGTTCGATACGGTCTGCTGCCGGCTCAGCGACCTGCCGGATACCAAAAAAGTACATGGCTATGCCGATTTCGAATTTCTCAAGAACAACCCCTACCTGCGCATCGATGACAAACTCTACGCGATCGATTACGAACATGCAGTCGCAAAGCTGGAGAGCGGGGCGTTATGGCGAGTAGCCGGGACGATGGAGAAGAATCGACGTCTCCAATACTTCAGCTTCTGGGGAGACGTTTTCGAGGGCTACGTTAACTGGCTTTTGGACAACTACGCGAGCAAAGCGCTGAACAGATGCTTTCCGGAGCCACACTACCTCTCTGGTAAAGACACGAGACCCATCTGCGATTCAATGGTGATCTGTGGTTCTACGGCAGTGCTGATTGAGGCGAAGCTCGCCACATGTCGTGCCGATGTGCGTTACTCGTGCGATAGAAAACTGATTCGGGAATATCTGGATACGAGACTCGTCGATGGCACAAACCGACCTGTCGGTGTTTCTCAACTCGTCACGGCGATCAACAGGATCACACAGGGACCGAAAGATGAGCTTCCGGAATGGTTGCGCGGCATCAAAAAGATCATGCCACTCATCATCACCCGCGATGACATCGGCTCAAGCTGGATGACGAACGGATACCTAAACGCGCGATTCCAAAACATGCGTGGGCCTCGGAACAAGCGGTTCATCATAACGCCTCTGGTCAGCATGAACATTGCGACGCTGGAGCGAGCCTGTTCAGCCCTGCAAAAGACGGCATTGAGCGACATCCTTCAAGATCGTATTCGCGAAGATACCTTCCTCGGCCGTCCTTTCGAGGCCGCGAGCAGCCACGTCCCGCGAGGCACCCCGCGAAACTTCCACGCACATATTGCCATCATGAAAGAACTCGACGAGAAAATGAGACTTGAGTTCGATCTGAAGGATTAGCACTCCGCCGCTGGCCGCCTGCGCTCCGTTGCCTCGCAATTTGCGCCCAGGGTCTAGGATGGTTAACCGACCCACCGGCGTCACAGAAGGCTGACGGAACGACATGGCAATTGATAACGTTTACGACGCGATAGATAAGCAGTATCCCAAGGGTGACGGCATTACGTCCGGCATCATGAAGGTGCTCGACGCCGGAAAGGCCCTCGGCAAAGTCTCGCCGCCGATCTACGGCTTTTTTGCATTCCTGAATTCCATGTCCGCAAAGGCCCGTCAGGAACGTGCCGAAGCGTTTGTAAGCCAGCTAGTTGAAGACATGGTCAAAGTGCAGGACGCTATGGAGAAGATGCGAACCGACATCAGCGAAGTTCAATCAGCAACGCGCCTATCGCTCGAATACGACACGGAAGAATTCGACGACAAAAAGCGCGGACGTTATCTAACCGTCATCACTTCGTCGATCACGAGCGAAACGAGGATCAACGGCCTAGTCAGTTTCATTCAGGACGTTGAAAAGCTCGGCGAACGGGATTTGATCGGTCTGAAAATTTTGAATCAGGTTATGAACAAGAATGGAGACTGGAACGAGCAGGCATCGCCATCATACGCAAATCCTCCTAAACTCCATCCGAACACATTCATCCAACGCGCGCAGGAACTGTCGCTCCAAATGGCTATGGCTTTGACCGGCAAGGACGGCGCTGGCAATACCTTCAGCCGCGAGGAAGGTCTCCAGATATGCCTTCGCTTGCAAGGATTCGGCCTGGCGGAGATGATCTCCGTTTCCTCTCGGGAGGTTCCCATCAGCAACTACGCCGCGCGACTCACGACGCGGGGGATGATGTTGCTGAAGCTGTTGGGAGAAGATGTGCCGAATTGGAAACAGTATTTCGGGCCGGACGGCGTGCTCTAGCGAGTGGGCCTCAGGACCATCTTTTCGGTTGAAGCGCAGCCGCCAATCTGCTGGGGTGTGAGGGATGACCCTGCTTCGTGAGCTTCAGGTAGTGGAGATCAATGCCGTTCTTCGCCGTGTACTCATGGAACTCTTGTGCTCGTCCTCGATGATCGCCATGGTTGCCCCATGCTGCGATAACGATGTCCGCTTCGCGGAACATCTTTGACAGGTGCTTCTTGTTTTCGGGACCGACAGGATCGGCTGCGACCTTAAGCTCAGTCGGGTATGTCGTTCGGAACGCGAACAGGTTACCGACCACAAGCTTGTCGTATCCCCATGACCTCACATAGGTGATGCACCGGGTAATCGTGGAATCGTCAATCGTCGCGTCTGCCTTAGAAGGGTTCAGCATGATGAAGACGCAGGTTCTCGATCCAGATCCAATTCGACGCTCAAGCCGATAGCGGTAGGAGCCACACTTGGAGATGATCGCACTCATTTTTATATTCTCTCCACCATAGGGTTTGGGCATCCCCATTTTACGTGTGATCGCGACCTGATTACCCGTTCACCCCTCCTCGACGAATGGCTGGCCAGCCGATCCTCGTCGTCGGCACCCACTTCGCCGCGCCCACCGCCGGCCACGGTGTCCGCGACGGCGCAGCGTTCAGGTTTGCTGTGTAAGGGCGGCGTGCCCCACTCCCGCCGTCGGAGCTGCTGTTGCATGGGTCGTGGCTCAACGGAGGTGATCTTGTCCAGTAGCTGCGCGGTCATCCATTGTCAGATTGTTTGAGAATCCTTGTGGCCCGCAACATGATTTGCTCTGCGGCTTCTTGTCCGAGCAGTGCCTTAGCAAACAAAGAGAACTGGATTGCCCGCATGGCGATCGGCTTGGCAACCAACTTGAGGTCGTCTTCGGAGAGGGTTTCGAGATCGGCGAGTACGTTTTCGGTTTCAAGATCGCAGAACGCCCACTTCAAGGCGGAGATGACCCGCCAAACGTATCTTTCTTCGAGCGGCAGTTCGGCTAATGCGGCCAGGTAAGGCGCTGTGTCCTGCCCTCCGATATGGGCCTTGAGCAGCTCCAGATACGGCCTCATCTTTTCCGAACGGACGAGATCTTGGGCACCGGCCTCTTGTTGCAACGCACTGGTTGGAATGCTTTGCGGGGTGGGGCGCATCATCGGGTCCGAGTCATAGCTTATACCGCCCATTTATACGGGGGCAACCCGTTCGGTTGGCCCCTGCAAAAAACGAAAGCTGGTTACAACCACTACAAAAACCCACTACAGTGACGAAAAAGAAGGCCAACCGTTTCGGGCTGGCCTTCTCGTAAGTCCTTTACTTTCAGATTGGTGCGGAGGAGGGGACTTGAACCCCTATGCCTTGCGGTGCTAGCACCTCAAGCTAGCTTGCGAATGGAGTGCAGATCGCGTGACCATTTGACGGGACGAGCCATTGAAAAACCTCAACTTTGCGACACTTTCAGGATACCGGGATTATTGGCACACCTGCCAATAACTATGATAACGACTCTTGATTATTACCCACGATAATGTCACTTATCGTGGGTAATTTGCATGCTACCCTGAAATCGATGAAATCCGCTCTTTTGCCGCCCACAGGCTATCCCGAGTTCCTCCAAGAACTCAAGACCCGTATCCGGGGCGCCCAGGTTCGCGCTGCCCTCGCCGTTAACCGGGAGCTGATCCTGCTCTACTGGTCAATAGGGCGGGACATCCTCCTTCGGCAGGGAATGGAAGGCTGGGGCACGCGGGTGATCGACCGCCTGGCCCATGATCTCCAGAATGAGTTTCCTGGAGTCGAGGGCTTCGGGGCAAGAAGCCTAAAGTATATGCGTGCTTTAGCCGAGGCATGGCCGGAAGAGGCAATTGTGCAACAGCTCATTGCACAATTGCCCTGGGGCCACAATCTCCGGGTTCTGGATAGGATTAAGGACCGGCGAACTCGCGAATGGTATTTGCGCGCCGCCTTCGAACATGGCTGGAGCCAGAACGTTCTTGTCCACATGATCTCAAGCCGGCTGCACGAGAGGGAAGGGAAGGCGCTCACCAATTTCGAGCAAACCCTGCCGCCGCCTGATTCCGACATGGCCGAGCAGATCCTGCGTGATCCTTACAACTTCGACTTCCTGACCCTGGCCGACGATTTCAAGGAGCGGGAGCTCGAACGCGGACTGCTCATTCATCTCCGCGATCTGCTGCTGGAACTCGGTCGCGGCTTCGCGTTTGTTGGAAGCCAGGTGCCTCTACCAGTCGGGGACCAAACGTTCTATCTGGATCTGCTCTTCTATCATGTACGCCTGCACTGTTATTTTGTGATCGAACTCAAGACTGGAGAGTTCAAGCCGGAGTATGCTGGCAAGCTGAACTTCTACCTGTCGGCCGTTGACGGGATCATGAAATCGGACCGCGACGACCCGACCATAGGGTTGCTGCTTTGCGAAAGCCACAACGAAGCGATCGTTGAGCTCTCCTTTAAGAACTTTCAGAAGCCGATCGGCGTGTCTACTTATACGGTCACACGGGAGATGCCGAAGGCACTGGAACAAGAGGTTCCCTCGATCGAAGACCTCAAAGGAATCGTGGAAAAGCTCCGCACGGAACTTGCTGCAGCCCGCAAGGCGGATCAGGCTGAGCCGGAGGAAGGGACGTGAGCGACCACGCGTTGCTACTTTCTCCGAACCACAATGCCTCGCCGGAGCCGGTCGACCCACGCCTTGTTGAACTCAAACAGATGGTTCTCGACTCGGTCGTTTCGCCGCATTCCAAACGCAATTATGGAAGAGCTCTCGACGGGTTATTTGTATTCTCTGCCAGCCGACCTCTCACCCGGGCACTGCTGATGGAATGGCGAGCCAGCATGGAAAAGGACTCCCCTTCGACCGTGAATGTCCGGCTCTCGGCCATGCGCAAGCTGGTCACCGAAGCCCGACGGAATGGAATGCTCAGCGCGGAAGAGGCCTCCAATCTGACCGGAGTTCCTAATATCCCGGAGCGAGGAACTCGCCTCGGCAACTGGCTCACGCGTGAACAGGCGAAGGAGCTTCTCGCGGTGCCCGATCGCTCCAAGTTAAAGGGCAAGCGCGATTATGTGATTATCGCTCTCTTGGTCGGGTGCGCCTTGCGCCGACGGGAACTGGCCTCGCTGAAGATCGAAGACATCCAGCTCAGAGAAGGGAGGTGGGTGATCATCGATCTTCGTGGCAAGGGGGGCCGCATCCGCACGGTCGCAATCCCGATCTGGATAAGACAAGGAATAGACGCCTGGACTGCGGCAGCCAAGATCGAGAAAGGCAATCTGCTCCGCCCGCTTTCGAAATCGGGCAAGATTGTTGGAGACGAACTCGGTGACTGGGCGATCTGGTCAGTAGTTGAACAGTCATCGAAGCAAATTGGCATCGAACACTTCGGCGCCCACGACCTCCGCCGCACCTGCGCGAAGCTCTGCCGCAAGAACGGCGGCGACCTGGAGCAGATCAAATTCCTGCTCGGCCACTCCTCGATCCAGACCACCGAACGCTATCTCGGTTCCGAGCAGGAGATCGCCGTTGCCGTGAATGACAATTTGGGACTATGACTTTGGCGATGTACAGAGTCACTACCGATAGGGAGTTCTTTGCGATATAGCTGCGATAAGCGTTATCGCAAAAAGTTTGCGCCAAGATGTAGGGTGAGGAATTGTTTGTCGTAGCTTTTGTGGAATTATTTGTCGTATGGCGCCGAGTCTCAGGCTTGGCCGATGACAAGGCTATTGCTTTTCAAATTATCTGGCGAACTTTTGTACTAATTATTCGGCGCGCTGGCTACAAATCTTGGTAAGAAAGTGTGAGCCAGAGCACATCTTTGAGGAAGGATGTTTTCAAACCCTTCTCGAGGTCAGCGGGACACATCAGGAACGATAGTGCGCCAGATAATCCAAACAAGAATATGCCAACTAATTAGCAAAACGACAAAGTAGTCATCGATTCAGAGGGGGGGTGCTCTTGCCGACTCGTACGAAGCAGCAAAATGATAAGAATCCTTGTGGAAGCACATCATCATTCACAGCATCGCGATCCGTGACGCCATATAAATACTCTGCCCGCATCGAATTCGACGAACGCATCCCAGCACCGATTCGCCATTCTACAGCCGCTTCACAAGGGTCCCCCAGTTCCCCTTGTTGTATAGCAACTTGACACAAGCCCAATCGCGCAGTGCTCGAACTCGGGTTTAAAAAGAGTGCTTTCTCGTAATACATGCGCGCTTCTGTATAGTTTGCCTGCTCCATCTCATATCGGGCCATGAAGCACCAAGCTTCAGGCAGATTGGGTATAGCCGTAACAGCAATCCGTAACAACTCATACCCTTCATCCTTCCGTCCAGTGATGAAATATAGCGCTCCTAGTCGGGCTAAGGCCAATGGGGACTTGTATCGGTCATATTCCTTCGAGGTCTTTTGCACCGCTGTTGCAAGCATAGCCTCCATGCAATTCGCACACGTCGCCCGCAAAGACACAAACCAACTGGAATAGACCAAGACAGGTGATTGAGAAATAGCATTTGCGCCTGAACTGATTGAGTCATCGCGTTTGCCGGCTAGGTCTTCGAGAACTGAAGCGCTCACCTGATAAAGCGGTGTTGTTGGCGACACAATTCTTGCTCGAGAGACCAGCCGTGCAGCCTCCTCCTTCTTTCCTTTTGCTTCTTCAATCCAGGCAAGATTATTCAAAAACGAGGCATCATTGGGGTTGAGCGCTAGAGCTACTTGGTATTCCCGTTCTGCACGATCTCTGAGAGTCATATCCTCTGAAGAGGCTGGTCGCCCATTCGCGATTGACCGATTCGAATCGTCCCATGAATCGCTCTGAACCTGACTCTCCAAAGCGAGACCATAAGAAGCGTGATAATACGCACTTCGAGGTTTGAGCTCAGCACTAACTTCGAACTCATGGGCAGCTGATAAAAAATCGCCCGAGTGAAGCTTCTCCGAACCCGCAACGAAATGGGTGGCTGAGACCCTTTCCGAACGCATAAAGAACAGGCTAGCGATGATCACAGAACCACACACGGCCATGTATGATGCCGACCACGACGACGATGCTGAGTATTTGTTATGGATGCTTGGCCTAGCTGATGGCTGCGTAGTCCACGCTAATACAAGCATCGAAAGAAACGCTACTTGATACGATCTGAACAATGATGAATAGAACAATTCCCTAGTAAGAAGACTGTACATTCCTGCCAGGCAACAGATCGAAAATGTTGCAGCGTTCCTATCGTTGGTCTCAACTGCAAGCCCAATATGAGCAGAACGCAACTGCGCTATGATAAGTAACAGGAACAGGATTGCGAAGGGGACGCCATACTCCTCTGCCAGTCCAAGTAAGAGATTGAACGGTCTATTTACGACGGCGTCTTGCGTCACCCCTCTCTCGAAGTCGTTGTAAGAACGAGCAAAAGTATTTGGACCGGTCCCTAGCCATGGGTGCTGACTGATCATTTGGAAAGTGTTATGCCATATGTGAAGACGACCAGAGGCGCTTCGTCTCTGCGATTCCGTGGAATGCAGTTGCAAGGTATTTGAGAATCCGGCATTAGACATACCTTCTGCGAATATGCACGCGAGTGCGAAGGGCACCAGCCACTTCCACACATCCATTCGATACTTGGCGGCGGCAGTAAGACCCATTGCGGATCCGGAAACAACAAAGACAAGCGCCATGACGAATGCCGCGCGTTCGTAAGTTAGAAATATACAAACTAGTATGAACGTGACTGCACAGCCCGATAGCGCTCCCGCTATCCTACGCCAACCATATTTATGGAATAGAGCCATAGGAAATGGCAATATGGCAGCCAGCAGGACTAAGGACTCTCCGAGAATTCCGCTTGGCAGAAGCGATGGAAGCCGATGTCTAATGTCTGTCGGGTTTGCGAAACCAAGATCTTTTGCTGTTTGCAAGATTTCGAGTGCATGCGAGAGTTGATGGCGACAGAATATGCAGGAAACGACACTCACCCCAACCGCGGTTGCAAACCGTACTGCTACCGACAGGTTGGAACCGAGTATGAGCCTGTAAAACGCTAGCGAGCCTGCGAGGCAAACAAAAGCACCCCATCCCCCCCCAGGGGCCCTATTACATAGGGCGGAAGATAAACCGAGCAACAAACCGAGCAATAGAACGCCATCGCGCACACATTTCGACTGGATGTTGTTGAAATCTATCATTTCCTACGCGTCGGTCGGGACAGGGCAGAATACCCAGCTACGTTGCTAATTCGTCGATAGAGTCGGCTGCACTTTGACGAGCCTCTAACAGAGCTCCTAGCATAGCGCTTTTGGAATTTTCAAATGCCTCTACACTAGGAGCTCTCTATGGGTAGGTATTTAAGTTGGTGCAGCGGAAGACGCTATTCGCAAATGCAAGGCTGCGAGGAACTGCAGTTATCGCAAGTGCATCCAACCGTGTTGCCAGCGGAATCGTATACAGGGCAACCATATTGGGTTTGTTGGGCCATCGCTTTGGTTGCTCCGGTGAAGAGAAGTCCAGTGCACAGCAGCATTGAGGCACCAAACAATGGTAGGCTCATCTTTCTCATTTTGGTTCTCCTTATCAAAATTGGAATTGTTGATATTCAATAAATTGGCAAGCCAGTCCTGCAGCACCTGTACAGGGAACACTAACCGCAGATCATCAATGGGAAATCTACGCGATATCTCCGTACCGCTCGACGTACTGAAATAACCCTTATTCCCCCCGTGCGACGATAGCTTCAACTCTTGCGATGAACGGCTGACGAGCATTCGCATCGGGTGCGGGAGCTTGAGCTGCCAGAACCTTGAAATTCTTATCCACCAAGACTGTAACAGGTGTTTGAGGAGGAATATTCATTTGCTTCGATAGTTCGCCCTGCTCATCAAAATAAGTGTGGTACGGCAACGGGTTGCTCTGCATAAATGAAGCTAGTTCGTTTGACGCCGTATGAATGTATATCAGGTCAACCTCAAACCGTTCGCTTGGTGTCGTTTTAGCGATAGAAAGCCAGTCGCCCAACTCATCGAGACATGATGAACAGTCAGCGGCTGTAAGGAAAACCAACAATCTCTTCGGACCATTTGCTGATGCCTTCAATTCGACCGTCGTTTTCCGTGACACATCATAGAGCGATACCGACGACAACTTGCCAATATCCATCTCGGTTTCACCGTTTGCCTCCACAATATCAACGCGCTTCGCCATAATACTGAAGCGCCACCATCCGGCCGCGAGCACACAAAGAACGCTTAGAGAGCACAATGCAACAATAGTAAGTTTTCGACTGGAGTTAGATTGTGAAACGGCCATATGTGAGTTCATGGATATCCTCTGCTGAACTTCCCGGATTGTTCGTAAATACAGCCATACCGTCGCTGTTTATACCAAGCAGTAGATTATTTGTTTCTACAACTTGAGACGGTTCCGAGCTTCCGTTTTTAAAAACCGCAATGGTGTAGCGAAGTCCGTGATGAGACTCGTATTCCACGACCGTGGCACCGTGGTAGCCTGCAAGTGATCTGATCGGCGTATACTTGAGATCCCAGGAAAGTACCGACTCAAGTCCCCTCTGGTCCTTTGTCAAAGGTGTAGGCGGGGGAATGAATCCCGGAAGCGTCAACGGAACGTCATCGACCTTTGAGTCAGATTGATTGATCCGATGCAGGATTCGGTCGAACTCGAACATAAAGTACTGGTTCTGCTTCTCGTCGGTTGTCAGCAGAGGAGTGTCAACCGCTACATAGTTCGCCTTGAGCCACTCGGTGGGCAGTTGATAGATGGAGGATTGAAATTCACCATTGTCGCTGTATACATGCACGAAGTCGACAGCTTTACGTTCACCGGATATCTGAAGATGATTCCCGAACAAAAAAAACTTACGCCCTATTTTATCGTGACGGATCCCAGTCGCTGAAAAGCGTTGTACGGAGTAAATAAACGAAGACGAAAGATGTTGATCGTATCCGTAAATATTTACGCGGTGGTCTTCGAAATCTGCAACCGCAAATCCGCTCCCTGTCGATGCTACCGACCATGGGATTTTATACTGACCGGGTCCACGTCCTTTGGTTCCCAACTCGCCGATATCTGATCCGTTATTGGCGAACAAATAGACACCGGGACCAGAAGAATCGAGTACTGCAAATTGCCCGTTTGACTCAAAAGCTGCTCTTGAAATGTCTTTCATCGGTGAAGGAGAACAGCTCACTTTGTGTTCATCAGCAAGAATTTTCGGAAGTTGGTCTCTGCTGGCGTTACGATCAGCAATGTCGACCATTCTTCGATAATCTTCCGGCATTTCTCTACGATATTTATCGTCAGGATGTTGTGCCGATCTGCAAGAAGACAGAAAAACCGCTAGGATCGCAACTGACACCATGCCAATATGCTGAACACTCACTAGACGATTGTTCAGATATCTCGTCTGGATCGCGCAAACTTTCATCTTCTGAGGCTCCACAAGTGAGGGATGACGTTTCATCGACGCCGCATCGATAAGGCATTGGACTGGAGCAGCGATCCGCGTCCACGCTAGATATTGCAACCGCAAACGATCTTACGCCGCCTTAATCAGGTGTTGGCTCGTTGTCAGTATGATCGACGACAAGAGTATTTACCGTAACTTTTTGGGCCTTAAGCTGAAGACCAAGCTGCTCCTCCAATGCGATCGGGAAACTTGGCCAGCTCGATTCCGTATCGCCATCTTTTGCGAAGTGCAAATCAATGTCGAAGGTCCCAGCGATGCCCGTTTCGTCGACAACAGTGTTTTGTTCAACGGAGGAAAGTAAGGCAGCTATCCCGTTGAGATCAATATTTCGGCCACGGATATACCCCGGACGGATTGAATTGCTGAAAGGTTGGCCGGCGCTATGGGCCTGTGGGTTGATCTCGGACTTGGATGCCTGAAGCTTAAGACCTCCCTTAGCTACAACCAAAACATAGCCGGAAATCTGCTTCGTTCCCGAGTGGACCGATACATGGAAACGTTCCTCAAGCATCTGACGCAACATCGGGCGGACATTTTCGGGATTCCACAGCGTGCCGTTGGGAGTAACTGCCGAAACCGTGTAGGCGGTAGCGAGCGCTTGGGAGCTGCCTCCCTGAATGTTATCCGGGTGTACCTTCCATGCTCGAGCGATGAGTTCGCGAAGCGTGATGCAAGTTGCTACGTAATGAGGGCTTCCAGAAGGAAACATGCTGTAGCAACCCGGCGTGAAGTGTGTCGGCTTAATCGAGACAACCTCGAAGCCAGACTCTGGAGCTAAGGCTGGTTGCTGTGCATGAACAACTCTCGAACCAAACCCTATAAAGCTGATCGCAAAACAACGAAGAGACAGTTGCAGCACGCATAAGAAACGCAAGGCGAAGACCTCCGGGTACGATGCAGCTAGCCTCATACTGGCTGAAACTTGAACCAGCTGAAGACTAACTCTGGTGTTGGTACAGCAAAGCTGGGTCCTTCGTCGCTACAATACACTAACAAACTCACTGGTAAAAACATCTTTCAGATGACTGCAATCACGTTATATCAGAGAACGTAGCTGTTCAAGCGCAATTTCATTAATGTTCTATGACTTGGCAGCAGCTCACAAAACAGTACATCTTGAAAGTTCTACGGTCGTGCTGCACAGTTCTACGCTCACCTCGATTTGCCTTGACACGAGCAAGTCTGTGGCACTAGAGATCCAGGGACCGAGGCCTGATGTAACGAAGCAAGGCTCCAAGCGCTTGAAGCCTGGCGGCAAACTATGCACTTGGCAAGTCCGGATGCGTTGCGACGGATGGTGCAATACCATTCTAAGCAAGAATCATGGAATGGTGTGCTGTCACGAACGCTTCTGTTGGAGATAAGGCCCGCCTTCAGTTGTTCATCAATCTTCGAACAATTAGCCGCATCACTCGGTTCTCGCGGCGAAAAAGTACAGGCCATAGAAATGAGAAAGTTCGCAATTCAGGCGATTGTAGTGGAACCACCCGCTGGAGTTGTGGTGGAGAAGTGAAGATCTATAGACGTTTCGTTGAGCCGGTCAACCGCCGTTCTATCATGCGCAAGTGGCCTGCCCTCAGAAATCTCTCCCAATTGAAACTGGAGTTCCCTCACACAAGTGCCTCTCGCAATAAGTCGTCGCGGTCAGGCATTGGCTCATATTTATAGCTTGACTAGGGCACGCCCGGCAGATATCAGGTTGTATGTTCGCTGGGCAAAACTCCGACGAGAAGTCTTTTGCATCGAGCTGAAGCGGTACTTGAACGGTCGAACTGCTCGGCCAGCGTAGCTAGTGTCTCGCTCGTTGAGCACCGTTAAAGTTGTTTTGCTTGAGTATTGCCGTGTGGTTTTCCGTGGCTGTCTGTCTGGTCGTTTTCTAGTTCTCAGTGATCGTAGGGCTGGGCGGCATCGTAATTCCTACTTGTTCCGTTATCTGATTTACCGAAAACGGTATCGGCCGACATATGTGAGCGCTTTGATATCGAGAAAACCTCAAACATTTTACGATAAGATTCTACATAGCCAAACTCGGAATCTCCAGGAAGCAAAACGAGTTCTGGGTGAAACCCCACCTTAGCTCCTTTCTCAAGTAGGACGTTTGCCTGGCGTACGGGAGAGTGATAATCTTCAGCACCGTGCGTTATACGTGTTGGGATAAAAGCTATATTCCGCAGCCGCAGCAAGACGTTCTGCCGACTTGCCTCCTGATCTCGCACCGCCGTATCAACGCCTGTTGCTGCACCTATCGTACTGATACCTCCAAACATATCCGGGTGATCCTCTGCGAGCAAAAAGGCGCTTCTGCCGCCGCCGCACTCACCAGCCAGATAAACTCTAGATTTATCTATAGCAATGCGGAATTCTGCGTCCTTTATTGACTGCAAAATATCAGCTTCTGCAAGATCTGATGGTAATAGCTCGCCGCGGGCAAATGGTTCAATTACAGCCATCTTGTAGCGATCCGCAAACCTAGAGTATTTCAAGAGGGACGCAGGGTGGAGCGTAATCCAATTGTCGAAGAAGGGAAGTATTGGAGCACTTGTGGGTAAGATGACCGCAAGCGGGATATGTCGAGATGGAGGTACCCCAGATGGAACATGCATATAGTAATACTGAATAGTGTGGTCAATCTTTGAAATAAAGGAGATTAATCGGACACGCGGGACTTCGTCAGTCAGTCCGTCATACAAGGGCAAACGATGAATGCTCCATTCGAAATTCGCGATTAGGCTAACGAGCAATTTCTGCTTATCAACGGCGAACCCCGCGCTAGCATCTTTGACTGTCGTGGCAAGTCGAGATAGGCCGGCACATGGAACGTTTATTCGAGCACCTCTGATGCATTGGGTTTGATATTCTTTCAGGCGCGTTACTGGGTTACCCAGGAAAATCAATTCTCCTACTGTTAAGGCGTCGTATTTAAGGCTGAGAGAATATAGTCCATCTGGGATATAAGATGTATCAATCGTCGGCTCAGTTAGTGGACCATGTCTAACGACGCGCCCTCGTTGATCGAGGATAGAATAACTCTTTAACGTATCCTTGCCACGATCATAAATAGATAGTATCGGAGCGAGAACTATCGGCTCGCCACGGGGAATCACCAACTGAGCGGATAGGTCGAAGAGTCCACCGTGTTCGCGGATGAACGCGTAAGCTCCTTCACGCGTCGCGATCCATACAGCAAAATCGTTGCGGAAGGGGAAGCATAACATTTTTATTAAGAGCGTATTCTTTCCTGTTCGGAGGTGAACGACGGTTCCGACATGAGCGTACCAGTATTCGCCCACCGAGCCAGGCGACGATTGTGTTTGAAATTGATCGTTCAGCCAAATCTTGATCGGAGAATTTGTTGCGGAGAGCAATATTACATCCTGCTCATTAGGTGAATCAAGAAATGCAGCAGCATAGACAACTTTAAAGACATGATATTCTCCCCAATAAAGTAGCTGTGTCTTGATGTCGGGAGTTGGAAAAGTTATATCCTGATTCAGGAATTCTTGTTTTGTGATAGGCGCTTTATCTTCTGCAGCCGGGTCGCGATCGAAGCTGATTCCGATATTAGTGCGGGGCAGCGCTATGTGCAATGGTGTCTCTGCCCCATGGATATCATGAAGATAATCATGGAGAAGCATATTACGTTCAGTTAGTGGCGTGTAATGCTGATCCTCGGTGGCAGCGACGAATGGTCCGCATATTCTCCATTTATAGACTCCGATTACCGATGCATGGTCGGAAAGTGCAACCGCAGTCACAGGAAGATCGGGGGTGTATCGGGCGGCGCGATGTCGATAAAAACCCACTAAGGCAGTTAATAAGGCCAATAAAATGAGCAGCGATAATGCTGTGATCGCTCGCTTAATGCGCACATTCCGTGTCCCGCGATCAGCGTTCTTCACCGGGTAGAACATGTTTGCCTCCTGGCCATTCATAAATATCGGTCAAGTTTCAGATTTTACATTGCGCCGGACAGATGAACTCAAATTTGCAGTGAAGAGACAATGAACTTCCCGTCCATCCGGTATTCATTGTCAGTACGACGAGAGAATTCGATGATGGAGTCCTTATCGGTACGGTTCCTCCTCACAGCACCCCACCCACAATCGTTCTGAGGTGCGCGGTCCATAATGGAGACAAACCCCGCTAAAGATTTAGTGGGCCGGGACATGCGTTGCGTTGTGGGCCTGAGGCGTCCCTTACCCTCGTGGGCTTGATCAAGAATAAAGCGCGTTGCGTACATATTCTTAGAAGCAAGTATCTTGTATTGTTTTCGGAAAGCAGAGATGATCTAGCGGAAGGAGCTTCGAACAATGAAGCGTCGCGTCTGCTCCTACGATATGTTCGCCGTCCCTGAAGTGTTGTTTTTCACGATCTCTGTCGTATTCTTATCACGCTAAATGTCGTATATCTAGCTTGAGGTGAGATGGATAATCTGCTTCTACCCGCGCCGGAGCTTACGGAGAATGCCGCGGGACAAGGTGAGCTGACGGAGGCGCAGGTTCTGCTAAAGCAGATGGTGCTCGACTCTGTCACGTCACCGAATACGCGACGGAGCTATGCCCTGACGCTGGATGAGCTGTTCGCTTTCTCTGCTGGCAGGGCGTTGACTCGCGCGGTGCTGCAGGAGTGGAAAGCCTTGATGGAAGCGCTGGCACCGTCCACTGTCAATGTAAAGCCTTCAGCCATGCGGAGGCTTGTCGGAGAGGCCCGTCGCAACGGCTTGATCTCAGCAGAGGATGCCGCTAATTTGTCCGACATTCCGAACGTGAGACAGCGTGGCAACCGACTGGGAAACTGGCTCACACGAGAGCAGGCGAAGGAGCTGTTGCAGGTCCCGGCTCGCTCAACCCTGAAAGGGAAGCGGGACTACGCAATCCTCGCCTTGCTGGTTGGATGTGCTCTTCGCCGGCGTGAGCTAGCTACGCTTGAGATGTCGGATCTTCATGAACGTGAAGGGCGTTGGGTGATTGCGAACCTTTGCGGCAACGGCAACCGGATCCGCACCGTTGCCGTTCCACTCTGGGTCAAGAACGCGATCAATGCTTGGCTAGATGCAGCTGAGCTGCTGGAAGGGAAACTCTTCCGGTCGATGACGAAGAGCGACAAGGTCGCCGGCGAGAGCCTGAGCGATTGGGCAGTCTGGGCGGTTGTACAACAGTCAGCGGAGCAAATCGGCATCGAGCGGTTCGGGGCTCATGATCTGCGCCGTACCTGTGCGAAACTCTGTCGCAAATCGGGTGGCGATCTTGAGCAGACTAAGTTTCTGCTGGGACATTCTTCGATCCAGACGACGGAACACTACCTCGGCTCGGAGCAAGAGATCGCAATCGCGGTGAATGACAATATTGGTTTGTGAACTCAGGTGTCACGCTGCACTCAATTCCCGGAATATCTCCCGGAGGGTCATTATGTTGCAGATAAATCCCGGAATCCGCCGTGTGTTTTGTACTTAAATCCAGGAGCGGAACTGCGGCAAGGAAATGGGATAGGTTCGTTTTAGCATTCAAATCCCGGACGAACTCTAACTTGAACTTTGTCCGAGGTTTGGGTGCAAAATTCCAGGGTTTCAATACAACAACCATGCATTCAAATCCCGGAAAAGGATTGAAAACAAAGAATCGTGTTTCCGGGAATTGAGTGCAGCGCGACAACTGGGTTGTCTACGCCAAGCCGCCCTTCGGTGGTGCCGAACACGTTCTCCACTATCTCGCCCGCTACACCCACCGTGTCGCGATCTCGAACCATCGCCTCGTCAGCTTCAAGGACCATCAAGTCTCCTTCCGTTGGAAGGACTATGCAGCCGGCAGCAAGCAGAAGGTTATGACGGTTTCAGCCAACGAGTTCCTGAGGCGCTTCCTCATCCACATTCTGCCGAAAGGCCTGGTGTGTAGCTTGGATCGCAATGTGGCGTAGATATTTGAGCGCTATTTGGCGTAAGCGTCTGTACACTCGAGTTCAGCTCTGTCCGATAATCAGACTGTCTCTTGCGGCAGTGACAATCTCTTTGGAGACTATTTCAGAATGATTCACCTTTAGGAGTCGTTCGACCTGGGTCAGTAGGCGGGTCAGCAGTCGGAAGTTTCCCCCGCTCATTCGGATCAGAGTGGCGATGACTTCGGGAGCGAGCAATGCGTCGGGAAGTTTCACGCCAGCCGGCAACCACCGTTCGTTTAGAAGTCTGGTCATTTGCGCTTCGTCTAAGGGGCGGAACTCGTGGACGAAACCGATCCGCGAATAGAACTGAGGGAAGCGAGCGATCCTCTTTTCGATGCTGGGCATTCCGATCAGCACCATGCCGATACCCCCGTCGTCGAAGATCGACCTGATGACTTCAAGGCTGTTCATGTGCAACCGGTCGGCTTCGTCAACCAGGATCAGAGTGGTTGGATCGGGGACAGCTCTCTTAGGAGCTTCGAACCGTTCAAAGGTCTGGAAGTATGTAGGATCAACCGCTGGTCGATCACAAGGCAAGCAGCCCGGCTTGTTCATGATCTCTGCGCGCCTTGCCTCGTCCCGCAAGCGGATTGCATCAAGAGCGTCGGTGGCTTCCTTTCGAATGGGACAAAGAGACACCTCCTTGAGCCTCTCTCGGGTTGTGCGGATGTCAGACTGGACTCTTGCTGGCGTGTTCACCACTTCGGTGGTGTACCAGGCACACCAAGTGACCATCTGCTTCGCGCCGCATCCACTTGAGCAACCTGTTTTCCAAGTTGTCCTCCATCGAGGGTGCAGCGGGTAATTTGCGAGGCGCCCTCTTCGAGTTAGTCGTCGGTCACTGCGTGCGATCGCTGGAGGGTGGGTCTGTAGACATTGGATTGATTGTGACTAGCGACCGGGGACAGCGTGCGGAGATCGGTGTGCGGAATATCCGTGAGCGGATTGTCGCGATTTATGAATGCAAGGGGTATCAACCGGATTCGAGAGTCTGTTTAGGTGAGATAGAGAAGTGGTTTGAGAAGAGGGTGCCAACGATTTTCAATGCATTGCGACGAGAGGAACGGTTTGCAGACATGCAAATTCGCTTTGGGTTTTGAACATGCGGCGGCTTTGCACCGGATGCCAGGGTTTCCTGGAAGAAGCTCAGAGCTCTCTCCGAAAATATGCAATTGCTTGGAAAGACGGAAAAGCGATTCAGGAGTATGTGCGGTCGCTGAGCGCACCAGGCGTAAAGAAGATCTTGGATAAGCACTACTTCAAGGACCCTGTGACGCGGTCATCCGGCGAGAGATCACCTGATGCTCATATACAGAGGTAGAGGCGGCCACAACACCGATTGCGGCTCGTTTGAAGAGCCTAGGCTTACGGCCTCGAGCTCGATACGACGATCTCCAGATGTTTAGATAGACCGCCGGAATAGTGTTGGGCTAATGCCGGTGATCCGGCGAAAGACGCGAGCCATGTGATGCTGGTCTGCAAATCCGCATGCGAGCGCAACTTCCGCCAGAGATGCTGCTCCGTTGCGAATCTGACGCTGTACTCGTTCGACCCGTCGGTGAAGTAGGTACTGGTGCGGACTCATCCCTGTACTCTGGCGAAAGCTTCGCAAGAAGTGCGAAGGGCTAAACCCTGTTTCTTTCGCAAGATCTCTTAGGCGAATATCGCTGCCTAGATTTGCCTGTATGTAGTCGATGCTTCTGCGTAAATGAGTTGGAGCTAGACCGCCAGTAGAGTGCCTGCGCTGCGATGGAAAGGCCGAGTAATTGTGCCACAGATATTGCGCCAGCGCGGTAGCGATGCTGTCTGTGAAGAGGTGGCCATTTTCATAGTTGGTATCACTTTCCGTCATCAGGATAGATGAAAGGTTTGTCAGGGTTGTGTCTTGCAAAAACGGATGATGCTGTATCTCCGGCACCGGATACTTTGTCTCTCCGCTTACTGCGAGCATCACTTCGTCGGCGAGGATGATGACGCCGAAGTCCGCACTCTGGTCGAGAGTGTATGTTCTCGATCGGTCGTATTCGCAGACAGACACATCGTTTGGGCTGATGTTCGCTGAGAACAGACCTGAGCATCCTTGCCACGTGCTTTGATGGTTCGAAAGCGAAAGCCCCAGACTCACGTGCGGAATCGCAGGCGTGTCCCATTCCCCTTGTGGAGCGGTCGTTTTGAAGACAGTCGCGAATCGTGGGGACGAGGGGGAAGTCGGCTTTGTGGTTTCATCCATCTCCCCATTTTCTCATCACTTTGTGCACACCAAGGTCGCTTTCGGCACATCTGCTTAGGCCGAAACTGCTTCAATTGGACGTACGGAAGAGACATCGGCGCAGCAGAACGGGATGGCTTGCCGCTAAGACACCTACAAGCCATGTTGGTGTTGTTGGCACCGGGCATTAGGCAATCGAAGGAGGAAGAATGCAGCAAGGATTAGTGACAGGTCACGTCGTTAGGAAATTGGGCCCGAACGAGGGGCGCACTATTGCCGTGGGTGGTACACGGCTGATATGGAAAGCTACGGGTGAAGATACCGGATTCGCAACAAGCGCGTATGAGATGGAGTTGACCCCGGGCAACGGCATTCCCATGCATAGCCATGCCTATGCAGAGATTTTCTATATTATTTCAGGGCAAACCGATTTTGTATGGATCGATATAGACGATCAAGAACACTGGGTCCGCTGCAGTGCTGGGGATACACTGGTGGCTCCTATCAACGTACTACATGCATTTCACAACCGGACAAAGGAACCGACCCGATTTATGAGTTTCTCAACGTACTATCATCAGGTCGGGCTGGATAAGTACGGCATGGCCGTGAGTATCGACGATCCTCTGCCGCCTCCTCAAGAGCCGACCGAAGCCGATGGAAAGCAATATCTCGAAGTTCTGAAAGACGCATCGAAGACGGTCGATATGTACTTCCCGCTTATGCATGCAAAAAACGGGATGGAAATCTTTGAAGATCTTGCAAAGCGTAATCTCTGATTCACCGACTTCTTGCCTTACTTTAATCTTCGAACACTCTGGTGGGCCGGTGCGAGCCGGCCTGCTCTCGTTTGGGAGCGTCTGCGACGCTTGTCCGGCGAACTCCAAGAATGGACAGTAGAAGATGCGACCACCGCACCTGCCGAGACTTGCCTGTTCTAGGATTGATCGTCCTGATGAGTTGGCTGATCTGCTCTTGGAACTCGTCTGATGCAATGCCAAGGCAGGATTCCCTTGGCTACGGAGTTCTTGGAGTTTTCGCTCATCGCTTCTGAGGGTAGAGAGCGCGCATTTCGGCCAATCTTTCTTCCGAAACGGTGCCGCCGAGGTGGTCGATCACTTCAAAAAGTGTGGGGACATTAGAGCCAATACCCCATTGTCCATCCTCGATTTCGACGCACATTGTGAATATCCCGGTATCTTCATCTTTCTCCCCAACGCCAAGCGCAGCCTTCAAAACGCGCGCGACTTCTCGAACCGCTCTCGACTTCAGCTCAGCATTCATTACCCCCCGCGGTGCGATAATACGCGCGAGTGCCATCGTTCGGCCCCTGACGTATGTTTCGTCGAAGCGGCCCCCGACCGCCCAACTGTCGGCAGGCATGGTGTGGAACCACATCCAGTCAATCATTTTCGCGGACTCGTTAGGCCCTCCGACCTCTATAGTCATCATGGTGTTAGACAACTCTTCTGCAAGTCTGGCGCGAATATCATCGGACAATCGTTCTCTGGTAAATACCTCGACAAATGGCATCATCTCTCCTATGTAGCTGTGTCAGCGGTTGATGAAACAAGGGTCCTTGTGATCGCAAACGCATTGGGGAAGCCCAAGGCGGAACCGGTTGGTGGGGCGGAAGGTTTCACGCCGGATCGGTAGGCATCGAAACTTCAATCAGGCATCAACCTTCCTTTGAAGATATTTACGGTCGGGCCTCCATTAGCAGTCGGTGTCTCATTTCGGGGATTTCTGATTCAAACTCATAGTCCGACGAGCACCTTGCCTACGTTCGCTCCGGAGAAGAGTTGAAGAAATGCAGCGGGAGCCTGCTCGATGCCGAACTCCAAGGTGTTTTTTGCGATGACCTCACCACTTTCAATCCATTGGTTCATCTGTTCGATGAATGCGGCACGGCCGGCGAGATGGTCGGAGACAAGAAAGCCTTGCAGAAGTAGGCGTTTTTCGATGGCCATCAATAGGTTCTGTGGTTGTGTGCCAGCGCCGCTGTAGCCGGAGATCATGCCGCAGAGAGCAAAGCGGGCAAAGTTACGTGCAGAGGCTAACGCAGCATCCAGATGTTCGCCACCAACATTGTCGAAATAAGCATCGATGCCTTGCGGCGCAAGCTTACGTACAATCTGTGTGAGGTCGTTCGTGCTCTTGTAATCAATGATTCGTTCGACGCCTAGACTGCGAACATACTCCACCTTGTCCGCGCCGCCAGCTGAGGCGATGACTGTTGCGCCAAGCAATAGAGCAATCTGGCAGACGACGGAACCAACAGCGCCGGCGGCTGCGGAAACGAATATCGTCTCGCCCTGTTTGAGACGGATGACTTCCGTTAGACCAATGTACGCGGTATGACCGGTGTTACCGCAGATACCAAGGTACATCTCCGGGGAGGCTACGGGGACCGATGGCTTACGCAGGGCCTGCGGTGCAGCATCGAACACCTCCCGCCAGCCCAGCATCGACAGCACGGTATCTCCAACGTGGAACTCAGCGTTGTTCGATTCGATCACTTGACCGACCGCCGCGCCTTCCAGCGCTTTTCCAATCTGGAATGGAGGCAAGTAGCTTTCGTAGTCACGCATACGCCCGCGCATGTAGGGATCGACCGACATCCATTGGTTGCGTACGCGCACATGCCCGTCAGCCAGCGTATTGAGCTCAACTTCAGCCAATTTAAAGTTATCGAGTGTTGGCGTACCTTCAGGACGGCTTGCCAGCCGGATCTCGCGTGATGCAGTGTTCATGTTTCCTCATGCCCTTCGTTCGGTATTATCGCCAGGAATTTGAGAACTCGTTGGCCGGAAATCTATTGCACGGTATTTACGCGCGGTTCTCTTCACGCCAGAGACCTGGTGGGACACCTTCCCAAATGCGAAAGGCCCGGACGAAGGAGTTTCCATCTTCGTAACCGAGAAGATAGGCGGCTTCGTTGAGTTCGAGTACGGAGTTCTTCAGGTAGTAGCGGGCCATCTGGTGTCGGGCCTGATCAAGCACACCTTGAAAGCTGGAACCCGCCTCTTTGAGTCGGCGCTGCATCGTTCGGGAGCTGACGTGCAGGTCGCGCGCAATCTCTTCGATCACGGGGCGGCGACCAGTGAGACGGCTGCGGATGGCATTGCCCACGAGTTCGATGAAACTGTTGTCTTCTTTGTTCAATTTGAGGGACTGCTCAAATTCTGGTGCGAGAGCATCCAGCAGTTCCGCATTGCGTGTGATGAAAGGGATAAGTGCGTCGGAGGCGCGAAAGATGAGTGCGTTGCGCGGCGCGTTACAGTGAACGGGGCAGCCAAAGTGACGTTCGAGTTCGCGGACATGGCTGCGCGGCTGAACAAACTCAAGACGCAGTGGAGAGATACGGGTGCCGGTACCGTGACGTGCGATGTTGAGCATCCATGCGAAGCAGGCCTCGAGAAATACCTGCGGATCTGTGTCGAGTGCCAGTGTCCAGCGGAACTGAATGCTCCACTCATTGCCTTCTTCCTGGTGAATAATCTCCTCCGGCGCACAAAGGCTTTTGTAGCGTGCAATGTGGCGAACTGCAGCGAAGAAGTTCTCATTTGTCAGAGTGGAGAGGGCGATGGGGTCGAAGCGTTCGATTCTGCTCTCTGAACTGAGCTTTACACCGACGGCGGGATCGTTACTGACAAAACCGATGGCGTCCCAGAGAGCAAAGAGCTGCTCAGTCGAGACAAGGATGCGCGTCTGCTCGAAGAAATTATGCGGAAGCCCCGCCCTGCGTAGAACCGCAGGCACGGGGATTTCGAGTTCTTCTAGGCGGGGCCGAAGCATACCGGTGACACGGAAGTATTTTGTCATGGAGAGTTATTCGGACTTGAGTGATGCCATATCGATGCAGAAACGATACTTTACATCTGATTTGAGCAGACGGTCGTAGGCTTCATTAATCTTCTGGATCGGGATAACTTCAACATCGGCGGTGATGTTGTGCTGACCGCAGAAGTCGAGCATTTCCTGCGTCTCCGCGATGCCTCCGATAGGCGAGCCTGAGATGCTGCGGCGGCCGAAGATGAGACCGAATGAATAGAAGCTGAGAGGCTTCTCCGGTGCGCCGACAAGAGTGATGTTGCCGTCGACAGTGAGGAGCTGGATGTAGGCGTTGATATCGTGGTCTGCAGCTACGCAGTCGAGAATGAAGTCAAAAGAGCCAGCGTGCTTCTGCATCTGCGCGGGATCGCTCGAGATGACGACCTCATCCGCACCGAGACGTACAGCATCCTGCACTTTGCTGGGGGACGTGGTGAAGACGACCGTGTATGCGCCAAATGCTTGGGCAAACTTCACTCCCATATGGCCAAGGCCGCCCAGACCGACGATGCCAACCTTCTTGCCCTTGGTGACTCCCCAGTGGTGAAGGGGCGAGTAGGTTGTGATGCCTGCACAAAGCAGCGGAGCGACGGCGGCAAGATCAAGGTTGTCAGGAATGCGGACGACGAAGTGCTCATCCACAACGATGCTCTCGGAATAGCCTCCATAGGTGGGCTTACCGGTGTGCTTATCCATGGAACCGTACGTCATCGTCATGTGCTGGCAGAACTGCTCGGTGCCAGCCTGGCACGAAGTGCAGGTCCGGTCGGAGTCGACGAGGCAGCCGACGCCGACGATGTCGCCCTCTTTGAACTTGGTTACGGCAGGTCCGATCTTTGTGACACGACCGACGATCTCATGACCCGGAACGCAGGGGTACATGGTGGGAAGGACGTCCTTCCATTCGTTGCGCGCGTAGTGAAGGTCAGAATGACATACGCCGCAGAAGAGAATCTCGATCTGCACGTCGATGTCGGTGGGATCGCGCCGCGCGATCACAGAGGAGGCCAGCGGCGATGTTTCACTCGTAGCGGAGTAGGCTTTTGTATCGAACATAAGGCTAAGTTAGAAGTTTCTGAAAGGCAGCGTTATGCATACTGCGCCAGTTGGAATGCAGAGTGCGCCACAAACTACGTGCCATTGATTTATTTGCTGTGATCCGATGCTTCGGTCTCTTTTCTCCATTGCCAATTGCTGGACGCTGGGGAGGGTCTACCGCCGATCGCCTTTCTGTAAAGCAATCTGGTGCCATCGACTCTTCTTCATTTGGCTGATATGGATGACTCGGTGAGATGAAATCGTCCAGGCAGGACGTTGGGCTCCAGCCGTCTGCAACACGCGAACGTAATCGTCTAAATACATGTCTCCCTTTAGACCACACCGCGGCAGGTTGCTGGCGACGCACGAAGCTTGTCTACATCCTCAAAGCGCTTCTGCACTTCAGGGAAAGTCAGCGGCTCCCACCGCCTCAAGCTCTTTCCACTCGCATCCTTCACTTCGATGACGAGGTTACCCTGATGTTGGACCAGTATCTCGCGCCAGGCAACGAGCTCCGCAAAATCGTCCAGTGAGCCGTGCGTTGCATACAAGCTCACAAATCCTGTCTGCGCCATCGCGTCGTACACCGCTGCAGCCTGTCCAATCCTAAGCGGACGTCCTCCGTGAAAGGCCGTCGCCGCCACGACCGAGGCCTCCAGACGAGGCACAAATCGTTTTTGACTCGCCCAGATGTCGGCAACAAACCGGCTGCGAGGGTTAGCCGTGATGCCGCAACTGTTATCCACTACGTGCGCGGACTCATGCAGCAGCACGTAGGTCAAAGCATCGGTACCTGTCCCACTCACCATGACTGTGAGCCCCGTACCATCATTGGTAAACAGTCTGCGCTCTTTGGTTGTCAGAAAGATCGAGAGCGGCTCGTCCAAAATGCTGGCGCGAAGCGTGATGTCATAGAGCCCTGTCTTTGCAACAGGGGAAGTAAGCCCGGTGCCTTCACCCGGAATGCCGTCGACGAATGCCAGATAATGCAGCTTCTTCTCAAGCACACGTCTGGTCAAGAGCGGGAGTGAAGCAAGAGTGACCTCCACCGTTGTTCTCTCGGAAGCCGTCAATGTGTGTGGTCTAACGCCTTCCATTCCCGCATTCTTAAATTCTTTGATGGCCAAGGGAGACGGTGGCCCGACGCGGGTCATCAGCGCTTCGACGTTTACTATCTCGCTCCGCGGAGAATCCTGGGGCATTGCGCGCGCCAGCGGCACTGCGGCAGCAATCAGTGCCGCTATCAAGAACTGCAGCCGTATCCATCGGTGATGCTTGCGGTAAGTACATTGATCAAAAAAGTTTGAAACCTTCATACGGGCAATGGCCATTAATTTCCAACCTTTCAAATGAATTCCTCCCTTGACGGTTGGACTCCAGATGTCTTTTAGTTCATACGCAGCGTTTCTGAGCAATCGGCCTTGATGCCCGATTCAGGGTGTCATGATCGGGGCTTCACAACCAAACGGATCTAACCAGCATGGGGCATCCTATTAGCCGTGGCATTGTTGAGGACAGAAAGGCGATCTCGCAGCGCCTCTCTTGCACAATCCTGCTCGGATATGACTTTGGTCTTTTGAGTAAATCTGCGGGGACAATCGCAAGAAGCCCGTTGGTCACTCCCGTTTCATCTCAACAAACATTCGCTCGAGTACAGCGCCGTTGAATGAATCCTGGACGCCCAGATCTGGCCTTGTAACGGTCCATCGCTCTCAACCTTTTCTAGATTGCGTCAGACGTATTCCAGAAGTAGTTTAGTCAGATCATCGGGGCGATCAAGCATAACTTCGTGTCCACAGGAGACGGTGCGAGTAGCCCAGCCTCTCTTTTTAGCGCGTTCGTGCGCAGCTGCAATCGGAAACGGCGACTCGTAACCGGTCGCTAGAATGTGGAGGATATCTGCAACCTCTGGAGATCTTTTGGCAAACAGAAGCGGTTCTTCAAATGAAGCGATTGGTTGGGGAGTCAGTTGTGCATCTACCCAATCAACGTCTGCTGAATTCGTACCAAGAACACTTGCGGGAAACGGAAGGATCTTCCAGCCATCTCCGGCAGTCTGTGCCTGCTGTCTTGCTTGGTTTACCTGCTCACGAGGAAAAAGGTCCATAAGAGACTCGCCGTCTTCGAGCACAAACCCTTCGACATACACCAATGCACGTATAGAGCTGTTCAACTGCTCGGCCGCGCCGCTGATCACGCAACCACCATAGGAGTGACCACATAGAACCACGTTCGATAGCTCTTCCCATTTGATGAGATTGATCACATCTAATATATGGGTAGAAAGATTGACGTTCGGCGAGTTGAGGTGGGACCGCTCGCCAAGTCCTGTAAGCGTGGGAGTGAATACCTCATGCCCGGCGGCTTGGAGTGCATTGCGCACCCGTTTCCAAGACCAACTTCCATGAAAGGCTCCATGTACGAGAACGAACGTTGCCAAGCTATTCTCCTTTTGCGTCTCGGGACCTCCGAGTCGTTTTCGACAAACCTCTCTTGCCAGCGAGCTATCGTCTTACGTGACAAGTCGGGGGTGTAGATACATTGCAACCCGCTCCCAGACGAGATGCCAAGTAGGAAGGGGGCTTCCGTGCGTCATGTTCTATCCGGACGGAAATTGGGAAGCAGCTTTGTACTCGCAAATTGAGACACAGCATCGAGTGATCCCAGGTGGTGCTTTTTCCTCCTGGCTCTATTCCGTAGCACAGTTCAAGTGTTTGAAATCTCTGTTATGTGCTCTCGCCGTGAGCACCGGCAGCGGTCTCAATTACGTCTATTTAGACACTGTTTCTGTACTTGCCGCAATCAACAGCTCCCGGGCATGATCCCAAAGCCCTGTAAGGCGCGTACGACTTGAATGCGTTATGTGAAGTACACCATCTAGGGTAAGTAGTGAAATGCTCTGAGTCTCCTTCATAGGAAAGGTGACTGCCGGATAGAGCGCTCTAACCATAAGTGATCCAAACTGCATATCGTGACCATAATTTCCATAGTTGCTCACCATGAGGTCGTGGTCGAGGAGATGTTCGGGATCTACCGTCCGTACGTCGTACGGATTACCTTCGCGCAGCACAAACCTTGCGGCGTATTCGACTCCGGCGATAGCGCCTTCCTTAGTCTGTGACTTGAGCATGTCTGATTTGGTTGCACGAGCGAGATCCCAAAAACGAATTCCTTTCTTCGTCTCTTCGGGCGTTGAAACTGTTGGATGTACGCCAATTGGCACACCTGCACTGCCTTCGACACCGAGCAACGATCGGTAATCGATCGGGGAAAGACAGACTACAGGCCTACTGCGCCAGAACTCAGAAAGTTCACGTCCCGCAAGGATGAAGGCTGCGACGAGCGCCCCTTGTACGGTTGTGCTCTCTGCCTTGCAACGGCTTAGGAGCACACTAAACTCGTCGGCACCTAGCTTGTGATGAGTTACCTTGACCGCCGGACGCTCTGGTTCGGAACGAAGCGCGGTCTCCTCAAGTGTCAGCAGGTTGGTGTATGGTTCAGGTGAGGGCATTCCCAGGAGTTCGGTTAACGGCGGCAAGGCGCGGAGTGGGAGACCAATGTCATTTCCCGACGCTCCGGCAACCAGGTCTCGCATCATCATGACGAGCGTCCTGCCGTCGCTCGCAGCGTGATGCGCCGCAATGACCACAATCGACCTTGTCGGCCCGTGATAAAGCGCGATGCGTGCGAGTCCCCCATCTCCGAATTCAAAGGATGGGACTATCCGATCAGACAAAATGGAATCCAAATCGGGATGAACTTCGTAGGAAAAGACTTCGAAATCCATCACAACCTCGGGAAAAGACTCCAAATAAGGCCTCTCGCCAGGATGCTTCCGTAACCGAGCGGCGAGCGCGGGATACTTCACCTGAAGACTGGCAAGAGAGTCGCGCCAGTCGTTGACGGTAGTGGAACCTTCGACCTCGGCAACGAGTATCGCAAGATGAGATCCGGTGTGCTCCGCCAACCAGAAATGTTCCTGCAAACCTCCGAGTTCAGAAAGCTTCTCTCCTGATTCACAAGGGTGAGAGGTCGAGGATAACGGGAGCGGTTTCGTAACTGCCATTAACCTAGCCTATTTCCGGTGGAGTAACCTACTGTATCTGCTCCTGCCTTTTTGTATCCGTTATAACCAACATCTTACGGTGTGAAATTCCATTTCCTCGTACGCGATATGAATGTGCTCTCAGGCCGCAAGCCAACTGCTCGACTCAACCAATCGTGCGGTGCACCGGGAGACGTCGAATGCGTTGGTAGCACGACGGGTATGTGTTGTGGCTTCTCTATGGAGCGCCAACTCTTTTGTATATATAGCTTCGATCTCAAATGAGAGTGGCTGACAGTACCGAGGAGTATCGGTATTGAAATGGAACCAGTCAACGGACTGACAGTTTCTAATTTGTGGTCCGGCGGAACGGTAGCCTTCACAGTTCTGAGCCTCCACGCAAATGTGAAAGAATGTTGACCTAGCGAGTCGCAGATGTATGCTCGAAGTGGTCCCTTTGACAAAGCGGGAACGGGTCTTTATTGGAATGTGTGCAGAAAATCGGCAGGTACGAACGGCCCGAACGCAGGATACCCATCAGGCGGGTTTAAAGTTGGGATGATCCTACGCACGACGACGGCCTTGCCAACATTGAGTGGGAGAAAGAAGTCGGACATCGCGTCCGCATCGCTAGGATTGTTCTTACGCATATCACCTCTCGCATCCTGATCTTTTGCAATCGAAAGACATTGCTTGGTATGTAACTACAGGTGAAGAGGTGCCGACATATGTTGCGAGCACAGAGAGATTTATCATCAGTCCCTATTCAGGCAGACCTGCGCGATACCGGCTGGGCGTAATACCTACTAGTTTTGTGAATACGCGTGACAAATGGTGCTGATTGGCAAATCCGCTGCTCAATGCAATGTCAGTAAGTCCGAGATGTCCCTCTTGCATCATCGATTTTGCCCGCTGGGTTCGCAGTTCGAGGACATACTGATATGGACTTTTTCCGATGCTTTGACGAAAGCTGCGGACCAAATGTGACGTACTCAGCCCAGATTCACGAGCGAGGTCGTCGAGACGGATCGATCTCGAAAGATTCGCTTGGATGAAATCAATACAGCGCCGAAGTGTGGATGGCGCGAGGCCGCCAGTGACTGCCGCTTCCAGGGGCGAAACAGTTGAGTATTTGCTAACAAGATATGACGATAACGCTGTCGCCATGCTGTCGAGAAATAACGCGCCGGCCTGAAAGCAGTCTCGTTTCTGCTGTAGAAGGACCGCGGCCATTTTGCGCAGTGTCGCATCTTCAAGAATATCGCGGCTGATAAGCTCTATCCTTGTTACTCTGCTGCCCTGCAGAAGCGGAGCGAACAGGGCGTCACTGAGCGTTATGTGGGCAAACGCGGTCTCCGTTGTAAACTCGAATACCCGTGAATCATTCAGTGGGCAAAGGGAGATGTTGCCCATAGGCATAGGCTTCAAATATTGAGGGTTGCCCTTTACCTTCGTCGCAGCAGTCGGCTTTAATGTGAGCGCTAAACTAACGTTTGAGGAGGCAGGAGTCTTCCATTCTCCTGGTTTTACTGTAATTTTAGCGATCGTCACGTCAGCGCGCTTGTCCTTGATATTCCCCAGAAGTGCTTGGGACGGCTCGAGCATACTCATTTAGCAAAACTCCATTAGCTTGGCGGGCCGGGCCGCCAGATACATTCACACAGTGATCGCGGCTGTAGCTCTTGGCGGCGCGGTCGTTACGATATCGGCTATCCCTCTGAGTCTGCTTCACATCGGAGGCCTTATCCCTTTGCCGACCGCAACAATTCGCGCCTTGCCATCCGGTCTGGTCCATACGACAACTGAAGAACCTGCCGACAGGGCTAGCCTCCTGGAAGGAATGAACCGAACCACCGGCGCGGTCCTCGAAACCAGGATCTCAGCGGAAGTTCCTCCGACTAGGGTCACCGTGAGTGTTCGACCGATCCGGCTGCTCTCTGCGGCTGAAACTGTGCCGTTGGTCATGTTGGTGTCCGTCATCTCAGGTCTTGCTCGGGAAATGTGGGCAACAACGCCGCTGGCCACGTGCGCTCTTGCACGATCTGGTGGAGGAAACCCCGACGTGTCAGGCAAGGAGTCCCACGGATAGAAGCCAATTCTTCCAGGACGCATAGTCTCAGGCACCAACGCGATCTCGACTGCGATCAAGTGATTGAGAGGACCTTTGACGGCGGTGCCAATGTGATCGTTCACTTTGATCGTATCCAGCGACGATGGCACGACATCGACGTATTTTGTGGTGGAGTCGGTGCCTATCGTGAGCGTCGTGCCGTCCTGCTCCTTCACCGTCAGGCTCCCGCCGTCGATTATGGTGACTGTGCCACGGACTCTTGCAGGCGTTGGCGAGAGAGCTGATGAGCCAATAAAAAATACAAAAACCGCCGCGAGAGAAAACCAGTGTCGATTTAACATGTTGGATACCTCAGTCCAGCCTAGGATCGCTTCAAAGAACCTTGACTTGTGTTTAGGTAGAGAATCCCTCGACTTATGCAGACGAGCCAGTAGCTCGTCGCTTCAATTGAAGTTCAAGCTCCCGGCCAAACGGCTACAACCTACTCCATCATTGCAACCAACGCGCCACTATCATTGACATCGGTGCCGGGTGCAGTGTCGGTTGAGCGAACCAGAAGAAATGTGAGAAGGCCGGTGAGAGCAGCCACGGCAGCAGCAACCAAGCTCGCTGCCGCGAATCCGCCCGCGAACGCCGCCCAGCCGGCTGCATGAACCTGCGTTTGAAGCCGCGACGGAACGTCGGCCATTACGCCTGCAAGATCGCCGGAGGCCACTCGCTTCGCGGCCTGTACCGCAAACTGCGGTTGGAGACCAAGCGCTACGGCTGCGCTAACGAACTGGCTCGATACAACCTGGGCCAGCACCGAGCCAAGTGCGGCAACGCCTAGCAACAGCCCGACGAATCGAGTAGTCGCTGCCAGTCCCGAAGCCATGCCGGCTCGCTGCGCGGGAACTGCCCCCTGCATCACCTTAGCCGTCTCACTATTCAGGAGACCAGCTCCTACCCCGGCCACGAGCATGCCAACGACAAAAACGGGATAGGTCATGCCGGCGTGTGCAATGCCATAAAGGAGGAGGTTCCCGAGCAGGGTTGTCATGAGACCGGCTGTGAGAAGGGCGCGGCCTGAGTAGCTCTTCGCAAGTCGGCTGCCGAGACGCGGCGTCAGAAACATCGGTAGTGCAAATGGAATCATGGCGAGGCCCGCCTTGGCGGGCTCGAATCCATACGCATTTTGTAGGTACATCGGCATGTAAAAAATCATCACCTGAGCCCCACCTGCGTATCCGACCATCGCAAAAGCCGACCCGAGGAAAGTTGGCTGTGCGAAGAGAGCCAAATCCACCATCGGGCGCGTTTGGCGAAGTTCTGCAACTACGAACGCGCCCAGCAAGCCTGCAGCCGCCGCGAAGCGCCAGAGGATAGCGGGAGTAGTCCACCCAGCGCTGTTGCCGTCGATCAAGGCCCAGATCAACAAAAAGAGCCCTGAACTCAGCGTTAGAATACCCGCGATGTCGAGATTCTTAGTCTCATGATCTCGTGACTCTTCCACAAGGATGAAAGAGGCCACAAAGAGGACGGCGCAGAAAGGAAGGTTTACTAGGAAGGTCCAGCGCCATCCGAAGAAACTGGTGATCGCCCCGCCGATGATCGGTCCACTGGTGATCGCGATTCCCAGGCAAGCCCCCCAAAAAGCGTAGGCTTGCGCCCGTTCCTGTCCTGCAAAGGCATGATTGATGACTGCAAGGGCTGACGTCAGCAAGAGACTAGCGCCGACGCCTTGAAGAGCACGAGCCAAATTTAGAATTAAGGCCGAATGCGCAAGTCCGCATAGCCCTGAGGCGAAGGCAAAGATTGCCAAGCCGGCAAGCATCGTACGCTTTCTGCCGTGGCGGTCTGCTAGAGATCCTGCGGCCAGCAGCAGAGCGGCAAAGGGAAGTACGTAGGCGCTCACAACCCACTCGATGTCCGTGAAGGAAGCACCCAGAGATCTCGCGATAGCTGGCAACGAGACCGCGACGACATTGGCATCAAGCATGATCAAAGAGCAGACGAGGGAAGTCGTCAGCAATATCGCAAACTTGCGCCGTTCCGGGGATTTGTAATGCGGTGTTGGAGGGGATGTAGCCATAACGGAACTCCTAACGGGTTGAAGCTGAAGCCGACATCGGCTGCGCAAATGCTCCATCGGCCGCAATACCAAGCAGAATGCCGCGGAGTTCGGCCGACTGCGAGGCCCCGAACCTTTTCTCAAAGTGATTCTGAGCCGTGCGCCACAGCTTCTTCGCCTCGGCAAACGTGGCTACGCCCTTCTGTGTCAGCCCGACATGTCTCCGCCGCCGGTCCGTCTCAACACCTGCCATCGAAACCAGCTGATCTCGTTCGAGGGGCCGCAAGTTGTGCCCAAGCGTCGAGCGGTCCATCACTAGCGCGTCGGCAAGTTGCCGCACGGTGGGCGGGGTCTCAGTCCATCGGCTGATCTCCGAAAGGATGGAATACTGTGTCGACTTCAAGCCCGTGGGCGCAAGAGCGGAGTCGTAGAGTTGCGAGAGCCTTCGAGAGGCCTTTCGCAAAGCGGTGCAGTTGCAGTCGTTTAACTGGTCAGAGGAGGGAGAGGCCGTCTTGATCCCACGGGATGTGTGCATATGCCCCTATTATAGGGGCATATGCACCTTTTAAGTAGATACTGTAGAGAGTGATCCCTTTTCCGCGGTCGCATAATCCTACGGTTGAGGTTTCACGCGGGTCCACAGATCGTCGAATGCGACCGCATCGAAAAATGCCGTCGCTTCGACAACCTTGCCTCCGTGCATCCTGAGAATCCAAACATACGAGTTCGAATACGGCTTCCCATCATTGGAAATGCCGTATCCATCAAAGTTCGCGATGACGGTGTCTCCGTCTCCGTAGATCCCACGAATGGTTGTTGGTTTGAACTTGTTTGCGGAAGACGCAAACCTGGCACCAAAGGGATTGAGAATTTTCTCTACAAGCTCGGGTTTCCCAACCGTTGTACCGGCACCAAGCGAGTTGCCAGTGATGGTCCAACGGACGTTGTCATCGAGTAAGGGAAGCAGTTCGCCGGTGCCATTCTTCCATGCTATAAGCATCGCCTCTACTTGCTTTTTGTTCGAGGTGACACCTTCTTGGGGAGACTGGGCCTTTGCTATACCGATGGTTCCCATGAATAAGAGCGCGAGTCCAGCAGCAACTGAAAACGTTTCGATTGGCTTGAGATAGCTACGTTTCATGAATTTATCCTCTTGGTGAAGATGAGCACTCCCCTTCGATTTCACCTGGGTTCAATCGAGAGTCTTCAGCCATGCGGCAATCTCCTGTCCGATCTTGTCTGGGTGATCTTCCTGCAGATAATGGAGCCCTGGTCCAAGATCAACCGTGCGGCAGGACTTCAGACGTTTGGAATAAATCTCGGCTAGCTGCGGCGGAATGAATATGCCGGGCTGGGCATGAAAGAAGAGTTTGGGCGTCTCAGTTGTCATGAGCCAGTCATGATAAGCGATCGCCATGGCGTAAACATCGCTTGGGTTTCCTGCAATTGGAAGTTCGTTGGGAAACCGGTAGAGCGGCTCCCTCGTCGTTGGACTGAAAAAGGGACGACGGTAGTCTTTCATCTCTTCGGCGGAAAGCTGGCGAAGCATGCCGGCGGGTAGACCCTGCTCGATGAAACTGTTTTGCTCGATTACCATCTTCCGTCCCAGCTTCGGGTCGCGAATGGTTCGGAGATAGTCGTAAGCCGCAGGGCTGAGATCCAACCATGTTGTAACCGGCGCGATGAACTCCATCAGTGCCACGCCCTTGACTCTAGCTGAGTTTCGCCGTGCCCAATCCAAACCTAGTGCAGATCCCCAATCGTGTACGACCAATACAACGTCTCTTAGGTGCAACGCCTCGATGAACGCCTGGATGTAACGTGCATGGTCCTCGACCCTGTACGAGAGCTCCGGTTTGTCAGAATCACCGAAACCTATCAAGTCCGGGGCAATGCAGCGCATGTGTGGAGCCACATGTGGAATCACGTTTCGCCAGAGATAGGACGAGGTTGGGTTGCCATGAAGAAATAGTGCGACGGTTTGTGTTGCTTCGCCTGTGCCTTCATCCACATAAGCCATCTTCGAGCCGAGAACTTCTACATATTTCATTGAACGTTGAGCCACGAGCATCTCCGATTAAAGTTCTAACACTATTTGGGTGCCACCCATTCGTCACGAACATGGGGGCCGGTCGCATCCACGCCTCTCACGAACGTTCGGGAGCGCCAAAGATCTTGTTGACAAGCACGCCGTCCAAATATTCACGGCCACTCAAGATCTTGCCGTCGCGGAAGGTGAAGAAGAAGCTGTAATCGCTGTTGTAGTTGGCCCCGCTCTTGAGGGGCATATTCCCCTTGGCGACGATCGCGACCTGATCGTCCTCGGCCAAAACCTGAAGGATCTCAAACTCAAGGTCGCCAGTGGCGAGGGCGAAGAAAGCAGGCATCTCGGCAAGAAAGTTATTGATCTTGTAATCTCCCGAGAACTTCGAGCCCGGGATGATCCACCATGTCGCATCTTCCGTCATCAGCTCTGCAACCGCCTCGACATCGCGATTGCCGACGGCCTTGAGGTAATTCTTAGCGATTTCGATGTTGTGTTCGGTATTCATATCTCTCCTTCTGTGCCGCAAACAATCGAGGATGCCGACAGGCCGTAAGCAGAATGTCTCCGGTCGTCATCTCCTTCGATCGAATCTGATGGCAGGCAAGTGTCATGATTTGTTATCGGGTCTCAGAGCAAGGCGGATCTGGCCCAAGTGGAGCATCATGTGTGCCGTCGAATTGATAAGGGCAGCAAGACGATTTCGCAGCGGCTGTGCTGCAAAATCCTGCTCCGATACTGATTCGGCTTTTTGGAGCAATTGTGCGGGTGGCATGGCATGAAGCCCGCTGGCAACCGTGGCGCTTATCTCTGCAAACATTCGCCGTAGAGCCGCTCCATCGAATGAATCCTTGCCGCTTCGGTCTGGCTTGGTTACGAAGGAATCTTCGAGTGCCGGGTAAAGTCGCTCGCCTAACCCCAACTGATGAAAAAGGCGGTCGTGAAACGCCGTCAAATGCCCAAGAAGGTAGTAAACCCGATTCCGTTCTGGAGCTACTTCCAATTGCAAGTCTTCCTCGCTCATCGTGGAAAGGGCTTTCTCAAGCCGCGAGGCCATTGTGTACCATGTGTTGATTGCTGTTGCTGCGAAGAGTTCCTCGTTTGACAAGTCAACCTGCTTTCTAAGCGTTGGAACATTTCTGGTCAATAGAGCCGCCCAGATATAGGCGGCAGGAGTTCACTTATCCCAGACTTCAAAAAGCTAGCGAAGTTCGGAAAAAGTCGACAATGAGGTCCATTGTTTGCATAGAAGACCACGGGAGACCCGCGACCTTATCTCCGAGAACGGTGAGATCCCCATGGTTCGCACCTTCGAGGACGTACCGCTTGCTATTGACCCCGGCGGCGAGTAGAGCGTTATGAAAGATGAGTGTCTGACTCGGTGATACCAACCCGTCATGACTTCCATGAAAGATGAGGAAGGCAACGTCCGATGGAGCGATGTGATTGATCGGGCTGGACACTGGATCCCGAAGCCCTCCATCTGGGAGGAAGCCGTTCACATAGAGTGCGCGCCTCGCAGGTGCATTCTGTGCTCCGTTGTAATCGGCATCTACCTTAGAGACATCGGATGGCCCGAATTTATCGACCACGGCTTTCACACTGCTACTTTGATCGAGATGATCGCCAACGTCGAAGGCCTTGTCGTTGTTGGTGACACCCACCATCGCAACGATGTAGCCTCCCGCGGATTGCCCCCATACGCCGACATCGTCGGGGTCGATGCTGTACTGCTCGGCGGTGCTACGCAAGAAACGGATCGCTGACTTCATATCTGCAACCCCTTCTCGGTAGGTTGCACCGTCACGGACAGTCCTGTACTCGATGCTGGCGACCACGAACCCGGCTTCCGCGACGTAGGTGCGAAGCATAAGATCGCTTTCCTTATTCGCCATGACAAATCCGCCTCCCGCAGCGTACACAACGAGCGGCTTTCTACCGGGAGTCTTCGAGACGAGAATGTCCATGCGGAGGCTGCGTCCGCCCTTGGCGGCGTTGGGCGTGCTGTATACGACGTTGTCGTATGTCGTGAGTGGCACCTTGCCGCAGACGATCTGTTTTGATGGGTCGGGATGGATGACGATACTGGTGCTCGTATCGCTCGGCTTGACTGTCGGCGAAAGCTGGAGCTGGAATCTGCCGACTGCACTTGGGTTTCCTGGTGATGCCGATATTTGCTGTGGTGCCTGCCCCTTCATCGTCATCACTCCCAGAGACTGCATCGTCGCCAAGGCAGCTGTGTAACCGCCTGTGCAGCCGACCTGAGTTACAAAAGCACGTCGTGAAAGTCCCATGTCCCCCCCCAAAGCCACGCGCGATGCTTAGACCTGCGCGAAGCCGCCGTCAGCTTGAATGTCCGCTCCGTTGATATAGCTGGCTGCGTCGGACGCAAGGAAGGCCACAACTTCTCCCATCTCTGCCGACCGCCCAGCACGGCCAAGTGGAACGGCGCCGACGACGTTCGTCATATAGGCTTCCTTGACCTTCGGATCAGCGAAGGTTGCCTCCAGCAAAGGCGTGAGAATCGGTCCAGGGGAGAAGACATTGACGCGAATGCGGCGGGCTTTAAGTTCATTCGCCCAGGTCCGAGCAAAACTGCGGATAGCAGCTTTAGTAGCGGAATAAACAGTGCGCTGGGGAATACCTTTCAGGGCTGTCGCGGACGATGTCAGAATGATCGAGCCGCCGTCGGTCAGTAACGGCAGAGCCTGCTGCACGGTGAAGATGACGCCCTTGAAGTTGACTGCCAGTTGGTAATCAATTCCTTCTTCCGTGATCGACCCGAGCGCTTCTCTGGTTTGAACTCCGGCATTAGCGACCAGAATGTCGATCTTGCCCTTTGACGCGCGAACCGCTTCGTAAACCCGATCGAGGTCGGCGGGCTTCGAGACGTCTGCTTGCAGAGCCACAACATCGCCTCCAATTGTTGCCACAGCCGCGTCTAGGATCGCCTGACGGCGACCTACGATGAAGACAGATGCGCCTTCCTCGGCAATCCGTTTAGCGGACGCGAGTCCGATGCCTTCACCACCACCCGTAACCACAGCTACCTTTCCTTGCAGGGAAACGCTCATAAATGCCACTCCTCTAATGATGTTTACCATCATTGTTGCTTTCATCATTTACAATGATGTGTGTCATCATTGTCAAGAGGCGAGAGCGTTTCTAAGAGAAAACTTCATTCAGGAGTAAGAGGATGGATCGACGTAATTTTCTAACATGGATTGCCGCGGCTTCGGCGATCGGTTTGTTTCCATCGATGCTCCCCGCAGCTGCCGACACCCTGAAGGCGCGCAATGTTGTGCTTGTGCATGGGTTATTTGCTGACGGGTCGTCCTGGTCAGAGGTCATTGCGCGACTGCAGTCGGCGGGAATGACAGCGACCGCCGTTCAGAATCCGCTAAACACTTTGCAGGATGCCGTTGCCGAGACCCGTCGCGTTCTCGCCGAGCAAGACGGACCGACCGTTCTGGTTGGGCATTCATTTTCCGGAGTTCTTGTAAGCGAGACTGGCCTCGACCCGAAGGTGACGGCCTTGGTCTATGTGGCCGCGCGAGCGCCCGACGCCGGAGAGGATTATTCGGCGCTAGCCAAGCGGTTCCCAACACCGCCTGCTTCGGCTGGCATAGTCTTTGACGGCGAGATAGGACGCCTAACCGAAGAAGCGTTTCTCCGAGACTTTGCAGGAAACGTGCCGAGGGAAAGGGCTCGCGTTCTTTATGCTGTTCAGCAACCATTTCATAGGGCGCTTACTGCAGAGAAAACAACGCAGGCAGCATGGCACTCCAAGCCAAGCTTTTACGCAGTCTCAACTCAAGACCGGACGATTGATCCCGACCTTGAGCGCTTCATGGCGAAACGCATGAAGGCACATACGATCGAGCTACAAAGCAGCCATCTTTCTCTGGTTTCTCATTCGAAGGAGATTGCGGCTCTCATTCTTCAGGCCGCGGCGGCATAATCTCAGCGGGCAGTTGCGAAGAAGCTCATAAAGGAACCACTCGATGATTCTTGAATCTATTCAGGCTGGAGGTCACATACATATGGCGAAGAGTTGGCTAATAACTGGAAGCGGTAACGGTTTAGGACGGGACATTGCAGAGGCTGCGCTGGCGGCAGGAGACCGCGTTGTCGCAGGGGCGCGGCGTTTAGAAGAGTTGAGCTCCTTGGTGGAGCAGTATGGACAACGAGTCACACCGGTGAAGCTGGATGTCCGGGATGAAGAGGCAGCAAAAGCCGCCGTGCAGACCGCTGTGGACACATACGGCAGGCTGGATGTGCTCGTGAACAATGCCGGCTATGGATACTTCGCTCCGTTCGAGCAGATGACATCTGAGCAGTTCCGCGATGTAGTGGAGACCTGCCTATTCGGTATCGTGTATACAACGCATGCGGCTCTGCCGGTGATGCGCCGTCAGAAGAGCGGATACATCTTTCAGATATCGTCAGTCGGCGGACGCCTCGCAATGCCGGGCAACTCGCCCTATCATGCGGCAAAGTGGGCTGTGGGTGGCTTCAGCGATTCATTAGCCTCTGAAGTAGCTCCGTTTGGGGTAAAAGTTTGCACGTTGGAGCCTGGCGGCATCCGCACGAACTGGGCTCAGAGAGCCGGTGAATCTTCGCCGGACGTGCTTCCGGAGTACGAGGCATCGGTTGGGGCGATTTATAAGTTGCTGGCTTCGCTTCGCGGGAGATCAGAGGGCGACCCTAAGAAGATTGCTGATGTAATCGTGAAACTGGCGAATATGCAAGACGTTCCCAAGCGGTTGATCCTCGGCAAGGATGCGGAGATCCGTGTCAAAAACGTCGAATCGGCGCGTGCAGAAGAAGCTGCAAAATATCGGGATTTAACGCTTTCGACAGTATTTCCAGACGCGCCGGTGATTCCGGACTTGATGAAGCATTAAACCAAAGGCCGGGCGTTTGTATGCCCGGCTTTACTTGGCAGGAAAGCTCTCCCGGCGTGCAGGGAAGTGATGGCAAGAAGCGCCCCCGGCCATGTTTCGATCAACGTCCGAACTGCCTGAGATCATGATCCGTATGAAGATAACCCCATGCCATCCAATCCTCAAAAGACATTTTGCCAAAGAAAGCGTGAGTATTTGTAGCTACTATCGGGTGTCGACCCGGCGCTAAGGCGAGAGCGGCCTTAGGCTACAGGCGCAGCGGGAGGCGGTTACTCGGTTCATAGTGGCTAGTTGCCTGCTCGCCGACTTAACGGAAATAGAGAGCCGCAGGCGGTATACGAATCGGCCGAGCCCTTTCCCCGGCCGCGAAAGTTTAGGAAGCCTAGAGGCTGCAGTTTGCTGTAGTGATATCAGGAGCAAGTTGCCACTTGAATGCAGATATTGCCTGCGAGGATCGAGGAATGTAGTCGATCTTGAGGGTATTCTGGCCGCGTTCAACTGTGAGGACAAGATGATTTGTCTGCCCCATCCGGGCACGGTAGGTGTCGCTGGTGTCAATGATCGTGTCACCCTCCTCGAGGCCGGCCTTGGCTGCCGCTGAGGAAAGGTTGAGCCCCGTGATCCGATGCGAATCGAATGACTGCGGGTCAAAGCCAAGATCGTATTCATGAATCTGTGCAGGAACTGACACGAGGCACGGGGAAAACGCTTTTGGATCAACCCTATCGAGCGATCCGGCAACCATGGCTTCATAGTCCTTCTTTGCAGCTTCGGCTCCAATCAGGGAACCTACTCGCTCAACCCATTCCGCATTACCGATCTCTTTGCCCGCACGCTGTTGGTTCAGCACCCACAACACAACGTCATCCACACTCTTTTGTCCCGCGGTCGCCTGAACAATACGTGCATTCGTGTGGATAAGGTAGAGAAGCCCGCGGCCGTATGGGACGGTCTGCGCACGGAGGTCTTTCCAAAACTGCTCTCCAACTCTTCTATTGTTGAGCGTGTGTAGAGGATTGCCGAGATAGGCAGATACCCGGCTGTTAAGACCTTCAATCGTTTCATCCATGGAGTTGGTATGGGCGCGCAGCGAAAGAAGCAAAGAGTAATACTCAGCTGTGCCTTCCGAGTACCAGGCCGTATCGATGTGGTCCCCGCTAAGTGCAGGCCAATTATGTATCATTTCATGGGAGACAAGCATGCGGTACGCCAACGCATTTTCGTCTCCTGTTCTGCTATAGCCGAGCATAAAGCCATGCGACAGTGCCGTCCCTCCGAGGCCCAAAAACGAATTTTGCCGAATAAAGATGTTGTATGCCGGCGCTGAGCCTTTGAAAAAAGAGGTTTCCTCCTTGTAGATTTGCCCGATACTGGCTGCGAACGCTTGGACATTGAAAGGCGGTTCGGTCATCCAGTAAACAGTAAACCTGCTGGAGGCTAGGGTGTAGGACTTCACAGCTCCAGCGTAGTAGAACATATACAAAGCGGCCTCCGGAGGGCCGACCAGTTTGACCTCACCTTCTCCGAGGCTGCTGATCCCTCTGCTCCCGGCTGCCAGTGCGCTAAGATCCCATTGAACATCGATGGCGTACACATTATTCGTATCGGGAAGAGCCAGGAATGTGACGCCGGCACCATTTACTCCGCCCGGCTGCCCTACAAGGTCAAACAGCGGACCATTGCGCTTACTTGCATTCACATGGGCCCGATACTCCAGCGTCACGTCTCCCAACGTCGCGCGGGCGGGTATGTAGTTTCGGTAGGTGGACGAAGAGGTGGCGAACATATCAGACTGTCCCAACGGTAAAACACCTTCGACGTCAGTAGCCTTCAGGTCTTTTGCTTCTAACTGAATACCCGGACGAGAAACTATGGTCAAAGGCAGATGAACCAACGTGCGACCAGCGCCTACATCTGGCGCGCCTAGATGAATCGCAACATCAATGTAGTCCACGGTGTTTTCGATTCCGTGCGGTTTAAGGACAATCACAATTGGCGGTGGCGCAGACTGTGCAATGCACTTGTTACTAAAAATGATGAAACCTGCAAAAGCAAGAAGTGTGATCGATAGTTTCATAACGTAGCGCGCGACTCCTTTGTGGACAGCCCCTATAACACGATCGCCGCCTATAGCTCCCCCAGCTTCTTCTTGACCGCCGACGATGAACTGGCATTGCAAACTTAGGGAGATACGACATAAGGCCGATAAATGTTCCATTGGCTTACAGTGTCCGATACGTAGCTATCTAAAAATTACGCACGCGACATGGCAAGGCATCTCAGAAGCGTCCATGACACCCCATAGCCCCCGATCTTCGGACTTCATCGATTGAAGCCGCTCTCTAATTTTCCATGAGTCGACGCTCTTCGCCAGGGTGTGCATGTCACTCAACGAATATCACGCTGCGATGAGCGTAACCAATTGACTACGCTTCTCGTCTCTCTGTTCTCGACGGGCAATCACGTCGCGCACATGTGAATGCCTCTCCACATTGCACATCCGCACACCCGCTCAAGGGCAGTCGGCCTAAACAATCAAACTCACGACTCTGCCTCGACACGTTGGACATTGACAGCAACAATGATATACGTCATCATTGAGGGATGTCTATTCTGCTCTCACACGGAGGCGGCACGTGCGTTTAACCAGCGAACAAGCCCGGGAGAACCGGCAGCTCATTCTCAAAACTGCGTCGCGGATGTTTAGATTGCACGGTTTGGAAGATGTCAGCGTCGCTGACATTATGAAGCAGTCTGGTTTCACTCATGGTGGCTTCTACAACCACTTCGATTCCAAAGAAGAGCTTGCAGCTGAGGCGATCGCGTATGCCTTCGTCAAGTCCACACACAACCTGTCTGAGAAGTTTGGAACAGCCAAGACTCCGAAGAAGGGCTTTGAGACAGTAATTTCCGAATACCTAAGCCCTGGATATCGCGATTCATCGACAGGCGGATGTCCGGCAGCAGCGTTACCATCCGACTCTGCCCGAAATGGCAATGAGATTCAGATGGCCTTCGCTGAAGGCATTGAGTCCTATCTGGATGTATTCTCCGCCCAAATGACCGGAACCAAACAAGAATCACGGCAACAAGCGGTTGCCTTGCTCAGCGGCCTAGTGGGCGCGTTGATGCTGTCGCGTGCTGTAAAGAAATGTAATCCACAGCTCTCCGACGAACTGCTCCATTCGACACGGAAGAGCCTTTCGAAGTAGGTCAGAGACTGCTCGACAGACGTAGTTAATATCAACCTTCAATTGTTCCATTGCACAAGCTTCACAGGTGTATTTACTTGAGCTGACCCTGGGGCCCCATGACAACAGTATCCACTATTCTGGCAAAGCAATCTATCCTTTGTCTTCAACCAGCGGGACGGCAAGAAGCGGATGGCGGCACTGAAGAAACTCTGGGCACCCGATGCGGTGCTTTGGAGTACAGAAGGAACCTACTTAGGACTTAAAGAAATTGAGCGGGCGGTGGCGGATCTCCTGCGAAGATACCCGGAGTTTGATTTCGCCCTTAGCTGAGAAGTCGATGAGATCCCTGAAGCCGCTCGAGTACGTTGGTCTTTTGGAGCACATGATAGTCCTCCAGTCATAACGGGGATGGATGTAGTCTTGGTCTCTCAGGGACGCATAGCGGCAATGTACCGATTCCTTGATGGGACCGGACTTTAAAGTTGACATCTTGGTGTCCCTGGAAGGGCTCGGCAGGGCAGCGCTACGCGGATCTGATCGCTTTATCAATTTCATTTTGAGACCATGCGCTAAAAATGCGGCCTAGCAGTTCAGGCCTGAATATCGGCCAACTTGCTGTATGGCTCGCTTCGATGGTTCGCAATAGTCAAGGGACATGTGTCTGACAGAGAGGCAGCGTGACAATCGTCAGGCCAAAACAAGGGGAACCACGTATTCACGATTTGCGTATAGGGCTTGGAGGAGTTCTATGCTTCTGCGCAAGGTTCATCCATTAGTGGCTTTCATCATGCTGACTATCAATTACACTTCGGCACCAGCCTTTGCTCAGGATACGAGCTTCAAGGTAAGTGTCCAGGTTAGTTCACGCACGTCGGCCGCAGAGATCGGTCTGCCTGTATATCCGGGAGCGACAATTACCAAAGATGGTGAATCATCCTCGGATAATATCGGCATTTTACTAAACGACCGGCATCTAGGTGTGAGGACGATGACTTTTGTGACCGCGGACTCAGCTGAGCGTGTACTCGAATACTATCGAAAACCACTTGCTTAATTTGGCAAGGTGGTAGAGTGCGTGGGCGGGAAGCCTGTGGGCTCACTGACGGTCACAAAGAGTGGGGTGACGCGTGGCGGTTATAGTAGCAACCGTAGAATGCAGAATGGCAATGTGACGATGAGCGCAAGCGTGACGGTAAATGGCAGTGAGAACCGCCATGAGCTGAGGGCGGGCTTGCCCGGGCAATTCCGGATCGTTGGTATTGACAGCTCTGAAAAGGGACACACAAAGTTCAAGCTAATTTTTCTCGCGCTGCCGAAGGCTGAAAGCAGCAGGTAACAGGTGGTTGATTGACGATGAGGGGCTGCTGCTGGATAGATCATGGCCCCAAGATCGGATGCAGGCCCCTATTTTGGGGGTCAGGTTTTGTTCCGTTGGCGTTCTCTAGAAAAGAGAGGGGAAACCGGTATAGGCAAAAAGGTTCCCAGCGATCAAGAGTGTAGCTTTGATCATTTGGTGGCGCAGTATTACAGGGCTATTTGGCGTACTTTGATCGAACTGCCAGACGTTGTCGACCAAGGCTTGTTCAGCAAGATACGGCTGAGTTTAAGTTAACTCTGTGATTCTGCATATTCATGTGCGGGAGACCTCCCTTTGGATCTGGCGTTTTCAGAGCCTCGACTACGCCAAATATCGTTGAAAGATTACGCCAGATAATTCTTAGAGTGACAATCAGAGCACTCCAAACGCAATTACGCCAAGGCCCTGGATGAGGTCTTCGCGCTGTGTGAGTGTAGCTTTTCACATTCCGTGTCGTTTTCTGATCACATTATTTGTCGTGATTTATCACAATAAATGTCGTATACAGAGGGTGTGAGCATCCTGCTTAGCCCTTCGGTGCGGACGGATCACGACAGTTCTCAGGAACTGACGGTGTCTCAGTTGCTGCTGAAGCAGATGGTGCTGAACTCTGTGACCGCGGCGAACACGCGTAGAAACTATTCGAAATCGCTGGACGATCTATTCGCCTTTGCCGCCGGACGACCTTTGACGCGTGCTCTGCTGCAGGAGTGGAAGGCGTCGATGGACAGCCTGGCAGCCTCGACCGTGAACGTGAAACTCGCAGCTGCTCGGCGCCTGGTCTCTGAGGCTCGGCGCAATGGGCTGATAGGCGCAGAAGAGGCGAGCAATCTGTCGGACATCCCGAACGTGGCGCAGCGCGGGAACAGGTTGGGCAACTGGTTAACGCGAGAACAGGCGAAGGATCTGCTGCGTGTGCCAGATCGCAGCACGTTAAAAGGGAAGCGGGATTACGCGATCTTGGCTTTGCTGGTCGGTTGCGCTCTACGCCGACGTGAACTTGCTGTTCTTGACATCGCGGACGTGCAGCAGCGCGAGGGAAGATGGGTCATCGCCGATCTGTGCGGGAAGGGCAATCGCATTCGGACAGTTGCAGTCCCGCTCTGGGTAAAAGCCGCCATCGATGCGTGGCTGACAGAAGGCGAACTCCTTGAGGGGCGAATCTTTCGTTCCGTAGCGAAGAACGGCACGATCTCTCGTTCGAGTCTTAGCGATTGGGCTGTGTGGTCGATCGTGCAGCAGTCGGCTGAAGAAATCGGTATGAAGCGGCTCGGCGCGCACGACCTTCGGCGCACCTGCGCGAAACTCTGCCGCAAATCCGGCGGCGATCTAGAGCAGATCAAGTTCTTACTGGGACACTCTTCGATCCAGACGACGGAGCGGTATCTTGGCTCCGAGCAGGACATCTCCATCGCGGTGAACGACAACTTAGGGCTCTAGTTTAGGCCTGACCAATCACAAGGCTTTCGCGCGCCAGCAAGACCGATTCTGCCGTAATGGTGTCGATGTTGTTCGCGTCGAGAACTCGCTCAATCTGCGCGAGAATCCGCTTCAGCAGTCGGAAGTTGCCCGCCGTCATGCGGATGATCGCCGCCTCGACCTCTGGTGTCATCGGCTCATTTGGAAGACGGACCCCGCGAGGAGTCCAGTGGTCATCCAGCAACTTCTCAATCTCCGTTTCGCCGAGCGGCCGGAACTCGTGCACAAAGCCGATGCGTGAGTAGAGCTGCGCAAACCGTGCGACGCGTTGCTCGATGCCAGGCATGCCGATCAAAACCAGACCGGCTGCCCCCTCGTCGAAGATTGCACGCAACTGCTCAAGGCTGTTCATGCGTAGCCGATCTGCCTCATCGACAACGATGAGCGTCGTCGGATCAGCTAGAGATTTTTCCCGTGCCGCATAGTCCGCGAACACTTCCATGTAACTAGGCTTCAGCGAGGCGACATCAGTTCTCTCTTTCGCAGGAAGATCGAGGTTCTGAGATCTACAAGCTTCGTCGCGTTCGCGGAGAGCCTTGAGCGTCGCCTGAGCTTCGCGTCTCAGCGGCCACCTCACCATGCCGGCCACAGTCTCTCGGGCTCGCTTAATGTCACTATCCACGCGCGACGGCGAGTTCATGACCAGAGGCGTGTAGAGCACGGTGTCAATCGGTGGAACTAAGGGTGTCTCTTTGATCGCGGAATCGTAGGCGCCGATCGCATCGTTCCTGCTGTACCGTGAAGCCGACAGCGTCTTGCCGACGCCCGGTGGGCCGAAGCAGAGACCGATATAACGGTACTGGCGACAAGCATCGCAGAATTCAACGAAGCGCCGATACTCCAACGTCTCGATAAAATCCGCGCTATTCGTTCCGATAGCGCTTGAGTTTGGGGGCAGCGGGCTGGATTGCAACGGTGCTGTTGGCATCTGGCTCCTTGGATACATGTCCGCGTTTCAGATCGAGTAAAGCATCGACGGCTTGTTGTCGGTTCTTGAGGATGCCCCGGAGTTCATTCCTTCGCTGGTTACGCGACCGGACGATCTCGCGAAGGGGCACCACCGCACCAGTCAATTCGGCTGAGATTGCCCGGCACAGGAATTTGTCTCGATAAAAGACCCGAACTTCGCCCACGTCCCGGGGGTCGTAGCGCACTGTGATCGACTCGCCCACGTACGCCGCTAGAACAGGAGACAAGTATCGGAGGCGATGAAAGTGAATACCATCAGGGCGGACTTTGCGCTCTTTCGCTTCGTGCACCAGCAGAAGGTCGAGCCTTTCCAGCGAGTCCAATATGCGAGGCAGAAATCCACCCTTTTCCCAGCGTTGCACTGGTGACAGCTCATCTGCCTTGTTCGGCCTGCAGTGATAGGTGTGCAGGAGAAACGCTTTGAACAAGGCATCGAATGCATCCAGCGTGAGGCTCGGCTTACGTCTGGACTTGCCGGCATAACCGTCGAGTGTGCACAGAAACATCTCGTTGACTGTGCGGAAAAATCGCTCGATTCTGCCACGTCCGCGTGGCTGCCCGGGTGTTGAGAACACGAGTTGCATCTTCAGATCCGCCGCAACGTACTCCATGTGCCGCGATGTGAAGTCGGAGCCGTTATCGGTGTAGAGTACGTCCGGGATGCCGCAGATCGGCCAACGCGCATCCGTCTTTCGCCAGATTGCCTGGCGCAGCGCAAGGCTTGTCCTTAGGACGGATGGTGGCTCGAACCCAAGGTAGTAGCCTGCGATGGCTCGGCTATAGTCATCAATCACAATGGTGAGCCAGGGCTTTCCAGTCGTCCCATCCTCACGAAGAAGCTGAATCCTGAGTTGCGCATGATCGGCCTGCCAAATGGCATTGGGTCTAGCTGCTTCGCGACGATGAACCAGGTCGAAGCGCTCGCAATACATTCGGGTTCCACTGTGCGCCAAAGTCATCAGGCTGATCGGAATCGCCTTCACCACTCGATAGACAGCGGGATAACTCGGGAGCCGTTCGCCGGTCTTCGCCGCAAATTCCTGCAACTCTCGATAGATGGCAGAAATGGGAACCCGAGGCCTTTCGAGCGCCAGGCCCTCGATGGTTTCAACCATCTTCTGCGACATCGCACGCTTGCTTCCACGGTCCACGCGCTGCTTCTGTGCAAGAGCCTCCAGACCGTCCCTACGGTAAAGGTCGACCCAGCGCTGCGCTGTTCTGAGATTGACGTCGGCTTGCCCTGCAATCGACGCGAGTGTTCTTGCGCCTCGCAGGAACGGCTCAATCAGCCTATAACGCTCCAAGGCACGGCTCTCGATTGGAACCGCAACTTCACCACCCTCGCTCATGCCTCGAAGGATACGACAAAGAGCGTGATAAAAATGCGACATTTATTGTGATAAACGACAATCAATACCATCCGCGCGTGGCTCGGGCACGTCTCGCTCGACACCACCAACGTATACGCCGAGACCGACCTCGATATGAAAGCGAAGGCGCTCGGCATGTGCGAACAAAACCAACCAACAGGACGAAAACGCTGAAAGCCAGCCGCGCCCTATCAACCAGGCTAAGGCTCCTAGAAGTTTCCACAACCCATTGGAATATCCGAAATCGATGCTACATCGAGAGCAAGAAGTGTTTTGGACGACACAAAAGAGACCGCAAACATGAAAGGCAGGCACGAAGGTTAGCACTCTGAATTCCCTCCTTAGATGTCCGAGCGGAATGTCGAATCATCATCAGAACACTGCTATAGTTCTCCATAGATCAGCATCGGTATTCCCGAAGCGTATATATATGACTGAGAGCAACGCTAGACAATCCGAAAACGTGTGCGATAGCCGGTAGATTGTGTAATCTTTTGCTTACGGAGTTGTTTTTTGGGGTCAATCCTCTGGCCCGCTGCATTTCTGCCCCTTGGTAAGAGGAATCGGCGTCGCTCATAGTCAGAAATTGCGACATTTGGAGGAATATGAAACCTTCCCCTTACACGTCCTCCTTCCAAAAGCTTCGATCGAATATCCTTCTCGTGTTCGTGAGCGCCCTTCTCTATGCCTGCAATTCGAGTAGGGTGCCTCCCAAGCCAAACGTTCAAATCACGCTAGTCCCCGCCTCCAATCCTGGCGGTCCGGTACAACTGGACTTTATCGGAGGGCGGGCGAACGGCGCCAAACCTGGCGAACAGATCGTGCTTTACGCACGCAGCGGTATTTGGTGGATTCAACCTTTTGCGAATCAGCCTTTTACGAAGATTCAGCCCGATTCGACGTGGAGGAACTCGACCCATCTCGGCACCGATTATGCAGCGATCCTCGTTGAGCCCGGCTTTCATCCTGCAACGAAGGTTACGACGTTGCCTGCAGAAGGCAACGGCGTAGTCGCAATCGCTACTTCGACAGGCAAGCCTCTTGCCCAAATTGTTTCTAAGGTCATCCACTTTAGTGGATATGACTGGAGAGTGCGTAACGCGGCGAGCGATCGAGGAGGGCAACCCAACTCCTACGATCCCTCGAATGTGTGGACCGATAAGAACGGCTATCTGCATCTTCGCATGGAGGAGCATGATGGCCTATGGACATGTGCCGAGGTGAGTCTGACCCGAAGTCTGGGTTATGGTTCGTACATCTTTGTAGTTCAAGATACCGGTCATTTTGGCCCATCTGCTGCTCTGGGGTTGTATACAAATGATGACTTTCGAACGGATAACATTCCTGGTGAACTTGACATCGAATTGAGCCGCTGGGGTATTGCAGACAGCAAGAATGCGCAATATGTTGTCCAACCTTTTTATGTCCCTGAAAACGTCTCTCGATTCACGGCCCCGGCCGGAGTGCTGGCCCACATGTTACGTTGGGAGGCCGGACGCGCTTCGTTTAAGACTGTCCGCGGATCGGGGATAGGCCCCGGAGCCGCCACCATTAGTGAACACATCTTTACCTCGGGGGTTCCGACTCCTGCCAAGGAAACGGTTCACATGGGCTTGTACAGCTATCGACTTACGAAGGCTTCTTCTCAACAACCGATCGAGGTTGTGATTGAAAAATTCGAGTTCCTACCCTGAAAACGTGATGCAGAGGCATCGGCTACGCAAGGTTCTCTTAAATGGGATCGCGCTCTTATGTCTAGTGAATACTGCTTTTGGATTAGACCCTACCAGGAGAATCTCACAATACGTACATGACAAGTGGGGCGAGGACAAAGGATTTATTGGAGGAAGGATTTACACCATTCGCCAATCGGCCGATGGTTATTTGTGGATTGGAACCGAAAGAGGTCTGGTTCGATTCGATGGGGCCAATTTCATTCTGATTCAGCGACCTCTCCCAGATTCGCCTCCGATTAGTCCCGTGCGCGGCCTCGTTACCGATGCCAGCGGGAATCTCTGGATTCGTCTCGAAGGTCCACACATGCTTCTTTATCATGATGGGAAGTTTGAGGACCCATACACCCGATTCGATCTTCAGGACATCACCTTTACAGCGACCTCTTCCGACTACAAGGGTCGCGTCATTCTCTCCGGACTTGGGGACCGGACATTCCGATATGAGGGAGGGCGCCTGGAGACAATAGTCAGTGCAGAGCAAATTCCCGGTATTGTCATCTCCCTAGCTGCGACGCGAGACCAGAGTATCTGGTTCGGCACACAAGATAACGGTCTCTTTCGTCTGAGCCAGAATCACATTTCCGCAGTTGCTCAGGAGCTCAAGGGTTCGAAGATCAATGCCCTTCTGCCCGCAGTCACCGGCGGCTTATGGATTGGAACCGACAGCGGCATTCATTTGTGGGAGGGCGGCGTACTGGCCACCCCTCACTTGACTTCTTCGCTGAAGCAACTACAGATTCTGGCGATGGCCAGAGATCGTGACCTAAACATCTGGATTGGAACGAACCATGGCATCGTGCGCATTACTCCATCCGGCGTTGTTTCGCTCGACCTGCTTAACCCAAAGCCTGGGTTTGAAGTAACAGCAATCTATCAAGATCTCGACGGAGATATTTGGTTTGGCGGTTCGCGAGGAGTCGAGCGACTGCGAAATGGAATGCTTACAACCTATTCGACTTCTGAAGGTCTTCCGTCAACCGGCATTGGCTCAGTCTACCCCGACTCCACGGGCCGGATCTGGTTTGCGCCGCTCTCGGGTGGCCTCTACTGGATGAAGGACGGGCAAGTCGGTCATATCACTGTCGATGGACTGGAACACGATGTTGTGTATTCCGTTAGCGGTGGTGACGGTGAAGTCTGCGTCGGACGGCAACATGGCGGTCTCACCGTGCTGACCGGAAAGGGCGACTCATTTGCGGCCCACACCTATACACAGGCGGATGGCCTTGCGCAGAACAGCGTTTATTCCGTGCACCGTGAACGCGATGGGACGATCTGGGCTGGGACTGTGAGCGCCGGCGTAAGCAGATTGAATGGCGGGAAATTTACCAATTATTCCGACTCCAGTGGACTCCCCTCAAATGCTGTCAATTCCATAGTCGAAGGCTTCGATGGGACAACATGGTTGGCTACCCCCAGCGGTTTAGCCTCGTTCGCAAATCGGCATTGGACAATTTATACAGCTAACGACGGCCTGCCATCGTCAACAGTAAGAACAATCATTGAAGACACAAAGCATGTGGTGTGGGTCGTAACCCCCGGCGGTCTGGCGTACATATCCTCCGGAAAGATCAAAGTTCCAGCGAGACTGCCCGAGGCATTACGGGAGCAGATCTTCGGAGTTGCGGAAGACGGGATGGGTTCCCTCTGGTTCACCACCTCAGATCACGTACTTCGCGTCAATAGGGACGGACTTTTGAGCGGATTGCTCTCTGATACCGATGTTCAAAGCTATGGAATCGACGACGGCCTCCAGGGGGTGGAAGGCGTGAGTCGCGACGGCACCGTAGTTGCTGACCCTGAAGGACGCATCTGGATCTCTCTTAAGTCGGGTTTGTCCATGGCCGATCCGATCGCCATCTTCAGAAATTCGATTCCAGTCGCAGTGCGAATCGGATCTATGTCCGCTGGCGGAAATCAGGTTAATGTGCAGAACCCCATCAAAATTCCCTCTGGAATTCAGAGCATTACCTTGAATTACGACAATACGAACTTGGCTGCGCGAGAACGCATCCGTTTTCGTTATAAGCTCGATGGTTCCGATCAAGGTTGGAGCGATATCGTTGCGTCAAGGCAGGTTGTCTATAAAAACCTGGGCCCTGGCACATATCTCTTCCGCATCGTTGCCTCCAACAGTGTCGGTCTTTGGAATGGTCCGGAGACTTCTGTCCCTTTCGTGATCGAACCTGCGTTCTGGCAAACGTGGTGGTTTCGAGTGGCTTGTCTTGCAGGGTCTTGCCTGACGATCCTCGCCATTTATCGCTTTCACATTCACCAATTGACGAAACGATTGAATGTTGGCTTCCAAGAACGGCTCGCAGAGCGTACGCGCATTGCGCAAGAATTGCATGACACGCTGCTGCAAGGTGTTCTGAGCGCCTCTCTCCAGCTTGATGTAGCGGAAGACCAACTCCCGGAGGACTCTCCCACCAAACCTCTCTTGAGACGGGTCCTGCAATTGATGAGTACAGTCACTCAAGAAGGTAGAAATGCGCTGCGTGGTTTGCGCACAACGGAATCGGGCAACCAAAGCCTTGAGACTGCCTTCTCGCGACTGCGACAGGAATTTCCCTTCGACAACAAAACTGATTTCCGCGTTATCGTTGATAGTGTTACGCGTCCATTGCGGCCGCTGATCCGCGATGAAGTCTATCGCATTGGCCGCGAGGCCCTATTGAATGCATTTATGCATGCACAGGCGAACCATATCGAAGTCGAAGTAGAATATGCGAGCAGACATCTTAAAGTGTTGGTGCGAGACGATGGTCGTGGAATCGACCCTCAAGTGCTGCACTCAGGCCGTGAGGGGCACTGGGGACTCGTCGGCATCCGAGAGCGCTCCGAAAGAATTGGCGCTCATCTAAGACTTCGAAGCCGCATTGGCGCAGGAACTGAAATAGAATTAACGGTTCCCGGCACGGTCGCATTCGAAAAAGGTTCGAATGGCCCTATATCGCAGTGGTTCCGTTGGCTTAGCCGAGAGAGGCTTGAGACCGCGAAGCATAACAAAGCGAAGCGAGTACATAAATGAGCATTATCCCAAGGATTCGAGTCTTCTGCGTTGACGACCATCCTCTCATGAGGGAAGGCATTGCGGCCGTCATCAGAAATGAACCCGACATGCAATTGGTTGCAGAGGCATCAACTGGACACGAAGCCATTCAAGGATTTCGTGAACATCAGCCCGACGTGACACTCATGGATGTCCGGATGCCGGATATGGGGGGCATCGACGCATTGCTTGCCATTCGCACAGAGTTTGCAGATGCCCGAGTGATCATGCTAACGACGTTTGAAGGAGACGCCGAGATTCAGCGCGCGCTGGAGGCGGGAGCGCAAGGTTACATGCTCAAAAGCATGCCCAGAAAACAGCTCGTAGAAATGATCCGCAAGGTGCACGCCGGGAAGAAACAAATCCCTCCCGAGGTCGCAGCTCGACTCATCGAGCATATTGGGGATGAAACGTTGAGCAAGCGAGAGGTTGAGGTCCTTCAGAACGTCGCGGGAGGAAATCGCAACAGCGACATCGCAGCGCTCCTTTTCATCTCTGAAGAAACGGTGAAGGGACATATCAAGCACATCATGGAAAAACTCGGCGCAAGCGATCGCACCGAGGCCGTCGCTGTCGGAATTAGACGCGGAATCATCCATCTCTAGTTTTATCCACACTTCCGCGTGCCCTGGAGTTTCCAAGTGGTACAGAAAAAGCACTCGTTCTGGGGGTCCAATTCGCAGCGAAAGACGCTAGCCTTTTTTCTGGCGCGTCTTTGTGCCTGAGGAGGCCCCGGCTGCAAAGGCTCTTTTCCAGTTTCCCGGAGGGTTGGCCAGGCATTGGCCTCATCTTTCTGCGGCTTATAGTTGCTGTCAATGCAATCATTTGCGCAATGGACGCGCTCGTTGGACCCAAAAGTCATACGATTAGCGCTTGGGCCGTTGGATCGGTCGCAATCGCTGTTGGGGCGGCGATTTTCGTCGGCTTTCTCACACCCGCTGCAAGCGCCGCGGCAACAGTTGGTTATCTCCTGATGGCCGTTTCGCCGTCTTTGATGACTGAAGCGAACAACCACATCAGTGCGTTAACTGCATTCAATCTGGCTGCGATATCCGGCGCGCTTGTCCTGCTCGGCCCGGGCGCTTTTTCACTTGATGCGCGTGTCTTCGGTCGTCGCGAAATCATTATTCCTGAAGGCCCGCGTTCAACGCGTCGATGATTCTCAGAAAAATTCCGCACTTCCTTGAGATTGAATGCAAACAGTTCTCCCCAATGCCTGGGCATCAATCCCCCTAAATAGTGGTATCCGATACCCCTCCGTTGCCAGCGTTGAAAATGCCTTCCTTCGTGGGATGCAATCGTCCGAGTTTTCCTTCATAGTCACTTCAACAGTATCGAGCACGGAAGACAGATCAGAGCATCACGAATCATCGATTCCCTGAATCGGGTGAAGCTTCAATTGGAGGTTCGGTTTTCGTGATGTTCCATTTGGATTATCTCTCTTGTTTCTTCACAATCCTGGCGACAATACTGCTCGCACGAAAATCATGGATCGGACTCCTCGTCGCAATAGCCAACAGCTTGATCGTCTGTCTAATTGGATTGCGAACGTCACAGCTTGGCTTTATTCCCGCGAACCTGTTTTGCATCGTCGTATACGCGTTCAGCATGCGGCCGTGGTTCAAGGAACGAACACACGCAAGTCGAGATCAGGCGCGGCTACAGAAATCGCTGGTCGTACCTACCCCATAATGGTGCGCCTCAAAAATAGCTGCCATCGTCACACTGCAGATCATCGATCTCGAAGTTAACACCTGCAACTAAGATCGGGCTTCCGGAGGGACACCATGCGTGCTGAATTAACATTTATGGCTCTCACCTATGAATCGAATCGCTATTTACTCGCTCGGCTGATAGCGAAGGCAACCCGCAAACTGCATCGTCCTAACACCCGGTTGCAGGATACGGTGAACGACGTGTTCGAGCGGTTAGGCTGCTCAAAACGAAGATCAGACCGTCGCGCTGCGGAGGCGGCAAGCAGTTCGAGAGGCCGTGCTGCATGACGTTCCCGCAGTCAATTAGATTTCAGCCCTCCCCTTTACGAAGTTAGGAGTAACAGCCATGGCAACTTCATTCACACCCGTATTATTTACCCCCTCATTATTTACTCCATCACCGAAAAGCGCATCATGGTGCTTCCTACTGCTCGAGCACCTGGATGAATTCGCGACGCTGGTTTGGTATCTCGTAGCAGATGGCAAGCTTGTCGAAGCCACCTTCGCGCGCACGATGGCTAAGCTCGATACGACTGCATTTGAATCTTCCATTCCAGCACTCGCTTACATTCAGGCTCGAGATGTTTTCATCACTCAAGCGATTGCTGTACTGTCGGACGCGCGCAGAGAGGAAGATGAGAGCCAGTTTTTTTTGCCGAGTTCCATTGGTAGCTTGCCCGATCTCCCCCGCCTGGCATTTGTGCTGAGATTGATCATCCGTTCACCTGAAACAGAGGTTGCGAAGTATCTCGGCCTGCCGCCATCTGAGGTGCAAGGACTTGTAACGTATGCGATTGATCGTCTTAGCATAGTTCCGCCTATCTCCGTATTGACAGGTTGTCACGACGCATAGGTAGCCTTTCGTTTTGGACTCACTATGAATAGATACAAAGACCTGCGAATTTCACGGGGGCCAGCCATGGGTACATTGCAAGAGTGCTTTGTAGCCGATCTTCCTGCCGAGCTGGCCACCGTGTAGCACGATCGCAGGTATTCAACGCAGTCAACAATTTCAAAGCCGAGGTAGCGAAAAAAGATAGAACGATCAACTCCTGACCTCAAACGGTGGTATGCCGCACGAGTCGGGAACCACACACTCGAAGGCGCAGGCGCCATTCATTCGATTTATGTCTCTAGATCACAAGGGGAAACAGTGAGTACAAACCCTGGAAAAACAGAGATTTCAGGCCGAGGCAATATCCTTATGTTTGATAAGGGCGTTGATCTGGATCTGCGAAACGAACCGCCGCGGCCTGCGTCGCGCCAACTGATAGAGGCAGAGAGGATGTCGGCAATCGGCAGGATGGCATGCTCGATATCTCACGATATGCGCCACTTCCTCACCGCCATCTATGCGAACGCAGAGTTCCTCGAGCGCGACGATATATGTGCGTGCATGCGGGCTGATCTGCTGCTCGAAATTCAAGAAGCAGTGCTCGCGATGACAGAGCGCATTGATTCATTACTGGAATTCGGTAGTAACGGACGGAAAAGCCCGCTTGTCCGTGCGCGCGTTTCCTCGGTTGTTGAGAAAGCTGTTGCGGCGATGAAGTTTCATCCAGACGGACGGAACGTGTCCATCACGGTCGGCAAGTTTCCGCCGACAGAAGCAGACATCGATGCGAAGAATCTTGAAAGTGCCATATATAACTTGCTGCTCAATGCCTGCCAAGCTGCGACGCTCTCAACTCACGTGCCTGAGGTGATGGTCCACCTTACGGAAGTCAATGAACGGATCTACATTACAATATCTGACAATGGTCCTGGCATACCTGCCGCTGTCCGGAGGACGTTGTTCGATCCGTTCGTGACCGCAGGAAAACTCAACGGAACAGGCCTGGGGCTCACCCTCGCTCGTCGAATAGCTGAAGAGCACGGTGGTAGCGTTTGCCTCGAGGAATCGAATCGAGATCGAACGGTATTTACACTGAGTCTGACGAAGAATAATTGTTACCATTAAAAGATCTGATTGCCGTAGCTCCTACTCTCTCCGATGAGAAGATCGTTGGTTCCTTTCGGGGAATAGAGCCTGGCATCAACGAGCTCGACGGGATCGTTACGTCACCCTCAAGCGGTGAACACTGACACAAATCGGAGCTGTCATGCGCGCTCAGGGCCGTTGCATCGAGGAGGTCTGCGGCGATGAAGTTAAACCCGCCGACGGTTTTGGAGGCGCGTCGAGTGATACCGTGAGCCTCCCAACCGTTGTAGAGGGACTGATGGGCGAGGTTGTTGCTGACTATTCCTGTGACTCCAGCGACGAGCGCGATGCGGGACATGAGAGATCCTCTCGGTCAGGATGTTGACAGCGATTGGACGAGGTTTGTGCTCCTGCGATGCGGCGGAGGAGTGCGCTGGGGGTCGCGTTCAAAAAAAAGGACAGCTATCGGTGCCGGGTGTGCGATGCCTCCGGTCGCATCGGCGCTCGATCATCGGCCACGATCGCTGGCTAGGGAAGTCTGTTCTGCACTTGAGGATTGCGCTTTGACCTGCCTGTCACGCCAAGGTGCATCGGACGAAGGCTATGCTCTCACGGATGCCGCCGTTGCTGTTTGAATTGTGGCGTAGATGGACATGAGCAAAAGATGATGGACTACACTGTGAAAACTCCACAAGCGAAGTAGGTCCCATTGTTTTCCATCGGATACGGCAGGGACGCGATGAATCGGGTGCTGGTAATGTCATCGGGCATTTCATAGTCCGGGCGCGCATTGGGCCTTCGCTGTTGCATGACTCTCATGATGGAGTCAAGAAAGCTGTTGCGCTGGGGCAATCCGTCTGCGGACGAGTGGAAGGAAAGAAAATCTTTCGAACGGTCGGAATAAAAACGGGCTTACCGTGTTTTATCAGGAAGATGACTAGTTTTGGCTCGAGAAAATCTGGGTCTCTTTCTCTGATCCAATTTCAATGATTCGGCTTCTCATCTGAATTGTTTCTAGGAGTTCCATGCGCTTACAAAACGTTGCTTCGCTTCTTATACTGGCCGGTGGATTATATCTCGCTCCTAAAACAGCTTTCGGACAGAACCTCGATTCAGGACTGAATCTCGATGCCGGTCCCACGTCGGTGCCGAAGAAGTTGAAGAGCCTTGACCTTTCGGCGATCGATAAGACCGCCGACCCATGTACGAACTTCTATCAGTACGCCTGCGGAAACTGGATGAAAAACAACCCGCTTCCCGCTGACCAGACCCACTGGAACCAAGTCATTCAACTGGCGGAACTCATAACTATCTGCTGTACATCGATCTGAAAGCTGCGGCAGAGGCTCCGACGACGCCGTTGCAGAAGAAGTATGGCGATTACTTCGCGGCCTGCATGAACGTCGAGGCGGCCGACAAGCTCGGCGCTAAGTCGCTTGAGCCGTTGCTGAGGGCGATCGACGGGCTAAAGGAGAAGAAGCAGATTGCGGCTCTGAGTCTGGAGCTGGCCAGACAGTACGGCGGGACGGCGCTATTCGATGTCAATGTGGAGAAGGACGAGATGGATTCGAACAAGCAGATCCTGGCGACGGGGCAAGGAGGTTTGACCCTGCCGGACCGGAATTACTATCTCGCTGACGATGCGCGGAGCCAGAAGCTGCGCGAGCAATATGTTGCGCATGTGACCCGAATGTTTGTACTGATAGGCGACTCCGAGCAGAATGCGGCGCATGAGGCAGCCGACGTAATGCGGATCGAGACGGCGCTTGCCAGGGGTTCGATGAGTCGCGTGGATATGCGCGATCCCATCAAGCAGTACCACATCATGACGGTCGCGGAGCTCGAGACGCTGTCGCCGGAGTATGACTGGAAGCAGTATCCGTAGCAGATGTGGAGACACAGCTGCGACGGAACCAGAACTACATAGATGGGATTGCGAAGCTGTTTACGAATTACAAGCTGACGGGGTGGGAGGAACCGTACGCGAAGATGAAAGTGGAGCTGGCGGATTACGACGCGTGGGCGCGGGCGACAATTCTGCCGAAGGCGCGATCTGATTTCAGGCTGCCGCCGGAGGAGTACAAGCTGGCGTTCGAACGGTACGGGGTCGACATACCGCCGGCGCAGATTGCGGTGATGGCGCATAAGGCCTACGTCGAATACCAAGCGGAGATGGCTCCGATTGCGGCACAGATTGCAAAGGAGAAGGGTTACACGTTGAGCGACTATCGCGATGTGATTGCAGAGCTGAAGAAGACGCAGATTACAGGCGATGCCTTTCATAAGGCGTGATTGTGACCGGCTAAGGGTCGCAGGCGTTTGTAAGGAAATAGGAGAGATTCGTGCAGAAAACACACAGTTCAGCAGTAGCACTTCTTGCGGAGGAAGCAGAACCGGCCTTGGGAACCGAAGAAAAATCAGAGGGCCTGCATCGCGTTCAGGTAGTTGGGCCTACGACAAGACAGGAACGCCTTGCGAGCATGGATATTCTGCGCGGAATCGCGCTGATGGGGATTCTCGCTTCAAATATCTCCGATTTTTCCGGGCAGAACCTTGCTGGCGTTGTCTATTCCTTACCCAGGCAGACGCTAAGCGGATGGCACTCTCATCTCGATCTCGCTGTCTACTTTCTGCAATACATCTTTTTCCATGGGAAGACGCGTGGATTACTTTCCATGCTCTTCGGTGCTGGAGTCATGCTGCTAACTACTCGCATGGAAAGACGTGCTGGAGCCGAGGCGGCTTCAACCACATTTTTGCGCAGGAGTTGCTGGATGATCGTTGTGGGCTTGCTGCACGCCTATTTCATATGGGATGGCGACTACATCATGCCCTATGCGGGGACCGCGTTGCTGTTCGTGTTCGCGTGCCGCGGTCTGAGGCCGAAGACGCTGTTGATTGCAGGGGTCTTGATCACGGGCATACCCGGTACTTACGCCTATCTTTCCGCGAATAAGCAACTGCCTACACTGCGGCTTGTCGAGCGGCAGGTGGTGGCGGAACGCGTCGCACGCGCAGGTGAGACGCCGACGGATGCGCAGAGGGCCGATCAGCAGTCGTGGAACGTGATGATGCGGCCGTTGACCTACGACGCGCAGAAAGACGCTGCACGCATCCGGGAGGGGCGGCAAGGCTATTTGGCTCAGCTGAAACAGAGCCCTGTTGAGTTTCTGAAAGGCGAGTTGATCTCTCTGGCGATAGCTGTGGTCGAGTCGGGTGGGATGATGTTGATCGGCATGGCGCTGTTCAAGCTGGACTTTTTCACCGGCGAGCTCTCCAGTGCAACGTATGTGTGGACGATATTGCTGGGAGTTCTTGCTTCGCTTCCGCTCACGTTAGCCGGACTCTTGAAGGCCAGGGCGTCGGGCTTCGCACCGGGGGTTGTTGCATGCTGGATGTATCTGCCGCATGAGTTCACGCGCGTTGGAGCGACGCTGGCGACTGCGGCCTTTATACTTCTGTTCGTCAAGATCGGAGCCTTTCGTGGACTTGCCAGGCGCTGCGCAGCCGTCGGCCAGACAGCGATGACCAACTACATTCTTACCAGCGTGATTTGTCAGTTTCTGTTTGCATGGGGACCATGGAAGCTCTACGGTCAGCTTGAATTCTTCCAGATCTTCTACTGCGTGTTCGGGGTGTGGATCATCAATCTTGTGGTTAGCCCCATCTGGCTTCGGTACTTTGCTTTCGGGCCGATTGAGTGGGTTTTGCGCTCGCTTACCTATTGGAGGAGGCAACCCATGCTTCTTCGTAGCCGAGACGGGGTCGGTGACTATCGCCCACTAGCTTGAGCCACTTGAAGGTAAGTCCATAGGTGTATTGCAGCTTTCGGAATAGATTACTTTTCCAGCGTTATACCTTCACATCGAAAGATATCTTTAAACGTTGAGGTTTCTACAGCATGCAGCGTCGAAGTTTTTTGTCTCTTTTTGGAAGTGCGTCCGCCGCAACACTTCTTTCCGGCATGTTTGGTCGCGCGTTGGCGGAGACACAAGGTGAAGTGGGGAAGGGGTACGGCCATGGGATCTTGATCGATTCCCTCGGCACCCCTGGCGGGGAAAACGACACCCTGGATACGCCGCTGACCGCTGCCGAGATTAATGATGCGCGTGCCTCGGGTTTGACGGCCATCAATCTGATCGTCGGCGGTCCGGCCAGTTATGACGAGACCGTCCGCGCGATTGCTTACTGGAATGCAGAGATCGCTGCACATCCAGATGTATTCCTGCTGGTACGGCATGCAGCGGATATTGCTGAAGCGAAACGCAGCGATCGCTTGGGCCTAATTTACGGCTTCGAAGATACGAATCCGTTTGGCGAGGATCTCGTCCGACTCGATACCTTTCGCAACTTCGGAGTCCGTATCTTCCAGCTGACCTACAACAAGCGCACTCTGGTGGGGGATGGCTGCCTGGAGCCGGGTAATGCAGGGTTGTCTGTGTATGGTCGCAAGCTTGTGGCGCGACTGAATGAACACAAGGCGCTGGTCGATCTGGCCCATGCCGGCGAACGTACTACCCTGGAAGCGATCGAGGCTTCGACGGCGCCGATCGCGATTTCGCATACCGGTTGCGCCGCGCTTGTACCGAATCCGCGGAACAAGACAGACCACGAGTTGCGTAAGCTCGCCGACAAGGGCGGTTATGTGGGAATTTATTTGATGCCATTTCTGCGTAGCCAGGGGCAGCCGATGGCTGACGATGTGATCCGGCATATCGAGCACGCGATCGACGTTTGCGGCGAGGATCATGTGGGCATGGGCACGGACCGCGCGACCTCTCCGCTTGTGCTTACGCCGGAGTACAAGAAGTCATTTGCGGACGAGATCAAGGAGCGGCGCAGGCAAGGCATCTCCGCGCCCGGCGAAGACCCGGATGTTTATTTGTATGTGCCCGATCTGAATGAGCCAGACCGTTTTCTTCGCATCGCCGATCTGTTGAGTAAGAGGAAGCACTCGGATGCGCGTATTGAGAAGATCCTGGGCGGGAACTTTGACCGTCTGCTCAAGGATGTCTGGCAGGATTGACGGGTCTGTTGCGTTAATTTGGCGTCGCATCGGACTGAAGGACGCTCCGGCGCACACCAAGACGGACGTGCGTGGCTGGTTCGAATGGCGAGAGGTGTCGGACTGCACTTAAAGGCCGGAATTGTACATTTCGAACTGATTTACTGCACTAAAATCTCGGAATTCGAAGCTGTTTATGTACTCGCAGGGCGCCTTCACGCGCCAGCTTGAAGAGCCCATCTACTGCCCCAAGTGCGACGTCTACTATCTGCTCCACGCCGACTACGAAGCCTCGGTCAACAAGTTCTTCCCGCAAGAAACCCGCCGTCACCTCTCGCTGCTCAAGAAAGCCGTCATGATGGGCCACGACTACGGCCACCGCGTCACGCACTTCGAGACCAATGGCGTCGTCGTCACCCGGCACGTACCAGAGAAGATCGAGCTCCCGCCCATCCCCAAGCGCATCATGTAATCAATTATCAGAGGGCTTCTCCACACGGTCGACCGCCAGGCAACCGACTTCTGTCTTCGCGGGGTCCAGCCGCAACCCAAGCTGCTCGCGCAACGCCGTAAACACTATCGGCGGCGCATCATCGCTCGGGTCAGGAGTCTCCCCTGCAAAGAACGGCTTCGTCGAAGTCGCTCTCATCTCAAAGTTGAACCGCCCCGTCAAACCCGTCTTGTCCACCACAGGCCGGTCCATCTCCACGCGCTGCAGTTCCGATGCCAACTCCCCCATACTTCCGCGAACCGATTTCACGAATACCAACTCATGCGGCCCACGCCCAATCCGCACCCCAACCTCCACCGTCCCCTCCTCATCCATTGGCGGTTTCATCTTCGGCCCGTCCTTGTCCACGCTCAGCACATACGCCGGCATCACCTTCTGCTCAGGATGCACCTTCAAGTGCAGCCGCTCGCTCAGCATCTCCTGCAGCACGATCTTCCACTGCTCGCGCGTAGGCTCGGCGGTATCTGCCAACACGTCAATGTCATAGGTCGTCGCATCAAACCACGCCGGCGCGCCCACAATCTGCTTCGCCTGCAACCCATACGCAAACTGCGTCACCTGGCTCATCGTGGAGTAGTGCATCATAAACTTTCGCCCCTCCCAACCAACAAACCGGCCCGTCTCTTCCGGGGCACTGGGCTTGATCGTCGCCACCTCCAGCCGCGGCCCGGCATCAGCCGGCTTTTGTGCAACTGCGCGAAACAACACCATCGTAGCCATCATCAGTGCGAACCCAACTCGTCGAAATAGTCCCATGGCTACAACTTTACGACGCCCTGCGCCAGACCCTCAACTTATCTTCTCCGTGGAGGTACACTCCACCACGCATCCAGAAGCAGTAGTTGCACAACCCTGAATCGTCACAAAACCTCTCAGCGCAAAGGTGTTCTCATGCTCCGTCCCATCGCATTGGTACCGCGTCTCGCTCCCAGCCTCTTTGCGCTGCTCGCTGTCTACAATTCCATCGGCACAGTACCAGGCTGTGCGGGGGGCTCCGATAGATCCTGAATCAACCAAATAAGACTCACTCCCGAATGGGCATTTCCCCAAGGAACGACGCAGGTCTCAGTTGTTTCACGGACGGTCGAAACAATCTGTTCACGCCATTGTTGAAGAGGTCTGAGTTCTACTCGAGTAATCCAGCCGTGTAAATATGACGATCCGGGCGAATTCCAAAGGGCTGAGACTTTCTCCCAAATCATGTCTATGGTGTCCGCACTACCAGCGCCCGTCATCACACAACGAAATTGCCCTATCAGCTCCGCCGACTTGATCTTGTTCACGCTCCACTTTGCGTAATCGGTAATCGTTTCCTGTCCATCGGCGAGCAAGACAGTTCCTTCATTACATCTGATGGCTCCAATCATCGTCATACGTTCGTGTTGTTTGTCAGAATATCTGACGCATTCCTTTCCCGATAAATGTCGTAAAGGCGAACCGGCACCTCCTGTCATGGAAAGGCACATGAATCCGTTCAGCCGAGATCGTATTCCGACAAAAGCCCCAGACAAAGCGCTTTGTCCACAATGTTGGAAGAAGCACAGGCTAGCTCATCGCTGGAGAAGCGCGTTAGGACCGTCAGCGAGGGCATAGCCCAGTAGCTTTGAATGCGACATATAGCGTGATAAAACTACGACATTTATCGTGATAAACGACACTGTTGGCCGTAGTCTTCTTGTTACCTGTGCTTCATGCAAGTACAAATTTGTTGTGAAAACAGGCAAACCCCTCAAGCGGTCTTGGGCAGAAAAGCTAAGAAAACAAGTCCAAAAGCCCTTCAGTCCAAAAGCATAGCTTAAACCGATCAAAAAGATCGGTGATTTCTGCTCCACACCAGGGTATCGGCAAGTGAACAGAGATCGGTTAGCTCAAGCGTTACTGAAGCAGTCTTGGGGGAGTTTGCGGCAGCCGGCCGTAAGGTGTTCATCAGGTGTCACGCTGCACTCAATTCCCGGAATATGTCCTGGAGGGTCACTATGCTGCACCTAAATCCCGGAATCCGCCGTGTGTTTTGTACTCAAATCCCGGAACAGAACTGCGGCAAGGAAATGGGATGGGTTCGTTTTGGCATTCAAATCCCGGACAAACTTTAGCCTGAACTTTGTCCGAGGTTTGAGTGCAAAATTCCGGGGTTTCAGTGCTGCAACCATGCACTCAAATCCCGGAAAAGGATTGAAAACAAAGAAGCGTGATTCCGGGAATTGAGTGCAGCGTGACAACGCACTAGACAGCAAGCTAGCGCGTTGTCGAGTGCTAACGCATAAACTCGCCATCGCTATTAGCGCCTTGCTGGAGAAACGCTAATAGCGGTCCGCTCTATTAGCGCCGCCGATGATCGAGATCAGATGTTTGCGACTGAATCACGGGGGGGTAGGGAGTTCGCATTCCCCAACGGAGGACTGAAACTGAGCCTCAAGAGTGTGGGTAGTTTTGTGGGTACCTTGCCTCGAAAAGGCGGGTAATAACGGGTAATACCCACAGTCCGGCAACTTCTAGGAAGTGATGTAAGCCTATTCCTATGAGCAGCATAGAACACCGACGAGCAACCCTGAAAAGAGGGAATCCCTAACTGTTAACCGAAGGGGTTGTAGGTTCGAGTCCTACCTCAGGAGCCATATTTATCAAGCACATGCAAGACCTCCTCTCCTAAACTTCACCAAACTTCACCAAATTGCTTTCGGACCCCGCAAGTGGCTCCGGTAGACGCTTCACGTTACGACCCGTCCGCCCAGTGCTTTCAACCGCTGGACTCCATCCCTCGAGCACCTTCGAAGCGTGAGAGTTCACCGCTCGCATTACGTTCTCTTCTACGATCTGCACATACACGTTGCCGGTCGTCGTGATGCTTGCATGGCGTAGGGTGCCCTGCGTGTCTTTGAGCGTGCCGTGGCCGGAAAGATGAGTTCCCAGGGAACGTCGCATAACCTGGAAGGTAATGAGACGAGTTGGTATCTCCAACTTCTCAGCGATCGGACGAATCCGCCACTTGAGGAAGTTCTTTGCGTGCCGCGGTACAGCTTGCCCCTTCCGCTTCCCGCGACCAAACGTGGGAAACATGAGAGCCTCCGGAGACGGGTCCGGACATATTCTTCGCCAAGCCTCAATCACCGGGCGTACGGGCTCCGGAACTGCAATGGGAGATCGACTCGCCTTGGTCTTGAGACGCCCTTCATAAAACTGCCCCTCGACGGCGGTGCCGTAGGGCTCAGGGAAACTCCCGTCCAAGACTTCCATTGAAATCCCATCGCCTCACTTGCATGAGGCCCGCTGAAGATGCCAACAAGCATGAGGCAGAGATCCCCGAGGTCTTCAATCGCTCCAAGCAGCAGGAGCATGAGATCGATTGCCATCACCGGCTTTTCGGAAATCTTAGTGATTGGCATGGTGACGTCTTCTCCCGGATCTTCGGCAAGAAACTTTTGTTTCCTCGCCAGGTGGGTGATAGCACGGATGTTATTAAAGCAACTTCGCACCACCGAATCGGAGTAATCCTGCTCTTCCGCTACGTTATTCAGCCAGATCTGAATCTCGAACGTACTGAGATTCCGTAGTGGCAAGTCGCCAAAGTGTCCAATCAGGTAGTGCTCCAGGTTGTAGGTATTTGTTTTCCTGTAAGTTGGGCTCCATGAGCCTCGCCGCATCGGAATGTATCGCTCTTTGACACCAGCGGAACGTCAAAGAGTCATCCGGTGGAAGCGTTGGAGTCGGCCCAACGCCTTTGGTCTCCTTCAGGATGATCTCCTGAAGCATCTGCTCGGCCCTCCACTTCGGCGTGCCGGCCTTGGGGCAGATCTTCACGCAACGATGCTTGCCGCTGCGGAAGAATTGCATACAGCCCAACCTAGCCTCACCGTGCAGGCCAGAAGGTTTCAAGAGAATGCGACCATTCGCCTCTTCCAGAAGACGAAGAGCGGTGGTATCCGCCCCACTGAAACGGGTATCGCATTTATGGCTTTAGCCCGGCTCTTGAGCGCCTCAAAATCTTAGGTCACGTGTAGATAATCTGCTCCATCATTTTCGAGGAGACTACAGATCAAAATCGTGAAACTATAGATCACCAGTAGAGAACACTTCATCACGGATGAGTTTATGAAGGAACCAGTGTCAGCCTTTGCCTATGCAGAGCACGAATCGGCTGCTGGAAGGGGCGAAGGAACGTTTAATCGCGTCGCCGTTATCGGTGCCGGCGTTATCGGATCTGGAGTCGCGCACCTTTTCGCGCAGAGCGGCCACAAGGTGCTGCTTGTCGACAATACGCGTGCCCAATTAGATCGCGCTACTACCACCATTCGCAAGAACGCCAAACTTTACAACCTCCTGCGCAAAGATCCGCAGGCGATCTCGCCGATCGACTATCTTACGGTCGCAGAGGATCTGGCCGGTGTCGCAGAGGCGGACTTCGTGATCGAAAACATCACGGAAGATTGGGATCTGAAGCGTATCGTTCACGAGGAGCTGAACCGGGTGCTGGCGCCGCACGTTCCGGTTGCAGCGAACACTTCAGCAATCCCCATTACGCGTTTTGGTTCGTTGTACGAGCATCCGGAGCGCGTTTTAGGGATGCACTTCATGAATCCCGTGCCCCTGATGCCGCTTGTGGAAGTCATACGAGGGGATCGCACCTCGGCAGAGGTGCTTGATAAGGGCATCCAGCTTCTTCGCCAGGCCGGCCGCGAGAGCATTATCGTCAACGATTCTCCCGGGTTTGTGACGAATCGCGTGATGATGCTGATGGTGAATGAGGCGATGTTTCTCGTCCACGAAAATGTAGCGTCCGCGCAGGACGTCGACCGCCTGTTCAAAACATGCTTTGGCCATAAGATGGGCCCCCTGGAGACTGCAGACCTTATTGGACTCGATACGGTTCTGCGATCGCTAGAGGTGATTTATGCAGAACTGAACGACAGCAAATATCGCCCCTGCCCGCTGCTCCGTAAGATGGTTTACGCAGGACGCAACGGTCGCAAGAGCGGTGAAGGCTTCTACCCTTACGAGCTTTAGAAGCGAGGCCTCATGAAGTTCTCCTTGTTTTTTGAGATGCAGCTGGCAGACCCTACTCCGGAGAAGGAGGCCATCCTCTTCCACAACTGCGTGGAGCAGGCCAAGCTGGCAGATGACCTCGGCTATCACTGCATCTGGGAGGTCGAGCATCATGGGCTGTATGAATATTCCCATTCGTCGGCCCCGGAGGTCTTCCTGGGGTACATCGCCGGGCAGACCAAGCGAATCCGTCTCGGCCACGGTTGCACGCTGTTACCGCACCGCTACAACCATCCCATCCGTATCGCTGAACGCATTGCGACGCTGGACATTCTTTCGAATGGACGGGTGAACTGGGGCTCCGCGAAGTCCGGCACACGTGTCGAGCGCGAGGCGTTCGGAGTGGACTCGGAGGCGATCCATGGCGAGTGGCTGGAGGCGCTGGAGATCATTCCAAAGATGTGGGCAGCGGATGTCTTCAGCCACAAGGGGCGCTACTTCGACATTCCTGAGACCTGTATCGTGCCGAAGCCGGTGCAGAAGCCACATCCTCCCATGTTTGCAGCGTGCTCTAAGCCGGAGCAGGCGATCGCCATCGGAAAGCTTGGTATTGGCGCGCTGAATCTTGCGACCTATCACGACGAGATGTTAGGAGAACGTGTCAGCGACTATCGCAAAGCGATTGCACAGGCCACGCCCGTGGGGAAGGTCATCAACAATCACTTTGCCTGCAATGCGGCGGCCTTCGTGTTGAAGGACGACCTGAGCGCCTGCCGGCATGGACTGCGCGGTGCGACCTATTTTCTGCGCTCCATGGTGCATTATTACGGCGCCGAGCGGCCGAGCGGCCGCATCAACATCTCCCGGGACTTTTTGCCCGATGAGCAGTTGGAGCGCTTCCGCAAGGCCCGCAATACGCCGAGCTCGCAGCTTTCGGCGGTTATCGGCGATCCAGCCAGCGCGCGGGAGACCGTGCAGAGGTTTGTCAATATCGGGGTCGACGAGTTGATCCTGGTGATGCAGACGGGGACGACACCCCACGAACTTACGATGGAATCGATTCGAACCTTTGGGGAAGAGGTCTTACCGTACTTCTCCGCATAGTATTTTCCAGGAAAGAGAGGAAGCACCGCTCCGGCAGAAGATAACGAAGTCGTCCGACAAAATATCGTGAGGATGATGCCGGGCGATTGCCCCGCAGATCAATGACAAGTCCACAGGATCGTTCACACGCCGAGATTCAAACGAACCGACTGACGCTTGCGCAGCTGCTACGTCTGCGTGCACAACTGAGTCCGGAGCGCGGCTATACCTTTCTTGACGGAGAGGCGCGACCGCGTGGGCGCACCTTTGCGGAACTGGATCGTGGTGCGCGCCGCGTTGCCGCCCGCCTGCGGGCTACAGGGCTTCCGCAGCCCACGGAGCAGCCCTGCGTCATGCTGGTCTTTCCCGCCGGTCTGGACTTCCTGACGGCCTTCTTTGGTTGCATGTATGCCGGAGCTATCGGGGTTCCCACGCGCTACCCGAACCCTCGTCGTCCTCAGCACCATACAGCAACTCTCGCAGCAGACAGCGGCGCGCGTTTTGGCCTGACGACGATCGAGATGCAGCCTATCCTGACCGCGGCTCTGCCTTCCGTTACCTGGCTGGCCATGCAGGAGGAAGACCTCCCGGAGAGCGCACCTGAGTGGCAAGACCCTGGCTGCACGGCCGAAGATGTCGCCTATCTGCAGTACACCTCCGGCTCGACGTCAACTCCCAAGGGGGTGGTGCTGCAGCACCGTCACGTAGTGGCGAATTGCTATGCACTACAACAGCAGCGGAGGTTTTATCAGGAGAGCCGGGTCTTTACCTGGCTGCCGCACTTTCATGACATGGGATTAGTGCTGGGGCTGCTGGAGGCTCTGTACTGCGGGTGCGAATGCATCATGATGGCGCCAGGTATGTTCGCGCAGCGCCCGCTCAGCTGGCTGGAGGGAATGTCGACGTATAAGGCGACCCACACGGCGGCCCCGAACTTTGCCTTTGAAGCCTGCACCCAGATTCCTGACGAGCAACTGAAGGGCCTGGACCTGAGCAGTATTGTGACCGCGATCAACGGGGCAGAACATGTTCGCCCGGACACGGTAGAGCGGTTCCTGGCAAAGTACGTTCCATACGGTTTTGCTCCGGAGGCCTTCTGTCCAGGCTATGGACTGGCCGAGAACACGCTGGCTGCAACGACCACAGCGCTTGGCCATCTGCCTCGCATCCTTTCTGCGGATGCGGAGCATTTAACTACAGGGCTCTTTGTCCCGACTGAAGCTGATGGCGGAGTCCGGCTGACCTCGTCGGGTGTGCCGGTTCCAGGCACAGAAGTTCGGATCGCCGACTCGTTCACGCAGGAGGAGTTGCCTGAGGGGCAATCCGGAGAGATATGCCTGAAGGGCCCCTCTGTGACTGCGGGTTATTGGAAGCACCCTGAGCTTTTGAAGCGTTTTGAGGCACACCTGCAGCCGAGCGGTGACGGTCCTTATCTGCGCACCGGCGATCTAGGGATGATGTACAACGGCGAGTTGTACGTTCGCGGGCGCATCGACGATATGTTCATCGTGCGCGGCGTCAATATTCACCCAGAGGATGTCGAGCCGGATATTGAAATCGCGCATCCATCGCTGGCTCGGGACGGATGCTGTGTCTTCTCCCTGGAGATTGGTGGGGAGCTGCGCCTGGCGTTGGCCGTTGAGGTGCAGCGCATCGCCATGCGTACCCTGGATCCCGATGCGATTGCAGCGGATGTGGTATCGGCTGTGTCCGAGCAGCATGGGCTTGAAGTGGCTGCGATTGTCCTGCTGAGGCCCAGACATCTTCCGCGCACACACAGCGGAAAGAAACAGCGCCAGCTTTGCCGCCGCATGTTCCTGGACGGTGCGCTCGATTCGCTTCATACCTGGATTACCCCGCAGTGGCGCAGTCAATGGCAGTCCGCACAAGTAGTGAATGTTTCCAATGCAGAGGAGGAAAGAAACATGGAAGATACGGCTGGAACACAGAAGCTCCAGGAGACCCTGGACTGGTTAAGGGACTATGCCGAGGAGCGCATCAACTCGCGCTTGATGGATGAGCGGCGCTCGATTCCACCCTATATCGTGATGGATCTGGCGAATCACGGCGTTCTGGGCATGCAGGCGCCTGTGCGCTACGGTGGCCTGGCGTTGAACCACTTAAGTACCGGTCTGGTGCTGCAGCAGCTCGCCGCTATCGACCTCACAATTGCATCCTTCACCGCTGTGAACAATGTCCTGGGAGTCCGCCCCATCCTGCGCCATGCAACGCCGAAGCGGCAGGAGGAGCTGCTGCCGGTCCTCGCGCAGGGACGCGAGCTGATCGCTTTTGCGATGACCGAACCTGGCGCGGGTTCGAATGTGCGCGGCATCAGTTCCAGAGGAGTGCCTGCTCCTGGAGGTTGGGAACTCTACGGGACGAAGATCTGGAGCGGCACCTCTTCCTGGGCCGGCTATATCAATACCTTCGTTCAGCTTGAACCAGGTGACACGAACGGTCCTCGCGGAGTCACTGCCTTCACGGTACGCCAGGGAAGCCGTGGATTGCGCATGGGGCCGGAGGCGCTGACGATGGGCCTGCGCGCGATGGTGCAGAACGAAGTGCATCTTGAAGGTGTGAAGGTCACGGCCGATGACATGCTCGGAACCCCCGGGAATGGCATGACCGTGGCAATGGATGCGATGGAATACGGCCGTTATGCTCTCTGCTGGGCAAGTGTTGGGGTATTGAAGCGTTGCCTGCAGTTGATGCTGCGCCACGGCAAGGCGCGCCATATCGCAACCGGCCGGGTGATCGAGAATCCGGTTACGCTTACCCGTATCAGCGATCTGACTGCCGCAGTTACCGCGGTCGAATCCCTGGCTATCGTGGTGGCCGGGTTGATGGATGCGAATGAGCCTGTTCCCCCGGAGTTCTTCTGCGCCTGCAAGGTGGCCGGACCGGAGTTTGCCTGGAAGGCTGCGGATGGGCTCGTCCAGCAGATGGCCGGCCGCGGTTACATCGAGAGCAATATCGCTCCGCAGATTCTCCGCGATGCGCGCATCCTGCGCATCTTCGAGGGGCCAACGGAACCAATGACTGCGTATATCGGCTCGAAGCTGATCAATGACAGCGCTCCGCTGGAGAGCTTTCTCCGCAACGTTCTTCATCAACAAGCGATTGCAGCCGAGTTGCAGGTGACGGCTGCACGGATCGCAGACCGTACGCAGAGCACTCGGCTTCCCATGGGAGCCGACCGCGTCGCTGCTCAGAACTGGGCCAACAGCCTGGCCGGCGAGGTCGGCGTGCAGGGCCTTCTGCTCGCAAGCATTCGCTACCGGGCGCAGAAAGAGCCCTCTGCGGCATTAAGCCGTGCCGAGGAGTGGACGCGGCTGCGACTTGACCAGTGCATCGCAAGCGCGCTGGGTGTGACACCGTCCGAGGCCGTGTATCTGAATGCCGTGCAGGCTGAGGACGTCATCAACGAATATGTTCGTGAGATCGGTGACGTGGAGCAGACGATGGCCAGTGAAGACTGGAATATCGATCCTCTCCTCCGAAAGCCTGGGACGGCTTCGGCAGCGGTGGAGACGTCGATCTCTTCCTCTGCGGCCACTCCAGCCAAGGCAAACAACGAAGAACATTCCGATACACAGCGTTATGTGAACTGGATCTCTGACTGGGTCTGCAAGGAGTTTGGACGCGATCGCGCCACGATCAGCGTGAAAGATCGCATCAGTCAGTATGGCCTGGATTCGGTCTCTGCTCTTCGATTCTCCAATGCGCTGGAGGCCTGGCTCGGCGTCGGCATCTCCACAACAGCCGTGTGGGACTACCCGACGATCGGGCAACTGTCGGAATACGTCGCAACACTCACACCGGCGAAGGCTTCGAATACGCAGCCATCCAGCAGCGCAACGTCGTGCAGCGTGGCTCCCATCCGAGACGATCTGGCTGCGCTGGCGAGCATCAGCGAGATGCCCGAAGACGAGGTAGACCGGTTGCTGGCTGAACTTACCGGTGGGGCTGACAACAACAACTAGAAGCAGGAAGTAGGTAGATGAAGATGACCTGTGTGGATCACCTGCGGTGCGTTGTGTGCGGTGCAACCTACGCTCCTGAAACCCGGCTTATGTGTGAGCTCTGCGGCGCAGACGGCATTCTGGACGTGGTGTACGACTATGACAAGGCACGTCGTTCGCTGGAACAGAGTCCGCTTGCCGGCCGTGCGAGCCAGACCCTTTGGCGTTACAGAGAGCTGCTGCCAGTGGATGCCTCTTCGGCACGCATCCCCGACCTCTCCGTTGGCTGTACGCCGCTCACTCCAGCGCCTCGGCTCGCAAGGTATCTCGGGCTCGATTCGCTGCTGATAAAGGACGATGGACGGAACCCAACGGGATCGTTGAAGGACCGCGCCAGCGCGCTCGCCGTGGCCCTGGCCTGCGCGGAGGGCAAAGATGTCATCGCCTGTTCCAGCACAGGGAATGCCGCATCCTCTTTGGCCGGCATGGCTGCATCGATGGGGATGCGCAGCGTCATCTTCGTGCCAAAGGACACGCCTGAGCCCAAGCTCACCCAGCTGCTTGCGTTCGGGGCGACGGTATTGAGAGTGCAAGGCAGCTACTATGACGCGTTCCAGCTCTGCCAGTCCGCGTGCGCGATCTCCGGCTGGTACAACCGCAACTGCGCCATCAATCCATGGCTGGTGGAAGGCAAGAAGACCGTTGCGCTGGAGATCTGCGAACAGCTCGACTGGAAGGTTCCTGACTGGGTTGCAGTCTCGGTAGGAGACGGTTGCACCATTGCAGGTATCTGGAAGGGCTTCCGCGAGTTCAAGCTGCTGGGACTGATTGACCGTACGCCACGCATGCTTGGCGTGCAGGCAAGCGGCGCTGACGCCGTACTGCAAGCCTTCCGCACCGGATCGCTGCCGCCCGACCGCCCCGAGAACACCGTTGCCGACAGTATCAAGGTGGGGGTGCCACGCAACTGGAGAAAGGCGCTGCAAGCCATCCATGAGTCCGGCGGCACCATGATCTCCGTGGATGACTCCGAGATTCTGGAGGCGATCGGCTACACCGGCAGTCTGAGCGGAATCTTTGCGGAGCCTGCTGCGTCCACCTCCGTGGCTGGTCTGCGCAAGGCCGTTGCCGAAGGATACGTGGATTCTGACGCTTCAGTCGTAACCGTTATTACCGGCAATGGATTGAAGGATACGCGCTCGGCACGACTGGCGGTGGGGCAGCCTCATGATGTCTCGCCGGATGGCCGGGAGCTCAAGGATCTGCTTGCCGGTCATGGATATCGCGGCTGAGAAGCCTTCTTCAGCCGCAATCCAGTCTTCTGGGCAGGGAAGCAGATCCTCTTCGAGGATGACAAGCAGGAAAAGCAACGGCAATAGAGAACGCGGAATTGCAGCAGGACAGGATAAGCTCTTTTACTTTGTTGGACTCTTTTCGATGGCATAGGAGGGGATCATGCCCCGACATCAGGTGCTTCTTCGGGCTCCGGCGAAGGATGGGCTGCAGCCGAGTGGAGTACCGTTTTCAGCGGGTCCTTGAATGCCGACTTCAGTGGAACCTTCAGCCGGTCCTTGAGCACAGACTTGAGTGCGATCATGTCTCGCCGGGCGGAAAGCCTCTTCTCGGTCGATACAGGCGTTATAAGATCTGTTCCCTGGACCGGGATACGTTCGTGCAGGTGCTGGGCCAGAGTCTCTACAGTGGGGTAGCGGAAGAGATCTGTCGCAGGCAGTTCGACACCGAGCCTGCGCTGGATCTCCGTCTGTACTCGGAGCAGCAATAGGGAACTTCCGCCATGCTGGAAGAAGCTGGTTTGCAGGTCGATCTCGTCCAGACGGAGTACATCGCGCCAGATCGAGACGACCTCCTGCTCTGTTTGATTGCGTGGCGTCATGCCACGGGAGATCTTTACCGCAGTGTGTGACGATACCGGCTTAGGCAGCGCCTTTCGATCAAGCTTTCCGCTCAGCGTGCGCGGCAGGTGGTCCAGCACCACAAACGATTCCGGGACCATGTATGCAGGCAGAGACTGATGCAGACGCTGTTGCAATAGCGCAGGATTGAAGCTCATCGCCTCTGTACGAGGTATGTCAGCATCATGGAAGAAATGCTGCGTAAAGGGCGTTGCCTTGAACTTTCTGGGATCGTGCGGTGCGTCATAGCGGAACTCTATGACAGTGCCGTCCGAGGACTCGATCTGCCCATGAACAAAGTAATCCGGATGGAGGCCGTCGTGGTTCAAGGTGAAGCCAGCTTTAGCTGTGACGGAATCTCCCTCTTTCACCTTCACCGGATCGGTTGGCAACGGGAAGAACACGGGAAGCCAGCAGTGATCGTGTGCGAGGATGTCGATTTCCTCGCCTGCGCCGGTATCGAGCATCAGCCACGCGACGAAGCCGTCCATGCGCCCTGGCCGGTCGATCGCGAAGTTCGCGTCGTATGTCTCGTTGGTAGAGGTCATAGCGCTGAAGTCGAGATCTTCCAGCATCCGCGGTTCAGCGAGCAAGGATGGGTAGCGAAGTCCCCTGGCCGCCAGCCGCAGATCAAACGGGCGTCCGGCATCGGCAAAGATACGTTCCACGTAGCTGGCCGCGAGTTCTCCGAATCCTAGTCTGCCGCGCAGTGCCTCCGGCAATTCCACCGGTGCAATCAGTGTGCGGCTACGGATCGGGATCATCACGGCATCGGGCGTGAGCAACCGGCGCACGCTGTTCAGGATGACCGCTGCGCCCTCGCATCCTCCCAGAGCTCCGACAATCTCCGAAACGCACACCGTGCAGGGCTCGGGTAACTCCACCTTCGTCGCATCGCCGTGCACCAGGAAGATGCGGTCTTCGAGGCCGAGTTCATGCACGCGGCGTTGTGCCTGGCGAAAGGTCTCCTCCAGCAGTTCGACGGCGTATACCTTGCTGGCGCCGGCCTCAATGCAGAAGCGTGCAAGCAGCGCCTCAGGCCCTGTGCCCACCTCCAGCACGACCTTCCCCGGTACGTGTTGACGAATTGCGGCGCGGTAGCTTTCGTTGCGCCGCTCATCGCTGGTCATCGCATGGTACGCAAGGCCGTCATAGATCAGATATTCGGCGAGCGATGGCCACCAGCCTGTTTCCCCGGCGCCGCTGGAGGGTGTGATTCTGGGGACAACATAGGCCGCAAGCGCGGTGCCCGTGTCGGCGTCCTCGATGGCGATGACGGCGGCCTCGCTCAGAGTGGGATCCTGCAGGATGGCCGAGACGACCTCTCCCGGCTCCATGCGGATTCCGCGCACCTTCACCTGCTCGTCCGCACGACCGAGGTAGGCGAGCTCTCCGGTAGGCAGTAAGCGGGCAAGATCGCCGGTGCGATACATCCGCGCGCCGGGACGAGGGAAGAAGGGATCGGGAAGAAAGGCCGAGGCCGTGAGCTCAGGGCGATTCCAGTACCCGCCACTGACCTGACGCCCGCCCAGGTACATGTGCCCGGGAACGCCGCTGGGAACCGGCTCCAGGGCATCATCCAATAGGTACACCTGAACATCATCACAGGGACGCCCGATGGATGGATTGACTACTCCCCGTCTGGCCTCTCCGAAGGTGGCGCATACCGTGCATTCAGTAGGTCCATAGGCATTCAGGAAAAGCCTTCCGTGACTCCAGCGCTCCACCAGTTCAGAGCGGCATGCTTCCCCGGCTGAGACCAGGGTCTGCAGGCTGGGCAGGACCGTGTAGGGCAGGGCAGCCAGTACAGAGGGGGGGAGCGTCACGGTTGTGATCCGGCACTCGGCGAGCAGCTCAAGGAACTCGCGGGAGGGAAGCAGTAGGCGACGCGGCGCGATGTATAAAGCAGCACCGGCTAACAGCGCAGTAAAGATCTCGGAGATCGATGCGTCGAAACTGAGCGATGAGAACTGCAGAACACGGCTCTGCCGGTCAATCCGGAAGGCTGCGATCTGGGTCTCGACCAGGGACTGCAACGATGCATGCGTGACAGCCACGGCTTTGCGCCGGCCGGTCGAGCCCGAGGTATAGATCAGGTAAGCAAGATCCTGCGGGCTTACTTCCGCTTCCTCGTGTATCGGTTCCACTTCGCGGAAGGCGCCTTCGAGAAGGAGTGTTTCGCAGTTGTTGGATGGCGCAAACTCTGCGGCCAGATCGACCGTTGTCAAAATCAGTGCAGGCGTGGCATCGCTTAGTAGATCCTGCAGCAAGGCCGAAGGCATCTCCGGGTCGAGTGGAAGGTACACGGCGCCAGCGCGCAAGATGGCCAAAATCGCCGCAAGACGGTCTAAAGAGGCATCCGCACAGATGGCGACGCGATTCCCACGCCGCAGGCCCCGTTGCAGCAAACCGCTACTATACTGTCGCGACCGGCGCTGCAACTGCCGGTAGGTCCACATGAATTCGTCGCCGGACTCTGCGCGGAACACGGCCGCCGTAGCGTACGGAGTCCGCTCGGCCTGCCGGTCAAACAATGCCGCGGCGGATTGCAGGTTAAGATCGCGCTCGGGACGGCCGGACGAGACGAGGTCCGCCCGTTCCGTGGGTGTGAAGATGTCGATCTGACGCACGGTAGCTTCTGTGTGCTCTACCAACTGCTGCAGGACAAAGCGCAGCTGGCGCAGAATAAGGGTGGCATCCCCATCGGAGAAGCGGTTGCGCTGCAGCCCGATACCGAGTCGTGGCTGTCTCTCCAGAGACATCATGACCGTCAGCGGAAACTCTCCTCGCTCTGTGAAAGAGATCTGTCCCAGACCCAGGTCTTGTCCACCGAATGTCGCGTTATGCAGCGGCACGTTCTCCAGGATCAGCATGCTTTCCAACAGAGGGGCGCCGGAAGGTATGGCGCTCCACTGTTGCGTCTTGCGCAATGGGACGTAATCAAACGCCTGCGTCTCATACTGCTGCCGCTGCAAGCGGGTCAACCAGTCCGACACGGTCTCTTCGTTGACAATGCGGCAACGCACAGGAATGGTGTTGATTAGTAGCCCGGACATCTCCTCGATGTGCAGCAACTCTGCCTGTCGGCCCGAGACAGCTGTTCCGAAGAGTACATCCTCTGTGCCGCTGTAGCGGCTGAGCAGCAGTGTCCATGCGCCTTGCAGAAGCGTAAATACACTCACCTTGAGTGCCGCTGCCGCATCCTGAATGGCCTGCGCCTCCTGCGCAGACAGAAGCTCGTACTGCAGGATGTAGCCCGTGTCACCCGTGGACTCTCGGTCCAACCCCAACGGAGTCGCACGGGTAAAGCCATCCAGATAGGTGCGCCAGTAATCCTCCGCCCTGGCGAGATCACGGCTGCGCTGCCACGCGATGAAGTCCCGAAATGCCGGCGACGACGGCAGCGAGTGTCCGTCATACAGCGTGAAGAACTCACGAAAGATGACGGGCACAGACCATGCGTCCAGCAGGATGTGGTGCCAGGTCCAAACCAGATGATAGTGGTCGGCGGCAAGGCGGATGAGGTGCAGCTTGTGCAACGGGGCCTTGTGCATCTGGAATCCGGTGGCGCGTATATTCGCCAGCAGCTCCTGCAGAGAGTCCCGTTGCTGTGCAGACTCCATCTCTGTCCAGTCCAGCGTCTCTAATGGCACACGAACCTTGCCTACGATTTGCAGCGGTTCAGGAAGGTCCTTCCAGGCAAACGCGGTGCGCAGGACGGCGTGACGGTCGATCAATCGAGCCCAGGCATCCGTGAAGTCCGCTTCGCGGAGGGGCCCGGCTAGTTCGCACGAGAGCTGCTGCACGTAAATGTCTGAACCCGGTGCCTGCAGGCACTGGAAGAGCATCGCTTCTTGCATGAACGACAGTGGATAAACCTCAGGTACTCCAGATGGCGGCATCAGTCTTCCTCGTCAAATTGAACCTGTTGCAGCGCGGTTGCAAGATCGGCAGCCTGGATTGCCGGCAGTTCATGCGTCTCGATGGGCATCGCTGTCTTCGCAACCCTAGCGAGTGCGCCGATAGTGCGGTGGATGAAGATGTCAGAGACCTGAAAGACGTATTGGGCAGAGCGGGCGCGTGACACTACCTGAATACTGCGGATAGAGTCCCCGCCTACGGCAAAGAAATCATGCGTTGTGCCAAAGTCAGACCGCCCGAGCACGGCCTGCCAGATATCATAGAGTGCTTGTTCCGCGGGGGTTTGAGGTGCGATGACATCCATCTGCCCGGTGCTGCCCCAGTCCGGCTCCGGCAGTTGCTTGCGATCGAGCTTGCCGCTGGAGTTCATTGGGAGCTGAGCCAGCGAACACAGCACTGAAGGAATCATGGACTGCGGCAGATGCTCTGCCAGCCAACGCAACAGGCTCTCGCTTGTGGCTGTTCCGGTGTAGTAGCCAGTCAGGCGAGGCTGCCGCCATGGGTCATGCAGCAACAGGACTGCTGCCTGCAATACATCCGGATGCCGCACCATGACCGCCTCGATCTCGCGAGGCTCGATGCGTAGCCCTTGCAGTTTAATGACATGGTCATTGCGGCCCATGAAGTCGATTCGTCCATCCGGGCGGCGGCGTACACGGTCGCGCGTCCGGTACAGCCGTGCGCCGGACGTCGTGCTGAAAGGGTCTGGCAGAAACGATTGTGCCGTCAACTCCGGCTGTCCTGCGTAGCCTCGCCCCACGCCCGCGCCGCCAATGTAGAGTTCGCCGGCGACGCCCACGGGAACCGGACGTAGAGCCCCGTCCAGGACATAGGCCGTCATGTTGGCGATGGGGGTTCCGATGGAGACCACAGGCACCGCGAGGTCCGAGCCCTCCAGTCGATCCAACGCGTAGTGGCACTGGTCATCTGAACACTCCGTGGAGCCGTAGGTGTTCAGCAGGGGAACGTGCGGGAACAGCGCAAGCCAGCGCTCTGCGAGCACGGTAGGAAATGCATCCCCGGTAGGCACCATCCAGCGCAGCTGCTGAAGTGACGCCGCCGATGTGGCGGCGCTCTCAGCCTCATCGAGTAACGCCGTGAGCATCGACGGCACCAATTGCAGCACGGTGATTCTGTTGTCCCGGGAGCGCTCCAGCAGCGTGTGCGGATTCTCTGCTTCGTCGTCCGTGAAGACCCACACCGATGCACCTGCGACCAGAGGTGCCACGCACTGCCACACCACAATGTCAAAGGACTGCGGCCCGGTCTGAGCCACACGGTCCATGGCGGTGATGCCGAGGTCCTGCAATTTGCCGAGCACATGGTTGATCATGCCGCGATGCTCCACCATGACGCCCTTGGGCTTGCCCGTGGAGCCGGAGGTAAACATCACATAGGCCAGTCCGTTCGCTGGCACATCCGGTAGAGTCGGCTCCGGCTGCGGCAGTTCTTCGAGGGTAAGCAAGCGACAGCGCAGCGCCTCAGGGTAGGTTCGTAACTCCGCTTGCAGCTCGGTGCGGATGCCGGCTGTCGTAAGAACGACAGGTGTTCCACCCTCCGTTACGATGCCGGCTGTCCTGGCCATGGGGTGACGGGGATCCATGGGAAGGAACGCGCCACCGGCGCGATGGATCGCGAGAATGGCTGTGATGAACTCCACTCCGCGCGGAAGCAGGATGGGCATCAGGAAGCCAGGCGGCAGCTGCAATCCATGAATCCGGCGTGCCAGCCGATCTACTTCCTTCTCCAACTCCGCATACGTGAGGATTCTCTCGCCAACACACAGGGCAATGGCGTTCGGAGTCAGATGTGCCTGCTTCAGAAATAGCTCGCAAACGGTCTTCTCTGCAGGCAGTTCCCTAGTAGCGCCTCGCCCGTCCTGCAAGAAGCGTTCGGTTTCGTCCGGCGTCATCAGAGCGTACGAGGCGACGGGCAGTCCGGGGTCTGATACGACACCCCGCAGCAGCGTTACAAAGTGCGCTGCGAGCCGCTGAATGGTTTCCAGGTCGAATAGGCTGGTGGAGTACCTCCAGCCGCCAATGAGCCTCCCCTGCTCGTCCTGCTTCATCTCCAGGCTTAGGTCGTACTGGCCCTCCTGCTGCGCAAACAGCATAGGTATCAACTCAAGGCCGGCAAATGGAATCGGCGATATATCTTCGGTGGGAAGCATGGAGCGGCTGAAATCCGGATAGCGCTGGAAACGCTGCAGCACAAACATCGTCTGGAAGACCGGCGTGCGATTGCGATCCATCGGCTGCTCCAGCAAAGGCAGCATGAGTGAAAAGGGAAAGTCCCCATGCGCGATGGCTCCAGTCACGCGGCTCCGCATCTGTTTCAGCAGGTCACGGAAGGTTGGGTTGCCGTCGAACTCGGCCCGCAGCGGAACCATGTTGACCATGTCACCGACCAGAGGCTCCAGTTCCTTGCGCGAGCGTCCTGCGACAGGTGTTCCCGCAATGACGGTTTGCTGCCCGCTGAAGCGGTGCAGAAGCGTCAGGTAGGCAGCGAGGAGGGCAGAGAACAAGGTCACACCGTTGTCTGCCGCAAGGCGCTGAAGATCGGCAGCTAACTCCGCATCCATTGTTTGCAGATACATGGATCCTGCAAACGAACGCTGTAACGGCCGAGGGCGGTCCGTCGGCAGGTCCAGCAAGGGCAGATCTCCCTGGAGCTCCTGCTGCCAGTACTGGCGCAGCCTGTCGCCGGCCGAAGATGAAAGTTGCCGGGCCTGCCATTCGATTGCGTGTTGAAGCGTAATGGCAGGCGGCGGCAACTCGGCGCGTCTGCCATTCTGTTCCGCGTCGTAGAGGATGCGCAGCTCGTCCATCGTTACGATCAATGACCATAGATCGCCGGCGATATGATGCAGGACGATCAGCAGTACTGCTTCTCCCGGCTTGCGCTTGTAGAGGATGACAGAGGGAGAGGCGCTCGCCTCAAGATCGATTCGGCGAACGTACTCACTTCGCATCTCGTTGGCCAGTTGCTCCTCGGTCCACGAGCTGGCATCGATGTGACGCAGGACAAAACGATGGTTATGGATCGAACGCTGCATCGGCTTTCCATCGCGCTCTGCAAACTGCAGTCGTAGCCCCAGGTGCCTGTCGATCAATGTTTGCCAGCAGCGCTCAAAGACGGCAACATCCAGCGGGCCACGGATGCCGACAGGTACAGCGATATGGTAGGTGCCCTTTTCCTCAGCCAGCTTCCATAAAAACCAGAGCGCCTCCTGCGAGGGTGAGAGTGGGAACCAACCGTCCTCCTCTCCGAGGCGTTTGCGCAGGAGATCCTTCAGCAACTGCCGTTTAGCTTGTGCTGTGAGCTCGGAGATTGCAGGGACGCTGCTCATACGCACCGCTCCTTTACGCTTCCGGCATGAAAGCAGGTTAGAGGGCGAGGTAAGGTGCGTAGACCCAGTGAATACGACACTGTGGGGTGATCGTTCGATGCCCTGGAATTGCAGGGCATATCGTGAAAAACATTGACCATAGCTTCGTAAAACTCTGCGAGTGAAGTTCTAGGTAGAGATTCTTATGAACCCAGTATAAGTGGGCGGCTAAGGAATCGCTGTACAGGAAGCATACTGGTCTTCGCGAAAAACTCAACTGAAAACTTCAGCTACCAGGGCGGCTGCATGGCCATCCACCAGCTTCAGATCATGCAGTATCCATCCATCGGTGGCCACGGAGATGCCGCGCAGATCCGGGTTGGGGGACGGATGGAAGCTCACCTCAAACCCGTTGAGAGGGATGGACAGACCTCCACCGAGCGCTTTGATAAAGGCCTCTTTCCGGGTCCAGCATTCGAAGAATGCCAGGCCAAAGTCGGGGGTTCCTTCGAGGTCTCGCAGCCGCTCTGCTTCTTTCTCAGAAAAGAAGCGGCGGGCAAGGCCCATCGCGTCCTCTAAGCGTCGGATGGGCTCGATATCCACTCCCAGCCGACGGCCTCGAACCAGCGCTATCACGGCATAGGAGCCTGCATGCGACAGGCTGAACTGCAGGTCGGATCCTACGAGAAAGGGTTTACCTTGCGCGTTGTGCATGAATTCCAACTGCGAGGGCTTCATGCCGACGTATTCAGCCAGCAGGGCGCGTTTGCAGGCGTGTACCCAAATGAAAGAGTGACGGTCGGCCGCAAATACCATACTGTCGGCGCGCTCCCGCTCCTGCCTGCTCAAAAGATGCGCGAGCGGCTTGCAAACAGGCTCCGGTACATCTCTTTGGAACCAGACGATGCGAATCCCGTCGACCATGGCCTCATGGCTGGGAAGATCGAACAGGACGAATTGCCGGAACTCTTGTGGTAGATTTAGCACGAGCCTATACATGATGACGCGTCTTGCAGTCGTTAGCGCAAACAGTGTATCTTGCCGCGTAAACAGTTACTCCCTGGCACGAGTAAGGGTGTGATAACGTTGTCGCTAAGAAATAAGCTCATTTCGACCAAGGCAGAGCATCATTTATGTCAACGAGCGTAGATTGGCAGGAATCCACGATCCAGGTCGTGGTCAACAGCGAAGAGCAATACTCGCTGTGGCCGCTTGACCGGAAGCTTCCTTTGGGCTGGATCTCAAGCGGTTTTACGGGAACCAAAGACGAGTGCTTGAAGCATATAGCTTCTGTGTGGAAGGACATGCGTCCGCTCAGTCGGCGTGAGGTCGGCAGTTTGAGTTAATTTCGGTCAGAACATCTGTAAGAACCCCATTCACTTTTCAGAGCAGTAACCGGCGTTGAGCAGTATCCGGAGGGGAAGATGATTGCAGCAAGCCGTATCGCCACGATTGAAGAGGTCCATCAGCCACCGCCAGCTGAGGGTATTCTCAGTGCCATCGGCAATACTCCGCTCGTGCTTTTGAACCGGCTGTTCGGAGACCGATTCTACCTTTACGGAAAGCTGGAGATGTTGAACCCGGGCGGCAGCATCAAAGACCGCACTGCGATGCGCATGCTGTTGGAGGCCTGGGAGCAGCAACGTATCGGCCCTGAAACCACCATCATTGAGTCCAGTTCAGGCAATCTGGGGATTGGTCTGGCACAAGCGTGCTCGCGCCTTGGGCTGCGATTTATCTGCGTCGTCGATACCTTGATTACGCCGACGAACCTTGCCGTCCTGAAGGCCTACGGTGCTGATGTAAGACTGGTCGAGCGGCCTCATCCCGTGACCGGCGATCTGCTCAGTGCGCGTATCGAGCTTGTGCAGGATCTATGCCGAACCATCAAGGACAGCTTCTGGGTAAACCAGTACGCAAACCTGACCAACGCCAAGGCGCATTACCAGACGATGGCGGAGATTCACCGTGAACTTCCGCTGCTGGATTACCTGTTTGTGGCAACGAGCACTTGTGGGACGCTCCGCGGGTGCAGCGAGTATGCCAGAAAGAACGGACTCTCGACCCGTGTAGTCGCCGTCGATGCTTGTGGCAGCGTGATCTTTGGGGACCAGCCGAAGAAGCGGCTGATCCCGGGCCACGGAGCTTCGCGGTTGCCGGAACTGTATTACTCCGGCCTCGAAGATGACCACGTCAAAGTCTCCGACATCGAATGCGTGCGCGGGTGCTTCCATCTACTGCGCCGGGAGGCCATTTTTGCCGGTGGTTCTGCCGGCGCCGTTGTAGCTGCCATTGCCAGGTATCAGGCCAGCATTCCTGACGGCGCGACCTGCGCCGCGATTCTCTGCGACCGAGGCGAGCGTTATCTGGACACCATTTTCTCCAAAGAGTGGACGGGGCAACACTTTGGGGATGCCTCACTAACGATGGAGGAGGCGGATCAGGCATGGGAAGTTTGAACAACGGCGACATCTTGTTGCTGCGTGGAAAGGAGATTGGAGTGTTGTTTGAAGGCCAGGAACTGGGCCTGATCGAAGCTGTACGCGCTGCCTATCTGACCCATGAGGCCGGTGATACGTCCCTGCCGAATTGCCCATTCCTGCGTTTTCCGCACGATCCGTCAGCACGCATCATCGCCAAACCTGCTTATCTGGGCGGGAAACAACCGATAGCCGGAATGAAATGGGTGGCCTCGTTCCCGGGCAATCTTCAACGCGGGCAAGACCGTGCCTCTGCTGTTCTGGTGCTCAACTCTCCGAACACGGGTTTTGCGACAGCCATTCTGGAGGGCTCGCTTATCAACGCGTATCGCACGGCAGCCAGCGCCGCGTTGGCTGCGCAGACCTTTAAGGCCCCGGGATCCGTGCGGACCATTGGGCTGATCGGAGCCGGTTTTATCAACTTTCATACGCTACGATTCCTCCTCACTGTTCATCCGGAGGTGGATCACATCCAAGTGTTCGACCTGCTTCCTTCACGCGCGGTTCAGTTCGTCGAGGGCTGTCAGCATCTGGCAGAGGGAAGACGGTTCAGCATCTCCGAAGACTCCGGTGCGCTCCTCAGCACCAGCGATCTTGTCAGCCTGGCAACAACGGCAACGACGCCATACCTCGGCCAGCTTGATCGCGTGAAGTCTGATGCTGTGATTTTGCATGTCTCTCTGCGCGACTTCACGCCGGAGGCAATCTTGCAAGCAGATAACGTTGTCGACGACGTGGAGCACGTTTGCAGCAACCAGACCTCCATCCACCTGGCCAGCGAGCAGGTGCAGAACCGGGATTTCATCCGCACGACTCTGGGTGCGGTGTTGGCCGGAAAGACACCGGTCCGCATCCCGGGCAAGCCGCTCCTCTTCAGTCCTTTTGGGTTGGGCATTCTGGATGTGGCGGCGGGCAACGTGGCCGTAGAACTTGCCAGGAAGACAGGTCATGCAACTGTCGTGCATGATTTTCTGCCTGAGAGTTGGACTGTAGGTAAGCATGCCAACTGAGATCTTCTGCATTGGCATCTCCGGCACTTCCGGCAGCGGCAAGTCAACGCTGCTGCGAGAGCTGTCCGCGCGTTTGCCCGAGACAGTCAGCCTGGCTTTTGATGACTACATCTCTGTTTCGAACGTACCGGCAGACATCGTGGGATGGCTGGATGCGGGCGCTGATCTCAATGCCTTCCAGACACCTCAGCTCGCAACAAACCTTGCTGCGCTAAGGGCAGGAAAGAAGGTGCATTCGCCGCAGGGACAGATGATCTCTCCTGCACCGTTCCTGCTGGTGGAAGAACCTTTCGGTAGAGCGCGGCGCGAGCTCCAGGGGTTGCTGGACCTCGTGGTGTTTCTCGATACTCCCATGGACATCGCTCTTGCACGGCGTGTGATCCGAACATTAGAGTCCGGCTCTCGTGAAGCGACGGATCAGTTACGTCATGTCGTGACCGATCTGAAAGCGTTTTTACAGGCAGGACGGCGAGCTTACCAGGTGGCCGTAGATGAGGCCCGCAGGACCTCCGACATTGTTTTGGACGGCACCCTGCCGCCACAGAGCTGGATTGAGACGGTGTCTCTGGAGCTGCAGCGCCGCGGGCATTCGGCTCTCCCTGCAGCACAGGATTTCTCTGAAACTGTTTTCACACACTCAAAGTAGGAGCAACGAGCTTGAGCGAAGTTCTTGTACAAACCGAAGAACAGATTACTGAACGCATCCACGGCTTTTTAGCGCGGAGCTTTGCAGGTCGTACGCTGAGCGAAGAGGACGACATCTTTGCTCTGGGGTTCGGCAATTCCTTATTCGCAATGCAACTGGTGTCCTTCCTGGAGCAGGAGTTTCACTTCCAGATAGAGAGCGATGACCTGGAGATGGATAACTTCAGGACGCTGCGTGCAATGGTGCAATTAGTGAAGAAAAAGATAGGCGCCTGAGATGCGCTGGCCTGAAGATTACAACGAGTTTCACCGCCAGTGGATCGACTTCACAGAGAAGCACATTGTTCCTTATGCGCAGCAGGTGGATCATGAAGAGCGCATTCCCGCGGAGGTGATCCAGGCGCTCCGCCAGCAAGGAGCGTTTGCCAGCGGCTTTCCTGCGGACAAGGGCGGCCCCGCCGGAGATCCAGAGGACCTTGCGATACGACATGGGTTGATGCACGAAGCGCTGGGCGCAGGAAGTGCCTCGATTCAGGGGCTGGTCAACGTGCATCACATGGGCGGCATTATTATTGCTCGCTGGGGAAGCGCCGCGCAAAAAGACTATTGGGTGCCGCGACTGACCTCCGGCGAATGCCTAGCCGGACTGGCGATCACCGAGCCCAACGTGGGTAGCGATGCCGCAGCCGTCGAGTTGCAGGCGATGGCCGTACAGGGTGGCTATACGCTCGAAGGCACCAAGACATGGATCACCTGCGGCCAGTCCGCGGATGTATTCCTGGTGCTCGCTCGAATGGAGAATGGGCCGGCGATCTTCATCGTTCCTTCCAATACAGAAGGGCTAACCAGGATACCCATTCACGGCATGCTCGGTTGTCGCGGCTACATGCTGGCGACGCTGCGCTTTGAGCGCTGCTTTCTGCCTGCGGAGGCCCTGGTAGGGCGGTCTCCCTTCGGTCTGACGCACTTCGCTGCGACGGGGCTCGATCAGGGCCGCCTGAACCTTGCCTGGGCCTGCGTCGGCATGGCGCGCACCTGCCTGGAGGCCTGTCTGCACTATGCGCAGACCCGCCATCAGTTCAATGCGGCGCTGGCAGAGTTTCAATTGGTGCAGCGGATGATCTGCCGGATGACTACGGACATCGAAGCCGCGCGGTTGCTTTGCTGGAGAGCTTCCAGCACACGAGGCAGGAACTCACCAGCTGCGGTCAAAGCGAGCACGATTGCAAAGTACTTCGCATCCCAGGCCATCAACCGCATCGCGGCCGACGCCGTGCAGATTCACGGGGCGGTTGGATGTTCGGCGCAATCCCCCATGCAGCGCATTCTCCGCGACGCGAAGATTATGGAGGTGATCGAAGGCAGTACGCAGGTGCTGGAAACAGCGATCGCCCGCTATACCTACAATGAGGCCGCCGTATGAGCGATATCGTTACGCGTACCCTCGATCTTTCACGGGCAAGCGGAGCCGCGGTCAAAGCGGTGCTTCACGGCCTGGCACTCAATGGCGATCATGTGCTGAGCTCAACGTTTAATGCTTCCGGCGGCAGCCTCGAGATCCAGTGCAGAGACAACGATGCCGCCGATGGAACAGCATCTTTCGTCGCCAGCATACTCCAGACGCATCGGCGAATTGCCTCCAAGGTGCTCTTCCAGACGGAGAGCCAAGAAAACACATGGTTCGATGTCGACGAAGAGCTCTCGCATACGAACGATCTGCTGCCACTGGGACCGGGGTTGGCAGGAATTCGCGGCAGCATCCTGCAGCTGTTCCGTTTCTTTGAACAGGAGTTCTTGAAGTTAGCGAAAGAGTTTCATGCTGAAGAGCAACAGTATCCAACGCTCCTTCCCGCTACGATCGTTGCCGAACTGGGCTATCTGGGGCACTTTCCTCAGCACGTTACCTTCTGCTCTCATCTACCGGATGATCTGTCTGTGCTCGACTCGGTCGCCAAGGCGATGGGAGCGCCGGAGGAGATTGTTTATCACGCCGGCAAGCACGCAACTTCGCCTCAGCATGTGCTCACTCCTGGTGTCTGCCTGCCGTGCTACCGGCAGATGCGCGGAGTCACGCTCGCCGAGGGCGAGGTGCGCACGCTGACGATGCAGAACCATGTCTTCCGCTACGAGAACAACCGCTTTCGTCCACTGGCGCGCGGGTGGGACTTTACCGTTCGCGACATCGTGTTCTTCGGATCCTATGCCGACATGCAAAGTCTGCGCCAACAGGTACTAGAACGTACATTGCAGCTATGCCGCGAGCTGGATCTCACGGTGACCGTCGAGGTCGCGAACGACCCGTTCTTCTTGGATGCCAACCGTGACAAGACCATCTTCCAACGTATGGGTGAAGTGAAGTACGAACTTCTCTTCCCACTACCGTTCCGTGACGAGTCTCTGGCGGCTTCCTCCTTCAATCTGCACCGTGATTTCTATACCTCTGTCTACGGGACGCAATTGATGAACGGTAGTCTTGCGGAGAGCTCCTGCATCGGGTTCGGAATCGATCGCTGGACCTATGGCTTTCTTAGCCAGAAGGGGTTCCATCCGGAGAAATGGCCGGAGCGTGTCCGACGCTGTTTAGGTTAAAGCGGTTTCCACATAGGGGCCGAGGATTTTCCCCAACTACCCATGACTTGTCCTCGATCGACGCATGACGGCTTATGTCATGCGTCCATTCGACTTCGTGAGACCTGCAGGCTTGCTGGGGGAGGCAGTATCGCCTGCGCAGGCAAGCTGCAGGTCTCTCCGCTACGGCGGCAAAAAACGCCGCCTCCGGTCGAGATGACAATTTTGCAGGAAAGTCGAAAATAAATCCTCTACCTCTATGGGGACACTGTTCTAAAGACGCCGCCTCCCTGAGCCTGAAGCCTCAGGGAATGTGCTTCGCACTACTTGCAGTGCTCTTCGTCGGCCATATCCTGGCATGCCATAGCGGCGGGCACAATCTCAGGAAGCACTGTGCCGGCACTGCCTGAGGGATAGCCGATGCCCAGCTTTCCAGAGAGGGTGACGGCGACATCCACTGTGCTGATCGGGCGTGAGATGACACTATGCTTTAGCCTGGCTCCAGCAAAGATGACCGGGACAGAGGTGTCGTACTCCCAGGGCGAACCGTGATCAACGCCAGCCCCGGGGAGGTTCCCTTCACCAGATGCCGGCGGTCTTCCTAGTTGCCATTGCGGCAGTTGGACGACGTAGAGATCACCTGCCCGTGCCGGATTGTGCATGCGCTGAATGCGCTCCAGCAATTGGGCATCACCGTTGGAGTTATTGGTTTGTGTTGAGGTGGCTGGAAGAGCCAGGTAGATTCCTTTTTTGCTCATGACAGCGTCTGCCGCCGTGCGCTGCACTTCTACCAGGTCGAGATGATTTTTCTGAATGAGGTCGTGGTCAAGGTAGAGATAAGGCAATGGCTGGTGAGAGGGGAAGAGCAGATTTGGAACTTGATACTTATCGAGGAGGACCTGATTCACCGCCGTAACGAGGTCGTCGATAGTGGTATCGAGCCTTCCCGTTGGAATGTGCAGTGTCTCCAGGTACTCGGGAACGTCGGCCGAGCCGTGATCGCCGGCAAGTACGATGAGAGTATTTTTCAGGCCCACGGTCTTGTCGATGTAAGAGAACAGGCAGGCCAGAGTCTGATCCAGACGCAGCAGAACATCTTCACCCTCCATGCTGTCGGGGCTAAAGTTGTGGTCGACGATGTCGGTTGAAGAGAAGCTGATCCCCAGATAGTCTGTTCCTTCATGAGAGCCAAGTTGCTCGTTCTCGATTAGGGCCTTTGCAAAGTCTGCAGTCAGTCGATTGCCGACGTAGCTGATCGTCAGCTTCGTATAGAATGTGCCGTCGCCTCCCAGTGTTCCAAAGTGATGCGGGAAGGCATCGCCGTAGGGCCCCATGTTTTTGGCAAACGGGCCGGTTCCGTAGTAGAGGTAGGTTGTGGGTTTGTCGAGTGGCACCCACTCCTTGTTTTGCCAGGCATCTGCATCCTTCTTGTTATTCCAGTCGCTGACCCAGGCGGGGTAGGCGGAGTAGTAATAGGTGCTGGTATTGAACTGACCGTTATCAGTGTTGAACCAGAACGCTTTGCCGTTGTGTCCTGCAAGTGGGATCGCCGCCCGGTCCTTCTCGGAGACCGCAAAGATATGGCTCTTGCCGTTGGTGGCAAGAGCCATCTGGTCGCTGAAGGTTGTGGTCAGAATCTGCAGAGGAGCAGCGCTGGTTTTCTGCGTTCCAACCAGAAAGTAATCAAGGTTATTTACGCAGTCCTGTACTTTCCCTGTCTTTGGATCGAGCCATTTATTTCCAATGATGCCGTTACGGGAGGGATAGGCTCCGGTAGCCAGGACGGTGTGGCCCACGGCGGTCTCTGTATTCGCGTGAGGATGTGTCGCGGAGACGTACCAGACGCCTTCATCCATCAAATAGCGGAAGCCACCCTTTCCAAAGCGGGGAGCCATTCGCGAAAGCATGTCCTCGCGAAGTTGGTCGACGACGATCTGCAGGATGAGTTTTGGGGGATGCTTATCCTCTGCTGAATCCTGTTTGGCCTGCTGTTGGGCTGGTAAAACGGAGCACGTTGAGATCCAGCAGGCGAGCAGGAAGGCTACGCCCTGGTATGTCTTTTGTGAGAGGCGTGCCGCACTGCGAAAATACAGGCTGAAATTCGAATAAAGACGCGACGATGCACTCTGGTGCGTGCGAATGAACATGGTGTTGCCATCCTTCTCAGTTGAGCGGACACCTGTTGACAGAAGATGCGCGACCGGAAGGGGCGCGCATCTTCTGCACTCGATATGTATAGAGATGGGGCCTAAGCCTTGGCGCCTGCTGCGGGGGGCAGCGTCGACTTGAGTTCTTTGAACTCAGGCTTGAACTTCGCTTTGAAGACAGGCTTCAACTTAGCCTTGAGGCTGTTCTGCAGCTTGGTCTTCAGTTTGGTTTTGATATCGCCCTTGAAGCTAGCTTTCAGCTTGGTCTTTAGGGCTGACTTGAGGGGGGCCTTCAGTGTCTTGCCCTGGACTTTTGAGACTCCGGATACGTTTAACTGCTCTGCCATAGTAGCTCCTGGAAATGCTCAGATTTTTGATCGCCTTGTAAAAGGCACGGCAAGTATAACCGACCTGTAATGGGTTTGTTTCTAAAAATTGTAGATATATTTAGCCGGCTGTAATGGAGGCCTTGCCAGACCTCTGAGCGTCATCTTGACGCGTTATGGGCGACCTTGTACATTTATCGCATTTATCTGTATAGAGTGCCTCGTGTAGAGGTCTTCTGTTCCGTCCGCTGAGTAAAACAGAGCGCTGTTACATAGAGGGATTTCGCGTGATCGAAGAGGCTTCCGCTGCTGCCGGAGTGATTGCAGTTATTGGCCTGTCCTGCCGTTTTCCAGGCGCCGATACCCCTGAACGATTTTGGAAGAACCTGCAATCGGGCACCGAGTCGATTACCAGATTTTCCAAAGAGGAGTTGACGCAGTCCGGGATCCCGGAGTCTGTCTGGGGTCAGCCTGGCTACGTGCCGGTGAAGGGTGCAATCGACCAGGCCGACGGTTTCGATGCCGGCTTCTTTGGCTTGAGTGCCCGTGAAGGCGCCATCATGGATCCCCAGCAGCGTGTATTTCTGGAGTGCGCATGGAGCGCCCTGGAAGATGCAGGATATACCGCGCAGAACTATCCGGGAGCGATCGGCGTCTTTGCAGGCAGCATCCTCAGCATGTATCTGCTACGGCATGTCTGGCCGAACCGTGAACTGGTGGAAGGGACTGGCGCCTTCCAGGCCGCGCTGGGGAACGACTCGAATTTTCTTGCCACGCGCGTTGCCTACCACCTGGGACTGCGCGGTGTCAGCATCAGCGTCGGTACCGCTTGTTCTACGTCGCTGATAGCTGTTCATCTGGCCTGCCAAAGCCTGCTGTTACGAGAGACGGACATGGTGTTGGCAGGCGGCGTTTCCATTCACCTGCCCCTGGTGAATGGGTATCTATTCGAGACCGGCAGCATCCTCTCTCCGGATGGACATTGCCGCCCTTTCGATGCGGATGCGCAGGGAACGGTGTCTGGCGATGGCGCTGGAGTCGTCGTTCTCAAGCGGCTGGAAGATGCGCTGGAGGACGGAGATCATATCTATGCCGTGATTCGGGGCTCGGCTGCGAATAATGACGGCGCCGCAAAGGTCGGTTTTACTGCGCCTGGTGTGACGGGGCAGGCCCGTGTCATCGCCGAAGCCCTGGCTGTCTCTGGTCTGGAGCCCACGGATATGGCCTTCATCGAGACGCACGGCGCAGGCACCGTGCTGGGTGATCCTATCGAGGTAGCAGCGTTACGCGAGGCTTTCGGCGACTGTGATGGCAGACGCGCGTTTTGCGCACTCGGTTCCGTCAAAAGCAATGTCGGTCATCTTGACAGCGCTGCGGGCGTTGCAGGATTGATGAAGGCGGTTCTCACTTTGCATCACCGTGAGATGCCTCCGATGCTGAACTTCCGGCGGCCCAACCCCGCGACCCATATGGAGGACGGACCGTTTTATGTAAACAGTGAGAGCATTCACTTCTCTCAGGAGAGAACATTGCGCGGGGGAGTGAGCTCCTTCGGTATCGGCGGCACAAATGTCCATGTCGTCCTGGAGGAAGCTCCGCAGTTTCTCCGGGAAGGGGACACTGGGGGACGCATGCCGCAATTGTTGCCTGTATCTGCGCAGTCCGAAGAGGCGCTGAACGTGGCCCTCGCGCAACTGGGCAATCACCTTTCGTCGCATGCAGTGCTGGATCTGGCGGATGTAGCTTATACGCTGCAGATTGGCCGCAAACCGTTCCAGCAAAGAGCGGCGGTGGTAGCGTACGATACCGTCGAAGCCGGCAGACTGCTGTCCCATGGTGACGCACAGAGATTGTTCAGGGGAACGGTGTCTGCAAAGCCGGAGCTGGTGTTCATGTTCCCGGGGCTCGGTGACCACTACCCAGGCATGGGGTGGGAGCTTTACTGCACACAGCCGGCATTTCGCGAGTCAGTCGATCGTAGTGCGTCGTTGTTGCAGCCTGTGCTTAAGGCGGATATTCGGAGCGCACTGTACCCGGGCAAAGATTACAGCCATCCCCACTATGAGCCCACTGCTTCGAAACAGCCGTCAAAACCCGATCTGCGGGCGATGCTTGGACGCGGCGCAGCTCCGGCCGAGAGTCCTGGAGAACGCCCGGCTTTTCTGCAGACCGGCATCTTCGTCACGGAAGCCGCACTGGCAGACCTGCTGCTGAGTTGGGGACTGGTACCTGCGGCCTGCATCGGCCATAGTATCGGAGAGTTTGCCGCAGCATACGTCAGCGGCGTCTTTTCACTTGACGACGCGTTACGCACAGTAGCAACACGCGCCCTCTTGATTGAAGATCATGCGCTGCCAGGCTTGATGCTCGCTGTACCGTTGCAGGAATCGGAGGCTGCGCAGTACGTCTCTGAGGAGGTGTCGCTGGCTGCAGTCAACGGCAGCAACGTCAGCGTGCTGTCGGGAAGTGAGGCCGGAATCGCTGAAACCGAGACACGTCTCAAGCAGCGTGGCGTTAGCTTTCAGCGGCTCCGCAGCGCTTACGCCTACCACTCCATGATGATGCAGCCTGTAGCAAAATTGCTGGAGCAGGCGATGTCCGGAGTCAAGTTATCCAGGGGGCGCATTCCGTATATATCGTGTACGACCGGCACATGGATTCGTGATGAACAGGCGGTAGATCCACGATATTGGTCTCAACATCTATGCCACACCGTACGCTTCTACGACGGTCTGCGCGAGTTGATGAAAGAGTCCTCTCGGCTGCTGGTGGAGGTCGGGCCGGGCCAGGGCCTTACCTCGCAGGCCGTGCGGGAGCAGGCACAGTTTGCTCAGGGGCGACCGGCAGTGGTTCCGCTGATGCGCTGGCACTATAGCTCGGAGTCCGAGTTAGCTGCTTTGCTGAATGGGCTGGCTCGACTGTGGGTCGCGGGAGCGCCGCTGGACTGGACCGCACTGACGGCTGCTCATCCTGCACGGCGCGTTCCACTGCCGACGTATCCATTCCAGCACCAGCGGCTCTGGATAGAGCCTCCTGCCAATCCTGCCTTATCTGACGGACGTGCCGAGCAGGTGCGCAAGCCTCTGCATGATTGGTTTTATCTGCGCGGTTGGAAGCCTTCGCTGGCGCCCCTTGTCCCGGATGTCACGGCATTGAAGAAATGGTTGATTCTGAGCGACGCCACGGGAGTTGGAGCGAGGCTGGCAGAGAGACTGCGATTCAACCAAGCTGATGTCCGGACGGTTGCTCTCGGCAATGAGAGGTGTGGCCGTGACGAAGACTACACCGTGGATCCCTCTTCGCCGGAGAGTCTGTCGGCATTGTTTGCGCGTCTGCAGGCAGAGGACTTCGTTCCACAGCGGATCGTTCACCTTTGGTCGCTTATGCCTGCAGAGCCGGATTGCGCGCCGTCCTCTGAGTGTTTTTGGCGACTGTATCCCAGCGGCTATGGCGGGCTCGTGGCGACGTTGCAGGCGTTGCTGCGCTCGGGACGCGATCATCCCGAACGGCTCGATATTGTCAGCAATCATCTCTTTCAGGTCACGCGAAAAGATAACGTGTCGCCGGAAAAGGCGCTGCTGCGTGGTCCCGCGCTGGTTGCTCCGCAGGAGCATGCCAACTTCTTCTGCCGCGTTACAGATATCGACGTCTCAGCAGATAACGTGCGTGAGGCTGCCGCGCAGTTGTATAACGAGCTACTCTGCGATGACGAGGCAACGGCCGTGGCCTATCGTGATGGCGACCGCCTGGTTGAAAGTTGGACGCAGGTATCTATTCCGATGCCCGGTGACCATGATCTTCCGCTCCGCAGGCAGGGGATTTATCTCATCACCGGAGGGTTGGGTTCTGTAGGCCTGGCGATTGCGGAGTATCTGACGGAGAAGGTTGCAGCCCGCCTGGTGCTGCTTGGCCGGTCGAAGTTCCCGGAGCGTTCAGCGTGGTCGGACTGGCAGAAGACTCGCCCTGAAGAAGATCCGACTAGCAGGACCATCCGCAAACTACAGGCATTGGAGGCGCGGGGCGTGGAGGTGCTGATCGTGCAGGCCGATGTCTCCAGTGAACCTGCAATGCGGGAGGCCTTCGCCAGGGCAGAGGCCCGCTTTGGCGGCGTGCATGGTGTCATCCACGCCGCCGGAAGCGTCGGCATCGACACGTTCTCCGAGATCGTTCATATGCGGCCGGAGCACAGTGAGGAACAGCTCCGCGCAAAGGTGTTTGGTGTGATGACACTGCAGCGGATTCTGGAGACACGGACCGTTGACTTTTGCATGCTCACGTCCTCACTCTCCGCGCTGTTGGGAGGCATCGGATTTACGGCATACAGCGCAGCCAATCTTTATTTGGATTCCTTTGCAGCGTGGGCCAATCGTCGCCGTACTGGAAACGGTATCGGGCCCCGTTGGCTCAGCATCGACTGGGACTCCTGGAGACTGGAAGATGCCGGCGCTGGGAACAATCTGCTGGGAGGCACGGTCAGCGCGTATTACGTGCATGGCCACGAGGGCGCGGAGGCCTTTGTCCGCGTGCTGGCACAGCCTGCGCTAACCCAGGTCGCAGTCTCTTCGGGCAGCCTGGACGAACGGCTCAGACAATGGGTTGGACAACGCAAAGTCCTCTCGGCATCCGTTGTCAGCCTGCAGGAGAGGCCAACACTCGCTTCGAACTATGAGGCTCCACGGAACGAACTGGAGCGGCAACTGGCCGCTATTTGGCAGAATCTGTTTGGCGTAAGCCCCATCGGAGTGCATGACAACTTCTTTGCCCTTGGGGGACACTCATTGCTGGCAACTCAACTAAACGCCCGGCTGTATGCCATGCTGCGCGTCGAGATACCGCTTGTCAGCCTGTTGCGGGCGCCGACAGTGGCTGAGTTGGCAGGCGTGATATGCGCTCTCCAGGCGGAGCACATAGATGCTGGTATGTTGGAAGACCTTCTTGCTGACATTGAGTCGATGAGCGCGGAGGAACTGGAGGCGGTGCTCACGGAGACGGCAGAAAGTACCTCGTCAGCGGAGGGACTGTGACAACCGCTGAACGTATCGCGCAGCTTTCGCCGCGTGAACGCGAGTTGCTGATGCAGCGCCTGAAACAGAAGAGCCTCGTGCCAAAGGCCCCGGAGACTCCGCGCACCTTTGCAGGCAACGGACCGGATTGCGAGCCTCGGCAACTCTCTTACGCGCAGGAGCGAATGTACTTTCACCGTGCTACAGCAGGGGATGATACAGCTCATATCCTGTGCGGTGCGTTGGAGCTTGAAGGTGAGCTTGCCGTGGATGCTTTGGCGGCTGCATTGCGCGAGATCGTTTTGCGGCACGAGGTCTTACGCACCACTTTTCCTGTGAAGGACGGCCAATTGCAGCCCTCTGTTGGTGCGCCGGGAGACGGACTGCTGCGCATCCTTGATCTGTGCGCGGTCGGGGTTCAGGATCGGGATTCGCGCAAAGAGGTGGCGTTTCGCGAGGAGGCAACCCGGCCCTTTTCGCTCGGTGAGGAGTCTCCGTTCCGTGCGCTGTTGATCCGCATGGAACCGCATCGTCATGATCTTGTTCTCGCTCTACACCATATCGCGGGAGATGGTTGGTCGATTGGTCTGGTTCTGGAAGAACTGACCGCACTTTATACCGCGCAGCAACTACGAGGCGAGTGCAGCCTGGCTCCGCTGCCCATGCAGTATCACGAGTTTGCCGCATGGCAGCGCCGGAGGATCGAATCGCCTGGATTCGGTCCCATCATGGAGTACTGGAAGAGCCGCCTTGCCGAGCCTCCGGCTGCGGTTCGGCTGCGTCCGGATGCTTCAGAGGATCCTGCCGTTCCTCCTGCTGCGGGAGCCAGTCTGTCCAGGCAGCTTGGTGTTGAGCTTTCTACCCAAATGCAGTCGTTCAGCGCATCGCACGGTACGACACCATTTGCTCTGCTATTGACGGTTTTCTACATTCTGCTTGCACGGTGCACAGGGCAGGAGGATTTGATCGTAGGTTCTCCTGTGAGCGGGAGGGATAGGGCTGATAGCGAGAGGCTGGTTGGGGTCTTCGTTAACACACTGGCTCTGCGCGTGACGATACAGGAGACGGATACGGTAGAAGAGTTGTTGCAGACCGTGCGCGAACGGGTGCTTGAGGGTATTGCGCATGGTGAGGCTCCCTATGAGCAGGTTGTACATGCGCTTCAGACGAAGCGTGGGGGAGCAGCCCCATTGTTTGATGTGCTCTTCAACTTTGCCCCTGTCCCCGCGCGCTCGTGGCAGTGGCCGGGAATTCGCGTCAACCTCCTGGAGGCTCCGGTACAGGGCTCCGAGTTCTCCATGCAAATGCAGATCACTGAGGAACGAAGAATTTACAGCCTTTGCTTGCTGTACCGTCCTGCGCTCTATACGCGGGAAAGAGTAGAGCTGTTCCTGGATCAGTTTCATCATCTGCTGGTACAGATTCTCGATAATCCGCGAAGGACCTTAGGAAGCCTGATGCTGGATGGAAACAAACCACAGCCTTTTGCAGAGCCTATTCCGAAGCCTCAACTTCCGCGGGTTGTGGAGAGCATTCGCGACTGGGCGAGCCGGACGCCGAATGCGCTGGCGGTGAGGGGCGAGTCAAAGCAGTTGACCTACATACAGTTTTGGCAACAGGTCCAGGCGAGCGCAGTACACCTGCAGTGCCATGGTGTCGTGGCGGGTGAGGTCGTTGCCGTCAGTGGCCCGCGCTCTGTGGAGATGGCGGTGGCCATGGCCGCGGTGCTTGCGGTAGGTGCGGTCCTTCTTACGCTGAGTGAGGATCTTCCCGAACAGCGCCGTTTGATGATGCTTGAAGAGGCGCAAGCGCGCTTTCTCTGGCAGATTGCGGGTCACCCGGTTCCGTCTTCATGGCAGGACGCGATGCCTGGCCTGGTTACTTTGCGCTTCACGGTGGATGGCGCCGAAGTCGTGCACGATTTGACGCTGGGTAGTGGCCCCGGTGCCGCGTATCTTTTCTTTACCTCCGGCAGCACGGGGAGACCGAAGGGAGTGCTGGGAACACATGAGGGGCTGGCTCACTTTCTCGCCTGGCAACGTGCGGAGTTCCGTATTGGCCCTGGGGACCGGTGTGCCCATCTCACCGGGCTCTCTTTTGATGTTGTGCTGCGCGATATCTTCCTGCCGCTTACATCGGGTGCGACACTGGTGGTGCCCTCTGCGAATAACCTTGCTTCGCCGGGCGCTGTGCTGGACTGGTTACAGATGCAACAGATCACCAGTATGCACACAGTGCCCTCCGTCGTGGATCTGTGGCTGGCACAGCCGTCGCCTGCGCCACTGTCCCATTTGAAGAGATTATTTTTCGCTGGTGAACCTCTCACCTCTGCGTTGATCGAGCGCTTTCGCAAGGTCATTGCAGCAGAGTGCGAGTTGATCAATCTTTATGGGCCCACCGAAACCACGCTCGCGAAGTGTTTCTACCGGGTTCCCCGGCAGATGCGTGCCGGCGTGCAGCCTCTCGGCAAGCCGTTGCCTCAGACGCAGGTACTTATTCTGTCGCCCGCGAAGCAATGCTGTGCCATAGGCGAACCCGGAGAGATCGCAATCCGCACTCCGTTCCGTAGCGCGGGCTACTGGAACGTTCCGGAGGAACAGGCTCGGCGGTTTATCAGAAATCCGTTCTCTGAGTATTCCGATGACCTGCTGTACCTGACCGGCGATAGAGGGGCATTCACTGTTGACGGCAACCTCGAGTTCCTGGGTCGTATGGATTTTCAGGTGAAAGTCCATGGTGTTCGTGTGGAGCCGGAGGAGGTGGCAGCGCGTCTGCGCGAGCATCCTCAGGTGGCTGCTGTCGTGGTGCTTGCGGAGTTGGAGGAGAGGGCTGGCGTCCTCGACACACGGCTGATCGCGTATGTGATGCCCCATGATCCCTCGGTCTGCACAGCGCTGGTGATCCGGGCATTTTTACGCAAGACGCTACCGGATGCGATGGTGCCTTCCAGTTTTGTCTTCGTCAAAGCGATGCCGCTGACGGCGAACGGCAAGGTAGATCGCAAGCGCCTCCAGCAGATTCGGCCGACCCCCGAAGCCGCGGATGCAAAGGTGGAGTCGCCGCGCAATGCGACGGAGGAGGCATTGCTCAGGCTCTGGCAGGAGATACTGCCCGCAGGCCACTTCGGCGTGACACAGGAGTTCTTTGATCTCGGAGGGCATTCCTTGCTTGCCATGCGTATGCTGATGCGGGTTGAGCATCAGTTTGGCCGGCGTCTTGTCTTGTCCGCCTTCCTGAAGCAGCCAACCATCCGGCGGTTGGCAGAGATCCTTGAATCGGCGTCCTCCAATGTCTCCAGGGTTGTTGAGTTGTGGTCGGGTGAGTCTGCAGTCAAGCTCTTCCTCGTTCACTCCGGTGGTGGTGCGCTTTACAACTACATGTTTCTGGTGAGGCATCTTGGGCTGCACATTCCGGTGTATGGCTTCCAGGCGCGGGGAATCCAGGACGATGAGGAACCACATGACCGCGTGGAGGCGATGTCGGCGAGCTATCTGGTAGAGCTGAAGCGGCTGCAGCCTGAGGGGCCATACCTGCTATGTGGGCATTCGCTGGGAGGTATGGTCGCTTTCGAGATGGCAGCCAAACTACGTGCTTTAGGCGATGAGGTCGCGTTTCTCGGGCTGATCGATTCGCCGCGCGCGGGGGTGGCGGACCAGGGAGTAATCGAGAAGATCGATACGGCAAAGGTACTCGCAGGCATTGTGCAGGCCGCCGCACGTTTTACACGCCGAAGCAGCTCCTTTGAGACCGCTGCGATCGAGGGCTTACCTGAAGAAGAGCAGGTAAGACGAGTCGTCGCGGAACTGAGCGAACTGAAGATGCTGCCGCGTGAAGGGCTGGAACAGTGGGTGCGGCGTTCGCTGAAGACGGGACGAGCGCACGTGGCTGCACGCAGGGCCTACCAGCCACAACCCGCAGATCTGACCGTCACCTACTTTCGAGCAGAGGAGGAATCGCCATCGGATGCGGCTGAGTGGTGGAGTAGGCTCTCTCGACGCGGTTTTGAGCAGAGGACGACCCCAGGTGATCATGTCACCGTGCTGGCCGAACCCCATGTGCTCCAACTAAGCGTTCAGATAAAAGCGTGTCTGAAATGCCTGCCGTTACCTAACGCAGGGAGGGATGTCCGTTCAACCACTTATCCTCCGGAGTTCAACTCCTCCAAGCCACCCACACTATCTGGACAAGTATAGATAGTGGAAATAATTCCACAGGGATGCCGGGAAATCAAACGGCCTACGCCGAAGGTGGGAGTTACATCGTCTCTGGGAACAGCGGCTCGGCCGAAGTCTAGTTACCATATCTTCCTCTGTTGTTTTGCGCCGTTCAGAAGCAGTAGAGCAATCAGTCGCCCGTTTCCTTTCAGGAGAGTAAGTATGAAGGGATCTTTCGGGCAGCACTACGCAGTGCCTGCATCGTGGTTGAGTATGCCGATTCACCAATTTGAGCTCGGGTTGAGGTTCTCATCTTGAGAGGTTGCTGAGATAGCGCTGGTGGACTCTCCATTGCTTTGTGTTAGTTAGTTGTTACTTCCTTCGTGGCGATCTCGTAGAAGATTCGCCTAGAGCATTTTCTTTTTAAATGCAGACCATTTATGGCGAGTCTGAAGCATGCCTTAGCATTGTCCGGGGTGATGCGAGGTAAAGCCACCTATGATGGCGTGATCGAGAGTTTCTTTGGTTCGGGCCTTGGCCTCTCTAAGCCATTGTTTGAGTTTTGCCCAAGCCTTCTCAATAGGGTTAAGATCAGGAGAATAGGGCGCAGATAAAGCATTCATCACCAGCTCTCCCTCTGGTCTGGCTTTCACGTCTGCCGGAACCGGTTGCATGCCCGGCACCTACACCACCCCGGTCACGCTGCTCTGGACTCCCGGCAATAGCTGCACTCTGAGTGTGGTTTCGCCTACGGCGGTAGCCACGGGTACACAGCTAGCCTTCGCGCAGTGGCAGGACGGCACCACCGCTACGTCGGATAAGGTCACCGCTCCCTCGGCCTCAGCTGTTTATACCGCCTCCTTCACCACCGAGTACCAGCTCACCACCGCTGCTGGAACCGGAGGCAGCATCAGCGCGGGCGTCTATTTCGCAGCGGGCAGCAACGCCATGATCACCGCGACACCCTCCGCCGGATACTATTTCGTGAACTTCACCGGCGCGACGACATCCACCAGCAATCCACTGACTCTCCCGATCAACGGGCCGGAGTCGATCACAGCTAACTTCGTAACCCAGATCGCGCCCACTCTGATCTTTGCTCCGATTTCTTCGCAGCTAGTGGGTGCCGCACCGTTCGCGGTGAGTGCGACCTCGGCCTCAAACGGTGCGGTGACCTATGCAGTTACGAGCGGTCCGGCGACGATCGCTGACAACGTCGTCACGGTTACCGGAACAGGAACGGTTGTGCTGGCGGCGAATCAGGCAGCGAGCGGAAACTACACCGCGGCAACGGCAACCACCAGCTTCACGGTAGGCTTGCCCTTCACACTTGGGATCTCGACCGGTTCGAGCACGAGCGTGGCAGCCGGTGCTGCAGCTAGTTTCCGGTTGGTGCGGCCGGTGGGTCCACTGGCCGCACATACGTATTTAGCCAGCGATCGATCTCCCATAGCACGTGCTGTTTGGTCTCCAGCGCGCCGTAAGCGTGCGGTTCGAGCGGCAGGAACACCAGACGCACCGTTGCACCCTGGCCCTTCAGCGCAGCGTAGAAGCGCTCGCTCTGGATGGGGTAGGTACCGGTGTTGTCGTCGGCCTCGCCATGGAAGAGCAGAATCGGTGTCTTGATCTTGTCGGCATAGCTGAACGGCGACATCTTGTTGTAGAGGTCGGGGGCCTGCCAATAGGTGCGCTCCTCGTTCTGGAAGCCGTACGGAGTCAAGCTGCGGTTGTAGGCGCCGCTCTCCGCAATACCCGCCCGGAACAGGTTGGAATGCGCCAGCAGGTTGGCCGTCATGAAGGCGCCGTAGCTGTGTCCCATGACGGCGACGCGATTGGGGTCAACCACACCCAGCTTGACGCCCTCATCGATGGCCGCTTTCGCTCCGTCCACCAGCTGCTCGACATAAGTATCGTTCGGCTCCTTGCCTCCTTCGCCGATGATGGGGATGGTTGCGCTATCGAGAATCGCATAGCCATCCTGCACCATGTACACGTGCGAGCCGCCACCGAAGACCGGATAGCGATTGGGAGAGCCGCTCACCTGGCTGGCGGTAGCGCGCGAGGTGAACTCCGCCGGATAGGCCTCCATCAGAGTCGGCAGCGGACCCTGACTCTTGTCATAGCCGTACGGTAGCCACAGGGTTGCCGTCAGATCGACGCCATCGGCACGCTTGTACTTCAGGAACTGGCGCGTGGGCATCTTGATGCCGTCATAGCGGCCGGGAAAGTGTGTGAGCTGCGCAGGGGCTGACCCATCGAAGGCCGCAACAAAGTAGTTCGGCGACTGCGTCTGGCTCTCGCGCCGGATCAGCACCTTGTCGTCCGACAGTAGCCCGATGGGCTCGTCATAGTAAGGGTCCGCCGAGCGGAAGAGGATCTTCTCCTTGCCGGCAGCGTCTCCTGCCAGCGGCATGATGGCGATGAACGGCTGATCGCCCTTGGGTGACGCGCCCGGCGAGATGAAATACACGCCCTGACCGTCCCTGGTCAGCTTCAGCACCGGGTGACCGCCGGCATTCAACTCGGTCACCGGAGAGCCCGGCTGGTGATAGCGGTCCTGCGACGAACCCGCATAGATCGTCGCGGTCTTACCGGGAGACGAGGGATCGATCGCGACCGTGAGTTGCTTGCGGTCCGAGAAGCGCGACATGGTCACCAACGCCAGGTGGTCGTTGCCCCACTCCAACCCGCGAGCTCCGCCAAAGCCGCCACCGCGTGAGAGGCGCATGGGTGCTTCGTACAGAACGGTGGCCTTGCCATCAAACGGCGCCGGGAGCGTGTAGAGGGTGTCAGCGACCTTGGCGTCCTTGGGAAGTGGCAGGCCATTGTTTGCAGCTTCCACCCAGACGACGGTGGCCGGTGCATCGGCGCGCCACTGGTAGTCGCGCGGGCCGGGTTCCACGGCGTCGCGCGAGATGGGCAGGTTGTCCACCGCAGGGCGATCGAGCAGCACCTTCACGCGGCCCGGCGTCAGCGGCAGGATCTCCGTGATCTGCGGGAATCGCTCATAGGGAAAGGTGTAGCTGAAGGGCCGGTGCACGATGGAGACCAAGGCATAATGGCCGTCCGGTGAAGGCGTGGCACGCTCGATCAGACCCTTGGCTGGCAGGGTCCTGGCGGTACCGCTCAGTGTGACCACGGTCAGATCGGCAGAGGCGTAGTACTCGAAGATGGCCTCGTCCGTGGTGGTCTTCAGCATGTCTTCATAGGTCGGTGCGGGGCTCACCTTGCCCAGGCTTTCCTCGATATCGGGGCCGGTGGGTATGTCGCTGACTCTGGGTGCGGCTCCGCGTGTGGCTGAGACTGTCTTGCAGAGCAGTGAGGCAGAGTCCGGCATCCACGCGCAGGGTGCTCCGAGCACGGCATTCAGCTTGATCGTGCCGACACGATGGGCGCTGGCCGTAGCGACATCGATCACCCAGAGGTCGAGACCCTTGGCGGGAGCCGTGGCATGCGCCACAAAGGCGGCGTGTTTGGAGTCCGGAGCCCAGATCGCGTCGACGGCTTTCAGTTTGGTGGGCAACCCGGCGATGGTCTTCGCTGCTGCTGCGTCTACGGATTGCAGCTTCAGCGAGACATCATAGCGCTCGACGCTGGGGCCGTTCGACAACGGATTGAACCGGATGCCTGCGAGCCGGTAACGCGGCTGGGCGACGTCCGCAATGGTGGGGAAGGTGGCGGGCTGCTCGATGAGCAGGGTCTTGCGGTCGGGCGAGAGCTGCACTTGAGGCGTCGGCGCTGACTCCAGCAGCTGCTCGATGGCGGCAGGCGGCTTCTGGTAGGGGAGGGCGGTCTGGGCCGTGGCGTAACCGGCGGCGATCATAGTGGCAGCAGCCACCAGAGCAATTCTGTGGTTCATGTAGAGCCTCGTTTTGAAGCAGGTGATGGGAGACTTTCACAAGGTACACGAATCAAGCGCATGAGAAGTTTCATGACCGCGTCCGCGGGGCTATTTATCGAACAGCCCAAGCCCTGGCCCGCAGGTAGGAGGAAGTTTTGCAGGGTTATGTCACAGCGACAGCGGTTAAATGTCCGGATCGGATACACCTAGCGCTCCGGAACTCGAGAAGACGACGCGGGCTGGAGCGTGTCCCAAACGACATATGTCATCAGGAGAGACCCATGTTCAAAGAACTTTCGCCCTTACTGCGGCAACGCGCTGTCCTGTTGACCGTAACCCGTCTTGAGGAAGACGAGATCCGTGTCAACATCATTCCGAAAAAGCTGAAGGAGAGCGAGAACAACGCTCTTACAACAGCATTGAAGGTGACAGGGACCGCCGAGGAATTGGATCGAGAGCTGCCCTCCGCAATCGTGAATTTCGTCTCTTCCTGTCTGCAAATGAAGAACTCGCTTGAGAAGTCGCAAGCGGAGATGGACGAAGCCATCAAAGCAGCGCAAGTTGAAGCCAAGGCAAAAGCCAAGACCGCGGTCAGGAAGGATACGTCAAAGCCAGATGCTGCGAAGTCTGCTGTGGCCGCGGAACCGGCGGAGATTGCTAGATCGAAACCAGCAGTAACGGGCAGTCTCTTCGATGTGCCTGCCGCGGTAGTCGGACCTCCCGCTCACTCTGCCGATACCGACGAGGAAGAAGAGATCTTTGCCGAGGTCTCGGAAGAAGGGCAGGCCGACGAGGGCGAAGAGCTGGATGAGGTGGCCTGAACGTAGACCGCTCTTGCGAAGCATCCTTACTTTGTGATGGGCATGGGATGTGCTATTTCGTATCGGCGAGATATTCGCAGAGACGGAGTCACCTCAGGAGCTATTGAGCAAAATGATCGAAGCCGGTGACCTGCTCATAGATAATGCGCTTGGGCTAAGCGACCGATGAATGACGGAAGGAAATTGAGCAGATCGTTCGGGTTTGGCGAAATCAGCCGATCTCGACCGCACCGTATACTCTTTCCCATGCCGAAATTATGCGTGTTCCGTAATGCCGCCCTCACGATCACGTTGTGTTGCAATGCCGCAGTGATGCTGCAGGCCCAAAGCTTTCGCGTGCATATTCCCAAGGATGCACGACCACTGCAGAGTGGTGGAGAGCGCGCAGCCGAGCCCGCTCCTCTGGATGGTCGCCTGTTGCTGCTGCTGTCGAACGACCTCGGCGACGAGCCGCGCATGCAGATCAACGACACACCGGCTTCGCAGAACATCTTCGGCCTTACGCTCAACGGTGCAAGGCCTGGCAGCGAAGTGACCGTGGACGACAGCGCAGCCGGTTACCCGCACCTGCACCTAAGCGAGCTGCCTCCCGGCAAGTACACGGTGCAAGCTGTGCTGAACCTCTATGAGACCTTTCATATGGGTGACGGCCGCACCTTGAAGCTTGCACCTGACCGTGGCGAAGGACAGCACTGGAATCTAGCTCCTGGCAACCTTTACAGCAAGCCTTTTCCTATCTCGATCGGCGCGAACGGCAAGCCTGTGCGCGACGTCGACGTCACGCTTACCGAGGTGATTCCGCCCATTACCCCGATCGCCGATTCGGAGTTCATCCGCCGTCTGCGGATCCAGTCACCGCTCCTGACAAAGTTCTGGGGCCGGCCTGTATATCTTTCCGCCACGGTGCTCGTGCCCGCCGGCTTCGACCAGCATCCGGAGGCACGCTTCCCGCTGATGCTGTTTGAAGACCACTTCAACGACGGCTTCGCGGAGTTCCGCACCACGCCTCCCGACCCGAATCTCAAGCCCGATTACTCCGAGCGCTTTCATCTCGCCGGTTATAACCGCATCCAGCAGCAGGAAGCCTACAAGTTCTACCAAACTTGGATCGCGAAAGACTTCCCACGTTTTCTCGTGGTCAAGATCCAGACCGCGAATCCGTTCTACGACGACAGCTATGCTATCGATTCTGCGAACCTGGGTCCTTACGGCGAAGCCATCGAAACCGAGCTGTTGCCTGCCGTCGAAAAGCAGTTCCATGCCATCGGACAGGGCTGGGCGCGCTTCCTCTATGGCGGCTCCACGGGGGGCTGGGAAGCCATGGCCGCGCAAGTCTTCTACCCCGACCACTACAACGGCGCCTTCATCGCCTGTCCGGACCCCGTAGACTTTCACGCTTATACCAACATCGACCTTTACAGCGACGCGAATGCGTACTTCACAAGCGGCGCAAACAAACAAATCGAACAGCCTTCGATGCGTGATTATCTGGGCCACACCACCATCACGCAGCGCGGCGTGAACCAGTACGAGACTGCGCTTGGCGACCACGGGCGCTCCGGCGAACAGTACGACATTTGGCAGGCAGTCTTCTCCCCCATAGGACCGGACGGCTATCCTGCGCGTATTTTCGACAAGCAGACCGGTGCAATCGATCCCATTGTTGCGAAATACTGGCACGATCACTACGATCTCAACGCGAAGCTCCAGCGTGAGTGGCCGCAACTACAGCCGAAGCTGAACGGCAAGCTGCACGTCTACGTTGGCTCCGACGATACCTACATGCTGAACGATGCGGTGTACCTGCTGCAAGACTTTCTCGACACTGCGAATCCACCCGCACATGCCGAGATCGCGTACGGGCCTCGCGCAGAACACTGCTGGAATGGTGACCCCAAACTCCCGAACGCCTATAGCCGACTGCATTACGAAACGATGTATGTGCCAAAGATTATGCAGCGCATCCTGCAAACAGCTCCAAAGGGCGCAGATCTAACAAGCTGGCGATACTGATAGACGTATCCTGCCAGCACGCGTCTAGGCGAGTTGACGCACACGACGATTCTTCGCTGGGTACAACGCTTTGCTCCGGAGTACGATTTCTGTCGTGCAACCGAGGGGTAGGTGTCCACTGCGCGACAGGATGACGCTTCGAAAATTGGTGCGAGCCGTGATCCCAATGTTGCGTAGCCCTGTACCTTCGGCAGTTTGCAACGCGGTGATGACACAGAACGATCCCGGTCCATCGTTGACGCTTATGTCTGGCGTTTTACATCTGCAGTGATTGAGCACATTGGATGCATCTGCACCAAAGTGCAGGGTCACACGAAAAGAAAATCTTGAATAGTTCTTGCTGTCTCTTGCCTGTGCAGCCGGAGTGCTTGGTGAAGACTGAGCTTCCAAAAGGAAAAGAATGATGCACGACATCTGAGCCGGTTGCTTCATCTATGATCGATGGACGACCACTTCAAATGAAGTCAGATTTGCTCACGTATGGCTGCTAGCGATGTGAACTGGAGTCTTACTCTTATCAACGATGCCAATCAAGGTCAACATTCCCATCACTTCTCCTTGGCTGGCAATATCGCAGGTCGAGCATTTGTTAGCGAAGCCTCCGGCGACCTGAGTAAGAGATTAAGTTTGGCCCCAAAGTCCTGGTTGTTTCCGCCCAAAGCTGTCCATCGTGAGCTTCTATGATGGCGGAAGGCCTGAGTTTCAAACATAATCGCGTTCTGTTTAATCACGACTATCCTACAAACCTACCTGCGGATGCACCGGTCTACTCGCTGAGCCACACGCGATGCGTAGATATATCTCAAAAGGTGCTGCAGAGTATCGACCATGCGAATACTCCAGATTCGACGTTGCTGAATATCAAAGAACCGGGTACCCCCTTCGATGCGGCAAATTGTATCGACAGTTTCCGACCTCTGAACGCTATGTAGGGGACACCGGTGGGTTGGAATTGGGTTAGAGAACCCAAGGTCGTGGAAGTGGTCACATCTTATAAGTGGATTGTCAATCGTCGTGGCATCTAGACCTCAAAGAGCGCAACTTTGGACGGAAATGATCTTATCGCAGACCTTGATGGAGAGGGTAGGGAAGCGGACTCGCCGCTGGTTTCTTCCATGCCATTAAGGTCAATGGTTAGGGTAGGACAGCGTTGTAGGGTGAGGAATTATTTGTCGTAGGGCGCCGAGTCTCAGGCTTGGCCGATGACAAGGCTGTCTCTAGCTGCCTCGACGATTTCGACCGAGATGACCTGGGCGTCGTTGACGCCGAGGATAGGCTGTTTTTTGGAAAAAACAGCCTATAGACCTGTGGCTCGCTATACACCTATACGGGACTGCTCTAACGAATATGAATGAGAGTTGCGGTCGCTGCTGCAACAGTGACAGTCAGGCTTTCGCCGAATACGGGCAACTCTTTTGAGTTTCCGTGCCATCTGCCGTCGAGTGCGACTGGCTGCTCACCGAATGTGATCGCTGATCCTCCGTTGTAGATGCCAAGATTACTGAGTTGTTCCGAGGGAGTACTTCCAGACGAGGCGAGCGTGGTAACTGTCGCCCTGAATGCAAAGGGACGGAACCCGGTGATCGTCACGGTTGCGGCGTTCGTGGTGTCCTTATTATTCAAAACAACGTAGGTGCCGCTCTCCGAATCTACTACGAATGCGGTCAAGGCTACACCGCTGACAGTGAGTGTGCTTTCCAGCAGCACCCCTCTTGTACCTTCTGCAAATATCTGCGAGACGAAAAACAGTCCATAGTAGAGCGGTTGTACCGCAGTAACAACACTGCTGGTCTCGCCGATCGCGGCATAGCCAGAAGTGTTTCCTGTGTTGTGAAAATTCAGGCCACTCGAGCCGTACTGTGCATTGGTAAAGATAAAGTCGATGGCCCAAAGCGCCGCGGCAAAGGCATTGCTGACGCCAGCGGGATTCTTGCTGGAGAAGTATGAGTTGCATTCGTCTATGCGAAAGGGCACCGAGTTGGCTTTTGCGGCAGCCTGTAGATTTTGCAGGGCTGTCACCAGGTGCGGACTGGGATACGTTAGCATGCCGGAGATAGAGGGTGCAGCGCTGCTGTAATTGCTGATGTAGTAGTGTTCGGTCAGCAGCACGATCTTGCCAGTTTCGCTGGAGGCAAAATCTTCAGCCCACCCCTTGCTGTCGCTTGAAGCTGCCGGGCCGGTGAAGATGGCACGAGGTACAGAGGATCGAATGGCGTCCGCAAACTGATTCCAGCCGGAGATCAGGGTGCCGTCAGAGAGCATTCCTCCATTGAGAAAGATGTCGTAAGTCAATCCATCGCCGTAGAGATCAGGTTCGTTGCCGATTTCGAATCCCAATAACTGTCTGCCGAGATGCTCCGCGGCATAGGCCGCTTCGCCGGCGGCTAGTGTCGGCGAGGCGGTAGAGCCATCTTTGCCCCGGAAGTTAACGCCATAGATGACCTTCCAGAGCGGGCATCTCCGTATCAGGCTCGCGAAGTTGGTGATATCGCTCGGCGCGACTTGTCCACTGATTTGACCTTCTCCGTCTGGAGTCCAGGTGGTTTCGTCGACACTGTTGGCGCCAATCCGCAGCACGCCGCCTCCGAGTGCATTCAGCAGGCCAATCAGGTCCGTGTTGTCACCGCTTAAATAAACCGGTGACCGATTGATGGAACTTTTTTCGAAGCTCAGACTGGCGAATGCGGAATCCAGTATTACTGAATCTGCGACTCGGGTTTTCTGAATGCTCAACGTTGCAGGGATGCCGCTGGATGCATCCCCATCACTGCCAGCCCAACTGCGCATTTCGGCACTGACGCTATCAGCGCCCACTGTCAACGCCGAGGCTGCGGCCAGAGTGGTCCAACGAACAAAACTTCTTCTGTCGATTGGTTGTAGCGGATCTTGCGGAGCTCGCTGTTTCGGGATTCTGGATTCGTCGTTCATGAGGCATCCTTTGAGTAGGGAACGAAGCAAACCGCTTTACTAGAGCAAAACGGAGAGCTTTCTGTTTTGCGGAGACGATACTCCGATCCCTATTCCACAGTCAAGAATCGTTTCGTTCGGGTAGTCTCCCTCCTTTGGCCGTGGTGTTTTGGTGTAGCTTTGATCGCTATTTGGCGTAGTGTTTCAGAATTATTTGGCGTAGTCCGCGCCATCCCGGGCCGATGACGAGGCTGTCCCCCGCCGCTTCGACGACCGCGACTGATACAAGGTGCAGGTCGCTGACGCTGAGAACCCGTTCAATCTGAGTGAGGAGGCGAGTAAGAAGGAAATTACCTCCTGTCATCCGAATGAGGCTCGCGATCACTTCCGGTACGAGTTGATGCATTTCACTGAAAAAAGTCAGACGGATTCTACGTAGCGCGAATAAGCTCTAAGAATCTGTCTAGAAATCGGCAATGGAATCACGGGAGATTAAAGAGGTCCAACGAGACATCTGCGGGTATCCTGCTGTAGGAGACGCGCATAACCTCAGGCATTACAACGATGGTGAACGCGAAACGGGGATTCACATTGCGGTTCGTTTAGGACATCCATAAATAGGTAAGCACTGGAGGGTTGTGATGCGGAAATGGATGAGAGGTTGTGTGCTTGTGGTGGCGCTGATCATGACGTATACAGCGCACGGACAGGCGACATTCGAGGTAGCAACGGTGAAGCTGGCAGCGCCGCTTGACATGGCAAAAATAGCTGCGGCGATGCAAGCTGGGCAGGCTCCGAAGCTTGGGCCCCACGTAGAGGGTGGACGCGCAGAATATACCTATATGGCATTGCGCGAGCTGATAGCACTGGCTTACAGCCTCAAACCCTATCAGGTGAACGGACCCGATTGGTTGACGACGACGCGGTTTGATATCAATGCGAAGATGCCGGAAGGAGCCCCGAAGGATGCTGCGCCCGCGATGTTGCAGACGCTTCTGAAGGAGCGGTTCAAGTTGACCGCACACCCGTCCACGGAGGAGCAGCCGGTGCTGGCGCTTGTGGTGGCCAAGAATGGACCCAAACTGAAACCCGCGACGGAGGCACCGACCCCCATTGATGAAAACACTCCGCTGAAGCCCGGCGAGATAAAGATGGACTCCTTGGATGGTCCCATGCGAGTGAAGGTGAACTCAGATGGAAGCACAACCATGAACATGGGCGTGAAAGGAATCTTCATCCAGAAGATGGACATGCAGACGAAGACTCTGCATATTCAGTCCAGCGCCATGACGATGGCGGGATTCGCAGACATGCTGACCCGAGTCACGCAAATGGGCGGTAGTAACAGCAGACAAGTAGTCGACATGACCAGCCTGAAAGGCTACTACGAAGTAAACCTCGATATTTCGCTGGCGGAAATCTTGGCGATCGCGAAAGCAAGCGGGATCGATCTGCCGGCGCGAGCGGGAGGACAATCGAGTGGCGCCTCCGACCCAGATGGTGGACAATTGGTGCTGGAATCAGTACAGGAGCTAGGACTGAGGTTGGAAGCGCGAAAGGCGAGTGTGAACCGATTAGTCATCGATAGTATTGCGAAAACGCCGACAGAAAATTAGGCATGATGCCTTCTTGTGGCTTCTCCGTCTAAGCTCATGGATAGCTTGGCAGCCAATAAAATTGGCTGCCCGTAGGGATGCAATTGGCTTGTGAAAACCCAGAAACGAACGAACCGTAACGAGCAGAGTTTTGTAATGGTAGGCGCCCAAACTCCCTCGACATCTTGAAGACATGCCAAGAACGTACTGCGCCGCGATTTTGAATACGTCGCCATACCCCGACCTCCTCATGGAGTTCACCTGTATTGGCCTCAATCATAATAAATCCGGCTTTTCTTTCTCGATTGAGCCGTTTTCCTATGCCTACTTTGCGGTTGGCAACATCAGTGTTGGGTTTACCCCTACTCGGGGAACAGTGACGGGGTGACTTGCATTGCCTCAGGTGAGGTTTTCCGAGGCTGTAGCTTGACGAATTATCTGGACTTTTCATCAACTATGGTGACCCGTGGCACCGAAACGAGATAATGGGAAATGCACTGTTGCATCTCTTAGACCGAGACAAGCCATAGACCTTTTCCGTGCGTTGGGAGGCTCATCGGGAGTCGCTCGATGTTGCGCTATCGGACTGGTTGGCGTTTCCTTGAAGGGACCCAGATCATGCCATCCGCCAGCGGTCCCGCTGCGATCAGATCCGTCTTCCACGTCGTGAGATCGATCGCAGCCACCTTCCCGCTGGTATTGCACGAAACATAAGCCACCTTCTGGTCCGGCCGGATCACGACCTCCTGCGGAGCCAGGGGAACCTCCACGGTGTTCTTCACCGTCATCGTTGCCAGATCGACCACCGCAACCTTGCCAGCCGTCGGGATCGCCACCAGCAGCCACTTGCCATCGGTGGTCGGCTTCGCTCCATATCCGATCCCCGGCAGGTCGATCCATTTCGCCACCTTGCGTGTCGAGGTGTCGATGACCGCCATGCGCGGTTGCTTCGGGTCTGAGGTAAACACCCACTTGTCGTCGTTCGAAATCGCAATCCGCTGCACCTCCGCAGCCACCGGGATCACCGCCAGCGTCTTGCGTTCACGCATGTCCAGCACCGAAACACTGCCTGGCCCTACATTCGCCGTATATCCGGTCTTCCCGTCATGCGACAGGATCAGCATGTGGGATTGTTCGGCCCCTGTCGGAATCGTACCCACAATGCGATGCGTCTTCGGATCGATGACCGTCACTGTCTTATCCAATTCTGTCGTGACATACAGCATGCCGCTCGCTTCATCCAGCAAAGGCATGTGCGGGCGCACGCCATGACCGAAATCCACATGATCGATGATCCTGCGCGAGGGCACGTCGAGAATCAGCATCTCGTGTCCATCGATGCCCGGTTTGCCGACCCCGACGCTTCCGTAAATCGGCAGAAAAGCCGTCTTGCCGTCAGCCGACACTGCGATCTCATGCCCATGCACCCCAGGCGTGTGCTCCTCGATAGAGGCTACTTGTTTGCCTGTCTGCGGGTCGATTACGCTGACCGTCGCGTCTCCCTGGTTCACCACCAGCAAAGACTGCGACCGCGCGCCCATCAGGCACACGACCAAACTCACGCCCGCCAGAATGCAGTGTGTTCTCATACCCCAGAAGCATAGAACAGTTCAGGAACCTCTGAACAGGGTCATGGTTTTCTGCTGAAATTAAGGGTGGTTTGAAGAGTCTTCGAATCGGGTGGCGATGGGAGTGCTCGAGGGCAGATAAGCTGTATGACCGTAATGGCCTGTTTCTGCTGGTCACTCCCGGCGGATCGAAGCTTTGGAGCTGGCGCCATCGTGTTGATGGCAAAGAAAGGCTTATGACATTTGGTGCATATCCGCTTGTGGGTCTGGGCCATACTCGGCAACTTCACTTTGAAGCTCGCAAGACGCTAGCCGCTGGGATTGATCCAAGGGTTGAGCGCAGGAGAAAGGCCGATGCCAAACGGAGGGAAGCCAAAGAGCAACAGCAGGAGATCGGGGTACTCCAATTTCCAGTTTGCATAGCTGCGAACTGCCAGCAGTTTGCTAGCAAAGGCTTTGCATTGCGATTGAGCGAATATCACTGGCTCTGCTTTGCTTTTTAGCTGAGTTGTGGAAGGTGGCCGGAGGAACCAAGCAGAAAGATGCAGCCGACAACGAAACTGTAGACCGCAGTAAGGCCGACGAAGAGGCGCATGACTCGAGGATGTGGGACAGCCCCATGAAAAAGACCAGTGGCAGAAGCGGTCATCAGGGTGTTCATGATGAGCAGCCCGGCAAGGAACATGGCCATGCCGCCGGCGCCTTTAGCGATGCCGCCTAGATTGGCTGCGAGAAGAAAGAGTGCGAGCTGGCTAGGTGTTTCTGCTCCAAGTCCGTGGATGAGGCCGATGCCGAAGGCGACGGGACCGGTATAGTTGACGTCATCGTCGATGCGCGAATCGGTGGCAGCGGCGGAAGGCCAGATCTTACGCCGGAGTTTGCGGTAGCAGCGGATGATAATGGCAGCCCGCGAGGGTGGCACGGCGCGCGCGTTTCCCCAGACAAGACTGCCCATGACGTAGACGGCGAGGAGGATGAGTGTGAGGCCTACAAGTCGCTCAGCCCATGAGTCCATGCGCTGCGGCAGAGAGAGCTGAAAAAGAATAACGATGCTGCCAAGCAGAGTGATCATCGTCGCATGGCCGAGCGCATAGAGCAGGCCAAGGCGCATGGCCGTGGAGGTCTTGGTCTGCACACTTGCGATGTCTGAGATGGCGGCGATGTGGTCGTAATCGAAGCCGTGGCGAAAGCCAAGAATGGCGCAGGAGACAAGCGTAATCTGCAAGGGCGAGGTCATAGCGCGGCTTCCTCAAGCAGGGGAGCGGTCGTACGCGGGCGCGCAAGCTGTGCGCGGAGAAAGTTGAAGACCTCTCCCATGCCCTGACCGGTCTTCGAGGAGACCTCGAAGATCTTCATGCCGGGGCGAACGCTTTCAATGTTGCGTCGTGCGGTGGCGAGATCGAACTCGGCAGCGTCTGCCATATCCATCTTTGTGATGATGGCGACATCAGAGCTGTTGAAGATGGTGGGATACTTCAGCGGTTTGTCTTCGCCCTCGGTGGCGGAGAGCAGAACGAAGCGCAATTCTTCGCCGAGGTCGTAGCTGGAGGGGCAGACGAGGTTGCCCACGTTTTCAATGAACAGGAAATCGACGTTGTCGAGATGCCAACCCTCCAACGCCCTCTCGATCATCGAAGCGTCGAGGTGACAGATAGTGCCGGTGGTGATCTGCTTGACGTTCGGTGTGGCCCGCTGCAGGCGGGCTGCATCGTTCTCGGTAGCGAGATCGCCAACGAGGGCGGCAACACCATGATCGCGAGCGAGCCCGGCCAAGACCTTTTCGAGAAAGGCCGTCTTACCCGAGCCGGGACTGGAGACGAGACCGATGACGCAGGTGTTCTGCTGCTGAAAGCGTTCGCGAAGTGCGCGTGCAAGCAGATCGTTCTGCTTCATCACCTTTGCCCGGACCTCGACCATGCGCGTACTCATGCGGCGACCTCCAGGGATGCGACTTCCATCTCGCGGCCGGTAAGAATCTCCGGTGTTGGCGCGAGACACTCCGGACAGCAGATCTGGTACACGGAGGGCGGCGTGCGCTCCTGCCGGCAGACAGGGCAGTAGACCAGCAGGGGAACCGTTTCGATGATCAGGCGTGATCCCTGCAAAGGTGTTCCTTCACAGGCAAGTTCATAGGCAAAGAGCAGAGCATTCTTATCCACCCCGGCGAAGACACCGAGACGCAGATGGACAGCCTCCACGTCCAGGCCTCCGCGGCTTGCGGACTCCTCGGCGATCTGATCGATCATGCTGATGGCAATCGAAAGTTCGTGCATCTGCCGGCCTTCCGGGTTTTTACATAGAGCGGATCTTCATGTAGCGAATCAGATCCGGAGCCGTTGCTACCGCGATAACGACAATGACTAATCCAACCACGCCTAAGATAATTTTCTCTGTCATGGACTTCCTCCATTCCATCTCTTGTTACTGCATTGCCGCCAATACCGGCGGTTGTATGGTGGCTGCGCCTGCCCTGATCCTTGCGACAAGTCCTTCCACCATGTTGGACGCTTCTTCTACTACGGCTTGCACCGGCGCGGAGAGGCCCATACGGCCCTCCAACTCGTCACCGAAGTCATGAGGTTCGCAGCCGACGACAAAGATGGGGGCTGTGATCGGACCTATCGTGAGCGCAAGATTGAGAACGCGCACCGGATCCATGTTGTGTGGATTCATCTCCATCCCCGGGGTGGAGGGATCTCCCATCTGCGAAAGGTCGGGTTCAACGATATAGAGAGTGCCCGGAGCGTCATTGCGAGGAAGCGCGTCGACGAGGATGACGGCGTCCCAGGGCTCAAGCAGAGCGTACGCAAGATCGAAGCCGCGGATACCGAAGTCCTTCACGAGGATGTCGGGCGCAAGAGTGCGGCGAGCAAGAGAGCGCACCACCTCGACACCGAAGGCGTCATCGCCTAGGAAGATGTTGCCAACGCCCGCAACTAAAGTTGTGCCCGTCATTTGAGTTCTCTCTCCGTAGCAAACGCTTCGCTGACCGGTTCGACCTCTTCGGGCGAATAGAAGAAGCGATGCCCCGGCTGACGCATCATGCCGAACTCGCGGCCGGGATCATCATCGAGTACAACGGCGAACTGTACCTGGTCTTCGAAGTCCTGCTCGATCGCTTCGATGACGGCGACCTTGCCCTCGAGTGCCATGTCCATGATGTCGGCGTTCTTCTGCGGCCAGATGCGCACACGGTCGCCGACGCGAAGTGCCACTCCGAAGACGGTAACGCTCTCTGGCGGCGCCTTGGCTTCAACAAAGGGATTCCATTCTCCGAAGGGTTCGTTGGCAGGGATCTCGCGGACCTGGCGCAAGGAGCGAACAACACCATGCGCTTTGAGCATTGCTTCGGGTGTCATATTTTCCGTGCGCTCAAGGATCTGGCGAGCGCGTGGATCGCCATTGCGCATCTCCTCTTTCTCCGCATCGGTCAGGGTGAGGACGCGGAGGGTGAGCATCTCGTCCATCTCGGTGCCATCGAAGAAATCACCGCCGCTTTCAGGCGCAATCTGCGGATAGTCGTAGAGGATGATCGGCGAACACAACATCATGGTGCGCTCCGGCTCCGTGCCGACAAGAACAGGAAAGACTCCGGTATTGCTACAGGTGGCGACGGCCCCGCTATAGCTCTCCTGCGGATCGAGCAACGAGACGAACTCGCCACCGGTGAGACCGAGAAGCATGTGCGCGGAGACGAGTGAGTGCGGAAGCGCTTCGTCACGTTTGGCAGCGGCTTCGCTGCGCAGTGGCGTGGTGTTCTCCAGTTCAATGTGAAGCTTCAAGGTACCGGACTCGAGAGCCTCGATACGAACGGTAAAGAGCGCCTGGAGATCTGTCCGAGGTGCGACGACCTGATCTCCAGGGAGTGTGGCTGCCCCGAGATGAAGCGTGAGCTGCTGAGGTTGAGCGAGAAGATCGCCAAGGAGAAGCTGTGGATGCTCGGAGGTGCGCTCGACCGCTTCCTCCCATGCGAGGGAGGGATCGGTGAGGGCGGCTGCATCTTCCGTACCGTCGAGGGCGCGGCCCTGGCGGATGAGTTGGAGAAAGCTGATCTTGATGTCGAGAGTCGCGCCCTCCTCAGCGAGGACGATGCACTCAGCTTGCAGGCGAAAGGGCTCCTCCGGCTTTTGAGCTTCGGCATAGACGCGCGGATAGAGTGTGCCGAAGTTCCAGCGCTGGCGATTTTTAATTGCGGTAGGGCGATAGGGGTAGAGGATGTATCCCTCGTAGAGGATGGCCGCGGCAATCTTCTCCGCACTTTCGAAGTTCATGCCGTCACCTCATCAGGTCTCCCGGAGACGACCTCGTTTGAGGCGATCAAACGCTCGATGGCCTGTTCCCATGTAGGCAAACCGTTGCGGACTTTGTAGTCGTAGAGCTGCTCGAAGGCGTCGCGGCGCAAACTGAGCCAGGCGCTATTGGGAAAGTGAGCGTCCATCATCTCTTTCCATGTCGCGACAGGCAATTTGAAATAAGCCTCGCGATCCCACGGTATCTGCGCGACCTGCAATGTCTCCTGCTGCGACTGGTAGAAGACCGTTCCGCTGAACATGACGCAGAGGGGAATGTCGCCGGCTTCGAGCGCGTGGAAGTACTTGGTGGAAGCGACGTTGAAGTCGAAGGTGCACGGAAGTTCGAGGTCAACGAGAACGCTGCCGGTAAATCCCTGCACGGCGACGCTGGTGTTCATCCAGTGCAGCGGTTTCACGGTTCGACTCCAGCGCGAAGGTTCGCCAAAGAGGTCGGCGAGTTTTTCCTGCTCGGGCGGAAGATAGCGACGCTTTGCCGGCTCGATCTGGACCTGACACTTGAGCGTGAGAGTGTGGATGGGCTCGCTCGCGGGAAGATTCGTGATGCGCAGCTTGAGTGCAAGCAAGGGCGTAGCCGCGTGCTTCACCGCCTCTGCGCCCTCGATCTGGAACTGAAGCTCAGGCATGTGCTGGCCTCCGGCTCTCGGTACTGCGTGCGCGCAGGTCGTCAAAGAACCGCTGAATCTCTTTCCACACTTCGGTGCCACCGGACAGCCCGCGCCAATGCATGCGGATGATCCCGACCAGGCGATAACACTCATCGATAGGCACGAGATAGTACTCCGAACTGTTGCCGACCCGGTTGACGAGAAGAGCTTCGACGTCAGCCTCCATGGTCTGGAGATCAGGATTCTGCGCGACGATCTCCTGCCAGGAATCGAGTGTGAGAAGAGATTCGGTGGCGCCAGCCGGGCTGGGATACATCGCGAAGACCTTGTCAGCGGCGGTGTCGTGATAGAAGAAGGCGAGGTTGATGGGAACCATCAACGCCTCCCACTGCAGATCGCTGATCTGAAAGTCGATGAGGCGGCGGAGTCGGCGGGGTACGCGAAGATAGTGCGCTCCCGCCTGGCCGCAGAAGAGAATGGCGCAACCGTCGCAGGCGCAGAGAATCTGCCGCTTCTTCGGATCGAGAAGGTGCTGATGCAAAGGATTAAGCGCGGTGCTACAGAGTTCGCAGCGCTCTTCCGGCTCCGTGGACGTGCGCCGGCGGGCAAACTGGCGCAGAAAGGAAGACGCCGCGTCGCGCTCCGGTGCCTCATTGAAAGGTTCACTCATGGCTTGCCCTGGCTTTGCTCTTTACGCTGGAGGAAGATTCGGCATCAGCGGATGAATCGGCTTGCGATCGGCAACATTGATCCCTGTGGCATCCTTTGCCATGCGCGTCATCCGAGTCTTGAGAGGCGCGGCGCGGTTCTCGCCTCGAGGTGTGCCAGGCGTATGCGAAGGGGCGTCCGGCTTTACGTCATCGTGTGCCATAGGTCTCCTTTACTGGATCATCACAAGGTTTGAGGTGGCAGGTTTGGCAGCCGCGTTCTCCGCGATGATCTCTTTGATATCCGGCGCGGCCTGAAAGAGCGCCTCTTCAACGGCGTTCTTGAGAGTGAGCGAGGAAGAAGGACAACTGCCACAGTTACCGTGAAGACGCAGGCGCACAATACCGTTGTCCAGTCCGGCAAGCTCGCAGTCGCCACCATGCTCCTGCAGATACGGGCGTACAGATTCAATGCCGCGCAGGACGCGGGTTTCGAGATCGTCCGGATGCAGGTTGTGCAGAAGGAACATGCTGGAGACGAGATCGTCCTGCAGGGCCTCATTGAGGAGGCGTTCGCCTTCTTCGGTAGCGATGCAGCGGTCGATGAGAGCCTGCAATGCGGCACCGTGCAGCTCAATGACGGACTGCACGAGTTCAAGCGCCGTGGCGCGGGTCTCGGGATCGTTGGCCTGTTCGAGACGGGCTGCGAGCTTTTCGACGCGATCGGTTTGAACCTTGAACTCATTGGGTTTGCGAGGCTGTGGTGATACAGCCGAAGCAGACTGGTTTTCTCCGATGCTTTCAATGACAACAGCAGAGGCGGCCATTATTTGTTCCCCGCAGCCCCAAACATGGGCGAGTGTTGGACCTCAATGGTGCGGCCGTCGCCGACATACATATGCACGCCGCAGGGAAGACAGGGATCGAAGCTGCGAACAGTTCGCATAATATCGATCCCCTTGAACTTGTCGGGACCGTTCTCCTCGAAGAGCGGCGTGTTCTGCACCGCATCTTCATAGGGGCCGGGCGTGCCATAGATATCGCGCGGATTCGCATTCCATGGAGTAGGCGGATAGGGGTGATAGTTGGCGATCTTCCCGTCGCGAATGACAACATGATGCGAAAGCACGCCGCGTACCGCCTCGTGGAATCCGCAACCGATAGCGTCATCGGGAACTTTGAACTCAGACCAGGTAGCGGTGCGGCCTGCGTGCAGTTCGGCGAGAGCCTTTTCAACGAAGTGCAGGGCCGTAGCAGCGGCATAGGCCTGGAAGTAGGTGCGAGCACGATCGCGCTCGATGGTATTGCTCCATTGCGGAATCTTCCACTCGAATTCAACCTCGGGAAGAAGCGCAGTTTTGGGAAGATTGATCTTGACGCTGTGACCGGTGGCCTTCACATAGTTGATATCGACCAGGCCGGAGAGCGCGGTGGACCAGAGGCGCGCGATGGGGCCGCCGCCAGTGTCGAGTGCAAGATGATCGCCGGTACGTTCGTCATACCAGCGCGGCGACATGACCCAGGTGTAGTTGCCGTTGAAGTCGCGCTTCTGCGGACGTGGCGTCGTCGTCTGATTCCAGGGATGGTTTTGGTCGATCGGATTGCCGAGGGGGTCCTTCTTGACGAAGGTCTCTTTGCCCTGCCAGTCCTCGTAGTAGGAACTGCCGAGCAGGATGCGAATGTTGCGATTGATGTCGACCAGGTTATTCGTAACGAGCTTGCCGTCTACGACGACGCCGGGGGTGACGAACATCTTCTTGCCCCATGCATCCATGTTCTTATACTGGTAGTCGCAATAATCAGGATCGTTGTAGGAGCCCCAACAGGCCAGCAGCGTGCGGCGCAGGCCGACCTTCTCATAGCCGGGAAGAGCTTCGTAGAAGAAGTCGAAGAGATCGTCGTGCAGCGGAACAACCTTCTTCATGAACTCGACATACTTCATCAGGCGAACCAGGTAGTCGGTAAAGAGCTGAATGGTGGCCACAGTGCCGACGCCACCGGGATAGAGCGTAGAGGGGTGGACGTGGCGGCCCTCCATAAGGCAGAACATCTCGCGGGTAAGGCGGCTCATCGCCAGCGTCTCGCGGTAGAAGGTGCCGGTGAAGGGGTTGAGCGCGGTCATAATGTCGGCGATGGTTTTATAGCCGTGCTTGTCCGCATTGGGCGAAGGCGTGGACTGGGCTTTGTCCCAGACGCCGGGGTTGGTCTCCTTCACCATCTGCTCGCAGAAGTCGACGCCGACGAGATTGTCCTGAAAGATGTTGTGGTCAAACATGTACTCGGCCGCTTCGCCGAGGTTGATGATCCACTCGGCCAACGCGGGCGGACGCACGCCGAAGGCCATGTTCTGCGCGTAGACGGCGCAGGTCGCGTGGTTGTCTCCACAGATGCCGCAGATGCGGCTGGTGATGAAGTGGGCATCGCGCGGATCCTTCCCCTTCATGAAAATAGAGTACCCGCGAAAGATGGAGGAGGTACTGTAGCACTCGGCGACTTCACGGTTCTGGAAGTCGATCTTGGTGAAGATACCGAGGCTCCCGACGATGCGGGTGATCGGATCCCAGTTCATCTCGACAAGAGTGCGCTTTTTCTGTGCTTCGTGGGCCAGAGTTTCAGGAATCGTCGCCATGGAATTATCCTTGCGTTCCGTTTTAATTAGTAGGTCGTAGGGTGATAGCCGGTAGTGAGCTCTGGCCTTGAGTGGCGCCACTTCGGCTCTTTGTTGAGCGTCGTGTTGGTGATGCCGCGAAGGGTGCGGATCATACGCCCATAGGTGCCGATGATGGTGGAAGAGAGCGTGCCGCCCGGCGGCTCATCCATGAACGGCATGAACTTGTCGGGGAATCCGGGCATGGTGCAGCCGATGCAGATGCCGCCAACGTTAGGACAGCCGCCAATTCCACGCATCCAGCCACGCTTGGTCACGTTGCAATCGACCACCGGGCCCCAGCAGCCAAGTTTGACGAGGCATTTGGAGGAGCCATAGTTGTGAGCGAAGTCGCCCTGCTCATAGTAGGAACCGCGGTCGCAGCCTTCATGCACCGTCTTGCCGAAGAGCCATGTAGGACGGAGCTGCTTGTCGAGAGGAATCATGGGTGCGAGTCCGGCGACTTGATAGAGAAGGTAGAGCACGGTCTCCATGAAGTTGTCGGGCTGCACGGGACAACCGGGCACGTTGACGATGGGCAAACCGGCCTTGGAGCGCCAGTCCCAGCCGAGATAGTCGGCGAGGCCCATACAGCCGGTAGGATTGCCCGCCATGGCATGAATGCCACCGTAGGTAGCGCAAGTTCCTGCACCGATTACCGCGAGAGCTTTCGGCGCGAGGCGATCGATCCATTCGCAGGTAGTGATCGGCTGGCCGGTCTCGGGGTTCGTGCCGACGGCAGCCCAGTAGCCTTCTTCTTTGATCTTCTCGTTAGGGATGGAGCCTTCGACGACCAGTACAAAAGGATCGAGTAAACCCTTTTCGGCGTCGTAGTAGAACTTCATAAAATCATCGCCGTTCTCGTAAGCAAGAACGGGGTTGTGCAGGTGGACCTTGGGAAGGCCGGGAATAGCTCCCAGGAGAACGTCTTCGATGCTGGGTTGCTCGGCTGCGGTAATGGAGACGCTGTCCCCGTCGCAACCCAGACCGGCAGTGATCCAGACAATGTGTATATCGGAGACGGCGGGAGCCTTGGTGATCGTGCTTGCTTGTTCAGCCATTGCATCCTCCTTCGCGGTAATAAATGCGTGCGGGAGTGCACCCCATTGGACGGGGCTTTACAGCATACGAGTGTCCGGGATCGTGGCTTGCCGGGCTACAGGCCGTAAGAGTTACGATGCAAGCTTCCTGAGAAAAGATACATCAGCAGAAGGTACATTCCGACTGGAACTTCAAAGAAGCAAGAACGGCAAATTTCAAGCGGGCTCTAACGTACGCCTTGCCATTCGGTATGTCAAAGCATTTCGAATTATTTCTTGCATGCAATTTTTGTTGATTGCATCCATGCGATTTGACAATAAACTCCTCAACAGATGCGCGGCAGTTGCTCGCCGAACATGACGTCAAGCACACGGGTACCGCCAATACCGGTCTTCATCAACACCATGCCCGGATGAGTGGCGACGACTTCGCCAATGATGGCAGCGTCCCTCCCAAGGGGATGCTGGCGCATACGGCCGAGGACAGCTTCGCCCATCTCGGGCACCACAACGGCTAGCAGCTTGCCCTCGTTGGCGACGTAAAGCGGGTCTAGCCCGAGGATCTCGCAGGCGCCGCGGACGGACTCGCGTACGGGAATGGCCTGTTCTTGCAGAAGCATGCCGGAATGGCTGGCTTTAGCAATTTCGTTGAGCGTGGTGGCGACGCCGCCGCGCGTCGGGTCTCGCAGGCAGTGAAGGAAGTCCGTTGTCTCAGAGGGGGTGGCTAGCATCTGTGCGACGAGATCGTGAAGAGACGCGCAGTCGCTGGAGATCTCGCTCTCGAACTCCAAGCCCTCACGCTGCGACATGATGGCCATGCCGTGGTCCCCAATGGTCCCGCTCAGGAGGATGCAATCGCCAGGCTGGGCGCGGCTGGCGGAGATGTTGACGCTCGCCTCCACGACGCCGATGCCGGTAGTGGTAATGAAGATCTGGTCGCCCTTGCCCCGGTTGACGACCTTGGTGTCCCCCGTGACGAAGTGCACCCCGGAATCAGCGGCGGCGGCCCGCATGGATTCGACGACGCGGCAGAGATCCTCAACCCGCAGGCCTTCCTCCAGGATGAACGCGGCTGAAAGGTAGAGGGGGCGGGCACCGCTCATGGACAGATCGTTGACGGTACCGTGCACGGCGAGGCGGCCGATGTCGCCTCCGGGGAAGAAGATGGGGGTGACGACGAAGGAGTCGGTGGTGAAGGCAAGACGCATGCCACCGATGCTGAGGAGAGCCTGGTCGTCGAGCTTATCGAGAATGGGATTGCTGAAGGCAGGAAGAAAGATCCTCTCGATGAGTTCGGAAGTGAGCTTGCCGCCACTGCCATGACCGAGCACGATCTGCTTGTGATCGAAGATGGGCAGCGGACACGAGCCGAAGACGGGCGAGACTCTTTCTTCTTCCTTTACCTTCACGGTCTCCGGTGCGATCGCCATGGGCATACGGTCTCGCTTTCTTATCCAAGAACTACGGGGACGGGGGCGGACTCGATCTGATTCAGAGGTGCATCCATGCCCTGCGGATTGAGATGCCGGCCATAGGCGTAGTAGGCGGCGCAAGCACCCTCCGCCGAGACCATCGTTGCCCCGAGCGGACGTTGCGGAGAACACTGCGTGCCGAAGGCCGGGCAATCGTGAGGTTTCTTGATGCCGCGCAGAATCTCGCCGCTGATACAGATAGCGGGCTCCAGCGTGGCGATCTCTGCGACGTCAAAGATCTTTTCGGCATCGTGAGAGGCAAACTCCGGGCGCAGTCGATAGCCGCTCCGTGGAATGGAGCCGATACCGCGCCACTTGCGGTCGCCGACTTCGAAGACCTTGCCGATGAGATTTTGTGCGGGCAGATTGCCGGTGCGGTCGAGGATGCGGGAGTACTGATTCTCGACCGTGGCGCGGCCTTCTTCAAGTTGCTGCAGTGTCATGAGTACGCCGTGAAGGATATCGATGGGCTCAAAACCGGTGATCACGATAGGCACATGGAAGCGGGCGCTGATGGGCTCGTACTCGCTGTAACCCATGACGGCGCAGACGTGACCGGGACCCAGGAAGCCGTTCACTCGATTGTCCGGCGCGCTGAGGATCGCTTCAAGCGCAGGCGGGACGAGCACATGCGAGACGAGCAGGGAGAGGTTGTTCACCTTGTCCTCGCGCGCGCGCCAGGCGAGCATCGCATTGGCGGGAGCGGTGGTCTCAAAGCCGATGGCAAAGAAGACGACCTGCCTGTCGGGATTGGCGCGGGCGATCTTGAGACAGTCGAGCGGCGAGTAGACGATGCGGACATCGCCGCCGAGAGATTTGATAGTGAAGAGATCGCCGTCCGAGCCAGGGACCCGAAGCATATCGCCGAAGGAGCAGAAGATGACATTCTGGCAGCGCGCGATGGCGTGGGCCTTATCGATCATCTCAAGCGGCGTGACGCAGACGGGGCAACCGGGGCCGTGGACGAGTTCCACGCCCGGCGGCAGCAGATGGTCGATGCCGTGCTTGACGATCGAGTGCGTCTGGCCGCCGCAGACTTCCATGAGCACCCAGGGACGGGTCTGGATGCGGCGCATCTCGGCCAGGATCTTTGCGGCTACTTCGCTGTCACGATATTCATCGAGGTATTTCATTGGGTTTTACCCCCGGCAACTACGGGCTCGGCTATAGGTTCGTCAGTGACCGGCGGCGACTCTTCCACCTCTTCGACGATAGGAGACTCGAGCTCCGTGAGCTGGTCCAACTCCTTGAGGGCCTGATAGGTACGTTCGGCTTCCGCCTCATCGATACGGCTGATGGCGAAGCCGACGTGGACCAGCACGTAATCGCCGACGATGGTCTCGGGAACGTATTCGAGACAAGCCTCGCGGGTGATGCCGCCAAACTGCACGCGGGCCATCAGCATGCCGCCCTTGTCGAAGGTCTCAACGACTTTCCCTGGAATGGCGAGACACATGCTTCACGCTCCTGTTCGGATCCGTTCACAAGCGATTGCGGCCTGGCCCAGTGAGATGCCACCATCGTTTGCCGGGACTACAGAGTGCAGAAATACCTGAAAGCCGTGGCGGCGTAACTGTACCACTGTCGGATGCAGTAGCACCATGTTTTGGAAGCTTCCTCCGCTGAGACAGACCCGGTCCAGCCCGCTGAAGTCGCGGATTCGGCAGCAGGTTGCAGCAATAACTGTGCTCAAGGTGTTGTGGAAGCGGGCGGATATCTCCCCGGCGGGTTTGCCGGCGGCGAGGTCGTTGACGATGGCGAGGATCGTGGCACGGAGGTCTATCGTCATGGGTTCGCCATCGTGCAGGTCGAATTCATAGCGTCCGGTGACACCGGAGAGCGCGATACTTTCAAGCGCGATGGCGGCCTGGCCTTCGAAGGTGACTTCCGAGAAGAGGTTGAGAAGAGCCGCGACGGCGTCGAAGAGCCGGCCGCAGGAGGACGTCTCGACGGTTTGGAGCTTGTTGGCGATCATCGTGTTGACGATGTCGCGCTGCTTTAGAGGGATAGCTCGGAGGCAGGCAAGATCGGGGATCTCGGGGCCGAAGGCATCGCGCAGGTAGCTGAGCGCCATGCGCCAGGGCTGACGGACGGCAGCATCGCCGCCGGGGAGCGGCAGGTAGCGCAGATGCGCGCGACGGGTGAAGCCGCCGAGATTGGCGGTAAAAAATTCTCCACCCCAGATCTTGCCGTCGGTGCCGTAACCGGTACCATCAAGCGCTACACCAATGACCTCGCCGCCCAAGTGATTTTCGGCCATACAGCTGGCGATGTGGGCGTGGTGATGCTGCACGGCGATCTTGCGCTCAATACTGGAGGCCAGCGCCATGCGGGTACTCATATAGTGCGGATGTAAATCGTAAGCGACGGCCTGCGGCGTGACACGGAAGAGACGCTTCATCTTCGCAAGCGTTTCCTCGAAGAACTGCATGGTCTCGTAATTCTGCAGGTCTCCGATGTGCTGACTAAGAATGGCATGGCCATCTCGGGTGAGGCAGAAGGTGTTCTTCAGTTCGGCGCCAAAGGCCAGTACCGATGGATGGACCGATTCATTCGCGGATGCCAGAGATAGGGTCTGGGGAGCAAAGCCTCGGGACCGGCGGAGGACACGCTCACGGCCTTCGAAGGTGCGGACGACGGAGTCGTCAACGCGCGTTGCAATCTCGCGGTTATGCAGAAGGAACCAGTCGGCGACTCCGTCGAGCTGTAGAAGTGCGTCAATGTTCGAGATCACAATAGGCTCTTCGCTGATATTGCCGCTGGTCATTACCAAGGCGGAGAAGGCGGAGTCCTCCTGCGCTGAATCGCTGAAGAGCAGGTAATGCAGAGGGGTGTAGGGAAGCATAATCCCCAAAGTGTTGTTGTCTGGAGCGACACTAAGCCCGATGCCAGGCACCTGATTCGTATCGAGACGCCGTGGAAGGATGACGACGGGGCGGCGCAGGTGACGAAGAGCGGCTTCATCTTCGGGGGTGATTCCGCACAACGCACGAGCAGCGTCGATGTCGCGGACCATTAAAGCGAATGGTTTATGCGGACGATGTTTGCGGCGGCGAAGTTCGGCGACCGCAGTTTCGTTAGTGGCATCACACGCGAACAGGAAGCCGCCCAGGCCTTTGACCGCGAGAATTTTTCCTTCGCGAAGAAGGCTACGCGCGTGACGAAGAATGGGGAGTGCATCTGTGTCTGTAAATGATTCCGGCAATGCGGCACCGCGCGGAAGAAGCGCGAGTGAAGGTCCACAGCGGCTGCAGGCATTGGGCTGCGCATGGAAGCGGCGATCATTGGGGTCAGCGTATTCAGCCGCACAGGCGCTGCACATCGTGAAGTTTGACATAGTGGTGCTGGGGCGGTCATACGGGATGCCCTCGGTGATGGTGTAGCGCGGACCACAATGGATGCAGTTGGTAAAGGGATAGCCAAAGCGGCGGTTATTTGGATCGCTAAAGTCCTGCCAGCACGCGTCGCAGGTGCCTGCGTCGGCTGGAACGAGAGCCATTGCGCCCCCCTCCTCGCGGCTGTGGAGGATAGAGAAGCCAGCGGCCCCAAACGGAACGATGTGCGAGACGGTTATTTCTTGTATATCTGCGAGTTGAGGTGGCTCCGTCCTCAGTGTCTTCAGAAAAGAATCGAGGGCGAATTTACTGCCTTCAATTTCGATAGTGACGCCGGAGGTGGAGTTGAAGACGTGGCCCGAGAGGCCCAGCCTGTGAGCTAGTTTGTAGACGAACGGGCGGAATCCGACACCTTGCACAATGCCACGCACCTGAACCTGTAGTCGAGTGATCGCTTTTGGCGGGGTTATTGCGTCCGTATCCATAGGTGACGCTTCAGCTTGCACCTTATCATCGCAGGTTGTGGTGCATGGTGTCCTATTACGATATTCCTATCCAATGGATTGCCGCGATGATGAATTGGAGCTACCCAGCCGGAGAATACGGGATGCGGTGGTTCTAAACGAACGATACTGGAAGAGGAACCTTCGTACCCGGTTCTCGAAAAGAACAAGGCTGCCCTCAACGGCCGGAACGGCGGTTTTTACCGGCTATTCCCCGCCAATAAGCCCTTTAGAATATGTAGTCGGCCGTTTCGACCCTATCTTCGCGCGGTAGAAGTCGTAGGTTCGAGTCCTGCCTCTCCAAAATTCCCAAATTCGTCGTATGTAATTTGATCGAATGGCACGCCGAGCTCTCGGAGCATCTTTGTGTAAGCCTTGATCATTCATGAGTGGATCGCAGAGGTAATACCGCTGGTCTCCGTGAGAAGACGGCGGGTCTTTCATGGTCCGCAAACGCGCCTCATGTTTCGCGGACACTTGCGTAGCATGAAAGGTGATAGGTGTTTCTTAGAGTTTTACCGATACACTCTGCCACTTAGCGTTCCCTTGCCGTTATGGTTTACTTCAGTCTCCGGAAAGCAGGGAACTGGCAGATAACTGCGATGAGATCTGTTTCTCCACGGCCAGGATCAAGAACAGAACTTCACCAAATTGTGCGCCGTAGGGGCTCCAAAAACGCCTCTCGACTCCATCTTATCCTCTTGAAAACAAACAGACTCCAACCCTTACCCGACGCCTGTTAACCGAAGGGTTGTAGGTTCGAGTCCTGCCTCAGGAGCCATAAATACCATAAGAATCTCTAAGCTATAGAGGCCATCCGAGAGATGGCCTTCTTCGTCAGTCCAGTCGTTATGGTTTTCATTGGCACAAATCAAGCCAAGCATATATCTGTATAATTAGGGGCATATGCCCAGAACTCAGGACATCCTTTCGCCGCCAGCTTCTATCGATACGCAGAATCACTGCAACTGTACTGCGTTGCGCAAGGCATCCCGACGGCTTTCGCACTTATATGACAGTGTTCTCGCGCCTTCCGGGCTGAAGTCCACACAGTATTCCATCCTCTCGGAGATCCGTCGGTTAGGCGAAAAGCCGCCGACAATGCGTGAACTTGCTGATGCGCTCGTGATGGACCGCTCGACGCTTGGGCACAACCTGCGCCCTCTTGAACGAGATCAGCTCGTCTCGTTGGAAGCTGCTGAGACGGACCGGCGTCGGAAATATGTCGTGCTGACACGGAAGGGCCGGGCCGCGTTCGCCGAATCAAATAAGCTATGGCACTCTGCCCAGGTCCTTTTCGAGACAAACTTTGGGATTGCGAAAGCGGCTGAACTTCGTGGCATTTTGCTTGGCATTGCGGCCGATGCAACTCTTACTTCGCCAACACCCAACCCTGTTACCCGCTAGAGCAAATTTTCTGTAGGTGTATAGCGAAACCGCGACATTTATAGCCGTTTTCCCCAGAAAAACGGTACTGCACGCCCGATCCAACTTCCCAGTAACAGGAAATTTGCTCTAGGTAGGACTCCGCTATGACCAAATCTCCTCGAATATCGAATTCGAAGTCTTCGGAACAGCGTAAATTCGCGATCCTGTTGACGACCTCTCTCGTCTGTTCTCTGATCATGCTCGACGCCAATATCGTCGCGGTATCGTTGCCTACAATCGCGAGATCTCTTGGCGCTTCTTTCACGGATATCGAATGGGTCGTGAGCGCTTATGTGCTTCCCTTTGCCGCGTTATTGCTGGCCGCAGGTTCTTATGCGGACCGCCATGGCAGGAAGCGTACGATGCTTGTCGGCCTGGCTATCTTTGCTTTCGCGTCAGGGCTCTGCGGGCTGACGCACTCTGCACAGATGCTCAATCTGGCAAGGGCCTTGCAGGGCATTGGCGCCAGCCTTCTGCTGACTGCGGCCCTTGCAGTCATCAATCACGCCTATGTAGGACAGGCGCGGGCAAAAGCTTATGCCTTCTGGGGTGCCTGCATTGGTATTGCTATCACGAGCGGACCGATCATCGGCGGAGCGATCACCGGCTTCCTGGGATGGCGCTGGACCTTTCTGGTGAACCTTCCTCTCTGTGCTGTGCTTTTTGTAACCTCTGTTGTGATCGTGGAGGAGTCGCGCGATCATGAGGCCAAGACGCTCGACATTGCGGGTATTTTGGCTTTGAGTTCAGGGTTGTTTCTGCTGATCTGGGCGCTGATCGACGGGAACAGCATGGGATGGGGAAACGCCGCCATCCTCTGGCGCTTCGTTACGGCTACGGGCTTGTTCATCGCCTTCGTCGTCGTGGAGGTCCGCCAAACGCGTCCGATGGTAGACCTCGCGCTCTTTGCCCAGCCGACCTTTCTGGGATCGGCCTTTGCTATGTTGGGATATGCCGGTGGCGCTCAGGTAATGATTTTCTACCTGCCAATGTACCTGCAAAATGCCTATGGATTCGCGCCCGCCAAGGCGGGTCTTGCGATGATCCCGTTTGCGCTGCCCATGTTTCTGACTCCGCGTCTCGGTGGCCGGTTGGCGAAAAGCTACTCAGGCCGCGCGCTTCTCACCTTTGGTCTCATGACGACTATGCTTGGCAACCTCCTCCTTTATGGCTTCGCACACGTTGGGATGAGCTACCCCGTCTTTCTCGTTGGCATGCTGGTGGCGGGAGTGGGTGCCGGCCTCCTGAATAGTGAGACCGCCAAAGTCATGCAAGGCGCGGTTCCCGCGCAGCGTGCAGGAATGGCATCGGGATTGGCCTCGACCACTCGGTTTGTCGGCCTGTTGTTAGGGGTCGCAGGGCTTGGCGCGGTGCTGGCCCGGGTTGTTTCGCGCCAATTCATTAGCGCAGGTGTGGCTCTCGGCCTTGAGCCAAAGTTTGTGGCCCATGCCGCGAAGCAGGTCGCCTCAGGCGACCTGACAGGAGTGATGACCGACGTTCCCGCAAGACTTCAGGCGCAGGTTCACGCTGCTGGATGGGCAGCGTTCGCGGGAGGATTTGCCGCGGCAAGCCTGGTTGCAGCCGCAGTAGCTGCTCTCACCGGACTTCTGACATATATTCTTGTTCGTTCAGTCGATACCGCGCCAGTAGCAGATGACGATCTTCAACGCACCTTGGTTGCGGTGATGGAATAGCTTGACGACCAGGGCTGTGGGCTCTCCGAGCTAAAGGTGTGAGTGATGCAGATGCGGAGCATATGGCGCGATTGTTCCCAAATCATGATTCCCAGATATCCGCGCCTGCTCCAGCTTCTAACTCCATTTCAGAGAGAAATTCTTGAACGTAGGGCAATCTCAACAGAATAAGTCTGCGTCCTTCATCGGTCTGTATGTATTCCAAAGCAACTTCAATCTTGCTCCTGTACCACCGTATCGCGTCAGAAGGCGGGAACCCCATCTGTCCGAACAGTGAAAAGACACGAGCGATACCCATCGCCGCTAGACCATCGACTTTATCGGCGTCAAACAGAATTCTTGCTTCATCTGTAGATGGCTTGACCGTACGGACGTGCTCTGTGGAATGTTCCGCAATCACCGCGAGAACTGCGTTTGCCCGATCACTCGGACAACCTGCTTGCCGCAGAATTTCCTCTGCAGCAAGCAAGCTCAATTCCACATGTTCAGCTTTCCTTCCAGCCGGTTGGTCAACATCGTGCAAGAGCACCGCGAGTTCGAGAATCTCGTAATCTACTTCTTCGATGGTTGCAGCAATTTTAAGGGCGTTCCGCATGACACGTTCTACGTGATCGAAGCGGTGTGCAACCGATTGTCTCGGATGATTTACCCGCTTGATGACCTCGCACTTAACATCATTCGTTAGCTTCGACATACTCCCTCCTCTCCAGATTGCCACAACGACCAGGCTGAAAATAGTCTTGTGCTTTTGAGTACAGGAGACTAATCATCTGCCAACTGGCGTGACGGCTTTCCGATGGAAATGGGCCGGACAGGGGATCCAGAACAACCTTCTAAGCGGAGAGGAAGTATAACGGTACAGGATATCCACACACGATCTTGAGCAAGCTCAAGAAGTCGCATATTTTGCATCTGCAAAACACCCGCTTTCACCAGATTGAAATGATGTGTTCCAAAGGGAAGACCTGCAGGCATATCTGCAGGTGGCGACGCGAGACCACTCAGTTGGCCGCCATTCACTGGATCGGTAAAGGGATTGTCCAGCCCGACCAACACGACATTCTTACTGGCAAGATACTCGGCGCCGGAGAACCCCAGTCCAGGGCCTTTCCGATAATAATCCGAGTTTTCAGCGACAGGATCCGCCCAGAATTTACCCCAGCCGGTATGGATATAGACAACGTCTCCGGCAAGTATTCCCCGTTGCGCGAGGCCTTGAGCGCGCAACATCGTCTCAATGTGCTCGGCATCAATCGAGAAGCCTGCAGATAGAGGAGCACCCGCGCCGAATTCCCGTTCTGCATCAAGAAGGATCGCGGTGGTAAAGATTGGAGGTACGTTTTCAACGCCCAAACGGACCAATCGTTTCTCAGGCGCCGGCTTCACCTCAGCCTGCGTCAGCCCGCCATGATAAGTTGCGTTAGCGAGGGGCAGTGGCTCTAGTCCGGCCCACATCTCCGGCAATACCCCAAAATGTCCGAGTGCATCTAAATGCGTGCCCTGCTGAGTAAAATCGCCAGTCAGCATCTCTTTATTTCCAACATGCCGGGTTCCCGGGATTCCCGTCGTAGGACTCGCCGCAACTTTCAATTCCTGGGCGAAGGGCGATGAAGGCATCGTGTCGCTGAGGATGTGTGACAACTCGTAGCATTGTGCTCCATCGTCTGTGAGCAATGGTGCACAGCGTGTCCACGTATCGCTTCCCAGCAGGCGCGCCATGCCCCGATCGTCAACGGGTGAGGTCGTATTTGTATCGATCTTTTCCATGTAGTTTTTTTACACGCGAAGCTGATCTGCGATGTATCTGAAATCGCCATGAGAGGGCGATTCTCGCTGAAGGGTTTGGCAGAGAAGTTTCATTTCCGGACTCACACTAAAAGTGTTCTCACCAGGGGCCTGTCGGAGAGGTTTCATTCCTGCAGATATGGCAGGAGTCGCTCGACGAAAACCGAGCAACCTCTCGATAAAGAGGGAATAATTTGTCCCTGGAGGGGTTATTTCTTGAGAGTGCTGGCAAGAAGCAATCGTCGGCAGTCCACAAGGTAGATTGCCGTCCAGATTCTTCAGGTTTGGTTGGATATGCTAAAGATTTCTGCGCGGTAGTCCGCTGGATCCAGAGAGTCGTCTCCTTATTTGTTTCATCCAATAGGAGGGTGGGTCCACACGCGTGCATCGGCCATCAAGTTGACGGAGTTTCACTGTATGAACATGCTCGATTCATCAGAAACAAGGATGAATAGTCTCAGGGATAAAGACACAAATGTGACGATCTCTGAGATTGCAGTGGGGGCTGGCGAATGGAAGACTCCAGCCTCCTCGCAAATTAGTCTCGCTATTACATTGAAGCCGACCTCGGCAGTTCAGGTAAAGCCTACTGCTCAGTATCCGAAGAATACGCCTGTTGGCAACATCTCTATCTGCCGGATGAATGATGCACGAGTCTTTGAATTCGCAGAGGAGACAGCATTTGGACACATAACACTCAACGAGGATTTGTTTGCACCCGTTCTGCAAGACTGCGGAATCAAAAGGGTCGAGCTTATGGCTCTCGACATCCTGGAAGATGCGACGCTACTTCAGATGACTACCATCCTGCTGCAACAAAGGCGAGAGTGTTTTCAGGCCGGCGCTCTTTTTCTCGACAGCATGGTTACAGCGTTATCGTCCTATCTCGTTAATAGATATTCAGCTACGCTGCCCCTGAAGCCGACCTTGACAGGCGGCTTGGCCCCGTCGACACTCCGACGCTGTATCGACTTTATTCAAGCGAACCTTACTGAATCAATCCGTCTCGACGATCTTGCCCGTGAATCTGGAATGAGCCCATCGCATTTGATCCGCAGCTTCCGTCAAAGCACGGGCAAAAGTCCATACCAATACGTCCTGGAACTACGCACCAAGAGGGCTAAATCGATGATGCGGGATAGACGCCTCGGGCTGACTGAAATTGCATTGAGCAGTGGATTTGCCAATCAGCATCATCTGTCCCGCATATTTCGTAGAGTGGTAGGCGTTACACCCAGCCGATACCGCACGAACCTTCTTGGATAACGATGGCCGAGCTGCCCGGTAGATAGCTCAAATGACATAGGAGCTATCTACCGCAACAACTTCCATGGCTGTTATTCGGACCGGTAGATTGATCCAGGTGCCGACCGAAACATATTGTTCGGGTCGTAGTGGTGCTTGACCTCGCGAAGACGCGTTGCCGTCTCTCCATAGAATTGCTCAACGCGTATTTGATCGGTGAGCAGGTTTACATAGCCGCCGGAAAGAGAGTGCGGCGCCAGATTTTGTGAAAGAGCTGTAGCCCAGTTGCGGTGTTTGGCATCCAGCTCTTCCGAGCTTTTGTCCCAGGCGGAGACGATCTCTACAAGCAAATGAGCCTTCCTCAAGGGAAAAGCAGTCGCATCCGGAGATACACGGGTTCCTTTGCCGTGAAAATCGTGAATAACAATCCCTGAGAACGGAGAGCTCATCTGTTCTGCCCCCTCAACAAGCGCGGCAATCGATTCAACATTGAAACGATCCAGGTTGCGGGTTTCAATATAGTGATGTCGGCCATTCACAACTAATGGATCAAAGATACCCATGGAATCGGCATAGCGCGAAGATCCATGACTGACCGTGATAGCGCCTTTCAGGCTTGTTATCTGACCCAGCAGGGCATCACCCTGCATCTTGTCCCCACTCCAGTGCGACGCGATAAAGAGCATCGGTTTTCCGTCCTGGCCCATTAAGAAGCCGGTCATCAAACCCAATTCATCTGGAGCATTGTCCAGTATCTCCTGATAGCGGCCCAGGGCCGTCTTAGCTTCGGATATCGGAAACAGGATAAAGGCAGCCTGAACCTCACTCAGGCGGTGTGTTCTCGTCTTAAGTGAAGCCAGTACTCCGAAGTTTCCACCGCCACCACGAATCGCCCAGAAAAGATCGGCATGATCCGATTCATTTGCCGTGACGCTTGAACCATCTGCCAGGACGACAGTCGCTTCAACAAGATTATCCAAAGCCAGACCGAACTGCCCGTTCAGAGGGCCGTAGCCACCGCCCATGGTGAAACCAGCCAGTCCAACCTGCTTGGCGGTTCCGGTGACGATAACGGTGTCATCAGGAAGCCCGGCAAGCAGATCGCCGATAGTGGCTCCTCCCTGCGATTCGACAATTTCGTTCTCTGGATCATGCCGAACATCCCGCATAGATCGCAGATCAATCACCACTCCACCCTCACAAAATGCTCGTCCGGCCCAATCATGGCCACCACCGAGAACAGAGACGGGAATTCCATAGTGTGATGCGAGAAGAACGACTTCTCGAATGTCAGATACGCCTTCGCAACGGACTAAGGCAGACGGCTTGGAGCTGATCGCTCCATTCCAGACTTTGACGAGAGATCCAAAAGACTCATCAACTGAACCATAAACTTTTCCTTCAACGTTTTCGCGAAGGTCCTGGATGAACTGATCGATTGTGGTAGTTATCATACCCATACCCTACTTACGAAGGCTTGCCCATTTGTACAGCCTATGACCATTTTGTATCTGTTCTTACCACTATTCGCCGTTGTAGAAGCGCCCGCGTGTGCTCCTTAGGCCAAATTACGGCAGGTAGCTGGCGAGGCAAGAAGTTCGTCCACATCCTCAAACCGTTTCTGCACTCCAGGGAAGGTGCGCGTGGCGTTGCGGAAACGATGCTCTATGGATGCGCCGACGTCTACAGCAATCCCTCGAATCCACGTGGCTGTCTCATCATGAACTGCTCACTGCCAGGTTCGGAGACAGCCGTCCAGGTGCGGCAGGAACTCGCATCAGAGCGTAAGGCTCGTCGGGCGAAATTGAAGAGATGTTTTCAAGAAGCCATAGCATCGGGAGATCTCCCCCGCGATTCAGATCCTTAGGAGCTAGCACGGTACGTCATGAGCATCGGATGGGGATTGGCTGTGGAGGCGCAGTCGGGTGCCAGCAAGCGAGATCTCTACCGTATCGTGGCCAGGGCGATGCTGGCGTGGCCTACCTAAATGATTTGTGATGCAAGCATCTCGAGTTGTGCGATTTCGAAGGCGCATTCATGCTCCTGGCATACCGTCGGTGCGAGTTAACTTACTGCTGAGCCTCCGTGTCCGGAAGTGCGACCAGCAGCAAGATGATCCCGAGCACAACGAATATATGAAATGCTTTGTCTTCACCATTCCAGATGTTCGATTGCCACATGAGAAACCACTCGCCACCTACGCTGATGAATGCGGTAAACCACAGAAGCATGCCCAGGGTAAGAGCGATGATCGAGTACCGCTTGGCGGCATTGAAGACGGTCGGCTGTTTGCGAACGGCACGTAGCAACTGGACAACTCCGATCCATGTCAGCAATGCGGTCGCCCCCTCCCAACCAATAATCCCGTCATAGAACATCGTTTGCACAAGCGTTGAATGGATTGCGCGCCCCATGCCACGGTTGCCCGGGAAGGTTGTGTCCATGAGGAGAACGTGATGCACGAACGCATAATTTGATCCGTAGTCTGTCAAATTATTGAAGACGACCAACGTGTAGTAGAACGCAACGGCGATGAGCAGGAATATCTTTGCTATGCGAAGACTCATTTCGATTGTCCATCCGCTCCAAGTATCTGAAAATATGTAGTGAAAGTAGCGAGTGTTCCATTTCAAAGAGGCTTCCATTGCGGAAGCATTGCCGCCTGTCCTTGATGGCTTCCGTCTTCGTCTATTAACTGCCAGACAGTTGCGTTCATAATCTGGAAGCGTGCTCCCGATTTCGCGACCCGGACGCCAGAATAACCCGTAATAAACCCGTCGAGCTCCACACGTTCCAGAAACCGTTGACGCTCCTCACGTTCCAACGGTTCGGCAGATAAACGTGTGGGCAATGCGGTGAGTTCGTCCCAGCGATACTCAAAGAGCTGCATTGCCGCTTTGTTCCCATAAATGAAGACCGCATCAGGCGCTGTATTGTGGGCGAGAACAGCAAATGGCGCATCTGTATACAGCCATCTTGCAGACTCCTCAGTGTTCAATCCACTCGGAACCAGACTTTGTCCGGTGAGACGTTCATAACTTTCAACGAGCAACTTGTGAAATGCCGGATCGAACTGCAAGTTCATGGGTTCTATTCTCCATTTGTATGTGTTTCATCGATGACAGAATTGTTGTTGTTCTTGCGTCCTTGCCATCTCTACCTGTTCCACCATAAGCGAAGCAGGCTGAGAAATTTGGTCGGAGAATCATCCAGATCAGAAAGGCTTCGTTACTTATGAACCGGATAGTTCCGATTCTTCCACTCCCCGCCTCGTCCCTGATAGAACCGCACGGCTGAACCGATTGTCGCCATCAGATAGAACAGCCCAATCACCGGGAGTAGCAATCCCCATGCGGGAGAACGCCGGTAACGCCAAAGTGTGGGTTGGAAGGCGAAGGCCATGGCGATCCAGCAAACCGCCCCACTCCAACGCAGCGCGCCAGTTGCGAAGATGCCGGCCAGTACCGGCTCAACATACACCAGCAGCATGCCGGCGCATGTTCCTATGAGGATCCAGGGAGAGTAGCCAAGCTGCACGTAGGCTGTTCGCGCAATCATCTCCCATACGTCTCTGAATCCGGCATATCTTCGTTTACTGACCACCCGGTCGCCGTGTCCAAGCCAGATTCTGAGGCCTTCACGCTTGATCTCTCGCGCCAGAGCCACATCGTCGATCAGTGCGGTACTGATTCGGTTTACCCCATCAACTTTTCGCAAGGCTTCCTGAGATACCAGCATCGTACCTCCCGCAGCCGCAGCGGTCGTTCTCCCCGGATCGTAAACCCAGCGAAAGGGATAGAGCATCTGAAAGAAGAAGACAAAGGCCGGCAGCGTAGCTCGCTCCGCAAGGCTCTCGCACCGCAGACGAACCATCTCCGACACAAGACTGAGTTGATCTCGTTCTGCACGGGAGACAAGGGAGGCCAAGTGTCCTGGTCCGTGCACGATATCGGCATCGGTAAGCAGAACATAGTCCGCCGCCAGCGTTTCCATCTGCCGCAAACCTTGCGAGACCGCCCACATCTTGCCTGTCCAGCCGGTTTTCAGCGGCTCGCCGTCCAGGACACGGAGGCGTCCGTCCGTTACCCCCAACTCACGCGCGAGGACTCCCGTTCCATCTGAGCTGTTGTCGTCTACCAGCACGATCTTTAGCTCGCCGTCGAACTGCTGAATGAGCAGAGATCTCAGAGTGTCTGCGATATGCTCGGCCTCATCCCGGGCTGGGATCACGACCGTCACTTTGAGCCGCCGAGTCGGGTGTGCAGCTCCTAGAACGGGTCCGGACCTCCAGAAAGCCCCATGCCCAATCAGTAGCCATGCCCAGATCACGACGCTGAGCAGAACAGGAATAAAAATCATAAGCTATTATCCAGTAGCCGTTGCCGACTCCGCGGGCTCATGCCCCTGGGGTATTTTGAAACGAACCCGGACGTCTTCCTGTCGCGCAGCCAGCAAACGGAGGCCCGAAGGCAAGGCCATCGCCAGCCCCGCGGTGATAAGCAATGCCGGTTAGGACTGGGCCGTTGCTCTGTAGCATACAGCCGTCCATACTGGCGCTGAGTCCAGACTTAAGTGATTGTCGCAACAGGGGCTTGCACGACATCGGTCTGCTCCATACGCGATGGTGCTTATCCAGAAATGAAGAGGCAAGTATTGTGATACTGGGCAATCACGCTGGGAAACCATGCCGACGGGAAGAGCTCGATACAAAGCATTGGATCGGATACTCTTCGGCTTCACGACATAGCGACGATCGCCGCGGTCGAAAGGACCGAAGCTTTGGATTTGAGGGAAAGTTCATTGAGAATGCGAAGGAATGATATGCAGCCTAATCGAGTATGGATTGCAGTGCTTCTGGTGATGTCTTTTGCCGTTTCCCTCACGATAACGCCGAAGGCCCAGGAGAGCGGGATAACAAATGACGCTGTCTGGCGGCGCGCAGATGAACTACTGAAGAAGTTGACGCTCGACGAGAAGCTTCAGTTGATTCTCTCCAGGTATCCCTCCAATGCCTCGCCAGGTGGCGGAGGCGGATATATCGAGGGTGTAACGAGGCTCCATATTCCCGGGATCAATATCTCCGATTCGGCCACAGGTTCAGGGAGCACAACCCAGCCGAGCTCTACTTTCCCTGCGACGATTGCACTTGCTGCCAGTTGGGACAGGCAGTTGTCTTATGACTACGGGAGTGAAATAGCGATCCAGTTGCGCGCCCAGGGATTCGCAATGGGTCTTGGCGGAGGTGCAAATCTCACAAGAGAGCCCAGAGGAGGCAGAGCCTTCGAGTACTTAGGCGAAGATCCACTCCTCGCGGGGGAACTGTTGGCGGCGCGCACGAAAGGGACTCAGAGCCAGAAGGTAATGGCGTCGATCAAACACTTTGCGGGAAATGAACAGGAGACAAACCGCATAGGTGGAGACAGCCGCATCGATGACCGCACCCTGCGAGAGCTTTATTTATTACCTTTTGAAATCGCCGTTGAACAGGGCCATCCGGCAAGCGTTATGTGCAGCTATAACCGGCTGAATGCCGAGTATGCCTGCGAGAATTCGGTGCTTCTTACGAACATTCTGAAAACGCAATGGCACTTTCCGGGCCAGGTACAGTCGGACTGGGGAGCGACTCACACGACGGCAAAGGCGATCAACTCCGGACTTGATGAAGAAGAAGGAAGCGATGCGGGCCCTTCTTACTTCGGGCGTGTCCCAGTCCTGTTTGCGTTGGCCAACCATGACATCACCCAGGAGCGGGTCAACGATATGGTGCGCCGCAAACTCTACGCAATGATCTCTTCCGGCGTGATGGATCATCCTCCCCTCGGTGGAGAAAAGATTGATTTCGATGCGACGCGGACCTTTGCACAATCCGTAGAGGAACAATCCATCGTATTGCTCAAGAACGATCGTCAGCAGCTTCCGCTATCAGCCTCAAAGCTGAAGCGTATTGCGGTCATCGGCTCCCATGCAGACGTAGCTGTGATGTCTGGTGGTGGTTCTGGAGACACGATGCATCCGGTGACGGGCTCGTTCACTGGGTGTGAAGGTCTGGAATTCGTCGACCATAATGGCTGCGGATGGTGGCGCAGTCCGTGGCTGAAGGTTCCTGTACCCCTGACAAAAGCCATTCGCGACCTATCGCCGGCCAGCGAAGTCGAATTTTCTGGGGTCCAGGACGAGCACGCTCCCTTCCGCGCCTATAGTCCGGGCGAAATCGCCGATGCAGTCGCGCTGGCACGCCGGTCAGACCTCGCGATTATCGTAGTCGCGCAGCCCGCTGGAGAAGACTTCGGAGATTTGAGGACTCTCAGTCTGCAGAACCCCTCGAACCAGAATGAACTGGTAGAGGCTGTTGCAAGCGCCAACCCTCATACGATCGTTGTAATCGAAAGTGGTAATCCGATTTTGATGCCGTGGAAAGATAAGGTCGCGGCGATCGTCGAAGCCTGGTATCCAGGCGAAGCTGGAGGCAAAGCGATCGCCAATGTCTTGTTTGGCAAGGTGGATCCTTCCGGCAAGCTGCCGTTTACGTTTCCTGCCCGGGACGAGGACACCCCCACCTGGGGAGCTACCGGCGTCCTTTCTAAAGATCCTGTCTATTCCGAAAAACTCAATATAGGCTATCGCTGGTACGACGCCAAGAAACTTGCACCGCTTTTTGAGTTCGGCTACGGGCTGTCGTATACCCACTTTACATACTCGGACCTCTCCCTGAAACGCGATCCGGATCACACTCTCCACGTGTCGTTCACGGTCAAGAATGACGGCACTGTTGAGGGTGCAGAAGTTCCGCAGGTCTACCTGGGAATTGATTATGCGGGGGAACCGCCTCTGCGATTGGGTGGCTGGAGCAAGATTCATTTGAAGCCTGGAGCAAGCCAACAGGTCGATATGACGGTCTCGCCCAGGACCCAAAGCGTTTGGGACACGTCCGCCACGGATTGGCGGTACATTCCGGACGCCGTGACCTACGTGGGCTCCTCCTCGCGAGACATACGCTTGAAAGGGCGATGATCTGCAACGGAGAACAACATCAGGCAGGACAGGTGTGGTGAGTCGTTAATTCGTTGAAGAACCAGCGTTACCCCATAGCGCGAAGCGCAAACCGTGACGCTTTAGCGTCGCGGGACGGAGGGAGCCGTAGCCTTTAGGCTACGGAATAAGAGCCAGGCAAGAATTGGGCTTTAGCCCCGGGCCTTTTGTTCGCAGCCGAAAGAAGGCCCGGGCCTAAAGGCCGCATCTTTGCCAGCCCCTTATTCCGTAGCCTAAAGGCTACGGCTCCCTCCGTCTCCCTGATGCTGAAGCATCAGGGAACGCGCTTCGCGCTGTGATGAACAGACCCTCTGTCTTTAACGAATTAATGACTCACCACACTAGATGTGAAGCGTACCTTCCATGACCGTGATAGCTCGGCCTGCCAGCCGCAAAACATCGTCTTCAATCTCAACCTCTAAAACGCATGGGCGCTTCATCTCATACCCTTGTTCAATGAAAAGAGTTTTCCTGTTCCCGGCGATTCCGTATCTCAGCATGAAGCCGGCCAGAGGTACAGCAGCAGTCGCAGTAGCGGCCTCCTCGACAATCCCTTGTGCTGGATTGAAAAATCGAGCATGCGCGACGGAGGATGGTAACTCGGAGTCATCCAGGCAATAGAGGTAACATCCCTCTCCGTCTACTTCTTGTAGGAGGCGTTTGAGTTGTTGAGGGTCTGGTTGAGCCTTGGTTACGATCTCTCGATCTATTACTGGGACAAGCAGATGAGCTACTCCCGTTGAAACTACCTGTGCCGGCAAAGACAACATGATGTCCTCGTCCTCTACTCCAAGGGCATCGGCAAGCTTCGGAAGATCTTCACAAACAGCTCCGTATACAGGAGACATATGCGTAAGGGCAACCGTGACAGGCTGGCTGTGCTGGCAGCGAACTTCCACAGGCAAGAGCTCCCCGCCAATCTCCTGCATGAAGTGATTGCGGCCTTCATCCAGCATAAGATCTCCGGACTTGGCCAGCCACCACCACGCGCCGAGCGAATTGTGTCCTACGCCGAAGACCTCGTGGCCAGTGGTAGTGAAAGATCTCAACCTCCAATCCGCGAAATCATTTTTGGGCGGAAGAATGAATGTCGTCGCGACCTGATTAAGCTCTCCCGCGATTCGCCGCATGGTGGGTTCATCCAGCGTCTCGGCATGAGGGACAATTGCGACGGGGCTCCCTCCTGGCGGGCGTTCTGTGAAGGCGTCGACAAGGGCATACCGGATTTGCATAGTGTCCTCTTTAGAGCGGGACGTTCCTCTTCTAAAGGTTGTAGTGACGGAGCTTGGTGCGGATCGGCTCATCGAAAAACTTCACCGCAACCCACGCGAAGAGGATCACGAACGATGCCAGTAGCAAAGCAACGTGCACCGAACGTTTATTGCGTGGTTTTAAATTCCGCGTGAAGACTTGCCGTTGAATCTCCTCCGGCCCACACATCGAAATCGGTGGGTTCCACCACCCAGGTTTTCGACTGCGGACTCCAGAAATGCAGTTGTTCCGTTCCAAGAGGAAACCTGAGAGTTTTGGTTTCTCCCGCCTGGAGGAGAACCCGCTCAAATCCCTTGAGTTCGCGAACGGGGCGAGAGGCCGAACCATAGCGTTGATGAATATAAATCTGTGCAACAGCATCCCCTGCGATAGAGCCCGTATTCGTGACGTCGACGCTTACCTCGTTGCTATCGCTCACGCTCATGCTGTTCTTGCTGAGATGGAGGTTGGAGAATTTGAACGCCGTGTAGCTGAGGCCGTACCCGAAAGGGTAAAGCGGTTTGGAAGCGACATCCCAATAGCGTGACGTGAATCCAGGGCGATCTTCGGGATCATGGGTCAACGTGTGGTTGTAGTAAAGTGGCTCGACGCCCGATGCGCCCGGCCAACTTACCGGCAGCTTCCCGCCAGGATTCACATCCCCGAACAGTACGTCGGCCACGGCATTGCCACCTTGTGTGCCTGGGTACCAGGCCTCGAGGATTGCCGGCACGTGTTCAGAGGCCCAGTGAATATCGAGTGGCCGGCCATTTTCAAGCACGAGCACCACCGGCTTGCCAACGCTAACAGCAGCTTCTAGCATCTGCTCCTGGATTCCTGGCAGATCCAGGCTGGCTCGCGAAGCCGCTTCGCCGCTCATGTTCGCCGTTTCACCCATGACGGCCACGACGAGATCAGCGTCGGCGGCCGCTGCTTTGGCCTTGGCAATCCAGTCGGCGGTTTCTTGAGGAGTAGGCGGAGGTAAAGCCTTTGTACCTAGAAACTGATCCAACATCCCGGTATAGACCTTCGACGGCTGAGGCCCGGCGACAAGCGTGATTTGCGTATCGGCACCCAGCCTATTTTTGATACCGGCAAGCACAGTCACCGGATGACTCTTGGACCCCTTTCCGAAGAGGCCCTCCACCGTCCATCCGCCCTCGATATCATGGGACGCATCTGCGAGAGGGCCAATCACCGCAATCTTTTTCAGCCCCTTCGACAAGGGAAGAGTTTGGTTCTCATTGCGAAGCAGCACCATGGAACGTCCTGCCAGTTTGCGCTCGAGCGCGATACCTTCCGGACGGTTCAGGACCGCATCGACACTGGCTTCGTCGACGTAGGGATGGTCGAAGAGTCCTAGATCAAACTTCGCCTCCAGAATCGGCAACACCATCTGGTCGATGTAGGCTTCGCTGACTTTGCCCTCTTTCACTACCTTTGCAAGATTGTGTGTGTAGGTGAGACTCGCCATATCCATGTTCAGGCCTGCAGTGATCGCCTTATAGGCCGCATCTTCGCTATCGCTCGCGTAACCATGGGTAACGAGGTTTCCGACTGCAAAGGCATCCGAAAGCACAATACCCTGGAACCCCCAATCCTTCCGGAGAACGTCGGTCAGGAGCCAATGGTTGCCAGTCGCCGGCACGTCGTTCAGGTCCATATAGGCACTCATAACTCCGCCAGCCCCAGCCTGAACCGCTGCATGAAAGGGAACCAGGTAAAGATTGCGAAGTAATTCCTCCGGCACATAGGAAGAGTCATAGTCGCGGCCGCCGTCGGCTGCACCGTAACCGGCAAAATGCTTTACGGTCACCAGTACGCTGTTCTGTCCAAGCTTCGTGCCTTGGAATCCACGGACCTGTGCTTGAGCCATTGCGGAACCAAGAACCGGATCCTCTCCGGCACCTTCCACGATGCGACCCCACCGAGCGTCACGCGCGATATCGACCATCGGCGTAAAAGTCCAATCAATCCCGGCAGCGCGTGCATCCTGTGCCGCCAGATGTTGTGCCTGCTCCTCGACCGATGGGTCCCACGAAGACGCCATCGCCAGCGGTACTGGAAAGACGGTTCGATATCCATGAATCACATCAAAACCAAAGATGATCGGAATATGAAGCCGCGACTTTTCGACCGCGATATGCTGAAGGCGATTGATCTCCTTGACGTCCATCTGCCAAAGAATCGAGCCTACTCCGCCGTTGGCAATGAGATCATCTGGTTTTTCTTTAGCGATGCCAGGCGCCACTAGACCGGACGATTCATTGAGTTGACCGACCTTTTCGTCGAGAGTCATTTGCTTCAGGAGAGACTCGGCCTTCTGTTTGGCCTCAGCACTGAAGGGACTTGTCTGTGCCCCGGCGGAAATGACACCAGAGACTGCGACAAAAAAAAGAGCGATTGCAGAATACTTTTTCAACATCATGTTTTTGTCCTCCGTTTTTCGAAAATAAATCGGCTTCTATGCTGCGATTATTTGGGGTACTATGCTGCTGCCCGCTTTATGCCATAGCGGCGGGTCAGCCACGCACGAACAGGCTCATCGAAGTACTTAAGAACTAGCCATGCTACAGCAATCACGAATGGCAGAAGCAGGAAGATATAAGTCAGCAGCACGGACTTGGACGGATGTCTCGTATGAGCGAAGTTCGCAATGATATATACGAACGCGATATGTGTGATGTAGAGGGGATAGGAGAGCCTGCCGCTGAACTTGCACAACCTCATCATGCCTGCACCGGCATCAGAGTGCGCGCCACAAATAATGATGAGCGGGAATAAGAACAGCACGCACGCAGCATCATAGAGACCATTGAAAGAAAGCCCGCCTGCGTTGGGGAGCTTTGGCGCCTGAAAGATGACCACAAGAAGAATCGAAAGAACCAGGAGTCCAATTTTGGGACGGCGGATACGAGCCTGAATACGGTACAGCCACAGGCCCATCACAAAAGAGACGGTCAACCGCAGGGGTGCCATCCAGATCTCCGGGTATCCCCAGCCTCCATCCAGCGAACCTTTCATATTAGCGGTCCATATGAGCAGCAGTCCGGAGACTCCGAAGATGATTCCGAGTGTGAGCGCACGCAGCCGGCGAAGAATCAGAGCATACGCGATATTCCCGAGATACTCCTGCATGAGGGACCACGCTGGCCCATTCAGTGCCTGGCTTTCGTTCTGCCGTCCCCCTACTGGCGGAGAAGGCAACAGGAGAAGTGAAGTCACATAGGCCAGCAGTAACATCGGCGCTGAGGTGTGGTTTATCCCCTTGCCGAAGGGATCGAAAAGATAGCCAAGAAGACCAAAGGTTGCGCCCACCAGCACCAACGGATGAAGCCGAATGAGCCGGATGCGAAAGAATTGGAGGGTAGACATTCGTGTCCATCGGTCATCGTAGGCATAGGCGACGACAAAGCCGGAGAGCCCGAAGAAGAAATCGACTGCCAGGTAGGCATGGTGCATCAGGCTTAGAGGAGTATCCCAGCCAAAGGAGTAATTGAAGACGTGAAAGATCACAATCAGAATGGCTGCACTGCCTCTCAATCCATCCAACACCTCAAAGTGCTCTTTCCCGGTGCTTGTCCGATCGACTCGAACTGCACTACCCGTCTGACCCAGGGTTGATACGTCGTTCATTTGAGAGGTCTCCTTATGCGTTTCGTCTTTCCAGTCTCGAAGTGGTATTCGGTGAAGACCCTCAGCGAACCTGAAGGCTCGCTTTCAAAGGGGTGCTCTCTGAAGCCGGTCCAACCAGGATTCCGTATTCGCCGTTCGTAAGCATCCATGTGTTCTTCGATTCGTCGAAGGTCTGCAGTTCCTGTGGATCGATGGCTACGGTGACATCCTGTGACTCGCCAGGCGCGAGCGTGACACGCTTCCAACCGACCAGGCGTTTGAACGATTCATCAGCTTCTTTGGGAAGTGTGGCGTAGACTTCCGCGATCTCAGTCCCTGTCCTTTTGCCCGTATTTTTGACTGTAAAGCGGACTGTTTTCGCGGATGAATCGACGCTTAGGCCGGAATACGCGTAGGACGTATACGAAAGGCCAAAACCGAACGGAAACAACGGTTGTTTATGCTGGGCTTCGTACCACTTGTAGCCGACCTCTGAACCTTCGTCGTAGTGGACGGCATAACTGGAGACACGCGTTTCGGAGTTCACAGCATAATGTCCTTGTCCTTCGTCATTCGGAGGGAGGTCCGCGATTAAAGGGCGAGGAAGATCCGCCTCCCCCTTGGGGAAGGTCATCGCCAGCTTGCCAGACGGATTGACGTCCCCGAGAAGGATGTTTGCTAACGCCTTGTGCCCGGCGCTGCCCGCATACCAAACCTCAACAACCCCGGCCACCTTGTCGAGCCAGGGCATCGTAACGGCAGTCCCGGTCTCAAGAACAACGATCGTATGCGGATTGGCCGCCGCTATCTGCGCGATCAGCGTATCCTGGCTGTCCGGAAGCGAAAGGTTCGGCAGGTCCATCCCTTCGGACTCCCACTGATAGGCGAAGACAATCGCCACATCCGCGGTCTTGGCTAAAGCTGCCGCTGACTGCAGATCCGTTCCCGGGTTAAATTCAATTCTTGTGTTCGGCAACTTCGCTCGCAAAGCCTGTAAGGGGGAAGTCGGAAACCAGATATGGTCCTGCCAATGTGTTTCGCCTTTACCAGGGGGCATAATGGCATTGCCGTCAGGCGGGTCAACTTGTGCAGAACCACCACCGGAGATCATTCCTACATCCGCGTGGCCGCCGATGATTGCAATGCTGTGGACCTTGGACGGAAGGATGGGGAGCACGGCCTGGTTGTTCTTTAGGAGAACGATGCTCTTTTCTTCGACACGCTGCGCAACCTCAAGCCCTTTTTCTACGTTGACTACACTCTTATGCGGAGGATCATCGACGATGCCAGCTAAAAACTCCGCGTACAAGACCCTGCGAGCATGGTCATCGATCTCGGACAGAGGTACTCTCCCTGCTTCTACCGCCTCCTTTAACTTCGGTCCGAAGTAGTCGGCCATAGGCTGCTCTTGATCGAGTCCGGCAGAGGACGCCTTCTCCGTACTGTGCGTGCCGCCCCAATCCGAGATCACGAAGCCCTTGAATCCCCAATCCTTCTTGAGAACATCCTGCAGCGTGTAGGAATTTTCACAACCGAAGTCGCCATTGATTCGGTTATAAGAGCACATCACGGCGCCGGGATTGGCGATAGAGATCGCAATATGAAAGGCCAATAGATCGGACTCCTGCATCGCGCGTTTCGAGATGACAGAATTCACAATGAATCGTCCTGTCTCCTGGTCGTTGACGGCGTAGTGCTTGATATCGCCGATGACGTGTTGCTCCTGCTCGCACTTCATCATGTTGCCAACAACAGTGCCGGCCAGAAGCGGATCTTCGCCCGCGTACTCGAAGGTCCGCCCGTTCCGGGGTTCGCGGGTGAGATTCACGCCGCCTCCCAGGCTCACATCGAAACCTTGAGCCCGAAGTTCGCCGCCGAGCACTTCGCCGAACTGGCACGCGGACTCTGGATCCCAGCTCGAAGCTGCACCCAGGTTGGAAGGCATCGCCGTCGAGTATCTTCCATTCGCGCCGCTGGCTCTCACGCCGTAGCCGGCATCCGAGATAATCAGGGGAGGAATACCCAGGCGCTCGACGCCTTGAGTGTAACCAGCGCCGCCATTGGTGAGAGGGGTTAGAGGCATCCGCCACTGCGACTCGCCCGACATGCCGTTGCCATGTACCAGCGCCAACTTTTCATCCAGAGTCAGTTCTTTCAGGACCAGCTCTGAGCGCTCCCCTGGAGACAGTTGGGAATCCATCCAAGGCCGCTTCGTTTCCTGAGCCGACGCGCTGGCGACTCCAAGGATGGCTGCCGTAAAAATCAATAGGGGAAGTTGCGAGCTGCTCTTCTGCATCGTGTCTCCAGGCCGCCCCGGCGATGCTGCGATGGCAAGGATCAAGGCCAGAAGACATCGCGGCGGTGCGAGAAGGGCGACTACGATTGCAGAATCTAATGGGAAGGAGGGGATGTAAAAGCTCCAACGGGTAGGAGCACGGCTCTATCCCCATAACCATATATTTATCTTGAAGTTACCGTTAGAGGGGTGGGCCGTCACAAGGTACGTATCATACGGCAAAATCAGTGAGATACGCTGCGGTACAGTCCAGCGGGCGAGTTGAGCGACTAGGCAGGAACGTATGTCAACCGAATCACGTCCTCGGTAATTAGATCGCTGGCAACAAGGCGGAGCGGCGGCCGCGGGCCGGAGAAGAATGGCTTGCCGTGACCAAGCACGATGGGGCGCAAGTAGAGCCGATACTCATCAATAAGACCAAGGTCGGTTAGGCTTCCAGCCAGGTCTGGTCCGGCAATGTCAATCTCCCCAGCTTGCTGCTCCTTCAGCCCGCGTATTGCCGCCCCGATGTCATCCCCGACAAGTGTGGCATTGGGTCCGGCCGACTTCAACGTGCGCGACGCAACCCACTTCGGCAGGTTCCGCCACATCGCCGCGAAGTCGCGGTCCTCCGCGTCCCAGTCCGGAACGTCTTCTTCCCAATAACGCATGATCTCGTACGTGTGGCGACCGTACACAACGCCCGTCAGGTTGCGCACATGTTCTATGAAGTGACGAGAGAGCGAAGGACCTGGTCTCATTGCAAGATGGTCGACGTAGCCATCCAAAGACTGTTGCAATCCATAGACGATCTTTGCCATAGTACAAAACCTCCGCCCAGGTTCTTCAAAATAGCTGAGGCGACAATACGCGAAGGTGAGGTTAGGCAGCAAACTGCACGCCGCTTTGTTTTGTCGAAGGTTTCTGCGCAAGTACCAAGCGTCAGATTCTATCCACTAAAGCAAATCTCCTGTAGGTGTATAGCGAAGCCACGACACTTATGGCCGTTTTTCCCCAGAAAAACGGTACTGCACGCCCGGTTCAACTTCCTAGCAACAGGAGATTTGCTCTAGTGACTTACCGCCAGGTCTCGACAGCGAGCACCGTGGGAGGGCCTGCGTGGCCTTCGATGACATTCGTTTCGATCACCGCTTCCAGGTTGAGCTGGTCCCAGTTCTTAGGCGCCTTCTTCAACATCTCATCGAGATACGCAGGCTTGAAGACTACCTCGCTGGCGGCTTCGGTACCTTCCCCTAGAATCCCCGCAATGATAATGACTGGCTGGCCCGTTACTCTGTCATGAATCCTGGCGATGATGGCATAGTCCTTTGCCAGCTTTGTGTAAGGCACCTGCCATTGGAGGGTCCAAAACCTCTTCTCGGGACTCTTGCGGTCTACGAGCCTTCGTACCTGCGAATCGTACTCGAATCCGAAGGGTAGATCCTGGGTAATCCGCATGGTCCAAACGTTATCGAAGGCACCAATGAGCACGACGGGGCCTTCGCGTAGCTGCGTATAGCCGATCTCTGAATCGGAAACAACGCGAAAATCGCCGCCCTTGGGGACGAGAGGAACAATGGATCGCGCCAACGTGATCACGTCCGAGACATCGAGCCGGCCATAGAGGGGCATCCCGTTTGGCGTTGTGCGCTCTCGATCGACCGCATCGATCGGTTGTCCCAGGCAGTATGTGACCTTGCTTGAAGCCGCTGTTATCGGTTCCCAAAAACGTTCCAGGTTCGACAGCTTCCGAGGGATTTGGATACGGCCCATTCCGAATCCTGCGAGAAGGGCCAACAGTAATAATGTTGCGGTAGATATCCATCGATGCCTGGTCAGCACGGGAGGAGGTAGAGCTGCCTCGGCAGATTTAGACTCGGTTGCGGGAGAGCCCTGAGGGGTCGCCCCGTTTCTCTGCGAGACCAGCGATCCGGATTCGAGGTTCACGGAGACCGTTGGATCCCGGAATGAGGGAACGTAGGAGCCTGCCGAAAGTTCGACGATCAGCTCTCCGGCATGATCCGTATTGTAGTAGTACTGGATCAACCTCTTCCGGACTTCGGCCGCTGTCGTACGGACGACTGGATCAAGGTTTACATCGTAGTTTGGCTCACGTCCAAAGGCCTCCACCCCTATCGTCCGTTCCTTTAAATCGCCTGCATTGCCTCGCAGCGTTTGCTCGACCGTGTAAGCCAGAAACACGGGGTAGCGCTTGCTGTTTGCGAATAGCGGGTGTGCAAGGAGCCGTTTAAGCTGTTCGCGGACAGCACTGGCATCTGGCGCGAGACTCTGTCCAGCCTCTTTTTCGGATTGTGGCAACAATGGCATCGTGAGTTCTGCTGATTCTCTTCCTGCTTTTCGGGTTTGGAGACGGGCGCTGCGTCCACCTCGACGCGTTGCCACGCAAAAGCAGGGACGCAGTACCTACCGACGACGGCATAGAGCCGGGACCCAACAGCAACCCCTCATTATTCCATATTGACAACCAGGATTTGGGGGTATCATACATTCCTTTTGATCCCCTGGCTACCTGCGGTAAGTCCTTCAAAAAGAGGTACCTATCCAGCAGGGAATTGGTTCCTACCCGATAGCTCTTATGACGTTGTGCCGTAGTGAATAGAGTCATCCTTTCTGATTCCGCGGAACGAAAGTCGTCATGAGATTCCCCATGTCAGCCAACAGCAACTCATACAGGATCGGCATTCTTATCTCGCTTTATGTCGTTTTGAGAATGCTTTTTCCTTTTAATAACGCGCACTCGTTTGCTGTTTGGGCGCAGGCGCCAACCTCAAATTGGAATGGTGTGCTTCGCACGGACCGGTTCCTGCCTGCACGCGAGGGAACGGTGTTGCTCGACTCGGGCACGAATCACTATTCCGCAGCTGTAAATACAGAAGGGGCTTTTTCGTTCCAAAGCCTGAATGCCGGCCTCTACTCCGTGACTGTTCGTTCCGCGGGGAACTTCTACCGCAGCGCGACCCAGGTCTCTATCCCCTCAGCGGCTGTAGGCGTAACGCTCAAGCTGGGCCGCGACGGCTCGGTGGAGATGGTCAACACGGAGATCGGAAGAGTCGTTGACACCGATCAACTCACGAATAAGGGAGTGAGCGAAATCCCGCTCAATAAAAGAGACTTCAGCCAAATTCTGCTACTCGCTGCGGGAACGTCCAGCGACACCAATGGAGCCTCAAACTTCACCCAGCAGTTCGCGATCAACGGCCAGCGCGGTGTGGAGGCAACTTTCTCTCTCGATGGAGCGGACATCAGTGACCCGGAGATGGGTGGCGGGACGTTCACTAATTTCAACGTTGACGCGATACTTGACCTGAAATCGTCGTCCGGGGTGATGCCGGCCGACATAGGTCGTGGCGCCTCTGGCTATACCGATATTTTGACTCGATCCGGAACAAGCGACCTGCATGGATCGTTCTTCGAGTTTCTGAGAAACTCCGCGCTCGATGCCCGCAACTACTTCGATCATCCTTCCCCGGTAAGTCCGGGACGCATTCCACCTTTCAGAAGAAATGAGTTTGGATTTACGAATGGCGGCCCTGTTCCGATCTCTCGTTGGCTCGGCAACAGTAAGCAGATCTTTTACTTCATCGAGTACCAGGGCTTCCGCCAGGTCCTGGGAACGACCCAGGTTCTTTCTGTTCCAACCGCAGAACAGCGATCGGGCATGGATACGACGGCATTCCCAGGGGACACGCTCTTTGTTCCGGTGAACTCCTCGATCAGCCAGATACTGGCGCGATACCCGCTGCCTGACTATTCAGCCGGAACCTTTGGAGCGAACACATACGCAACTTCATCCAAAGTGAACACGGACGCAGATCAGTTTTCCGGCAGGCTTGATTTTCAAAGCGGCGCCAGGGACCACTGGATGGCGCGATTCTCTCTCGACAATCTCAGCGGCCCAACGACGAATCCGGATCAAACGGTGATAGATCCGAGCTTCGGCGTGGAATATGTCGATCACCAGCGCAATGGCGTGCTGACATGGATACACACTGCATCGCCGACTCTCATGTTCGAGTCGGCGCTGAGTGCCATTCGAACGACCCCCTCTTTTCCAACCCCCAATACCACTGACCCGGCCGTCAAATTCAACGACGCTCTCTTCGAGCCGTTCAATGCCCCAGGCGGTTCTGTCTCCAGAGACTACGGAAACTTATTCCAGGCTCGCGAGAATGTAACGTTCTCGCGCAACGCCCATACGGTCAAGCTTGGTGCGGAGATTCGACTGAACCGTGACTCCGGCTACTTCGGAACCAGCCCAAACGGGGAATATGACTTTGGCGGAGGAACAGCCTACTCCGCAGTTAAAATCACATCGGCAAGCGGTTCTCACACGATCAATATTGGAGATCCTTTGCCTGATACCCTGTCAGCGTTCCTTACCGGAAGCGCGTTCGCGTACACACGAGCTGTTGCGCCTGCTTATTTCTCAAATGGCCAAAATATAGGTGCCACTGGGGTAAACAGAACGGCAATCGCCGCCTACGTGGAAGATACCTGGAAAGCTACAAGCCGCCTTACGATCGGCTATGGACTGCGCTTCGAGCTCTACACGCCGATATCGGATCGGGCTCACCGCACTTCCGGATTTTACCCATCTCCTGGCGGAGGCCAGGTTTTCTTGATTAATCCTGAACCCAGGTACCGTACTCGAATGAACAATTGGGCGCCTCGTCTGCAAGCTGACTACCGCTTGAGCCCGGCCCTGATACTCCATGCCGGTGCAGCTTTGACCACGATTCCCCCCAATCTTTGGCAAGACAACATGATCACGGGCAATCTGCCGTTCGTGTTCTACCCCCGAGTGACGGCTGGACCGACGGCATTTGTCCCCTACGGATTTCAGTTCACTCCGGCGCAGTTACCCCGCGTCTATACCCCCGACGGTACCGACATCTTTGCCAATCGACGGCCCAACGATGTCCCCGCCAACACGGAAGTTGATATCGATCGTCTGGAGCAGGGAATTGCAGATGCTTCCGACGGAGAAACAACTCCGCTCAATGTAGGGGGAATCAGCAGGAACTTTGGGAACGCGGGGCTCGGCACGTGGTCCCTTGGCCTGGAACAGTCCCTGGGACAAGTGACGCTCTCTGCCACTTATATAGGCACAACCGCTTATAGGCTTCCGCGCGTCGCATTTCCCAACGCCTATCCTGGCGCGACAGCGCAATTTGCACCTTATACGAACTTCAATGCCGTCGGCCAGGCTGTAGGCGGGTTCGGAACCGAAGGCGAGATGACGGCGACTTCGCACTCCTCGTACAACGCTCTACAGGTCTCAGGGCAGGGGCGAACTCCGCATGGTGGACCTGCCTTCCAGGCGAACTACACCTGGTCGAAGTCGATCGACGATACCAGCAGTGTTGGCGGGACCTCAGCCACCAGCACCGTGGGAGCCATAGCGCAGGCAGCGCCTCAAAATCCTTTCGATACTCACCCGGAACGCGGTCCGTCCGTATTCGACACAACGAATTCATTCTCACTGAGTCTCACGCAGTCTCTTCCGGTTGATGCGATCCACCCATTGAATCACGTGAGCCGTAAACTTACTCACGGCTGGCAGTTGATCAGTATTTCATCGCTGTCTGGCGGTACACCTTTTACCGTTTATTCGGGAATTCAGCAAACGGGTGCAGGGTCGGCCAATACGGACAGGCCCGATCAGATCGCAAAGCCATCGTTATCCACTGCGAGGTCCAAGAGAGAGGACTACTTCGGGCGTGGAAGCGATAATGCTTCTTTTTTCTCAATACCAATTAACGTTCCGGGAGGAACGGGGCCTAATCATGGGAGCTTTGGAACTCTCGGACGGAATACTTTCCGAGGGCCAGCCTATTACGATTATGACTTTTCTTTGGTCAAAGACACCCCGATCGGAAGAAGACGATCTGGAGCTGAACTCACCAACTTGCAGTTCAAGGCTGAGTTTTTCAATCTGTTCAACATCGTGAACATGGGGCTTCCGTCGAACACAATCCTTGGGGCGGGCTTTGGCCAGATCAATCGAACGAATGGCAACTCCCGTCAGATTCAGTTTTCTCTGAAGCTCGAATACTAAAGATCTTCAAGGACCCACAGCGATAGTGTTTTTGTCTTTGTCTTTGCTTCTGAGATAGGTCCGGGCTTCAGCCCGGACATTCAAGACGGTCAATAAAGTGGGCTTCAGCCCCTGGGATAGGCTCTCCTCTCCGCAGGCAGAGAGGCCAAGAGATAGGAAGGCCTGTCCCAGGGGCTGAAGCCCACTTTATGTTGCTCCCGTAATGCCCGGGCTAAAGCCCGGGCCTATCTCAGAAGCAAAGACAAAGCGTAGTCGTCGATTCGTCAGCCACTACCTGGCCCCTATAATCGGCTTCCCGGAACGGATCTGTTGGCAAGATCGTCACCTGTCTCCGTAGAAGTAACGTAGCCTTACCGCATTGAAGGACAATCATCGAATGCATGGCAATCGTTATCGGAGGATGAATGGCAGACACTAAGCTCCTTATTGAGCAGGCGTACACCGCATTCAACAAGCGGGACATCGACGGTGCATTAGCACTGATGACGCAAGACGTGAGCTGGCCTAAGGCTTCGGAGGGCGGCAAGGTTGTCGGAAAAGAAGAGATCCGCGGCTACTGGACTCGACAATGGAGTGAGTTCGATCCCCATGTCGAACCGCTTGCAATGACCGAGGAAGACGGAGGCAAGACCCGAGTCAGGGTGCATCAACTCGTCAAGAGCCTTCAAGGGGAAGTTCTTTCCGACAGCGAGGTTCTTCATGTGTTCACCGTGAAGAACGGTCTCATCGCAGCCATGGACCTCGGGGATGAGGCCGATCCAACCGCTGGTCCGTCTGCCGCATTCGCACATCGATCCTGACTGGCTATTTCAATGCGCAGCAGGCAGACCGATGCGCTCGAGCACCAGGTGGGGTGTGGAGGCGTTGGTCGCGACATTGCCGGCACTGACCAGCAGTTCGAAGGGCTGAAGCGTGCCGTCGGCCAGTTTCGCCCGCTGGAGAGTCGGCATCATCGTCGAGGGATCGAGCAGGAAAGCGGCTGCGGCCTGCGTGCCCGCTGTATTCAGACCCGCGACGATCAACACATGGCCAGTGCCGGTGAGGTTGGGCCTGTAGGCGATGATGCCGAAGGTGCGGTCTTCCTGTCCGTTGGTGGTGTAGAGCGCTCGCTCGCCGGGACGCGGAGAAGAATTGACAAAGCCCGAGGGCCGGTCGGAGTTCGGCTCATATTCAAAGGAGAGCTGGAGCTGCGGACTGAAGAGCTGAATCCACGGATCGGATTCATCGGAGCCGATCAGGATTGCGTTGCCGGTGCGCAGGTCGTCCATGCGCAGATCGCGAGCATATCGGAGCAACATTCGCTCGGGCACGACCTCGCGCAGTTGCGCCAGATGAGCGGTCAGGTCCAGATCGACAACGTTGGTATAACGCCGGCTGCCGAGTTTGAGGATCTCGTCGGCGTTGGGCAGATCGTCGGCCTTGAGCCGGGTGCGATAGGTTCCGTTGACGTAGTTGGCCAGAGGGACGGGTCGATCGACGAGCCGCTGCATGATGACCAGACCGGCGTCAGAGGGAACGATGAACGTATCGTGATCGCCGTTGAATAGCTCCGCCCATAAAGTGTGCGATGTGGCTTCGGCGCGGGAGACGAAGAGGTGGGATTGTTTCAGTAGCATTGCGCCGACGCCGAGGAGTATCCCCAGAAGAAGCGCAAAGAACATGCCTGGCGTGAACGAACGCTTGGGATGAAGCGCGGGGGCAGGTACGACCTCGGCAGGCCGTGCGAACCGGGGTTCCTGCCTTAACTCATCGGCTGCTTCCTCTTCCAGAGGTTCGAGGGCGAGAGAAGGCTCGGGGGTAATCTCCGATGGAGAGACGTGCTCGACGAAGATGGGTGTGTATCCACCGCGTGGAATCTCCAGCCGTAGCGTCTCCTCTCTGCCTTCACTCGCGTAGTAATCGTCGATGCGTTTGCGCAGCTTGCGCGCATAGCTGCGAACAATATTGTCGTCGTTCGAGTTGTAGTCTTCGGCCCGGCCAAAGACCGCGACGCCAATCTGCTGTTCGGTGATCTCACCGCGACGGCCCTGGATGCTGCGTTCGACGATATAGAGAAGAAAGTCCGAAAGCAGTTGCGAGCGGCCCAGCGAGCGGCTCACGGCGATGCGCAGCGCGAGCTGCCAGCGTTGGTCATCCGCAGAGAGATGCGGTCCCCGATCGGCCGCGTCCGGCAATCGATGGGGCAACCCCACTGCGGTCTTAGACGTTGGCTCGAGGATCTGCAAGATGCCTGTTGAATTCTCCTTCGTTGGATCGAATCTTAGGCGGCCAGGATGAATGGTCTGTAAATGCGCGGGTATGGCGGCGATCGTACACCGGGTTCGCGGGCGATCATGCACCTGTCGATCCGCCTGATTCGCAAACAGATATCGGCGGGGACGGGTTCAAAGCGAATGAGCACAAGGAAAACCCCTATCGCGCATGAAGAAGCTCGCCAATACTCAGGGCTATCGGGACAGCCTTTGCAACACGCTCGCGGGATGCATTCCGAAGAGGCGTAATGAGGAGAGTTATGAAAAGGACATTCTTTAAGAAGCCGAAGTGCATCGCAAGCTCCCAGAGAGTCAATTGGCTTGCGATGCTGGTGGGCAGCATGGTCTTACTGCTTACCCTTGCAGCGCCGCACGATCTCGTAGCTCAGGGCATCACCGGGTCGATCAACGGAATTGTGACGGATACCAGCGGCGCTGCGATCGAAGGTGCAACGGTGACCGTGCGGCAGATCGATACCAATGAAAGCCGCATCGTCACGACCTCGCACGTGGGATCGTACGGAGTCACCCAGTTGGCACCCGGCAAATACAGCGTCCGGGTGGACAAGGGTGGTTTCAGCGTCTTTCAACAGAGCGACATCACGCTGGCGATCGATCAGGTGGCACAGATCGATGCGCGGCTGGAGGTTGGCTCGGATCAACAGACGGTCGAGGTCACGAGCGATTCGCCGGTCATCCAGACGGAGACCTCCTCGGTGGGCCTGGTGATCGACAGCGCGACGATCCAGAACACGCCGTTGAACGGCCATGTCAGCATCCTGGGTCTGATCAATCTGACGCCGGGTGTGCAGGATGTCGCCGCGCAGGACCAGGTGCCGGTACGCGGAGTCACGCTGGCCTTCGGTACCAACCAGCGCAACTCTTATGGCGACGCGGGCAATACCTTCGACGGCGTTACGAATATGGAGATTGAGCTGCAGCGCGCGCAGGGCGAAGTGCCCTCACTGGATGCGATCTCCCAGTTCAAGGTGATCGACCAGGGCGCTCCGGCGGAGTTCAATCAACCCAATCAGATCGTGGTCGTCAGCGCGAGCGGCGGCAACCAGCTGCATGGGGAAGGCTTTGAGTTCAATCGCAGCCGCGGCACCGCGGCCAAGGCATGGTTCAACGGCCCCCGTGACGCAGCTCCCGTGCGTGCTCCCTATCAGCGCAATGAGTACGGCGGGAACCTGAGCGGGCCCATCTACATTCCGCATCTTTACGATGGCAGGAACCGGAGCTTCTTCTTCGCCAGCTATGAGGGCTTCCACCTCACGCAGTCCGCTTCGGTGAGCAGCACCCAGCCGACTGCGGCCGAGCGCAAGGGCGACTTCAGTTGCTTCCTCCCCGGAGGCAGTTGCACCCCGACCGTCATCCTCATGAACCCGCTGACCCATCAGCCCTTTCCCGGCAACATCATCAACGTGCCATTGAACCCGGTTGATCTTCAGTTGCAGAGCATACTCATTCCACAGTCGACAACGCAGACGACCGGAGTCAACACGCAGGAGTTGATTCCGCATACGACCGAGGTCTCGCGCTTGAACCTGCGCTTCGATCATAAGATCAGCGATCATGACCAGCTTCGCGGCACCTGGCTGCGTGCCTTCTATGGACCCTTCGCCGATGTCGGGACTTCGAGCCTGGCCGGCGGCGTGGCACAGGATGGCGAACACAACGATATCTTTGTCGTGGGCTGGAGCCACAGCTTCTCCCCCACGCTGCTGCTCGATAGCTATGTCTCTTACATGCACATGCCGCTCTTCCGCATTGGGCAGAACTACAAGACCGACTTCTCGTCGATCATTCCCGGCCTGGGCCCGATTCTGCTCCCAGCCGCACCGACGATCTCCATCACCAACATCACCGGCATCACTGAAGGGAGCTCGAAGAACTTCGAGCAGACCTACCAGGGCAACACGGCGCTTACCAAGGTCTTTCCCCAGCATACCGTCAAAGCGGGCTTCTCTTATCTCTACAACACGTCGTGGCAGGACTCCTCCGGACACGGGTCCTTTTCTTTCAACGGAAATTACACAGGAAATGCCTATGCCGACTTCCTGTTGGGCTACCCGAACTCGACCGGTACCTCGAACCCGCAGGATTTCGTCGTTCGCTGGAACTCCGCTCAGTACGGCATGTACATTCAGGATGACTGGAAGGTCCTGCACAACCTGACCCTCAACTACGGTATTCGCTACGATCTGCAGCACCTGTACGACAACCCCTATGGAACCGAGTCGCTGTTCGTTCCGAGTGTGGGCAAGGTCGTGGTCTTCGCGAACTCCTACCCGGCGATCACCAATCCGCTGTATACCAAGTACTCGGTCCTGGCGCCGACAGTCGGTCTACCGAGCAGCATGTATGCCTATCTCGGCCAGGCGAAGACCAACATCGCGCCGCGCTTCGGCTTCGCGTACGAGATTCGTCCGAAGACCGTGATCCGTGGTGCCGTGGGTCAGTACTACAACCTGCTGCCCTCGTCCTACGTGGGCGGAGGATTCAGCAGCCTGCCCTTCATCACCAGCGTCAACTACACCAACACCCCCACCACACCCACGATCACCATGAATGCGCCGTTCGCCGGCAGCGCTACGGTAGGCGCCGATCCGTCGGTGATCGCGCAGCACAAAACCATCGCACCGTACACCGAGCAGTACAACCTGGCCCTGGAGCATCAACTGCCCGGAGCGATCGATCTGCGCATCGGCTACGTCGGCCAACGCACGATCCACCAGAATAACCATGGCGGCCCGGGCAATACCGAGCCGGACATCAACTATGCTCCTCCAGGTCCCTACACCGAACAGTCGCAGCGTCCTTTCCAGCAGTTCTCGACCATCACCGAGGCCTTCGATCCGCTGTATCACACGACCGGCAACTCCCTGCAAGTGGGCGTACACAAGGCTTTCAGCCATGGCCTCCTGATCAATGCCGAGTACCAATGGATCAGGGTGCTGGGAGTGGAGAATCACCAGAACCCGACCAACATCGGAGACTCCTACGGCAATATCTCCAGCATCACCCCGCAGACGCTCGAGGTGAGCTACCAGTACGGACTTCCGTTCGGCAAGGGCAAGATGCTGTTCGGCAACGCAGGCAATTTCACCGACCGGATCCTTGGCGGCTGGCAACTGGGCGGCGTCACGTCGTTTCAGACCGGGCAGCCGTTCTCGGTTAGCTATACCGCTCCCGGAAGTCAGATCTACGGAGCCAGCGGCAGAGCCAACCGCATTCTCGGCGCGCCGCTCTATCCCAAGGTCAAGACCCTTCAGCAGTGGTTCAACAATGCGATCCCAGGCATGCCCACCGTGGCTGGAGAGGAGAAGCTCAACCCGGCCTTTGGTCCTCCTCCGGCGTATACGTTCGGCAACTCCGGCTATGACATGCTGTGGGGGCCGCACTACCAGAACTGGGATATGAACCTTGAAAAGAACACCGTGCTCGCCGGACGCTACAAACTGCAGCTTCGCGCCGAGGTCTTCAATGTCGCTAACCATCCTAACTTCAGCGTACCCAGCTCCTCCCTCACGACTCCTTCTTCCTTCGGCGTGATCTCGTCGGTGGTCAACGAAAGCCGCACCGTAGAGTTCGCCGCGAAGTTCAGCTTCTAACCGAGCTGCTCTCTACCAGTACCGTCTGCCAGGGTTTGCCTATGAGCCCTGGCAGACGGACAACCAAACCCTCATTCCGATACGGAACGGTTCCTCCCTATGCTTAGGATTACTCGCCTCTCCCTTGTCCTGTTGTCTGCAAGCTTTTCCCTCGTGGGTATGAGCCAGACTGCTCCCGCTCCCGGCACGCGCAGCATCGGCGACGCGACACGACAAACTCCCCAGTACATCCCCGGCGGATTCAACCTGCCCAATGGATGGCGCATCACCCCGGCCGGAAAGTCCATCGCCACGATCGAAGACCTGGTGCTGAACACCGTGACCTCTCCCGATGGAAAGATCATGGTGGCGAGCCACTCCGGTTATCTTCCGCACGGCATCGACGTGATCGACGTGAAGACGCGGAAGTTGGTGCAGGAGATTCCGCTGAAGACAACGTGGCTGGGACTTGCCTGGTCTCCCGACGGTCACACGTTGTATGTCTCAGGCGGCAATGCGACCGGCGCGAAGAACATCGCCCGCACCATGGCTCCGATCTATGAATTCACCTATAAAAATGGACGTTTGAGCGATACTCCCACCAACAGCCTGGTCGAGACGATTGATGCCAAGGATGTATGGTGGGCCGGCGTGGTCTATCTGCCGGGCAAGCACCTGATCTATGCCGCCAATCGTGGAACCGGACTCGGTCCCAGCAACGTGGTCGTCTTCGATGCGAAGACACGAAAGATCGTCACCCGCATTCCCGTTGAGATCAATCCTTATGCCACCGTGTTGAGCAGAGATGGGCGCAGGTTGTTTGTCTCGAACTGGTCGAGTGAGAGTGTAAGCGTCATCGATACGGAGACCAACCGCGTGATTCGCACGCTGCATGTGGGCATGAATCCGAACGACATGAAGTTGTCCGCGGATGGAAGGCTCTTTGTCGCCTGCTCGAACGACAACACGATCCATGTCATCGATACGAACAAGCTGGAAGTGGTCGAGAGGCTCTCGACGACGCTGACTCCGTTCGCGCCCGAAGGCTCGACGCCCGATGCGATCGAGATCGACAACCAGCGCAAGCTGCTCTATGTTGCCAATGCAGATAACAACTCGATTACGGTGATTAGGATTGCCGTACGCGAGCATAGCGCCGTTATTGGATTTATTCCGACCGGTTGGTATCCATCGGCTCTGGCGCTGGCGGAGAACAACAATACACTCTTCATCGGCAACGCCAAAGGCGAAGAGGGTCACCCGGACCTCAAGAGCGTGGGCAGCCCGCTGGCCTCGAAGTGGAATGGCGATGAAACGGTCAAGACGCTGCAGAAGAGCAGCATCGAGGTGCTGCCGGTAGCCAATCTTCGGCAGAATCTGCCGAAATGGACCCATGAGGTGATCGAGAACACACCTTACAACGATTCTCTGCTGTCAGAGGCACGGCCGCCCAGGGAGCCCACGATCCTGCCTCGCGAGGTCGGAGTCGCGACCCCGATTCAGCATGTGATCTACATCATCAAGGAGAACCGTACCTACGACCAGGTCTTCGGCGATATCAAGGGGGCCAACGGCGATCCTCGGCTGACCATCTTCGGCGAACAGGTGACACCCAACCAGCACGCGCTGGCCCGTCAATATGTAACGCTCGATAACCTGTATTGCGATGGCGAAGTGAGCGTGGACGGACACTCGTGGTCGGACTCGGCCTACGCGACCGACTTCAATGAACGCTACTGGCCGCCTACGTATGCGGGCCGCAGCGATGCGGAACGCAGCCGGGCCTATGTGCCTTCGGCCGGTCACCTCTGGGATCTGGCCGCACGTAAGGGACTCACGTACCGGTCCTACGGCGAGTATGCTATCCGCGCCAGCACTGGTGAAGGCATGGATGCAGCGCCTGGATCGGGTGGCCTGGCCGGTCACGTCGCAGCCAACTATCTCGGAGGCAGGCAGCGTGACACGGCGAACGTTGGGGTCTTTCTAAAAGAGTTCCACGAGTACGAGAGCCACTTCGACAGCCCGAATGCCAACCTGCGGCTGCCGAACTTCGTCATCATGAGCCTGCCCGAAGACCATACCAAGGGGACGGCGCCGGGCGCGTTTACCCCACAGGCCATGGTGGCGAACAACGATTACGCCATCGGCCAGTTGGTCGATGCGGTGAGCCACAGCCGCTACTGGCCGAGCACGGCGATCTTCATCATCGAGGACGACGGACAGGATGGTCCTGACCATGTGGACGCGCGCCGCACCGTAGGCCTGGTGCTGAGTCCCTATGTAAAGCGTGGTGTTGTCGATAGCACTTTGTACTCGACAAGCTCGATGGTGCGGTCGATTGAACTGCTGCTCGGTATGCCGCCGATGAGCCAATACGATGCGGCCGCGATGCCGATGTACGCCTCCTTCGGAACCGAGGCGCAGACGATGGCCTTCGATGCGATACCGCCGAAGATCGACGTGAACGCCAAGAACAAGAAGGGAGACTATGGATCGGAGGAGAGCAAAAAGATGGACTTCTCCGACGTGGACCGCGCGCCGATGCATGCTCTCAACGAGGTCATCTGGAAGAGCATCAAGGGTGCGGATTCGCCCATGCCGCCGCCGGTACATCGCTTCCGTCCGCTCATCGATGCAGGCGACATGATCACGAAAGACAACGACTAGCGCCGGGCATTCTTCACTCGTCGCGATCCTCCTCTTTTCCTGAGGATCGCGACGAGTGAGGCTCAACCCTGCACGACTTGAAAGGAATCAAGGATGCGTTTCACCCTCTTTCTTCGAAAGATGGTCCTGACGGCCAGCCTCAGCGCCGCCGCTCTGGCTCAGACCGAACATGTCAACCCGTGGTCACCGGTCAATGTCGCTCCGCTGCCTCCGATCGCCAGTCTCAGCGACGGCGTGTGGCTCAAGGGCGACCTTCACCTGCACTCCCGGCACAGCAAAGACTCCAGCAACAACTCCGAGGCCAAGATCATCGGCTTCGCCGAGTCGGTTGGCATGGACTATCTCGCCATCACGGATCATGACAACCATGTTCAGGGTGATGTCGCGCACAACACCTGGACCGATCCGGAGTTCAAGTCGAACTCCGTGCTGTTGCTGTATGGCGCCGAGTGGACGACGACGCGCGGCCACGGCAATGCCTTTTCGGCCCGGCCCTACGATCATCAGCGGCTATACGACGTCCGCGATCAGCGCGATATTGTGATCGGGGCGGTGAAGAAGGAACTCGGGATTCATCTGTCGGCTAACCATCCGAGCGGCAAGGATCACTTCGGCTTCTCCTACGATATGGTGGACTCGATTGAGGTCTGGAACTCTGCGGTGTGGTCGAAGAACGCCAACGCGATCATGATCTGGGACGACATGCTCTCATCGGGACGCAAGCTGACCGGCAGAGGTGGGAGTGACTCGCACCACGGTACCCCGGATACACCCGAGCAGGCGACCAAGAACACCTATCAGCGACAGGCTAACTATGTGGGAACGCCGACCACCTGGGTGTACGCCAAGGAACGAACCTTGCAGGCAGTCGTGGACGCCCTGACGAACGGACGAGTGGCGGTCAGCGCGAACCCCTATGCTCCGCGCGTCGAGTTCTATGCCGACCTCGATCAGGACGGCAAGATGGACATGATGATGGGCGACAACGCCAAGGCAACGGGGAAGGCGGCCACCTTCCGCATTCAGTTGACAGGGAATACTGTTCAAGGAGCCCAATATACCCTGCATGTGGTGAAGGACGGCAACCCGTTCAAGACCCTGCAGGCCACCGGTGGCAAGACAACGATAGCTGAGTTTACCGATACCCCACAGGCACTTGGTCGAACGTACTATCGCGTCGAGGTGGAAGGGCCGCCGACAGCCTATCCGCAGGTTCCCGGGTCGACCGCGCTGAACGGCAACATGGTCGGGCTGTCGAATCCCCTCTACTTCAACTTTGACCCGAACTTTTGATTGTGATGAATAAAGTTCAGCAGTCGAATGCCGATGCCTGTTGACGCGATTGTGCGGCGTTTTTGAGATGATGAAAAGATGCGCAAATCGCTTCTTGCACTCGCGGTAGCTGCCTTCGGAATTGGGACTTCCGAGTTCATCATCATGGGTCTGCTGCCGGACCTGTCACACAGCCTGCACGTCAGCATCCCGAAGGCCGGCGTGCTTGTATCGGCGTATGCGCTGAGCGTGACGTTCGGTTCGCCGCTGGTGGCTCTGTTGCTGGCTCGGACAGAGCGCAAGCGCGCCATGCTGATTCTGATGGGAATCTTTGTGGCTGGAAACCTGCTATGCGCGCTCGCGCCGAACTATGAGTTGCTGCTGTGCGCGCGAGTGTTGACGGCCCTCTGTCATGGCGCTTTCTTTGGGATCGGAAGCATTGTGGCGACCAGGCTTGTACCGTACGAGCAGCGAACACAGGCTGTAACGCTGATGTTCAGCGGCCTGACCATTGCGAACGTGCTCGGTGTCCCAGCGGGAACGGCGCTAGGGCAGGCCTTTGGTTGGCGCGCGGCCTTCTTCGCGCTGATCCCGGTGGGATTGGTGGCGATGGCGGCACTGTATCGCATGGTGCCCGAACAGCAAGCGGAATCCATCGTATTGAAGCACGAGTTTCGTGCGGTGGTGCGGCCGCAGGTGCAGCTGGTGCTCACGCTCAGCACGGTATCTTCGGTCGCGCTGTTCTGCACCTTTACCTACATCGCACCGATGCTCGAGGCCGTAACACACCTCACCCCGCACGCGGTCACGTGGGTACTGGTGCTCTTTGGCATAAGCATCACCGTAGGCAACTTACTGGGAGGACGGCTCGGCGATTGGAAGCCAATGCCGCTGGTACTGGGTGGGCTGGCTGCGTTGATTGCCATTCATCTTGCGATGCCGATAGCCATGCCGCATGTAGTGTCGGCGGTGGTGCTGGTGTTTGTCTGGGGCATGGTGCACTTCGGCGCAATCGCTCCGCTGCAGTCGCGGATCGTGGAGCAGGCGAAGGGTGCGCCGAATCTGGCAGCGACGCTCAATCAGGGCGCTTTCAATCTTGGGAATGCTCTCGGGGCGAGCCTTGGTGGACTCGTGTTGGCCGCCGGGTACGGCTATATGCGCCTGCCAATTGCAAGCGCCGTTGTGATGACACTGTGCCTCGCGGCAGGGGTAGTGACAGTGATGATTGAACGACGTGACGAACGAGCGTTTGGGGCTCAAAGATAGCCCTTACAAAATCTGCCGCGCTTACGGCTATAGCGTCTGTCTGGACTTGCCGTGGGCAAAATTGTCTTCACGCTTGGAGCTTCCTGAGCGTGTCCAACCAATAAGTTCATAGAGCCATCAGTAAGATTTGTTGCAAACCCAAGGAGAACTCACATGGTTGAAAAGATATCTGGAAATCCACTTCTACCTCCCGACGATCTCAATCGCGTGTTGGGGTTCGCCCACGCAGACAGTGAAACCGCCCAACACGTTGGTCTGGTCGGAGATACGTATACCATTACCGTCGCTGGAAAGGACACCGGCAATCGATTCTGCGTGATCGATATGCACGTACCGCCCGGCGGTGGCCCGCCCCCGCATCGTCACGAGTTCGAGGAGACCTTTATCCTCCTCGACGGCGAGATGGAAGTGACCTTCCGCGGCGACAGGTCCACCGTGCGGGCAGGGGACACGATCAATGTTCCGTCCAACGCCCCGCACCAGTTTCATAATGCATCTTCCAAGCCCGCCCGGATGATCTGCATCTGCTCTCCCTCTGGGAACGACGAGTTCTTCCTCGAAGTCGGCGTTCCCGTGGCGACTCGTACAACGCCTCCACCAGAACTGGATGAGCAGCAGAGGATTGAATTTATGGAGCGGGCAAAGGCGCTTGCCCCGAAGTACCGCACCGAGCTTCTAGATAAAGCGTAAGAGCTCGAGCCAGCCGAGGCTAAGAACTGAGATCCATCAAATTGTCATGGAAATCGAGGGGAATCGTACCAGATCGCTCGATTGAGCGAGTTTAGGGTGAGTGAGTTAGCCTGCGGCGACAAACAGAAGACGAAGAGCGTGAGAGGTGGGATGGCTGAAGGTTTCGGCGTAACAGTGGGGACGGCAGAGATGCAACGCACGAAGCCGCATTTTGTGGTGTTGGATGGGTTGCGCGGCGTGGCGGCTGTGGGGGTGGTGACCTTCCACTTTCTGGAAATGGTGATTTGGAACTACAGCAAGCTTTGGATTGGACATGGCTTTCTGGCGGTGGATTTTTTCTTTTGCCTCTCGGGCTTTGTGATGGGGTATGCGTATGACGATCGCCTGAAAACGATGGGGCTCGTGAGCTTCCTGAAGGCACGGCTGATCCGGCTGCATCCACTGGTGGTGTTGGGGACGGTGCTGGGGCTGCTCGCGTTCTATGCCAATCCGTTTGGGATTACACCGGGATATGGACTGGGCAAGGTGGCGCTAATGTTTGTGGCGTCGCTGCTGTTGATTCCCTATGGGGTGATGAAGGAGCGGAGCCAGAACCTGTTCAGCCTGAATGCTCCGGCGTGGTCCTTATTTTGGGAGTATGTGGCCAACGTGGTGTTTGCTCTGGCGCTGTATCGGGTGAAGCGTGGAGTGTTGGCAGTGCTCACGGTAGTGGCGGCAGTGCTGTTGTGTTGGGCGGGGTATCGGGCAGGAAACTTAGCGGGTGGATGGAGTGCGCGGAACTTTTGGGACGGCGGAGCGCGGGTGGCCTTCTCGTTTATGGCAGGGCTGCTGGTGTACCGAATGGGGTGGCGGCTGCGGACGCGGCTGGGCTTTGGCGCGTTGAGTGTCTTGCTATTGCTGGCACTGGTGATGCCTTATGCGCACGGCGGATGGATACGGGAGGTGGCGGTGATTGTGGTGTATTTCCCGCTGCTGGTAGTGCTAGGCGCGGGGGCGACGGTATCCCCGAAGGTGGAACGGTTGTGCCGGTTTTCGGGAGACTTATCGTATCCGCTGTATATGACGCATTACTCGGTGATCTGGATCTGGGGGGACTTCGCCGAAAAGCACAAACTGGCGACGGGAGGGCCGGCGCTGGCGTTAGACGTGACCTGCGGAGTTGTAATGATGGTGGCATTTGCATGCCTGGTGATGGTTGCGTATGACAAGCCGATGCGAGCGTATTTACGCTCCAGGGGTTGAGGCAGTAATTAGGAGTTAGTGCGAAAAGATAGAACGCGATGGATCCCAGGTAATTTGGAACCAGCCGCTCGTATTGTGCTGAGACCCAGGCAGATAAGCGGGAATCAGGAAGCGTTCGTATTGGGTAAATACCTGGAGAGACCATTCCCGATTGAAAGCATAGGAGGCATTGAGAAAGCCATCTGTGGTGGTGCCTCCCCCTGGAAGGAATAAACTGCTGGTTTTTGTTTGCCGATAGCCGGCTTCGACTCGCGTACGAGCTGAAAACCAGTAACCTGTGCGGCCTTCCAGTGCGCGCGCATCGCGCCCGACCGCATTGCCCAGGAGGAATCCTTTGTTGGTATTGCCGTCGCGATACTGGTTATTGATGAAAAAGCGAGTGCCGCCTTCGTCCTGGCTGAGTTCCTCAGAGCTGGCTGCCTCGAAACGAAAATCCATATGCGGAAGATAGGGAAGGCGTGGAAGATAGATGCCGGGATGCCAGACCACACGCCGTGGGGCGTCAATGGGGCTCGGTTCATCGTCGGCATAGGAATCTGCATAGAGCGTCACATAGTTCCGCAGTCCAGGGACATGCAGCCGAAAATCAAATCCAGATTTCCGATCTCCTGGATCGCAGCGATCTCCATAGCCGAAGCCACAACCTGTTGAGGTTGAACTGAATAGATTTGTTTTGAGACTCCCCAGGGTCATGGGGTGACCTACCCCCCATAAGATGGACCAACGCGTAAAACTCATTTCGAACGTACGTCCGAATGTGAAGTCTGCTTTCTCGCCATTGAAGTAGGGGCGCGCTGGATAGTGATGTCCGGAAAGCTTTCCAAAGACCAGGTCGAAACGATAAGTGCCCAGGGTTGGGAAGATGGGAAAGGGATGGGGACGGGTTGCAACCAACTGCAGGTTGTAGGTTGGTTCCGCATTGCTCGAAAAGGAGAGCGGACCCATGGTCGTTGGTCCCCAGAAGAGCTCCTGCTTGCCAAACGACAGAGCAAATCCGCCGAAGGCCGCTCCGGCATAGAGTTCGAGCGGGCGCTGGCGCACATAAGCTGCAAGAGCAGGTGTTACCGGAACGGGGGGAGGGTTTGAGGGGACGGCGAAAGGGAAGTCGTCCAGGCTATAAAACAGGGCTGAATCGGCCGCAGTGATCGGCGGTGTCGTGGGAGCCTGCTGCAACTCCTGCCGATCGAAGAAGAAAAAATGTCCATGCACGGCACGTACGGAGAAGCCAGCGATAGCGCTATTGCCGCGGCCCAGCGGACGCCCGTAATCGTTCCGCCACGTTTGCCCGAAATGGAAGCCGTCAGTCAGCGCAGGTCCGGCAATCGTGCCCTCACGAGCATAGCCGGATTCCAATACAGCCTCTGAGGATTCATTGGGTTCCTGCAAGGCACTATCGAGTTGAGGAATAAGATTCTCGGCTTCCAGCTTAATGCTGTCGCTGACGTCGTAATAGTGTCCGTGAACGCCAAGCAGAATATCTTTCGCCTGCTGCACCTGCCGGCGGCACTCTTGTCGAGTCCACGGACGGATGGAGACACTCTGGAAGGGGATCAGGCCCATGGAGCTAAGTCGTTCCAGGGCAGGGTAGATCCAGCTATCCATCGGAACGTTGGTGGAGCCGATCCTGTCTTCGTAGTTGTCGTTGGCGTCCGGATCGATTACACGGCCATCGCTGCTCCCTGCATCTCCAGAGGACACGTCATTCGGGGCGATAGATGGCTGAGCCGTATAGGGTGTCGATGCAATGTATTGCGGCGTATTGGTGGAAACAGGGAAAACGCTGCTGGCTGGCAGGGTCAGCGCGACACCTTTTCCTGAGACTGGAGCTTCCGCGCGGGAGCCTTGCTGGGCAAGGTCCGCGCCTGGAAGAAAGAGCATTAAAGATACCGTCGTCAAACAAAGCAGTGTACGTCTGGGACTCACGAGTTCCTCGTCAGGATGATACGGGGCCTGCCATAAATCTTACTGGCCTGTTGGTGCGAGCCTAAAGGACGAAGCTCGCTACTGCTTGATGACGGTGACTGCCGCCGCTCCCAGGGCAAATTGGGAGAAGATCTGCGAGTAGTCGATGACCTGCTTTATCAGAGAAGCCTGGATCGGCTTTTCAGGAATAACGATAGAGTCCCCAGGATTGATCTGCGTCGCGTCAAAGCTGTTCTTCCACGTTCCCTTAGCTCGTTGACGGCTGTATACCGAGCCATCGGCACGGATGATGAAAGCGTGTCTGCTGTCCGCAATGGAATTTGGTTTTCCGGCCAGAAGCACATAATCTTCTACTCTCCGTTTGGAGTCGTAGAGAAAGACGTTCTGCCCATAAACGGCGCCGATGACGCTTACAGTGAGTGGCCGCGAAGGAATGCGGAACACATCGCCATCCTCCAGGGGGATGGCCGGGATCTTATCAGCGCCCACACTATCCGGGCGGAACTCAAGTACGATGCGGCCAGTAGCGCGCAGTTTGCGCAACTGGGCGATGGTATCCCGCTCTTCGTAAAGAGCATTGGGGTCGACTACCGTCCCCGACGAGGAAGCAGCTCGGACTGCAGACGCACGTTGCATACTGATGGCGAGTGAAGAGACATACTCATCCAGGCGCTGCTGCTGGAAGATACGGGCGGACTCCCTGGTGAAGCTGGACCCGTAAAGATAGGCCTTGCTCGTAAGGCCACCGGCGCGACGCACCAGTTGGTCAAGAGTTTCATTGGGGCCGACGCTGTAGACGCCCGCACCCGCGAACTCGCCCTCGAGACGAATATATTTGGTCCGCTCGTCTTGCGGAACGTGAATATCGGCCTGAGACAGGATGGTTACGACGTCTCCGGGCTGCAACTCCAGGTTTTGAGCTGGGTCTTGGCCTTGAACAAGCTTCTCGAGGTTGAAAGGGATGAGAGAGCTTTTGAGTGTGTCCGGGTTGAGGCGTTCAACGACGGCATAGGACCAATCGATCTCTGGTGCCGGGATCTTAATCGTATTGATAGGGCCAACGTTAGCCACACTCGGACTTCCAGCGGCCTGCTGCTCTTCGGCCAGCGACCCCCGACTGATCATCTTGTCGGAAGAGGGAAGAGAAGCATTGGATTGGGAGGTAGATCCTGTGTTCCGGTTCTGCACATTCGTGCTTCCAGCAAGCTCTTGATCGTCAGCATTTTGATCGTCGGTATTCTGGTCTCCAATATTTGAGACCTGCTGAGAATTGAGGGTGTCGCTCTCCTCGTCTTCCCCAGGTGGTGGGAGGGGAGGGAACTGATTAATTCCTCCATTGAGCCGCTGAGAAGATGAGGATGACAAGGAGGATGAAGAAGTCGAGGTACGATTTTGTCTTGTGGGGAGTTGCGGTTTCCCCCACGAATACTCCTGTGAGGGGCGCAGAGGTTCGAAGAGCGGCGTTGGAACACCGAGACGATTGCGTTGCCGCCAGTAATTATTCGTTAGTAGAGATTTCCGGTCAGGAATGATGTCGCTCAACCGCATGCCAGGATGCCAGGGGAATCGTCCCGGGTTCGCCAGGTTGCCCCGGATGGTTACCGATTGCTGGTAGGCGGAGGTAATGTGGTTGACGAACAGCACATCTCCGTCGCGGAGCGCCATAGCTCGGCCTGCGTCGTCGATATTCACCGTCACCGCAGCGCGCGAGTGGTCGTCTTCGACGCGCTCCAGAGAGAGTTGTGTCGTCGATCCTGTAGGCGTGAGACCCCCAGCAAGCTTCAGCAGATCCCCGATAGTCGTCTCGCCGCGAAGCTCGTAGATGGCAGGATGATGCACGCTGCCGGCCAGTGCGGCCTGTGGTCCTACGGGGGGGATAAAGATAGTGTCGTTGGGTTGAAGGCGAAGATCGTGTGTTTTATCGCCCTTCAACAATAGGTCGTATAGATCGAGTTCGCCGGCAACCTTTCCATCGCGCCGCACCTCAATATGTCGTAGGGATCCTTGGACGTTTGGTCCGCCGGCCACGAAAAGTACATTGAGCACGGTACTGAGGGAACTGACCGTGTAAACGCCCGGACGCCTGGCCTCACCCACCACATAGACCTGAATGGACCGGAGATGGCCCAGATCGACTGACAAATTGAAGTTGCGGAAAGTGTGCCGAATATCGGAGCTGATCTGACTCTGGAGCTGATCGATACGGAGACCTGCGACGTGAATGCCTCCGACCTGGGGTACATAAATCGAACCGGAGCTGTCGACGGTCAATTGTCCATTGAAAGATTCGGGTCCCCAAAGACGCAAGAGAATCTCATCACCCGGGCCGACAATGTAGTCGGACATGGCGGGGATCTGGTCGACCGGAGCGAAGGTAGAGGGCGCTCTTTGAAACAGATCGCGACCGAAGATCGACAGCTGTTCCCCTGTAGAGGCTTGTGTCAGCCTCTGCATATCTGTTGGCCTGTCGGGCGGGAAGAAGTTGTTCTGGCGGTTCAGATTATTAGAGAACTGCTGGTTTCGGGTATTGCCGGCCGAATCGACATAAAGCTGGTTGTTTTGTTGCTGGGATTGCCTCTGTGTCTGCAACGTTTGTGAATTATCAGGAACAGCCGCTCCATTTTGCATGGGATTTACTGAGTTCCCATATTGGCTCGAGGAGTTGTCGCTGCAATCCGGAGAAGACTGGTCAGTACAGGGCTGCGAATTTTGTGCCAAAGCAGAGAAGGCAGGTAGCAGGAGAACGACAGACAGAATCGGGATAAATCGAAATTTGCTGATGCGAAACAAAATTCCAGACCTCGGCTTTAGTGAAAGTGCCGGCACAGCAGCATCCTGAGATGTCTGAACGCCTCTTAGACGCGTCAACGACGCGCTTCTAATCAGACTAAATGGATTCTTGTGCGTGGTTTTCATAAATCTATGGATGATGTGAGGGAATCCCTTCCTTTTATCAAAGAGATGAGACGATATGGTCGGCTACTTCCAACACCAAAGATCATTTTGGTTGCATGTTGCAGGGGGAATCTTCCTTGATTCCTGGCCGGAGCGCTTGGTCGAAATCGCGGGTTGTGTCAACATTACGCTCAGTTACTGAAATATGTACCGGATAGAGACACAAGCCGTCGAAAAGGCCCTAGTGCCGACATTATTTCATTTTCAGAGCTGTCGCCACAAAGGCTACGTTCAAAAGATCTTATCGTTTGAATGAGCAGACAAAACTAGCTGTTTCCCTCTAATTGGGTACTCCATGGTGTTTACACATCATGACAGTGATGCGAGTAGAGGAATTCGGTTGTGGCGTGTCTTCATCGAACTGCAATGATGCAGAACCCATGGTTTGATTTCGCTTACGAGATATCGTAACATTGCCGCTGTTGAAGAGCTTCTAGAACGATCCCAGCTTTTAGATCGTAGCTCTTCGGCCCGACTTGGATCTTAGTCCGTTTTGCACAGGATTTCGAGCGTGAATGAAGGGCCAGTTGCTCACGATGATGTCTGTTGATAAGACTTTGCACGATGCTTCTCCGAATGGAACTTGTCTTCAGCGGGCTGGCATCGTCATCCCGACGTATAACGCAAACCCTCATTGGGAGCGTCTGCAAACAGCCCTGGAGACACAGGGCATTGCCAGGGAGCAGGTTCTGATCGTCGATTCGTCCTCCTCGGATAAGACCCAGGAGTTGGTTCGGCGTGCCGGTTATCGGCTAATGAACGTTTCCAAAGAAAGTTTCCGTCATGGCGCAACACGCCAGATGGCGGTCGAATCGATGCCATGGGCTGAGTTCCTTGTTCTTTTGACCCAGGACGCCCTCCCTTGTGGGGATCATCCGATCGAAACATTGCTGTGTGCTTTTAACGATTCGGCAGTTGGAGCTGCTTACGGCAGGCAGTTGCCGCGCGAACAGGCAGATCCAATCGAACAGCATGCGCGCCTGTTTAACTACCCTGACCTCTCCGATGTACGGACTTTTTCAAGCCACGAGCGTCTTGGGATAAAGACAGCGTTCTTTTCCAACAGTTTCGCTGCCTATCGGCGTGCGGCCTTTGATGAGGTCGGCGGCTTTCCCTCACACACCATCGTCTCTGAAGAGGTGACGGTAGTTGCACGCATGCTGCTGGCGAACTGGAAGATTGCCTATCAGTCAGATGCCACTGTGATTCATTCCCATCCGCTAACCCTGTTGCAGGAGTTCTCCCGTTACTTCGATATCGGGGTGCACCATGGAAGAGAACAGTGGATGCTGGATGCTTTTGGTGGAGCGGGTGGCGAGGGGCGTACCTTTGTCATTTCGCAGATGCAATTTCTTTTGAAGACCAGGCCCTCTCTGATTCCCCTGGCGACTCTGCGCAATGCAAGCAAGTGGTGCAGCTATCAGCTTGGCCTTCACGAAAAATATCTTCCGTTAGCTCTAAAGCAGGCTATTTCAGCGCAAAAGAACTTCTGGCAGGATGAGAAATTCACATTCTCTTCTGCGGATAAATCTCACATCGTGTCTTCACCCCCCCGGCCCCACTACACACCGACAGATCCGACGCACCGCTAGTGGTCAGACAGGCTACCCGTCTGTAATCGTTTCATCCTCCACGGGGGCGACTATTGAACCGCTTCCTGTGCTTCACTAAAAAGAGCGTTTTGTTCGCAGGAAAGGCGAGTGGTTCGAGAATTGATGGATACGGAAATTTTAGTTACTGGCGGTGCAGGTTTTATTGGCTCGAATTTTGTCTTGCATTGGGTCCACTCAGGCAAAGGGCGCGTCATTAACCTCGATGCACTCACGTATGCAAGCCATCTTGGAAATCTGGACTCGCTTGCGGGCAATCCGGATCATACCTTCGTACAGGGAAATATCTGCGATGCTGAGTTTGTCGCTAATATCTTCGCTAGTCATAAGCCGAAAGCGGTCATACACTTCGCGGCCGAAAGCCACGTTGACCGCTCCATTGTGGGACCAGATGCGTTCCTGAAGACAAATATTGATGGCACGTTCACATTGCTGCAGGCGGCCCGTACCTATATGGCGACGCTCAGCGAGGATGACCAAAAAACATTCCGTTTTGTTCATGTTTCGACCGATGAGGTGTACGGCACACTTGGTCCTGACGATCCCGCATTCTCAGAATCCACACCTTACGCTCCTAATAGTCCTTACGCAGCTTCGAAGGCAGCTTCGGACTTTCTGGCTCGTGCCTGGTTTCACACTTACAATCTGCCTGTGCTGGTAACGAATTGCTCCAATAATTACGGCCCCTACCAGTTTCCAGAGAAGCTCATCCCTTTGATCATTGCCAACGCTCTTGCCGGCAAATCGCTTCCGATCTATGGTGACGGCTTGCAGGTACGCGACTGGCTGTTTGTCAAAGATCACTGCAGAGCCATTATTGATGTGCTTGAAAAGGGCCGCCTCGGTCAAACCTATAACATCGGTGGCCGTAATCAGCGCAGCAATCTTGAGGTCGTGCAAACGATTTGTGCTTTGCTCGACGAGTTGGTCCCCTTGTCGCCCCACAAGCCTCATAACCAACTCATCACGTACGTCAAGGACCGCCCGGGCCATGATCGGCGTTATGCGATCGATGCAGATAAGATTGAGCGCGAGCTCAAATGGAAGCCGGAGGAAAGTTTTGAGACTGGAATCCGCAAGACTGTAGAGTGGTACCTTGCCAATGGCCGCTGGATTGAAGCTGTGACAGGCGCCGCTTATCAACAATGGGTTTCACTTAACTATGCTGACCGCAAGTCCCAAAGCTGAGGTTCAATGAAGGGGATTATTCTTGCAGGAGGAGCCGGAACGCGACTGCATCCGGTGACTCAAGCCGTTTCGAAACAACTCTTACCGATCTACGATAAGCCGATGATCTACTACCCGCTTTCCACACTGATGCTGGCGGGGATTCGCGAGATCCTTCTTATCTCTACCCCGCAGGACATACCACGGTTCCAGGAGCTTTTCGGTTCGGGCGAGCAGTGGGGAATTCATCTGCAATATGCGGTACAGTCATCCCCCGATGGCATCGCTCAGGCTTTTCTCATCGGCAAGGAGTTTCTTGCTGGCGATGGCTGCTGTCTCGCATTGGGAGACAACATTTTTTTTGGCCACGATTTCGTCAAGGCCTTGCAAAACGCGCGCCACCAGTCGGAGGGTGCGACCGTATTCGCTTATCCGGTAACCGATCCGGAACGTTATGGCGTCGTGGCCTTTGACGCCGATCGCAAAGTCATCTCGCTTGAAGAGAAGCCGGTAAAGCCGAAGTCTCGATATGCGGTTACGGGCATCTATTTTTATGACTCACAGGTTGTGTCGGTGGCCGAACAGATCAAACCCTCGCCGCGTGGCGAACTGGAGATTACCGACGTCAATCGTTGGTACCTGGAGCGTGGTCAACTGCATACCGAGTTGCTGGGACGAGGCATGGCCTGGCTCGATACCGGAACGCACGATTCCTTGTTGGACGCGGCCAACTTTGTTCGGACGATTGAGCACCGTCAGGGGCTGAAGATCGCATGTCCTGAAGAGATCGCATTTCGTCTTGGATATATCTCTGCCGATCAGTTGGAAGCACTCTCCAACAAAATCTCAAAGAGTTCCTATGGGCAATATCTGCGGGCATTGCTCTCGGAGAGGGTCTACTGACAGACATGATCGATGCTCCTATCCTGCTTATCGGAGCGAATGGCCAGGTTGGCAGCGAGCTGTTGCCCATGCTCAATGCCCTTGGCCCTGTTGTTGCCGTGACCCGGGCAGAGCTCGATCTAACCGATGCCGCTGCGATTCGCGCGACGGTGCGACAGGTGAAGCCACGATGGATCGTGAACGCCGCGGCTTACACCGCTGTCGATAAGGCCGAAAGCGATATCCAGACTGCCTTTGCTATCAATGGCGATGCTCCTGGTGTCCTTGGCGAAGAGGCCGCTCGAATTGGTGCTGCCGTGCTTCACTTCTCTACCGATTATGTCTTTGCCGGCGATGGAACTCGTCCCTGGTGCGAAGACGATCCGGTGAACCCGCTGGGTGTTTATGGGGCATCGAAGCTTGCCGGCGAGCAGGCCCTTGCAGCCAGTGGCGCGGCTCACCTGACCTTTCGGACAAGTTGGGTCTTCGGGGCCCGAGGCAAGAACTTTCTGCTGACGATCCTCAAATTCGCTCGCGAGCGTGAGGAGCTGCGAATCGTCGATGACCAGTACGGCGCTCCGACCTGGTCGCGTACGCTTGCTCGTCTGGCCACGCATACGATTCTTCGCGGCGAGAAAGACGCGGCGACCCAAGGCGGAACGCTCGTTGAGGCCATGCAGCCCCTCCGTGGGATCTATCACGCCTGTAGCGCAGGGTGTACGACCTGGTTCGGCTTCGCGTCAGAGTTTGTTGGACTGGCACAGCGCGCTCGTCCCGAACAGGCATTTGCCAGGCTGGCTCCTGTCTCTTCCGATGCCTATCCAACGCCTGCAAAGCGGCCTCAGAACTCGCGCATGAACTGCGAGAAGCTGGCGCGCACGCTTGAGTTTGAACTGCCGACATGGCAGGATTCAACGGCAGAGGTGATGGCTGAGTGGCTTTCCACGGTTTCTGAGTAAAGCGTGTTCGTGGAACCGTAGAAAGCCTCAGGCGCGTGGTGCTTACTTGTTTTGATAGGGCGGGGGCAGTTCAGCCTCCGCCAGCAGGTTTCCAATCGCATCTTTGGCAGAGACTGAGGGGACTCCGATTCCATCGAGTGGCCACGTGATGTTAAGTGTTGGATCGTCCCAGCGTACGCAGCGCTCGCCGGCGGGATAGTAGAAGTTGGTGGTCTTATAAAGCACGTTGGCGGTTTCTGAGAGAACGACAAAGCCGTGCCCAAACCCCTCGGGAATCCAGAGGAACTCGATCTCTTCTCCCTTGAGATCGAACCCGGCCCATTTGCCGAAGTCCGGCGAGTTTGGTCGAAGGTCGACCGCGACATCCCAGATATGACCTGAGAGCGCACGAACCAGTTTGCCTTGTTGTTCCCCTAGTTGGTAGTGCAGTCCACGCAGGACTCCTCGCCGTGAAAAGGATTGATTGTCCTGGACAAAGCGATCCGGCAGGCCTGCCGCCGAAAAGCTTCTTGCGTTGAAGACCTCGGAGAACCAGCCGCGCTCGTCCCCATGCTTTTTAGGACGTACAAGTTTCACATCACGCAAGCTGGTTTCAGAAATTTCCATACTGCATTTTAACATGGCTAACTTCAACAGCCGTTCGATTCAGGGATGCGGGGATGCTCCACTTCATGCCTTCTAATCCTGCAGAATATCTCTGTTCCTGCGCAGGGTTTTATGTCGCAGGAAGTAATTTCGGATCTCCAGAACAGAGCAGAGATTAGAAGCAAACAATCCGGTGCCCATCTTTATGTTTGCCCTTGTAGAGTCCTTAGGGCAGTGGCAGGCGCGGTTGTTTCAATGGAGCTCGCGCACGACAGTCGATATCCACACCATCAGCTTGTATATGAACGGCAGATCAATTGATATAGATGTAGGGCGGCTGAAAATGATGCTGGAATCACTGTGGAAAGCCGCCAACCCTTTTAGCTGTCGTATCTTGTGCGACAGTCTGGCCTGCGCAGCAGGGTGGTCTTAGGAAAGTAAGAAACTTATGCAAACTTCGATCATTCGCGCCGAGCAGATTGAAAAATATTATGCGCAGCCAAGCGAGAACCGCATTCAGGTCATCTCGCCTACCGATCTTTCCATCGTTCCGGGCCAGATCGTTGCTTTGCTGGGGCCATCGGGCTCAGGAAAATCGACACTGCTGCGCATGTTGACGGGGCTTTCAGAGCCGTCGGCTGGACAGGTGTACTGGCATGAAAAGCCGGTTGCCACAGCGGATATGAACGTCTCCATCGTCTTTCAAAGCTTTGCGCTCTTTCCCTGGCTGACGGTACTCGAAAATGTAGAGGCTCCGTTGAAAGCCCGTGGCATGGAGATGGCTGAGCGCCGGCGGCGTACCCTGGCGATTCTGGATACGGTTGGTCTCGATGGCTTTCAGGCCGCTTATCCCAAGGAGCTCTCGGGTGGTATGCGGCAGAGAGTAGGCTTTGCCCGGGCGCTGGTGGTCGAGCCGGAGGTTCTCTTCATGGACGAGCCTTTTTCCGCGCTCGATGTACTGACGGCAGAGAATCTGCGCAGCGAACTGCTGGAGCTCTGGCAGAAGAAGACCATCCCAACGCAGGCCATCTTCCTGGTAACGCACAATATCGAAGAGGCGGTGTTGCTGGCTGATCGAATCATCGTGCTTGGCCGCAATCCAGGACGAGTTCGGACGGACTTCGAGGTTAGCCTCGCGCACCCGAGAGACCGCAAGGGACCGGCATTTCACCAACTGGTTGATTACATCTACAAGGTCCTGACCCAGCCGGAGGAGCAGCCACCAGAGTTGCCGCAGACGAACGGCAGCCAGCCGGTGCGGGCCGCAATCCACAAGCAGTATCAGATGCTGCCGCATGCACGTCCCGGCGGTGTTGCAGGATTGCTGGAGCTGCTGGAAGACCACAGCGGCAAGTACGACATGTATCGCCTGGCCGACGATCTAGCCTTCGAGATTGACCACCTTCTTCCTATTGTGGATGCGGCACAGATGCTCGGTTTCCTTACCGTGACGGAAGGCGCTGCTGTCATCTCTCCGCTGGGAGCCGAGTATGCGAACTCCGAGATCCTGCGGCAGAAGGAGTTGTTTCGCGAGTCGGCCATCGAACACGTTCTTTTGCTGCGGCAGATCGTGCGTGCGATCGAGGCCAAGAGCGACCATACCGTCTCCGAAGACTTCTTCCACGACATGCTGGATGAGCAGTTCACAGAGGAAGAGACGATTCGTCAGTTAGAGACTGCCGTGAACTGGGGACGGTACGCGGAGCTATTCGACTTCGACGCCTCACGCCGCCGTTTCGTGCAGGCTGAGAAGTTGCATGCGCAGGCAGAATCCTTTGTGGAGAGCGGCGTTTGATTCGGCTTCCCGGCAGCTTGAGCTCCATCCGTGGCCGTGAGACGCTGGCACGCGCGCAGGCGCTGAAGCGTACCTGGCCAGTGGTCATGGACCTGTGCGTTGCCGGCATCGGCCTCGCCTGCTTTTATGGTGTGGTGCGCATCGCCCATTACTGGTTTGGGCATGCGGAGCCGGAGATCGTCATCTCGCTCAGTCCACGTGCGCTTCCGCTCTATGCGTTTTATTCGATCGTGCGTATCGGCCTCGCTTACATTCTGAGTCTGCTCTTCGCTGTCGGCTATGGATATGTTGCCGCGTACAGCCGCCGGTTGGAACCGTTGATGGTGGCAGGATTGGATATCTGCCAGTCGATCCCGGTCCTGAGTTTTTTGCCGGGCGTGATGCTGGCGATGGTGGCGCTTTTTCCCACCCGGCAAATCGGCGTTGAGATGGGGGCGATCCTGCTCATCTTTACCGGTGAGGTCTGGAACATGGCCTTCAGCTTCTATTCGTCGATCAAGAGCATCCCGCGCGAACTGAGTGAAGCCGCTTCTATCTATCGGTTTTCGCGCTGGCAGCGGCTGTGGCAACTCGAGTTGCCGTATGGAGCCATCGGGTTGGTGTGGAACTCGATGGTGTCGGTGGCCGGCGGCTGGTTCTTTCTCATGGCCTGCGAGATGTTCGTGCTGGGCACGCGGGATTTCCGCCTGCCTGGGCTAGGTTCCTACCTGCAGACGGCGGCGAGTGAAAACGATACGCGGGCGATCGTCATGGGTCTTGCCGTAATGATCGGCATTATCGTGGCGATCGATCAGTTGATCTGGCGCCCTGCGATTGTCTGGAGCGACAAGTTCAAGTTCGAGCAGGTTGAAGGTGGCGCGCACGTGCGTTCGCCGCTGTTGCACCTTCTCACTCATTCTGGGGCACTGCGTACGCTGCGACGCCACACGCTCGATCCGGTGTCGGAGAACATCTACTGCTCTCTGGCGCAGCGGCGGGAGCGGCGACTCAGTCTTGCGGATGGAGTCACGGAGAAGAAGGGAAGCGCGTGGTTCCGGTGGGTAGCGGTGCTACTGCTGCTCGTGGCTGTGATCTACCTGGCTTCGGAGGCCTTGATCCTGCTTCGTCAGGTAAGAGCGCCACAACTCGTGGCTGTTCTACACGGCGCTGCTGCGACGTTCCTGCGGGTGAATATAGCGCTGGTGATCGCCGCGGCCTGGACGATCCCGGTCGGCGTCGCTATCGGCTTTAATCCTAAGCTCGCGCGGATTGCGCAGCCCCTGGCTCAGATCGCCGCTTCTGTACCGGCGACGGCTTTGTTTCCCGTGATCCTGCTGGCCCTGATCCGGGTAGGCGGAGGGATGGGAATCGCGTCTATTCTGCTGATGCTGATTGGAACGCAGTGGTACATCCTGTTCAACGTGATCGCCGGGGCAATGGCGATTCCGTCCGATCTGCGCGAGGTGGCCCAGTTGTTCCACTTCAGCACGCTCCAGCGCTGGCGCACGGTCATCCTGCCGGGTATCTTTCCTTTCCTGATTACGGGAATGGTTACGGCATCGGGCGGCGCGTGGAACGCTAGCATCATCGCGGAGTACTTCCATCTGAATAACCAGACCATGCAGACTGTAGGCCTCGGAGCGCAGATCAGCTCGGCAACGGATCACGGGGAGTTCCATCTGCTGCTGCTCTCCACGATTGTGATGGCGCTGATGGTGGTCACGATCAATCGGCTGGTATGGCGGCCCTTGTATCGTCTATCGGAGACGCGCTATAAGCTGGATGCGTAACTGCAATAACTGGGCAGTTTTTATAAGGAAAAGAAAGAATTGTAGCTCGCGCGATATATTGGGTATTCATGCGTACTCAACCACCCAGCGAAGAAACCGCCACCCCAGCTAAGAAGAACTTCCCCTCCTCTTCAGGTCAGATGTTCCAGGACTACTTTGCCTCCGATCGCAAAGATACCTATAAGAAGCATGACCTCATCGATGCGCGGGCACGCAGACTGTTCGAGAATACGGCCCTGGCCTGCTCGATCGATGCCTATCCGTTTCAGGCTCCGCTGAGCAGCCGGTCCGGGCCTGAGGTTGTGATGGACGGTCACAGGATGCTGATGCTGTCGTCCTACGATTACCTGGGATTGATCGGCGACCCGCGCGTGGATGAAGCTGCAATTGAGGCGATACGACGGTACGGTACAGGGACGGGAGGCGTTCGTCTTCTGACGGGAACGCTGGACCTGCACCAGGAGATGGAACATGCCCTGGCGGAGTTCAAGGGAACTCAGTCGACTATTACCTTCACCTCGGGATATGCCGCGAATCTGGCCGTGATCAGCGCGCTCTTCGGGCCTGCCGATCGGGTGATCGCCGATGCGCTCTCGCACCGGAGCCTGATGGATGCGTGCCGCCTGGCAGGAGTTCAGGTCCAGAGGTTTGAGCACAACAATCCGGCGTCTCTGCGGCATGAGTTGGAGAACGGGCCGGAGGCGAATCGCACGCTGATTATCTCGGACGGCGTGTTCTCGATGGATGGCGATATCGGCTGTCTTCCTGAACTGATCGCCTTGAAGAAGGAGTTCGACTGCTTCCTGCTGATGGATGAGTCGCATGCGAGCGGCGTACTGGGCAAGCATGGACGCGGAACGGATGAGCACTTTGGCGTGCCGACGGATGAGGTCGATATCTGGACCGGATCTCTGGCGAAGGGGATTCCCGCGAGCGGAGGCTTCGTCGCTGTGTCGCAGCGGCTGTCTATCTTCTTGCAGCATGCTTCGGCTCCCTTTATCTTTTCGGGAGCGATGGCGGCGCCTGTAGCCGCAGCTGTTCTCGCGACGTTGAAGATCCTGAAGCAGGAGCCGGAGCGCGTCGCACGGCTGCAGGCGAACGCGATCTTCCTGCGCGAGGGACTCCAGAGCCTCGGATACGATACAGGGCTCTCTGAGACCGCGGTGATCCCGGTCATGCTGAATGACGACACGACAACGGCGCTGTTTGCGCGGAAGCTGCGCGACCATGGAATTCTGGTGTCGCCGGTGCTGTTTCCTGCTGTAGCGCAGGGCGCGGCGCGGTTGCGGCTATGCGTGACGGCGGCCCATACGCAGGAGCATCTCGAGTTTGCGCTGGACGTCTTCTCCAAGATGCGGAGCGAATAGCGTGCCGGTGATGGTGACGGGGGCGAGCGGGTTCCTGGGAGGCCGGTTGGCGGAGGTGCTGGCGCGCGAAGGCGAGCAGGTAACCGTGCTGGCTCGTCCCAACGCCGACCTTCGTCACCTGTCTGCGTCGCACGTGCGGGTAGTGCGGGGGAGCCTGACGGATCGAGACTCCTTGTTGGAATCCGTGCGCGAGGCGACCCACATCTTTCACTGCGCGGCGGCTTCGACCGACTGGGCCTCGATGGAGGTCTACGTCGAGAGCAACGTACGGGGGACGGAGATGCTGCTCGCGGCGGCGCGGGAGGCTCGTCAGCTCGAACGCTTCGTCCACGTCAGCACGACGGATGTCTATGGCTATCCGGTGATTCCATGCGCTGAGACTGGCGCGCTTCGGGATGTGGGGCTACCGTACAACCGGACGAAGATCCTGGCGGAGGAAGCCGTCTGGCGCGCTGCGCGGGAGGACGGCCTGCCGGTGACGGTAGTCCGGCCTGCGACGATCTATGGGCCTCGCGGAAAGGCCTTTGTGACCGACATTGCGGACCTGCTGCGGCAGGGTCAGATGGCTCATATCGCGGGAGGAAGAACGACGGGCGGGTTTCTGTATGTCGACAATGCGGTAGATGCCATGATGTCGGCGGCCCAGAGCCCTTCGACTCTGGGGCAGGTCTATAACCTGACCGACGGAACCGGAGTGCGGTGGCATGAGTATGTGGCCGCGCTGGCGGATGGACTGGGCTATAAGCAGCCCTGGATCAATCTTTCCTACGGGGTGGCCATGGCGGTGGCGAGTGTGATGGAGGCTCCCTACCATCTTCTGAAGGCGTTGCCGGGAAGACCGTTGCTGACGCGGCACGCGGTGTCTCTCCTGGGGCGGGACCAGGAGTATCCGAGCGAAAAGGCGCGCACGGAGTTTGGCTTTCTTCCGCAGGTATCGATGGCGGAGGGGATAGCCCGGTCGGTGGCGTGGTTGAAGACTCTGAGCTAGGGAGTTCATCAAATTACTATTTTGGGTTGAAGATTGAGCCGTGTAAATAGCTTCCTGTGGCAAGAACGGAAGGGCCTGGCTTCAGCCAGGCCACAAACGCCAGGTCAAAGTCCTGTACCGTTCTGCCGAAGGCCGGAGTGGAGGCGCAGCCGTAACGACTGAATTGCTTTTTCGGTGCTGCCAAGACTGTGCAGGGCTCGCCAAGGGTACAGTCGTGGTGAGGGTGGCGGTTTCGCTACGATCAAAGAAGGCAATGCAGTCGTTGCGCCCTGCGGGCTTCACTCCAGCCTTCGGCAGAGAGGTAGGGTCCTTTGGCTCGACGTTTTACGGCACGGTTGAAACCGTGCCCTTCCGCTCCGTGCCTCAACAAAACTGTTGCACAGTTCGATTTCTCTCCCAAAGCAGTTTGATGACAGGCTCTAAACGAAAGCTTTGAAGGCCAGTACAGCGTTCAACCCGCCGAAGGCAAAGGAGTTCGAGAGGCAAGCCTCTACAGAAGCCATGCGGGCTTGGTTGGGGATGACGTCTAGGTCGCAGGCAGGGTCCGCTGTAAGAAAGTTTGCAGTAGGCGGAAGAATGCCGTGCCTGAGACTGAGGATGCTGGACACAGCTTCGATCGCACCGGCTGCACCCAGCGCATGACCGTGCATGGACTTGGTGGAACTGACAGCTAGTTTCCCGGCGTGTGAGCCGAAGACGCTATGGATCGCCGCCGTTTCAATGCGGTCGTTAGCTTCGGTCGCTGTCCCGTGGGCATTGATGTAGCCAATCTGCTCAGGAGCGAGGCTCCCGTCACGAAGAGCGAGTTTCATGGCACGGCTGGGGCCTGTGGCGACGGGCTGGGTGATGTGGCCGGCGTCGGCGGACATGCCGAAGCCGACGATCTCGGCGAGCGGGCGAGCTCCGCGGGCGAGTGCTGCCTCCAGAGGCTCGAGCACCAGCATCCCGGCACCTTCGCCGAGGACCAGGCCGCTGCGTTCGGCAGAGAAGGGGCGGCAGGTATCTTTGCTGACGACCCGCAGAGCCTCCCAGGCCTTGAGGCCGCCGAGAAACATGGGAGCTTCGCTGCCACCCGCGATGGCGAGGGGCGCAGCCCCGGAGCGGACCATCCAGAAAGCCTGGCCGATGGCGTGAGCAGACGACGCGCAGGCGGTGGAGATGGTATAGGCCGGGCCTTCGATGCCGAACTGCATGCAGATATGGCTGGCACCGGCGTTGCTCATGCTGAGGGGAATCGTGAGCGGGTGGACGCGGCTCTTGCCGTTATGGAAGAGCTCCCAATAGCCGCTTTCTTCCGCCCCCCGTCCGCCCAGGCAGGAACCGGTAATCACGGCTGTTTCTTCGCGCAGAGTCTGTGTCCACTCAATCCCTGCTTCGGCAAGCGCCTCGCGGGCAGAGAGAACCGCGAACTGCGCGAAGCGGTCCATGAGCGAGATATCTTTGGCTTCGAAGTACTCTTCGGGAACATAGCCCCGAACCTCAGCGCCATGCTTGAACCGGATCTGCGAGGTGTCGATGTTCTCGATCTCGCGGATGCCGGAGGTTCCCGTGGTCAATGACTGCCAAAACCCGGCAGTGTTATGGCCAAGCGCGCTGATAACACCTGTTCCTGTGACGACAACCCGGTGCATGTTATTCGGAGGGCGAAGAGGAGGTCTTCGCTTGGAGAAGATGGGTGATTCCTTCAACCATCTCGTGGATATTCTTGATTTGCTTGGCTTCTTCGTCGTTGATCTCGATGTCGAATTCACTCTCGAGGTCGAAGAGAATATTGAGGCGGTCCAGCGAGTCTATTCCGAGGGCCTCGAAGCTGCCGTCGGCCTGAACACTTTCGAGGGGCAGTCGTTTCGAGGTCGCAATGACTTTGAGAACACGATCTTGGATGGTCAGGCTTGACAAGGTAAGGTACGGTCCTAGAGGGAATTAGAGGGGATCAAAAACAAATCCGCATGAAATGGATTAACACTTTCGATTCTATCCTGACTTCTCTGAACTACTCGACGAATTCAGTGCAGCCCATCATACGTCCCCAAAAATAAACACGCAAAGCCCGCATAGTAGACTCGGCGAAGCTGGAGTTACTTCTACTGGAGTTCTAAATGATCGTCATCGATAACGAGTACGTGGACCTGGAAACCCCCACAGGCAGCATGCGGACGCACATCGTCCGGCCCTCCGCTCCGGGGCGGTTTCCGGGAATCCTGATGTTTTCCGAGATCTTTCAGGTTACGAGTCCCATTCATCGGACTGCCGTGCAACTTGCCGGCCACGGCTATGTCGTTGCAGTACCGGAGATTTATCATGAGTTTGAGCCTGCGGGCACGGTATTTGCCTATGATCAGGCAGGCTCCGACCGTGGCAACGCGCTGAAGACCGCCAAGCCCGTCTCCGCTTACGACAGCGATGCCCGGGCGGTGTTGGCGCATCTGGCGGAACGGTCCGACTGCACGGGACGGCTCGGCGTCATGGGCATCTGCCTCGGAGGCCATCTCGCATTTCGTGCAGCCATGAACCCGGAGGTACTGGGCGCGGTCTGCTTTTATGCGACCGACATCCACAAGGGCACCCTTGGACTTGGAATGAAGGATGATTCCATGGCCCGCGCGGGTGAGATCAAAGGGGAACTGTTGATGGCCTGGGGCCGCCAGGACCCGCACATCCCGACCGAGGGCCGCATGCAGGTGCTTACCCGGCTAAACGAGGTGGGAACGAAGCTTAACTGGCATGAGGTCAACGGAGCGCATGCATTTCTGCGCGATGAAGGAGTTCGCTACGATGCGGACCTGGCGCGCAGCACATTTGGGCTGGCTTTGAGCCTGTTTCATCGGACATTGGCGGTTGGAGCGCCGTAGGAGCAGAGCAGCGCTGCTACTCCAGATAAGCCCTGAGCCAGGGGTCCTGCGTGTGCGTTAACTCATGGGTCGTGCCGTCGAAGACGATCTTTCCTTCATTCAGCACGAGAAACTTCGTGCCCGGATCGAGCTTGCCATCAGGAATGGGCTCCATATGGCCCGTCGACTGACTGAAGCGATGGGTTGCCAGCGTAAAGGCATCCTGCAGCCGATGCGTAATCAGCAGCGAGGTCGTGTTGGAGACGTCTCGCTGCTTCACTACCAGCTCGATGATGGTGGTCGAGGTGATGGGGTCGAGGCCTCCGGTAGGGGAGTCGTAGAGGATCAGGTCGGGCTTGCTGATGATGGCTCGTGCGATGGAGACGCGCCGCCGCATGCCGCCGCTCAACTCCGGCGGGAATTTGGTGATGGCCTTCTCCAGCTCGACGAAACGCAGGGCCTCGACGACGCGGTCGTGGGCTTCAGCTTCGGGGACGCGCTCTTCGTGCAGGCGATAGGCCACGTTATCTTCGACGGTGAGGGAGTCGAAGAGCGCACTCTCCTGAAACACCATGCCGATATGCGCGCGCAGCTCGAAGATCTCGCGCTCGGACATGCCGGACAGCGGCTTGCCGAAGATCCAGATCTCTCCGCTGTCCGGCTTGAGCAAACCATTCGCCAGCTTCAGCAAGGTGCTTTTGCCACCGCCCGCGGGGCCAAGGATGATGCGGGTTTCGCCGCGTTCGACGCGGAATGAGATGTTCTTCAGAACGTGGTTTTGCTCGAAGCCGATGGAGACGTCTTTGAACTCGACGATCGCCGCGCCGGGCGGCATCTCGATCGAGGGCTGTGCGGCGACTTGTAAATCAGGTGTGGGCAGGGTCATCGCCGTTACCTTCCAAAGATCCCGATCATGAGCTGCGTCACGAGAAAATCGACAAGAATGATCAGGACAGAAGAGGCAACGACGGCCTGCGTGGTGGCTTTGCCGACACCCTGGGTGCCTCCGGTAGTGCGGAGGCCGTAGTAGCAGCCGATGGTCGCGATGATGAAGCCTGAAAACAGCGGCTTGACCAGGCCCTCTACGACGTCACCCCCGACCAGCGACATGTAGGCCGTGTGGAAGAAGGCCGGACCGTTGAGGCGCAGCAGGACGACGGCCACCAGGGCTCCGCCGCCTGTGCCGCAGGCGTCCGAGATGATGGTCAGGAAGAAGAGCATGAAGACCGTCGCGACCAGGCGCGGTGTTACCAGCTTGCGAATCGGGTCGGTCCCCAGAGCGCGCATGGCGTCGATCTGCTCGGTCACCTTCATCGAGCCCAGCTCGCTGGCCATGCCGGAGGCATTGCGGCCGGAGACCATCAGCCCGGTCAGCACGGGGCCCAGCTCTTTGACCATCGAAAGCGCGACCAGCTTCCCGGTCATATTGATGGCGCCGAACTCTTTGAGCGAGACAGCCGCCTGCAGGGCGAGAACGCAGCCGGTAAAAAAGCCTGTCAGAACGACGATAGGAAGCGACCCAACGCCGATGGAGTCCATCTGCGTGAAGGTGTCGGCGATATAGCGCGGGTTCGTGAAGAGGTTGCCGATCGCGCGTCCGGACAGCAAGGAGTATTCCTGCACCGAGGCAACGATGTTCTTCGCGAAGGCTCCTGGGGAGACAAGTTTCATGCGGTTCGCTGTGGGTCAGATTATCAGATGCGTCAGCGGACCTACGAGCATCTAGTTGAGTAGAGACATTTCTAACGCAGAGGGCTCTGGGGTCTTGCGTCACTTGACCTTCATGAAACCTCGGTACCCTCTGCATTAAAGATTTCCTTTAAATGAGAAAATAGAAGGATGGCCGAGACCATGAAAGCTGCCGTGCTGCACGCCAGGGAAGACCTCCGGATGGAGCGCGTCCCTGTGCCCACAGCGGGCCCTGGTGAACTGGTGTTGCGGGTAGACGCCGCGTTGACCTGCGGTACAGACCTCAAAGTGTTCCGTCGCGGATATCACGCGAAGATGTTGACGCTCAACCGCCTCTTCGGCCATGAGCTGGCGGGGACAGTCGTTGAAGTGGGCGAGGGCGTTACCTCCTTCGCGCTCGGCGATCGCGTCGTTCCGCTCAACTCCGCGCCCTGCGATGACTGTTTCTTCTGCCGCCAGGGCCAGCAGAACCTCTGTGACGATCTGCTGTTCAACAACGGGGCCTATGCCGAGTTCATCGGCATTCCCGCGCGGATTGTCGAGAAGAACACCCTCAAGCTTCCAGCGGCGATGCCGTTCGAGCACGCTGCGCTTACCGAGCCGCTGGCCTGCGTGATGCGCGGCCTTGAGGAGTCGCAGGCAAAGGCCGGGCAGACGGTGATCGTGCTGGGCGCTGGCCCCATCGGGCTGTTGTTCATTCATGCCGCGTCGCTGGCAGGCCTGTATGTGATCGCGGTAGTCAAGCGTTCGGACCAGGTAGATACAGCGAAGCGCTTCGGCGCGGAGCAGGTCTTGCGCATCGGCGATGTCGCCGACCCTATTGCCGCGGCTCGCGCACTCACGCCCGAGGGCCGGGGAGCGGACATCGTGATCGAAGCCGTCGCCACGCCCGAGGCCTGGCAGTGGGCAGCACAGATGGCGCGCAAAGGCGGGCTGATCAACCTCTTTGGCGGCCCTCCCGCAGGCACGACGGTCCAGTTCGATACCAACCTGCTGCACTACTCCGATCTCACGCTCAAGGCGAGCTTTCATCACACGCCTTCTACCGCGCGAGCGGCGTTCGATCTGCTGTGCTCGGGCCGCTTCCAGTGCCAGGATTTCCTTACCGGTACTGCTACTCTCGATGAGGTGCCGGAGGTCTTTACGCGCATGCTGGTGCGTCCGGCCGAGGGGATCGTTCCCGAGATCAAGACGGCGATCTTTCCCGGTCGTCCGGCGAACGAGCTGCATCCAGCATTTGCTGCGGCAGAGAAGGTGAGCGCGTAATGAGTGCAACGTCCTGTGGTCACGAAGGCCGCAAAGCTGCGCCTGCTGGCGGCGCGTTGTCAGGGAAGGCGGGCGCGATATTGCGGCCTGCGCGGAAGTTCCCAAAGGAGTTGAGCCAGTGAGCACACCAGAGATTACAGCGGCCTATGCGGTTTGCCGCGACATCGCCAAGCGCGAGGCCAAGAACTTCTATTACGCATTTCGCGTCTTGCCGCAGCACAAGTCCGACGCGATGTGCGCGGTCTATGCGTTCATGCGCAAGGCCGACGATCTCGCCGATGACGAGTCGCTCTCCCTGGAGGCTCGCCGCGACGCCATGACAGCATGGACAGCCGCCTGGCGGGAGTCGCGCACCTCGCCGACGAACGACCCGGTGTTTCTCGCTCTCAAAGACACGCAGCAGCGCTTTGAGATTCCCGACGATCTTCTCGAACAGCTGGTTGCAGGCACGACCCTCGACCTCAATCCGCAGCCCGAGGGAGTCACAACTCTGGTCGTACAGGACCACCGGTGTTTCGATCGCACGCTACAGGTCTATGACAACTTTGCGGCGCTGCATCATTACTGCTATCTCGTAGCCTCGGTCGTCGGGCTCGTTTGCATTCGTATCTTTGGCTACAAGGACCGCCGTGCCGAACAGCTCGCGATCGACACGGGCGTTGCCTTTCAGCTTACGAACATCCTGCGCGATGTAAAGGAAGACGCGGAGCGTGGGCGGATCTATCTCTCCGCCGACCTGCTGAGCGAGCACGGTGTTACTCCCGAGCATCTGTTGGCTGTTACTGAAGGGAAAGCGTCAAGCCCGGCTGACATTGCTCTATTGCGGGGCTTTGAGAAGCACGCCCAGACGCTCTATCGCAGCGCCGATGAGTTGATCCCTCTGCTCGATCCGGATTCGCGTGCTGCCATGCGAGTGCTGGTGCGGATCTATCGCGGGCTGCTCAACCTTATCGCCGAAGAGCCCACGGCAGTCTTCCGCGGACGCGTCTCGATGCCGACTTCACGGAAGCTCGGAATTCTCCTTGTCGGCATGGTGCAATCGATGAAGGCGCGCCGCTCGGCGTGAATCTTGGGGAACGCTGCAAGCTTTGTTGCCGCTGGGTAGAGGCTAGTTAAGGACCAGGACCTGCATCTGTTTTTGCCCTTGATTTTCTGGTTTGTCATTCCGAGCGCAGCGAGCGAACCTGCTGTCTCCCGTTCTTTGGTCGGATCACCTGGAAAACATGTAGCTGGAACTGGAGCGCGGTCTGAACTGCCGCACAACATTTGTCGTGGCACTGGCAAAGAACGGGAGACAGCAGGTTCGCTCGCTACGCTCGGAATGACAAACCAGAAAAGCAAATAATTAAAAGCAAGACCTATCCAGCTTCAATGCGCGATCAGCGCCACACCCACAGCCACAAAGCAAGTGGCCAGCCACCGCCGCCGGTCCACCTTTTCGTGCAGGAACCACTTCGCTGCGATGGCATTACCGATGTACGTAAGAGACGCAATGGCAGGCGCCGCCAGCGACAAATCCGCGATGCTCAGGGCAAACAGCATCGCAAAGAAGTTGAGCGCCATGCACAGTGCCCCAATAAAAAACTTCCCATTCGTCAGCACTGCCCTGATCGTGCCAACCAGTCCACTCTTTGCCCGAATGTCATCCAGGTCGCCAAGCTCGCGCATGCCCGCTGCGATCAGGACCTCTCCCGCCACGGCCAGCGCGGAGACGAAGAAGATCGAACCCCATACTCGTATGATCTGCGGTGCAAGCATTAGCGGCCCACCCCGGAGTCCATCGTATCCAGCTCGTGATGCTCGGTCCTTGACGGCCCGCCCGCGACAAAGCCTACAGCGCAGACGATCAGCAGAATGCCGGCCCACCGGGTGGGGGACAGCTGCTCATGCAGCCAGAAACGTCCCAGAAGGGCAATGACCACGTAGCCGAACGCCGTCGCCGGCATGACAAAGGTAAGATCGGCCCAGCTCAGTGCTGTCGTGTAGCAGGCAAAGAAGCCGATCAGCAGCACAATCCCGGCGTCGACAAAGGGATTGAAGAGCGCATGCCAGAGCAGCCCGAGGTGATGCAGATCCACCTGTCCTACCTGTCCCATGCCCCGCGACAACAGGGAATCGCCTACGGACGCTGTGAGCATAATCGCTATCAGGACAGCGTACTGTGATGGCTTGAGTGTGTGCTTCATACGAGTGCCCTATCAACGTTGGGTCGCAAACAAAAAGGAAAGGCGGAGCAGGAATGCTCCGCCTCCTGTTTCTTCGAGCCGAACTACGCGTTCATGCTCACGCTCTCCTGCTGCTTCAGAGCGTTCTCTTCCTTCTTGGCGCGAGCAGCCTTATTGCGCTGCGAGCGCAGCTTCATAAAGCTCTTGGCCTCGACGTAGAGACGGGGCACGTCGCGGTTCACGATGGCCTTCCAGACCACGCGGAACGCGGCCTTGGGACGGAAATAGTACTCATCGTAGAACTTGTGAACCATCTCCATCACGTACTCGGTCGGAAGACCGGGGTACTCGATGTGCGCCATCTGGTGGCCGCCGCCGTCTTCCATGTTCTCGTTGGTGATGAAGTCGTTGCGCTTCGCGTAGTCGTAGAACTCCGTGCCAGGGTAAGCGTGAGCGACCGACACCTGAATCGTCTCGCAATCCAGCTGCTTGGCGAAGTTTATCGTGTTCCAGATCGACTCCTTGGTCTCACCCGGGAGGCCGAGAATGAAGTCGGCATGGATGATCAGCCCGAGGTCATGGCAATCCTTGACGAAGTCGCGTGCACGTTCGACGGTTGCACCCTTCTTGATGTTCTTCAGGATCTGCGGATCGCCTGACTCGAAGCCGACGATCAGCAGGCGGCAGCCGGCTTCCTTCATGGCCTTGAGGGTGTCGCGGTCGGTGGTAACGCGCGAGGTGCAGCTCCAGGTGATGCCGAGCGGCTTCAGCTTCGCGCAAAGCTCGATGGTGCGGACCTTTTGAATGTTGAAGGTATCGTCGTCGAAGAAGAATTCCTTGACGTCGGGGAAGTTCTGCTTCGCCCAGGCCATCTCGGCCGCCACATCATCGGAGGACCGTTTGCGCCACGCATGACCCGAGAGGGTCTGGGGCCAGAGGCAGAAGGTGCACTGTGCCGGGCAGCCGCGCGTCGAGTAGAGCGAGATGTACGGGTGCAGCAGGAACGGCACGTTGTAGCGTGTCACGTCCATGTCGCGCTTGTAGATCTTGGTGGCCCAGGGCATCGCGTCGAGGTCTTCGACCTGCGGGCGGTCCGGGGTGTGCTGGATGACGCCGTTGGCGTCCTTGTAGCTGATTCCGAGGATCTCATTCAGTGGCTTGCCGTTGGCAAACTCCACAACCGAAAAGTCGAACTCGCGGCGGCAGATGAAGTCGAGGACTTCGCACTCATTCAGCGCACGGTCCGGATCGGTGGTAACCGGGGGCCCGACGAAGCAGATCTTCATCGTCGGATTGGCCTTCTTGATGGCGCGAGCCAAACCATGATCGCCGGCCCAGCCTACGGTCGAGGTGAAGAGCACCAGAAACTCATAGTCCTTGGCGATTTCGATCGTCTGCTCCGCCGAGACGTGATGAGGCGGAGCGTCCAGGAGCTTTGACCCTTCCAGCATTCCCGCCGGATAAGCGAGCCAGACCGGGTACCAGTACGATTCGATCTCGCGTGTGGCCGGCCAGCGAGAGCTGGCGCCACCATCAAAATTTTCAAAGGAAGGCGGGTTCAGGAGCAGGGTTTTCAGTGGCATATCAATAGGGTCAATTTTACCACTTTGTAAACTCTCATGTTGCTTCAACCTGTGTTACAGGGGGCACCCTGTGTGGTGCAGGGCTTGAAGGAAAGACGCATGCACCGCGTTAGTGTGCTAAGGGCTTAATCACGGTACCAGCCGGTTGAGTGAGGGGAATCTTTAGCCATTCATCGAGTTGACCCGTCTGGCGCAGCAGATTAACCTGGGCTTGCCTCAGTTGCAACTGAGCGTTGAGCAGATCGAGCGACCGCTGGCTGGCCTGGAGACGGGCGTTCTGCTCATCTTTGGGGGTCATCTGCGGCTTGTTGGGATCGCCTGAGGAAGCATTGAGCTGAACGAGGATCGCATCGAGCTGCCCCTGCGCGATGTCGCGCTGGATCTCGGCGGTCTCACTGCTCGCCTGGATCTCGGCCAGACTGTGCCGAAGCTTCAGGCGGCCTTCCATAAATTGATTGCGCTGATCCTCTGCTTCGAAGCGAGCACGATGGGCCTCAGCGGCTGTCTCTCGTGCATGATCTTCGTGGCTGCGGTCAAAGATGGGGAGGGTGATTTGAATCTCGACGGAGAATGTATTGTCGCTCTTGCCCCCGAACTGCGGATAGTAATCGAGGAAGTCGCTCTCGCTGGTATCGATACGGCTGTAGTCCGCTCCGAAGCTTATCTGCGGCCGAAAACGGTAACGGGAATCTCCAAAGGCCGTCTCCTGCTTGCTCCTGGCGCTGGCGAAGGCGGCCTTGATACCGAAGCTGTCCGTCTCGTTGTTAGCGGACATGTCAATGGGCGGCATCGCGGGAATCGAATCCGGGACCGTGACCAACGGGCGCTCCGGCAGACCGATCAGGCGAGCGAGGTGGTCGGATAAGGCAGAGACATCGTCATCTGTGTGCAGTTGCGACTCGCGAATCTGGGACGCGGTCAGGCGCGCATGAAGGAGATCCATGGGCGTGTCCTGCCCTGCATTGAGACGAGTCTGGACAATGGTGACCAAACGCGTAGCAAACCCGTATTCCTCATTCAGGGCGGCCTGTCGCCGTTGTGCGTTGTCGAGGTTCAGATAAGTGACGACGACGTCTTCCGCTACCTGGTCGCGTGTCTCCTGCAGGGAGAGGTTCGCCGCCTGTAGCCCTGAGGTGGCTGCGCGAACATAGTCTTGCTGCGAAAAATTGAAGAGCAGGGACCGGCTGGAGAGAGCGATGACCGTGGGCAGACCGGAGGGAGCGCCTGTGCCTTTGCCGTAACCACCATCGACGCCCACAGTGGGAATATAGGGATCACGGGTCTGTGCGAGTGCGGCCTCGGCCTTCGTCACAGAAGCCTGGGCTGCCAGAACCTTGGGATTGCTGCGCAACGCAAGATCCACGGCCGAAGTCAGCGAGATCTGCGCGGAGGCGCAGGCGCAAAGGCTCAGGGCCAGTCCGACCCCCATCGCTTTTGACCACCGGATTTGCATCGTTCTCTTCAGCAACATTCTCTCCTGCTCCACCTTACGACGCGATTGCGATCTTCGTCACTTAAAGCTGCTGCATGGCCTTCTGCGCAGGGGCATATTCATGGGCCAGAGCGAGGGCCTGGGCAAACTCATCGCGAGCGCCTGCTTTATTTCCAAGCTTTTGCAGTAGTTTGCCCAACAGGACATGAACCTTGAAGGCGGGCGCTGCATCGCTCTTCGCGTTGGATGCCAGATAGTCGCGCAGTGTCTGTTCGGTCAACTTCGGTTCAATGTGCATGTCGAGCAGGATGCTGGCGACATCCACCAGCGAAGCGTCGTGGGACCGATCGACGCTGAGTGCCTGACGTAAGGCATCGAGGGCCTTGCCTTTATCGTTGCGGCGCGCATAGTAGGCACCCAGGTCTGTCCAGGCATCGGGACGTCCTGCGACGGCTACTGCAGCGCGAAACTCGCGCTCTGCGGTGGCATGGTCTTTATTTTTTTCGGCTGCAAGTCCGCGCGTGCGGTGAGCCTGCTGTGGAAGTTGCGCTTCTACCCGGGAGGCGAGTGCTGCTGCCTTGTCGAGCCCTCCGCCCACGATAGCGGGCGCTCCGATGTAGTACTCGCTGAGATCGTTCACAGCATCGCCGTTCCTGGGATCGAGATCAACGGCCGCTTCAAAGGCGTTCTTGACCTTGCTGGCCAGCTTGTAGCCTGCAAGGGGGCCGGAGTGGCTGGCTTTGATGCCGTAGGCGCGACCCATCCAGTCCTGGGCCATGCTGTTTTTATCCAGTACCGACAAAGCTGCTTCACATTCCGCTACGGCAGCATCGGGTAGCTCCTCCGCATAGAACGCGCGGCACAACAGCAGGTGTGCCGCTCCATCCTTTGGGTTGGCTGCAACGAGGGTGCGCAAACCTGCAATTGCCTCATCTGCCCGGCCTTGCATCAAGGCATGCTCACTGGCAATTCGCTGGCTGGCTGCAACGTCGGCAGAGAAGCAGGGAAGAGCCGACGCAGCAAGCACTCCAGCGATCAAAATACTGTGCAGGCCCCGTCGTTGGATATCTGTTCTTCCCATCTACTGCTGCGCCTTTACTACCTTTACTTCGAGCCCGTCTATCAGGTCAGCTTCCGTGGTTGCGCCGGTGACGACGGTGTCGCCCTCAGACAGCCCCTGTGTGATTTCAGCACGCGTCAGGTTCAAGCCCAACCCGACCTGGACTGGCGTTTTGCGCAGCCGTCCATTGACGATCTTGAAGATAAAGTTGTTGGGGCCATCGGTGTGCAGCGCCTCGCGAGGCACGCTCAACACGTGCAGGCGTTGCTGCGTAATCACCTTGACCGTGACATTCGTGTTGGGGAGCAGATCGCCATTGGCATCTTCGACAGTGATAATGCACTCACCGACGTAGCGGGTTCCGTATTTGATGATGGTTGTCGGAATCTGCAGGATGTGTCCATGCCATATGCGGTCGGGCTTGGCGTCCCAGAGGATGGTTACAGGTTGGCCGTCGGCGAGTTTGCCTACCTCAGGCTCGTCGAAGTAGGCCTGAATCTGAATATGTGTAAGATCCGCAACGTCCAGCAAGGTATCGCCGCCCGCCACGAAGTCGTATTGGGCTACCGGAATGTAGTAGACCGTGCCAGGCATCGGAGAGTGAATGTCGATGTCCGCGAGGGCCTTCTGTGCAGCCTCGAGAGCGGCGTGCGCCTGGGCCACCTGGGCCTGCAGGGGGGCGATATCGTTGGGGCCGTAGGGGCTGGAGTGGTGTGTCTGCAGGGTAGCCAGACGCGCCTGACTCTCGGAGAGGCGCTGTTTTGCCGTGGCCACCTCATTCGCCGATGCCGCTCCCTTCGCCTGGAGAGCCTCTAACGCCGACAGAGAAGTGGCAGCCTGCTGCTCCTGTACCTGGGCAGCGCTCATGTCAGACGTCTGCGTTTGCAGTTCTCCATGCGTGCCGCCGTTTTGCAGGTTCTTCAGGTTCGATTCGCTCGATTGCAGGGAAGCCTGGGCGGCAACGACGTTCTTGCGAGCTTCGCTGTCGTCCATCCGGACGAGTTCCTGCCCCTTGCTGACCTTCTCCCCCACTGTAACGAAGAGCTTCTTGACCGCGCCGGGCGCGACCGCATGGGCCTGAAAATCGTCCAGGGGTTGGACGATGCCGTTCGCTGAAACGGGAATGGCAATGTCCTCATACCCCACCGTAGCGGTATGAACGGCCACGGTGCTGCGTAAGGCCATATGAACTAGCAGGAAGAGAGCACCGCACGCGATTAGCGCGACAATACCCCACATCCAACCGCGTGTTTGACTGGACTCTCGTTGTGCCATAAGCAAAGCGTCAGTATATAGGACGTCTAATCTTTCAAAGCGAAGCAAAAACTTTTACACACAGGTGTTTACGAGGATTCTACCTGTTGTTGGCTGCACCCGAACGGATAGCGATGATCTCCAACTCCCATCCTCCGAAGTCAGGGTGCCAGTTGCGCCGAAGACGATAGGCAAGGTCGAGCAGACTGCCTTGCATCCAGCCTTCCTCGCGGGCTCGAGCGGCCCAGTCGGTGCGCCGTCCCCATGCCATGCCCCCCCACCGCGAACCGTCGTCGGGGTCCTCTACTGTCAGACGTAGATGCCGGTCCTTGACGACCTTGGGCGCGATGGCCAGCCGCACCCCATAGCTGAGAAACACGGGCTCGGCATTCCCGTTGCCGAAGGGGCCAAGCTGTTCGAGGGCGACCAGAAAATCAGGCGTGATCTCGCCGAGTCGCAGCTCAAGATCGCAATCCAGCTTCGTGATCCCGTCGTCCGTCGTGCGCTTCGAGGCCGCATACCTGGCCATGCGGTTGCGCAGGTCTTCCACCTGGCTGGAGGGCAGTGAAAAACCCACCGCATGCGCATGTCCGCCGAAGCGTGCGAAGAGCTGAGTGTCCTCCTCGGTGTCGATGCTTGTGAGGGCATCGAGCAGATGAAATCCGGCGACGGACCGGCCGGAGCCATAGGCCTGCCCCTCTTCATGCGCCAGCACCAAAGAGGGCCTGCCCGTACGGTCGACGACACGGGAGGCCAGGATGCCGATCACGCCGCGATGCCAGGCTGGATCGTCCAGCACCAGGCAGGCCGCAAGCCCATCGGGAGATGCGACCATCACGGCCAGCCGGTCCTCGATCTCGCGCAGAGCTTCGGCTTCGGTTGTCCGGCGTTCCTCGTTCAGTCGATGCAGCTTCTCGGCGAGGGTGCGAGCCATCGCCGGGTCCCGGGTAAGAAACATCTCCACAACATCGCTGGCGATGTCCATGCGGCCGGCGGCGTTGATGCGCGGAGCCAGGCGAAACCCGATGTCGGTTGCCGAGATGGCGCGCGAGGTGTCGATCTGGGACAGCTCCATCAGGGCCTTGAGTCCTGCCTGTGACGGCTTCCGCAGCTCAAGCAGGCCCAGCGCTGCGATGACCCGGTTCTCCCCGGTCAGGGGAACGGCATCTGCGATCGTGGCGATCGCCAGCAGCTTCAGGAAGGAGGGCAGCGTCTTTTCGCGCAGACGGAGGCGCTCGTCCTCCTGCTGGACTGAGCTTTCGAGCAGGGCCTGCGCCAGCTTAAAGGCCACCGCCGCTCCGCAGAGCTCTTTGTAGGGATACTCGCAGCCCGGCTGGTTCGGATTCACCACGGCCACGGCTCGCGGAACGCCTTCCGCCCCGTCCGGCAGATGATGGTCGGTCACGATGAGATCGAGGCCGACACGCTCGGCCTCTTCGGCAGCGGCGAAGGCACGGATGCCGGTGTCGACGCTGACGATGAGGCGTACGCCCTCGGCGGCTGCCGCCTCGATGCGGAGCTCCTGCATCCCATAGCCTTCGCGAATGCGGTGGGGGATGTGATATCGAATGTCGGCGGTGACGCCCATCGCCGCCGCAGCCCGTTCTGCCGCGGTCTTCAGAAGCACGGTAGCCACGGTGCCGTCGACGTCGTAGTCGCCGTAGATGAGCACCGGCTCCTGCAGGAGCAGTGCCGTACGGAGACGCGCCACAGCCTTATCCATGCCGAGCATGAGGGAGGGATCGTGCAGTTGGTCGAGCGAGGGGGACAGAAAAGCCCTGGCCGCCGTTACGGTTTCGATTCCACGGCAAACCAGCAGGCAGGCGATCGCCGGCGGAAGGCCTAGCTCTCGCTCCAACTGCTTTGCTGTATCGGAAACCTTGCCTGCGACGACCCACTGGGTAACCTGGGTGAGGGGTGGCGCACTCACGCGAGCCTCAGTCTTCGTCGCTATCGTCAACGATAATCTGTCCGAGATCGGTGACCGTTTCCATCAGTTCCTGGAAGACGTCATACCATTCGGTGGCGGTCTCGTAGAGAAACATCACACCGCCATGCGAGAAGCCGAGCTGCAGGTAGCCGGTCTTGCCGACGTGCTGGGTCAGATCCTGGGCTTCTTCGAGCTCGGCTGCGTCGTGGTCCGGATAGTTGTGGTCGCGCACCTGTCCGATCAGCGTCGCAACATCCTCAGGCTCGAGGACGACTTCGCTCATCGTCAGAAACGGGGCATTGGCGGATTTGGCGTGCTCGACGAAGTCTTTCCATCCGTCAATATCGTCTTCCTCGAAGATGACCGTTGGTACATCTTCGGGCACATAACCGTTCATACGCCTCATGCCATGCCCGGCGATGAAGGCCACCATATCGTCTTTGAGTGTAGAGAGATCGTCCAAATGCATAAAGGCCATTCTCGCAGATGCGGGAGACTCGTGCGCTACAGGAAAGAAAGAATCGACCGGAGTGCAAAGACCTGCTGACTCAATCATTTCACCGTGCTAACCTTTTGGTGACCATGATTTTTTCCAAGGACTATGTAGGCTATCTCGCCCGGCAGACGAATAAGCATCTCGTTGCGGCGAAGATGATCAAGACCGACAAGCCGGCTCTCGTCGACGAACGCGTCACCGCAGGCCTGATTGATGAGCTCTCGCTGGAAGACCGCATCAACGATGAAGTTCGCGTCATCCTCGAAGCCTTTCAGGACGACATGCACAAGACCGGCGCCAGCTACCCAGAGATGTTCAAGAAGGTAAAGAACGAGCTCGCGCGCAAGTACAAGGCGGTGCTATGAGAATCAGCCGCGACAAGCTCAACAAGCTCGCCCATACCGTAGCCGACACGCTCGCCGAGATCGACGAAGTCGACTTTCTGGAGGACCGCAACACGATCCGCCAGGAGGCCCGCAAGATTCTCGAAAAGCTGCTGACGGAAGAGACCAGGATCGATGCCGCCGCGCGCATGAAGATCTCTTCGCAGCGCAAGATCATCGTCGAAGGTTCGCAGGAGTGGGACATCCTGTACCGCAAGTACTACAACGACGAGGTCAAGAAGCTTGGGCTGTAAGGTCTTTTTTTTCTGACGCTTTTGCTTTTCTGGTTGTCATTCCCGCAGGGAATCTGCTTCCTGAGGATTCAGCCACTCTACGAGTCAGTGGTATTGTTTTTGAGCCGTAGCATAGGAAATCTATTTCGTTTCTGTCTGCTATACTTCTTTAAGTCGCAACGGATTCCTCATCCGTGATGTGGCGTTATGGTGTAACTGGTTAACACGTCGCCCTCTCAAGGCGAAGAGTCCGGGTTCGAGCCCCGGTAACGCTACCAAAAACCTCAAACAAATGAATAAGTTAGAGCCGAAGGCGAGCGAGCCCTTTTCGGCTCTTTCGATTTTGTGCCAGATTTGTGCCAGTTGTTTGCGGGAATTTGTGCCACTCTGTGCAGCAAAATGCATCTTGCTTCGCCCTCAGCGGTAAAGCAGCGAGACGGAGCAGATGGCTTAGATCTGGATAGGCTTATTGTGGCTCGAAGAGGCAAGTCATCAACGCGGTCACCAGGCTTCAGTCGCCCGCTGCTTCTGCTCTTCCCGGATGTCGTCTAGCCAGGACTGAAACCAGTCGTCTTTCTCCGCTATGTTTCCGAAGAGATCCGGACGCAATTCGTCCTTGTAGCGACGCTCGAACAGATCGAGGTCGAAAGGAACAGCGCGCGCCAGGTACATGACATCGTCGTGGTCGCGGTCAAGGTTTCTGCTCAACTTAGAAAGTGCAATGTCGTAAGGGTCCATCACGCGGAGATGGAGTTTCTTGAACATGCCAGGACAGAAATCGGTCAGGCGGGATTCGTATTCATAGGGGACAGACGCAACGCCGACCACGTCGATGTAGAGACGGTGTCTAACAGCCAACTCTGAACCTCGCCCAGCCAGCTGAATTAACTTCGCGCTCATACTCCTTGGCGCGACATCGAGAACATCGAAGTCAGCCGTTGTACGCTGATTGCCATAGCACTCCGTGACGACGAATCCGCCAAGGCAGGGAAGTACAGTCACTTCATCAATCTGCTGATCGATTTCATGAAGAAAGGATAGCCATGGTTCACGAAGAGTAGTGATCGAGATGCTCAACTTTGACCCCCGTCGTGAGATTCCAGTGCTCTGCCAAGTCTGAGCGGCGCTTGTTCGTCTGATCCCGTTGGCGCTGTGACCAAGAGTCGTGGCAATACGTGTCCGGATTGGCAAGCCGAGCCTTTTCCAGTTCCACCTCCACGACGTTGAGTTTGCTTTGTGACTTGTTGAGCCCTTGCGATCGATGCGCTATCTGTTGAGCCAGCCCAACAACGAATCCCAATCGGTTCTGCCTGTTTCGCAATTTCGTTTCTGAGAGCAGCCAATCCCAATCCAGATCTGGATAGCGGAGAGCGAGCCAAGGCAATCCCTCCGCAACACGGGTATCTAAATCAGGGCGGTCAAGCGCGTCGAGGAGAAGCTCTGCCGGATTTCGAGAGGGCTGCCCGGCGAAGGGAGCGAGACCGGGGTAGCCCAGTGCGCCTAGCTCGTTTGCAAGGCTTGTCTCATCCTGACGCCGGTTCGGATCCAGGGGAAGCAGCGTCGGTTCTCCGAGAAGTTCAAAGGCCCGCGTCGCGACCGCCTCTTGAACGGGCCGCTGACCATTCTCCATTTGAGAAAGGAATGGCTGCGATACGCCCAACAATTTGGCAGTCTCCTCTTGCGTGAAGCCCCGTTCTTTCCGTGAGCGCTCAAGCGCCATCCCTTGCATAGTGCCCCCAATGTGTCCGAGATATAGAATATTGCAACATTTGCAATATAGCAAATATGGCAATATCTTCCGGAATACTGGGAGGCCGAGTCGTTTAGCAAAATCAACTCGCTAGCCGCTCCGGATGATCCGTTCGCGCGAATCGCTGAAGTTCTGAGACTGGTATGAGGACGCGTGCCCCAATCCGTCTCGTCGTGAGTTGCTTGTTGGCCACAAGGTAATCGAGTGCACGGGCGCTGATTGAGAGCAGATCAGCGGCTTCTCTTCTGCCGACAAGTAGCCGTTGGTTGTTAGGGACCTCTGCCTTGGCTGGTGGTTTTCTCTGGGTGACGAATTCTTCTTGCATGTGACTGCACCTCATAACCCGGATGATGAAGAGAGTTCGAAGCATTGTCCAATTCATTTTGAAAATGTCGCCATCTCTGAAAGCGATACCGTGGGTTGACGATCTAGGTACCTTTTGTGGAAAATCGTTGACACAGGATTTACGGCACGACCTGTCAACGCAGTGTCCACCGCAAGCTGAGAATCGGGGGCAACCATGATTGACTACGACCAGTTGGAATTCCGTCACCTGAAGTATCTTCAGGCAATCGCTGAAGAAGGCACGATCACCGCCGCTGCAGCGCGAGTACACATTACACAATCCGCCATCAGCACTCAGATCAAACAGCTTGAAGAGTTGTTCGACGTGGAGCTCCTGAATCGAGAGCGAGACGGTGTGACACTCACGCCACACGGTGAAATTCTTTTGGCGTATGGAAGAGATCTTCTCCAAGGCCGGGAAGACGTGGTTGACATGTTAAACACCCTCAAAACAGGAGAAATGACGGCTCTGAAGCTTGGGTTTTCCGCGCTCGTTGAAAAGAAGACCTTGGACACGATCATCAGCACGACAAGGCGAATTTTTCCTTACTGCGAAGTGCTTGCGGATGGAGACGAGGTCGAAGACCTAGAGACGAGAGTGGGAAGCGGTGAACTAGACGGCGCCCTAGTAACTCTCCCTATCGAACACAACTCTGACTTAATGACCTGCACTATCGAGAAAGTGCCGCTTGTCGTTTGCATGAGGGCAGACGATCCGCTTGCCGCTCACGAGGCGATCCCTACCCACTTGCTGACGGGTAAGTTAGGTATCTTCCAGTATCAAAAAGCACATCGTGCCGCTTACTCGCGTCTCCTTGAACTATTCAAATCAGTGGGAATTGAGCCACGCCTTACGAAGCCAACGATGAATCGAGAGCATATTCAATGGACCGTGCTTGAGAAGCAGGGATACGCGCTGGTGCGCGAAGGGGCAAGACTCATGCCCGGCCTTACTACGCGACCGATACACGGCGTGGAATGGACGATCGACACCGCTCTCGTTTTGAAGCCAAGTTCACAACATCCAGCTTTGGCAATGCTTCTACGAGAATTTAGAAAAAGAGCCATTGATCTAGGCTCTATCTGGATTCCCCAGCTTCCGCAAAGTTTGACCAGTTCTAACGGCAAGAAGCAACCGAAATCGGTCAAAGCAAAACATGGACATTCCCTCTCACTGTTCGAGGCGAGTTGACGAAGGTAAATGCAGCTATCTTCGTGAGAGATGGCGCTATCTAAAAGATGAATTGGACGGCGGGCATCCTTCCGCCTAATGTCTCGGCATACCGCAACTGATTCACAGTTGCAGGAGGTGCCGATGTCCCGCCGTATCCGTATCGTCATTCCCAGCCAAACAGTGCAGTCCGTCCGCAGTTGGGTTCGGTCTCGTTTCCTCTTCATCGGCGTGTTGCTGCTACTCCCCGTCGCAGCACACGCACAATCGTCTCCATTCGACAGCGGTTTCACCAACCTCCAGACCCTCTTCACCGGGACGATTGCAAAGGCGGCAAGCCTAATTGCAATCGTGATCGGGGGCTACGGCTTCGCTCATGGCGAACCCGGAGCGAAGAAGGCTCTCGCCGGTGTCGCAGCCGGTACGGGCATTGCCGTCATGGCGGCGAACGTCCTGAGTTGGCTTTGGGGCGCGTAACCCACGGCGTCGTCCCCAATCACAACCCACCAATCCATTCCACCTTGCGAGGGGCTTATGTCGGAACAAACGAACCGGAAGCGGCGCACAAATCGCGTATTCAAAAGCTTGCATAAGCCCCTTACATACCTCGGAGTCGAACGCACTCTCTTTTACTTCGTCTGTGTCGGAGCAGTCGGAGCATTCAATCTCTTCAACAGCATCCTCGCCGGCCTAGGCGTCTTCATCGCCGGTTTCATCTTCGGCCATTGGGTCACGAGCAGCGACCCGGCCTTCCTTCGCATTCTTGCCAAGTCTGAGCGTTACAAGTTGCGGTACGACGCTGCAAAGCAGCTTGTCCCCCGCGTGGAGGTCCGCTGATGTTGCGACTAGACCGAGTCATCAAACCATGGAAAGAGAGCGCCGCTCTCAACGACCACATCAACCTTTACGGGTTTTGGAACGACACCACGTTTCTTACCAAGTCGGGAGACCTGGGAATGGTCCTGCAGATTCAGGGGGTCGATTATGAAAGCCTCGATAGCGTCGAGCAGGAATACGCCGTCAAGCGTCTTGAGGCAGCGCTCAAAGCGTTCGATGCCGGTTTCCACGTCTATCAGTACCTCTTCAAATCGAACCGTCCAGACATCCCATTCGCCAACTATGAAGACCCCGTTGTGGAAGCAGCGATCGACCAGCGCCGTCGCTTCTTTGAGTCGAAGCGCGAAGACCTTTACGAGATCGAGATTTTCTATGTCGTGATGCTTGAGGGAGCGCGATCCAAACGTGGTGTTGGCGCGGCAATTGGCCGCTTCTTCCACGATCCGGCCGGGGCCATCGAAGAACTTCGCGCTCAGTTCACGAACAACAGCATGAAGACTTTGTTGACAGCCCAAATCGAAGCCGACCTTGCGCGGCTTGACCAGAGAGTGCAGGCGTTCAATCGGCAATTGGCAGACTTCGTTTCTATCTCAGTTCTGGACAAAGCGTCGCAGCTCACCTTCCTGCGTCGCCTCCTCAACTATGACGATTGCCGGATTGCGGGCAAACCGCAAAGCACGCAATTCCTCGACTATCAGGTCGTCAATTCGAACATTGAGGCCGAACGAGATCACTTGCGCGTCGGAGGGCACTTCGTTCGTGTCCTCACGATGAAGGAAGCCATCACGGAGACAAGGCCGTTAGTGTTGGATTCGCTGCTGAAGATCCCGGCCAGCTTTATGGTTTGCACCGAGTGGACACCATTGCCGACAGACAAGGCCCGCAAAGAGGTAAACAAGCGTCGCCGTCACTTCAATATGTCGAAGACCGGCTTCGTCTCGCAGATCGGCAATGACGCCAGCAAGACAAACCCGCGCGATGTACTGGTTGATGAGTCGAAACAGGCAGACATCGAGAATCTAGGGGATTGCCTTCGAGCCCTCGGCGATGGACAGTCGCTTGGCGATTTCTCACTCTCAATTGTTTTGCATGGAGCCTCGAAACAGGCCTTAGATCAGCTCGCTGGAGAGTTCACCAGCGTCTTCACCAACGCGGACGGCAATCTCTTCACTGAGACCTACAACCAACTCAACGCCTACTTCGCCACCGTCCCAGGCAACTACGCTCTGAACCTCCGCAAGCTTTACCTGCTCAACAGCAACTATGCGGATCTCAGTTTTCTTTTCACGATACTGCCGGGTGAGAGACGCAATGCTCACCTCGGCACAGAGTATCTCGCTGTCCTCGAAACCGAGAACAGCACGCCGTACTTCCTCAATCTGCATAACGGCGAAGTGGCGCACACGCTGATTCTCGGCATGACGGGGAGCGGCAAATCGTATTTCTGTAATTTTCTCTTGCAGAACGCACAGAAGTACGCGCCGCTCACGTTCATTTTCGATATCGGTGGCAGCTTCCAATCGCTAACGACGATCTTCGGCGGTTCTTATCTGAACGTCGGCCAGGACACGCGCGACTTCACGATCAATCCGTTTTCACTCGCCCCTACCAAAGAGAATCTGCAGTTTCTTTTCAGTTTCTTTCGCGTGTTGATCGAGGGCACCGAACAGCGTTACCGCCTCGACTTCAAAGAGGAGCGCAAGCTCTGGGACGCCATCGAGCGGGTCTACGTTCTGGAGCCGGGACAGCGGACAATCTCCAGCTTCGTAAACATCATCGGGGAGTTGAAGGAACGGCTGCATCGGTGGACGGAGGGAGGACAATACGGGTTTGTCTTCGACAACCCGGAAGACACCCTATCGTTCAGCAGTTTCCAGACGTTCAACTTCGCCGGCTGGGGCGATGCGCCTGAAGTACTGGAGCCGCTGTTGTTCTATGTCCTTCACCGGGCATCGAACGAAATCGCCAATCCTCAGAAGCTTGCCACCTTCAAGATGTTTTTGTTAGACGAGGCTTGGCTCTTCATTAAAAACGAGACAATACGCACCTACATCGTCCAAGCGCAGAAGACTTGGCGCAAACACAACGCAGCGATGATTCTGGCAACTCAGTCGATCAAGGAACTTGAAGAGTCCGGCATGTTGCAGATTGTCTCCGAAAGTTGCCCGACGAAGATCTTCTTGGCAAACCCTGAGATGGATCGCGATTTGTACCGCGAAGCGTTCCACCTGAACGATACGGAGTTGGAACTGATTGCTGGTCTCGTGCCTCCTGGACAAATGCTCATACGCAAGGCGCAGTCCAGTAAGAAGGTGCAGTTGAACGTGGATTCCGTCTCCCACTGGACCGCGACCAACAACGCCCGCGACAACCTCAGAAAGCGCGAATACTTCGAGCGATATGGAATCGCCGACGGTTTACGAAGGCTTGCAGAAGACCACCCATTTCGACCACGCACAATGGCCGTTTCCTCCACAACCAACCGCTAAGGAGAATCACCATGAACAGCAAACTGATCGCACTTGCCGGGATCGCTCTGGCTCTCTCTCCCAACGTCATGCTCTCCGCCCAGGAGGCAACGGCTCGCATCGTGCAGTATCACTCGCAGGACATCGTGCCTATCCGCGCCAAGCTCAAGTACACGACCTTGATCCAGATTCCCGCCACCGAGAAGATCATGGAAGCGGCCACGGGCGACAAGGACTTCTGGGTAGTGGATGTTGTCGGCAACTTCTGTTTCGTACATCCGGCCAAGGCCGGTATCAGCTCCAATCTGAACCTCATCACAGACAAGGGAAATATCTACTCCTTCACGCTCCAGGACGTCTCCAACGGCTCTGTTCCACCGGACCTCAAAGTGCTCGTCCAGCCAGCTGACCGATCTTCGATCGTCGCATCATCCGGCCCGGCACAATACGTTCCAGCCGCCCAACTCGATCAGTCGAAGCAACAGCTCGCCGCATTGCAAACGCACGTTGGGCAGGCGGTTGACGAATACAAGAGCGCCTATCAAAGCAAGCTCACATTCGATTACCACTTCAAAGCGAATGAAAAGCCCTTCGATATCCAGTCGATTTATCACGACGACAAGTTCACCTATATCAAGACCAATGCTCCCGAGAAGTTCAGCGTTTACGAGATGAAGGACGGCAAGCCGAACCTGATCTCCTACGACTTGCGGGAAGGAACTTACATCATTCCGAAGGTGATGGACTCCGGCTATGTGGAACTTGGCAAGCAGAAGATGGAGTTTTCCCGCAAAGGCTAGTACCAACACGCAGGAGAGGGAGAGAGCATCATGGCAGAGACAGTCAGCACATCACAGCAATCCGAGCCGTCACTTCGCAAATGGGCCACTGACCCGCGCGGTGTTCTGCAGAAGAATATGAAGCCGCTCCTCTATCTGGGCGTGGCCCTACTGGTCATCCTCGCCGCCGTTTTCAGCTCACGCGGGAAGAAGACGCCGGCACAGGAAGCGGCGGCTCGGCATGAACCCCCGCAGCCCGTCGTGCAGGACAATAGCGACAACAACATTCAAGACCTCAAGACACAGCTTGCCGCCGAACGACAGAAAGAAGCCGAGCAGAATAACGCGCAGCTTGCGGCAGCAACAGATCCCGCGATGCAAATGGCTACTCCCGCTCAGAGGGCAGCCGTTGCGGGATATGGCACTACGGGCCAGCCCGTCCCGTGTGTACCAGGGCAGCCGTGTCAACAGCCGCCAGCATACGGATACGCTCAGGGCAACGGAGGCGGACAGCTATCGGCGGCCCAACAGGCTTCGCAACAGCTTCAGGCCAAAGAACGGGAGTTGGCGTACGACTCTCGATTCTCTTCCAATTTGGTATTCGCCCAGACCGCAATATCAACTCGCGGCCTAGGGGGAGAGCAGCCCAATCCGTCAAGCGGCATCCCAGCCCCGCAGCAAAGCAATTTGATGGCACCCCGGGAGGCGGGTGCGAAATCGCAGGGAGAGTCAGCAGCCGCTCCCAAACGCGCCCCGGAAGTGAATATCGACGCTGCCTCCGGCCAGCCGTATGTCATTTATGAGGGTACGACCGTAGACACGGTTCTCATGAACCGCCTAGACGGCGACGCGGTTGGTCCCGTCAAGGTGCTTGTCTCTAATCCGCTTTACTCGCATGACCACCAGCACGTTCTCATTCCTGACGGAACGATCGTGCTGGGAGAGGCGAAGAAGATAGGTGGCAGCGGCTTCGGCCAGCAGCGGCGTATGGCCGTCGTCTTTCACCGGATGATTATGCCGGATGGGTACAGCGTGGACTTAGACCAATTTCACGGCTTGGATCAGATTGGTGAGGAAGGACTTAAGGACAAGGTGAACAACCACTATTTGCAAATCTTCGGAGCTTCAATCGCTTTAGGAGTAATCGCGGGTGCCGCCGAGATTACGCAGGGTGGTGGTGCTTTGACCGCTTCTGGCCCGGAGGTGTTCACTAATGGTGCGTCGGCATCCGTCGCACAGTCAGCAACGTCCGTCTTGGACCGCTTCATGCAGATACCTCCGACCATTACGATCCGCGAAGGCCATCGGGTGAAGGTCTACGTCACGCAGGATATGCTCCTGCCCGCATACGAAAACCACGCAATACCTCAATCCTTCTAGGAGGAGTCATGAAGCCATTCCTTTCAACAGTTGTTCTCGCGTCGTGCATTGCCCTAGCCGGTTGCCACGGTAAGCAAGTGGACGTGACTGCTTTGCAGCAGCAGTACCAACAGGCGCACAAGCAATATGTCGACGATTGCGTATCGCCAATGACGAGCGGAGCAAGCGCCGCTCTTAGCGGGAAGACTGCGAAGGCACCGACCCCGAAACAAGAAGCTTTGCAGCAGCAGAAGTGCGACCAGGAGGCGAAAAAAGCTGGTGCTCTCCAGCAGCAGCTCCAAGCCGCTTCTCAGTAGCTATTAACCACAACCTAAACCGTCCATGCGATCTACGAAGGAGACGCAAACATGAAGCCGTTTTGTCTTAAAATCACCCTCTTGCTCGCGATTTCAGGTTCGACCATTGCCCGAGCGCAGTTCGGTTCGGGAGTGGTTTTCGATCCAACGCAGTCTGCCCACGCTCTGCAACAGATCGAGCAAGGCCAGAACATCTTCACCAACTCCGTCAAACTGGCAGACAACGCCATTTCGACGTACAACTTGGCCCATCAGATGGCGATGTCTCCCGACAGCCTCTATCGCCCCTTCATGTCCTTTTCGTCGTATTGGATGGCGATCAACCAAGCGGCGAATACCTATGGAAACTCCCAGCAATGGGTGAACTCCACGAACAACGGCGTCGGCACCCAATATGCATATCAACAGGCCTCCATTCCACGCACGACGCAGTTGAATGGTTATGGAAATGTGAGCTTGTCTTCCCAGCAACAGATCGCGGCACAGGGTGCTACCGCCGACCTGAATGACGCTGTCACTGCCAGCAACATGCAGACATTGGGAGTGATTCGCGCGAACGCTCAGCAAAGACAGACGGACATCAATGCTTTGCAGTCCGCCACGCAGTCAACAGACCCAGCGCAGCACACTGAACTCGCAACGCTCCAGCGAATCAATCAGGCACTGATTCTGCAACTCATGGCGCAACAGGAAGCGAATCAGATCAGCCAGGCGTATGCGCTGCAGCAAATCGTGGCTCAGAAGCAGCAACAGGACCAACTAAAAGCCACCTTCCAGCAAGCTAATCACTTCCAGACGGGCTATATGACAACGGCCCCGTCCTATAGCGGAGCAGCGGCGGCAATGCGCTACTAACCCACCGAACAGCGAGGCGGATATGGATATTTTTCTTTGGATCACGCAAGCATGCAATTCGCTCACGTCCACAATGGCCCCTTCCATTGACGCGATGGGTGTCCATATCTGCATTGCCTTGGCAACGGTTATGCTCGTTTGGTTTGGCGTTCAGGAGGCTTTAGCCTCCGCTCAGGGCGGCCCAGGCTTCAGCATGGCGAAGTTCCTAAACTTCTTCATGCTCATCACCTTCGCTTACGTCATGGTCAAGTTTTATGACTCCTCTATCCCCGGTATTGGGTATTCGCTAAAGGGGTTCATCAACGGCGGGGCACAGCAGCTTGTTGACCTGATCGGGACGGACAGTGCGAACAGCATTCTCAGCACTTTGCAGCAGGCCGAAACGAGCCAAGGGCCGGGGATGATGTCTACCGTTATGAACCCCTATAACGCGATCATCTTAGCGTTGATCCAGGTTCTTCTAGCCGGGCTTTCGGCTCTCATCTCCGTCATCATCGCCTACGGTGCGGTGGCTAGCGCCATCGTCGGGCTGTTAGGGCCGATCTTCATTCCGTTCCTTGTATTCGAGAAGCTCGAATTTCTTTTTTGGGGCTGGCTTAGGGCCTTCCTTGCGTTCTCTTTCTACAAAGTCGTCGCCGCCGCGACTCTGAGCGTTCTTTCTCAGCTCTTGGCTCACTACTACGCGATGATGAGCGGATTCACAGATCCCGCAACCATGGTTGAGAAGCTGCCCGTACTCATCCTTTTGGTGATCGTCAATGGCTTCATCCTTCTCAAGATCCCGGCGATGACGGCGACCATTTTCTCCGGCCACGTCGGCGGCCACGACGCCGGCACGGGTATCGTTTCCAGTCTCGCTACAACCGCCGCCACCGGCGCACTGATGGGCTAAGGAGTTTCCAATGACTACAGCAACGGTAAAAGCCACCCCCGAGATCACAAGAGCCGCGGAACGCTATCTGGAACAGTATGGCGATCCGCTCGTGATGAATACCTACTTGAAGGTCACCATCATTGCTCTTGTGGTCATTTGCCTCGCGCTCGCCGCGCTCGTCTTCAAGAGCCAGAAGGCGCTTGCTTCCATGCACCCGCTAATCGTCCGAATCAACGACGTAGGACACGCGGAAGCGATTGACTACCGGAACTTCCAGTACAGACCCCAGGAAGCCGAGAACAAGTATTACTTGACCCGGTGGGCAGAGCTCTACTTCTCACGCAATCGCTTCACTATCGAACGCGATCAGACCAATGCCTTGTACTTCCTCAACAGTGACGTGCAAAGGGCAGTCATCGAGCAGGAGCGCAAAGACAACATCATCCAAACCTACGCTAAAGATGCGACCCTTCCGTACATCGACGTAGAGGTCAAGAATGTCGTTCTTGACGACCTCCGGCAATCACCGTATTCGGCTCGGATTGAGTTTGAACGGGTGTACACGAATCCGGCGGATCATACCGAGCTCAAGCGGGAGCGATGGACAGCCAGCGTTACCTATGTCTTCCGCGAGAGTGTGAAGAACGATGAGCTTGCCGTTGACCCTCTCGGACTGACCATCGTTCGCTTCCGTGCCGACCAGGCGTTCAGCTAGACAGAATCGACTTTCCAGAGGCTTAGAGATGTCCAGACATGCTGCCAATCCGGCTGCTTTGCCCCACCTGTCCCTACGTGGGATGGCGCGGGGGTACGAGACCCTTCCAACCCAGGCCACAGGTTCCGATTCAAGCCTGCTTGCGGGTACGAGTGCCAGCTCCGTTCGTGCGGTAATGGCGATGAACTTCTGCACCCAAGACGCAGATGAAAACTTTGGTCCCGTATGTGTCAGCCGTCCGGTATCCCGCCTTTTGCACGGTCACTGCTTCGGGGCTTATCCGGCGCCCTGCGGCAGCTCGCTCTTCTGCTTCGGCTACGCCGCCCTACGGGTTACGGTTTCCCTTCGGGACCCTCCGTAAATGCAGAGCTTCGGCACTTGGGAGCCGGGCCCTCTTCGCTATTTAGTGACCCGAGCAAGATCGGGAAATTCAACCAAACGGAGACACCATCGTGTACCAGAACAAAGTAAACCTCATCGGCTTCCTCGGCAGTGACGCAGAAGTTCGTGCCAACAACAACCGCAGCTTCACAATTCTCTCGCTGGCAACCCAGTCCTCCTACAAGAAAGACGGCAAGTACATCTCGCATACCGAGTGGCACCGTTGCGTGGTTTTCGGGAAGCTTTCGGACTTCGCCAAGACCCTCAAGAAGGGCGCACATCTCCAGGTTGAGGGTGAGCTTCGCAGCCGGGAGTATGACAGCAAGAAGACGGACAGCAAGCAGCGCATCTGGGAAATCAAGGTCGATTCGATCCTGAAGCTTGACCGCGCTGAGAAGGCCGCCGTGGAAGCGGAAGATCACGACGACAGCCCTGCAGAGGACGTGGCCGCGTAGGCCCTATCTTTCACCCTTGGAAGCCCGGCAAACGCTGGGCTTCCATCACTGGAGATCCCGTTATGAGTTTCGAGCTAATCCTTCCGTTCCTTCGCCCCATCGAGCCGCTTCTACTGGATGACAGTATCAGCGAGATTATGGGCAATCCCGACGCTTCGTGGTGGTACGAGCGAGACGGTATTGTGCGGAGGGAAGAGAGCATTTCCTTCGACGCCGGCAAGCTCCGCACCGGCCTCGAAGTGGTCGCCAACAAGCTCGGCAAGCGGTTGGACGAAGACAATCCGGTCCTGCACGCGCAGCTTCCCGATGGAAGCCGCTTAGCGGCTGTCATTCCGCCCGTCGTGCGGCCTTCGCCCGCCGTGACGATAAGGAAGTTCACCAGCCGGAAGTTCACGGCTGAAGACCTGATTGCTCGCGGCGCGCTGACGCGCTCTCTCGCCGATCTCTTGGAAGAGCAGATTCGCAGCGGAAAGACGCTGCTCATTAGTGGCGGAACCGGAACCGGGAAGACAACACTGCTCAACATCCTCGCGAACGCAATCCCAGAGCATGAGCGCGTTGTCGTGATCGAGGATACGTCTGAGCTTCGTATCCAAAAGCCGAACCTACTGGCTGTGGAATGCCAGACCGATACCTTCAAATCGGCCGTCACGTTCGACGACCTCTTGAAGTCCGCTCTCCGATGGAGACCGGATCGCATCATCCTGGGAGAGGTTCGCGGAGCCGAGGCGCGTACGCTGCTCGATTCCTTGAATACAGGGCATGGCGGATCGCTGGCGACTATTCATGCGAACTCCGCCGAGAAGGCCCTACGGAGATTCGCCAACTTGGTGATGCGGAGTCACGCACAAGCCACCATTTCTGACGTTGAAGCAGAGATCGCCGAGGCCGTCAATCTCGTTGTCCATGTGGAGCGCCAACCGGGATGCCGTCGCATCAGCGAAGTTCTTGAGATTGAAGCCTACGATCGTCGGCTTCAACGCTTTGAAACCACCCCACTCTATCGGGCCGATTGCTCGCCGAAATCGGCTCACAACCTTACCCCTGAATCATCTCGAAAGGATGCCCACAATGCCACTGCTTGAAGTCACCCAAACCAAACAGATCAGCGCTTCGATTCGGCTATCTGAATCGACAGCAATGCAAGTCGATCAATATGCCGCTTACATCCAGGCCACCGCAGACGATGTCGTAGAGAAGGCGCTTCAATACGTCTTCGGCAAAGATCCCGGATTTCGGGATTTCCAAAAGACTCCGGAGGCGTCCAAGGTGACCGCGACTTTGCGTATCCGGAAGGCAGTGCAACCGGTGACGCCATCCGGGGGTGCCAAGAAGCCGGTTGCCGCCATGCCAACGCCGAAGAGTGAGGGTGCCAGCAGTGTTGCAGCTCGCGCATAAATTCGTTCCGGTGCAGGCACGGTGCTTCGCACCGGAAGAATTGTGACACTCCACCCCTCCGAGGGTCGTGTCAGGGACACTTGGAACCGCCTCAGACACAAGTTGCAAATGCAGAGACTTACGGGTGTCAGGTGTCCTTGAGGACACTCAGGGACACCTAAGGACACCGCTTTCAGGAGCCGAGTATGAAGCTCACAGATGACATGCAAATCACGACCAACGCCGAGAAGCGAGCCAACTATCGGCTGTTGGGAGTTACGACCAAATTGAACCCGCGCGAAGTTGAGAACGTGGAGCGGCTGGCACGATCACGCGGTTTGCAGCGTGGAGAACTCATCCGCAGGCTCATTCTCGATGAGCTTGCGCGAGACGCAGGTTCGGTCGAAGCGAGCACGGAACTCACTGAGATCATGGGCATTCGATTGATGCTGACCAATCTCTTTCGGCCACTCGCGACGGGCCAGAAATTGACCCCGGAAGCCTTCGACAACATGCTTGCCGAAGTGAAGAAACGGAAACGCGAAGTGGCTACCGATGCAATGCAAGACCTGGAGCGTGCATGATGCCGACGACACAATGGGGCCGCAAAGAAACGATCATCTTCCCGCCACACAGCCCAATCTATTCCTACGGCGCGGTCTTCCTCGCATTCGTGTTCACCGGGCTATTTCTGTACCTCCGGTTCAGCTACGGCCAAACGCCGCTGCAGCAGTTCTACACGCCGATTTATGTACGGAGTGCTGTGGGAGGGGCGTTCAACAAGACGCATCCCTACCAACTCCTCTATGCCGCAGGCGTCAGCGCCGGAGCGGAAATCGCGTCGGAGTCAGACGTGCAGGTGGGTACGACTTTGGCCTCGCAGGGAAAGCAAATCCCACTCGCACTCTCTAGCGATGCGCAGCGCCGAGGGCTTGACGTGCTCTATCGCGGCACCGAACAGAAGTACATCGACAGTCGCTTGCACACCTATCTGCGGAACGCGGTTTATGCCGGGGATCAGCTCAGGGACATCTACGAGTGGCCGCTCATTTTCGGACTGGTTTCTCTGCTTGTCCAACTGCCTTTCTCAATCCGTAAGGACATTCGCCGCCGCAAGGAATTGAAGTATGGCCGGCGTCTCAAAGGTCCGGTACTCCTCACTCCGAGGGAGTTTAACAAGACCGTCGCTGGCGATGGGGTTGGTTTCGTCACGACTGAAGCCAAGGACATGATGCGAATTCCTTTGCAGGCGGAGGCGCAGCATATCGAACTGATGGGAGATACCGGAGCGGGCAAAACGACGCTCATTATGCAAATCCTCCGGCAGATACAAAGCCGGGGTCATTCGGCGATCGTCTACGATCCAGCGTGTGAGTTCATTCAGCGGTTCTATGACGAGAGGCGCGGCGACCTGGTCCTCAATCCATTGGACGAGCGTTGCCCCTATTGGGGACCGTCCGAGGAGCTACGCCGGAAGGCGGAGGCGAAGGCAATCGCCGCGTCGCTGTACCAGCCGACAAGCGACAAGAAAGGTGAATTTTTCACGGAAACGCCGCAGAAGATATTCGCCCATCTCCTGACCTACGGACCGAATCCGCAGCAGCTTGTTCAGTGGCTTTCCAACCCGGCCGAGATTGATAAGCGAGTACATGGCACCGAGATGGAGGCGATGATTGCGAAAGGAGCGCAGCAGCAGCGGAATGGCGTTCTGGCTTCGTTAGGTCTTGTTGCAGACAGCCTTCGTATGCTGCCCACCAAGGTGCAGGCAAAGAACAAAACGTGGAGCGCCACGGAATGGGCCGTCGAACGGAAGGGCTGGATCTTCATCACATCCAGCGCCACCGAGCGCGAGGCTCTGCGTCCACTGCATAGTCTCTGGATCGACTTGCTCGTCATGCGTCTGCTCACCGCGCCGCAGGAGAACCAGACCCCTGTCTGGTTTGTTCTCGACGAGCTCGCCAGTCTGCAGCGGCTCCCGCAGCTCCACACCGCGATCACTGAGAACCGGAAATCGAAGAACCCGCTCGTGCTCGGATTTCAGGGGAAGGCGCAGTTGGAAGTCATCTACGGACATTTGGCCGAGGTCATGCTTTCGCAGCCCGCGACCAAAATATTTCTGAAAACGACAGAGCCAAAAGCAGCGGAGTGGGTATCGAACGCCATCGGCAAAATTGAGATCGAACGGATGAAGGAGACGCATTTCGACGGTTCTCGTTCCGGCAAGAACTTCACCATAGATCGCCAGGTCGAGCCTTTGGTCATGGACTCTGAAATCTCCGGTCTGGAAAATCGCCATGCGTTCCTGAAGCTGGGCAACAATGTCGCCCGCTTCCATTTCGAGTACATGGACGTTGCTCAAACCACGCCGGGATTCGTGCCGCGCAAGGTAGAAGATGACGAACTTCCATTCGACCCGAAGACTCTTGTTCCAAAGGCTCCGGCCCCAGCCGCTCCGAGCATCGACCTAGAGGCCGATTTGTCTACATCCTCTCAGGCCACCGAAGAGGCAGAGGTGTCCGAGGGTGAGGAGTCCGAGCAGCCAACCGAGGAAGAGATCGAGGCGAGCCAACTCGATCCAGACAGTCCCAGTGACGACCACGAAGAAGATGTGCCAATCGCAGCGGATGAACCGATGCGCGTCTGAGGCCGCCTATGCTTACTATCTCCAAACCACTTAGCTCTGGACAAGCACAGACGTATCACGCCAAGGAGTTCACTTCTGCGGAGCAGAACTATTGGAAGCAGGGCGACTCGATTCTTGGAGAGTGGCAAGGGCGCATGGCGGAGCAGTACGGTCTTGCCGGGGGTATCGACGCAGTGCATTTTGCTCGTCTCAGTGACGGACAGAATCCCTTGACCGGCGAACAGCTTGTCCGGCACCGTAACGGCCAGGAGTACACGACCACAGACGGAGCTACGGTAAAGCCCGTCGAGCATAGAGCGGGATGGGATGCTACGTTTTCCGCGCCCAAGTCTGTCTCACTGACCGCCCTTGTCGGCGGAGACGACCGTGTTCGTTATGCTCATCGGGAAGCAGTGACAACGGCCCTCACAGAGTTGGAGCGGTATACCCAAGCAAGAATCGGCGGGAACCGCGCCGCTGAAACCACCGGCAAATTCATCGCCGCAAAATTCGAGCACGACACCGCACGTCCAGTTGACGGTTATGCCGCGCCACAGCTTCACACCCATGCGGTCATCTTCAACATGACGGAACGGGCAGACGGTTCCACCCGCGCCGTTCAGCCTCAGAGTTACTTCGACAGTCAGCAATTTGCGACGGCGGTTTATCAATCTGAGCTGATGTACCGTCTGTATCAGTTGGGCTACGAAATTACACCTGGCAGGAGCGGAGCACCGGAGATCAAGGGGTACACGCAGGAATACCTTGACGCCTCAAGCCCACGGAGCCAACAGATTCGCGAATACCTCGAAAAGAGTGGCTTTGCGGGGCCAGAGGCCGCGCAGATCGCCGCTCATTCGACCCGCGACAAGAAAGAAATTCACACTCCGTCCGAGGTTCTAGCGGCTCACCGACAGGTTGCGGCAGCGTTCGGCAATCAAGCGGATCAGGTCGTTCGAGATGCCAGACATCGGGCGAACGGTATCGAGCAAATGCCCCTCGCGACCATGCCGAAGCGTGTACAGGAAGCCGTCACGTTCTCCAAGAGCCGCAACTTTGAGCGGGAGGCCGTCACAGACGAACGCGATCTCATGCGCGACGCCCTACGGCGCGGTATGGGCGATCTCACATACCGCCAGGTGCGCGAACGGTTCGAGGAGCGGGTCACCTCTGGCGAGTTCCAATCCGTACCCGGACAAAAGCATGAGACAGGAAGGCAGTTCACGACCAGAGAAGCTATCGCTGAAGAACTTGCAACGATCAAGCACATGCAGCAGGGCCAACTCAAGAGCGAACCGATCATGGGCAGGGAAGACGCAGCATCTCATGCCCGCGAACGCGAATTGCTTAACCCTGCGCAGCGCAAAGCCATTGAGGAAATACTGACCTCGCAAGACCGGATACACGGCTTGCAAGGCTTGGCCGGTTCGGGCAAGACATCGGCTCTTTCAGGTATCCGCGAAGGAGCAGAGCAAAACGGCTACGCCGTAGAGGGGCTTGCGCCTACCAGCCGCGCTGCTGGTCAGCTCCGCGATGCCGGTATCCCAGCCGACACCTTGCAAGGGTTTCTGTCTCGCGGCGGAACAGAACGTAGTTCGGGTGATCCCACCGCGCGACATCTTTACATGCTTGATGAGTCGAGTCTCGCTAGCACTCGCCAGATGCAAGCGTTCCTTCAAAAGATCGGTCCGCAGGATCGCGTACTGCTCATTGGCGACACCCGACAACACCAAGGGGTCGATGCCGGGAAGCCTTTCGAGCAGATGCAGGAAGCAGGGATGCGGACTTCCCATCTCGACCAAATCGTTCGTCAGAAAGATCCTGAACTACTACGCGCCGTCGAACATCTTTCGCGCAATGAGACGAATGTGGGAGTTCAACTACTCCAGGAACAAGGGCGCGTCACCGAAATCCCAGACCGCCAACAGCGCATCGACGCCATCGCAAAGGAATACGTTGCGAGACCCGAGGGCACGCTTATAGTATCGCCCGACAACGCGGGCCGCCGCGATATCAATGACGCTGTCCGAGCCGAACTGCAACGCACCGGAGTCTTGCCAGCGGAAAACCACCAGATGACCGTTCTGATCCAGAGGTCGGAGTTGACAAGTGCCGACCGGAATTGGGCGGCGCTATACCAGCCAGAGGATGTCCTTTTCTACACCCGAGGTAGCAAAGAACTTGGACTCGACCGTGGCAGTTACGCGACCGTCCTATCCACCGACCCCAGGGAGAACCGCCTCACCGTAGAACGGCAGGACGGTCAGAATGTCAGCTATAACCCGGAACGACTCCACGGCATCGCCGCCTACCGCGAGATCAGTCGGGAGTTCGCAGAGGGGGACCGCTTGCAGTTCACGGTTAGCAAACCCGAGATGGACGTGAAGAATCGAGACTTGGGAACCATCGAGCGAATCGACGGGATCAGCATGACCGTTCGAATGGACGGCGAAAAGGGTCGAAGCGTGACGTTCGACAGCTCCCAGATGAGGCACTTCGACCACGGATACGCAGTCACGTCACACAGTTCTCAAGGCCTCACTACGGATCGAGTCCTCATCAATATGGACACCACGGCGCATCCAGAACTCATCAACACTCGCTTCGCGTATGTCTCAGTATCCCGCGCTGTTTCAGACGCTCGTCTCTATACCAATGATGCAACGACTTTGGCCCAGCGATTGAACACGGACATCAGCAAGACCTCCGCTATGCAACTCAACAAACCCAACAGCCAGACGCAAGAGCGCTCAAATACTTCAATTCAACCCAAGGAGAACACCATGACCAATACCCGTGAACAAAGCCCCGAAGAGCAGAGGCGGCAGTCCGAAGATGAACTTACTCCCGTAGCCGTCACCCTACAGACCATTACCGAAAGCGACCAGCGGCACTATGCACCTCTCCTGGTCGCGCTACCGAACGAGAACGCTGGTTACGAGTGGCGGCGGGAAACTGGCGACATTCAGAGCTATCAGCACAACGAAAGTGCCAGTTGGCTGCACATTGACCCACAAGGGCAATTCTATGACCGCCATGCTCAACCAATAACGAGGGAACACGCATTGGAACACGCAGGACACGTCGCTCTTGCGGTCAACGAAATCTCGCAAGCGCAGTCACTTTCTAAAGGCTTCGGTGGGAACGATCAGGGATTGAGCTTATGACCTTCAAATTCATTTCCCTTGGCTTTCTCAATCCATAGGACATGGCGTTTCCTTCCCACGATCACATGGCGCGTAGACTGCTGCCTCATCCCTTTCCGTCGAGGATGGCGCCAGGAGAAGCCGCTTTGATTTCCTCCCTGCACTCTAATCTCCTATTGTCGGCTCGCCGCTGCGCGGCAGGAGTCGGGTTCCTTCTGCACCTTCCTCTTTATCTGGTAGCGGTTTGTGATCATAAAGGCATCCACTCTTGACCATCTAAATTACTCTCCGGCCTTGGGTTTAATTGGTCCTAGCTGGCTGTCGGTGTGCCGACACCTGAGGCGAACGGACGACATTAGTGCCGCCCGCGCATTCCCAGGGCCGCATCGAGATCCCATAACTTATTGATTCTAATGAAGTAATATTCGCCGCAAAAGGCTCTTGCATCGGCACCAGACGTGCACTGCCTTTTATAGAAGCCTCTGATGAAATCATCCGTTCGGATTTCGCAGATCGTATTCGGTCTTGGCCTTTGCATTCGAGAATATAGTCGTGATGACGCTCGTATGAGGTCCAACGGGCGAAGTCGCTTGCATGATTCTCAACGTGGAGGCGCGATGAGTCTTGGAGTGCTCGTTCGGCAGAACCCGCTAATTGATTTGCTTGCCGCAGTCAGCTGCGTCGCCGCGCTCGCATGCTTTGTGGCCCCCGTGGCTTTTGCCAACGGAGCGAGAGATGGGCTATCGCGTGCAATTCCGGCGAGCGTCCAGGACGAGAATGCAAGCGATTCGGCGTCCACTCCAACAGCGCGGACAAGTAACCAAGCGGTCATGCAGGAATCATGGACGGTCCAGCAAGGTGCGCCGGAATATATCCAAAGCATGGCACAGACAGCTGATGGGTTCTTATGGCTTGGTGGTCCTGGGGGACTATTTCGGTTTGATGGCACGCGGTTCGAGCGTTTTCATGCGTCGTCTGGCGATCAACTCCTCTCCACGAATGTGATTTCCATATTCGCGCCCACAACAGGCGGTCTTTGGGTCGGCTACGAGTTTGGTGGCTTCAGCTTCGTGAATAGCGGCCGGGTGAGAAACTACAGCCGGGATGACGGGGCGGCGACCGGGACCGTCAACGGATTTGCTGAAGATCCTAAGGGAATCGTGTGGGCAGGTACTGCGAATGGCGTTTGGGAATTTGACCATTCCAAGTGGCGCCGTCTTGGCTCCGAGTGGAACGGACCAAGAATCTTTACGCGATTGGCGTTTGACCGGGAAGGTACGATGTGGGTCCTTACTGGCTATGACAAACACAAGTTGCTGTACCTGCTTCCCGGTGATAACCGGTTTGAGGCAACTGATGATGATGTGACCGCTTACGGTTTCACTCTAGATGCCGACCACCGGGTTATAACGAGGCGTATGGAGACTCAGCATCGGTCAAGCGCTCAAAAAGAACCGAACCATACTTTACTTACCTATCCGCTTTTTCGAAAGGATTCGGCGCAACTAGTTGACCGAACCAACAGCGTATGGATAATTGCTTCCGCGGAACTTCCGCTGATGCGAGTGTCGACACCCGACGACATCAAAGCTGCGTTGGCCAAAGCCGCCCCTGCTAATGCGGAGACATATGAGGTTCATCCGTTTGGGGCAGAATCTCTGGTTGATCGCGAGGGGAATATTTGGTTTAGCGACGACCATGGAATCCATCGATTCTTTTATATTCCGTTTGTCAAACAGCGCCTTGGATCTGCGCCAGGGCCGTTTGCAATAGCCGCTGGTGATGTCGGGGAGGTCTGGGTCGCAACGTGGGGCGGGAAGATCCCTAACACCTACCGCGTGGTAGATGGAAAAACCGATGCTCTCAATTCTGTTGGTCTTGGAGATTGGACGCTCGCATATTGGGCTCCCGATAGAACTGTGTGGTTTGGGGGCAAAGGGGGCCTCTGGCATCTCGTAAACGGCAAGATGGTTTATGTCGCCCTCCCAAAAGAGAGACTTGGTGATGGTGTCTACCTCCAGGCGATGACAACGGACGGAAGCGGGGGACTTTGGGTTTCCTTTTCAAGGCTCGGCCTATATCGATTGGTAAGGGGCGTGTGGACGATCCCTGATGTGCATAGCGGTTTCCCGACGCCGGACGTAATAAGTGAGTTTTCCGACAGCCTTGGAAGGGTTTGGTTTGGCTACTCAAGGGGACAACTGGCTTCCTTGGAACGAGAGAAAGTGAAGGTGTTTCATCCAAGTGACGGTATCCGAGTGGGTACCATCACCGCGATATATGGGCGCGGATCGCAGATATGGATCGGCGGAGAGTTTGGATTACAGCAATTCGATGAAGGAAAATTTCATACGATTGCCGCGGTTAACGGAGACTGGCTGCTCGGAATATCCGGGATCGTCGAAACTGCCGATGGAGATCTATGGCTCAACGGCCTTTCTGGAATCATCCACATCCGTCGGGCTGAAATACTTGAAGCACTCAAAGATCCCTCTTATCGCGTTAAAGGTGAGCGCATTGGGAATCGAGAAGGTCTGCCGGGCTTCGCCCCGCAAATCCGCCCGCTTCCTTCTGCCATTCAGGGAAGCGATGGGAGGCTATGGTTCTCCGTCGATGGTGGCTTGGTATCACTAGATCCAAAACAGCTTCGAACTCCACCGGCAGCCCCTCCGATCACGATCCAATCGGTTTCAGCCGACGACAAGAACTACGAGCCCGACCATCAGCTGACATTCCCGGCACACACCTCCAGCGTGCGTATCGAGTACGCCGCTATCAGTCTGTCCGATCCAGATGCAGTCCGCTTTCGCGTTAGATTGCAAGAGACCGACGCCAATTGGCACGAGGTTAGCACCGCGAGTCCAGTCATGTATCGCAACCTTCCAGCCGGCCACTATCACTTCGCGGCTGCGGCCTCCGATATCAACGGAAAGTGGTCCGACGAACTGGCCATTGTGGACTTCTCCATATTGCCAGCGTGGTATCAGACGATCTGGTTCAGAGCCATTGTTGTGGTCGCCAGTCTTCTAGTCCTATGGATCGTCTACCAATTCCGCCTTCAACAACTTGAGCGGCAATTTCAAATGGCTCTTGACGTCCGTGTGGACGAACGGACGCGAATTGCTCGCGATCTTCACGACACATTGCTGCAGAGTTTCAGCGCATTACTCCTTCGGTTCCAAGCCGTCTCCAATCTACTCCCGAGGGAGCCTGACGTGGCCAAGACACGTATGGAGAGTGCCATTGAGCAGGCGTCGGATGCGATCATTGAAGGCCGCGATGCCCTCCAAGAATTGCGGTCTGTCGAATTATCAACCATTGATTTGGGAGAGGCTGTCAGCAACTTCGGGAATGAGCTTCTGAGCGGACCGCCACGCGAACATCCTCCTCAATTTCGAGTCCAAATAGAAGGAACTCCGTGCATTCTGAATCCAATAGTTCGAGACGAAGCATATCGGATCACCGCGGAGGCGCTGCGGAATGCCATCAGGCACTCGGAGGCGGAACACATCGAAGTTGAGATTCACTACGACCAAAGCCAACTGCGAATCCGAATCCGAGACGACGGAAAGGGAATCGACCAGAGTGTTCTCAATGGACACATTTCTCCAGGGCATTGGGGCTTGCACGGTATGCGCGAACGGGCGACACTGGTTGCAGGCATCATCGAAGTCTGGAGCGAACTGGGTTCGGGCAGCGAAGTGGAGTTAAGGATTCCAGCAACCAGTGCCTACGCGAAGCCGCGCGTTTCCCGATGGTCTGTGTTACGCAGAGGGGATCGAAACTTACAAAATGAATAGTAGTCCGACACCAATACGGATCCTGGCCGTCGACGATCATTCCATTTTTCGCCAAGGCATAGTGGCTATTTTGGCCGATCATAAGGATATGGAAGTGGCTGCCGAAGCCGCCAATGGTAGAGAAGCGATCCAACAGTTCCGCATGCATCAGCCAGATATAACGTTAATGGACTTGCAGATGCCCGAGATGAACGGCCTTGATGCATTGATAGCCATTCGGGGGGAATTTCCGGATGCAAAGGTCATCGTACTCACTACCTACACCGGAGATGTACAAGTCATCAGGGCTTTGAAGGCTGGGGCTCGTGGTTATTTATTGAAGACTCTACTTCATAGAGAACTGCTTGAAACCATCCGTGCTGTTCATGCGGGAAGAAAGTCCATATCGCCCGATGCTTCGTTTGCGCTCGCAGAACATGCGATGGATGACCATCTGACGGCCGGCGAAGTTGATGTACTTCGGTTGATTGCGGCAGGGAACGCAAACAAACAGATTGCGACGCAACTGTCGCTCACTGAGCAGACAGTCAAAGGCCGTGTCAAAAATATTTTGTCGAAACTAAACGCCAACGATCGAACTCAAGCTGCCATGATCGGTCTGAAGAGGGGAATCATCGAGGCTTAGCGATCCAAAAGAGAGGATTCTCGACTCTTTTGGGGGTCTCCTCAAATTCGAGAATCGCCTAACCTCATGAAGAGGTTCCCTTGCGTCGTCTATTCTCTACATTCGCTCGCGGCTGGCCAGGCGCGGGACTTCTGCTCCTACGCCTTGTGGCCGGTCTCGCTCTCATCATTCATGGAATCGAAAAATTCCGAACTGGCCAACCGCTAGAGCCCGCTTTTTGGGATATTGCCGCAATTGCAGATGGGAGCCTTCTGGTCGCGGGGTTGTGGACGCCCATTGCAGGATCTTTAGTGGTGGTCCTCGCAATTTGGAGCATCATCACGCAAAGCACAAATCCCTGTCCGTGTATTTTGTTAGCGTCCATCGGCGCCGCGTTGGCCCTTCTTGGGCCCGGCGCATGGTCTCTCGATTCAAGGTTGTTTGGTTGGAAGAGGATAGACCTTAAGCGTTGACAGCCGAGTCGGCATATAGACATATATGTTGGCCGAACGGCTCCATAGGAGAATTGTTCGGACAGCATTTGGAAATTCCTCGCTCAAAAGAGTCGTTCTGAAGGCCGAAGTAGCTCTTCCGGCTCCCAATGGGGGGCTTTTTCTCGCCAGAAATTAGTCGACAATCGACGCATGAGCACCAAGACAACTTCCGATGATCAAGCTTGGTTTTTCCTGGAGGGTACACGATGGCTGCTACTACTTTGATCGGTTCTAGCGCAAATTTTCAAGCCGTCCGCGACCAGATTGATATGGTCGCCCCTGTCGACTCGACGGTTCTATTGCAAGGGGAAACTGGAACCGGTAAAGAGGTGATTGCTCAAGCAATTCACGAGGCCGGTCAGCGTCGGCACAATCGCTTTGTAGCCGTCAACTGCGCTGCGATTCCGAATGCCTTGCTCGAAAGCGAACTGTTCGGGCATGAACGAGGTGCTTTCACTGGGGCCGTGACCCAGACTGTGGGGAGGTTTCAGAGCGCTGATCGAGGAACGCTTTTTCTGGATGAGATTGGAGATCTTCCGCTCGACCTACAGCCGAAGTTGCTCCGAGTCCTTCAGGAAATGCAGATCGAGCGGCTGGGTAGCGGGCGTCCGATTAATCTTGATGTGAGGGTAATCGCAGCCACAAACCAAGACCTTTGGCGCATGGTCCAAGATCGGAAGTTTCGAGCGGACCTCTACTACAGGTTGAATGTGTTTCCGATTAGCTTGCCGCCGTTGCGGGAACGAAAGGACGACATTCGAACGCTGACAGAACATTTTATTTGCAAGTTTGCGAAGAGACAGGGCAAGTCGATTGATCGCATTTCCGACGGAATGATGGAAGCCTTGAGAGGCCATGATTGGCCTGGCAATATCAGGGAACTGCAAAATGTAGTCGAACGTGCCGTAATTATGGCTAAAGGGTCCGTCCTTGACTTGTCAGCGATCGATCTAACGACCTCGATTGGAGAATCGGCACCAATCAGAACGCTCGCTGATGCCGAGCGGGCTCACATCACAGCTGCGCTTCGGGAGACCAATTGGGTTGTTGGCGGCCGGCGTGGAGCGGCCGCCCAACTGGGACTGGCCAGGACGACTCTGATCACCATGATGCAACGTCACGGAATCTTCCGTGAAATAGCTTCTCGACCAAACGGGGAAACAGATTGCTCCCACGGACCAAAGTCGAGGGAGCAATCTTTCGCGTAACGACTGAGGCTTCTGTCTTCCCAGTACTTAGCGTCTGCGGGGTGGAAAGCTGTTGAACATTTTCGCGACTCGTCTATTCAGGTTCTTGATGTTCTTGTTGGATTTGTCGGACAAGACATCACTTGAGGATCCTCGCCAGATCAGCTGTTTGGTGCTTGAGTCGAACAAATCGACAATCAGGGTGCCGACTCGATACGTTTCTTGCGTCGTCGTAGATTGACCGAAACCATCGCCGAGCCCACCAAACCTTCCTCCCCATCCCCATCCGCCGCCGAAGCTGTCGTAGTAGGTGTTAAGGGTCTGATGATCTTGGGTCATTTCCATGGCCATGATGGACACATTTCCGCCAGAGCGAACCTGAGTCCAACCTTTCGATAGAAGGGCGGAATCGACCGCCGCCTTGATCCGCTTGACCCATAAGGGATTTGGCGTTCGGACATTTCCCCAAGAGTACGACTTGTACTGCTTGAAGTCTGTGCCTCGATCGTAGTCAGTCTTCACCTGCTGTGCGAACGATGTCGACAGAAGGAAGGTCGCGGTCGCGATAAATAAAGATATCCTGCGCTGAATCCTCATACGTTTCTCCTTATGGCAGACAAGTGCGAACGCCCATCACCTCCCGGTCTGGGTATGTGCTGAACGAGGTTCCTTCCTAAAGCGTCAGAGGACATGCGGCATGGTCACATTGGCAGGCGATCTCGACTTCTTCGCTCCCCGCGTTGCGACAGGCGTCACCGCAGTACTTTTGACCAGGTTCGACGAGACACGAGCATGGGACGTGCTCGCACTTACTTTTCTCTTGAGTTTCCATTTCCGTAATCCTCCGTTTATTCCCTTGATTGCGAATGCCGGCAGTGCTTTACTCTGCCTCATGCTTGCGCTGCTACCGAACCGCTATTGCGGAAATCTCGATCTTTGCGCCGCCGATCAATCCGGCTACCTGGACTGCAGTTCGCGCTGGTTTGGGATCAGGTATTGAAGCGTTGTAGACGGTGTTTATTAACGAGACATCGTTGAGATCCGTGAAAAATACCGTGACCGATGCGATGTCCGACATGCGGAAACCAGCTTCGTCCAGCACCTTCCTGACTGCGTTGATGGCGTTCGTGGTTTGCTCCGTGATATTTATGTCGAGTGTATTGCCGTCGGACGACGGCCCCTGCTGTCCCGCGACATACAAGGTGTTGTTCGCGACATAGCCGTCACTGAATGGCATGCCCTTGGTAAAGTTGATAGCTCTTGATGCTGTAGTCATGAAGTCTCCTTTGTAGGGTGATTGTTGAACCAACCGAGCGCACATCTCTGACGTGGCAGAAAGCTTACCTACCAGTCACCTCGCGAATCACGCGAAGCGTATTTCCGCCAAGTATTTTCTTTAGATCCCGGTCCGAATAGCCTCGCTCCAGCAGTACTTCGATCAGTGCAGGCATCTTTGAGACATCGTCCAGTCCGTTCGGAGGGCCTGACACCCCGTCGAAATCGCTGCCGATCCCGACGTGATCGATCCCTGCCACCTTCACTGCATGGTCGATATGATCGGCAACGTCTTCAACCGTTGCCGCAACTTTGACACGTGTGCCAAATAGCTTGCGGACATCCTGAGCCGCATAGTCATCCAATGTGCGGCCAGCCATCACTGGCGCTGTCGTCTCAATCTCAATGGCCGATCGCAAAGCTTCCGCATCCTTCGGATTGATGAAACCCTCGCCGAAGGTGATGCCGACAACACCACCATTCTTCGCGAGCGCCCAAAGCATCTCGTCGGTCACATTGCGCGGGACATCCGAGATTGCTCTCATAGACGAATGGGTGAGCATTACTGGCTTGGTCGTTACCTCAAGCGCATCGTAAAAGGTCTTGTCGGCGACGTGAGACACGTCTACCACCATGCCCAGCCTGTTCATCTCACGTACAACTTCTCTACCGAAATCCGTCAGGCCGTTATGCACTGGCGTGTCCGTGGCCGAATCCGCCCAATTGTTGTTGCGCGAGTGGGTTAACGTCATGGAGCGGATACCGAGTTGGTAATACATTCGCAGCACGCGCAGATCGTCATCGATGGTATGTCCACCCTCAACGGTAATAAAGGCAGCAATCTTGCCCTCCTTGACGATCCGCTCGATGTCATCCGCCGTGGTGGCTAACTCAATTTCATCTTTGCGCGTTTCAAACAGGGTTTGCATTGCGTCGCGCAAATCCAATGTTCTGCGCACAGCCTCTGCGCCAGGAAAATAGACGGGAACCCACAACGCAAAGAACGGTGCGTGTGTCCCGCCAGCATGTAGCCGAGGAATGTCGACGTGACCGACATCCCACCTCTTGCCAAGGTCTTCGCCCATCACCAGGATGCGCTGTACCGTGTCGATGTGACTATCGATGCCGATAGCTTCGTCTGCCAGCTTTCGGGCGCGAACGGCAAGATCGTTTGACTGTGATCTGTTGCGATGTCCCGTGTGAACGTTTGCCTCGGTACTGAAATTGGTTGCTGCTTTCAAGCTCATGAAGACCTCCATAGAAGGGGTAGGCTCTTGCGCGCATCTCCCTTGCAGTAGATCGTTGCATTCAAATGTCCAAACGATTTCGTGGCATAACTACGTGCATTTGCTCCACGATTGCGTTTCGAAGAGCATTACGGCCTGTCGAGGCGGCGACACCACGTCGCCACTCAGACAGACGATGCATTTGAGCGCAATGCCGTCTACAGCGAGCATCGGTGCAGGGCAGCCGACACGCATGTCGTGCTGTCGACATCCGGTGATCCAAAGGTTCGGCCAAGATGCACAAAACACGTTGAATTCGCTGCGCCGCCTTTGGCGACCCGATTGCACCTTGCTAGACAGAAGAAGCGGGAGGGCAGGCATAATGTCAATTCTCAACATCGTGGTAGCCGAGCGTACCTATAACGACCTTCGTGTTGCCGCAAGCAGACGAGGAACATCGGTAGACAGTCTCGCGGGTGCGGCGCTCGGCGACTACTTCAAGAACGATGGACATCGCATGTACCAGATTTCTACTTCCAGCGCTCTTGTCGAGGGTGTTTACACCGGCGCGATTTCTTCACGGGATTTATTGCTTCACGGCGACTTTGGGCTGGGGACGTTTGAGAATCTCGACGGGGAGATGGTGATTTCGGATGGGGCAATTTATCAAGTGCATAGCGACGGTAAGGTGCTGCGTCGTGATGACGACTTCCAAATCCCTTTTGCCGTCGTCACGCGGTATCAACCAGAAGCGATGTTTGAGACGGGTACGATCACGAATCTTGGTGATCTGGAAAGAGTATGTGATCAGCATCGTGAGTCGAACAATCTCTTTTATGCCTTTCATGTGGATGGAGCCTTCGAGAAAATACATGCCCGTGCCGTGAGCCCAGTGGGGGCGGGAATCCGGTTGGCGGATGCCGCAAAAGCGCAAAGAGAATTCGAGTTCAAAGGCGTGGAGGGTACCCTCGTGTGTTTTTGGTCGCCTGGATATTCCAGTGCGTTCAATGTGCCCGGATATCACTTCCACTTCCTTTCAAAGGATCGCAGCGAGGGCGGCCACGTGTTGGACGTGAGGGCTATGACGTTGCGCATTGGCGTCCAGACACTTTGTGAATATGACATACAGCTGCCGGACCAAGGCAGTTTCTTGACCACGGACCTGAGCAGAGATCCGTCCTCGGATCTGGCGAGAACGGAATAGACGAATTGAGAGGAACAAGACCATGACACAAAGGGAAAAGAAGTCGCTTACGGGTGCGGACGTCATTGTGGAAACACTGGAGGCGCGTGGGGTCACTCACGTGTTTGGAGTTCCAGGCGCAAAAATCGACAAGGTATTCGATAGATTGCTGGATTCCAGCATTCAGACTGTTCAATGCCGGCACGAGCAGAACGCGGCTTTTATCGCTGGGGGGATTGGACGCCTGACCGGTAAGGCGGGCGTTGCGATTGCTACCTCCGGGCCGGGTGTATCTAACCTAGTCACAGGTCTAGTCACTGCCAATTCGGAAGGTGATCCGATGGTTGCCCTTGGCGGGGCGGTCGCCGTCGCAGATCGCCTGAAGTCGATCCATCAAACTCTCAATTCGGTCGAAGTATGTAAACCTGTCACAAAGTATTCGGCCGAAATTGATTCTCCAGGTGCTACCTCGGAAGTGCTTTCGGCGGCCTTCCGCGCCGCAGAGTCGGGCCGTCCTGGCGCGGCCTTTGTCAGTCTTCCGATGGACATCGTCACAGGGGAGGCCAAATGCGCCCCAATTACCCTGTCCACCTTTGTAGGAGACGGGCCAGCTCCAGAGAGGTCGCTGCGTGAAGCCGCACGTCTGATCAACTCCGCAGAATCCCCCGTGATTCTTTTGGGCCTCATGGCGAGTAAACCCCAATGCGGCGACGCGATTCGCAAGCTGCTAAGCATGACGACACTCCCGGTCGTGGGAACTTTTCAGGCGGCAGGGGCCATTTCACGTGAGCTGTTTCCTTGCTTTGGCGGACGCGTTGGGCAGATTGCCAATCAACCAGCCGATACCCTGTTGGAATCGGGTGATGTCATCATCACCATCGGCTACGATGCAGTAGAGTATTGGCCGTCGCTATGGAACGGAGGTCGCGACCGCGCAATCGTTCACGTGGACGTGATGCCAGCAAATATCGAGAACGACTATGTGCCCGCAGTTGAATTGATTGGAAGCATTGAAGAAACGCTGTCCGCTCTATCCTCCCTGCTCCATAGGTCGCAACTTGCTCAATCGTCCGCAAGGCTTTTGCGATTGATTGCCGAAGATCGACAGCGACTAATGAAGGAAGCCGCTACGAAGTCCGGCGTCCCCATTCATCCCATGCGTCTCATCAGTGAACTTCAAAATATGCTGACACCCGATGTGACAGTCTGCTCTGACATGGGCACCTGCAGCATGTACCTCAGTCGTTATTTATTCAGTTTTCGTGCACGGCAAATTCTTATTTCGAACGGTCAGCAAACATTGGGGGTAGCGCTCCCCTGGGCCATAGCAGCCTCAATCGTTCGTCCCCATGAGAAGGTGCTTTCGATCTCCGGAGATGGGGGCTTTCTGTTCTCCGCCAACGAACTCGAAACCGCAGTGCGCCTGAAATCACATTTGGTCCATATGGTCTGGATAGACGGGAGCTACGACATGGTTGGAGCCCAGGAAAAACTGAAATATGGTCGCACCTCCGGAGTGAAACTGGGGCCTGTGGATACGGTCAAGTATGCGGAAGCTTTCGGGGCTACGGGCTTATTCATTCAACGTCCCGAAGACATTGCACCAGCCCTGCGAAATGCATTTGAGACTCCTGGCCCCGTACTGATTGGTGTGCGTGTCGACTACAGCGATAGCGTCAAGCTCTTTGAGCGAGTTCATGAATCGGCGATCATATAAGTCGCCCGTCGCATGGATCTCCGTCGGACAACCAGATCATCTCAGTAGTAAGTCTTTAGAGGTTCTAGAGTGGCACACGTTCTCATAACGATTCTTGGCCTGTGGTTGCTCGTTCTTATTCTGAGATCGATGATCCGTATCGCCCTGATCAACCGACACTATCGCGATTGGTTTGCTGAGGCGGCCAGCCGGGTCGTCTATTCAATAGTTTCATTCAAACTGCATAACAATCACGATCCGAAGACCCGTCATCTGATTCTTCTCTGGTTCTTCCCTGCGTACCTTCTCTCGCTTATCTTCGTATACTTCGTTGGCGCAATGACCTCCTTCGTTCTCCTGTATTGGGGGTTGTCCGCTGTAGGGACGTGGCATCAAGCGTTTCTCGCCTCAGGGTCTGCCTTGAACACACTAGGTTTTGCGACTCCTACAACTATCACAGGTCAATGGCTTGCTATTCCTGAGGGTGCACTCGGACTCGGCATCGTGGTCTTTCTTTTCACGTTTATTCCTGGGTATCAGACTGTTATTCGGGCGCGTGAAGACAAAACCTCATGGTTGTATGTCCGTACTCGCGATCAGCCGACCGGTGTAGCGCTGCTTGAATGGTGTCAGAGGGCGGGTATCGCGGGGGGTATGAAAGATATATGGGGAGCGTGGGAGGACTGGTTTCGCATGCTCGGTGACACGCACTCGGTCATGCCGATGCTTGCCATGTCTCCCTCCGTGCAGCAGAACCAATCTTGGGTATTGGCTGGTGCGGCGGTACTAGATGCCGCGAGCCTTGCAGCTTGCGTCATAGATTCGGCCGACAGAGAGTCCGCAAGAATCTGCGTCCAGACGGGAACACGCGCATTCCTTGCGATCGCCGATGCACTGGGGCGCACGTGTCCAGCGGCACGACTTGGCACTTACCCCTCTAGGGAGAAGTTTGAACTTGCTTTAGGACGGCTGAAATTGGCGGGCCTGATATTGAGATCAGCCGACGCGGATTTGCAGTGGCGCGAGCTTATGTCTTTACGCGAAAGATACGAAGAGTCAATGCTCTTCATCGCAAAACAAACTTTTGCCCCGCTAGAAGGCTCACTGGAAGACCTACAGCATGCTTCTTCGAGCACCGTCAGCATAATCACTTATCCCGTGGACGCTAGGCGCTAAGCTTGGACTTTGCTCGTTAGCGTGACGGTTTACGACATCCCTCTCCCAAGAAACCGCCAGTTATTAAATCTTCGATCTCTTGCTGGTATGGCAGTTGTCCTCCCCGCTCGGCCAGAAACCTGTTGACAGCGATTGCAGAATAGGCGGCGGTCGTAACTTGCGGCTCGAGACTTAGCAGATTCTCCAATGCTCGGCTACATCAACAGCTAAATGTCTTTACGCCGTCATCGCGTCGCCGGCAAGACACTACCTCTGTGATGATTCGCAAGCGCTCATGAAGAAAACAATGAACTTGAACGGTATCGCGGTTCGGCCTCCGACGTGCAATCAATGATGCCGTGGAACATCTGCGATCTGTCTAAAACGTCTCCGCTAAAAGAGGGGGCAACTGACACCGATATAGTTCGCTGCTGACTCTACTGAGGCTTTCGGCAAAACGGCAATTGATTGAGTATTAGCCAGTATCGCTTGTGCCCCACAACTAGGAGGAGGGAACCATCGATGAATGCAGCCAACGATATCGTTGTAGTCGACGACAATCCAACACTTCTCATTTTGCTCTCGGAGATATTCAGAGAGCATGGCTATACCGTCCGGACAGCTGCCGATGGATTCGCAGCGTTGGCCGTGATCAGAGACCGTATCCCAACTGTCCTGTTATCCGATTTGTACATGCAAGGTATGTCCGGCTTTGAACTCTTATCCGTAGTGCGTCGACGCTTCCCGGTGATTGCAGCGGTAGCGATGAGCGGAGCTTATTCCGGGGAGGACGTTCCGGCGGGAGTGGCTGCAGATGGCTTTTACGCCAAAGGTTCAAGCAGTCCCGCTTTGTTGTTCCGAATTCTAGCGGCGATTGGGGACCAAGGGTTGCGCCAATCAAGGCGTGCGCAGGCACCGATATGGGTACCGGCGCTGCCCTTTCATGACCGAGAGCGTTCCACGATGTCCGTTGCATGCCCAGAATGTCTGAGGCCTTTCGCTCATTTTCTTCATGAGGGTCTGCCCCACGAGCGTGACAGTAATTGTCCCCATTGCTCATGTCCTGTGAAGCTCGCCATAGTGCGAGCGGCGAAGGAGCTTGACGCAACAACGATTCCAAGTTCAATGACCTCGACGAATGGCCTCCGGTCGTCCCTTGATACATACTTCGGCTCAGCTCTGCATTCGGAGCAGTTATCGCGATGAGGAGCCTATTACTCACCGTCATGATCATCGCCGTCCTGAAGGGCACGTTTTTGACGGTCTTTGTTGCTTCGAGTGATTCGACGAACGAATAGGTAACCAGCGGCGTGGAGCCTAGTGATCTATTGCAACTGAATACTCGACGTTCTGTGTTGGAAAGATGGGCGGAGATCTTGGGTGCAACTGGAGGTATGGAGATGTTCGGATCTATCAACTGGAATCGGCGCCGCTTTCTTGGCAATGGCGCTCTCATCCTAGGGGCGTGTCAGCTTGGCCGCGTTGGATGCGCTGATGCGCAATCTAAGGGGGTATCGCGCCTGCCGATTGAGGGGGAGATGTCTTCACTCGCGGGAGCGGCTGTTTGGATCAACTCGACACCCTTGACGCCAACGAGCTTACGAGGGAAGGTCGTGCTCGTCGATTTCTGGACGTTTTCCTGCATCAATTCGATTCGAACGCTTCCGTACCTCCGCGCGTGGTCAGAGAAGTACAAGGATAAAGGCCTGGTAATCATCGGTGTCCAGTCCCCGGAGTTTACGTTCGAAAAGAATCTCGACAATGTTCGCTGGGCCGTCCAGAACATGAGGCTTGGTTACCCGATCGCGGTTGATAACGAGCATGCGATATGGGATGCATTCAATAACGAATATTGGCCGGCACTGTACTTTGTCGACGCCAGAGGCCGAATCCGCCATCATCAATTTGGCGAAGGTGCGTACGAACAGTCCGAAGCAATCCTTCAACAATTGCTCGTCGAGGCGGGAGCCCGTGGCTTCGATAAGACCCCAGCTTCAATCGAGCCATCCAGCATCGAAAGAGCCGCAGCCTGGAATAGTCTGAAGTCCCCGGAAACATACGTTGGCTACCGTCAAGCTGAGAACTTTGCCTCTTCCGGTGGCCTCCATCAGGATAAGGAACGGACGTACGCATTCCCATCTAATCTCAATCTCAATCGTTGGGCACTCTCGGGCGATTGGAAAGTCGGAAAAGAGTCTGCCATCGCGGACAAAGCCGGCACGCGTATCGTGTATCGCTTCCACGCACGAGACTTGCATCTCGTCATGGGGCCTGCCGTGCGAGGAACCACGGTGAGATATCGAATCAGCGTCGATGGGCAAGCTCCCCATTCAACACACGGAGTCGACGTCGATGAGCAAGGCAACGGCACCGCGATTGAGCCGCGCCTTTACCAGCTGATCCGGCAAACAGAACCGATCGCTGACCACGAGTTCGAGATCGAGTTTCTCGATCCAGATGTGGAGGTCTTCGTTTTCACATTTGGCTAATAGTCAAACACGTCTGGGTTGCCCGCCAGTCAACAACGACTCGCGCCGTCAGACAAATAAGGGCCGGTATCAACACCCATCACTAAGACTCAAAAGGAGAAAGCTATGAACAGCACAGAAGTATCTGGAATCACGCGGCGTCGGTTCGGAATGATTGGCCTGTCAACGGGAGCTGCGCTGCTCGCGTCGGGCTCCATTCTCGCAGAAAGCGGTCAACCTGGAACCGGTATTGAAGCCTCATCCGGATCAGCCGCAAAAACAGCCGGCAAGACATCGTTGGGGCCAATCAAGCAGATCGATGCGGGTCTACTGAACACCGGATATGCTGAAGCGGGCCCCGCAGATGGTCCCGTGGTCATCCTCTTGCACGGCTGGCCATATGACATTCATGCCTACGTCGATGTCGCACCTCTGCTCGCTGCAAAGGGTTACAGAGTCATCATCCCCCACCTGCGCGGCCACGGTTCCACAACCTTTCTTTCGAGCGACACTTTCCGCAACGGGCAGCAATCTGCTGTGGCTCTCGACATCATTGCTCTCATGGACGCCCTCAAGATCCAGAAGGCGCTCATTGGCGGATTTGATTGGGGAGCAAGGACTGCGGACATCATGGCTGCACTGTGGCCGGAACGCTGCAAGGGTCTTGTTTCCGTCAGCGGCTATTTGATTGGCAGCCAGGCAGCGGGAAAGACGCCACTTCCTCCGGTAGCCGAGGCCCAATGGTGGTATCAGTTTTACTTTGCCACAGATCGCGGCGCGGATGGTTACGGAAAGTACACGCATGACTTCGCCAGGCTCATCTGGAAGCAGGCGTCACCGAAGTGGAATTTCGATGATGCTACATTCCTTCGCAGTGCAGCATCCCTCGATAATCCCGATCACGTGGCCATCGTCATTCACAACTATCGTTGGCGCCAAAATCTGGCCGCTGGCGAGCCGAAGTATGACGACCTCGAAAAGCGGCTCGCTGTAGGTCCCGTGATCACCGTACCTTCCATCACCCTTGAAGGCGACGATAACGGTGCACCGCACCCGGAAGGAAGTGCATATGCCAACAAGTTCTCCGGCAAGTACGCACATCGTGTAATTGCCGGCGGCGTGGGCCACAACCTACCCCAAGAAGCGCCACAGGCTTTTGCTCAGGCCATCGTGGATGTCGACGGCTTTTAGCCGCCGATAGCTCATCTGCCCTGCGGACTACAACTACAGCCCGCAGGGCGGCGAATACGACCTCGCTCAAGATGCTTGGGCACAGGAAGAAGGACCATTCCGTGAAACGAGTCAGTTTTTCAGTCATTGGGATTGTGATGTGGACATGCCTGATAGCTCCTGTCGCGGTTACGGCGGGCAGGACGGCGGACAATGCCTCTCCGATCTACGGAGTGACGATTCCTCCCGGATACAGGCAATGGGCTATGGTAGCGCCATCGCACGAACTGGGCTTACACGAGCTACGGGTAATCCTTGGGAATCCACAAGCAATGGACGCATATGAGAAGGGTGCTCTTCCGTACCCGGACGGTACGATTCTTGCCAAATTGGCTTGGAAACAAGTGCCTCTGGTCGAAGGCCACGAGATCGTGCCTGATGCTTTTGTCCCTGGGCCTACCACGACAGTTCAATTCATGGTCAAGAACTCGAAAAGGTATGCGGTAACCGGCGGATGGGGCTTCGGCCGATTCATAGATGGCAAGCCGGTTGACAAGGCACAGCACGAAACCTGTTTTTCCTGTCATGCCGCCCACGCAAAAGGACACGATTATGTTTTCACACGCTATGCACCTTGAGTGGGGAACAGGTCGTTGAGTCCCCGAGCCCTGAACATGCCACGCAGGCAAGAAACCGCGAAGACGAGGATAAGCCAATGAATGCAACCGCCGAAGCAAATGTAACAGAAGTACGCAAAGAGACCGACAGCCTTGGTGAAGTTGATGTGCCGAGCACAATGCTATGGGGAGCCCAAACACAACGCTCGCTTGAGCACTTCAGCATAGGGCAAGATCTGATACCGCGCGAAATGATCGCGGCCTTTGCCACATTGAAGAAAGCTGCGGCCAATGCTAATCATGCCGGCAAGCGGCTCGATGAGCAACGTCACAAGTTGATCGTTCAGGTCTGCGATGAAATTCTCGCGGGTCAACATCAGGATATGTTTCCTCTGCATGTATGGATGACCGGGAGCGGCACACAGTTCAACATGAATGTGAACGAGGTGATCTCCAACCGCTGCTGTCAGATAGCCGGAACACCTCTAGGTAGCAAGGCTCCCGTTCACCCGAATGACCATGTGAACATGTCTCAGTCGTCCAACGATACCTTCCCCTCCGCTATGAATATTGCGGCTGCGGTAAACGTGAAGCGTCGGCTTATGCCCGCTCTGACGGCCCTGCACGACGCCATATCGGCCAAAGTGATCGATTGGAGCGATATCGTCAAGATTGGCCGCACCCACATGCAGGATGCGACCCCACTCACGCTTGGACAGGAGTGGTCGGGCTACGAGAGCGTGCTCGCGGACGATTTGGAGCGGATCGAAACTTCACTGACGGGAGTTTATCGACTCGCGCTTGGTGGCACCGCAGTAGGCACCGGCCTCAATTCAGCGCCCGGCTTTGGGGAGGTCGCGGCCACCGAGATTGCCGGGCTCACAGGTCTCCCGTTCATCAGTGCACCGAACAAATTCGCTGTACAAGGTGCACATGATGATCAAGTTCAACTCTCCGGCACACTCCGTACCCTGGCGGTGTCGCTCTACAAGATTGCGAACGACATACGGCTGATGTCATGCGGCCCCCGAGCAGGTTTTGCGGAGCTGGAGATTCCAGAAAACGAGCCTGGCTCTTCTATCATGCCGGGTAAGGTGAATCCAACCCAAGCCGAAGCATTGACGATGATTGCCGTCCAGGTGATGGCCAACGACGTCGCAGTTGGTTTCGGAGGTGCCGGGGGCTATTTGGAGATGAATGTCTATAAACCCCTGATCATCTTCAACGTGAGCCATTCAATAACAATCTTGACCGACGGCTGCACGAACTTTCGCAAATTCTTGGTCGAAGGAACGCAGCCGAATCTGAAGAAAATTAGTGAGTCGGTGGAGCGTTCGCTGATGCTGGTGACCGCACTCGCTCCTGTGATCGGGTACGACAAGGCATCGAAGATTGCGCACTATGCTTCGGACAACGATCTCACGCTCAAAGAGGCTGCCTTGAAGTTAGGCTTCGTCACTGAAGATGAGTTCAACCGAATTGTGGACCCAAAGAAAATGGTTCGGCCCTATGTAGCCACCACCGCATAGAGAACCAGTCTGGGAACCCGGCGCAATTGTTATGAGGTTGGAGCTGGCGTTTTAACGCGTCGCTCCAACCTCGGGCAGAGTGCACCTCTGATTCAGCGCACCGCCGCCACAATTGGCAGACGAAGGAGTGATTCACATGACGTTAGAGGAACGTTCTGATCTTGTGCTTAGTTTTGCGCGAGTGCTGTTCGTGAATGGTCAATCCACCGACCAGACCTTGGAGGCAGCCTCTCGATTAGCCGACTCGGTTGGTGTTGATAGCAAAATCCTTGTGCATTGGGGAGAAATACAACTACACGCCGAAGATCATGAGGAACGGTTGATCTCCGTAGTCTGTGCCAGACCGACCGGTGTAGACATGAATCGCGTGGCTTCAACCATGGAGGTGATAAATGACCTTCAGTCTGGTCGGCGCGCTTCCTCTGAAGCTATCAAGACGATCGGTGTGATCGCACAGGCGCACCCATCCCCTGATTGGTTGTTCACGCTTGCTGCCGCAGCAGGCGCTGTGGCTTTAGCCGTGATCTTCGGCGTACAACATTTGCCTGCGGCAGGAATCATATTCGTAAGCGCGGGCGCGGGTGCCATTCTTCGCCGCAGATTGGGCCGATTCAGCGCAAATGTCTTTATTCAACCGTTCTGCGCTTCATTGCTCGCCGGTTTGATCGGTGCATTGGCGTTCCGATATCAACTGAGTTCTACACTGCGCCTCGTTGCAGTTTGTCCCTGCATGGTGTTGGTCCCGGGACCACACCTCCTCAATGGTGCTCTGGATTTAGTCAGAGGACGCATCGGTCTCGGCACCGCGCGATTAGTCTTTGCGGCGCTAGTCATCTTGGCCATCTCGGCGGGCTTGTTAGTTGGGCTCGCAATATTTGGTGTTTCGTTTCCTGTAGACCCGACTGGCAGATCCGTGACTCTCTGGCTAGATACCATCGCTGCTGGCGTCGCGGTTTTCGCCTACAGCATGTTCTTCTCAACGCCGTTGCGGATGGTCGCATGGCCGATCGCGATTGGTATGTTGGCCCACGCGATGAGGTGGTTATTGCTTGTGGAGCTCCACCGCAATGCCGCCACGGGCGCTATGGTCGCCTGTCTGATTGCGGGACTGATCCTTGCGCCTGTTGCGCACAAATGGCGTATGCCGTTCGCTGCTGTAGGCTTCGCTGCGGTGGTGTCGATGATGCCGGGAGTCTTCTTGTTCAGAATGGCTGGCGGACTTGTGCAGCTTACGAACCCATCTCTTGCAAGCTTCGGTCTCCTGAGCGCCACCGCCAGTGACGGCATGACGGCCATCGCAATCATTCTCGCGATGAGCTTTGGGCTGATCGTGCCGAAGATGATAAGTGATCGCCTATTTGAGGGTAGCCGGCAGACAACATCAGGAGGAGGAACGAATGCCAACCGCTAGAAAGGATTCCCACACTATGCATGCGTGGCCCTCTGCAACCGCAGTGTTCCGTGCAGTTTTTCACGGGGTAATGTTGTCTGTCTTCTGTGCAATCAGCTACTGGCTGATTACGCACTTGCTCTCCGGAGCGTTCTCGGTTTCCCGTGACGACGATCTGTTAGGAGGCATGTGGGCAGTTGCGGCAACAGTGTTTGTCTATCGCTATAGCTACGACAGCAGCGTCGGAGCAGCTGCCTCCAGAATGTGGGCGACCTTGCTCAGCTTCGGTCTCTGCTTGATTTACCTATTGTTTTTCCCATTCAGTCTCGTGGGCATGGTCACGTTGATCGGACTAGGTGCAATCACAATGTCCCTGTTCGATCGTGCTGATGAGATTGTCACGACCGGGATTACGACCGCAGTCATCATGGTCGTTGCTGGTCTGAGTCCACATCCAGGTTGGAAGCAGCCCATCCTCCGCTTGATCGATACGGTTGTTGGCGTAGGCGTCGGAGTTGCGGGCGTGTGGATCACCTCAAAAGCAAAATCCAGCGGGCCAGAAATGCTAAGAAATGAGCCACAAGACCATGCCTAGACTAATGTGCAAACTCGCCATTCTAGCCAATGCGGCATTTTGTCTCTTCGCCCCAGGCGCTCGTTCACAGACCTCGCAGGAATACGCGTTGAGCGGACCTGACAGTCATGAAACGGGTCAGGGGCCACACGGTCATCTCTTCGGAGATTGGGACGGACAGCGATCCCGGCTGCTGGAACACGGTGTTGCTTTCGATCTTCAATACGTCAGCGATTCACTGTGGAACATAAAGAGCGAGCAGTCTGAGCGTTTTGCAGCTTGGAATCGTTTCCGTGGAACAATCGATATCGATTTCAGCAAACTCTCCCACACGCAAGGTCTTTATTTTCACGCTACAGCCCTCTGGCAAGGCGGAGGAAATCTCGGAACGTACCTAGGTTTGCTCAGCAGCCCCAGCGGGATGTCCAGCGAGAACACATTTCGGCTCGACTCTTGGTGGATCGAGAAGCGATGGTTCAATGAGCGCCTCACCGCACGAGTTGGGCAGTTCGCGGGCCAGGACTTCTATGGCTCCCAATACGACGCGGCATCCTTCATCTTCGAACCAATGGGCTACGCGCTGGGAAATCTTTCCACAACCAACGAGTCCTTCGATCCGCCGTCTACGCCAGCATTCGAAGTGAGAACCGTCCCCATCCACAACTTCTATGTGAAATCGATGGTGATGGCTGGCGTCCAATCTCCCTTTTCTCAGAATCCCACCGGCTTGTTTCCCCAATTTAACGGCACCCCCGTGAGTGCTTCTGAGATCGGTTTCACTCCCGGGAAGAGAGCAACCGCTGTCCGGGCTTTTGATAACGTAGACAGTCGCAAAGGGTACTCCGGCCTTTACCAGTTCGGGGCTTCTTATAATCCGGGGAAGTTCGCCGATCCCACAAGCACAACACCGATATCGGGGAACTATCTACTCTATTGGATGGCGAACCAAGCGCTTTGGCGAGCAGATCGGGCAGGAGCGAAAGGCTTAGATGGAACGTTGGCCTACGACTGGAGCCCCGCCGCAGTGAATCGTAACGATAAGATGCTGACGGCAGGAGTGCGTTTCGATGAACCGTTGCCAGTCAACTTCCACAATACGATGTCTTTGGGATACGTACAAAACCATCTAAGCGGACAATTTGTTCCCGCGGGTGCTGCACCATGGAAGCTCGAACATGGTGTCGAGTTCAACACGCTCCTGGATCCTTTACCGATGCTTCTTTTGCAGCCCGTTGTTCAGTACTACGCCAATGTCGGCGGGGGAGTGCGGCGTGCCCTGGTCATAGGATTCCGCACCAAAGTGGAGTTCTGAAACGTGGTTTGCACGCCCCATACCGAGCACCGGGGAACTTGGTTTTAAACGCCGTAAGGGGAGGTCTGAATGAACGAAATGCACGAAGATAACGAGGTGGACAGAATGACAAACGACACCTTCAACAAAGTGGCGGCTTGTTTTCCATATGCGGCACCAGGTCCCTTTTCAGGCTCACGAAAAGGTAGGTACCGAGAAACGCCCTTGTCGTCAACGAACGAATAGCGGCAGGGACCGAGCAATGTCTCGCAGCCGTCTAGGCTGCACTCTTGGGGGTCGCCGCCAGACAGTCAGCATGGCTGGATACCGTCCGGGCGTGTTCTAGTGAATCCAAACACCGAAATGTATGCGTAACAGATAACTGGTAGGAAGAACGCGTGGTGGAGTCCGATCGCGCCGTCCGCCATTCGTCCTTGGAGAAGCGGAATGAGCGCTCCGCCGACTATGGCAGCGATCATGATGCTCGATCCTTTGCCAGTAAGGGGATCTGGATACTTCTTATTGGCCTTTGGTTCCCGGACACGAACGTGAAAATCTTGATCCGGGACGGCCGCTAAGGTTATAAAAACCGTATCGTTTGACATATTCCAATGAGACTAGCAGCATAGTGCCTGTCTCCCGTATGGATAGTCAGCCTCTACCAAGGTCATGCGTGATCTTCGCGATATCTGCATGGCGCGTTCTCTTACCGTTGTAGGTCACGTGTTCGAAACGGGAGACGATTCCGGTTATCCCCTCACGTTCGAAATAGGCTGACGCAATCCCGGCTGCAATGTCGGCTGCTTGTCCGAACAGTGTGTCCTTAGAATCAAACTCAATGTATTTCTGGCTTGGTTTCCTCATCCTCTGCATTCGCGAGAACATGTCGTTTGGATCGGTCATGCTCTCGATAAGCTTGCCTCGCACGTCTTCCAAGACCCGCATCTGCTGGTTGTCTCCTTGGTCGAAGGCGTGAGTGTCCATCAGTGGGCGCATCATCTTCCGACGAATATGTTGGCCATAGTTGAACCTGTAAATACCGTCATCAGCGCCGAATGTGTCCAAGGCATCAATGCTGGCGTGGAATGCTGCTGCTGCTTTCGCAGACCACTCCGTGACCTTCCTAACGACGCCCTTGGGATCGCATTTGAAGTCTTCCACCGTCACCAATTCTGGAGGCTCGACTCGCTCAAACGGCATGATGAACGCGTCCTGGCCGAAAGCGTGCGAGAGACGGTGGGCCCGCGAAGCTATAGAGTCTCCAAGGATCGACTCGGCCGCAAAGACTTGGGTTCGGAGATGAAGGTTTCTGGCCCAAACGAGTCCCTCAGACGCACTCTGCCTGAGATACTCCGGGGCATTCTCACGCTTCATGGCTGTGCGCAGAAGCGAATCAACGCTTGTCTTGTATGGCCTCGGATCGACAACGTGAATTGATACCTTGCCGAGCGCGGTCCATATCTCAGTCTTTCTCATAGTCGGTAACGCATCGAAACGGGCGAGGACGACCGCAGACTTCAACTCACCTGGAATGTCAGGGCAGAGTTGCAGGAGTTTGTAGTACCAGTTCAGGTCCTCAATCCTGACGACTTGTGCGTTGATGTGGACCTTGAGGCCAGATGTCTGCCTTCCGTCAGGCGAGCCGACGTCGTTGAAAGAGACAGCATCGGGATGTCCGGCGCCGATAGCATTGCATTTGTAGTTATCGCATGGCTTGGTGGAGAACTAAATCTGCAAAATACGGCTCAAACTAAAGGAACGATTAGGCCGCATTGTAAGTATCGCGTTCCACAGCGCAGCGGCGCGGATTCCTACCGGGAAACGCTCTTTTCATCAGTCAAGGACAGTTGCTTCCAAGTCGCTCAAGCCGAGCGGATGACTACCGGGCGAGTCAATCAGGGGCGCGACATCATGTTCGACATCCCCTTCAACTTCAAAGTTGCTCAAGCCGATCCCAACCAATCGGTAGAGCTGCCGCGCATCCAAATCAACACGAGAACAAAGATGCAGACCAAAGCCAGTGAAATCCTCACGCGTTATGGGGACATTCGGCGGCGTCAAGCTGCGAGTAAGGGAATTGAACTCTTTCGTTTTGAGTTTGAGCACCACTGTCCTACCGCGACGCGCATTTCCTTGCGAAGCAGCCCAGACCTTTTCCGCTAGTCGTCGAATGTGCGGTTCGCAGTCCGCTAAAGGGATATCGTCGGGGAAAGTGTCCTCGGCCGATATCTGTTTGCTAACTCGGTTGGAGACGACCGGGTTGTGGTCAACACCTCGCGCGAGTTGAAACAGCCTTGTGCCCCAACCCCCAAAGTGACCTTCGAGTGTCATCAGATCCATCGCATAGATGTCACCGACGGTTTTTATCCCAACCTCGGCCATTCGCGCCTCGGTAACTCTGCCAACACCGGGAATCTTTCCAACAGGTAATGGGATGAGAAAAGCCTGAACCTCGTGCGGCTGGACAACGAATTGCCCGTTGGGTTTCCGCCAATCCGAAGCAATCTTCGCTATGAACTTGTTCGGCGCTACGCCTGCAGACGCGGTGAGGTTCAATTCCTCCCAAATCTGTTGTCGAATGGTTTTCGCAACCAAAGTTGCGGTCTTTATATCGGTCTTGTTCACCGTCACATCGAGGTACGCTTCATCGAGCGAGAGCGGCTCAATTTCGTCCGTATGCCGTTGGAAGATTTCACGAACAGCTTTGGAGACCGCCTTGTAGCGGATGAAGTCTGGAGGAAGAAAGACGGCGTCGGGGCACATACGCTCCGCAGTGATTGCGGGCATTGCCGACCGCACTCCGTACCGTCGTGCCTCGTACGAGGCTGCACAGACCACGGAACGCTTGCCTTTCCACGCCACGACCACAGGCCGCCCTCTAAGGGCCGGATCATCGCGTTGCTCGACAGATGCGTAGAAGGCGTCCATATCCACATGAACGATCTTGCGAGTACCTATCGCCGCGATTGCGTCGATCGAATTATCCATGACAGAGGCCGCATGTCGTGTAGTGCCGCGCGAAGTCATCCCACTCTGAAATCCCGATAAAGCCCGACGAGTCCATACGAAGGAAGTCATCCGGTTCCAGGAACGTGAAATCGGTAGGACGTTCGATCATGAAGGCGAAAAGGAGCTCAAGTCCATGAGCACACGCAGCGCCTTTGCCCTTTGGGAAGAGATAGACGATCGACGCATCGGATAAACGGCCCCGCATTCGTGTCTCCTTCGCTCTTAAGTTTGGCACATTGTGGCCGAAGTGCTGAGATTCCATGTAGCCCTCACTAACGTGGCGAATCATCATCGGTCGCGACATACCAAGGAACTTGCTTTGACTGAAAAAGGTCAGGATATCTAGTTGTCAGAAAGGTTAGAACACGTTTTGCGACGCGTACGCTATGCTCCACTTCTTTCTCCCATTCCGTGCTCGCTAGGCCATCGCTATGAGTAGCTTCCCAGCGAATGGTCCTCATCCCGAGGATGACGCCAGCCGTGATGACAAGCGCTGGCCCTAGTTTCTGTTGATCGACTTCTGTTCTGTGCCCGCCCACCTGCGAACCCTTATTAGTGGAAGTCATGAGATGTCACCTGTAAGCGGCCTGCGCGGGTTTCCACTGAAAGTTCCTTAAACGACTTCGCCATCACATGAATAATTGGACCCTCCTTTTGGAGCGGTCCCTCTACAACGAGAAATTTCGCAGTCGTGATGAGTCGACGGTTTTCTTCGAAGAAGTCGGGAGCTACAAAAACATTGAAGTTTCCGGTTTCATCGGAAACCGTGAGGAAGACAACGCCCGAGGCAGTACCGGGACGTTGTTTGACTATGGCTAATCCGGCAGTTCTGACGTATGCCCCATTAGGCCGCTGCGCGAGGTCTGTAGCTCGCAGATAGCCACGGCGGCAAAGCTCCTTACGTCGGAACCACATTGGATGAGGTCCCGTGGTGACGCTGCTCACTGCATAGTCAGCCACCAGCCGCTCTTCGGCCGTCATCGGAAGCAAGGGTATTTCAGGAGACTCTTCGCGGAGCAATTCGCTCTCTTGCATGAACAGCGGGCCTTCTGGCTTACCAGCGCGTTCTATCTGCCAGAGCGCATCCCGTCGATGTTCGACGCCATCGAGACTATTCAGCGCCCCCACGTTCGCCAAAAGTGCCAGTTCCTTCTGGTTGAGTTGAGGGACCCTCAACACAAGATCATCGACCGACCTGAAGTAGCCCGCACTACGAGTATTGACTATTGTTTCTGCGCATTGGCTTCGCAACCCTCGCACATAGCCAAGTCCCAAACGCAGCGACAAAGAATGATCGTCTTCGTGCTCGATAGAGCAAGGCCAATCTGAAACTTGGATGTCGATTGGTTTGACCCGGAGGCCATGCCGCCGCGCGTCTTCGATGATCACGGCAGGGCTGTAAAAACCCATCGGCTGGTTATTCATCATGGCGCAAGTGAAAGCCGCAAGGTACTTCACTTTGATATAGGCCGAAGCGTAGGCAATGAGTGCAAAGCTGGCGGCGTGACTCTCAGGAAATCCGTAAAGTGCGAACGAGCTGATGTTCTGAACTATCGTTTCCTGCGTCGCGATATCCAGCCCATTCGCAGTCATGCCATCACGCAAGCGACCTTCTAGGTTTTTCATTCGCTCCCAAGAGCGACGCATACCGACAGCCCGCCGAAGCTCTTCTGCCTCCGAGCCCGTGAAGTTCGCAACGACCATCGCCATGCGAAGCAGTTGCTCTTGAAAAAGAGGAACACCGAGCGTTCTCTTCAGGGTTGATTCAAGGGAAGGATGGGGATACGTCACTTCCTCCTGATTCTGGCGACGCCGCATGTACGGGTGCATCATCTTACCGACGATGGGGCCTGGACGAATGATTGCCACCTGTACGACGAGATCGTAAAACTTCTCTGGGCGGTTCCGTGGCAGAGATGCCATCTGCGCCCGGCTCTCCACTTGAAACATGCCGATGGTATCGGCCCGCTGAAGAGTCCGATAGACCTCCTCATCTTCGGGCAGTTGAGCGAGATCGAGTTGGTCGCCGTGATGTTCGGGCACGAGCGACAGGCAATCTTTCAGCACGGCCATCATGCCGAGTCCGAGCAGATCCACCTTGATGATGCCTAGATTGGCGCAGTCTTCTTTGTCCCATTGGACGACCGTTCTCCCAGGCATGGAAGCTCTCTCCAGTGGGACGACCTTATCAAGCTGCCCTTGGCAGATCACCATGCCGCCTGAGTGCTGGCCGAGATGTCGCGGGAAGTCCTGCACGCGCATACAGAGTTCGAGGTACTTCGCTATGCGTGGATGCTCTACGTCAAAGCCCGCGTTTTGAAACGAGCGGGCCATTGTGTCATTCGGGCCTTTCCACTCATAGTTCGCGACCAGTCCCGACAAGCGCTGCAGCGATTCAGGATCAAAGCCTAGAGCCTTGCCAACCTCTCGCGCGGCAGACTTGCCGCGATACGTGATGACATTCGCAGTCATAGCCGCGCCAAGTTGACCATAACGCTGATACACATACTGGATTGCTTGCTCGCGTTTTTCTTCAGAAGGGAGGTCGAGGTCGATATCGGGCCATTCACCGCGGCTCTCTGAAAGAAAACGCTCAAAGAGGAGTTCCATGCCAACAGGATCAATTGCCGTAATCTCCAATGCGTAGCAGACGGCCGAGTTTGCCGCGCTCCCTCTGCCTTGAATCAAGATTCCGTGTTTCTTGCAGTATTCAACAATGTCCCAGACGATGAGGAAGTATCCGGCGAAGCCGAGCTTTGCGATCAGCTTCAGTTCGTGCGCGACTTGCTTCTTGGCGCGTTCGAGAAGGCCAGAATCGCGCTTTGGCCCGTAGCGTCTGGTGACACCTTCCGCAACGCGTTTCTCAAGAAAGCTATCCATCGTTTCGCCATCAGGCACCGGATAACGTGGAAATTCGTAACCGAGGTCGGAGAGCTGGAAGTCCAGACGAGAGGAGAGTTCAACCGTGTTCTCGACGGCGCCCGGAACATCACGAAATAGGGCAACCATCCGGTCTGCGGACCGGAGGTGTCTCTGATTGTTGAGCGCCAGCAATCGTCCAGAATGGTCGAGTTGCGTATGGTTTCGTATTGCTGTGAACAGGTCTGCGATCTCTCGGTCATACTTTGTTGCGTACCGTACACCGTTGGTAGCCACGACAGGTAGATGGAGCGAATCAGCGATACGGAGCGCAGCTTGATTCCGCCACTCCTGCGCTCGTTCCCGATGCCGTTGCACTTCGACGAAGACGTTGTTCGCTCCGAAAACACCTACGAGCCGTTGTACAGCTTCGCGACCCGCAGCTTCGCCGCCAATCATCAGCGCGGCGGCGAGTGGTCCTTCGTCTCCACCCGTCAGGCAAACCAAACCTTCGCTGTATTCAGCAACATCGGACAGCTTTGCGGAGCCCTCCTGCTTTGTGGTCTCGCGCATCTTGAAGCGCGTAATGAGCTGGCAGAGATTCTGGTATCCCAATCTCGTCTCGCATAAGAGAGGAAGGCGAGACGGTTCGGTGAGATGCTGGTGAGGCAACCACACGGGAGGCGTAAGGCGGTTGCCCAAGCCCGTCACAGACACCTCAGCTCCAACGTGCGCTCTGATTCCGTTCTCTTCCGCAATCTTGTGAAATCGCGCAGAGCCGTAGAAGCCATTGCGATCCATTAATGCCATCGCCGGCATATCGAGCGCGAAGGCTCTCTCTGCCAGAGCTTCTGGCTGGGAACCGCCCTCCAGAAAAGAAAAGGCACTGTTGGCATGGAGTTCGATGTAGCGGCTAGTCATAGAGTCCCGCCACCCGCCAGTCATTCTGAATGAAGTCTCGTGCAAGCCTGCAAACAAGCACGGCGCTGTCGGTCGCTTTGCCGATGACATCCCACTGTTCATTGCCCCAGATTGCTTCGTTCCACCAATCCCCGCCATCCAGCCATGGCCCATAAGCCTTCTCTACCAGATATGAGCGGGAGCGAAACTTGATTTGATGAGGCAGTCCACGGTGTACCTCGACTCTTGTAGGCTCAGCGGGGCGAAGCAGACGCAGACAAAGCAGGGAAGATGTTTCCGGGACGGGTGGTTCCAGAGTCGTAACGCAGAACGGTTCCACATGAAAATCGCCCGCGCGGTGTGTGTCCTCAAGTATGGCTTGCCCGACATTTCCTTCGCCGACGATGGCCGCGATACGGGCCAAAGTGACATCGAGTTTACCGGGCTCTGGCAGTTGTGGAGAGAATAGTCCGAGTTGGACCTTACTCGTAGCACCTGGTTCAGCGAAGAGGTGTACGCCGAGGATCGACGATGATGGCGGATGACCTTCGAGGTCGAGGTGCAGTAGTTTGAGCCATAGTTGCTTGTCATTGGTTGGGACGCGCGGATTAACTTTCCGTTCGTGCGATCCACCTCCGTCCAGTCGCAACGTGATGGTGACGGAGGCCAACGCGAGCACGCGGGATTTCGCGCGAACGATGAGTTGCTCCAACATCGTCGATAGCCCAAACAGCAAAGACTCAAGATCATCCAACGGAAAGTCGAGTTCGACTTGCTCTTCCAAGACGAAGGGAATAGCAATTGGCTGGAACAGATGAGGACGGATTCCATTGGCGAGTTGCAGCAATCTCTTGGCGTCCTGACCCAGACGTGCGATTAAAGATTTTTCCGGCAGAACCGCGAGAGCTGCGACATTGCGGATACCCCACGACCCAAACGTCTCTGCCTGCGTCCCCGTAATATCCAGCACGGCGACCGGCAGTTCTGCGATTGATCTCGCCTCATCCCCCCGCGACACAACTTGGATTGCGACGCCCCTCTTGAGCCCTCTCGCAAGACAGATCGCCGTCTGCAGATTTGCGCTAACCGTCACAGAGGCTACGACACCAACCGAACGAATGCGCTGTCGTATCTGCTTTGCTAAGAGTTGCGGGGGACCGAACAGAGATTCTGTACCCGCCGCATCTACGGCGCAGAGAAATATCCCGTTCAGGCTTCGGTCTTCAAGGCGTGGCGAGAACGCACCAGCACACTCCAGCAGGATCACCCGTACGAAGCCCTCCATCTTGACACTTCGTTGCAGGACGACGACGCTCTCGAAGGTTTCAACTTCTACCTTTGTCATGCCTTGTCGCAAACCGAGGAGACGAGCTCGTGTATTCAACGAGCACACCGTCTGTCCGGGCGCGTCGCCTTCCAAAATGACGCACGGCTTCTCCGCCAACTCAGGGCGCAAGCGAAGTAGAGCTTGGGCGGGAAGCTCGCGAACGTAGATGCAAGCATAGAGTTCAGGGAAGCTACTCATAGCGGCCCCGCCCAACTCGCCCGATAATCCCACCGGGCATCGCACGCGCGTTGCGGAGGTTTCCGCATCGGCACGACATTTGTTGGAGCAGTGGGGAAGCGCTGCCGGAGGATTTCAGCGCGTGCGCTTAGCCCTGTAAAGACCGTGCGCTCCTCACAGGTGTCCTCAAAAGGCGAAAGACGTAGTTGCAATTCCGAGCTGCTTTTCGCGCAAGCATATTGCGAAAGAAGCACGATACTCGATTGGGTCTGCTCTGAGGCAACGCGGTATCTGTGCCAGGTCGAAAGCTCGATACGAGCCACAACCTCGCTCGCTATCTCTCCGAAGTCGAGGACGATTGCGCTGAAGCCTCCGGTTTGAATCAAGAGGTCTGTACTCCGCAAAGCCTGCTCAATCGCGTCATAGATTCGCGCCCGCCGTGGCGTACGCACCGATGCGGTGGAAGGTTGCAGGTTTGCTTCGAAGTGTTGCGGAGTGGGCCTAGCTTTGGAAATGGGTTCGGCGCAACGAGCATTGACCGTATCGTTGCTCAAAAATCTACCCACCGCCGCAGAAAGACCTTTGACCTCATCACGGGGATGCGTGCCGTGGCCGCCCCCATGCAAACCCTTTGTTGCTGGCTTTGGAGTAAAGAAAGAAGAGGGCAGAGCGAACTTGCGTGTCTCCTGCTCCGACATACCTTCGCGCACACCGCAACGCACCCAGAGAAGCCGCTTGAGATCGACGCCAACAGAAGCAGCCGAAGCGGGGTTGAAAGTATTGGAGGCGTCTATCCAGGCGCAGACCTTGCCCGAAGACGTGATCTGCGACAAGAAGGAAAGCGCAAGGGACATTCGGCCCGAGCACGTATCGCCGACCAGTTCGGTGAGAGCGCCGACTGGCAGCCCGCCCCTTAGAAGTTCGTCGAGAGGTGCGACACCGGACGAGACGACCGGGCGCACCATGCGAGGCGGGGGCGTCAGGGCGGATGGGTACCTGCGCGCCAGAGCCGACTCAACTTGAAGCCGGATTGTGGCGGCGGAGGCCATATATGAACACCTTCGCCTTATCTTCGCCTATCAGTATCGTGTGGTGTCAAATGGCACCGCACTGTGTACGGTGCAGAAGTGACGTAACTGATTGAAAATACAAGCCAAATTACTTTCTGCTCGCCTTCCGGCATCAGATGGAAAGATCGACGAAGAAGCGAAACCCGAGGGAGCACGCACCGTGGAAAAGAAGATCGTCGGGAAGCGCACAGCAGACTTCATCGAAACGATGGACTGTCTGCCCCTGCTGAAACTGCCGGAAGGACCGGAATGGACGTATGAAATCAAGCTGGATGGTTATCGTCTTGAGGTAGTGAGGGCAGACGGCGAGACAACTCTGTATTCCCGCCGCAGGAACGTACTCAACCAAAAGTTTCCGTACATCGCCACTGCTCTCGATTCGCTCCCGCATGGGACGGTCATTGATGGAGAGTTGGTCGCAGCCGGGGCAGATGGCCGCCCCAATTTCAACCTCCTTCAGAATTTCCGCTCCGCCGAATCTCACATCACCTATTACGCCTTTGACATCCTCTTTCACAAGCATCGTGACCTTACGATGCTTCCGCTTTCAGAGCGTCGCGAGATACTGCGCTCCGTCATCAAGCCCGGCCACCACTTGGCCTTGTCAGAAGTGTCAAACCAGACAGCCTCGCAAATGCTCAACTTTGTCCGATCGCATGGTTTGGAAGGTGTCGTAGCAAAGCGCATTGACGGCGTCTACCAGCCCGGACAGCGAACCGGGCTTTGGTCCAAGCACCGTATCAATCTCGGCCAGGAGTTTGTCATCGGCGGGTATACGCCCGGAACGCATGGATTAGACGCGCTGGTCATCGGCTTCTATCAAGGCAAGGAACTTCACTATGCGGCTCGAGTTCGTGCTGGCTTTGTCCCGGCCACTCGCAGGGAGGTCTTTGCAAAGATCAAAGGGCTGACCACAACAAAGTGCCCGTTTGCGAATCTGCCTGAGACACAAGCCGGGCGCTGGGGGCAGGGTCTCACTGCCGAGAAAATGAAAGAGTGTGTCTGGCTCAAGCCCGAGGCCGTCGCACGGATCGACTTCCTCGAATGGACGGGAGCTGACCATCTGCGACACACAAAGTTTGTGGCTCTGCGCGACGATAAAGATGCACGCAAAGTGGTCCGCGAGACGTAATCAGCGAGACATTAGGAATGCACCTAATCCAAACCGAAAGTCTAAAATAGCCCCATGTGCTACTCCGCGCGAGTACGGCAGAATCTCAAACACCTCTCTCGCCGCTACGAGGCGAAAGTTGATTGGGAGGCGTTTGAAGACGCCTATCGCCGTCGAGCCGAGGGCGAGGACATTAAGATGTCCCGAGACCTCCAGCGCAACTTCGTAAATCCCGAGACAGACGTTCAGAAGCGCATTGCCGAATACATCGCCCAATATCTCAAAGAGAAGCGCGCGGAGTGGGAAGGCGAAGTATTCGCTCAGAAGCGTCGCATAGCGGCCGCAGAAGAATCGCTCGCGAAGAAGGAAACGAAGAAGGCGAGAGAAGACATTCGGATCGGAACCACCAAGTCTCAAGCCCTGCTTGAACGGCTGGCTGACCTTCGACGCACCGAGCCAAACAACGAAGACGCTCGCATCTTCCCGATGATGTATGCGCCGGTACTGGTTCGAGAGAACGATACGACGATCATTCGCCCCATGCGCTATGCCTGCCGCCTGTCAGGGAAACCCGCTGATTACGACAAGCGATTTCCTGGCACCTATAACGCGCGACGTGACAGCCTCGATGACTACTGGAACAAGGTCTACGGGCAACATCACGCCGTGATGGTCATCTCCGGATTCTATGAAAATGTGCCGCTTCATCTCTATGAGCACCGCGAACTGGCGCCCGATGAGAAAGCAAAGAATCTCGTTTTGGAATTTGATCCTCAACCGTCAACCGACATGCTCGTAGCTTGTATTTGGGATCGCTGGACGAAACCAAATGAGCCGGACCTTTATTCGTTTGCCGCGATAACGGATGAGCCCCTCCCGGAAGTGGCCGCTACGGGACATCAGCGCACGATCATCTCCCTTCAGGAGAAGTTTCTTCAGGAGTGGCTGTCACCCGGACAAGTGAGTCCGAAACGCTTGGAAGAAATCCTAACGGCGAGAGAAACCCCATACTACGTGCATCAAATCGCAGCCTAGACGGCGCTGGAACGCCCAACCACGGGAATATGCCGCGACCACACGAGTGCATACCATCCTGATAAAAGCAGGCACTCGTGATTCGCCGGGTATGTCTGCTGCAACCTCAGAAAGTGCATCTTATGCACTACCATCGTGAAAGCGTTGGACTCGTGCGGTCATTATTTTCTCAGCGTTCGAAAGGTTTTATGTCATCGGTCCTTCGCAACAACGTAAAGATAAGTGGCAGCGGCCCCACCACAATGATGTTTGCCCATGGATACGGCTGCGATCAGAATATGTGGCGAGGAGTCGTACCGAGCTTTGAGAACGACCATAAGATTGTGCTGTTCGACTATGTCGGTTCAGGGGATTCCGATCCCGCCGCGTTTAACCGAACGCGATACAGCACCTTGAACGGTTACGCTGCTGACGTGATCGAGATCATTGACGAGTTGAGCCTCGGACCGGTGATTTTCGTTGGGCACTCCGTGAGTTCGATGATCGGCGCGCTTGCCGCAATCAAACGTCCTGAGCTCTTCGAGAGTATTGTGATGATCGGCCCCTCCCCCAGCTACATCAACGATGGAGAGTACGTCGGGGGCTTCGAGCGAGCCGACATCGAAGACTTGCTTGAGATGCTGGACAATAACCATTCCGGATGGTCCGCCATGATGGCGCCCATCATTATGGGAAACCCCGAACATCCCGAGTTTGCGCAAGAGTTGGAACAGAGCTTTTGCAAAACGGACCCTATCCATGCCCAACACTTCGCCCGCGTCACATTCCTCTCCGACAATCGCTCGGATCTGAACAAGCTGCGAACGAAAACGCTTATCCTGCAATGCGACAAGGATGCGATAGCTCCTGCCATCGTGGGAGAATATGTACATCAATGTCTTCCGGGAAGCCAATTCGTGATGCTGGAGGCGACGGGCCATTGCCCGCACTTGAGTTCGCCGGGGAGCGTAACGAAAGCGATCCAGGAATTCCTTTAGCGCAGCAAATCGCAGACCTGGCGGTATACCGCGATCTGTTCGAGAACGCGCCGTGCGCCTACCTGGTGATGGATATGGCTGGCGAAATTCTGCGAGCGAACGGCATCTTTTACCGGCTTACTAAGCGTGGTCCAGATAGCGAGCCTCCTTTCGGGTTCCGAACCCTGCTCACCTCAGCGGGGGCCATCTTTTACGACTCCCAGCTTCTTCCAAGGCTTTTGCTAAGCGGCCGGCTGAACGAGATTGCGCTCGACTTGCGCGTGGAGTCCACCCGCGTTCCAGTGTTAGCAAACTTTTCTCTGACATCTGAAGCCGGCACCCCCAAGGAAATCCGTGTCGCGTTATTCGACGCGTCGGAGCGCCGCATATACGAAAGAAACCTCCTCCTCCTGCAAAAAGAAGCGCAACAAGTTGCGGAGGTGATCCTCCGATCGTCCGACGCGATTATTACGTTGCACGCGGATGGCAGAGTGCGAAACTGGAATGAAGGGGCGACCAAGATGTTCGGCTTCAGTGCTGCGGAGGCCACCGGGAAACTGCTCCCGGACTTGATTTCGCTTGATGAAAGCCGGACCGCGTTCCGGACAGCGCTGGAGGTTCTAGGGAAGGGACTCGAACACTCTGGAGAAACAATCACCCGTTGCAAGGACGGGTCTCATGTAGAGGTCTCCTTCAAGCTCACTCCGCATATGGAAGCTCCAGGGACGCTTGTCGCATACTCCGCCGTTCTTCGAAACATCGCGGATGAGAAGAGTGCCGAACGAGCCTTACTTCAGAGCGAGAAGCTCGCTTCCGTTGGGCGTTTGGCGAGTTCAATTGCACACGAGATCAACAACCCTTTGGCTTCGGTGACAAATCTTCTCTACATCCTTGGGCTACAGGTTCCCACACCTGAACTGAAAACTCTCGTTGCTCAGGCTGAAGAAGAGCTTGCCAGAGTCTCACAAATCACCACGCATACGCTGAGATTCCATCGCCAAAGCAGCAGTTCGACCGACCTGGACATGGAAAAGCTGATCAGTTCAGTTGTTGGACTTTACCGCGCTCGTTTTCGGAACTTTTCCATCACAGCAGTTGTCGATAAATGTCGGGCAAAGCATCTCCATTGCCATGAAGGCGAACTGAGGCAGATCATCCTCAACATCGTTGCGAACGCCGTCGATGCGATGAAACACGGCGGAACACTTTTCCTGCGGTGCAGAGAATCAACCAATTGGGTAAATGGCGCGATTGGCGTCCGCATCACTATCGCCGATACCGGTTCAGGGATGGATGCCACGACTCTCGCTCGAATTTTTGAACCCTTTTTTTCTACAAAGGGAATTGGAGGGACCGGTCTGGGGCTCTGGGTGACGGAGGATCTGGTTCAGAAGAATGGTGGAGTGATGCGAGTGCGGAGCGCCAAAGGCGAGATGCACGGAACTACGTTTAGCCTCTTTTTTCCTCACGCTGCAGAAAGCGCTGCGTCACGAACCGACCATCGAGTCGCCTAGACTCGGAACCGAAGTTTCCTACAATGCGACCTCGCCCTAAATCGCAGACGTCGGTCGCGTGACGTTGTCGGCCTGCGGACCCTTTTCGCCTTGAATGATATCGAACTCCACGGGGTCACCCTCCTTCAAGGACTTATAGCCGTCTCCTTGGATAGAGCTGTAATGGACGAATACATCGCTGCCGCCCTCGTGCCCTAAAAACCCGTACCCTTTGGCGTTATTAAACCATTTGACCGTGCCGTTATATTGAGCCATCGCCGTACCTTTCGTTCTGAACCAATTCGTCCGGCCTTACCCGTGCAGGAATCCCTCCCAACCGGGTGAGGGATTCCTCTGAGCCTGAGAATTAGTGGCTAAAGAGTGCGATGAGAATGACGATTGGAATTGGAACACCGAGAAACAAAAGCAGGATCGAACGCATGTGGAATCTCCTTATATGCCGATGGCGTTTCTTAGAGAATGACGACGTTGTCTCTTTGCTTGCCACCGATTGTTCCGGCAAGACTTGAGCAGAAAGCACCAATCAACAGTGCAATGAAAATCCAGAGAAGAGTGTGGGCGACTGCTTTCCGCGTGGCCTCAGCTGCGTTTTGAGCATTGGCATAAACATTTGAGACGCGCTTGTCAGCCGTGCCTTGATCGAGCCCTGTCCGCGCGCTCACTAAACGGTCAAGATAGGCCTTATCATCACTGCCTAGCGAACCTTGCTTCAAAGAGGTAGCTAAGATCGTTCCGACTTCTTGCCGCAAGGACGCCGTATCAGAATCAGTTTTGGGCGTTTCGGTGCGCAGTATGGCGTCGACGAAGTATGCGTTCGGACTCACAGCGCCTTTTGTCTCAGAGGAACCGTTCGCGGAAGGTGAGCCGATCATCGTTGTTGCTGCCGCTCCCAAAAGAGCAGCGGTCACGACCAGCGCAACACTCCAAGACAAGAAACCGTGCGCCGTATCGCGAAAATAAACCTCGTCACCGTGAATAACCGTCCACTTCGTTCTGAGGCGACCAGCAAGATATCCACCCATAGAAGAGCTGACGATTTCCGCAAAGATCAACCACAGTATGGAAGCCGTTCCGATCGTAGCGGCAGAAACGCCGACATTCGACCAGACGGAAACAGAAGACAAGCCCAATCCTGCCCCGAGAGAAAGCAAGATCAGGTACAGGGCTGCTGTAACAAAGGCGCCAGCGACCACGGCAGACCAAGATACGCCCGACCCGACCGCTTCGGGGTGATCTTTTCTACTACTTGATAGTGGCAGATTCGTTGTTTCCGATTGATTCATCTTGCCCCGCTTTCTAAGCCCATCACGCAATCAGCGATAAAAAGTCCTACTGAATTTTTGCGTCGGAATCTGAGCTGCATTGTTGAGATGCAAAAGATGGGCTCCCTGAGAATCGATTGATCAAAATGTGTGGGCATTCTATCCGGAATGATTTCAGCATCTAAGAACTTGGCAGTCTTGGATCACGCTCGTCTCGGTGACCACCCACCGATTGCACATTGATGTACGAGAAAGAAGATCAATATGGCATTGAAAGACGTTCTGATCGACGAGCTTAGAGACATGTATAGCGCCGAAAACCAGCTGGTGAAAGCACTGCCCAAACTTGCAAAGGGTGCCAAAAATCCCAAACTCAAGTCTCTTTTCGCAGCCCACCTCGAAGAGACAAAGGGCCAGGTGATTCGACTCAAACAGGTCTTCGAGCTTCTTGAAGAAAAACCCACGGGTGAGCACTGCAATGGTATGGAAGGCGTCATTGAGGAGGGCAAGGATGCCCTTGAGAAAGATGAGGAAGGTCCATCTTTCGACGCTGGCATCATCGGTGCCGCCATCCGGACGGAACACTACGAGATCGCAGGCTATACGGCCTCGATCGAGATGGCAAAGACATTGAAGCTGACGAAGGTCGCGGCGTTGCTGACGAAAAATCTCAATGAAGAGCTCGCCGCGGCAAAGAAGATTCTGATCGCCGGCAAGCCAATTCTCCTAGCTTCTGCGAAACAGCCGGAAAAGCCGAAGAAGCCGAAATCCAACAAAGAGAAATACTCGGCCGAATTGAGCCGTGAAGACGAAAAGAAGGCAGCCAGCAGTCTTGCAAAGTAAATCAAGCCTGTTTCAGGGAGTGAGCGGGGGACGGTCTCAGACCGTTCCCCTGCTTATTGCGAATACGAAATCACTGAGCTAACGTCGGAGCAATTAGGCAATCATCTCCGGCCTCTTATCCTCAAGGACTTTGAGAACACTGGAATCGATCAGATATGTGATCATCGCTCCGCAGGCAAAACATTCCGTCTCCTGCAGATCGCCCACTTCCGTTTGATCGGCTATCGACGAGGATCGCAAGCACTCCGGGCACGTCACGACGATGTATTCAGCATCCTTTCGCGGAATCCATAGGGGTGCCCTATCGGCTTTGCCGATGTGTGGACGGATGGGAGAGTCCGCGATCAACTCTTTCATCTTTGTGTGCAGTTCGCCGGGCGTGTATGCACCTTTTTGAAAGAAGTGGTCTACCAACAAGCCCAGCGGCATGGTCGCAAGGATAAATTCGCCGCTGATGCCAATCGTAGGGAGATGAGGAAACCTGCGACGGACGATGGAAAGCAACTCAAACCCAGACATGTTGGGCATTCTCAGGTCGGAAATAATCATGTCCGGCAAAACTTGTCTGAGTATCTTGAGGGCGATGAATCCATCCTCCGCAGTGCGTACCGAAAATCCGAAACTGCGCAGTATCGCGGAAGATGTTTGAAGCACTAGAGGATCGTCATCGACTAGGAGAATACGACACTTGAAAACGCGGCTTGCATCCATCGGAAGTCACCTGGCTCTTTCTTGCAGGGAACTCCGGTTCTGTCAACGAGGTCTGGCCTATTTGGCGGGCGCGGCCATTTCTGCGGAGGGTTCCACGTCAAATCTTACTCTTCTCGGACATGACAGGCCGAACGTCAACCTCAAAGGTCGGTCGCAGCGGCTTCCGTCTGACGCTTCGCAGGCAGGGTGATCCGGAAAGTCGTGCCACTTCTACGGGGCAGTGCGCTGCTTCGAGCGAAGATCCGTCCAGCATGGCGCTCGATGATCTTCTTGGATAGTGCGAGTCCCAACCCCGTTCCTCGGTTTTCTTTCGTTGTGAAGAATGGCTCAAACAGGCGCGCCATGTGATCGGGAGCCATGCCTTTCCCATTGTCTGCCACAAGCAATTGCACCTGGGCTCCTCGTTTACGCAGCCGAAGGGAGACGGTGCCACCCTCTGGGAGAGCGTCCAGTGCGTTGGCTAAGAGATTGGAAACAACCTGCAAAATCTCGCCTGTGTAGACCTCTGCGAAGGTCGCCGTGGTGAAATCGCGCACGAGATGAATTTTCTGAGCGGTGATGCGCCGGTGATGAATACGGAGGGCCGCCTCCGCGAGTTCGACTAAATCCACTTCCTGTGGCGTGGGCAGCATACGAGCAAAACCGAGAGTTTGCGCTGCGATCTGATGGACAGTTGCCATTTGCTCGTTGGCTTGCCGCAGATATTCTCGGACAGCTTTTGGATCGTCTTCCTCGCTTGCCAGGTGCAGGAGGTAACCCATTGCTTCAAGAGGATTGCGAACTTCGTGCATCACTTCGAGCGCGAATTGACCGGGCAAAGCCCGCTCCTCGGCTCTTCGTAGTGCCTCTATCGCGATAGAGAGCTTGGCACGCAAATCTTGAACGATGTCCACTTCCATGGCCTTCTCCAGCTTCAAGGCTTTCAAGCTCTGGAGATTCGCGCATTGGTGGTTCTAACCACATGGACCCGCGTGACCAGCGTACAGCTTGTTTCTTGAGATGCAACACTCCCGAAATCTGTTGGATAACGCCCTTATAGGGAGGACCTTCCTCCCTGTCTTCAGCCGCTGCGCGTCTATCGCCACCCACCTCAGCGGGACGTTCCTTCCCGCAACGCCCTCCCCAAAAGTTCTTGCGTGCTGACGCACGCGGATATCGAAGCCAAACCTCGCTAAGGGGCTCTGCCCCGATCGCGCGCGTCAAGGGGTTTCCCGCAGTCTTCCGCGCTTCGCTTGTGCAGACCTCCGCTACGCTCCGCCCTTTCCGTTCCGCCTTCGGCTCCCTCTCCAAGGGTGGGAGATACCCCTCCCCTTGACGCTTGCTACCCCCGCCTTCGCCAGGTGGCGTTCGGCATGTACATGCCGCGTTTCAACGCGGAAAGTGCAGCAGCCAAACCCAAGGAGAAGACAACATGAGCAATGTAGCCACAACCATCGACAGCAAGAAGCCCACGACCAAACAGGAAATCATCGTCGCCAACATCAAGCTCCTCATAGAGCAGTTAGAGGCTGGTAATTCCGACGCCCTCACGAACTACCTCACGGCCATGAGTCGATTCCATAACTACAGCTTTGGAAACGTGCTGGAGATTGCGCGACAGATGCCAACAGCAACCCGCGTTGCAGGGTTCTGGACATGGAAGAACCTTGGTCGCAGTGTGAACGCCGGAGCGAAGGGCATTCGCATCCTTGCCCCCATCGTGGGAGTCAAGCGCAAGAAAGACAGCGAGGCCGAGAAGGACATCACCAAGCAGAACATCCGCGCCCTTTTGGGCTTCCGCAATGCCTACGTCTTCGACATCTCGCAGACCAACGGCGTAGACCTTCCAGAATTGCACACGGTTTCAGGCGACCCCGGCGAGAGCATCGACCGTCTCGCGGCATTCCTCAGAAGCCAAGGTATCCAGATCGTCTACAACCCGAAAATTGCGCCCGCAATGGGAGTCAGCTACGGCGGACGGATTGCCATCCTGCCGGGTCAATCCAAGGCAGAAGAGTTTTCGACGCTCGTACACGAAGCAGCGCACGAGATGATGCACAAGGCCGAACGACGGACGGCCACGACCAAGACAGTACGCGAGACTGAAGCCGAAGCCGTTGCCTTTGTCGTCGGGAAGGCGATTGGGCTAGTCACTGGCAGCGCGTCTGCGGACTATATCAACCTCTATCACGGCAACGCATCGCTCTTGGCCGAGAGCTTAGAGGTGGTGCAGCAGACCGCCAACGTCATTCTTGCGGCTTTGGAAGCTCCGGTGCAGAACGAGGCGGAAGCACCAGCCGGAACCCCGGAACTGAGCGAAGCAGATCTACAGGAGGCGGCGTGATGGAAACCGTCCTCCGCATCCTCAAAGCCGCCGGAGGCTGGAACCACGGCCTCTACCTCCGCATCGAGAACCCGCCGTTTATGACGCTGGTGATCGAGGCGACCGACGAATCCGGCCCGTGTGGTCTGCCTGCTATCTCCGTTTGTCATTACGGCGAACAGAACGGCGACGCAATGCGCGACCCGGAGATGTGTTTCGAGTTGGGTTTGGCCGGAGGCGCACACCTTAATCCGTTCTATTGGCGCAATGACTTCGCAGGGATTGAGCAGTGGAGCCGCTTTATTCGGGAAGACAACTACTGCTATCAGCCCCAGCTTCACGAAGAACACGAACGATTCGCCAAGCTGTGGGACAAGAACCTGCGAGAGCAAGGTTTCGCCGTGGCCTTCGAGCGACAGCAACACGCCTAGCCCAAGTTTCCCCGCCTACGGAGCGGATGAAGGGCAGCGTATACGCTCCACAACCTCAACCAGCGACAGCCCACAAGGAGGGCACCATGCAGGACAGCAGCGAATTCCAATACATCGCCATCGACCAGATTTTCGAATCCACTACCAACCCCCGCCAGACGTTCGACCAGAAGAAGCTGGAAGAGCTTGCCGAGTCCATCGGAAAGCACGGTCTTATCCAGCCCATCGTTGTACGCCCGAAGGACAACCGCTTTGAAATCGTCGCAGGTGCGAGGCGGTTCCGTGCGGGTCAGATCGCCGAGAAGTTTTCACTCCCCGCCCACATCAAGGAACTCACCGATGCCCAGGCGATGGAGTGGCAGCTAATCGAGTTATCTATAGTTGGCAAGAGTTTTCATTGTCTTCATACGGCCTGGCACGTTGTTTATATGTAAACGACGTGCCAGGGGCCGAGGATTGGTGCACCACACCAAATACCTTTCGGCAATGCGATTTCGTCAGATTCAGACCAAAAGTGACCTGTACTGAAAGAAACTTTACGTAGGTGTTGGCGGGCTTAACTGAAGTTACCGACATCGCCGTTTTTCGCGCACGTCACAGCAATCCCAGCAAACCCCTCGACCGCGCCCCCGGGCTTCTACATGATCTGGAAGCAGCGCGGTGTCCTACTGAGGATTCAAGGCCGACAGATCCGCCGCGAGTTCCGCCCCAATATCATTGGGCATGCTCGCGTGCAGGAACGCGATCTCATGCTTTGAGCTAATAACAAGCGTAGTCGGGTAGTTCTGAGCCATGCCCTCCGGAAACGCCTTCGTCAATGCAACATGCAGCCCAGTAAGCTTCTTGCTCATCAAGAACTGCCGCACTGCTTCCGGCTTATCGGCCACATCCACCGCCAGCACATCCACCTCTGGATGCGCTTTCTGAAACGCCAACAGCGATGGCAGTTCCACTGCGCACGCACCGCACCACGTCGCCCACAAATCCACCACAACCGGCCGTCGGCGATTCTCCAGACTGAGCGCCTTTCCGTCCAGGCCCGTCAGTTGCAACTTCGGAATCGGCCGATGCAACTCCACCGGGACATAGTTCCCGGCCTCTTTTGCGCGTGACTCTTCCACTGCGGCCAGTAGCGAAGCCTCGGCCTGCTGGTCGGTGCCCTTGCCTTCAGCCACGAACAGACGCAGGTATGCGTTGTGCGCTTTCGGGTCGGTCTGATACGGTTCGCTGGCTGCGCTCAGATACGCCTTCAGCGCCGCCTCCCGGTCGCCTATATGCTCGTCAGCACCGCCCAGGGCGATCGCCGCCTCGATGAATTGCATCACCATGCCCGGGTTCTGCGCCAGCGCATTCCAGGCTACCTGTAAGTCCTTCGCAGCCGCTGCCCAGTCGCCCACCTCCGCCTCGATCTTTCCGCGCAGCAATTCGGCTCTGCCTTTATGACTTGCCCACGGCGCGACCTCAAAGTACATCTGAGAGCGAATCGTGTGATCGCTCGCTGGCCGCGTGACGGTATCCGCAAATGGTTTGTAGAGTTCTGCCGCGCGATTCGCCAGTTCCAGCGCTTCCGGTAGCCGCTTGTTCGCCGTTAGATACGTCTGCGCCAGGACCGCCGGCGGATCGGGATTCTTCGGGTCCCACGCCATCCACTCCTCCGCCAGTCGCTTCGCGCCATCCAGATCGCCTGCCTCGCCAAATGCCTGTACACCAAGCCCGAATGCGGGGGCGATCTCGTTGCAGTTTTCTACGCAATTCCCGTACTTCTTGACGAAAGCCTCCAGCGCATCCCCGCGGGCCTCTGGGTCCTTGATCTGCTCCGCGGGAGGCAGGTCGAGTTCCGAAAGGAAAAGGGCTACCTCCTTCGCCACCGCATCATCCCAATAAGCGGGCTTCGGAATCAGCTTCAGCGTCGTACCTTCCCAGCGCGAGGGCTGAATCGTCCGCGGCGACGCGATGATCGCGGCCCGCAATCTCCCGATCACTGCCGGATCGATGCGCGCTTGGGCTGGCGCAACGAACCCCAGGATTTGCAGGAAAAACCCATTCGTCGTGCCGTTTTTTGTGATCTGCTCGTCCAGTTCCCGACTTACCTGCGCCCATTCGGCATCAGTGCCACGGCCCAGGCCGCCCTCTGTCTCCAAAAACCATATCGAGAACAGATCGCCGAAGTCCTGCGGGTGCTTCGTAAAATCCTCTCGCGCAATCGCCAGCGCCCGTGCCGTGTCCGGTGCCCGCTGGAATCCTGGCGCCACGATGCGCCCGTTATAGCTGGATAACTTGGCGCTAAAGCCGCTCGGCAGCATGTAGGCGCTGTTTGGTATGTTGCGATTTGTGAAGCAAAGCTCCGTATCCCAATACGCGCCGCCGTTCCGGTCGATGTGATGGTCCTGGTCCTCAACATCGAACATCACGTAGCCCGAACCCACACTCTTTCCGGCCAACTTCACCGTAGCCAGCCAGGTGCCGTCGGCTTGACGCGCCATCGGGAAGTCCGCGACCGTTCCCAACCCATTCATGGGCACCGGGGCCGCATGCAGTGTTACCGACTTCGCCGCCCGCAACGCTCCCATCGTCCCAGAGTCGTACGCCACCAGGATCGGTTCCGTCTCCGATTGATGGGTGATCGCGTTGGAGTTGATAAGCGGACACGCGGGCTCAGTTGCCAGTACCGACTGTTCAGGGTGTCCTGCGTTAGTACTCTTTGCCACGCTGGACGAAGGAGCCTGCTGGGCGAAGAGGTTGGGCGCGGCGAGAAGGAGAACGAGAGACACGGCCCGGATTGACATGCCACCATTTTAGGCCGACTGGGCCCAATCGAAAGGCCTGAAAAGTCGCATTTGCGGCAACTACGTACCCCGGAATGCCTCGGAGCATCGATCGCAAGTGATTAACGCATCATTTTGACGTTCGGTGCAAGAACTCAGCTTCGTCTGTACAACCGCAAGTCTGCCGTAGGCGGCTTCGAGTTGCTCTTTCAGCTCGCGATTGATTTCCTCCAACGTCCGAATGCGGAGTCGGAGAGTCGCCACGACTCGTTCGTGCGAGAGCCGCTGCCGATGTTGCAGATTATCGCCCGCAGCAGCTGGCGAGGTCGTACGAATCTTCATGATCTTGTCCCGGAGGGACTTCGTTCCGTAGAGCCAGGCCGTCGATACTTTCGCACGCGCGGCGACGCTGCGGAAGTTGATCTCCACTTCTTCAGCCTGCATCAGCAGGATCGCTGCCGTGGCACGCTGCGTCGCATCCTCGCTGCGAGACCGGGCACTGCGCTTTAGTCCATCCGTATTCCTAACCATGGTTGGCCTCCAGGGTTGTGACGATGTTGATGAGGCTTGTTCGTTTTCGCTCGTTCATCTCACTCTGTCGCACCCAACCATTCGCATCCGCTTTCGCGATGACTCGCTCCGTCTCGTGGAGTTCGGCTCGATGCACTTCGAGGAAGGTTGCGTCCGTTCGGAAGTGAGCGCAGTTGAGGCAGGCGTTCGGATGTGGACAGGGACCGGCGACGATTGGGATCGCGCAATAGCCGTTCGTCAGAGCCTGCGCAAGGACGCTGCGAGTAAACCACTGGAGATCGGCGCTGTCGTTCATCCCGTCCTCTGGGACTGGCTTGCCTGTCACGTCGATTAGCGTGCCTTTCAAGTACTCCGACAACTTGTCCTGCATCGTGACATCGTGGATGTGGGCGTACCGGCTCGTCATCTCCGGGCCCTTGTGACCGAGATAGCGTTGGATGATGTGGTGCGGTACGCCAAGATTGATCATGCGCGTTCCAACGGTGTGACGGAACTGGTGTGACTGGAAGCGAAACAACTTTCCTGTCGCATCCCTGATGTCGTGGTCATAGGCCAGCCGGTTGATTCGATGCGCGAAGGTGGCCTGCTTGATCACTCCTCCTCGCTCATTCGGGAAGAGCCACATCGAAGGCTTGTCACGATTGCGCCCTTCGGCCTGCTGCTCCAGGATGATGCGGGCGATCTCCAGTGAAATGGGGATGGCATTCTCCCGTTTCACCTTCCCTTGCATATACCGCAGGTAGTGGACACCCCGTGCATCTTGCGTGAGGCAATCAACTGGAAGCTGCAGCAACTCGCTGATCCGCATCCCGCACTCCTGGAGGATAAGTATTTTGCGCCTCCAGGGCGGTTTTAGATCTCCAAGGTGTGAATTCAATTGATCCAGCACTGTCGCGGGCAGATAACGCGGCTGATGTTTCGCTGGCTGGGGCACCTCTTCGTCATAGATCATGCGATCTGGTCCGATTGTGAGCCATCCTTCCCGATGCGCCATCTCAAGGAAGTTCCGCAGAGTGAGTACGTGATTCTTGCTGGTCGCCGTGCGTACTTTGCCTTGGAGATAGGTAAGATATTCGAGAAGCAATCTGCGTGTGATCGACCTTGTCGTCACCGGCGGTTTCTCCATCGCGAGGAAGTTGGAGAAGCATGCCATCGACTGCACTCGAGTTCGGCATGTGCTCGCTGAGTAGAGCGGCAGACAGTAGCTCAGATAGGACTTGACCGCAGTCCGAAGCCATGCCTGTTTGATCACCAGGAAGCTCAGCTTTACGTTTGATTGCGAGAGGTTAGTAGGTACCCCCATCCGTTTCAGATCCCAGATATCTTTCTCGCGATCAGGGCGAAGATCATAGGCCTGCCTGAGTAGGATACAAGCCTGCCGCAGCGTGCTGACGAAGCTACTGTCCCGGCCTGTGACACGGGGGCGCTGCTCAACATCCATGCGACTCGTCGTGCCCGTTTTGTATTGTCCCAGCTCGGTCAGATAAGTCCGATAGAGGTCCCGCCAAACACTGAAGTCCTTTTCCAGAAGAGAGGACGGTAAGGTTGGCATGCTATTCAACCAGTGAATCATCCGATGAACACGGGAGATCTCCTGAGTGCTCCGCCATTCACCGCTGGAGAACTTCTTCCAGCAGAGGTACTTCAGCTCGCCGTTGATCGCCGTAGACTTACACCGGAAACGCAGACGGCGCTGCCTCGCACTGGGAGACAAGTCCTTCACGGGGCTGTGGTGCATGTCCCATAGGTCATCAGCCCAAAAGCCCTGTAGTTCAGCGAGAAGCTTGATCTGAGTTGCACGGTTCCAGACTGCATTGGTGATCATCGCTCACGCTCCTTTTGGTAACGCTCGAACATCTCGCCCATGTCTTCCGCAGACAAGTGGGCATAGGTGCTGACGGTTGTTTGTATATGCGCGTGCCCCAGCCGTCGCTGTACATAGGCCGCGTCCCATCCAGCCCGCAGGAGATCGGTTGCATGGGTGTGGCGGAACATATGCGGCGTTGCCCGAAGCCCCGTCCTCTTCGAGAGTTGGCGGAACAGATCGATGGCCGTTGCATACCGCATCGGAGCACCGACTTGGCCACCCCACCAGTTCACGAAAACATAGTCGTGCGAAATCTCTCCATACTCATGAATCAGGTAGTCTGCATAGAGTGCCATCGCCTGTTTCGAGACATGCACCACATACGGCGAGCGAGATTTTGCAAGAGCGCCGTTACTGTTTGCGCGTGGCACGATATCGATCGCGCCATCGTAAGACCGGATGTCGGCATGACGAAGGCCCAGAGCTTGCCCGATCCGCATCCCGCTCTCGTGCAGCAGGCACAGAAGGAATCGATCCCGCAGACGTGTGCAGGAATCGAGTAAAGATTGAACCTCGGAAGGTGAGAACACGCGTGGCAGGCGCTTGATCGCCTTCACCCGGACCACAGCATGTCGCAACGATTGTGTTCGGCTGATATGGTGCAGGAAGGGCTTGTAAGGACTCTTCGCCCCTAAGCGCCGGGAGCGGCTGATCGCCGTCTCCACGCCAAGCCTGTCCTGATATTCGTAGAACGAGCTGATAGCTGCCAGGATCAAATTGATTGTGGCGTCGGAACGATGTCCACCGCCAGCTCGTGTCGTATGTCGCACCCAACTTACGAACTCCGCAAGTTGAGGCAGCTTCAGATCTCGCCAGTTATGCTGTTGCTCGAGCAGAAAATCCCAGTAGGCCTGCAAATGATGCGCATACGCTCTAACCGTGTTCGGCGACCTTTCGAGACGATGGAGATAAACGAGGTACTCGTTCACTACATCGACCGGGATATGCTCCCCGTCGATGACGATCCAACTCAGACGCCCCGTATCCGGGACCCTGATTTTTTGCACTCTTACCATGTCCTGCCTCCAGAGCCAGGCACGAGCCAGCATGGGCGCAGTTCGCTACGCTCACCGCGCCCATGCTGGCTGATCTACGTCACAGATGACTACAGATAAAGTTTCCACCACGTTCAAGAACCCATCGTCGTGGACGTCATTGACAGCTTCTAAAGGACTAAAGATAAGTCGAAAACTCGCAGCGCGTGGACGTTCACCCTTACGAAGAGGCGCAAGGCTTTCAGCGTCTCTTAGACCTCCCCGGCTACGACGTTGCCGCCCTTGTCTCCAAATCCGGTAAGAGCGCAGCACACGTCTATGCTCGTTTGTCCCTCTTGCAGTTGATTCCCACGGTTGCCGAGGCGTTCGCGCAGGAGCGCATCACGGCAAGCCATGCCAACCTCATCGCCCGGCTACCGCAGGAGCATCAAGCCGACGCGTTCGAGAATTGCTGGCGCAAGGACTGGCAGGACAAAGAAGCGCACCTGCTTCCCGCGAAACACCTTAGCGCATGGATTCAGGCCAACCTCTACCTGAATCTTGCCGAGGCACCGTTCGACAGGGAAGACCCGAACCTCAAACCAGAGGCCGGAGCTTGCGTGGCTTGCCCACGCCGCAGCGGTTTCAATACCAGCCTGTTTGCGGACGTGCAGGGTGACCAATGCCTTGACGCGCCATGCTTCCAAGCCAAAGTGACGGCGCACATCGACCGCGAGATTGCCGCGCGTCCTGAGCTTGTCAGCATCGAAACCGCTTGGCGAGCTCCAAAAGAACAGCGTCCCGGTGCGTTGCAGAAACATCAGTACCGCGAACTTGCGGAGCCGGATAACCCCGACGCCGAGCCACCCTGCCCAAGTGCCAAAGGCGCAATCATTGTCTTCGGAAAACACGCCGGATACACGGTGACGGTTTGCCTCGACACGGAGTGCCCGGTACACACCAACCACCGGCCCGGCGAGGTGGTCGCACCGCCGCCCGTCATGGCACCAGCGCCCGAACAGGAGACGGAAGAGGAGGCAGCGCAGCGCGAAGCCGAACACGAGCAACGCGTGGCAGAGTACAAGGCCGAGCAGGAGCGCAACGAGGAGGAACGCAAAGTCGAGTTCGAGCGTCAACAGAAGGAATACGAGGCCGAGCAGACCCGCCGCGAAAAACAGCGCAAGGCACGGGTTGCCATCTTCGACCGCATCATCGAACATGCTCCGGCATCGTTCAGCGCGGCACAGATGCGCATCTTCCTTCGCTTGCTCATCCACCTGGACTACAGCTTCCTTGAGGAGGTTGCGACTCACTTCGCAAACGGCGATGAGAACGCGCAACAGTCTGAGGATGAGATCGTGTTGGCCGCACTGGATGGAACCGCTGACGAGAAGCTAACCGGCCTCGCCCTGCGCCTCGTTCTCTCCGACCGCATCGGCATCCCTCACGAGAACCAGCCCGACCTCCTTACCGAGGCTGAGCAGGTATTCGCACCGAAAAAGCCCAAGGCCATCAAGGCCAAGGCCGACGCGCCGACCAAGAAGACGCCGACGGCGGTAAAGGCCCCGCTCAAGAGGGAACTGACACGAAAGAAAGCTGCCTAACCCTGCTCCATTGTGGCCCCGGATTCGTCCGGGGTCCTTTTTTCGTCTCAGGCTCCCGAAAAGCGGCAGGGAGAACCCGCTTTGGTTTCTCCCTGCACCCTCATCCCGCTGGTCCGGCCCCCGCCCGCCGGCAGCGCGGCAGGAGTCCAGTTCCTCCTCCTGCACCTTCCCCTTTTCGAGGATTTTGGCGTGTTTTGGGAACCGGCCCTTATTCCCTCAGGTTTAGTGATTTAACAGCTACCTCGCATTCACGATTGCGGTGCCGGACGGCATATCATAGAGGTCAAATGTATCCGTTGCTTTACGGGGTAGCTGAAGCGCATCAGAGCCGAGTCGTCGACTTGGATACTGAAGCGCGGTTTGCTGCCGCAGTTTGTCATTCCAAAGATGAGCCTCACAAATTACCACGCTCGGTATTTCGCTCACGTTCTGACCAAGAGGTCGGGCTCGGATGATGTCGACAAACTTGCGTCTGTGCTCTCAGATGCCCAAGTCGACCTAAATCCCCACCAGATCGAGGCAGCACTTTTTGCATTTCGGTCCCCGCTGTCAAAGGGAGCGATCCTGGCCGACGAAGTCGGTCTCGGCAAGACGATAGAAGCTGGCATTCTGCTCGCTCAACATTGGGCAGAGCGGCGGCGGGCGTTGGTTGTCATCTGCCCCGCCAACCTCCGAAAGCAATGGAGCCAGGAACTGCTCGATAAGTTTTTCTTACCGAGTGTCATCCTTGAGGCCAAGACTTTCAATGAGGCGATCCGCGCCGGAAATCTAAACCCTTTTCAGCAGGGCAAGATCATCATCTGCTCTTTTCAGTTCGCACGGTCAAAGGAACCGTATGTGCGTAGCACACCGTGGAATCTTGTCGTAATCGACGAAGCCCACCGACTGAGGAACGTCTACAAACCGGGCAATAAGGTCGCAAACTCCATCAAAAACGCCGTGAGCGGCTTTCAGAAGGTTTTGCTAACGGCAACGCCTCTACAAAACTCTCTTCTGGAGCTTTACGGACTTGTCAGTATCGTCGATGAGTTCACGTTCGGGGATCTTCGCAGTTTTCGCGCACAATTTGGCCGTTTGGCGGGCAAAGCTGACTTTGACGCGCTAAAGCAACGCCTTCGGCCAGTCTGCCAACGGACTCTGCGCAGACAGGTCCTTGCCTACGTACCGTATACCAACCGGCACGCGATGGTTCAAGAGTTTCACCCAAGCGCCGCCGAGCAGCAACTATATGAAGTTGTCTCCGATTACCTCATGGGGGACAAGTTGTACGCACTTCCAGCGAGCCAGAGGCAACTCATGACGCTCATTCTTAGGAAGCTGCTTGCTTCATCGACCTACGCTATCTCTGACACACTGTTGGGGCTTGCGACCAAGCTGGAAACGGCAGAAGCTTTCCAAAAACAGGCCGAAGAGGTTCCTGCCTCAATAGCCGAAGACTTTGAGACGCTGCCGGAAGTACAAGATGAGTGGATCGATGAGGACGAAGGTTCAGAATCGGAATCTGACGAAGCCCGCAAGAAATCACCTGAACGGCTCTCGCCAGAGCAATTAGCTGAGCTTCGCGCTGAGAAGGACAAACTCCATCACTTCCATGCTCTCGCCAAGGCGATTCAGACCAACTCCAAAGGTGATGCGTTGCTAACGGCATTACAACGTGGTTTTGAAGCCGCGCGAACGGCGCGCATGGCAGACGGAACCGGGGCTCTTCAACAAAAAGCCATCATTTTTACCGAATCTCGTCGTACCCAAGAATATCTTTTCAATCTTCTGCAAAAGACCGAGTTCCTCGGTAAGGTTGTGCTCTTCAACGGCACGAACACCGATCCCCAGAGTCAGTCTATTTATCAAGCCTGGATGAAACAGCACGCCGGGACTGACCGAATCACCGGCTCACCAACCGCCGACAAACGTGCAGCCTTGGTCGAGCATTTCCGAGATACGGCCAGCATCATGATTGCCACAGAAGCGGCAGCGGAAGGTATCAATCTCCAGTTCTGCAATCTGGTCGTCAACTACGACATGCCGTGGAACCCCCAACGGATCGAGCAGCGCATTGGAAGATGCCACCGGTACGGACAGAAGTTCGACGTGGTCGTTGTGAATTTCCTCAACAGAGCAAATGCCGCTGATGTTCGGGTCTATCAGCTCCTCGCCGAGAAGTTCAAGCTGTTCGATGGCGTATTCGGTGCCAGCGACGAGGTAATTGGTGTGGTCGAATCCGGCGTGGACTTTGAGAAGCGCATCGTTGCTATCTACCAAAAGTGCCGGACAACTGAACAGATTGAGTTGCAGTTCGATCAGTTGCAACAGGAACTCGAATCGCAGATATCCCAGGCCCGTAGCGACGCGAGCGAGCAGCTCCTCAACAACTTCGATCAGGAAGTGATCGAGCGCGTCCGCGTAACCAGCGGACAATCCCTCGGGCGTTTTCAAGACCTGCTCTGGAGGCTTACGGCCTTCTACCTAGCCCCCTACGCCCGTTTCGATACGCCAGGCCACTCCTTCCATTTGGAACGTGATCCGTTCCCAGTTTTCGTCGAAAGCCCGCAGCCCGTAAATCCCGGTCCCTACCGGATGGGCAAAAATGTGGAGGACGCCAACACCTATCGCGTCGGCCACCCGCTGGCACAGCAGGTACTGCGGAGCTGCTGCGTGCTTCCGACTCCGAAAGTAGATTTGGAATTCGATCTGTCCGGAAGCGGTAAGCGTATCGCTGTCTTGGAGTCTCTGCCTGCCCGGAGCGGATGGCTGAGTTGTTCCCGGTTTACCCTTAGCGGGTTCGAAACAGAGGATCATATTCTGCTCGCCGGAATCATGGATGACGGGCAGCCGCTTGAGCCGAGCGCTTGTAAGCGTTTGTTCGATCTTGGGGCTGTCTCCGGCCAATCACTCTTATTGGAAGCCCCAGAAACGCTTGCCGTCGAGCTGGAGAAAGAACAGCAGAGAGTTCTCGCCGATCTTGAGTCTCGCAACGGCAAGTGGCTCGACTCGGAGATCGAGAAACTCGATCGTTGGACCGAAGACCTCAAGTTCGGCTTGGAGCAGGAGATTAAAGATCTCGATAAGGAGATTCGCGAGGTGCGACGTGAGTCGGTCGCTTCTACAGGCCTGCGGCACAAGCTGGAACATCAGCGCCGCCTAAGAGACTTAACATCAACGCGCAATCAGCGTCGTAAAGATCTCTTCATCGCTCAGGACGAGGTAGAAGCACGCCGAGAAACCTTGATAGCCGACATAGAGGGCAAGCTGAAACAAAAACAGGAATTGGTTCCTCTATTTACGATCCGTTGGAGATTAACATGACCGAACCGAGTATCACTTGCCCCCAATGCAAAACTGACTTTCCCTTAACGCAGTCCTTGGCCGCGCCGCTGCTGGAGGCAACCCGACAAAAATATGAAAAACAGATGTCGGATAAAGACGCTGATGTCGCGAAGCGTGAACAGACTCTGAGGGACAAAGAGAGGCAAATCGCAGAAGAAAAACGCACACTTGACTCACAAATCGCTGACCAAGTCGCGGATCAGCTTCGTGCCGAACGGGCACGGGTCATCGCGGAAGAATCCAAGAAAGCGAAGCTGGCTAGTGCCGCGGAGCTAGAGTCGAGAGCGCAAGAACTCCGCGAACTTCAGGAGGTATTGAAGGCGCGTGACGAAAAACTTGCTGAAGCTCAAAAGGCTCAGGCCGACATCATCAAGAAGCAGCGAGATCTGGATGACGCACAGCGTGAATTGGAGCTGACCATCGAGAAGCGGGTCCAGAGCGGTTTGACCGAAGTCCGTTCGCAAGCGAAACGTGAAGCGGAAGATGGCCTTCGCCTTAAGGTGATGGAAAAAGATCAAACCATCGCTTCGATGCAACAGAAGATCGAAGAGCTTAAACAGAAAGCTGAGCAGGGTTCCCAGCAGTTGCAAGGTGAAGTGCAGGAGCTTGAATTGGAGCAAACCCTTCGGGCTAAGTTTCCGTTCGACACCATAGAGCCAGTACCGAAAGGCGAGTTCGGTGGAGACACACTTCATCGCGTCGGTAACGCCAGCGGTATAACGAGTGGCACCATCTTGTGGGAAACCAAGCGCACCAAGAATTGGAGCAACGGTTGGCTAGCTAAGTTGCGAGACGATCAGCGCACGGCGAAAGCCGATTTGTCTGTTCTCGTCTCTCAAACCTTGCCAGAGGGAATTGAGACATTCGACGTCATAGATGGCGTGTGGGTCACACATCCGAAATGTGTATTGCCAGTCGCGACCATTCTGCGCCATACCCTTCAGCAAGTGAGTTCGACACGCCTAATCGCAGTTGGTCAACAGACGAAGGCAGAGATGATTTACGAGTATCTAATGGGCCCAAGGTTCCGTCAACGTGTAGAAGCGATAGTCGAGTCCTTCTCATGTATGCAAGAAGATTTAGACAGGGAACGGAAAGCAATCATGAAGCAATGGGCCAAACGACAGGAACAGATCGAACGCGTCATGGGTGCCACGGTTGGAATGTATGGAGACATGCAGGGAATCGCCGGAAAGTCTCTGGGAGAGATTGAAGGACTTGAACTGGAAGGTCTTAGTTCAAGTCCAGATCGCACACTGGAATAAGCGGCAGCACTATTGTTTTTCGAGAGAACGAGGACTTCACATGCTTGAGCGCATTTCTGAAATTCAGGGAGTTGGCCTTTTGCACCAAGCTAACGGCAAGCCGTTTACTTGCAAGGGCGCAACGCTTATCTATGGCGACAATGGCCGAGGCAAGTCAACACTCGCCACGATTCTACGATCGGTTGCGACCGGCGACCCTCTCATCATCAATGGCTGTAAAACGATTGACGGGACCCTGCCCGTGAAGGTTAACCTGCAATTCGAGAACGGACACCAAGTGTCCTTCCAAAACGGCACGTGGAGCGAAAAGCGCCCCGAACTTCTCGTTTTCGATGCTGAATTCATAAGCCGCAATGTTCATTCAGGCGGTGCAGTCGACACGAATCATCGAAAGAACCTACTAGACTTCGCTCTCGGAGATCCTGCGGTCGCGGCTCGTCAGACAGTGGACGCGGCTACTAGTGCCTCCAAGGATGCCTCAGAGAAAGTGACCAAGATTACCGATCAACTCTCTGGACATCACGTTGGAATGCTGATCGCTCAATTTGAAAAGCTCGCGCAAGTCGCAGATATCGACGTAAAGATTGCAGAACTTCAAAAGAGGGCAGCTGCGGCTGGAAATGTGGCAGCGATTCAGGCGCGACCAGTTCCCGTCGTCATTGCTGAGCCGACTTTCGACATTGATGGTCTATTTGAAGTTCTGGCGACTTCACTACAGGACATTCATGCTGAGGCCGAACAGACAGTAAAGTTGCACGTCTTGAAACTCGGGAAGCCCGGAGCTGAAGCATGGCTCAGTCAAGGGCGCCAATATAGCGACGGATCGTCGTGCCCGTTCTGCAATCAAGACATCTCCTCGAATGAGCTCGTGACTGCCTACCAAACACATTTCAATGCGGCATACGCCAATCTCAAAAGCAAAGTTACAACTGCGGAACAGAAGCTTCTAAAGGACACGGCCGACGCCATCGTTACCGACTTCACGCGGAGCTTGACGGTCTCAATGGCGCAAGCAAAGTCGTGGGTAGAGCAGGTGCCCACCGATGATGTCACCTTCGATGCCGTCACCGCCGCTGCGAACCTAAAAGCATTCCGAGAATTTCTCATTGATTTGGTCAGCAAGAAGCAAGCCGCCCCAGCGGAGCCGTTTGGGAGCGCCGGCGATAAGATTACCGCGTCCGATTTATGGTCTGCGTTCCTTTCATCCCTACAGACCACGAACGAAGCTCTTATGGGTACTGCGCTGCTCATCAATAATTACAAGACGCAGCTCAGCGGCGACAGCGTTGTTCAACTGCAGCAACAAATTCAGCTTCTTCAGGCCACCAAACGCCGTTATGACCCATTAATTGTCACTCTCTTTACGAAGCTAGCTGCCGCCCGATTAGACGCCAAAACGGCAGAGGCGACAAAGAAGACTGCTCGTGAGGCCCTTGAGACGCTGATGGTTGCGATCCTGGCTAAATACCAGATTGCGATCAATGCTCTCCTTAAGAAATTTGGGGCTTCTTTCGGCATCAAGGGTATGAATGCAAACTTTCGTGGAAGCGCGCCCAGAACGGAGTACGGACTGTTACTGCGCGGGAAGGATGTCGCACTCGAAGGCGGTCCGCCATCATTTGCTACGGCCTTGAGTGACGGCGACAAACGTACCCTTGCGTTCGCCTTCTTTGTGGCCTGTACTCTCGACGATCCAACGCTTAGTCAACGCGTCGTGGTCATTGACGATCCGATGTGTAGCCTTGACATGACTCGCAGGCAGCATACGAGAATGGTTCTCAAACAGATTCGCGGCAAAGCAAAGCAAATCATTGTTCTTGCCCATGATGCCTACTTCATCCGAGATCTCCGCGACGCTTTCCTCAAAGAAGACAAGACATTGCCGATTGCGATCTTCCGCCTCGAAGCCACTACTAACGGCTACACGGATTTCGCTGCCATTGAGATCGACAAAGAGTGCGAGTCGATTTACGCGCAACATCACCGCTTGCTCAATCAATACTCGACCGGAGCGGGAACCGATCACAAGGCCGTATCAAATGCGATTCGCCCTATGCTAGAGGGATACTTGCACAGAAGGTTCCCAGGACTACTACCGAAAGAACATCTTTTCGGACAGGTGGTGATACTGATTCGGGATTCGACGGTTCCCAGTCCTCTCTGCCACGCTCAAAATCTCGTTACAGAGCTGAATGAGATCAATGACTACGCTGGTCAGTTTCATCACGACACGAATCCAGACGCGGATAGCACCGTGATTACTCCCTCCGAGCTGAAGACCTACGTTGGCAGAGCCCTTGATGTCATCTACAAAGGAACTGCTTAGAATTCGACGCTCAACGCAAGAAACTTGCAGAACAGCATGAAAACAGAAACGGACTGCAAATGACGAGTAAGCAGAGGCTGGAACTCACATGGATTGGCAAAGAAAACCGGCCTCGGCTGGAACCGCGCATCCTGCTTGAAGACCCGGAGAAGAGCTATCACGCCAAGAGGCTCGTAACTGACAATGACATCTTCGACAACCGTTTGATCTTCGGTGACAACCTGCTAGCGCTCAAAGCGCTGGAGCAAGAGTTCGCTGGAAAAGTGAAATGCGTCTTTATAGACCCGCCCTACAACACTGGGTCTGCATTCGAGCATTTCGACGACGGCGTTGAGCACTCCGTTTGGCTATCGCTTATGCGGGACAGGCTGGAAATGCTCAAACGTCTCCTAGCAGAGAATGGCGCAATATGGATAACAATTGACGACCATGAAGCGCATTACCTTAAGGTGTTGTGCGACGAAATATTCGGACGCGCAAACTTTGTAGCATCGTTCGCGTGGGAGAAGGATCAGGCCCGTCACAATGATGCGCTCATTTCAAGCGCGCATGATCATATTCTCCTTTATGCCAAAGACTTTTCGGTCTGGCGGTCAGTACGCAACTTGAACCTAGGGAAGCCACGGGCAACGGCCGATATAAGAACCCCGACGATGATCCGAGAGGTCCTTGGCTGCAAGGAGCTTGCAGCACTGCAAAGAGTGGGAGCGAAAAGAATAGATTTCCGATTCCATTGCCATCAGGACGATCGGCTGTTCCACCGGCTGGGAACTACTGGCGGTTCTCTGAGCAGACATTGAAGAAGGCTCGTTTGGAAGAGCGGGTGTATTTCGGTAAGGACGGTGATCGTTTGCCGATCATTAAGACCTACCTAAGCGAAGTTCAGGATGGCTTTGTCCCTAAGACATGGTGGCCCGCTGATGAAGTTGGCTCAAACCAATCGGCTCGGAGAGATCATTTGAGAAAGCTGCTGACAGATGTTGAGCCATTCGGAACTCCGAAGCCAGAAGCACTTCTCCAACGGATCATCCTGATTTCTACTAATCCTGGCGAGTTAGTTCTCGACTCTTTCGGTGGCTCGGGAACGACAGGCGCGGTTGCCCACAAAATGGGCAGACGATGGATTATGGTTGAACTCGGAGAGCACGCGCACACTCACATCATTCCGCGCCTCACAAAAGTCATCGACGATGAAGATCCCGGTGGAGTGTCGGAAACTACGAATTGGCAGGGCGGCGGCGGATTCCGCTACTTCCGCATCGCGCCATCTCTATTGGAAAGCGATCGCTTCGGAAATCTCATAATCAGTAGAAGGTACAACGCGGCTATGTTGGCAGAAGCCATGTGCAAGGTTATGGGCTTTACTTACGCGCCCAGCGATGAACTCTACTGGCAACACGGTCGATCTACCGAAAGCGATTTCCTATACGTCACTACGCAAACGCTCACTCGTGATCAGCTTGCTAAGTTGAGTGATGAGGTCGGCGACCACCGCAGCCTTCTAATTTGCTGCGCGGCGTTTCGCGGGAAACCAGATGCGTTTCAAAATTTGACCGTCAAGAAAATCCCATCAGCCGTGCTGGCAAAGTGCGAGTGGGGACATGATGACTACAGCCTCAACGTCGCCAACCTGCCAAAGGCCGCTCCCCCTGTGGAGCCTGTGCAAACGGATTCCGCACAGAGACTGACGCCCAAACAAACCCGTCGGCGTGCTGCGCAACCGAACCTCTTCTCGACCGATGGAGATGGGGGTGCAGAATGAAGCAAGCTGGTAATGCCATCGCCAACCGCCTTAGCCTTCGCTCTCCGCAACGCGAGTCGCTGGAAATTCTTGACCGCATCTGTGACCTGCTCTCGTTGCAAAAAGACCAGGACGCCGCACAAGCACTCGCCACCATTCGCGCCGAGTTCGCGAACGTCACCGACTTCGAGCGTGATTTCCCCTCGTTGTGCTTCGCACTTGCTACCGGTGTTGGCAAGACTCGCTTGATGGGTGCCTTCATTGCCTATCTCCATCAAGCCGAAGGCATCCGACACTTCTTTGTCCTTGCACCCAATCTGACGATCTACAACAAACTTATCTCCGACTTCACACCGGGTTCGCCCAAATATGTTTTTCAAGGTCTTTCCGATTTCGTTATTCAGCCTCCGGAAATCATCACAGGCGACAACTACGAAAGCGGGCGAGGCGTTCGTTCCGAACGCTTGAGCCAGCCCGCTATCCCCGGCCTCAAAGACCCAGATGCGCCAGTACACATCAATATCTTCAATATCAGCAAGATCAACTCTGAGGTGCGCGGCGGCGCAGAGCCTCGCATCAAGCGGCTACAGGAGTACATCGGCGAGAGCTATTTCGAGTACCTGTCCGAGTTGGATGACCTGGTTCTCTTGATGGACGAATCGCACCGCTATCGCGGTAAGGCCGGAATGCGGGCGATCAACGAACTCAAGCCAATCCTCGGCCTTGAGCTTACGGCTACGCCCCGGACGGAAACAGCAGGTGGCGCGGACTTTAAGAACGTCATCTACAGCTACCCGCTGTCCTCGGCGCTAAAGGATGGGTTCGTAAAAGAGCCAGCCGTTGCGACCCGCGAGAACTTCCGTGCAGAGAACTACGACGAGGCCGGCCTTGAGAAGCTGAAGCTGGAGGACGGCGTTCGTATCCACGAACACACCAAGGTCCAGCTCGATATCTATGCTCGCGAGAACATGAAGCCTCTAGTGAAACCGTTCATGCTCGTTGTGGCGAAGGACACTACGCACGCGAATGACCTTCAACGGCGGATCGAGGCGGATAACTTCTTTGGAGGTCGATACAAGGGACGGGTCATTACCGTCCACTCCAACCAAACGGGCGATGAGAAGGACGAGACGGTACAGCAGCTTCTTTCCGTCGAAGATCCCGCGAACCCGACTGAGATTGTCATTCACGTCAATATGCTCAAGGAAGGTTGGGACGTGACGAATTTATACACCATCGTCCCGCTTCGCACGGCCAACTCACGAACTCTAGTCGAACAGTCCATCGGGCGCGGTTTGCGTCTTCCATATGGAAAACGGACTGGCGTAGCGGACGTTGATCGCCTGACCATCGTTTCGCACGACCGCTTCCAAGAGATTGTTGACCATGCCAATGATCCCAACTCGATCATCCGGACAGGCATCGTCATTGGGCGAGACATTCCTGACACTCCGACGAAGGCCGTTACCATCGAGCCAGTCTTCATGACTCAGTTGGGATTGGGAATCGCACCCGCAGCTCCGGTGCCGGGTGCCCCGCCGCAGTCCGCGCCGACAATCAGTGAGCCAGAGCGGAGGACTGCCGAGGTGACGATGCAAGTCATTCGGCAGCAATTCGAAAGACTAACGCGCTCTGGCGACCTCAAGACACATGATGTCCAACAGCGCATCACCGCGCGAGTAACAGAACTGATGCAGCCCGTCCAAGGCGAACTTCCATCCATCTTGCAACCGGTAGATGTTGCGTCGGTCGTCGAGCGCGTCACAAGCGCGATTGCCGAACGAACAATCGACATTCCGAAGATCATTGTCACGCCGAAAGGAGAAGTCACTGTCGGTTATCAAGACTTTGACCTCGACTGCAATAGCTTCCGACAGCCTCCGGCGGAAAAGGACTTGCTCGTTCAGCACCTGATGAACAATCAGCGTTTCAAGATCGTGAGCGGTGATGGCATCGTGCTGGAAAAGAATCTTGAGGACTATATCGTTCGCGGTCTGATCGACAAGGACGATATCAACTACGACGAACATGCAGAGTTGCTCTACAAATTGGCAGCACAAATGGTTCGCCATCTCCAGTCCTATTTGCAGACATCGGAAGATGTATTAAATGTCTTGCAGTTCTACCAGACCCAGCTCGTGACACTCATCCATGCCCAGATGAACCAACATTACGTCGAGAAGGCGACGGAGTACGAGGTTACTGTATCGAAAGGATTTCAAACTCTCACAAGCAGTATGGCAGCCATGCAGACAGACCAAACGATTCTTCCGTTCCGGGCTCCGGTTGAAGAGCGACTCCTGATTCGAGGAATGCTCTTCGGAGGTTTTTCAAAATGCTTATATCCCGCGCAGAAGTTCGACTCAGATACCGAACGGCGCTTCGCCATCATTCTTGAAGACGAGACTTCAGTCCTCAAGTGGCTCAAGCCGCCCAAAGATGTTTTGAGGATTTACTACTATCAAGAAGAGGTCTATCAGCCTGATTTCGTTGTCGAGACGGCAACTGCTCGATATCTCTGTGAACCGAAGCGCTCAAGTGAGATGACCGATGAAGTTGTGCTGCTTAAGGCAAAGGCAGCAATGCTTTGGTGCCAACATGCATCGAGCGTGAGCGATAAGCCGTGGCAATATGTTTTGATCCCCCACGATGCGATTCAGATTAGCGCGACTCTAGGCAACATTGTTCAGCGCTACACCGTGCGGTGAGGGCTCATGTTGCCATATTCGAGATCTAGGCCCAAAACACTGAAGCCAGCCCGAGGGGGCCGGCTTCGCTCGGGCCGGAAATCTGGTTTAGGCTGTTTCGGCGGGTTTAGGCTGGATACCACCGCGATTCAATGCTTTCATCGCATCGGCTACCTGGTCTTTAGAGAGGTGGCTATACCGAGCGCTCATCGCTAGGGAAGAGTGTCCGAGGACTTCCTGGATCACTTTCTGGTTCGCACCACTCGCGGCGAGCCTGGAGCCAGCCGTATGACGGCTGAGATCGTGCCAGCGTAGCGCCTTGATGCCGGCATCCTTCTTGGCCTTATCGAACCACTCCCGGTTTTCTCGAATCGTGAAAACGCGTCCGTTTAGCTGCATCCTCGTGCGCTGCGGATTTTCGTTGCGAAGTATGGCGAGTTCTGCCTGAATCGCCTGCTGGTCGAGCAACGCCTCGTAAACACCATCCGTCATCGGGATGGTGTGTGGTCGATTCGACTTGGTGCTGGGCAAGTGAATCAGCCGGAGAGGGAAGTTGATATCTAGTTCCCAGCGCAGCGCATACTGGTTTCCTTTCCTCATTCCGGTCTGTGAAGCCAGAGTGATCTCGTTCAGGTGTTCGCGGAGCAGGAGGCGTGTGACACGGTACTCAGCGGGCGTCTCCTCGATCCACTCCTGCACGACCAGCCGGATGCGATCTTCCTCGGTCTCGTTCATCCAGCGCGGGATGCCCAGCACCTCGGTGTAGCGCTTGACTTCCCGGACAGGATTGAGCGAAAGCAACTTTCTCTCCTTGGCGTACGAGTAGACGGCGCTGAGAGTCGTTTTGTACCGGTTCATCGTTCCGTTGGATCGGCCCAGCCCTTCAAGGAAGTCTTTGATCTCGAAAGGTTCGATGGAATCGGCTAGCCTACCCTCAAAAGCTGTCTTGATTGCTTTGAACCGAGACTTCAGATTGTCCAGGCGCTTTTGAGCGTCGTTGCTATACGCGTCCGACTTTGCGTTCTGTTCGAGTTCGCGGTTCACCGCGACCTCTTCCTTTTCGAGGTACTGGCCGATCAGGTCATCAAGAAGCAGGGAAGACCGCTTCGATCGGCGTTCCCGCTCGGATGCGTTGAGAAGCGGACCCTTCGCCGTGGGCGGAATGATCTCGCCTTCGCGCTCCATCCGACGCACTTTATCGAGGTGCTCCACTGCCTGCTCTCGGGAGTCGAACGTCTTGCGAACGTCCTTTCCATTGACCTCATAACGACAGCACCAACTCTTGCCACGCTGATAGACACCCTTGACCTTTGCCGGCTTTCTGCCTCTGGACGCCATAGAGACCCCTTAGCAAAAGGATATCGGAATTTGTGCCAGATTTGTGCCAGTTGTTGCGTCTAATTCGTGCGAAGTTGTGCGACGCCCTGCAAGCAAGAGATTGCGAAAATCCCATGGATAAAGGGTATTGTGATTTAACTTGCAATTCTGTGCAGTCCTGTGCGTACCCTATTGATCGCCCTCTCAAGGCGAAGAGTCCGGGTTCGAGCCCCGGTAACGCTACCAAAACCCTTACGAATCAAGGTGCTACGCGAAGCGACTAGATCGTTTGCGTAGCCCTGTTTGAAGGTTCCCAAAAAGATTTCAAAATCGCATCGCAGGGTTCGATTTAAACCATGCGACCGGGAACTCACCGAGCCCATGGGATTCCTGACCCGCGAGCTGAGGGATACTCCGTCTTACTTGGATCAAATGTGAAACGCGGGCATGACAACATTTCATAGCCGATTGTCGTACTCAGCATTGTCTATAGGCCAGTGGGGCGAGCAGGTCGGCGATCTTCATATTCGATAACGATAGGCATTGAGTCTATGTGATTACGAGTGCATCATGGATGGTGCAGGTCTAATGCAGAGGAATCTGGATGCCCATATTGGAAGGATCAACTCAAGACGAGATAAGCAGACTTTTATCTCTGTTCCCTGTCGCCGTTCTCAAAGAGGAATGGGAAGGCATCAAAGGTACTAAGGAAGTCATTTGTGACACCGTTGCCAGGGCATTGGAACCGGGTAAGGCTATCGACTTCATTTTGGCGAATTTTGCGAAGTGCAAGATGCACGTTTATGTGCTCGATCCATCTCAGCACAAAGACGTCAGTATCATGAACGCGATCACAGATGCCGAAATTCTGAAGGTTGTAGCAGACGGTCCAACCCTGATCCTTGCCCGTGTCTCGTTTGTTGTCATTCTGCAAGATTCATTGAAGAAAGAGAAAGTTGATCTTCTCTGGCCGATGCGCATCCATACCTTGGCCGATCATCTGGTCCTCAGTGCGATCGTTTTGGAGCGCACACCAGCGACGCTCTATAATGAGCCGATATCGATCGTGTCACGTAGCCTTGACGAGAAGCTAATCGTAAAAAATCTGAAGGCTTTAGGATTCGATACCGCAGACGTACATAAAGGAATGAAGGCTCTTTGGGAGGAGGACTATATGGATGCATTCAACGTCCGGTTTCGCAGTCCAGACTCCACGTTGACTGAAGTCATGGACGAAGAGAAAGGCATCAAAGCCACCAAGCCGGAACGATATGAAGAGCTGAAGACTGCGACCATGTTTATGTCCGCTTTTCATCTATTGAAAGATCCTGTGAAATCGATAGGCGACTTTTTCTTAGACCCATCAAGAGGTCACTTTAGGTTCCCGCGTTATACCGATGATTCTGGAGATGCGGATGCAGTGGTACAAGCGCTTCTTTCAAAAAATTAGTGATCTTGTCCCGACTCCTGATGTAGAGTCAACAGCCATTATTCTTTCCAAGCTGGACCCTCATCACATTGAAGTCGAGAACATTCGGAGTCTGCTAGGTATCTCGCATCGTGCTGCCCGGACGATCTGCGAGACTGCGGTTAGCAGGGGTCTGTTCAGTCACCGCGTAGTGCTCGTCTGCCCAGATGATGACTCTGTTGCATATGAGGTTCGGGATTCCCGACCTATTCCAGAAACACTTCCTTGCTCGCACCGTGATGGGGATGACATTGTGCGCGTAGAAGTCCCAAGCGGCTCACTTCAACGACGGGAGTTCTACGTGTTCAATGAACGATAAACTTCCAAAACTCCTCGACCTTACCCCGCAGCAATTGGCGACGTATCAAGTAGTGCAGGCAATCAATCTCGAACGCCAGCGAACAGCCATGCAATGGCTTGTTTTGGGCGTGACATTGGCCATAGTCGTAGCCCTCACGATCTTCATTTTCGTCCTTATCTACAACGAGCGGCACTGGGCAGCCACGACCGCTATCGGAGTTCTCGACGGTTTGTTTGGTGTTTGCCTGCTGAAGGTGATCTCCTCGATGTGGCCCATCAAAATCAAAGAAAGTTCTGCGGAGTAGTCGCAACGCAATCCGCCAGTATCCATCATTGTCCTCCGTCTCAATATGTTTGCGCCCAATGGGAAGGTGCGCTAATATCTCTCAGGTGCAGTCGCATATTGCATCAATCGAACGTCCTCGGCAGTAGCCGAGCGGTCTAGCCATCGGCCAAGCCTGGATCAAAGCACTTCATTTGGATTCGAGGTTAGCTAGATGGCTTAAACACAGATTGCCGACGTTATTGTTCCTGCCGAATTCACCGCCTATCAAGTCGAAAACTCGCTTGTCTCGACCGCCCTGTATCTGTCTGGGGTAGCGGTTGCGAGCGGTGAGATGGCGTCACAGCTTCAGACTGGCGCCGAGCAGTTCACGGTTCCATTTTGGGCAGATGCCGGTGAGAGCGAAGCCGACATTACCAGTGCGATCCCACCATACAAAGCACCCCGCTGGCCACTTTCCCGTTGGAAAAATTGCAGTCGAAGTAGCACATGATCGAATGGCTGGAGAACATCCGAATCTAGCAGTTTTCCTATAGGCAAAAGCCCGGCTCTAGTAATGAACTGACGGGCATTTTGCCTCACGCGAGCAACCCGCTACACGATCTGTGCTTCCTAGGTTGGAAGTCTTCGAGTCGAGAGGACGAACTGCCTTGTCAATGTTGTAAGTCAAGGTTTCAAGTAAACCGAAAAACACTGGAGGAAGATGAAGATAACGCAAAGGAGCAATCATCATAGAGAGGCGTTCGCACTGATTTTGGCGACGGCTCTCTGCGCTTTCACCCCCGGCTCAGCAACCGCGCAAAGCGGCAGCGCTACTCAGCCACAACAACCGCAACAGAACCCGCAGCAAGAAATGAAGTTCACCGGCAAGGTTGTGAAGCTTCAGACTGGACAGTTTGCCCTGCTTACAGGCCAAACGCCTGAGGGCAAAGCAGCCGGACACTTCCTTGATAATCAGGACGATGCGAAGAAGTACGAAGACAAACAAGTGACAGTTACCGGAACGTTCGACACAGCAAGCAACACGATTCACGTAACCAATATTGCCTCTGCCGCGTAGTCACCGACACGTTGCAGATGGTGTGCCCGATCTTTTGTAGTAGTTGGATTGTTAGTTAGAGCGACCTTTGTCGATATTTCGTCGCCGTCGAGGGTGCGGGGGAGTGGGAAGAGTAGTTTGCTTCCCACTTCCCATGCCCTGTCTTGATCTCGGGGTGCAACGTCTCCGGTGCGGGGGAGCGGGCCCAGAGCATATCCGAATCCAGCAGTTTTCTCTAAAGGCAGAAAAGCCCGGCTCTCGTAATGAGTTGCCGGGCGTCTTTGCTTGCCTGTAATGCGGGTTGGGTAAGGTTTAAAACGCCAACGGCCCGTTATTCCGCTGCGCCTTGATAGAGACCTTCTTCACGGCTTTCTTTCCCGGAGCCTTCTTCTTTGCTAAGGTCACAGGACCAGTGAGAGTGCCAGGTCCGGTAATAGCCGCTCTTGTTGTGGTCTTCTTTGCAGCGGCCTTCTTCGCGGGCTTGGCAGCATAAGAGCCGATGTACATGCGTGACTTCGCTAGTGATTTCTTAGCAGCCGTCTTCTTCGCTGGTGCCTTCTTCGCTACGGCTTTCTTCGCTACGGCTTTCTTCGCTACGGCTTTCTTCGCTACGGCTTTCTTCGCTACGGCTTTCTTTGCAGGAGCCTTCTTTACAGCTTTCTTGGTTGCCAAGGTCTTACCTCTCGGAATTAAATTTGTGGCCCACGCAATGTTTACGTTGGGTGTAGCCAAATAGCAAGAGTCAACTTTGGTTCAGATCGTTTGTTCGGTCATGTGATGAGAGTTTGCGTTGAACGGCGAATGGTATTTTCGCGGCGCTGGTCGCGGTGCGCGGTTGGAATCGGGTGATACCGATCGCTTCGCGCTCAACAGAGCGTGAAGCCGGAATGCTGATGTATAGTTGCAAAGTTCCCCTTACTTCATCTTTGCAACGGAGCCTTCCGTGAAAGTTTTCGGTCGTGCAGGTTTGTCGCTGTTCCTGTGTGCAGTTGTCTTCGGCGGTTTGATACAGGGTGGGGTAGCCCAGTCTGTTACTGCGAAGCTACCGCTGGTCTTTCAGCAAAATCGAGGCCAGGCTTCGGAGAACGTCCGCTATGTGTTGCGCCAGGGGAACATCGAGGGCGAGTTTCAGCGTGACGGCGTTCGTCTGAGACTTCTGTCGGGCACGAAGATTGACTCGCAGGTGAGTATGCGATTGGTCGGTGCGCGGGAGGATTCAGCGATAGATGGCGACGGCGCGCTGGAAGGGTATACCAACTATCTGTTAGGCAATCATCGGGATCACTGGCTGCGTTTACCCAATTATTCGTCGGTTCGCTATCGCCGGATTTATTCCGGAACGGATCTGGTGTTCTACGGCAATGGTGGAGCTCTGGAGCACGATTTCGAATTACAACCGCGAGCCGACCCCTCGCGCATCGCCTTTCGACTGGACAAAGCACGGAACGTGAAGCTGGACTACGATGGCAATTTACGGATCGGGCTGGCGAACGGAGCCATCACCTTTGAACGACCCGTCGCCTACCAGGTGGTGGCAGGCGCGCGGCGCAACGTGGACGCCGCGTTTAAGGTCGACCGCAACGGAACGGTACGCTTCCGGCTGGGCAGCTATGATCGGACGGAAAAACTGGTAATTGACCCAGTGCTTTCCTTTTCCACGTACCTTTCTTCACTGGGCCAGGATGCGAATCTGATTGCTACCGATGCCAGCGGCAACAGCTATGTCGCAGGGTATGGCTCGCTCGGGTTTCCGGTTACAGGTGGCGCGTTTGCGGGATGCACCAACTGTTCGACGAATTCTGTCGTGACCTTCATCAGCAAGCTTAGTGCCGACGGTACAAGTCTCCTTTACTCGACGGTGCTCGGAGGGAATAGCTTTGCCCAGCCCACAGGCATTGCGGTCGATGGGAACGGGAACGTACTGGTATCCGGTTGGACCGGTGCAAGCGACTTTCCGACCAGGAATGGGCAGCCGATTGCCGTTCAAAATAACAACGATGTGGGCTACCTTATTTCGCTTTCGCCCGATGGTTCTTCTCTCAATTACGGAACGTTGCTAGGCAGCAGCCCGTCGGCCGGCCAAAGCGCGGAGACGTCTGCAACGGCTGTGACTGTCGATTCATCAGGCAACGCCTATGTCACCGGAGATACAGGTAACGGATTCTTCACCTCGGCTGGCGCGTTGAACCAGGGTGGCGGCGGTAACTTCGGCAACGAATTCAATGTTTACCTGGCAAAGTTCAGCCCGACTGGCACCTTGATGTACAGTGCCGTTCTGGGTGCGGCCGATCCTCAGAATGGTGGGGGTGGGCCGATTGGAGCCTCTGCGATCGCTGTCGACGCTGCCGGTGATGCGTTCGTTGCCGGCCAGGCGGGAACCCTGTGGCCCATTACCAGCAACGCTTACCTGACGCAAATTGCCGGATCGATGCCTTACGCGACCCCCTTCGTAACGAAGGTTGCGCCCGACGCAAAGAGTCTCGTCTATTCGACCTTCCTGGATTATGCGTACGTCGTAACCGGCATCGGAACCTTGTCCAACGGGAATGTGTTTATCGCAGGCAACGAAGTGGGCGCCAGCTACCCGACGACGCCGAACGCCTATCAGCAAAACTCTGGTGGAGGCAATGCCTTCCTCACCGAACTCAATTCCACTGGGACCAGCCTGGCGTACTCCACCGTCATCGGCGATTCATCGTACAAGATCAATGGGATGGCATTGGATGCAGATGGCGATATCTGGCTCGCGGGGCAGACTTCGAATCCACAATTTCCGCTGGTTGCTCCGCTTCAAAGCACGTTCCCGGCAAATGGTTTAGAACCCGCTTCTGTTCTGAGTGAGTTTGATCCCACCGGTGAAACGCTGAAGTTCTCGACCTTCATGGGCGGGAGTGTCTCTGGATATGCCAGCAGTGTCGCGATGGATGCTAACCATAAAGCGCATGTGGCTGGCGCTGCGGAATACGGAATGTATACGACGCCGGGGGTCTACGCGGGGTCGGTTCCAGTGCCCGGTCCTGGCTTCTCTGAGAGCACTTACGCCTATGTGTCAGTGATTGACGCGTCAGGTTCCGGTGGCACGCTGTGCCTGGGCGGATCAGCCGCCACAGGACTCTCGTATGGCTATCTTCTTCCGCAAACCTCGGCTTCGCAGAGCGTCCAGGTGACCAACTGCGGCAGCGCTCCCCTCGTCTTCACGTCTATTACTTCGAGCAATGCGGCGTTCACTGTGCCGTCCGATAGCAACAGTTGTACCGGATCAATCGCAGTCAACGCCTCCTGCACGGCGACTGTGGAATTTTCGCCGACAGCGGTGCAAAGCTATTCGGGACAACTCATCTTCACGTCTAACGCCACAATTGCCACCACTTCGATACCGCTTAGCGGCAGCGGCGGGGAACCTGTTGCGGCGTTCGGGCCGCCGGGGTCTACCCAGACACTGATTTTTTCACCCATGCTCGTGGGGCAGACTAGCGCGGCGGAGCCAATCGCGCTCTACAACAATGGCACGGTTCCACTCACGATTAACCTATCGCAGATAGCCGTTACGAGCGGTTTTGCTCTGGCGCCAGGCGGCAAGTGTCCTGGCTCTCTACCCGCACACGCATCCTGCTTGATCTTTGTCGTGTTTGCGCCGACAACGGCCGGCACGATCAGCGGGACGCTGTCGGTGGCTTCGAGCGATCCGGTGAACCCGACGATCAGCACAAGTCTGACGGGCACTGCCTTTAGCTCCTATCCAATCCCCACCATTACCGGATTACTCAATCCGTCCTACCCGATCAACAGCGGGACTGCGCCGATCACCATGAGCGTTCTTGGAACCAATTTCTTTCCAGGTTCCGTGGTGTACCTCAAGGGAGCCCCGCAGACAACGAGCTACATGAGTGGCACGTCTCTCAGTGTGACGTTTCCGTCATCTCTATTGAATGCCGTCGGGGAGATCTCGGTTGCGGTTTCAAACCCTATGCCCGGCGGAGGCGCCAGTGCGGCCTATCCTCTGATTAGTTATCTCTCCATTCCGCTCACGGCCAGCGCTCTGACGGTGGACCCTGTAGGCGGCCTGCTCTATGCCGCCATTCCCGCCAGCGCCACGCAGAATCCGAACACCGTTATCCCGATTAATCCGGCAACCGGAGCTACGATGACGCCGATAGCCGTAGCGAGTGGTCCACGAGCGCTGGCCGTCTCCGACGACGGCAGCGAACTCTACGTGGCCTCGGCCGGCGTGTTGCAGCGCTTCAGCCTGAAGACGCTGGCTCTCGAAAAAACGTTCAATCTGCCGGTGGACACTGAATGGGGACAGACCTACGTTCAGGAGATGCACGTAGTTCCTGGCTCACCACAGTCGATCGTGGTGGAGTTATTTGCCAATGTTGATCCGGCCGAAGATGGAGCCGCGCTCTACAATGATTCCGGCCTCGTGAACTGGCTGCCTGGCGAAGCTCCAACGAGTACTCCTCTACAGATGGATTCGTTCACCTTCACCTCAGCCTCCTCCATCTATGCGCTGCCCGAAGGCAGTACCTTCTTTACGGAGGTGCAGGTGAGCCCGACCGGCCTTTCACACAGCGGAGGCGGAGCCGGAGGGACCAACCAGCAAACCGGTAGTATCGTGCGCTCTGACGGAACTCTGCTGTACACGAACTCAGGCCAGGTGTGGAATCCATCCACGCAAGCCCTGCTTGGAACGTATCTCGAGTCAAACGGCTCCCAATTGTTCTACACGGCCGGTGTTGTGCCCGACGCAGCCAACGGGCACACCTATTTCCTGGATGGCGACTCACAATACTTGCAATATCAGTCGCTCAATATCGACGTGTACGCTCAGGCGAGCTATGGCCTGCTCGGAGCTGTTCCATTTTTGAACATCTACCCGCCTGATGCGGCAGACCTTGTGCGCTGGGGAAGCAGCGGCTTTGCCTTCCGTTGCGTCGACATTACGGGTTCTGAACCGAGCGCCAATCAGATCGTAGTGCTGACCAGCAGTCTGGTGTCTTCCGGCAACACAACGCCGGTTCCGATTCTAGCGTCGGTGTCGCCCGCAGTTGTGTATGCCGGTGGTCCGTCCTATACGATGCAGCTGACTGGAAGCGGCTTTACCAGCGCATCGACGGTGCTGGTCGGAGGAAACCCGCGTACGACCACTTACGTTAGCGGTACGTCACTTACTGCCCAGGTTCTGGGTTCGGACATTGCAGCCGTCGGCCAGCTCAATGTACAAGTGACCACGCCAGCGCCAGGTGGTGGAACCTCGAACTCTGTAGCCGTCTCTATAGAACCCGGACGGCAGACGACGCCAACCATAACAGTTACTCCTTCGGCATCCAGCATCACTACTGCGCAATCTCTGTCGGTAAGTGCAGGTATTAGCGGTGGCGTCGGCAATCCAACACCTACAGGGGCGATTGTGCTCTCTGGCGGCGGGTACATGTCAGCTGCCGCATCGCTTTCCGGTGGAATAGCTACCGTCAGTGTTCCGGCCGGTGCACTGGCGATTGGTACCGATACCCTAACCGTCGTATTTACGCCGGATAGCTCCAGTTCGTCCAGGTACAACGGTGTTACCGGTTCGACATTGGTGACTGTGATGGCCGCGGGAAAGAACGCGTCTAGCATCACCGTTACGGCCGCATCCCCCACGATCACGAATGGACAATCCGATGCAGTGTCCATCACGGTTGCGGGCGTGAGCGGACAGCCGACGCCCACGGGAACTGTAACTCTGAAGAGCGGGGCATACAGCGCACAGCAGGCACTTACAGCGGGCGCCGGAAACGTGGTCATTCCAGCGGGCGCTTTGAGCAGCGGTGCCAACACTCTGACCGCTACTTATTCCGGTGATGGAACGTACGCCGGATCAAGCGGAACGGCAGTGGTCACGGTTGCGCAGGTTGTAATTTCCGCACCCACTCCCTCTGGTGTCTCGCCCGGCGGCAGTGCTACAACCACTGTGACTCTCTCTGCTGGAAACAACTACTCAGGCACGATGAACATGAGTTGCCAACTCGTCAATTCGCCTGCAGGCGCGCTCAGTTCGCCGACGTGCAGCCTGAGTCCAACATCTGTGAATCTCTCGGCAGGGGGCACTGCAACGACCGTGCTCACCGTGAAGACAACGGCAGCGTCAACCACTGCGCTACTGATTCACACTCAGATGAAGCTGTTAGGTGCTGGTGGCGGAGCGGTTCTCGCCGGGCTGTTTCTGATAGGAGTTCCCACTCGCCGCCGGCGCTGGACGGCAATGATGATGATGGTCTGGTTGGTCGTGGCCGCAGGTGCAATTGGATGCGGCGGAAGCGGTGGCTCGAATTCCGGATCAGGTGGTTCGAGCACTCCGGCAACGTCCACGGGCACGTACACATTCCAAGTGACCGGAACGGATTCGTCGAACTCAAGCATCACGGCGAAAACGAGTGTGTCTGTTACCGTGCAGTGATTCCGGTTGAAGATCGAGGCATGACAGGTTGACTTTTATGAAGAGAACGGACAGCCTCAACCACTTTGTCGTTTAGAAAAATCGCAGTCGAAGTAGCAGAGGATCGAATGGCCGAAACACATCGAATCCAGCAGTTTCCCTATAGGCAGAAAGGCCCGGCTCTCGTAATGAGTTGCCGGGCGCTTTTGCTTGCCTGTACTACGGTTGGGGACGGCTTACGTCTTATTTAGAGAGGCCCGTTATTCCGCTGCGCCCTGATGGAGGGCTTCTTCACGGCCTTCTTCACAACTGTCTTCTTCGCAGCTTTCTTCGCTGGTGCCTTCTTAACAGCTTTCTTGACGGCTTTCTTTGTGGGGGCTTTCTTGACGGCTTTCTTCACAACAGCTTTTTTTATCGTTGCCAAGGTCTTACCTCTCATAGTTGAATTTGGGACCCACGCCATGTTTACGTTGGATATAGCGAATAGGCAAGAATCAACTTTGGTTCATGTGCTGCATTTCCGGTTGCTAAGGGATTAGGCACGAATGGTCGTCTCGTGAAGTCGCACGATGTAGACTTCACGATGGAGATTTAAGGTGGGTATCGGCGATCACCCCGCCAGCCCTTCCCAATCGATTCCGGGCCACTCGGCCCAATAGCCTGCTGCTTCTATAAGACTGGAGTCTAATCAGTAATGATGGAGAATGTTTTCAAAAAAGCACTCGCTACCGGTCAAACGCAGATCGGATTGTGGGCGAGCTTTGCAGACGCTTACGCTATCGAGATTGTCGCAAGCGCCGGGTTCGATTGGCTGGTCATCGATGGGGAGCATGGACCAAATGATCTGCGCTCCGTGCTTGCCCAGCTTCAGGCGGTCGCTGCTTATCCCACGCATCCAGTCGTGCGCCTTCCGATCGGCGATCCGGTGCTGATCAAGCAGTACCTCGACATCGGTGCCCATACGCTTCTTATTCCAATCGTTGAGACGGGAGAGCAGGCAAGGCAGTTGGTGGCCGCGACTCGATATCCGCCACACGGAATTCGCGGGGTGGCGTCGGGGCGTGCCTCGCGCTGGGGCGCTGAAGCCGAGTACCTCGCGCGCGCGAACGAAGCCGTCTGTTTGCTGATCCAGGTCGAAACGTTGAAGGGGGTCGAAAATCTGGATGAGATTCTCGCCGTGGAGGGTGTCGATGGCGTTTTCATCGGGCCGTCTGACCTGGCAGCATCGCTTGGCCACCTGGGGAATCTCGGCCATCCTGATGTGATCTCGATGATCGAATCAGCGATTGCTCGCATCGTGCAATCCGGTAAAGCCGCCGGCATTCTTACCGCGGATACTGCGCTCGCACAGAAGTACATTCAGCGTGGTGTTACCTTCTGTGCGGTAGGCGTTGATACGACTATGCTGGCTCAAGCCGCGCGAGCCTTAGCCCGCAAGTTCAAGGGAGATCTTCCCCCCGCACCCGTCGTAAAGCCGGGTGCGACGTACTAATTACCCTCTCCAGATCGGAAGAACGTCGTCGGAGGGAAGCCTAAGCTCTGTCAGCAAATGGTGGTCTGGGCTGTACCGGCACACGGGATCGATGGCCTGGGCGTCGCCGGTAAGCAGAAAAGCCTGGCAGCGGCATCCTCCAAAATCCTTCTCCTTCCGCGGACAGGCCAGGCACGTCTCCGGCATCCAGGAGTCTCCGCGAAAGCGCTGAAAGGCTGCGGATGACTCCCATATCCACCCAAGGTCGTGATCCTGCACCTTGTCGAACCGCAGGCCGGGGATGATCGCTGCAGAGTGGCAGGGCAGCGCCTGTCCTGTCGGGTCGATCAACATCATCTGCCGTCCCCAGCCGCCGACACATGCCTTGGGAAAGCTGCCAAAGTAGTCAGGAAAGACCGACTCCAGGTGGATCTTTCCTTTAAGCCGAGCCTTTGCCGCTTCGATCACAGGCAAAGAGCGATCTACCTGCTCCTGCGTCGGCATCAACAGCGACCGGTTCTTCAGCGCCCAGCCATAGTACTGAACGTGCGCAATCTCCAGGCGATCCGGCTCCAGCTCTTCCGCCAGCCCGATAAAGGACTCCAGTCGATCGAGATTCATCCGGTGGACGACGAGGTTAACCGTGAAAGCAAGAGGGAATTCCTTGAGCACCGGAACCAGCGCAAGCTTGATCGCATGAGCTCGCGTGCCTGCGATATGGTTGGCCGTCGTCTCGTCGAGGTCCTGAAAGCTGAGTTGCAGATGTTCAAGCCCGGCTTCCACCAACTCTCCAAGCCGCTCCCTGGTCAGCCCGACCCCCGACGTAATCATGTTGACGTAGAGTCCCGCCCGGTGTGCGGTATCGATCAGCTCGGCAAGGTCTTTCCGCGCCAAGGGCTCTCCGCCGGTGAGATGCAGATGCAGAATCCCAAGACTGGCGGCCTGTTCAAAGACGCGCTTCCAGTCAGCCGTTGGTAGCTCATCTTCCGCGCGCTTCAACTCCAGCGGATTGGAGCAGTAAAGACAGTGCAGCGGGCAGCGATGCGTAACCTCCGCGATGAGCGAGAGCGGCTTGGGCAGGGACGAAATAGGGCTGGAGGTCAACATGGTTTATGCGCGCACGACGCCGTGTCCCTGCATGCGTTCCAGCAGGTCGACCACGTCTTTCCGGATGTCATCTGCAGGCGCCCCGGCGTACTGTTTCAGCAATTCCTGCACAACGTCTTCGACTGTTCGCTTTCCGTCCAGTTGTTGCAGAATCTCACGAGCTGGGCCGCGCAGATTCAACGCCCCTTCCGGTATCAGCAGAACCGATTCGGTCGGATGCAGGCGGCAGCCGGGGGCAAGTCTTGGAGTGTCGTTCAATTGCATGGCAGCCTCTTCAAACCTGTGGGACGAAGCACCCCGGCGGTATGTTGCCGGGCTGAACATAGGCGTAGTCGATCGCATCGAGCTGTGCCCAGAGAATGGCGCACTTTCGTTCCAGCGCCTGGATCACCTGCTCCTGTTCGCGCCGGGTCTGCGCGTGGGTGGAGACGTAGTCCAGCGCGAACGCCGCGTCCTCGGGAGCCTGGGTAAGCCGGCCCTCAAAGTAGCTTAGGCCGCTCGAAAGATAGGGATAGTGCAGGCGAAGCTGATCCATGCGAAGAGAGATGAGGTCGCGTGAGAATAGCTCCGTCAACGAAGAGGCGACGGCGATGAGAAGAGAGCTGTCGCGCACCAGCGCCAGATAGGCATCCACCGCATAGACGACTCCGGGCAGCACGCCAGTGCAGGGAATCACCTCTTCGCGCGAGAGTCCGGAGGCCTCCGCGAGTTGGAGCCATTTTTCGATGCCGCCGTAGCCATCCTGGTTTCCATCATGGTCGACGATGCGCTTTCGCCAGACCCGGCGAAAGGCAGGATCATCGCTCTTGGCCAGCACGAGCGAGTCTTTGATCGGGATGCGGCTCTGGTAGTAATAGCGGTTCAGCGTCCAGGCCTGCAGTTGGCCGCGAGTCAGCTCCCCCGCGTGCATGCGCTGATGGAAGGGGTGCAGGTGGTGATAGCGTCTCTCTCCCACCGCGCGAAGACGAGCGTGCAACTCGTCTTTCGAGAGAAGGGCATCGTCTCCAACCCTGCCTTGAGCGGCTAATTCAAGAGCGACTAATTCAACTGCCATCCGTCATGTCCTATCTGCCATCCGGCATCCACTACCAGCTTATATTCAGCGCTGCGAGGATCGAGCACCGGATTGGTGTTGTTGATGTGTACGTAAATCTTCTGCCGTGCGGAGGTGTTGTTCAGCAAGCTGAGCGTGCCATCATCACCACTCATGGGCACGTGCCCAATGGAGCGTGCAAGTGGGGTTCCAGCGTGTGTGCTGCTGAGCTCCTCGTCGCTCCAGAACGTGCCATCCACCAGGATCGCGTCGCAGGAGTCATAGAGGTCTCGCAACTCGTCCGTCACCTCAGGCACGGAGGGCGTATAGGCCAGGCGCTGGCCATCAGCCTCGAGGACGAGGCCCAGCGTCGTCTGTCCCGGTTGCTCTATGTGACTCTCGCGAGCATAGTAGGGAAGCCCGCCCTGAAAAGGGATCGGCGTGCAGGTAATTCCGCCGCCGAGAGTGAAGCTCTCCTGTGGAGAGATCTCTACCCAGGTCAGTTGATCGGGAACGCGATGCAGCATGCGGAAGAAGCTATTTGACTCCAGCACCTCGCGCACCAGGGCTGTCGCATAGAGGGTGAGGGGCTGGAACTCGCGAAGCAGAAGAACACCCAGCACCTGATCTAGATCAGCGCTGGTCAGGATGATGCCTCGAATCGGGGTATTGCGTTTGCCCAGTCGGGAGCTCGGCTGCAACTCAGGATGCGCTTCGATCTGCATTCTTAGATCAGGCGAGGCATTGATCAGAAACCAGTTCTCCGCATCGGCAGAGAAAGAGGCTTGAAGCTGCATTCGGGGTTGGACAATCTCAGGGGATTTGCGGCACAGGTCGCACAGCTTGCAGGCGCAGTTCCACTGGGGAATACCGCCGCCGGCGGCGGTCCCCAGCAGTTTAAAGTTCAGCAAGGTTTAGATTTCCGCAGGGGCGTAGCAGTTGATCTCGCAGCCAAGGTTGACTTCTACAAAATCAGGACGGGTCCAGGCCTTCATTTCCATTTCGATCTCCTTGAAATTCCTTGAGGAAATGCAAGCGCTCTTCTACTCGCCTTTCCGAGGTAATTATAGCTCTCCATTTGCTTCTGCTTTTGCCGTTGCTTTTCTGGTTGTCATTCCGAGCGCAGCGAGCGAATCTGCTGTCTCCCGTTCTTCGTTCGAACCGCCCGGCATCTAAGCCAACACAACAAGAACAAGACCTATCCCAATGCGCAGCATTCCGGAGCTCTGGCAAAAGCGGGAGACAGCAGGTTCCTCACTTCGCTCGGAATGACAACCAGAAAAGCAACGGCAACGGCAGCAATCTTTTCGATTCGGCAGACGGATCACAACCACCCTCGACACCTGAGCGTCTAAGACATTCAGATGAAACTCTTAAGAGTTGCCGCCTGCCTTTTCGTCGCTGCCATCACGGCAACTCTCCGTGCTGATAATGCACGCTTTGATCTCGTTGGTCCCAAGATCGATGTCCGCGTCACTCGTGGCACTGCCACGCTTCCCATCGCACAGGTTCCGAACCTGCAGCCAGGCGACAAGATCTGGATCAAGGCTGACCTTCCCCATAGCCAATCCAACCACCTGCTGATCATCGTCGCCTTCCTGCGTGGCACTACCAACGAGCCGCCTGACCACTGGTTTACCGAGATCGACACCTGGGACAAGAAAACGATCGAAGGCACGACGATCACAGTGCCCAGGGAAGCCGAGCAGGCTGTGATGTTTGTCGCGCCTGAAACCGGCGGCGACTTTAAAACTCTTCGCTCCGCGGTCAAAGGCAGGCCGGGGCTGTTCATCCGCGCCGATGCCGACCTGAATCAAGCCTCCTTCGAGCAGCAGCGCATCGAACGCTATCTCGCGGCGATGAAGACGATTCCACAAAACGATCAGAAGGCCATTCAGGACCACTCCGCCAAGCTGGCTGCTACGCTTGCTCTTAAGCCGAATGCCGACTGCTTCAAACAGCCTGTGGAACAGCAGGTAAACTGCCTCACGCAGTCCAGTGCGCCGGTCCTCCTCGACGATGGGCATGGCCAGAGTGTTGCTGATGCTCTTACCACCGGAGCCTCTTCCGACTTTATTAATGCGGCTTCCGCCACACCGGTTATCGCGGCTGGAATTTATTCGGCCTATGTCGGCGCTGTTGTGGACCTCGTCCACCTTGTTAGCCTGCTGCGCACGGCCCAGTATCAATACATTCCCGGAATCAGCTTTCCGCAGGGTTCTACGCTCAACCTGAAGCTAAACGCTCCGCCCTCTTTCAACAATCCCAAAACGGTCATCGTGATCGGTTTACCGGCCATTCAGTCGGCCAAGCTGCCACCGCTGCACCCCCACGATGCCGACGAGGTCGCCTGTCTCCTGCAGCCGAAGATGGCTCTGCAACTCGAAGGAGCGCCGCTCGTCTTCTCTACCAGCTTCGCGCACGATCTCATCCTCCACCTCAATCGAACCGGCGCGCCCAGCGATATTCCCTTGACGCCCGATGCCTTTGAAGGCGGCCTTATCGCCGCGAAAGAAGAGCAGCGCAGGCCTCTCGTCGATGACAGCGCCAGCGCGCCTCCCGCAAAGTCTGACGTGAAGATCGGTTCCAGCACTGACCTCACCATTACCGGCACTGTCCGCGGTTACTGGGGCTTCGACCCCTTCGAAGGTCCCACCCTCACTCTCCAGCAGGTCGACGGCAAAGACTGGAAGATCGTTGGCGACACTCAATTAATTGCAGGGCAGGACAACCATCTCACGCTCAAGGGCGATGGCACCGCCTGCGTTCAGCACATCGCTCTTACGACCAGTAAGGATAAAGATATCGACGTCGCCTTCAAGCCGACGGCAAGCGATGGTGGCAAAGTCGCCAAGGACTCGCTCGACCTGGACGCCTCGCTCAAGAAGGTGCAGCCCGGCGGCTACTCGCTCGCGATTCGGCAGTACGGCGATGCCAATCAGGACAAGGTCCCACTTACTGCCTATACCGGTGACATCCATCTCGATGGCCTGAAGATTCACACGGGCGACAATGAAGCTGTACTTACGGGCCAGGGGCTTCAGGATGTCGTCTCCGTGCAGATCGCCAACCAGGCCTTTACTCCCACCGGCACTGGCAACGACGACAAGACCCTGCATCTTCACTCCGGGGCAGGTGTCTCTCCTGACAATGGTGCTGACGCAACCGCCAGGCTCAAAGACGGTCGCACCATGAAGATCAAGGTCGCTACCGAAGCCGCACGTCCAGGCCTGAAGCTGCTCTCGTTCGATGCCACACCCGCGCAGCAGGACGGCTCGATCCCTGTCACCCTGGGCACAAAGAACGACATTCCGCTCAACGGCAAGCTCACCTTCGTCGTGCAGACCAAGGATGTTTTTCCCCGCACGCAGACCATCGAAGTCGCTACGGCCGACGGTTCCGTCCACACCAGCCTCTCCTTTGCCGCCAACAACCTTGTGCTGCAGGATGATCACACCGCCATTGCCATGCTTGATCCTTTGAAGGCCTTCGGTCAGTCGGCCTTTGGCAATCTGCAGATGCGTCCTGTCGCGGAAGATCAGACTCCGGGCGACTGGACACCGCTCGGCACTCTCGTCCGCACCCCGCAGATCACTGCCATCCACTGCACCAGCGCAGATGCTCCTACCTGCACGGTCGACGGCAACCAGTTCTTCCTGGTGCAAACCTTTGGGGCGTCCAAGGACTTTGCCAAGCCAGCCGAGGTGCCCACCGGTTTTGCTGCGAATACCTTCATCGTGCCCACACCGCTGGATGGAGCGACGCTCTACCTCAAGCTCCGCGACGATCCCAACGTCGTGGCCACGGTAACTCTGCCTACTCCGATTGTGAAGTCCACGCCAGCGCCTGCCACAACCGCACAAGCTCCGGCCTCGACACCGGATGCCACGCCTGCAACGCAGAGTGCTGCACCAGCGACACCCGCCGCCACTCCAGCCCCAGCTTCGCCGAATCCATCCACCCCCCCGGCAGTGCCGGCCACGCCGCCGTCTCCCACACCCGCGCAGCCTTCAACCGACACTTCAACTCAGCCGAAGTAAGGATCATGTTGTTTTGCGTTTGGGAAGGGCTGATAGCGTCTGACGAACGGGAAGTATCGTCTTTGTCCTTGTCGTTGCTTCTGTCCTTGGCTATTGCCTTTGCCTTGAAAGGGCGGGACTTCAGTCCCGCCGTCCCTGACTTGCCGCTGGCGTGGCTTTAGCCACTGAGGGAATGCTCGCTCGTCAAAGAGCCCCTCCACTGCTAAGCCCCTTTCGCGTTTGTCCTGCTAAGCCCGGGCCTATTTCAGATCTGCCCCAATCAAGCGAAGCTGTAAGATAGTCGCTGGATGAAAAAAGTCTGGCCACTTTGGTTTGCTACGGCGGCATACTTTGTAGCCCTAGGCGTTCTGCTCGCTATCATCCTCGGTAGAACCCACGGCCACCAGCTTTACCCGCTTGACGATACGTATATCCACGCCGCCGTTGCCAAGAATCTGGCTTTGCACGGAGTGTACGGGATCACCCGTTACCACAGCAGCTTCCCCTGTTCTTCCATCCTGTGGCCGTTCCTGATTGCGTTTACGTTTCTTATTGTCGGCGTCCACGTCTGGGTTCCCTTTGTCCTCAACATTGCAATCTCTCTCTTCATCCTCTGGTTTAGTTATCGCCTGTTGAGGCGTGTAGGGATGTACCTAACGCCCGCTCTTGAGGCGCTTTTCCTTTTGCTTTTGGTGTGCAGTGTCCCCTTGGTCGGAATGACCTTTCTGGGGATGGAGCACCTCTTCCACCTCTTGGCCTCTCTGCTTTTGCTGGGCAGCTACGAGGCCGCGACGCGTCCAAAGCCTGCCCGGGGGGCCGCAGCTCTCCTGGTGCTCGCCTCGTTTCTCGTTACAGGAGCGCGCTACGAGGGGCTCTTTGCAGTGCTGCTGGTCTGTGGACTGCTGGCTGTAAAGTCCAGGTGGAAGCTTGCTTTTGCTGCTGGTTCTTCAGCCCTGCTTCTGGTGGTTGCGTTTGGGCTCTATGGGCTCTCTCAGGGCTCGACCTTTCTGCCGTCCCCGCTCTTGATCAAGACGGCTGGAGCCAGCAAGTTCTCTCCTTTGACCTGGCTGCACAACCTGTTCGGCAGGCATGCCTTGATCTCCGGGGTGACCCTTGTCTTTCTCCTATGCTGCGTTCTTCTCATCTACTTGCAGAAGAGTTTTCCCCATCAACACAGCCAGCTTAAGCATTGGCTGCTGATTCTTCTGGGTGTCTTTCTCCTGCATGCCCAGTTCGCTCAATTTGGGGGATTCTTCCGGTACGAGGCTTACCTGATTGGCGCCGGCATCGTTGTGATCTTTGCCGGGGTTTCGGCTTTGATGGCTTCAGGCACGGATCATGCCTTCTCTCGGGAAGCGCAGCTCGTGGCCAAAGTTTTATTGGTGTTGACCGTGCTGGGTCTCGGCGCGCGTGCTGCTATCGTCTTCTCGATTATTCCTGAGCAGACCTATGGCGTATACGCGCAGCAGTATCAGGTGGCAGCTTTCCTGGGCCAGCACTATGCCGGACAGGGCGTTGCTTTGAACGATATCGGCGCTCCCAACTATTTCGACGACATACGCTGCCTCGACCTGTGGGGATTGGGCTCAGTCGATGTAGAACGTCTGCGAGTCAGCGGTACCTTTGACCGCGATGCGATCGATCGGCTCACCACGACCGGCCATGTTCAGATTGCGGTCCTGTACCGCTCCTGGTTTACCGATAAGATCCCTGCTCGCTGGGTGCCTGTTGAAGACTGGCAAGTCACAGACCTCAAGGGGCACTCGGTCCTGGGAGGCGACACGGTTACGTTTTATGCTGTCGACCCCTCTGAAGCTCCAACCCTGGCCCGCAACCTTCTGGACTTCGATCGGCAACTGCCTCCTGGCGTCCGTAGCAAGCAGTTATGGACAGCCTCCTCGGCAGAACAAAGCCAACGCTAAGTGCCTTTGCTTTTGCCTTTCTGGTTGTCATTCCGAGCGCAGCGAGTGAACCTGCTGTCTCCCGCTCTTCGTTCGTATCACCCAAAAATACGTGAGCTCAAACGAGGGATCGGTTCGAACGGACACGCAATGTTTGTGGTGGTATTGGCGAAAAACGGGAGACAGCAGGTTCCTCGCTGCGCTCGGAATGACAACCAGAAAGGCAACTGTTTCTCCCCGACGCCGTCCTCTACGCCGGCGGCAGCCCACCCAGATAATAGACACTCAAACTAGGCGCCGCCTGAATCAACCGCGTCAGCTCCGCATTCGGAAAGCGCCGGACATAGGGAGGCGCCCACCCAATCTGGTCTCCGGTGACGACCGTTGGAACCTCCTGCTTCACTCCCGTAGCCTTCTCAAAGAGCGCTGGATCATGAAGCCCTGCTACGGAGACGTCTGCCAGGCGATGAATCGCACCCTTCGCATGGGTGTAGAGATCGAGATGATTGGCCTCTCCAAACTCCGCCAGCAGGACGAGCGGTGCCAATGCATAAAGATGGTAGTGCAGCGCCTTGCTGCCTCGAGCCATCTCCAGGGGAAGCGTTCCGTCAGGCCGTATCTGATCGACCCCGTTGTCGTAGGTCGCCATGGCCCAGTTGAAATCGCTCTGGTTGTCGGCGGCTACACCGATTGCCGCCAGCTCCACCCCAGCCCAGTACAAGTGATTATTTCCCTTGCCGCCGTCCTTTTTCGTATGCCCGTCGTACCAGTCCCTGGTCTCCCCTCCGACGCGATGCAGCCATTTGGCAATGACTGCGTTCTGCTCCGGAGTGGCGTCTCCGGTTTCACGAACTTTGAGATAGGCGATGGCGATGGCCCCTACGACCCAACCCTGCACATAGTAGGCCTGGCTCGAGGACATCTTGCCGCTGAGCGATCCGTCCTGTGCCATCGTGACGATTCGACTGGTGGCGCACTGTGCCGCCTGACGCGAGCCGGAGGTGCGGTAGTCATCGGCGGCCCTGACGATGGCCATTCCAACCTCTTTTACCTTGCCGCTCGACTTGCGATAGGCCTCCTGCCGCACGGGATCGATGATGGAGTGTGTCGGGTCATCCAGCCTGTAAAAGCCATCGGTGACAAGATCAGGCGTGAGATGAGGAAGAGCCGGGCAAGGGTAAGCCGAGCCGGTCGCTGCAACAGGCTTTCCATCCCAGGGAGAGCGCAGAGGGGCTGCAAGGAGCGCCGGTGTTACTGCCAAGCCGAGAGTTGCCAGTGCGGCATATCTACAGAGGAACGGGCCATCTGCACGGAAGGGAAGTCGTATAGGGCTTTTCATTCAGTCTCTTTCTGGGGCTATTCTGTTACCTGAAAAGGCCATCCTTGCGGATGGCCTTTCCTGTACAGCGATTATTCGGTAGTGGTTAGAAGAAGAAGCGGGTTGAGGCCTGCAACTGACGATTCGGCTGTGTGGTTGTGATCTGGCCGAAATTCGATGAGGTGCCAAAAATTGCTACGGTGGGTCTCTTGGGATCCGCTGTCACTGTGAGCGAACCATTAGGTGCTCCGAGGTTTGTATGGTTGATGACGTTGAAGGCATCGATACGGAACTGGAACTTCAATTGCCGATAGATCTGGAAGTCCTTTGCAACGGAGGCATCGAAATCGACTTCGCCAGGGGCCCGGTTAGAGTCTCGCGATACGTTGCCGAAGCCAGTGGCGACGATCTGTGTTCGCTGACCGCCAATGGTGTTGTAGACCGGTCCGGAGGCGGTGAGCGGGAAGTTTGGATCGCTCGCAGCATCGAAGTATTGCAAGGCCGGCCCGTTGAGGGGATGGTGCGACAGCTTGAGAAGCTGGGGGTTTCCATTAGGACGCTGGGATGAACCCGGAATCTCGTTGGTCTGCGTGATGTTGATGGGCAGTCCGGTGTGGCCTACAAATACCGGCGAAATGTGCCAGTCACGCAGCCACCACGGTCCCCGGGTTGTGTAGACGACGGCGATGTTCAAGGTGTGCTTCACATCGATATTGCTAACGGTGAAGTCCTTGATGCGGTCCGGGCTATCGACGGCATACTGCGAGTTTGCCGTTCCATTGGGTGCTGAGAAGTTGTAGATCGTGCTGCCGTCATCTTCGCTCTTGGCATAAGTGTAGTTCGAGAGAAGAGCCAGTTGCTTGTTGAACTGACGGCGAACAGTTACCTGCAATCCGTTGTAATTGGAAGCTCCAATGTTGTCGTTCGTTTGGAACTGTTTGAGAGTCGGGTACGGGGATGCATTTTGAGTTGCAAGGCTGGTGTTGGCGAGGGTCACCGCAGGTACCGCTGAGAGGGGAACGACGTTCTCGTTCAGGTTATAGGACAGGTGGAGCGCATGGTTTCCGACGTAGTTGACCTCCAGCGTAAGTGCGAGAGGTAGCTGACGTTCGAAGCCCAAATTCCACTGTTGCACCATTGGCAAATGGCTCTGGTCGTTGAACGATACGGCGACACTATAGGGATTGCTGGCCGTAGCAGCCGCCACGACGCCGAAGGGATCCTGCAAATTAGCTGGAGGCGCAAGGGGGAGGCCCTGCGAAAGGGAGAACGGCTGAGCTACGCCAGTCCCAAGATTGTTATAGCTGATGACATTGTCAAAGCCCGGATAGGCGAGCTGCCCGCCGAGATTCTGGAAGATGGTTCCGTAGAAGGTGCCGAATGCAGCGCGGATGACGGTTTTGTTGTCAACGCTGTAAGCCAGGCCAATTCTTGGAGAAACGTCAGCCTTTGGGGTGCTGATATTCAGGGACCGGGAGACACCATTGAGGCCTGCAGCCAGCAATTTCCCTGTGGACGGGTCGATACGGCTATAGATGTTAGTGGCAATCGTTAGCGGCGACTCATACTCGTAGCGAACTCCCAGATTCAAAGTCAGCTTTGGAGTAACTCTCCAGTCGTCTTGCAGGAAGATACCGTAGTTGTAATTGCGCCGTCCCGTGGGAGGCTGAGGCTGTTCGTACTGTGCAGTCTTGATCTTGCCGAGGAGGAAGTCGGCAATTTGCGTGTTGGGATTGCCTGCGGACCCCTGGTTCGTGATCGTGCCGTCGAAGAGAATCTGTCCTTCGGGGCTTGTGGCAGGGTTGAAGGAGTTGAATTCGTTCTTGCGAAGCGATGCGCCAATTTTGATGGTATGCGGTCCGACCGTCTTCGTGACAGTCCCGAAAGGGGTGTAGGTGTTGGTGATGTTGACCTGGTTCGTGTTGGTATCCGCGCCGATATCGCTAATAGCATTTGTGGAGGAAGTGGAAGTAGCACCAGTGGTAGCGCCGAAGATGAGTTCCGGTGTCTGGTCAAGAGGCAGCGATGCAATTCCAAGCTGTTGCGAAGCATTCTGGCCGGCTCCGGGGGGATTGCGGAGCACGACGTTGCGGAAGAAGCCCATGTTCAAGTCCATGACCAGAGTCGGAGTCCATGTCCGTGTGTAATCGACAGAGGGAAGCCATGCGTTGTTACAGGTGCAGTCCCAGGTCGTATTGAGCAACGAGCTGTTCCAGGAGACGGCATTTGGGGTCGAGGTAGTGAAGCGATAGACATTGAAGCTCAGCCTGTCTTTCACCGTGACATTCTCATCCACACGGGCCACGAGCTTGACAACATGGCCTGTCAAATTTTGCAGTGAAGTCCAGTTGCCGGTGTAGCGACCATTTGCCTGATCGAAGGTTCCAACCGTGTTCGGAAGTGGCAGCAAGGCCAGGATCTTTGCTGCTGCAGGATCGATAGGGCCAATCTGGTTGTTAGCAAAGACTGCCGACGATTTTCCGTTCGGCTGGTAAATCGGTTGCGGGGAGTTGGACAGATCGCCTGAGCGCTGAGCGGCCGTTGGAACGGTCGCTGTGAGGGTTGTTGAAGCAGGCTGAATCGTACGGTCATAGTTGACAAAGAAGAAGGTCTTGTCGTGGCCGTTGTAGAGGTGGGGAATCCGGACGGGGCCACCAAAAGAACCGCCTTCCTGGAAGAATCGATCACGGTTGCGCGGTGTGACGGCTCCCGTCTTCGTGTTGATGGTGTCTTTATGGAAGTACTGGTTGGCGTCAAGTGCCTCGTTGCGCAGGAGGAAATAGACATTGCCATGGTAGACGTTGGTTCCGGAGATGGTATTCACGGAGATCACGGCACCCGAGGTGCGGCCATACTCGGCCGGAGCATTTGTGGTGAGGACGCGGAATGAATCAATTCCATCCGGCGAGGGCAGCGTTGCAGGGCTTCCGGTTGAGGCGACGATGGTCGAAACTCCATTCAACAGAACCTCGGTGTTCAGCGTACGGCTGCCGTTGATCGAGAGTTGCGAGGTGTTCGGCGTATCGCCGGCGCCGCCGTGAGCTGCACCTGGAATAAAGGTCAACAGGTTCTCAGTCGCTCGCTGCTGCAGGGGTAGATTCTGAACTTCGGTCGGAGCAATGAGCGTCGATACGTCTGACGTGCTTCGGTCGAGTTCTTCGCCTCTGGATTCGACGGTTACCGTTTCGGTGTCCTGGCCAAGCTGCAGGTTGATATTGACCGAGGCGACCTGTGCAACCGTTGCGATGAGGTTATTGATGACAGCCTGCTTCAGGCCGGGAGAAGTCACCGTTACCCGATAGGTGCCCGGGATAACCTGAGGCGCTACAAAGTCGCCTGAAGAGTCCGTAACGCCATTGAAGACTGTTACGCCTGTGTCCTGGTTGACTATAAGGACCTTGGCGTTGGGTACAAGAGCTCCGGTCGGGTCGAGGACCTCGCCGCGGATGGTCGCGTTGGTGTTCTGGGCGTAAGCTACGCCGGCTCCAGGGAAGAGACCAGGGAAGGTCCCCCAGGCGGTCAGCGCCAATACCGCTGCAGCTATCGAAAGTCGTACCGTGCTGCTGAGTTGATTCGGGATTCTTTGTACCCGTTGATGGATGTTCATGAAACTAGCCTCCGAAATACTTTGGTGCATCCAGGCATGCACAAACTTAAAATTTGTTGACCGTCGTGTGATTCAGAATCGAAGGCCTGGAACATTGCGATTTCTTTAGGACAAGCGGTTTTCTAGAAGAAAACCGATGCGAGGCCCCATAAGAAAACAGCGAGAGGAACGTTGTCAACTTAAATCAAAAAACAGGGCAAAATGCCTATTCATCCGGTTGCAAGAGCGGTCAGGGAAGTTGTGGAAATTCTGAAGATGGGACGCCTTCCGCGCTTGAAAGTTACACAAATACATCCCTGGACGTAGTCCGTTCCAGGAACGCAATGCCTTTCAAAACGATGCATGACCGCAATGAAATCAGAGAAAACGATTACTTGATGTCGTCAAAAGCCCTATCTTCCCCAAATTTCGACAGAACGGTGCTTGTTTTCTCCCAATCAATCGAGCAGTAGGCTATCGCGTTCCTAGCTGCTGAAGGATCGTCTGTGCCTGTTCCGCAACTCCAGGCGCGGGGGAGTGGGCTGCCTTCTCCAGCAGAGGCAGGGCCATGCGTACCTGCCCCTGCTGCAGGAAGATCTCAGCCAGATTGAGCTGCGCGGGTCCGAACTCCGGATTGATCTTCAGCGCGGCTTCGGCTTCTGTCTTCGCCTCTGGAAGACGCTTCAGTTGCAGAAGCGCAACGGCGTAGTCCCCATGAGCATTGACGTTGGCTGGATCAAGCTGGACGGCTTTTTGCAGATGGAACGCAGCCTGCTTCCAATCGCCTGTGCCCGCCAGCAAACGTCCAAGATTCGCTCTGGTCGCTGAGTCGTAGGGATTGGTCGTCAGGGCTGCGCGAAATGCCGTTTCGGCATGCTGTATATCTCCGGACTGAGCGAGAACGGACCCCAGGGTGTTTTGTGCGTCGGCGAAGTCGGGTTTGAGTTCCAGTGTCTTGCGAAGGTCGGCGACTGCCTTGTCCGAATCTCCGCGTCTCGATTCAATCAACGCCTTCTCGTACCAGAGCAGGGCGTTATCAGGTTCATGGTCGATGGCGCCCTGTAAGACGGTGAGCGCTTCATCGGTCTGTCCGGCATTCCCCAGTGCGACGCCGAGCCGTCGCTGAGCCCGTGAAGAGAGGGGATCGAGCTTGAGCGCCTGCCGGTAAGCATCGATTGCGCCTGGAAGATTGCCGGTGTGCCGCATGGCGTCACCCAGCTCGATGGAAAAGTTGGGTTGACTGGGGGATTTCGTTCGAATCAAATCCGCCAGTGCCGGAATCCCTGCCTCGAGATTGCTTCCGTCGATGATCTGCGCCGCGGCGTTGTATAGGTCGTCATCCGGGGAGGCATCTTCGTGATCCAGAAGGTAGCGTTTTACCGGACCATGATAGGCCGTTGCGGGTGTCTCCGGAACCTCCTGCCGATCTGCCAGCAATACCTTTGCCGGCGGTGCAAAGCGCTGGATCAGGTGGTCCGTCATAACGGCATGAATGACATCTTCGGTTCTGCGTTTCGGCATATGGCACGACACGCAATCGTTGGAGGCAGGGTGCTGATGCTGCGCGATCTTCCCAGGCAGGTTCGCGCCATGACACTTCATGCAGATATTGGCGTAGTACGTAACCGATTCAAGCCCTTTGTGCAGGTCGTGAGGGTTATGGCAGGTCTCGCACGTCAGCGCTCCCTGGCTCTTGAGATAGCACTGTGATTGACGAAGCCGGTAGGGGGCATCCACGATCTCGAAGTTATCGGTGCGGCCATGATCCGGGTCCCGGGCAAAGTACGCATTGAAGCTGGCGAGCGGCTGATCTGCTCTGTAGCCGAAAGGTTCCTGATCGTAGTGTCGAATGCGATCTGGTAGTGGTTGACTGGTGGTTTCGAGATGGCACTGCTCACAAACTTCCATCTGGCGATCGTTGCTCAAATGAGTTGGATTGAGAATCTGGGCGCGAATCTGCTGCACAGACGTCCCTGGAGTTTGCGCGGCTTTGACGTGTGCCGCTCCCGGCCCATGGCAACGCTGGCAATCAATGCCTTCCGGCAAGGCACCGCTGTATACGGAGTTTGCCGAGAGATCACGATGCGCGATGGGCGGAATCTGCGGATACGCATTGTGGCAGAACATGCACTCGTAGGCGATGGGACGGCGTGTCATCGGGTGGGCATTGTCGAAGCCGGGATTCATCCCCCAGTGACCTCCGCCTTCGGCGTACCAGGCTAGCGGCAGTTCGATCAGCGTTCCATCTTGCTCGCGATGCAGGTAGGTCTTCACATGATTTCCCGAACCCATGATGTAGTCGATCAACAGCTCTTCGACATTCTCAGGATTACCGTCAAACCCCTTTTGCCAGCGGCGCTGATAGTATTTGCCGTCATGTTGCGTCAGCGTGTAATAGCTGCCGGATGCAGCGTGGTAGAACTGACGATCGCGGGCGGGACTCTCGACGGTATCGCTGGCCTTGGGCTTGTAGAAGGCGTGGGCCATTCCGGTGCGAGCATATCCGGCAGCTTCGGTGGCATGACACTGCGCACAGGAGGCGGGATCGGCATACTGCTGTGCGATAGCGGCCTTGGGCGGTTCCTGGTGATGCATAAATAGAAAAGAAACCGCAGCCGCCACGATGAGCAAAGAAACCACGGCTATGGAATGCTTTTTCGTCACGAAGGAGAGTCCGTCCACTTGGATTTGGCAGGTGATCCGCCCAGCCAACGCCTCATCCTAACGAAAGATTGGCTATTGTGCCATGAAGCCATATGCGCCCAAGCCTGCTTCTTGCTCTCAGGGGTTTTAGATCGACAGGCTTTGCTGCTACCCTTGAGAGAGCAGATGGCACAAGCCGCGTGAATATGCGGAGGGATGTGTGAGTGGTTGAAACAGGCGGTCTTGAAAACCGCTTAGCCTTAACGGGCTACGGGGGTTCGAATCCCTCTCCCTCCGCCATAAATTTTTACACCGCGCTTTGCGTCAGGGGTTCGAATCCCTCTCCCTCCGCCATCAGCTTGCTTTGTGAACTTGCTATTCCATTCCCTCATCTTTTGAACGCTGATTCCACAGCAGTTGCAGATACCTGCGATTGCAGCTGATCATTGCTTGGGATAGTCTAGCCATATGTCTACGGTGCTTTATCAGCCTTTGCGAAGCTTCTTTAGTCCGGCTCATGGCGAACATCAGGCCTGAGATTTCTTCCGGTAAGAGGCTACCGTGGACGATGCGATGGTTTGCATGAACTGATCGATTTCGTTGCCTCTTTGTATCTCTGAATATGGGCAATCTGCCAAACTTAGAATTCAAAGAACTCCAGTAAGAAACCTACCCGAGTGTTAGCGTAAACGCTCGCGGGGGGTGAAGCTCTGGGCAACAGCGAGGTTTTATGTCTCTCTTTTCAATAGCTAGATCTGCGAGCCTGTTTTGTGTCGTCGTGGTGGCTCCGGTCTATATGCCTATGATGGATGCACAGGAAAGCTCACTCGCCGAATTTAGCGCCAGGTATGTCCCTATCGCAGCAACTGTTCCGGAAGTCAGGGCCAGCGCCGTAAGCTCAGACGGTTCCGAGCGTCCAACGGCTGTTTTATCCACCCCCTCTTCTATCGAGACCGGAAATTCTCATCAAGAATCGTTTGATGGAAATAAGAGCAAAGAAGCTTTGGGTTCGGCTTATATTCCTGTCGATAGCTGGATCTACCCTGCATTGCTGCGGCTGTACTCCCTCGGATACCTCGACACAGCCTTCTTATCTATGCGGCCTTGGACGAATCGCAGTGTCTTGCACATGTTGGATGAAACCGAGGACTCCGTTCGTTTGAATGGGAGCGACGAGGCGAAGGAGATATTCGCCAAGGTGAAGAGGGAGTTGCAGCGTGACCCCAGCTTTGAAACTGTGCCCTCGTCTGGTCTTGTCTATGGACTGAACTCGGGCTACATCGGTGTGCGGCAGATAGCGGGCCCCGTACTCCGTGACAGCTTTCACCTGGGGCAGAGTTTTATCAATGATTATGGCCGTCCATACTCCACCGGCTTCAATAGCTATGATGGATTTTCTGCCATCGCTGAACGGGGCCGGTTCTCTCTTTACGTGAGAGGCGAATACCAGCATGCACCGCATTACGATGGATATTCTTTCGCGCTGGCGCAATCTCTTTCCATTGCTGACCGTATTCCTTATTCCGGCTTTAACCTTCAGCAATCGACAATTCCAGAGGGTATTCTTCCATCGCAAAATAATTTTCGCTTGCTTGAGGCGAATGTATCGGGTCACCTTGTCGGCCACGAGATCTCGTTTGGCAAGTCCGATGCCTGGCTGGGCCCGGGCCTGGGAGGCGCGATGGCATGGTCGAATAACGCCGAGGACATGTATACATTCCGCATCAATCGTGTGGAACCGCTAAATATTCCATGGTTGAGCAGGGTTCTTGGTCCGGTTCGATATGACTTCTTCATTGGAAGCTTGAAAGGGCACACTGATCCGAATTCTCCCTGGGCTCACTCTGAGATGTTTTCTTTCGCTCCAACCAGTGATTTTCAATTTGGTTTTCAGCGAACGATTATTTTCGGAGGAGAGGGGCATGCCCCTGTTACTCTGCATACCTTCCTTAAGGGCTTTTTCGATATCAACGATACCGACCTTGCTACCAAGTTCTCACGCTTTGATCCTGGTGCACGTTTTTCAACCTTCAACTTTTCGTATCGGCTTCCGTTTCTGCGTAAATCAGTCACACTCTATACAGACTCCACTACGCATGACGACGTAACGCCGATCAGTGCGCCACGGCGAGCCGGTTGGCGTCCGGGCATCTATTTCTCGCACCTGCCTTACGCTCCGAAACTTGATCTGCGTATTGAAGGCGTCTATACGGACTATCCCACGCTGCGTAGCCAGGGTGGCGAAGGCAACTATGATGAACAGATTGAAGTTCAGGGATATACCAACAAGGGATTCATCATGGGCGACTGGATTGGCCGCGAAGCCAAAGGCGGCCAGGCATGGCTTACCTATCATCTGTCCGGTAATGAATTCATCTCCCTCCAGTACCTGAACAAGAAGAATGCAAAAGATTTCATCCCGTCGGGCACAACACAAAACACCTTCCGGTTGGATATTACGAAGCGAATACGGCCCGATATCGAATTGAGCGCCTATATTCAAAACGAACGCTGGAAGGCACCTATCTACAAATCCGGTTTGCAGTCGGATACGACAGGCAGTTTTCAAGTTGCATGGTATCCAAAACTAATCAATAAAACTCCTTAGGCAATGCTTGCCCATGAATGGTGTTTGCTCTGATCGGAGAAGAAACTGAATTTGAGGATAGGGACGGATCGTAGGGCTCTATCCTCAATAGTGATAAGTGATATTGGCGTTTGTAGGCGGCCTTAAGTGAATCCTGCCAGTATTGCTGGCATTGAATTCGCCGTCTTTCATGGATAACCAGAACGATCCTTATATCCTCCCAGGATCTTAGAGCGGTGTAATCTCCACCACCCTATAACCTTGGCAGTGTGCAGTTGTAAGGCCACCGAAAGGACCCAATGAAGAACCTGTTTTGCCTCCTCTTTATTCTGGCTGTTCCGGTATACGGGCAGGGTGTCAGCGGAACAAATGCCACGAAAGGGAGTCCCGCAGATGTTCCCACCGAAGGAGCAAAAGGAAACCTTGCGGTGCCTTCGTTGCCGGGTTTTACGCAAAAGGGATCGACAACGGTCCTCGACCGTGACGATCAGTTGAGGCTTAGCCTCAATCCGGAACAGTTTGGTGCTGCGGGAACAGGTTCGGGAGAAAACGGTGATGATTGTGCTGCGATCAACCTGGCAATTCAATATGCTGCCCAAGGGGCTGGTCTGAATACTCCCAAAGTTGTGCATCTCAACGGACGCAACTATCGCTGCTCAAAGGCCAACTACCAGATACTCATGCCTCGTGACTTTGGAGACTACTCCCGAGCTTCGGCCGGAGAGGGTGCACAGTTTTCGTTAGATATTGTGAATGGTTCTATACAGAGCTGTGGCATCTCTGGCGGAAAAGGCTATAACCCAAAGGGATGGATCATTGGGCAGATAAAGGATGCCTCCTATCATGGTTCAGGTGGCTCAGTGTATGCCCTCACCGACAATAACGGGGTTCCAATCCCTGGCTCTTGCGTAGTGGATAGTGCAGGGATCAATTACCCTCCAACGGGCGTCGATGTCTATTCTTTTGCCCAAGGTGCCGATGGGGCTACCGTGATGGCAACTATGTCGGACGGCACGTTTACCTCCGCCACATCCATTTCTAATAGCACTGGAATGCCTCAGGGAAATGGTTATCCATCCTTTGCTTTCGGGCTGCCGGCAGGGCTGGTTTGCAAGATCAAACCTCAGTTTGCGGGGACGGCTGGTAAATCGGGTTTAAGCGTAAGTGCTCTAACATCGGTTCGTGTTACGGCTCCAGGTTCGGGGTGCACTTATAACGGGACTGCCTCGGCAAAGGTTCCTATCTGGGTGGGGGAATCAGTGGGCGAGGGAACGGCACAGGCAAAAAATATTGCCCCCTCTTCCGCTGTGACAATAGGATGTGCCATACAGCTTCGCGCTGGTGTAAGCATCGAAGGCGATGGTGGCACGATCCAGACGGACTGGCAGACAGGCGTCTACGGTCCAAACGAGATTGTTGCCTTATGCGATGCTTATGGGAATCAAGCTCGGAACATTTCGATCAGAGACATTCATCTCGCCGCGCCTGCAGGCATCTGGTTGTCCGGAACAACCAATAACTTTACCGTCGAGAATGTCACTGAACAGTACGCAACGCCCAGGGTTCAGGGACCGAAGACCTATATCCCTGGTTCTGGAGGAGGCCTCTTCTTTTATGCTGCCCAAACGGGGCCCGGCACAGTCATCGACAATATTTCAAATTATGCTTCCGGCGGGATTGTCGTGGGAGGCCAATACACCTCGCGTGGCGAGTTTGGTCTCGGTTCTATGGGCGGAACCAACGTTTCGAGTGGTGGAGGTATTTATACCTATGCCGTAAGTGGGTCTGCAGATGGGCTTGTTATCAATAACTTTCGCCAATACCAGCAATATGGGAACAGTTACAACGCTCTTCTCGATCAATTCTTTGAGAAGTTTGTATGGCACGGGGATTTTACGCCTGCCTCTACGCCCAAAGCCGCAAATGGGCAAGGAGTGTGCCCAACAACTCTAACCCCACAGGTCCGCTCGGTAGATTATCTTTTTGGAGCAGGCAACTCGAGTCGATTTCAGTGCTACCGAGGTATCTCTGACCGAGCGATTACCATTCTTTCCAGATCGCCTTATGTCTCACAGAACGTGAGCATCTCTAATGTATGGCAGGACAAAGGCTATAGATCTCCGATCATAGCCAGTGTGACCAATAGCCGATTCAGCATGGTCAGGATGCCTGCTCTTGGAAACACATACAAAGATCCATTCATTCCGCCTGGTACAAAGGCAGTTGCTGTCATCGAAACTCCAACAAACTTACCTTCTGGACCGGTCAATCGATTTGAAGGTATATCCAATCCCGATCCGGGCCGTTCCCATTTCACGACAACCTTGCTTGGTACATCTTTCTCTGATGACCGGACAGCTTCTTCTTCCTGGGATATGGTGGCCGGAATGCCGAGTGGCGGACATATCATCACGATACAGAACATCTTCGGCAAAGCTGGTTCTCTAAAGTTCAAACACAATCTTGGAACCCCGAATCCAATCAGCAACTGTTATTCGACAGACAGTACAAGTGCACCCTCTGTTGCTCTAATTCCCGGTGATATAAACAACGTTTTGGTGACATCTTCAGCGGCCGCAACCGTCGTATGCATCTTCCAATTTGCTCCTGCTCCGGGAAGCTATTAGGTCATGAAGAGGCTCATCCAAACGATTCTTTTGATGGTGATGCTGGGGTCCGCCTTGCGTGCCCAAAATACGCCTATTCAGCTTCCTGCAAATTGGGCGAAGCCTCACTACTACAGTACGGCTGATTCTGCTTTTCAGGATGGGAAGTTTATCGTCCCTGTTCGTTCGAACCAGATAGGCTTTGTCTTCAGTATTCCTGCTACGGTTGGAACCCCTCCGGTTCCTGTACGCTCTACCAGCGCAGAGGTGAAAAATGCGGCTGGCGTGGTCATTCGAAAGTTATGGCAAAATCGCGCTTATTCTCCTGGCAAACATGGAGAGATTTGGGATGGTCTCGACGATTATGGTGTGGCAGCAGTCGGAGGACCGTTTACACTTTTGCTCCAATACAACGGTGTGCAATATCGATGGGATGGGGTATTAGCAGACACTAGTCCGGACCCGACCGCTCCTGATTCGTGGTCGGGCGTGGGAGGGCTATTCCCCTATGATCTCGTTTCCATCGGTAGTGAGGGCTTTACTGCCGAGGGATATAACGAAGGCGGCTATAACTCTATTACCTTCCCGTTGGCCACGCCTTCTCTTCGGGTGAACCCACTGATTCCGCAGAGTATTGGAGGCGCAATGTTTCTTAGAGCTTCAACGGACGGGAATCTTATCTACTATTCCAGCATGATTTATCTGCCTGGATCTACCGTCAAAAGCTGGGTCACCGCGGTGGATAAAAAAGGTAACATTCACAATTTTTCCGCTGGAACGGTTTTGCCACGCACGTATTTCATGAACGCTGTTGATCCCAAAAATGTACGTTACGTTACGGTACAGGGGGCCGATACCATCAACAACACCGAGGGGATTATTACCGGTGTTGCGGTGCAGCGTCATGGAAGCCTACTCGCCACTGCGCATGGCAAACGCAATCTTGTAGCGAGTGCCGATGTCATCAAGCTTTTTGACAAGGACACGGGAGCTCCTGTCGGTGGGATGGCCGGTTCCATTGCAATCACGAACCCACAACGAATGGCGTTTGATCTTGCAGGGAATCTCTGGGTGCTCTCCGGCGATGGTCGAAGTGGTGACACTCTCTCCAAGATCGCAGATGTCGGATCAACCAATATCATTACGACACCTATTCGAGGACTCAGCAATCCCGTCGCCCTGGCCGTTAGCCCTTTGACTGGAGACCTGTTCATTGCAGATGGCGGAAAGAACCAGCAGGTATTCGAGTACAACGCCAAGACGAATGAGCTTGTGAGAAAGCTTGGAAAGCCTGGAGGCTACGGCATTGGAGATTCCTGTGACTCAACCATGTCTCCTGACAAGTTCTATTTCGATTATGGCGGAATGGATGTGGGGCGGCAGGTCGATGAAGCTGCAGGGCAACTTGATACGTTTATCAATGTGGATGATAAAAATAACCTGGAAATAGGCGATAACTCGACCGGTCAAATCAAGTTCTTTCATTTGTCCTCAGGAGTGTGGACCTATACGAATCGCGTTATGTACCAATCATGGCAACGCACGATTGCGGCGGCAATGAATGATCCAACCAGGCTATTTGCGGGGCAGGGGGCCATGATGGAGATAACACGTGATTGGTCGAAAGAACTTGTTCCGGGAGACCCCGATCCTGCTTTAGGAGGAAACGGAGCGTGGACTGCATCCCATTATTGGTTGCCGTGTGTCATATCGGCGGTAGGGTTTCCAACTGCTTCGTTGATTCCACATATCCGCGATGTCTGGAAGAGTCCGGCCAATGGGAGAACCTACGCTCTTGTCGGGGACATCATGAACAAGTTCGTCTGGACGATTCTCAACTCGAATGGGAGTGTGACTGCGGCAAAATCTCTGGCGACAAATATTTATGGCTGGACAACCATGTCGCCTAACGGAGATCAGATGTATGTTCAGCGTGGCGGACCCAAGACACGATATACCTTCGCTCGCTATCCTCTTACCGGGTACGATTCAGAGAACATGCCTGTATACGGGGCTTTAGTCAATGGACAAACCATTGCGGTAGATCACGCGCATGGAGAGCCATGGAACTCCGCTCTTGCGTCCGATCCGACGAGTGGAGGGATCACGGCAGTCTTCGATCAGAATGTAAACCACGATGTACCGGGAAGCACCCCAGCTTATCATCTGGGTGGCGTTCTGCCAGGAGGGGCTTCGTTTGCATGGACCGCGATGCCTCAAAAGGATATAGCGTGGGCCGATGGTGATGGCAACTTTCCCTCGGCTGATCTTGCCCGTATGGCCGCAGAGGGCGGAGACGTTCACTCCGTAGGGAAGGAGATTTTTGCGATGTATGCCGGCAACTACTCTGCCTGGGGATGTCAATTTTTCCACTATCACGAAGATGGTCTGTTTATCGGTCAGTTTGGCTATATGACTAAGTTTTCCGCTACCCCAAATGGTCAGGATGCATGGGGAATTAATGGAGTTCCAAACGTTGCTACTGGTGAGAAGAAAGTCCCTGGGTTTTGTGGAGACGTTGGAGCTTTCAAGGCTTTCCAGGTTGGAACCCACATCAAGATCATCCATGGAGATGAGAGTTACTTTCCAGGCTTGCACGAGTGGGATGTCTCGGGACTTGAAACTATCACCGAGCTTACAGCGACTGGAGTCCTTGGCCATACTGTGACTTTGCAATAGAGCCACCAATTGCAGCCACTTGATGAATGCATGCACTCGAACGGTGGCCCTTGAATGATGGACCTGAGGCTGTAGGATCTCAGCCCATGGCTCTCTTATAATGAATGAAGCAGCCCAGTACATGCTTTTGGCAACTCTCCTTGGGGGAAATGTGAACTGCCTGCACATTGATCGATTGTTGTCTCAACTGCCATAGCTCCTAACAGCGAGTTATGGCAAACGTTTAAGGATGTTATGGTTAAGAACAAAAGAATTTTTCGCACGCTCTACGATCAGGTTGCTGCTAAGGCTGGGGCAATGCTCCAGTATTTCAGTGCCCAGGGCGTTACCATTGCGGCAACCCTCCTCTACGGCCTCCTCTGTGTGCGTTTATTGCCGTCGTCCGAGTATGCGAAGTTCGTTGTTCTCTTCGGGGTCCAGGGTACTCTCCTTGTCCTCATGGATGTGAATTTCTCTGGGACGCTGATTCCTCTCGTCGGCGATCGTATCGATAATCGTCAGTTGATCGCTGATTATGTTGCATCGTTGCGGCAACTTTCGTATTGGGCGTTTGGAATCGTGGGCACGGGGACAATCTTTTTCTATCCCCTCCTGGTAAAGCATAGAAATTGGAATTGGCAGGTCGTCGCATCAATGATCGTGATCCTGCTGATCTCCACATGGTTCGTGCGCATCGGTTCAGCGTATGGAGCGGTTCTGATCCTGCTGCGCAGACGAGCACTCTGGTATCGGGCCACAATGATTTCGAATGTGGGAACCCTGGTGTTGCTCGTATTGTTTTGGCGGCTGCACCTACTGGGCCCTTTTACAGCTATTTTGCTCAACGTTCTTGGCCTTGTCTATGTAGGCATTGACTATTATTGGCACGCGCGCAAGCTTCTTGGAGTCGTCGGCATACCAACGCCTCAATTGAAACGTGCCATTGTTGGCCTTGCGCTGCCCAATATTCCGCAAGCCATTTTTTACGCTCTTCAGGGACAGATATCCCTTTTCCTGATCACCTTTTTCGGGCATACGCAAGGTGTTTCGAGTGTAGGTGCATTGGCGAGACTGGGGCAGATCTTTGTCATCTTTAAGCAGGGAAATGCTCTGTTTATAGAGCCCTATTTTGCGAAGCTGCCTAAATCGCGCTTGCGATCCAGCTATACGATCACTCTACTGCTTACTGCGGCAATTTGTTTGGCCGTTATGCAGATGACCTATTTCTTTCCCCAGGTTCTGCTGTGGGTGTTGGGGCCGCAATACAGTAATCTGCGGTTTGAAGTTCAGCTTGCGGTAGCCGCAAGCTCGATAAGCTTTTTCAGTTCGGTGATGTGGTGTATCCATACGGCGCGAAAATTCGTCTACTGGTGGAATGTCGGTCTCAGTATCGGACTTACACTCGCTGTACAGATCCTCTTCATATTCAAAGCCGATATGAGCACGGTGCGAGGTGTGCTGTGGCTCACTGTGGCTACCAATGTGACCTCGCTTTTCATCAATATTCTTTCCGGCGCCTACGGATTCATCAAGGGACCGAGGGAGACCGAGGAAAAGCCTGTGATGGTTCCCGAAAGCGTGGTCGAATCCGAAGCTTATATGGACTTATATCCTCTGGAAGATGGCAGCGTGCCTCTTGAGTCCGTGCCAAGAAAGAGCGAGTCGTAAGAGGCGGACAGTTGAGGGCATCAACCGGCGTACCCTCAACTGTCCATTGATTTCAACGCCGGATTGTAGACCTGTCGAGCACACCTCTAACGCCTATGACACCAGAGGTGTCCAGGCGATGCTCGGAGATTTGAGCGATTGAACTGGGTATTTACAGACGGGGCTGCGGCGAACGCAGTACCTCGCGCAGCAGGTACAGCGGCCGCTGTTTGGATTCGGTATAGATGCGCCCCACATACTCTCCCAGCACACCCAGGCAGAGCATCTGCGTGCCGGACATGAAGAGCATGCCAATGAACGATATCGCCCAGCCCTGTACCCACGAGTGGGTCACCAGTCGCACCACCAGCGAGTATATGATCCCGATAAACGCCAGCAGTGCCGCTGCGAAGCCCATGATAGTCACCAAGCGAAGCGGAATGGTGGAGAACGACACGATGCCGTCGAGCGCGAGGCCTAGCATTTTACGCAGCGGATATTTGGTCGTGCCGGCAAAGCGCGCTGAGCGCTCGTAGTGCAGCCCAATCTGGTTGAAGCCGATCCAACTGGACATGCCTCTCAATAGACGATGCCGCTCTGGCATCTGCCGGAACGCGCTTACGATGGCTTGGTCCATAAGGCGGAAGTCTCCGGTATCGAGCGGAATTTCGACATCGGAGAGCGAGTTAATGATGCGGTAAAACATTTTGGCGGACCACAACTTGAAGCCGGTTTCACCCTCGCGGTTTACGCGCACGCCGTAGACCACCTGATAGTCCTTGCGCCAGAGTTCGAGCATGGAGGGAATTAGCTCCGGCGGGTCCTGGAGGTCGGCGTCTATGATTACCACGGCCTGGCCGCGTACGGCATCCAGCCCGGCCGAAACCGCCGGTTGATGGCCGAAGTTGCGGCTGAATCGGAGTACGACGACGCGCGGATCAGCTTGGTGGAAGCTGCGCAGCAGCTCTGCGGTGCGGTCTCGAGAGCCGTCGTCCACGTAGATGATTTCATAGGCGTCGGTAATACCGCTCAAAACGGCGGAAAGCCGTTCGTGACACATAGCAATGCCATCTTCTTCGTTGAAGCACGGCACAATCACACTAATCAGGGGTTGAGACTCGATCATGTCAGCGTGCACTCAGCATTGTAGATTTGAGATCTCGATGTACTCAGTATACGTGAGGGAAGGTCAGTGGTCCTCCTGATAAGGCAGGAGGGGAATCCTCTGTAGTGGAGCAATTTGAAATTCATTTTCACGAACGGGCTTTGTGGATTGTGCTCTTAACCTGAAAGCAGATCGTAGGGAATGGAAACATCTTTCTGAAGAGCAAAGAGCAATTTGCCGGAGATTGAGTACATCCACTGACCTAGACAGACTAAGCGGTGCACACTCAAGCGGCAGGTTTGTAGATCGTGCGGTAAAAGGTGGAGCGAGCAATGCCAGAGTGGGCGGCAATCTCAGCGACAGGCATGTCGGCGGTTTTGAGCAAGGAGCGAATTGTTCTAATTTCTTTAGGGGAGAGCTTCGCCGGGCTACTTCCTTTGCGAGCGCGGGCGGCTTTCTGACCGCGACAGTTCGCTCTCGAATCTCACCAATGCGGCGGTATTTGAGACGTAGTCTTCATGAGACACTCCTAGGCCGCTAATAGGGCCCACGCGAGGACTATTCGAGTTGTCCCAAAGCCTCCGTATCCGTACACTCTTCGATCATGCCCAATCGCGAACTGTCCACACATCGACAGGAACTCCTAGTTGCTCAGCGATGATGTTGATTAGAGGGTGGTGGGATGACCGGCTTTACTGGATTGAGTAGTTTTATTCGCGACTGCACAGCCAACTCTCGCAGCGCCCGATCCGCATGCCCCAGCCCAAAACAAAGAGAAAAATAGCCATTCCGGAGAGCATGGGCGATCCTCAAGGCAGGCTATGGATTTGATGCCCTTCGAACTTGGAACGCGCATGAGGCCCGCATTCCACAAACTCACAGTCTCGACTAGGGATATCTTGTAAAATTGGCGTTGCTCCTCCATCCTTTGTGACGAATGGAAACAAATGACGAACGTCGTAGTTAATCCAGCCACGCCGCCCGAGCATCATCGTTTTCATTTCCTTGATGCTCTCCGAGGCTTGGCGGCCATACTCGTCATCATGAGGCATTCTCCACCGGTCTATGCGCAGTCCTTTGTTACTGAAAACAGTTTTCTTGCTGTTGACTTTTTTTTCTGTCTCAGCGGCTTCGTCATCGCCTTCTCCTACGAGCAGCGCCTCAGCACCTTTCTTACCTTCAAGAATTTCTTTGTCGCCCGCCTTATCCGCCTGTATCCGATCGCCGCTATCGGCACGGTCGTCGGTGCGGTCGAACTAGCCCTCCAGTTGCACCTGCACGCCCCTGTAGGCACCTTTATTTTCCGAATCGCCTTGGAAACCGCCCTAGGACTCCTTGTCCTTCCCTCCGCGCGCTATGTCCTCTTTCCTCTCGACAGAGTAATGTGGACCCTTTTCTTCGAACTTATCGCAAACCTTTTGTACGCTGTCCTTGTGCGCAGGCGACTTGCCACTACCGGTTTCCTCGTTATTTTGGTGACCCTCGCTGCTATTGCCCTCACCGGCGAGCGCCTCCATCTCGGTACACTCGATCGCGGCTACACCTTCGACAGCGCCTACGTCGGCTTCAGCCGCGTCTCCTTGTCCTTCCTGTTGGGGGTACTCACCTTCCGCCTCTATCGCCACCAGGCACGCGCCCGACTGCTCGTCGGTCCGTCGATTCTCGCTGCCACTGCCATCACTTTCGTCTTCGTGTTGGCTCTCTGCGGTCCCCCCAGTCTTACCCACAATGCCGCACCAGAATTAGTCTTGCTCCTCCTACTTTTTCCACTGATTGTCTATTATGGCGCCCACGTCTCAGTTTCCTCGCGCTGGACGCCCCTTTGCGCCTTTCTCGGCACCATCTCCTACCCGCTTTACGTCCTGCACCCGCCTATGCTCTGGCCGCTGACATTGTCCCAGCTATCCGCTTCGCCCACACCCATCAACCGCTCTCCGCGCCTGTCATGCTCGCCTACACCGCTGGGCTCGTCCTGCTCTCCTGGTTAGCCGCGCATTTTTACGATATCCCCGTCCGCAAAACCCTGACCCGTCTTTACAAGCAACGCTCCACTGTCGCCATTGTGCGCTCTTGATGGGGGCCATCAACTAAGTAGCTGCTTGTATTCCTAAAACGGTTATTTCAGCCAGGATAATCGCCCTGAAGGAGCACGTTTGTGGCCTTCTACCGGGTTTCGACTGAGCATCAGGGTGAGAGCGGTCTTGGGCTTCAAGCACTGCAGGACGCTGTCTCCCGCTTTTTGGGGACCAGATCCCTGCTTGCCGAGCTCGCGAATCTAGACAGGCTGACCCGTAACTTTCATTTCATCTCCGGCCTCATTGAGACAGGGGTCTCCATCCCGATCAAGGAAGTCTGCACGTTGACGTAAACGTGATGAGCTGCTTCTGCGTAAACTTCACCAATGAAAGGTCGTCTTGCCGAGATCAATCCTTGCCGAACGAATCTGCATGTCGATGACGTGACATACACGAACTGAAGATTTGGCTCGGACTGAGGGATCTTTGCGAAATAGAACTATCCACCGTACATTTTCCGGGTGTCTTGCACCTGCGCGGCATCCAGAAAATTGTAGTGACGCTGAACTTCGCCTACCGTTTCTGCAATGTGGAGCTTGATTCAAGAGCCTTCACGAATTGTTGTAAATCAGTCCTTGATTGCATAGAGATAGTAGTTAGCGTTTGCATGAACGAGTTGAAGATTTGGCTCGGATCGAGGGATCTTTGTGAAGTAGAACTGCCCACCGTATCTCTTGTGGATATCTTGCACCTGCGCGGCATCAAGAAAGTCGTAGTGACGCTGAACTTCAGTTTCTGTATCGGTCCCAAACGTGTGATAGGGACCTCCATTCATGGCGCAGTACCGTTGGTACCACTCAACGATTAAGCCATTGTGAGGGTCACGACCAAAGTTGACAACCGTTGCTCGCTCCGATTCCAACGTGAAGTCATTGAGCCATGGAGGCGCGATAATGACGGTGTCCTTGGGGGTATTGAGTCTTATCCACTCCGTCATTTCGGAGTAGGAGGTTTGCTGGTGATTTGCGAAGGCCACCCATGAGGTAACGAACTGATGTACGAAGAACTTATCACTCTTCATTAAACCTATAGAGATGGTAGGCAAGATCAAGAGTGCACACGCTACGGCGCCGGCTGTCACCCTGGCGCCATGGGGCTGCAGCTGGGCGAAGCGAGGTTTAGATACACGAGAAATCAAATTCGCGATCAACGATGGCAATGTGAGGCATGCAAAAAAGAAAACGAGTACATCTGCGGCACGGAAAGGGTAGGTTTTAAGCAGGCCCAGAAAGTTTGCTTCGCGGGCAAGCACTCCACAGGCAAATTCCCCGAGCAGCATGAACAAAAATAAGGAGAGAAACGTCCGTTTCTTATCTCCGAGAGAGACACAGAAGCTGAGTGTTGCCAATGTGGCGCAAACGACAAGTTCAACCAGTTCGCGCCAGCCATGAAAGTGGTGTGGATCCATGTGGTGCGGATTGCGGAACATAACAATCAGCCAGTCGATGGAGATGCCCGCAGGCGCTGGAGCCGAGACCTCCATGTATCTCAGTGCAATGAGGGCCATCGGAAGGCACACTGCAACTGTGATCAGGGCGGGAATGACGAAGCCCTTTAAGAAGTTTTTCCGTTCAGCAATCAAGAGTGCGGCATAAAATGCCAACACCGTCCAAAGCGCAACGGGGACGTGAAACCAAAACGCAAGACCACAGAGGACTGCCGCCCATCGTGGGCGATTACGCAGCAGCATTTCAATCGCAAGAAAAAGACATCCGTAGGCCAGGCATTTACCTTCTGCATCGCCAAAGATCCACTCACCTGCGCCGAGCGATTGTCCTTGATCCACCCAGTAGAAGAAGCCGATGGCCAAGGCGAAGAGTGGTAGTTGCAGAGCCTTGGCAAGGCGGACAATGACGTAGAGCAGAAAGATCCAAACGCATGCGCGAGCAATGAGCGCAATGACAATGCCGTCCTTTGTCAAAAACCAAAGCGGAGCAAAGATCGCTCTGAATAGGATTGTGAGGCGGTCCTCGTCGTAATGCGCTAATAGGAGCCAGTCATGTGAGATGAATGATGGATCGTAAAAGAGCCTTAGGCTTACGAGCCTAGTCGCGTCGTTCGCGAGGTACTTGGGGATGAAGTCCCGGTAGATCAGAATCAGCAGTCCAGGTATAAGACCGAGCCAGTACTGTGTCATGACCCAAGTACGGAATTTCGCCGCCACTGTTTCCTCCATGCTCCGTTATCCAGCGGTATCAGCCCCATTGGGTCGATACCGCTGGATAGTGCAAACCGAGTCGACATTCATGATAAATGCTGACGGTTCTCTTATATCCTTTATACAACGTACGAGTCGGGGTAGAGCTTGCGGCGAAAGGGCAAAGTGGGGTTGATCGCGCCTTTAACGCCACTTTAAGACTTCACGGCAACGCAGAAAAGTTCAAAAGCACAGCACCGGGTTAGGCGTGGGTATGTCCCTCGTTGAGGACCAGTTACAGGATGGCACGCGGCTCCGTTCGTTTGATAATCGTAGATTTGTATGCCCGCGATGCCGTGACTATCGAAGCTGGACAGAGCTTGAAGGCGGACGATGTTGTTCGAACCCTGAACCGGCTCGAGTCTAGCCGTGGAGCTTCGAAGGTGCTGCCCTCTGACAACGACAGCGAGTTCATTAGTCAGGCGATAGATCTGTGGGCCTATTGGAATGGAGTGAAGATCGGTTCCAATAGAATTGGTAAGCCGACCGACACCGTTTTAGTGGAGAGCTTCAATGGACGTTCCGAAGCGAATGTCTAAACATCACTCGTTCATGCTAATGGCCCCCAAGTAACTGATTGCAGCATAGAGGCAGGAACACATTGAGAGTCGTCCCCACTCATCTCTTGATGCTCGGCCGGAGGCTAGCTCTGACCTTGGTACAGGAAAACTAGGCCTTCAAAGCCGCGCTATACTAACAATCCAACATTGAGTAAGCCACGATGCTAAGCATCAGAGGCAGCTTCGAGCGTCTCCCGGCTACGGGACTTAAACGCGCTAATCAACCATCTCCTGACCGGCGTTTCAAAGTAATAAAAGCTGAGCACGCTTAATCCAACGCACAAGAAGAGATACACCGCGAACTGTTCACCTGTCATTTTTTCGCTAGTCCCTACGTACCAATGCAGGACAACAGCATGCAACAGGTACAGCCCAAAGCTGGACTCTCCGAGCACTACGAGCCATCGCTGGCTAAGCCATTGTGAGACGCGAAACTGTGGGTAAGATAGAGCCCAGATCACAGCAGCAAACAATGGGGCCAGAAGGCCATGCTGAAGGTTTGTATAAGGGACTCGATGTCCGAGTTGCACAATTGCAAAGAAAGCCGCAATAGACAAAACAAGAGTTGCATAAAGAAGCGTCGTGGGTGGCCCTGCGGGTGCCATTCGTGAATTATTGTCTCGCTGCCAGCGAGCCAGTAAAATGCCCAGCGCAAATGTAGATAGGTGAAGCAATGGATGGAATTTTAGTTCTCCCATGTGCATGGGAACGGTAAGAAGCCAAACTGCCAACTGACCAAACACGTACACCGCAGTTGCGGTGAGCCAAAGCGATCTTCCGTGCAGCCGCCATAACGCTTTTCCTATGATAGGAAAGCTTGCATAAAAGAAAGCTTCTACAGAAAGTGACCATGCCGGTTCGTTAAGGGCATACTGCAGTTTCGCAGTCCAGGCTTGGAGTAGCAACATGTTGCCAATAAGCGTGCCAATCGTTTTGACTATGGCAGGTTTTATGCCATAAAGAGCGGTTCTCTGATGTAGTAGAAATGGTGTGTCCGCTAAAAGTGTTACAAAAAGCAACGGGTATATACGGGCGAATCTGGCTACGCCGAAGTTGCGTGTCTCTAGCTTGGTTCTTGGGAGGTAAACGATTGCCAGGATGTAGCCGGACAGCAGAAAAAAGAAACTTACCGAGATAAACCCCAGGCTGATCAAATGCAGGATGAACGATGGAATCTTTTGTGACCCCGGAAATTCATGAAAGAAAACGACATATAGTGCCGCGAAAAATCTCAGGGAAGTAAGCGCATGAATCTGATCGGGACGATTCAGTTGAGGCGAGAGTGCCTTTGGCATGCAAGATTCCCTACAGGGCGACAGCCCTAAGTGTCTGCCTCTAAAGGCACGATTTCATTTTACGAGGATACAATACATCCCTTGTTCGAACTAATGTGGGACTTGGTCGTGATAACGCAACGCTGGCTTACAACGATGAGCCAGTCTGATAGATGATGGATAAACACGGAGATGTCATCTTGGCGAACACTCAATTTGGGCCTACATTTATGATAGGTGCAGCAGCTCTAGAGTTGCTTTTACTACTGAATCCAATCTCGCTACCATGGGACAAGAGCTCAGGAGCAATGCTGTGCTCAGTCTGGGCGGCCAAAGAGGACCTCTGGGCGCATCTTTTTATGACCGTTCCCGTGGCATGAGATTCGTTTGCGGGGTGTGTACCACCTTGTGATCATTTTTGATCCTTGTTCTAGACGACGGAATCTGGGCAACGCTGGCTCGGTATTCTGAACCGTCTTGTCGACCGTTTATTTCGATTTGGGAGCCATCGAATGTCAGCCGCATCCGTATCACCGATCACTGTTTGCACGCTATGGGAGAAGGACCACCATAAAGGGGTTGCTACGCTGGTCAATTCATTGGTCCGCTTCGGTTATCGTGGACGTGTATGGACTGGGTATAAGGGAGATCTGCCCGAGTGGGCCGCTGGCGGCGTTACCCAGGCAGATACCTATACATTTTCCACAGGATCGGGTGTGGAGGTTGTTTTTGTTAAAGTGCCGACCGATCTTCACTTTGCTCAATACAAGCCAACATGGATGCTTCGTGTGCTAGAGGAATTCGAGCCGGATGCGCAGGGCGTGTACTATTTCGATCCGGACATGTTTGTGGTGGGAGCATGGGCGTTCTTTGAACGATGGTTAGCCTTTGGAATTGCCGCCTGTGAGGATGTCGGATACCCTTTCAATCCAAGTCATCCGCTTGCTCTTGGCTGGAGGGCCTACGCGTCAGAGCTTGGCTACACGCACTGGAATGAGATCAACGCTTATTTCAACAGCGGATTGGTTGGCGTATCACGCGAGATGCGGTCTTTTCTTCGGCTTTGGGATGAGGTCATGAATGCCATCCGCCGGGATTTTGGTGCGATTGAAGGGATGAGAACTCCTGCACGTACGGACCTGTTTCATCGTCCCGGTCAAGATGGGTTTACGCTGGCCACCTATCTGACAACGCATCCGGTCTCCTGGGTGGGACCCGATGGCATGGCTTTTGAGCGTGGAGAGTGGCTTACTGTCCATGCTTATCTCAGAAAGCCGTGGCGACGCAGGGTGCTGTTAGATCTCCTCGTTTCAGGTGAAAAGCCGGATCGAGGTGCGCGGTTATATTGGGAACTTGCGGGTGCACCGATTCAAGTGGAATCGGCTGCAAGGATTCGCCGACACCGCTGGCTGGTTCCATTAGCTGCCTTCCTGAGTCGCTTCTATCAGAGACGAGGATGAAGGATGAGCGCCTCTTCGCTGATTTGCTTGCCTTTACACCCCTGAATCGCTTGCTTTTAGGTAGGCCAAAGTAGCTCTATATTTCCCCATATGGTCTCGATTGTTATCGGGCTTATTCGATCTGTACGGTATACTCGGGCTGTTTCCGGAAGAGCTTACACCTTGGTCTTTATGATCGACCTCTGTATTGCTCATAAGCTTCAGAGATGGGATGTTTTTGATGGCGGACAATCAGTTAAACTTGTCGGATAACCTCCTACTCCCACTGATATCTATTTGTATTCCGACTTACCAGCGCCCCGGTTTACTGGCTGAGGCGCTAGAATCCTGTTTTGCTCAAACTTATGCTCAGTTCGAAATTGTTATCGGTGACGATTCTCAAGATGTAGACACCGAGCAATTGATAGCTCGTTATGAGAGTGCACATCCCGGCCGTATCCGCTATGAGCGTCATGTTCCGTCGCTAGGACAGAACCGCAACGTCAACGACCTTTTTGCCCGGGCGCAGGGAAGTCGACTACTCCTCCTGCATGACGATGATCGGCTGCTGCCGAATGCTCTTGCGAATTTGGCGAAGCTTTGGGAAGACCTGCCCACATTGGATGCCGCCTTTGGCAAGCAAATTCTAATCGAACATGATGGGCGCCCCACTGTGGAGGAGCGAACGAAAGCTCTGAATGATGGTTACCATCGTGTTGCTGCAAACGCCGGCAGACAGTCGATTCCGGTTGTTGCAGGCCTGCAGCGTATGTTTCCCAACGACGGTTTTCTCGTTACGACAGAGCTTGCCCGCACGATCGGTTATCGTTCAATGGAAGAGATTGGCCACGCCTGTGACACCGACTTTGGTTTGCGTCTGTGTGCGGCGGCCCGGGATATTTGGTTTCTGGACGAGTTCACCATGCAGTATCGACTCACCGGCGAATCCATCAGTAAATACGCCATCGTTGCGCCCTATACCTACAACATGCTGGCCGCATTGCGCGTGCCTTCTGCAGCTGCGTCGATGCTTGGAGAGGCTAGACGTGAGATTGCACCCAGCGCAGTCTCGGGTTTTACCCAGCTTGGCCAGCCCAAGCGAGCCTGGCAGGTCTTTCAATCCTCTGATTATCCGCTACGCAAACGATTTAGCGCACGAGGTATCTATCATCTCCTACTAATTGCGAAATCGTTCTTCGCAAAGCGTTGAATAGAAATCAGGATTAAAGTAAATGCTCTTTTTGAGTAAATCGAGATGTGTGATGCCTGCGTCCGAGAGTCGCGTTCCATCGATTCGATAGAGCACGACTCATATACAATCACCTCAATGAATCTCATTCAGATTGTTCCCGGGCTTCTTCCGAGAGTTGATGGGATTGGCGATTACGCCATGCAACTCGCAAGACGTCTCCGAGAAAGACACCAGATCACCAGCAGCTTTGTTGTTGCAGATCCAGACTGGCAGGGTGGGGAAGTAGAAGGCTTCTATGCCACTAAGGTGGATGCACGATCCCCTCAGGGCTTTCTGGATGCAGTGCTCCGATGCGAGCAGCATGTCCAGTCCAAATCCGTTCCATTGCTTCTGCATTTCTCACCGTATGGATATCAAAAGCGCGGCTATCCCCTCTGGCTGCAGAGAACACTGGAAGGCTGGCAAGAGCATCGGCCGGAGACGCTGAACATCGTCTTCCACGAGTTGGAGGTGCACAGTTTGCGTCCCTGGAGCAGCGCTTTCTGGGTGTCTCCGCTGCAGCGCAACCTGATCAGCCATATCTCCAGGCTCGGTCGCTTTCAATACACCAATGCTGAATTTTATCGGCATGACTTGGAAAAGTGGGGCTCGGGAAGGGTGTCCTTGATTCCCAATTTCTCGACCATAGGGGAGCCCAGCTCGAATCCTCCCTTTGCAGAGAGGCGCAATGACGTAATCGTCTTTGGACGAGGCGCCCAGCGCAAAGCGAACTATAAGCGTGGCAGCGATGTGCTGGCATCGCTCTGCCGTTTGATTGGCGCTGAAAGGATCATCGATATTGGAGAGCCCATCCCCGGCGATACCACGTCCGATATTGAGGGGTTTCCGATCATTCGCTGTGGCCGTCTCGAAGCAGATGCTGTAAACCAATGGATGGCGAAATCTGTGGCCAGCTTCATCACCTATCCTGTGCCGCTTCTCCCTAAGTCTTCTGTGCATGCCGTTAGCTGTGCTCATGGAACGATTCCATTTGTCTTCGACAACCAGAAGAAGGAGCTTTCATGTCCCGGCCTGGTTTCCGGCGAAGATTACATCGCCCTGAGCCGTGGAGTGGTCAAACCTAATCTGCCGCCCCTGGATCGGCTGTCAGCCACGGTCTACAACAATTACCAAGCCCGCAATTCATGGTCAGCAGCAGAGAGCGTCGCAAAGTATATCTTCGGATAATCTGTAGAGCCGTGCGCCCGCACGCCTTGTGCTGCGGTTTTCGCCGGTACGCTATAATTTTTGAATAAGATCGTGGCAAGGAAGCGAAATCACTCTAATAAGGCATGTTCATGCCGTGGGTGGTGATCCCCGTTTGCTGCATCAACTTGCCCCATCGAAGCTCGCTCATGAGGGTACCCGTTGCTTGATATAGAAAAAGGTAACTGTGATGCGAATCCTTCTTTGCTCTCATTGGTTTTCTCCCAGCTTTGGTGGTGTTGAAACCATTTCCAAGATCCTGGCAGAAGAGTTTACCCGGGCTGGGGCGACGGTAACCGTCGTAACGAACACACCTGGCCCCGAAGAGGGTCTTGTCTACACCGTTGTGCGGCAACCCTCCCATACGAAGCTTCGTGGCCTTGCGCGAGATTCCGATGTCATCCTGCAGAATCTCATCTCCCTTCGTACCCTCATCTCGCTCATCCCGAGCAGGAAGCCGATCGTGGTGACGCATCAGAGCTGGCTCAGGAGAACGGATGGAACGCGAGGCCTTGAGAACTATGCCAAGCTTCTCGCTCTGCGCGCTTGCCACAACGTATCCATCAGCAAGGCTATTGCAAAGTCTTTGCCCGTCGACTCAGTAGTCATCGGAAATCCCTTCGAGGCGAAGGCTTTTGAGGGGCGGCGAGACACCCCGCGCGATAGAGATATCGTGTTCCTTGGCCGACTCGTCTCCGATAAAGGGTGTGATCTTCTCCTTCATGCGCTTGCGGAATTAAAGCCGAAGGGGCTCACTCCATCTTTGACGGTCATTGGGGATGGTCCTGAGATGTCCACTCTGAAAGCACTTACCGTGCAACTTGGTCTTACGGCGCAGGTCGAGTTCCTGGGAGCCGTACAGGAGGGCAGGGGAGAGATTGTCGCGCGGCATCGGATCATGGCTGTACCTTCAGTGTGGGCTGAACCCTTCGGAGTCGTTGCCCTCGAAGGTGTGGCCTCAGGATGTGCTCTCGTCTCCTCTTCGCAAGGGGGGCTTCCAGACGCGGTTGGCCCCTGCGGTCTCTATTTCCCTAACGGAGACGTAAAGGCCCTGGCCTCGGCGCTTGAACAGGTGCTTACGGATCCTGCACTTCGTGCAAGCCTGATCTCCGCAGGTCCTGAGCACTTGGAGAAGTTCCAACCTGCCTTTATCGCTGCGCGCTATCTCGATCTGTTTCGCGGCTTAATGGCTTCCTGATTTTTCTATCCTCAGCTCTTTCGAAAGGAGACGTTTGGGATGCACCTTGCATCAATTATTACTATCCGCCCCTTTTGGTTCGTGTCTGTTCGGAGCTTTCGAATCACATGGTTGAGATCAGAGGCTGGGCTTTGCTTCATCAAAGGATGTAACCGTTGAAACTCCTTGTCATTAGTCACGCTTGTGTGACGCCAGTTAACCAAAGTTTTTTTGTCGATGTAGTCCAGCAAACCGGATGGAATGTCGAACTGGTCATTCCGTCCTCGTGGAATAGCGAATATAAGTCGAACCTGCAGGCCTCGCGGTGGAAGGATTTTCAAGGGCAGATTCACACCATTCCTGTCTGGAAAGCTGGCAACATTCCTCTCCATGTCTACAAGCAGACGATGATTGGTTTGCTACGCAAGGTGCGCCCGGATGTGATTTATGTCCACCACGAACCCTACGGACTCGCGACTGCCCAGATCTACCTGGCTAACAGGTTGGTGGACAATCGTCCTATTGGTTTCTATGGTGCCCAGAATATTCTCAAGCACTATCCCATTCCTTTCCGCTGGCTTGAACATTGGGTGCTGCAAAACTCTGCTTTCTGTTTTCCTGTGACCGAGGGTGCGCTCGAAGTCGTCAAGCAGAAGGGCTACAAGGGAATCGCCGAGGTTTTGCCTCTCGCCCTGGATAAGGGCATCTATCACCCGGAACCGGTTTGGGCCCAGGCCAAGCGTGTTGAGTTGGGTATCGCTGAAGATGAGTTTGTCATCGGCTATCTCGGTCGATTGGTAGAAGAGAAAGGCCTTCAGGCTATGCTGCATGCGGCACAGGTGCTTCAGGGCAGGCGCTGGCGCTGCGTTCTGGTAGGGAGCGGACCGTATGAGCCCGAGCTTAGTGCCACTGTTGCAAAACTCGGAATGACAGACCATGTTTTTTTTGCCGGTTTTGTTCCCCACGAGGAAGCACCTGGGTGGCTTTCGCTCTTCGACGTGCTCGTCCTTGCATCGGAGACTCGCTCGAACTGGAAAGAACAATTTGGCAGGGTCATTCTCGAGGCCAATGCCTGCGAGACCGCGGTGATTGGCACCGAGTCGGGAGAGATTGGCAATGTCCTCCGCGATACAGGGGGAGGCCTTATCGTGCCTGAAGCCAACATCGCGGAGCTCGGCAAGGCTATGCTGGAATTAGCAGAAGACCCCAATCGGACCCGAAAACTTGCCTTGCAGGGGGCCGCTGCCGTGCGTGAAAAGTACGATCAGGGATATCTCGCTTCACGATTTGTAACGACCATTCGGAATGCTTCTAAGCAGGAAGGTTCAAAGCCGTAATGCGCATCGCTCTCGTAACCCACAAGGTGGATTTTCAGGACGGCCAGGGACGCGTGAACTATGAGATCGCTAAGGCGGCACTTGACCGTGGACATAGCGTAACGGTGATCGCGGAGTATTGTTCCTCAGAGATCGCGAACCATCCTCGTGGACGTTTTATCTGCGCGCGTGAGATTCCGATTCCTACGCAACTTCTCCGCAATATCTACTTCGCCGAGAAGAGCGCGCGTTGGCTCCGGCATCATCGCGACGAATTCGATATTATCCAGGCGAACGGTTTCGTCACCTGGGAGCCTGCCGATATCGTAGCCGTGCATTTCGTGCACAGTGCATGGCTCAGGAATCCGTTCTTTCCGTTTCACTGGTCTTCCTTTTCCCCCTATGCCTACTATCAGCGCTTGATCACGATCATCAACGGGCACTATGAGAAGAAGGCGTTCAGGAGCGCAGATAAGCTGATCGCTGTTTCCCGGTTTACGGCTGGAGAAGTCGCCGAGTATGGAATCTCGCAAGAGAAGATCGTTGTCGTCCACAACGGCGTAGATGTAGAAGAGTTTCACCCTGGTTCTGCTGTCAGGTCGGAGTTTGGTCTGTCGGAAGAGATTCCACTTGCGCTTTTCGTTGGAGATATCAAGACGACACGCAAAAATCTTGAGACTGTTCTGAAAGCCATGCAGTCTGTACCCGAGCTTCATCTGGTGGTTGCAGGCAAGGTGGAAGGAAGCCCCTATCCGGCTATTGCAGCAGAGTTGAACGTGAGCGATCGCGTTCACTTTATTGGCAAGACGTCGAAGATTGCCTCGCTGATGCGCTCCGTCGATTTCTTTGTCTTTCCATCGCGCTACGAAGCACATCCTCTGGTATTGCTTGAGGCTTTGGCTTCCGGGCTTCCGGTGGTTGTCTCCGGCAATTTTGGTGCGGCTGACTACATTCACGCGGGAGGCAAAGTATTCGACGATCCCAATGATGCCTCGGCGCTTGCGGCGATCATGGAAGAGCTGGTTCGTTTCCCAGAGAAGCGCAAGAGCATGGGCGCGGCAGCGCGTGAGCAGGCGTTGAATATGCAATGGTCACAGACCGCTGCAGGTTATCTCGATGTCTACGAGGAACTCCTCGAAAAGCGGAGACAAGCGGCTTCTGCCGGGCATCTATCGATGGACGATGCGGCCAATTCTCAGGAGAAGAAATGACCCTAGCCACGATGAGAACGCTGCAGACAGGCGACGATTGGATCGAGGAGAAGGAAGGTGGCCTGGCTCGCTACTATTTCGAACTGCTTCGGCATCTTCCGGCTACCGGTACGACGGCCCATGGGCTTGTCGTCGGCTCCCCTCGGATAGCTGAATCGACTGGCGGTACTGTCGTTGCGTTCGCCCGTCCAGATGCTCCAATACTGGAGCGATTACGGTCTGCTCGAAAGGCGGCACTGGCTCAGATCGACAGAGGTCAAATTGATCTCATCGCTGCACACTTTGCGCTTTACGCCCTTCCCATCGCTGACCGGTTGCGGAAAGTCCCGACCGTAGTGCATTTTCATGGCCCCTGGGCAGGGGAGAGTGGTGCTGAAGGCGCGGCAAAACTGAATGCCCGTTTTAAGCAAGCAGTAGAGAATGTGGTCTATTCCCGGGCAAAACGTTTCATTGTTCTTTCTCGTTCCTTTCAGCAGGAACTGGTTCGGCGATACGGTGTTGCCGAGGAACTCATCCGAGTCGTCCCTGGTGGAATCGATATCGAACGCTTCAATATGACGCTCAGCCGTGCCGAGGCAAGGCAGCGCCTGGGATGGCCGAACGACCGTCCAATTCTTCTCTCCATCCGCCGACAAGTCCGCCGTATGGGGCTTGAAGACCTCATTCATGCGGCGAAACTGCTCGTCCAGCAGCAACCGGATCTCCTCTTGCTGCTGGGTGGCTCTGGTTCTATCTCCGGTGAGCTGAAAAGCCTAATCGCTGAACTTGGCTTGGAAGATAGCGTCCGCCTGCTGGGCCGCATTGACGATGCTGATCTGCCAACGGCCTACCGTGCCGCAGATATGACCATCGTTCCATCGCAGTCGCTCGAAGGCTTCGGTCTGATCACTCTCGAATCGCTTGCTGCAGGCACACCCGTCTATGTCACTCCTGTTGGTGGGTTACCCGAAATCGTCCAGCCCTTCGCTCCTGAATGTGTCTTCAGTGGAACCTCTTCGGTGGAGATCGCAAGCGTCCTCGGGGAGGCGCTTCGAGGGGCCCGGCCGGTCCCGACGGAGGATGCTTGCCGTGCCTACGCTGCCAATGGCTATTCCTGGCCACACATCGCAGAGCGGGTCCGCCATGTGTATGACGAGGCGATGGGATGAAGATTCTTTATGTCGATCAAACTGGCCAGCTCGGAGGAGGAGAGCTAGCGATCCTTCCCTGGCTCCGAGCCCACTCCGAAGGTGCACATGTTGTCCTCTTTGAGGACGGTCCTTTTCGCCCTCTGATAGAGGAGTGCGGCATTCCTGTTGACGTGTTTGCTTTAGATACGCTTAAAGGGGTGCGGCGAGAGTCGGGGGTGAAGTCCATTCTTTCGGCTCTGCCGGCATTTGCCTCTCTCCGCAGACGGCTTGCGAGGTTAGCTGCGGGCTTCGATCTTCTATACGCCAATTCGCAGAAGGCCTTTCTGCTCGCGGCTCTCTCTAAACGTCGCGGACAACCTCTCATCTGGCATCTGCGCGACATCCTTACCGCCGAACATTTCAGCCCGATTCTTCGAAAGCTTGCGATTTTTGCCGGCAATCGGTATGCCTCGGTTATCATTGCCAACTCCCATGCGACGGCAGAATCCTTCGTGGCGGCTGGAGGCCATCGTCACAAAGTAAGAGTCGTACATGACGGAATCGATCCTCGGCCGTTCGATAGCATTACCCCTGAGGCAATCGCAGCGCTTCGGAGGGAGATCGGCTCGGAGTCCAGCCCCATGATCGGGATCTTTGGACGTCTCTCTCCATGGAAAGGGCAGCACATCCTTCTGGAAGCTATCAGTGCCATTCCGGGAGCGCATGCCGTTCTAATCGGAGACGCTCTCTTTGGTGAAAGCGCCTATGCGGAAGGTCTGAAGCTTAGGGCAAATCAGCCGGATATTGCAGGCAGAGTTCACTTCCTCGGTTTTCGAAGAGACATCCCCGCGCTGATGCAGGCCATGGATATCATCGTCCACGCTTCCACATCTCCCGAGCCATTCGGATTGGTGATTGTGGAGGGAATGCTCGCCCGAAAGCCTGTTATCGCAACCCGCGCAGGCGGAGCCATCGAAATTATCCAAGAGGAAGAAAGCGGAATGCTTGTCACCCCCGGTTCGATCTCCGAGCTGTATACAGCAATCGAAAGGCTCCTGTCCGATCCCGCCGCGACAGAACGGCTCTCTCGGGACGGACGCCGCAGGGCAGAGATGTTCTCACTTGATGCCTTGTTTCAAGGCATCTCGACCGTAATCGGTGAGCTTTAAATCACGTGATTTTATCCTGCACTGATCCGGCCCATGCAGGTCAGAATGGAGGGTCAAGATTTAAGAGAGGGCGCGCCAACGAAGTGCGATATTTAGGCATCAGAATGTGAAGATGCTTTGCCAAACTTCACAGCCTACTACCAGCCATACGTCTGATGTCAAACCCATGAATAAGAGGGATCCTGCATGAAGAGGTGTGCTGTCCCCTCTGTACGTTCACAGTCAACGACTTGGCTCTCCCAAAATGGTACAATCCTCTAAGATCAAAGAGTTTGTGCACGTGGCGTTGGCAGCCTATCTACTTCTTTATAGTGTGTGATCTCAGACCAAATGCCTGTGAGTGACCCCTGCCTCTTGAAGACTGCTATAGACAATTGCCAGATGCACCCTTCCCATCGGGGACACTGTCCTGCATGGCATGGAGCAATGTCTCCATGGTTGGATCGTCAAACCTGTATGCGTACGAGGCTGTGTGGGCAGGGACTCCTTGGTGGCTTATTAGGCAGAGTTGTATCGAGTCGGTTTAAATCCAGGATTGCATCCGAGAATACCGCAATGCTGCTTCTACAGGAAAACGCAGGGGCGTACACTAGCGTTTTCACAAGAAGCGAATGGTGTTCGTCCCGTAAACATTGGGGAAAAGATAGAGGAGCACGTCTCCATCGAGACAGTCGTCCCAAACCGCTTGATGGCTTTTCTCGTGTTGAAGTTGAGTTAAAAAACAATAACTGGCAAAAGGGAACGGAGATCGGCAGATGAGGGTTCAAACAACGCAGCCGGACACAGAGGGGAAGCTCGATCAGCGTTCCCTCGCGGAGGCGGATTCAGCTTCAGCCTTGTCTCTCGGCGACATCGCCCAAATGCTTGGCAGGCATAAATGGTTCATTCTTGTCTGCATCGTGATCGGCACGGTTGTTGCAGTCGTGTACGTTAAATCCGTAACTCCGATTTATGAGGCTACGGCCAGCATCCGAATCGATCCAGGCCGTATTGGCTCGCTCGGTCTTGCCGATTTAACGGGTACTCAGGCGGACTCCGCGGAGATGATTGCCACGGAGATGGCCATCATCAAGAGCGATGCTGTTGCCATTGACACCATGCACTCTCTTTCGGAGGAGGAGTTCCGGCAGTACGCCGGCCCCAACGCAAAGCAATTAGCGATTCCTATTGGAGCGACCTCTCTCTCGCCGGCGCAAGAAGAGATGCTCAGTCATTTCAAATCGCAGATCAATGTGCTTCAGGTGCCGAGCACGCAATTGGTAACAATCTCATTCCGTAACCCGAATCCGCAGGTAGCAGCACTCCTCGCTAACCGCTTGATTGAGGCCTATCTCCGTCAGACCTTCGATAGTCGTTATGGTTCGGTCACTCAGGTCACGAAGTGGCTGTCCAGCGAGATGGATTCTCTCCGTGAACGCGCTTCCGAAGCGCAGAAGAAGTTAGCTGACTTCCAGGAAAAGAACAACATTCTCATGCTGGGTGGGGGCAGTTCCGGATCCAGCAAGGATGGCGGGGGAGAATCACCAACGCCCTCTGCCTCTACGGTGACCGATCGTCTCAGCCAGTTGAATAATCGCTTGACCGTGGCTCAGGGGGATCGGATCGTCAAAGAAGCGCAGATGCGCGCCGCTGAGAACGGAAATACGGCAGTCCTGGCAGCCATGTTCCCAAGTTCCAATTTGACAGCACTACAAGCGCAGCAGGGAACTTTATACGGTCAATATGTACAACTTTCGACTAAGTTCGGGCAAAACTATCCGCCGCTTGCTGAAGTCAAAACCCAGATGCAAAAAACTGATGCAGAGCTCGAGCGCCAGAGTTCCATCGTGAAGAATCGCTTGAAGCAGGAGTACGACACTGCTGTTGCGATTCAGAACTCACTGCAGCAGCAATACGATGAACAGACCGATAAGGCCTACGCCCTCAATCGGAAAGCGGCAGAATTCGCAGTGTTATACGCGGAGGGAAGCTCCAGCAGGGAGCTCTACAATACGTTGCAATACAAGCTTCAGCAGGCGGGAGTCGATGCTGGATTGCAAAGCGTCAACACCATGCGCGTAGATACAGCCCGGGCCCCATTGATTCCTGTCGAACCCAAGAAATTGGTCATTCTGAGTTTCGGTTTGGTTCTGGGACTTTTTGCCGGGGTAGGTTCAGCCTTCCTTAGGGAAGCCTTATCGGACAAGCTGCAGAGCGTGGATCAGATCGAGCGTGCCTTGGGGTATCAACTGCTTGCAATTATTCCTCATATCTCGGTAGCACAAAAGACAGACGACAAAGGCGCTGCCCCTGCTTTCGATGCGTCTCAGATGTTGGTGGCTTATAACAGCCCGTTGTCCGTAAATGCAGAAGCTTTTCGTAACCTGCGTAATGCGCTTCTGTTGTCTTCGATTGATAGGCCAGCGAAGATGTTGTTAGTTAGCAGCACCATCCCGGGAGAAGGTAAAAGCTCCACAACGGCCAATTATGGGGTAGTACTGGCGCAGAAAGGTGCTCGAGTTTTGCTGGTAGACGCTGATCTTCGGCGCCCAGCCCTACACAGTAAATTTGGTGTCGAGAACAAGCGCGGTCTCAGTAATCTGATTCTTGGAGATAATACTGCCGAGCCCTTCACCAATCCTCTTCCGGACCTTGATAATCTCTTTCTGTTGACTGCCGGAAAGAAGGTTGCCCTTCCTTCGGAAGCTCTCGGCTCTAATAAGTTCTACTCGCTCCTGCAACAATGGGAGCAGGAATTTGATTACATCATCGTCGACTCAGCTCCTTTGCTGATTGTGAGCGATAGCTTGCCCCTTGCAAGCTGGGCGGATGCACTCATTCTTGTTACCCGCTATAACATGACACCGCTTGGTGCACTCAAGCGCATTCGCGATGTTCTGCGACACACAAACGCCCAGGTGGCGGGCGTGGTTATCAACGACATGGCTGTCACTCAAACGGGCTATTACGGAGGCTACGGTAGTGGATATTACAACTGAGCTGATAGAAACCTGCGGTCAATCAAAAAATGATTGGCTCCGGACGGCGGGCATCCCAACGTTGTTGCTTTGCCTTGGGTTGCTTCTGATCGGCCCAGGCGTACAGTCAAGCCACGCGCAATCGGCCACTCCGGATAGACTCGCCCCCTATGGCCCGAATGTAACGGAGACTGGCCAGCTTGTCCTGGGTGCAGGCGACGTTGTCGATGTGACGGTGTTCAATACTATAGAGCTATCGGGGAGGCTTCGTGTCGATCAGGAGGGCAGGGTGGACTTGCCCGTCGGAGGCCAATTAGAGGTTGCTGGCCTCAACTCTAATCAGGCGGCGCGTGCCATTGAAAAGCGTCTCCGTGACGGGCAGATCATGCTTGATCCTCATGTAACCGTTCAGATCTTTCAATTTGCAACGCAGGGCATCACTCTGATGGGAGAAGTCCGTGCTCCCGGCACTTATCCGCTCTTTGGGCCTCATACGCTCTACGAAGCACTATCTTTCGCGGGGGGACCTACCCAGAATGAGGGTTCGACGATTACGATTACTCACCATAGCGATCCAACTCATCCGCTTGTGATACAGGTTAGGTCAACCAATTATTCTGCAGTTCAGAATTCCACTCCGGTCTTTCCAGGAGATACTATCGTCGTAGCTCAGGCGGATTTTGTTTATGTCATTGGTGACGTGAATGCGCCTGGGGCGTATTCTATTCCGCTGGGCCGCGACTTAAGTCTGCTTAATATCCTGGCGCTGTGTCGTGGATGGACGGTCACAGCCTCGGCTTCCAAAGCCACAATCATCCGTAAGACGGCAACTGGAACGGAAACGATCCCTGTCGACTTTAACCAGGTAGTAAAAAATGCCGCCCCCAATCTGGTACTACAGGCCTCAGATGTTCTGGTTATGCCACATAGCGGTTTCAAGCGGTTCCTCCAGTATGCTCTTCCTTCAGCTACCGCAAGTGCGCTCAGTGCTGGTGTGGATGTAGCAGTTATAAAATAATTGCAGCTCCAGTCATTTGGAGGGAGCGCAGTCTTGCAAATGTGACGCATTTCCGTGTGTGCGATACGTTTGCAGAACCTGCTCCTGTGGCTTTGGTACTCTCGCCAACTAATGGGACAGACTTATCGAGTTAGCCAGCAAGACCCGGCTTCTCTCAATCGACGGCATGCCTGCTTGTAGCAAAGGTCAGCATGGCGCAAGAGAGGTGAAATGCAAGTTTCTCAGCTTGATCAGCAAGAATCATCCCGGAGTAAATTCAAGGGGGAATCAAGCCGTCACTACCCGGCGCTGGATGGTTTGCGTGGAATCGCGATACTGGCTGTGTTTTGCTACCACTTCGGAGGTGGTAGCAAGAGTTCAAATTGGCTGATTCAAATCTGGTCTGGCATCGCGGATACGGGGTGGATGGGGGTTGATCTCTTTTTCGTGCTTTCCGGGTTTCTTATTACAGGAATCCTTTACGATACCGCACATAAGCCTAATCGGGTCAAAAACTTCTATGCACGACGTTCGCTAAGAATCTTTCCTCTATATTACGGTGTTCTGCTGCTATTTCTGCTTTTAACACCCGTTCTCCAGCTTCACTGGAAACCTGGGCATCTTCTCTACTTTTTTTATCTTTCCAATATGATGCCCCTCTTTACCCCGGGACTTGCCTCTCCGGGGCCAAAGATGATGGTCGGACATTTTTGGACGCTGGCAGTGGAAGAGCAGTTTTATTTGGTTTGGCCATTTATCGTCTGGCATGTCCGAGACCGAAGGAGGCTGTTGCAAGTCTCGGTAGCAATCATGCTGGCCGCTCTTATACTGCGCATCATTCTTGTCTATCGTGGAGTCACTTTTTTTCACATCTTCCCTCTATTGCCTACGCGGATTGACACGCTGGTCTGCGGAGGAATCGCTGCACTATTGGTTAGAGGGCCGTTGCCGGAACGCATCCCAGTCAAGAGAGTATTTGTCGTCTCAAGCTTAACCACCCTCATTGTGCTTATAAGTATGAGATTCACTACGCACGGAAACCAGGTTCTTGCGACCTTCGGCTATACCGTTGTGGCGGTCTGTTTCGCGTGCTTAGTATTTTTTGCACAACAGGGAAGAGGCTGGATCGCTCGGATTGGCCGCCTTAGATTTCTTCGCTTCTTCGGGCGCTACAGCTATGGGCTTTATATATACCACGGTCTTTTGTTTGTCTTCCTCGTTCAGGCGGTACATCCGATCCAGCGGCTTGTACACTCAGATCTTTTAGGTGGAGCTATTGTGGTTATCTCCTCATTAGCTATAACTTTAGGGGCTGCAATATTGAGCTATCATTATTTCGAAGCCCCCATCCTGAATCTCAAAAAGCGATTCTCCTGATATTGAGGTAAACCGCTAGCGAGTCCTAGGGCATGTCAACAAACTGACTGCATAGCTCAATTTCGCTTCAAGAATGGTTTGATGGCACGCCCTATGCACAAGAGAGCTAAGGCGATTGCATCGCTATGATTTGTCTTTTCCAGGTAACACTTCTTGTCGCAGCAGGCTTGGAGCATGTGCCTTAGGAGCTGAAAAGATTCCCAGGTTGCGTTCTAGCCAGTGACGAAATACCTCTGTCTTGTATTCAGTGACCGCCGCAATGCCATAGGAATAAATCAGTGCCACCACAAGTAAGCCTAATGCTTCAGCAATGTGCCTGACATCTGGGAGCCACCGCTGGGTCCCTATCAGTAAAGAGGCTGCAAGCAATAAGAAAGGCAGGTGAGCCACATAGAGGGTGTAAGAGAAGCGGGACAGTCCACGTGACCCTCGGGTGAAGTATCCCGATTTATCTGCCTCATCTTTTGCTGAAAGCATAATCCAAAGAAACAGAGCACTGACGATAGCAAAAATGTAATCCTGAACTAAGAGTGACCAGATGGCTTTTCGAGAGAAAACGAAAATAAGCGGCATGTAGAGTGCTGCCGCCATCCAGCGAACAGCCAATCCCAGGCGTGGAGCTGGAACCATCGTCAACGCTACCCCAAAAAGCCATATTGGGAATAGTGGGAGGATGTGAATTCGCACAAACCAGGAAGAAGCGATGAAGCCGATAAGGCATGCGCATCTGGTCCTCCATGAAAACTCTCTACGAATGGCGATAAGGCCGAGAGGAAAAAGAAGGTAGTACCAGAATTCGTATGAAAGGCTCCAGAGAGATCCATCCGATCCGTAGGTCGGCACCCACATCGGTTGAAGAAAAAACAGGTTGCCAACGAAAATCTTGATCGTATGTAGCTGAGAGATATCGCCGGTCTCATAGTTCGGAATAATTCCGTGATATAGCAAGCTATGCGATCGAAGGCCGATTGAATCGAGTAGAAAACAAAGAAGAAGGCCGGGAAGTAAGACGATCCATAAGCGTACGATGCGATGGAGCAAATACGATCTCCATTGCCACTGTCTTTGTCGCAGTAAACGCATTACGCTTCCACCGACCAGATAGCCGCTGAGCACAAAAAAGATAACGACAGCCTGATGTCCCCCAGAGCTAAGCACATAGGGAATGACTAATAGTTTAGAGGCTCCGTGCTGAATGGCTTCTGGATAATCAACGAAGAGCATATTCCGTAGATGAACGGATAGCACAAGCAATGCTGCCAGACCCCGCACCAGATCAAGCAAGACGGAAGCCGTCGTATCAGTGAAGCGAACCTTCTCACCAGGTTTAGCCATAAAGAAATAGGTGCGATCTGTCCTCATACTAGTTCACAGATGAGCGACTATCAAGAATATGATTTGATTCGAGATGCCGTAGCCCGTTTGAGTGAGTTGCAAGCGTTAAACTCTGCTTGCAGTGACGTTCTTCAGTGCTTTTACATTACTGCTCTTGGACTGGAAACCAGCGGATTGCAAGAGTGACTGCTTACGGACAAGAGACCCAATGCAAAACCAAATAAAGGGAGCTGTCGAATATTGCCCCAAGGCTAACCACGCACCAATGAGCGCTGCGAAAAGTCCCATATAGGTAAGACTCATGCTGAGTGATCCTTCTCGGATATAGAAGAATGCAAGACGAAAGACCATATAGATGATGAAGAGGTAGAGAAAGCCTCCAAAGAAACCCATTGTGATAAAGGCATCGCTGATGTCTACCTCTGAAGATCCCATGGTTGCCCCGCCTGCCGCGAATTTCCCGGCGCCTAGAGTAATGGCACCAATTCCTGTTCCAATGGGATAGGTAAATCCTTTTACGATGCCTCCAACAAAGATCTGCCAATGGAGACCAGCCGTGGAATGTCCGGGATCGGCGAGTCCCTGGGTAACATGTGCCGTTGCGATTTGAGCAGTGCTTGCTGTATCGCTTTGAGCGGAGCGAGGCTCGTCGCCGCCGGCATGGGAGGCGGAATAGTACGTAAGGCCAAGGCCGACAACGAGAGCAAAGATGAACCTCGGTAACCAGTTCTTGCCACCCTTGCTGCGAACTGCCCATATCATTGCGCCTGCGAAGAGAAGCTTGACAATCAAGCCACGTGAAGAGGCCAGCAGGGATGCAGCTAATAGAATGGGCAGCAATAGAATGTATGCCCGTTTCCCTGCAAAGATTGCTGCCAAAACACAGACACTGGCAATCAGGAGTGTGCTCGCGAATTCAGAAGCGCCGGTGGAGAAGCCAAAGGAGCGCATGTGTCCGGCGTGATAGAGATACTGATTCCCAAGCTTCAGGGCCCAGTCTCTTTCCCAAGGGAAAAAGCCGACGTATGCCTGTGCGACACCCAGCAGACCGTCCAGAATTCCAATGGGGAGAAACACGCGATAAATCAGCGTATCCATCATTCGGTCGGTGGCATAGTTCCTGGCAATCCAAAACCATAAGATGGGAATTACATAGAACAACGCTCCGGACACCCCAACAATAATCGATCCTTGGCGTGGATTGAATATCTCCACGATCATGAGCGCCATCAGAGCCAGGACCGCCTTTGAGATCGTGTCAGCGACTTTCAATCGCATCAATAAGGGCACCGCGAGATATACGGCAAAGATCGGTCCTACCAATAGAAGGAGATCGAGTCCTTGATAGCTTGGTGCGATCATATCCAGGATGCGGCGGATATCGCCGAGGGTCAGCAGGAAGGTGAAGGTTGCAGCTATCCCCAAAGTCCTATTGAGCGTCCACGACATGAGCAGCGCCCCGAAAAACATGAAGGCGATCAGGATTCGCATCTGACCATGCGTAAATAAATAGAATGCAGGAATCAAAAAACAGATGCCAGTGACCCAGACGCCCAAGGCCGTAGGGCGGCCGAATGGCAGCTTCTCGATGCGTGCATTAACCTGATCCATGTAAGTTCGATTCCTGATTCTTCTATTTGTCGAGCCCAGCATAGATTGCCCTGAACTCCTGATACTGTCCGTATCTAAATTGTAGATGCAAGCTGGAATCTCCGAACGACAAACTTATCCCTTGTGCGCGCAGCAACGGCAATTCGAACGGCTACTAGAACGTTTAACTCATCCTCCGCTCACGTTCAAAGACCTTCGCGCGGATCAAATCTGTGTTTGACTCGAATAACCTCCATAAGCCATATACCAGAATCACGATCACCGTATCGCTGGCAAGATACAGCGCCACATTCTTGGGGGTATATGCCCACCCATGCCATGGTGAGTTCAAGAGGCCACAAAGGAAAACCGCCATGGGTAGATGGAAGAGATATAAGGTGTAGGAGATACGTGAAAAGAACCCTGCGATGGTCTTGTAGAGGCCCTCTTTGGCTGGCGAGGTTTGCTGGACAACGCACCAAAGCAAAAGGCTTGTGAGCAAGCCAACGATATACTCGGCTTGAATTGCTCGAACGGGGAGCAGACGCACCCCAAACATGCCCGCCAATAGCAAGGCACCAGAGGCCCAGGAGAGCCCCTTTGCCTGCTTCAACGAAAGCTTCCTCGGCAGCACACTGGCCAACGCTCCAAAAACCCAGATTGGAAACAAGATTGCAATAGGCCAGCCAACGAATATGAAAATTGCACAGGCTCCCATCCCCCATGTCAGCCGTTGTAGCCAGTGTCTCTTCGTAGCCAATGCCAGAGCTGCAAGTGGAAACGCGAGGTAGTACCAAAACTCGTTTACAAGGCTCCAGATCGAAGCGTTTGTTCCAGGGAAGGGAACGAGAATCCCTTCAAGGAAGAGTGCATTTCCTATCAAAACAGTGGGGTGAAACCGCTCAAAAAGCTTGAATGCAACCCCAAGATCCATGCCCGCTGGTTGCGTATAGACACTACCTGGGCCGAATAGATGGATGCCTACATAATCCAGTGTTACGCCAATCAGGATCGCCGGAATCAGAACGACCCATAAGCGTGTTATCCGCTTTGTAAGGTACACACGCCAGGACCACCGTGCAGTTCGCAACAAGCGAATCACGCTTCCGCCAACAAGATAACCACTGAGTACAAAAAAGATCACCACGGCTTCGCTGGCAAATTTGATTTCACCAAAACCTTCTGGGACGATCGATTGTTGAGTCGAGGGTCTCTGCACAGCCAAAGCATGCGTCGGTTGTGCCGGCTTCAGTAAAGAGGAAAAATATAAAGCTCTCGTATGATTTGCGAAGACGATGAGTGCTGCAGCACCCCGAAGGGCATCCAGATGAATGGAACCCTCGGAAGCTTGCCTAATTGAATCTTTTGGGATCGACACGATCAGGTGTGCTCCAAACAAGGAATGCGGATCCTCGCCTAAAAAGATAGGGGACTTCCAGGGAGATAGCGACCGAGAACCCAAAATCAAAGGCTTGCATCTGTCTCCTATTGTATCTTTGCGGAAGACATCAGCGCGTAACCTCCTATGAGGTTACTTTTACCCCTCTTGTACAGCGCCCCGATCCGATCCTCTTGGCTCTCGAATTGGCCACCATGTGGCTTCGAGTTTTGCCCGCAGATGCAAAGAGGGTTTTTCCACAAGCCAGAACGAGCACTCCGCAATGGCGAATGCATAAAGATAGCCATATGGCAGGAAAGAAAATTGATGCGACATAAAGAGCTGCTGCCATAGGTAGAGGCTGTATGACAGTACACCCACATGACGAATTGCACGATTGTTGAATAGCCTCAGAATCAAGGGGTTTCCCGTGCTTGTGAGATACATCAGGATTCCGCCGATACAGAATGCTGTAACCGTTGGGCTGATGCCAAGGGCAAAGATCCCACTTGATCTTTTCGGAAGAGCAGCCGTTACAACTGGGTTGATGTAGAAGGCGATGATTGCCATCGCGCTTACCGTCCAACCATTTATGTAGCGCTGCTGCCACGCCTTCCATTTGCCTTGATGTTTCACAAGCGCAAGCAGACAACCGACCATCATTGTATCGATCCACCCGTGAACCATATAGAACTCATGGCCGCGCAGGTTTGGCAAAATGAAATAGAACAAAACGCGAATAAACGGCATTGCTACTATGAATAGCGCGCTAGCCGCGATCAGTTTGCTCCTGCGATGCAGGAATACGAACAGCAGCGGCCATATGAGGTAAAACTGTTCCTCAATGCTTAACGACCACGTATGAGTAATGAAGTAACCATGAGCTCCAGGATAATAGGCCCAGGTATAGGTCAATGATGCAATAAAACTGCGCGGGTCTTCCGGAATGACATGGATTGCCCATAGAATTCCCATAATCCCCAGAAAGAAATAAAACGGCGGGAAAATTCTCAAGGTGCGGCGAAAGTAAAAATGTTTCAGGGAAACGGTTCTGGTTTTGTCAAACTCGCGCAGAAGCAGAGTCGTTATGAGGTATCCGCTGATGACAAAAAAAACCGCTACACCGTGGTAGCCATTTCCAATGACCGAATGAAAGATGGAGTTTTGCGTGATCCAGCTTGGAAGGTACCAACTGGAGTGGGCAAAGATAACCAGCAAAATTGAAAACGCTCTTAATCCATCAAGAGAGGGGATGTTTCGACTAGGCTGCAAGCCCTGCGGAAGCGTTCGCAGGGGGGTAGCAACGACCGAGGTCGGTCTATTTGTCTCCGCATTCAAAATTGGTTTGGTTCTTCTTTCCGGGACCTGCAAAGATTGCGGCATATCGGTGCTTGTCTACGCTCACCGCAGGCAGCAATCTTATGCTATCATGTGCACATTCATCAGACCAAGCTGATGTCTTCCCGATTAAAATTGGGAAGATTTCCGGGCCCTGCAAAAGCTGGAGGGCGACGCGTTGCTATGTCGCCTGAGGCACACAAAGCTTAAGTGCATGCCCTTCTATGACATCGAAAAATGATACGCGTATGGATAAGATCCGTGCCGGCCGGAACGAGGTGAAGATATTCAAATCGTTGCAGGTCGGTCGCGGCTTAGCAGCCCTTATGGTGGTCTTCTATCACTGTGAAGGCCTGTTTTCTCTTGCTAAGTATTGGCATTTAACCCGGTATTACTTTCATTTTGGCTCCAGTGGCGTGGATTTTTTCTTCGTTTTAAGTGGAATCGTCATTCTTCACGCACATCGGTCCGACATCGGCAAGCCTTCTCGGTTGCGTACTTATTTGTGGAAGCGATTTCGGAGAATCTACCCGATTTACTGGATTATTTTGCTGATGCTTCTTCCTTTGTATTTTGCGCTTCCTGGGATGGGAAATGGCTTCGAGCGGAAGGCATCTGCCATTTTTAACTCATTTCTGCTGATACCCATCACCGGGGCTGAAACGATTATTCCGGTTGCCTGGACTCTTTATCACGAGATCATGTTTTATGCAGTCTTCAGCTTTTTGTTAATTAAACGGTTCCTGGGCATCGTCCTTTTGATGCTCTGGATGTTGGCTTCGGTTGCGGCCTTGCTGCTTTCGCCAAGCAATCAACTTCTACTTGTATATATCTCGCCACTGCACCTTCTTTTCGGCATTGGATTGCTTGTCGCTTTGACCGTTGGACACGTTTCCCGTCGGGGCCTGACGTTTGCAATCGTTGGTGCTTTTGGGTTTGTTATTTGTTGCATGTATAACGATTTCAACCGAGCGCCTAACTCTTACTTACCTCTTTTCTTTGGAACTTTTACCGCGATTGGCATGCTGGGCTTGATGCTCCTTGAGCGGTCCCATAAACTTCGATTTCCTAAGTTTTTGTTGCTCCTGGGAGAGGCGTCATATTCGCTATATCTTGTGCATTACGCAGTTCTGTCCGCAACTGCAAAGATGATCTATCCGCTCTGGGCGCGTCATCCTGTCCCGATGGCTATTCCATTCACTGCCATGATCCTTTTAGCCCTTTTCGCTGGTATCGGTGTCCATCTGTTCGTTGAGCAGCCACTGCTTCGTCGTCTTCCCAGGAATATCCGAGAGCGCTTCATCACCGAGAGCGTGAGCACCCAGGAGGTACAACCTGCTCAGCCCGTGAATAACCTTGCCGCGGGATCCGTGAATGGCTAGGGAGAACAATGTTAGAATTTAGGAGGTCAGGACGTAGGGAGTTGAAGCACCCTATCTAAGAGCTGCAGGTATTATGTGGCTTTGAAATCTGCGGGACTGAGGCGATAGAGCCCTTTATAACTCTGATCAAACTCGAGGAACGCAGGAGTGGCGTGCGAAGTGGCTACCAACCAGAAGAAGCACTTCTATAGCCTGGATTCTCTCAGAGGATTGGCTGCCCTTGCCGTTGTTCTTCATCATTGGCATATCTTCTGGATACTCACGCCTCATTCCAGGTATATTGCTTTCCTGCTCCAACTCTTGCCATTTAGGCTTCTCATTGCGGGCCACTCTTCCGTCATGATGTTCTTCGTTCTGAGCGGCTTCGTGCTTTCGTTGCCTCAGGTCGCTGGAAAGCGTGTGGTCTATAGCGGCTATCTCATCAAGAGAGTGTGCCGTATCTAGCTGCCATATCTTGTTGCTCTGGGAGTGGCTCTTCTGGGTTGCTGGAAGTGGCATGGACTGCACGAATATGGTGCCTGGGTAGACAATGCCTGGACGGAGCCTCCGCAATGGAAGTATGTTGCGCAGCACCTCTTGTTTCTGGGGAATTACAATCCAGGTCGCTACAACGTATCCTTTTGGACCCTGGTGCAGGAGATGCGTATCTCCTTGATCTTTCCACTGGTCTGCGCTCTGATTTTGCGCTTTCGGGCCAGAATCGGGGGCTTGATTGCTCTTACATGTTTCTTGCTCAATCTGGGTTTGAACAAATTTGCACCGAACGCGTATAGCTTTTCGCAGACCGTGGGATATACGGGGATGTTTATCTTCGGCATTCTGCTTGCAAGATACTGGCCTTACCTCGAAGGCCGCTTGAATAAGCTAAAGCGAACCACCTACTGGTCTGTCTTTTTGTTTTGCGTATTTCTCTATGCATACACCCCATCTTTATTGAATTACCTGGGATGGGAGGCTGCCGCCTGGGATAGTCTTACCGCGATTGGAGCCTCAGGAATCATCCTCTTTGCGCTCATCAACAAGCGAATTGACTCCTGGCTGCTTCAGCCTCCGATCCTGTTTTTGGGAAAGATTTCGTACAGCGTATACCTGATTCACGCCCCCATTCTGTTTGCCTTCGGATACATCTTCTACAACAAGGCGACACCGGTGGTTTGGTTGATTCCGTATCTCGTTGTGACGATCGTTCTAGCCGCTATCATGTATCGCACGGTTGAGGCCACTTCAATCCGGCTTGGTCAAGTCTTGGCCTCGAAGGCCAATCGAGTTGCGTGAACTCCTGCTTGCCGGGCTGCCGTATCGCCGCGCAATGCAGCGGTGATCCAGACTCGAGAGCGATTGTGTTGCATCGCCTAAGCTTTTACGGGCATGCTCCAACCATCCCGCCGTGGCAGGGTTCCAGGAGAAGGCTGCAATATTGAGGCATATGAACATCGGCTGAACCGACAGGGAATTGTTCCGAATGCCGGGCTTCCACAGGGCAAAGCCTTCCCAAATTCGGCAGAAGGCATCTCATGCCCAGGTATTTTTTTGTTCCGCCGGTAAACGGCAGACAGCAAAACCGCATCATAATGTTAGCTTCTTATACGCAGAGCCATTTTTCGCTGCATAGAGCCAAATTGAAGTGCTGTATAGGGTTAGGCGCATCATAGTATATGATGGGCATAGTATATGATGGGCTAAGAATTTTAGAGATGCAAGCTTGATTTACTTTGAAAAAGCGACAGGGGGCCTCAGAGATATGCGCGTTGCAATCGTTCATCCTTGGTTTTTGGCCTTGGGCGGTGCCGAGCAGTCTGTGGGGATCGTGGCCGAGCTCTATCCGGATGCGGATATCTTCACGCTCTTTTGCGAGAAGAGCGGGTTGCCGCCACAGCTCGCCAACCGAAAAGTCATCTCTTCAAAATGGAACAACCTCCCAGGGAAGTACCATTTTTACAGGCACTTGCTTCCGATTTACCCCATGCTGTTTGAGGCAATCGATCTGCGGGGGTACGACCTGGTCCTCTCAAGCGATTCCTGCGTAATCAAGGGTGTGCTGCTGGATGACGAAACGACGCATGTGTGCTTCTGCCACAGCCCGATGCGCTGCTTGTACGACCAATATCGTGAATATCTTGAAGCGTTGCCCTGGCTGGCCAGGCCGATCTTCAAGCTTGTGACACGTCACCTGCGGATGTGGGATTACATTGCCGCTCAACGGGTCACTGGTTTTGCTACCAATTCGCAATACATCTCTCAACGTGTTCGCACCCACTATGGGCTAGAGAGTGAAGTGGTCTATGCTCCCGTAGAAGCGAACAGTGGATATATCGATGCTCAGACTGAAGACTACTACCTGTCTGTGGGAAGGCTGGTAGCCTCCAAGCGTGTAGATCTACTGATTCATGCATGCAATCGGCTTGGACGACGGTTGATCATCGTGGGCCGTGGGCGCGAACTCCGGAATCTCAAGAGAATTGCAGGGCCGACAATAGAATTTGCCGACCGGGTGCCGACCGCCCAACTGGCATCTTTGTATGCCCGTTGTAAAGCTCTGTTGTTTGCTGCAAAGGAGGACTTTGGAATCGTCCCGTTGGAGTGCCAGTCCTATGGCCGGCCGGTCATTGCCTATGGGCGAGGCGGCGTGCTCGAGACGGTAATTCCTCATGTCACGGGATTGCACTTTGAAGAGCAAACGACCGAATCTCTGGTGGGCGCTATTTTGTGCTTCGAGAGCGAGCAGGAACGGTATGATCCGGTCCGGATACAGTCGAATGCACGTTCCTTCGATGCGTCAAAATTCAAGCAGCGGTTCTCGACCTTTGTGGATCTATGCATTGAAGCCAAGCGGCGTGGGCTCCCATGGACAGCGATTTCACGTAGCGGTCATGAGCTCACAGATGTTTCTGTAAACAGGAGGCAGGTCAGTCTGCCTCGTGGTGCCGCCGCAAAAAAATGGGATAGCGCGATCCCTATGGATCAGCTTTGGGTGGAGTGACAGAGCTGAGAGGTCGAAAACGGCAGACGATTTCTGGAGTCTCAATTCTGGCAGATATCGCAATCGGTGCAAACGCGATTCGGTTGCACTGTTGATCGGGTGTTCCAAAGACTATTTTCGGCGTCTTCAAATCCCTGCCAGCGACGCCCCCAAAGCCTTTGAACCCTTTTGACACGAATTCGACAGGTGTCGAAATGTTCTTGCCCAAGCCCCTTACAAAGGGGAAGACTTTTGGAGGGTGCAAGCTTTTTGTCATGTTTGGTGCCTTTGGTATAAATCCCGATTCATCGATACATCCGAAGGCAACGTTTGGCCGTCTTAAGAACCAGGAAGCATCTGTGCTAAATAGGGTATTGATCCTGATTATGAAGACGCAGGGTCCATTCCAACGTGGAATGCGCAAGATGGGATTGTTTACCCGGAATGTAGATGCATCCGAAATAGAGGCTATTTCAACAGGGTCTCTATAAGAAACACGCAAAGAGCGCCACGTAGTAGCCCGAGAATGCGCGAAGGCTATGATAGGAAAGATTTACAAAAGGAATCTGATGCAAATACAACGATATCTAGCTTTATTGGTAGTTCTCATCGCTTTTCCCTGCGGGCTTTTCGCGCAAGCAACGCCGGCTGCATCACGACCGTTGGATCTTCAGATCGGTGTTGGCATAAGCGCTGCCCAACCTGACTATTCCTCTCCGCATATCAAAGGGATCACAATCTATGGAACGTTAGATTTCAGGCGTTTTCGCCACTTGGGAATCGATGGCGAGATTCATGATCTAAAGATCGTTACTCCTAGCGACATAGGACAAAGCAGCTATCTTCTGGGGCCGCGCTATGAGTGGAGGATAGGACGTTTCCGCCCGTATGCCAAAGCGTTGTTCGGGATTGGCAACTTCGAGTTTCAAAAAGGCTACTACCCAGTTGATAGTTCGGGGAACTACTTCATCTATGCGTTTGGTGGCGGTGTAGATTTAAGAGCTACCAGACGGCTCAATGTCCGGTTGTTTGACATTGAGCAGCAAGAGTGGCCATCTTTTGAGAATCACGGTCTTAGTCCCTTAGTCGGTACTATTGGCGCGGCCTACCACTTTTAAATCGGTGCTGGTGCACCTCTTCTGATAACTGGTTGGCCCCGGGGCTTGAATCTGAAATAGATTTCAATCCTTGGGGCCTGAATATCCATGTCTGTAGTTGGCATGAGGCAGAGAGTAATATTCTCGCCTTTGCTTTGGACGGAATGGTTTTAGATCTAGAGTGAGTAGAAATGCAGTGACTGAATTGTGAATCACAGTTTTATCGGCCAGCAGAGACGCCCACAGAATTCGGGATCATTTCCTGAAGAGGGTTTTTCTCTGAGGCCTGCAGTACATGTTCTACGACATCCTGAGGTTTCTTGTTTTTGGCAACGCCCGTGGCTGAACTCCTATGGCAGGTCGAGCAGGACCCACTGCTCCCCATCGCAACCGAGGAGACGAGCGCGTAGGTAAGTCCTTTGTTATCCCACGTAGCAATGTGGAGTTCATTCATGTCTCTGGCGTGAAATCTCAAACCGCTTGACTGGGTAATCTTTCCGCCCATGGCCTTTGCTAATTTATCCGAGGAAACCAGCAGGCTGATGCGGTTGTTTGGCATCTGGAATACCACAAGAGCTGCTCGCTGGCCGCCAAAGTCCACCAAGCGTCCTCCCATAAGCTTGTACTTTGCATGATCATCAGACGCGATACCTGCATTAGGCATTCGGAAGGGAAACGAGACTCGCTGGGCGAACCAAGAGGATACCTCCTGCGGGGAACTGGAGCTTATATCAAGTGATGTATCGATTCCAAACTTGCGATGATTGGCAACGGCGGAACGGATGAAATCATTGGCGAGCGATTCCCGGCGGAAGTGTGAGATCGACAGTCCTCCCCCTGCGACGATACAAAGCATCGCGGCCATGGAAAGTGGTCTCCAGTAAAGGCTGACAGCAGCTTGTATTTGCGCGAGCGCTGTCAAGCCGGCTTTATTGTGGGCTCTGTCCATCTGGTTCAGGACTCGCGCACGCAGAGCAGCAGGTGCCTGAACTTGTGGACGCGCCCGTTGTACCGTTTCGGAGAATGCCTCTGCCTCTACCAGGGTTTTCTGACAATCGCCACAATCCTTAAAATGAGTGAGGAATTCCTCGCGGTTCCCCTCTGGTAGCTCTTCGTCAATGAAGAGCTGAATCATCGTGTCGTAATCTTCGTGACTTTTCATGAGCGTGAGTCCTTTCCTGAGCTTGCCGTCTGGCTCCACGTTGGAGTTAGCAAGGCGCGTAGTTTCGCGCGCGCTCTTCCCAGGCGTGACATGACTGTGCCTGTTGGGCAACTAAGGACAATGGCAATCTGCTGATATGACAGCTCTTCAAACTCTCGCAAATGGATAACTTCTTGAAACTCCGGAGAAAGTTGACGTATAGCGAAACGAACCTGTTCCACATCTTCCTTGGCAACGAGAATCTCATCTGAACTGGGTGTATTGCCGGACAGATAATCGGCACCGCCTTCCTGGCCATCGATCTCGACGAGGTGCGGCTCTGATTTGCGCTTTCGTAACTGGTTCAACCATAAATTTCGAAGAATGGTAAAAAACCAACCTTTAACGTTGCTGTCTTCACGGAGCCGGTCCTTCGCATCCAACGCGCGGACATAGGTTTCCTGTACCAAATCTTCTGCGTCACTGCGATTCCGCGTGAGCATGAGGGCATAACCATACAGGGCGTCTATATATTCTAAGCCGAAGGCCTCCGTCTTACTGCTTAGGCCGACTTTCTGGAACATCATTCTTGCATTGTCTACGGAATGCGCGTTTTATACTAGGGCCCAACATCGCTCAGAGCAGGTCTCTTCAGGGGGTCTAAGCTATGACTCTTCAGAGTACATAAAATATACCCCTTCTGGGGGTCTGAAGTCTCCCCCCTCCAGAAGCACTTCAGCTTGCATCTCCGATCCTTTATTTGGAACTCGCATCGATCGAAGCTTTGATCCCCCAGTGATTGCTGTTCTCGCAGCGGCGAGGATGATGACTATTGGGTGAGAGGGTAAAGCGCAAGCCTGGCAAGGCTAACGGTGGTTGACAAGAGAACGGCAAGAGAGAACCGAGGCAGGAGGGAGGGCCCTCTGCGGACGGAACTTGACGATAGGGTTCGTAGTAAATGTGAAACATCGAAAGTCAGCCATTGAGCGTTGAGCCGCGACGTATTGGAACTGTTTAAAATCACGTCTGCCATTTCTGGACCGATATGGGGAATCATGTTCTTCCTTTAGGCGGCCGTACATACCGCTGCTTGCTAATGGAGAAACACTCGATTGCATGCTTTATTCCCAAATAGGATCCAAATCATGCAAATAAAGCATTTTGTACCGGAATGCGCCGGTGCAACCCAAATCTGAACTCACCCTGTGAACGAAAACCAGGCCAGCACAATTGTGCTGGCCTGGTTTTCGTTCGTGGCGCCTGCTTGGCAGAGACACGGAAACGGCTACACCACCGCCAACACTGAGTGGGCGATTATCGGTATGACTGGGTGGCGAAAGATCGATGCCGGGAATAGACGCCTGACGACCGTGTTATTCCATCCGCGCAGATGTATCGCAAGAAGCAGCGTTTACTGCTTGCGATGCAACGATGGGTTAACCAATCGAAAGACCCCTACCCGCTGAGAAGAATACGATAGATCGCTACGGATAGTTTTCTGTGTCAGTAGAACTCTGTCCTTATCTTTCATGAATTGCATTTATTCGTTCTTATTCACTTTGGGTATTACAGGAAATGAAGGAGTGTCTTTTGTCTACTGCTGCTATTTATGCCTCAGATGTTGAACAGGATCAATCTGTAAGTGCAACAAAGCTTCGCGATCTTGATGGGTTTGAAGAATATATTTGGCTCATGGAGCACAATACAAATCTATCTCACTCTATTGTTTTCGAAGTGCATGGTGCAACGACGACGAAGCAGTGGAGGGGTGCACTGTCTGCCGTACAGACTCGTCATCCTCTGCTGTCTGCATCGATCAGGAAGATTCCAGGTCAGCGTCCTTTTTTCGAAAAAGTACATGGTTCCTCCATCCCTTTGCGGATTGTTCCTTTAACCGATTGGCTGGTATTAGAGGAAGAGATGGAAAGCGAATTGGCGCAATCGTTCGGGAATGGCAGCGGTCCGCTCACACGGGCAACACTTTTTCATGCTCAAGATCGCTCTGTCATTTTATTTGCGACGCACCATAGCAGCCTCGATGGCAAATCGCATCTGCTGTTGGTCCAGGATTTGATGGCCGCGATGGCAGGAGAAGCGTTGGACGAACCTCTCGAATTGCAGCCTGGCATGGGACAACTTCTTGGGTTACCTGCTCCCGCTCCGTATGTAAAGAAGCTGGCAGGAAGGTCGGTTGCTTCGGAAGATGGAACGCGCGTGGAGCTGCCGAAAATTCGTGTACAACACCGGCAGCTTGGAGAAAAAGAGACAGTCGCGTTGCTGCGGCGCGCCAAGGAAGAAAACACTACGGTGCATGCCGCACTGGTTACAGCTCTGGCGCTGGCTGGCAAGCGCTACTCGAAAGCATGGGAGCTTGGGCCGATTCGTTGCATGTCTCCAATCGATATGAGGAGGACATTAATGATTCCAGACGCAGCAGGCTTATTGATTTCCGCTCATAGTGGTCGTGTGCCTCTTTCAGAGGGAGCATCGTTCTGGGATATCGCAAGGGCCGTGAAAGAAGATATGCTGCCCGCTCAGAGTCTCGACGGAGCTCGATACCTTCTCGGTTCGTTTTCTTCTATGGTTGCAGAAGAGCATGGCGCGCTTGACCTGTACCGGTTTGTCCGCACGGCGCCATCACGGTACGAACTCATGGTTACCAACTATGCCAGCTATAAGGTTCGCACGGAATACGGCAATCTTAAAATCGAGAACCTCTTTACCGGTAGCGCTGCCGTTTCGGATATTCAAAAGGTATCCGTGATTACCACGAATGGAAAACTGGGAATGACCTTGGTCGCTCGAGACTTATTTCCCACTTTGTTGGAAGATGCGCGCGAGATTCTGGTCCATGCCTAAAGGCGTTGTCTGTGGTGATATTTTGTAAATTGTGGGGTTTTCAAATTAGATCTCAGGCCACGGCAGTTGTTTGTTCCGAGATTTTGGTCAAAAATCTACATTTGCCTCAATAAAGTGCCGTTGGGCGTCAGCGGCTTAGATGAAATGTACGTGAAGAGTTGGAGATTGTATGCGGGTTGCGTTTTTAGGGCTTGGAAAGATGGGGAGCGCTCTGGTTCCTCATCTGTTGAATGCGGGTTGTGAAGTAACGGTGTGGAATAGAAGTTCATCAGCGGCAAAAGAGTTGGCATCGAAGGGCGCAACGATGGCATCGAGCGCTGCGGAGGCTGTGAGTAGTTGTGAAGTAGTGTTTTCTCTTTTGCTGAACGATGCTGCGACGGAAGCCGTTCTGTTTGATGGTGGGGTGCTGGATGCCATGCCGAAGAATGCGGTTCATGTATCAGTAGGCACGATTAGCGTTGCACTGGCGAAGCGGCTTACGTTAGAACATGCAAAACGTGGTCACAGGTACGTCGGTGCTCCGGTGTTTGGGCGTCCAAATGTGGCGGCCGAAGGCAAGCTGTGGACTGTCGTGGGCGGAGCTAAAGAGGCGGTGCAGAGTGTGCGTTCGCTATTGGAGAGCTATACGCGGGGCATGACGGTTGTTTCCGAGGAGCCGTGGAGCGCTCATGCCATGAAGCTGGCAGGTAACTTTTCCGTTGCGGCGATGGTTGCCACATTGTCCGAGGCGATGATGGTTGCAGAATCCATGGGAGTTTCTCCCGAGCTATTTGTAGAGATGGCAAACAGTGCGGCGTTCCGTTCGCCTCTTTATGAGGTGTATGGGAAAACACTCACAAACCCACCGAAGGAGGTTGGAGCTTCGATGGAACTGGGCGAGAAAGACATCCGCTTGTTTCGTGAAGCTGCTGCGGCGAATGGTGTGAAGACACCTTTGGCTGAACTGATGGGAAAGAACTTCGATGCAGCCATCGAAGCAGGAATGAAAGACCATGATTGGGCAACTGGATACTATGAGCTGGTACGGAAAAGACAAGTAGAAGTACCCGTCGTCCTGTAGCATCGCCATGTTATTTCAGGCAAGCTTTGATGGATCACGTGAATCTACGGATGATCTATGCGCTTGAGCCGAACCTATAGATTGCACAACCTATAGGTTCGGATTAGGCAGTCTTTTGAAGAAGAACAGACAAACCGCTTTTATTAAAGAAACACAGAGGTACCTCTTGACTATATATGCTCAGTCCCCATTGTTTTCTTCGGCCATCAATTTGGGTGGAGTGAAGAAACTTTTCGCGATGTGCTTTGTTCCTGTTCTGCTGGTCTCTTCCGCATCTCTCTCGGCGCAACAGCATCATCACCATGGAGCGGAGGGTGGGGATACGATGTCGGTTGAGAAGTTCGGCGCCGTTCACATGCCTATCTCCTGTGCTGCGTCTGTGCAGTTGCCTTTTGAGCGTGGCGTCGCTCTCCTCCATTCTTTTTGGTACGAGGAAGCGGAGAAGCAGTTTCAATCAGTGGCTGTAGCCGATCCGGATTGCGCCATGGCTGAATGGGGATTGGCCATGACCGAGTGGCGTCCCTTCTGGGATGGCATGCCTGACGATCGTCGCAAGGCTGGTGTGGCGGAGATCGATAAGGCTACCGCGCTCAATGCTAAGACAGATCGTGAACGCCGTTATATCGCGGCTCTGAGCGGCTATCTCCACGCCGATCCTTCGCAAAATGAAAAAGCTCTGCAGGGTTACGATGCGGCAATGGGTGCGTTGCACACAGCTTATCCGGAGGATATCGAGGCCACAGCCTTCTATGGCCTTGGATTGGCCGCCAGCATCGGCACACAGGATCCAGTGGGCGATGCCCGTAAAGCCCTGGCTGTGTTGGAACCTGCCTTCGAGGCACATCCTGATCACCCTGGGCTGGCCCATTACATCATTCACACCTGCGACAGCCCGCAGTTAGCCCCCGAAGCGCTTGCCGCGGCGGAAAAATATGCGTCGATCGCACCCTCTTCCGCGCATGCCCTGCATATGCCAGGCCACATCTTCGCGCGCCTGGGCATGTGGCAGCAGGACATCGATTCGAATGAGGCCTCGGTTCACGCCTCGGAGTATGCCGAGAAAAATCACCTGGGAGGCGTAGGGCATCAGATGCATGCCTATGAGTTTCTGCTCTATGCCTATCTCCAGGAGGCTGACGATGCGAATGCCAAGCGGGTACTCGATTACACCGAACCCATGCTCGCGCATCTACGCTCGCTGCCCGGCATCGAGAACGATGGCATGGCCCTTTTCATGACCTACTTCGAGGTAGAACTGCCTGGCATCTATGGTCTTGAGATGCACGACTGGAAGGCTGTTCTGGCTATTTCGGAGCCTGCTCATCCCCTGGTCTCTGCGCAGTATTACCGGGCCTGGGAGCAGACTATTGCTGCCGGACATCTTCGTGATGCCGTGGCTGCAGACAAGGCAGCAGCAGAGGCTGATGCTGTTTATGGCAAACTTGCCAGCGATGGCAGTCCGATCTCCGATGAGAGACAGGTAGCCCAGGACACGATCAAGGCTTGGCAAAGCTTCGCGCATAAGAAGGACGCAGAGGCTCTTCAATTTATCGCTGCTGCTGCGGACAGGCAGGACCGAGTAGGCCAGGCTGAGGTCGATATCCCGGCACGCGAGATGTATGCCGACATGCTTCTGACAGACAATCGTCCGGCAGAGGCCCTGGTGCAATACCGTACAGCGCTAAAACTGAGTCCCAATCGTTTGAACGCGCTCTATCACGCAGGCCGCGCTGCGGAAGCAGCAGGGAAGCACGAAGAGGCAGAGACCTATTACAAACAGCTCTTGAAGGTTACAAACAATGGCGCGCACTCTCAGCGGCCGGAGATTGCTTATGCTCGCCACTTCGTTCAAGGCGGGAAAGCCAGCGGGTTGTAGTTCCATCTTTGAGTCTGACCGTTATGGCTGCGGCTCAGCAAGCGCGCGTTCAATCGCTTGCTGGGCCAAAGGCTCCATGATGGCGTAGCCGACATCGTTAGGGTGTACGGCTTTGTCGATGGCGAGAGCGGGACGGATGCCGCCATGGTCGTCTACCATCGCTGAATAGTAGTCGACGTACACCAGATGCTCGGTCTGCGCATATCCCTTGATCCATAAGTTCAGCTGGCGGACAGTCTCCGCCGGATGGACGCTCGGTCGCCAGGGGATCAAGGACGCGGGAAGTGGCGATGTGATAACGATTCGGATGTGAGCGGCCTTCGCCAGCTGAACCATGGAGCGGTAGTTATCCTCGATAGCTTCCAGGGACTCCGGTCCGGTATTGCCTGCAATATCATTGATGCCGCCCGCAAGGACAACTACGGTGGGCTTCAGATGTAGTACATCCTGCTGAAAGCGCACTAGCATTTGAGGCGTGGTCTGTCCGCTGATGCCGCGATTCACATAGGGCTTGCCGGGAAAAAACTTGCCATAGGTTTTACCCCAGAACTCTGTGATGGAATCCCCTATAAAGACCACACGTTTCTCTCCGGGGGCCGGGTCTCCGAGCTTGATATTTTCGTCGCGATAGTGTGCGAGTGCCGGCCAGTCTGCAAGCTTCCTCTGCATGCCCTCGATCTGTTGAGGGGTAAGCGATGTTGCGGGTGCTGCCTGCGCAACGATGGGAGCGGCCGCCGTGGCTGGAGTGGCCTGCTGACCCAGCAGGGAGGTGCTAAACAGGAACAGCGAAATGTAAGCGAATTTCATGGAATGCCCTTTGTGGGTCTGCAGCGAGCAGATTTGTTAAGCATGACGAAGCCATACTATTTTTGCGATTCAGCTCTGCCAACAACTGTAAAGCTGGCCTCTGATTTGGATAGGGCTTCCTGCGGCTGCGCATCCCCGAGTACGAGATGGTAGACCCCGGGAAGAATGGACCGCTGCCCCTGGCTGTCGACACTCGAAAGTGCGCGAGCATCGATCTTGAGTTGAACCTCCCGGTGCTCGCCGGCAGCAAGGTGGACGCGTTCAAAGCCGACCAGAGAATGCAGAGGAGCGTCGACCTGAGGTGTCTTAATGTAGGCCTCGACAACCTCGTCCCCAGAGCGGTTGCTGGTGTTGGTAACTATCACGGAAGCTGTAATGGGTTTGCCCGCTTCGATGGACGTGGTAGAGAGCTTGACCGGAGCGTAGTGGAAGGTGGAGTAACTGACTCCATAGCCGAAACCCCACAGCGGTGTGCCCGTGTAGTAGCGGTACGTCCTGTTTTTCAGAGAGTAGTCGGTGAAGTCTGGAAGGTCCTGTGTTCCTGCGTAAAAGGTGATTGGCAGGCGTCCAGCGGGGTTGTTGAGTCCTGCAAGAGTCCGCGCGATTGCCGTTCCTCCTTCGACGCCGGGATACCACCCTTGCAGAATCGCATTCGCATGTTCTTTGGCCCAGGTGAGGGCGAGGGCGCTGCCTGTAAGAGAGACGACGACGAGAGGTTTGCCAGTCGCGGATACGGCTTCAAGCAGGCGTTGCTGTGATGCGGGCAGAGAGATGTTCGTTCGATCTCCGCCGTTGAAGCCATCGATCTTGATGGACATCTCTTCGCCTTCCAGTCGAGGCGAGAGTCCTACAAAGGCAAGCACTACGTCCGCGTCACGTACGGCACTCACGGCTTCAGCAAGCTGGGCCTGGGCCGGGGGCTCCCAGCTTAGCGTTGCGCCTCCACCGGCACGATCGCCTGAGTGGCTGTACCAGACCTCGATCTGATGCGGCCTGGTATCGGTGAAGTCGACCTCGAACTTTGCAGGTTTTGGGTTGGACATCTTAGGCGGTGTCGTAGGCGATCCACCCAGGAGGGAGCTGGCGGTTCCTGCACCAGCGGCTCCAGGATTAAGATCGCCACTGGTCAGGGTTTTGCCGTCGAAGACGACGCGATATTTTTCTGTAGGTGAGTAGGGAAAACCGTTGCCGCCTTCGAGAGTAAAGCTATAGTGCCCGGCAGCAGGTACCTCAATCGCACCGCTCCATCGTACGGAGTAGTCATGGGTGTGAAGCTCGGGAGACGGTAAGGCCTCGCGCCAGTCGTATTGAATCTCCGAGTCTGTGCGCAGGGCGAGCGGCCTGCCAGTCCAGTCGGGTGTGGCGAAGATTTCAGTCTTCAATCCCGAAGGAAAGGCCGTGCGTGGCACAGGGATAGCAATGCCTTCGGCGAGCGTAGCGCCTTGCGCATAGCGAATCGTATCCTGCGGGAATTGTGTGAGAAGACCGTCGAGTGGGGAGACTGGCCGGATGGCCGTGCCGTTATAGTTGCCCTCTAAGGAATCGAGCAGATCGGCGGTTGGGCCAATGATGGCGATGTGCCTGGGTTTGCCAGAGAGCGGAAGCACGCCATCATTTTTGAGCAGCACGAGCGATTGCTCCGCTGCCTGCAAGGCGATCTGCCGATGTTGCTCAGAACCATTCTCAGCGAAAGGGATGCGGTCATAGGGGCCCGAGATATCGAACATGCCGAGTTGCATGCGCGCCGTGTAGAGGCGCTCGGCGGAGCGGGTGAGCAGATCTTCGGAGACGACGCCCTTGCGCACGGCGTCGGCCAGTGTATTGAAGCCGGGGTTCCACATGCTGCAGGAGAGATCGGTACCAGCTTGGATGGAGATGGCAGAGGCGTGGAGAACGTCCGGTGCATTGTGGTGGCCCTTGGTTACGTCGACGATGGCGCCGCAATCGGACACGACGAATCCTTTGAAGTTCCACGCCTGACGCAGATGCTCCTGGAGCAGCATGGGGTTGGCGCAGGCGGCAACGCCGTCGATTGCGTTGTAGGCGCACATCACTGACTTCACATGACCGTCCACGACGGTGGAACGAAAGGCGGGAAGGTAAGTCTCTTCCAGATCGCGAGGGCTCACCTCCACGTTGAAGCCGTGGCGCTGTGATTCAGGACCGCTGTGTACGGCGAAGTGCTTGCTGGTAGCTATTGCCTTCGGGTGCTCAGGATCAGGGCCTTGAACTCCGGTAATGAAGGCCACGCCCATTTTGCTGGTGAGAAAAGGATCTTCTCCGTAGGTCTCCTGGCCGCGTCCCCAGCGTGGGTCGCGGAAGATGTTGATGTTGGGAGACCAGAAGGTAAGGCCATAGAAGATGCGGTGATTGCCCTCGCTCTGGGCCTGGTTGAACTTGGCACGGCCTTCTGTCGAGATGACATCTCCCATCTGCTGGACCAGTGCCGGATTCCAGGTGGCAGCCATTCCGATTGCCTGCGGAAAGACGGTCGCATAGCCCGAGTTGGCAACGCCATGCAGGGCTTCGTTCCATGTTTGGTAGTCGGGAATACCCAGGCGCGGGATCGCTGTAGCCCAGTCTTCGAGCTGAGCGGCCTTCTCATCCAGGGTCATGCGGGAGACTACGTCGTGTGCACGAAGAGCGGCAGGCAGAGAAGAGTCGAGGTAAGGAAAGGGCTTGGATTGCGCAAGCAAAGAGCTTGCGCCCCACGTGAGTGTGGCGAAAGCAAGTGTGGCAAAGGTTAATCTGGCCTGTGCGAACTGTTTCATCTGCTCCTTTTTCTTTAGCTGTGATCGAGCCGATGCGGGAGGCTGTCCCGTTAGGCCGCGGCTGGCATAATGATTTTGCCAGCCGCGGCCACAGGATGTCGCGTTAGAACAGGATCTTGACTGCGACTTGTATCTCACGGGGTGTGTTGGCTTGAGAGGTGATCTGTCCGAACGTTCCGTCTGTGACCCCTGCATCGGGGCCGGAGAAGGCCGGCGTGTTGAGGGCGTTGAAGGCTTCACCTCTGATTTCAGTCTTGATGCCATCTACCAGTGAAAACTGCTTGAAGACGGAGATGTCAAGATTGGTCAGGCCTGGATTGCGAAGGTATCCCAGGGTGCGGGCCGTGTTGCCGAAGGTGTAAGTTGCCGGTTGGGAGAAGGAGCTTGTATTGAAATATTTCTTCAATTTATCTTCCACTCTGCCTGGAAGTTTCGGATTCTGACCGTTGTAGTTGGGACGTTCGCCAGGGTTGAAGATGTTTGCCACATTGCTGGCGGACAAGGCGATTGGGGTTCCATTGTGGGCACTATAGATACCGTTCACCTGATATCCGCCAAAGATTGCATCGACGAGACGATTCCAATTGGAGCCAAAACGTTCTCCACGGCCGAAGGGGAGGCTGTAGACCGCACTGACTACGAGGTTCTTCGGGATGTCGAAGGTAGAGGGCGCATAAGAATCCTGCATCAGGGGAATGCTCGCGTCCTGATAGGTGCCGTTTGAACCGAAGTTTGAGTTGCTGATGGAGTAGTCATCCAGGGATTTTGAGCCGGTATAGGAGAGCAGAACGGTAGCGCTCCTGCTGAATCGCCGTTCGACTTTGATTTGTATGGAGTCATAGTGCGAGATGGCGCCCGCTACCTGATATCCGTCTACAGCTGTGAACTGGGGATAAGCGGAGAGCAGGTAACGTTGCTGAATCGTGGCCCCGGAGATAGGTCCCGAGACCTGAACCTTGCCTGCCAAGGGGTTAGGGGCAGCGGTCAGAAGCTGTGCCCCGAGAGCAAGATCGGAATCAGGCAGTTGGTTGTAGGTGGGGCTATAGGGAAGCTGTACACCGTGATTGCCTACATAGGTGATTCCTACGAGCCAGTTTCCGGGAAGCTGATATTCCACTCCCAGTTGATAGTTCTCTGAGTAGGGAGCGGGCTGGCGACGGAGCTGCGACACGATGGAACTGCCGGTCGAGGTCAAAAGTCCCAGCGTGTTTCCGGTGGGCGGCACAAAGCCTGTTGGGAAGGGATTCGAGAGATAGGCGTTGGGGGTGGCTCCATTGAGCGTGCCGTTGTAAGGCGTCGTGGCCCGGTAGCCTGTGTTCTGAACTGTAGCCGCAGCCTGATTAGGGCTGTCGGCAAAGAAGATACCGAAGGCCCCGCGCACGACAAGCGCGGTAGTGGGGTGATAGGCGAATCCGACTCTGGGAGCGAAGTCCAGATAGGTGCCATCGGTTGTGGTCCTCGGATTCCCGTTGACCCCGGCGTATTCCAGACCGCCCTTCAAGCCTGTGAGGGTGGTCGTTAAGGCGAGCGGGGATGGCACGTTCAGATCGAGCCAGGTGGTTCTGTTTTTACGTTCGGTTCTGGGAATGAATAGCTCATATCTGAGACCTGCATTGAAGGTCCACTTGTCGGATGCCTTCCAGTCATCCTGCAGGTAGGCCGCGGCATAGTGGCTGGTGGTATCGCTGATCTTGAACGCCTGAATCTCCGATCCTGAGCCCAGTCCAAGCAGGAAGGAAGCAAATCCGTCTCCACTGGTGCTGGAGGCGGTGAGCGCGTTCCCGCCCTGGGTGAAGTTTGTGCCGAAGGAGAAGGCGCCGGTGGCTTCTCCGTTCTGGTTGGAGTTATTAGCCAGGATGCGGAACTCCCCGCCGAAGTTCAGCGTGTGGTGTGAGAGAACCTTGGTGTTGTTGATCAGGAAGGAGTCCTGAAGATAGCCTGCGGTTCCTTTTCCTTGCTGGCTGCCCGCGCCGATGGCGAGATAGCCGGCAGGGGCGATGCCTGGGAACGTGAGAGAGGTAGCCGAACTCGCGATGGCTGCTGCCGCGAGATAAGGAGGAAAGCCCAGCGTTGTGGGATCGAAGCCGTCGGAGGCTGTGGCGGTGTTGTAGTAGACGTGGGAGACGCCGGCGCGGAGTTCGAAGATATAGGAACTGCTCTTGGCAAAGGTATAGTCAAGCCCCGCTCCAATGGCAGGCTGGGAACCGGTCGATGCATTCTGAGCGACCTGGATGGCGGCAGGGAACTCATGAGCAAAGCCATTGACGGGATTGCGCTTGGAGAAGCGGAAGGACAAACGCTGACGATCGCTGAAGATCTGGTCGACCTTGATGTCGTATTGGTTGATGGATGTTGGCGTCGATGCGTTGACGACATAGTTGTTGTGGCCGAATTGTCCTGCTGTGTTGGGCAGAGGATAGTACTTGAGAATATTGGCTGCAACCGGATCGAAGAGCGATGGATCGATCTTGTTGTTGGGAAATTGAGTACGGGTGTAAACCGTGCCTGTGGAGGTGACGGTTGCGACCGTCGAGCGAGGATCGTAGATGGAGATTGCGGCACCGGACGATGTCGCATCCGCTGAGAAGTCGCCGCCGCGCTCAGCAAGCGTGGGCACGGTGGTCGTAAGCTGCGCGGCTTGAGTCTGGCGAAGGCCTTCATAGTCCACGAAGAAGAAGGTCTTATCGCGCCCGTGGTAGAGCTTGGGCAGATAGACCGGGCCGCCCAGGCTGAACCCAAACTGATTTCTCCTGAAGGCGGGGAGTGGATACCCTAATTGATCCGAGAAGTAGTTGTTTGCGTCGAGATACGAGTTGCGCAGAAAGTCGTAGACGCTGCCATGCAGGCTATTGGTCCCCGACTTGTACAGGATGTTGATAATGCCACCGGCGGCATTGCCGAATTGAGCTGAAAAGTTGCTGGTCTGGACTTTGAACTCCTGGGTCGCATCGACCGAGGGAAAGATGCTGAGGACGGTGACATCGTCCGTCGGCGGAGCGGCAGGTACACCGTCCAGCAGAACGTCCGTGTTGCCGGCCCTGCCTCCGTTTACGTTGAACTGAAGACCGGTAAAGCTGGCGTTGACGGTTCCCGTTACGCCGGGGACGAGCAATACAAGGCTGAATGGATTCCGCTGGTTGAGCGGGAGATTTTCGATGCTCTTGTTTTCGATGACCGCGCCTACGTCGGAGGATTGGGTCTCCAGAAGAGGCTCAGCGGAGGTCACCTGCACTGTCTCCGAGACGGTGCCCAGCTCAAGGGTAAAGTCCTCTCCTGCGGTCTGATCGACATCGAGGATGAGGCCGGAACGTACGAGGCGTTTGAATCCTGTGGCCTCGATGGTTACGGTGTAGGGTCCGGGAGGCAGGTTGGAGATGTCAAAGCTCCCGGTGCTGTCCGTCAATCCTTTGAAGTTTGCTTGCGTGCCCGTGTTGGTAAGGGTGACCGTCGCGTTTGGAATGCGAGCCGCGGTCGAGTCATGGACCGTGCCTTTGAGTGAGGCCGTGATCCGCTGCGCCTGCATTGCGCTCGTGGCGGAGATAAGGAGGGCGAGCAGGATCGCGAAGAAAAACCAGCTTTTGCTGTCTTGAATCTTGTAGGGGATATGTCGTTGCATGGTGGCCTCATAAAGGGAGTTTGGAGCTGTTGCGGGGGTGCTCGAGCGAAGAATTCCAGCCCTATGTCGAGAAGGTGTGAGTTCTTTTTCGAGTCGTAATAAGTATCGTTAGCATTTCGGAGGGGAGCGTACAAGGAGTCGTGGATTGTTGTCAAGATCCAAGGAGTCGGACTCTTTTGAAGTCTTGGGTCTACCTCGTAAAAGTGTAAAAATGCCCAACTATACTTCATTTTCCTGCACGAAAATGGAAGAGGAATGCCTCTCAGCCCCATAGGGATGAAGGGTTTTGAGGGGTATTTTCTCGGGTAAAAACAAATTAGTGCAAATGAAATTAAGCCAAAAGAGACAAAATTCTAGTAACGTTATCAGGCAAAGTCTGAGACGCATGAGGCGTTCCCCGAAAACCGCGACAGGGGGATGCTTATGGTTGTGAGTTTGCAGAGATATAGGAGGAAATTCTTATGTCATTCAACGGTTTACAAAGTTTTCGAGGGAGCAAGGAATTGGTGTCGCTCTTGCCTTGGAAGACGAAGCCGGAAGGAAAGAGGAGATAGAGATGCGGAGAAGAGAGTTTCTTGGATATACGGCTGCAGCCCTGGCTGCAGGAGTGGAGTTTGGACGATCGACTGCCGCTGTCGCAGAGACGCAATCTGGACGGAATGAGGGAGCTCTGTCCAAGGGACGCTTCGTGCATCCGGGCATTCTCCAAACCCATGCCGAACTCGAGTTCATGAAGTCGATGGTGCTGGCACGGAAGGAGCCCTGGTTTGGGAAGTGGACGGAGATGCTGGCCTTGCCGCTGTCCTCCCTATCCTTTGTTCCTTCACCCGTTACCCATATCTTTCGCGGAGCCAACGGACTGCAGAAGAATGGGGACGATGAGTTGCACGCCAGTGTGGATGCGGCGAACAGCCATGTTCTCCAGTGGTTTGTGACAGGCGATCGGGCGCATGCGGAGAAGGCAGCGGAGATCCTGGACGCGTGGAGCCGGACGCTCTGGAACTTTGGCGGCAACGATGGAAAGCTGATTGCCGGCTGGACTGGAGCGGCCTTGTGCAACTCCGCTGAGATTCTGCGCGCCACCTATCCGGAATGGGGAGCGGAGCGCGAGGAGCGTTTCAAGCGCATGATGACGGAGGTTTATCTCCCACTCGATGTGGACTTTTTCCCGGAGGCAAACGGCAACTGGGATGCTGCGATCATGCAGACCCTGGCAGCCATTGCGGTCTTTACGGAAGACCATGCTCTCTTTGAGAAGGTAGTTACGCACTACAAGTTTGGACAGAAGAACTCCGGCATCACGAAGTATGTTTTTCCGACCGGGCAGTGCGAGGAGTCCGTCCGCGATATGGGGCACACGCAACTGGGGCTGGGCTATTTCGCTTTGACGGCGCTGGTCTGCTGGCACCAGGGGATCGATCTGTTCGGTCTTGCAGATAACCGGCTGGCGCTGGGCTTCGAGTACACCTCGAAGTACATGCTGGGAGAAGCGGTGCCTTACTTCGGGGATATCGCGACCAAAAGCCGCGGTAGTTTTTCCGACTTCTACGAGGTCGCCTATCAGCACTATCGCTACGTGAAGGGGTTGGATATGCCTTACACGGAACAAGCCGTACTGAAGGCGAGAGAGCATGCAAAGACGACATTGACTCAGTACCGCGGAGCCGAACCCAGTGCTGCTCCCGCGAAGGCTGCCGCGCCTCAAATCCCCGCAGCGGCTCTGCCTGGAGCGTCCCTTGACGCTATTCAGGCACCGGCAGATGCGAAGCGGATCGCTCCGGGCGATTCTATTCAGGCAGCGCTGGATGAGTTGCATCAGGCCGGGGGAGGGAGCCTCTTCTTGGCGGCCGGATACTATGAACTGACACAGCCGCTGCGGATACCCAGCGGCGTGACGATGAGTGGCGCAGGACGAAGCACGATCGTCTCGCTTGAGCCGATACTCTCCGGTCCGTGTCTCGTCGCTGCGGAGCTGGATCTACACGATGTAGTCTTGCGCGAGTTTATAGTGGAGGGTGGCACGCAACCTCTCCCTCAGCCTGATCCAAATGAAGACCGCAGAGTGCATGCCACGTATCGCGCGGCTTCTCGCGGAGGGGTGCACTTGATTGCCGATCGGCAGGGGCAGATGCAGCGGATACGTCTGGAGCGGCTTACGGTCCGCAACTGCACCTTGAGCGCGGTGGATCTCCAGGGAGTTGCTGAAGTCTCGATTGCGCAGTGCGACCTGTGCGACAGCGGCGGCCGAGTAGCGCCTGGACCGGGCAATCACAATCCTCTTCGGCTCACGCACTGCCAACGTGTTCTTGTACGCGGCTCGCGGCTCGATGGCTCGCTTGCCGGGGCCGGACTCAGGGCGATCTCCGTAGACACGATCAAGGTCGAACGATGTGAGGCCGCTCGTAACTGGAAGAGCGGCCTCAGCTTTTTCAACTGCGAGCATGTGACCGTTAGCGAATCGCTATTGGAAGGAAATGATGAGAACGGTATCGATTTAATTCGTGACCAGAGGCAAATGAAGATCGATGCAGGAGAGGGCAATATCCTCCGGTTGAATGGAGCGGAGGCTGCTTCCCGCGAGGACTATGCTGGACGGTAGGCCGCTGCCTTTTCACTTTGCATAAACCCGGGATGAGGGGTTGACATGCTGGTGAAGGACTTGAAAATACGCGATAGCATTGCCTATTTCCTCTTTATTTTCCATCGATTACAAGCTGTGATACCTCCAAGGGCCTACGTTGTAGGCCCTTGGGTATTTGCGGGAAACGATGCTCCCTTGAAGTCTAACTGTGCGATGAAGAGGTGAAACTATTTCTCAGCTGGGTTCATGCTTGCGTTTTTATAAATATATTTTTGTTGTCTAGAAAAAATGTTGACAAGTATTTGCTTCTACGTATATCAATTCTCCCGCTGGTAACGTTCTCGCTATGTTCATCGGCAAAAGTTGCAGGTTCAGCCTTCTTCTTTTGTCTGGGCGGAAAGGGGACGCAATTTGAGTGAGGAGAATTTATGCGGATCAAAGCGTTCAGTTGCAGAGTCGCCGTTTTGGCGTTGGTCGTTTCCAGTGCGGTCGCGATGGGGCAGAGTCATCGCGCAAGCCAAACTCCCATGCTTCTAGCCAGTAATCTTCCCGACGCTTCTCTGGCGGGTATGTTTTCTCCCGACATCAATGAGCCGGAAGCGGCTGCTCCTGCTTCGTCGAAGGCTTCACTGGAACCTGCTCTAGAAGGCATGGAAGGTTCTGGTGCTGGCTCAGGTTCAGGCGTGGGGCTGGTCAATGCCACCGGTTTCGGCGGTGCCGATATCGGTGCGAAGGTCAATGCAGCGATTGCCTCGCTGCCCACGGTGACGCAGAACTCGCAGACGTGGACGCAGGGCGTTGTACTCATTCCCGCAGGCAACTACACCTTCAGCACGACTATGAACCTGAACTCTCCCTATCTCGATCTGCATTGCGAACAGGGAGCCATCCTTACCTATACCGGCTCGGGCGATGCCATCCGCATTCTTCCCAGCGTGCAGATCAGCGGCGCAGCGACTACGCAGCCGAACCAGGGACCAAGCGTTGAAAACTGCTCGATTTATAACCAGTCGTCCACGGCCGTAAGCGGTATCCATGCTGGCGATATCTCGAAGATCCACCTGGCCAATGTGGCCGTAAACAACTTTACGGGAACGGCTACTTCTGCGGCCTACTGGTTCGACAACACGGTTTCGTTCACGGAAGGGATGGCGCTGCAGGACATTACGTCCACAAACAACAGCATCGCCATACGCTTCACGAATACGGCGGGAACGTCGTTCTCCGACAGCTTTGGGTATAGCTCAATCCGCGGGTTCAGAGCCGAGGTTCGGACCAATCAGATCGGCTTCTCGGTGGAGAACAATACCTTTCTCTACCACTCTTTCATTGACGCAATCGTGGAGCCGGTCGATTCCACCGGCATTGTGATGTCGCTGACCGGCACAGGTAAGGTTGGCGGCAACGCGGGGGATGACACGATCTTCCTGCGCGGAGAGTGCGTGAATGCCTCTGGCTCCTGCACAGGCGCAACGCTGCTCAAACTCGGGGCTACCACGCAGTTCGTGGCGAACGGGTTTATGAACGGGCTGGGTACCACCATGACCATCAACGTCGCTTCCGGCGCGGTCCTGACCTGGAACGGGACGACGGAGTTGAACCAGTCCGGTTACAACATCGGATGGAGTGCAGACAACAGTATTCGCATGCGTTTCAATTCGGCCACTGACCTCTCCTTCTTCGGGAATAACGTGAGGCTCGCAGGGAACTATGTCGTAGGCTGGTCGACCCAGCCTACGACTGCGGGTAACTACCTGGGCTTGTCTCCGTGCGTTGTGGGTACCGCGATGCTGTGTCTTGGCAACGGAACTACCGGCAATGCGGGCTCTGGTCTGAATACAGGACAGGTGCTGGCATCGCAGTTTCTGGGTAACTCGGCAACGCCACTGGTTGCCGCCGGGGCTGGGCTGGGTGGTTCTCCTTCGGGGGTTGCGCTTTCGTCGACCAGCACGAGTGTTTCGGGTGTTGTAACGTTTACGACGGGCACGGGGCCGGCAGCTCTGTCGCCACTGGCAACTGTTACCTTTGCGACGCTCCTGGGACAGGCTCCGAATACCTGCATTCCCACGGCCCAGAATGCGGCGACGGCAACGGCGTTGAGCAACATTTTTATCTCATCGCCTACGACGGCTGGATTCGTGATCTCGAGTGGGGCGGGGGCGTTGGCTCCTTCGACCTCGTATCAGATCGGGTATGCCTGCTTCTAGAGGCGTTCTTATAGCCCTTGTTCTATTGAAGTGTCATCCTGAGCGAGCGTCCCAGCTTTTGGGGACGCGGAGTCGAAGGACCCCGAGGATTGCTATCTTGCCCAGGTCCTTAGCACCTTTTCTACCTCGAGCGTTCGAGCCTGGACGTTCGTGCTGGAAAAGGTACCTACCTCCTGGGTAAGATCAAATCCCTCGGGGTCCTTCGACTGCGCACCTCGCAAAAAGCGCGAGGTGCTTCGCTCAGGATGACGACTCTGTGGGAGGGCAAAATATGGGATTTGTTATTGTCCGATAAGTCGTCAGACTCTACCTGATAAACGCAGGGACAAAGTTACAAAGGGTTCCTAGGGACGGCGTTGGGCCGTCCCTAGTTAGCATGCTGATGCTACTTTGCGGCCGTTGTTGGTGTTGTTGTGGCGGTAGCCGGTGGTGGCGCTGCAAAGATTTTCTTTGCATTGAGAGCCGTGTTGTAGACTCCCCAGCCTGCGGGGATGCCGACGATCAGCCAGGCCACGAGGATTGCCGCTGCGGGTGTTTTTTTGATGTCCGTCGTCATATGCTTTTCGCTTTCTCGCCGGTTAGGCGGTCTTTTCCTGCATCCAGTACTTTTCGGCAACCGGCCGGATCATGAGATTGGCAAGGAACCCTACAACCAGAAGGGCACACATGATGTGCAGGATGATGGGATAAGCCTGCGCCTTGGGCCGGCCGATAGCGACATAATGGTCGAGAATGCCGTTGACGATGAGTGGGCCAACGATGCCAGCAGTCGACCATGCCGTGAGCACGCGGCCATGAATGGCACTTACGTTATAGCCACCGAAGAGATCTTTCAGGTAAGCCGGGATCGTTGCGAAGCCGCCGCCGTACATCGACAAGAGGAGACAGGCGACACCGACGAACGCACCCACCGTGTGGATCTTTGGAAGCAGGAAATAAAGGATTGCGCCGATAGTAAAGAAGCAGAAGTAAGTCCCTTTGCGACCGATGTAATCGGAGACAGCCGCCCAGAAGAAACGTCCGCCCATGTTGAAGAGGCTCAGCAATCCGACAAAGCCGACTGCGGCAGCCGGTCCGATGGTCCCCTTGAATAGGTCCTGGATCATCGGCGAAGCTTGTTCGAGAATTCCAATCCCAGCGGTTACGTTTGTGCAGAGGACGATCCAGAGCAGGAAGAACTGGGGTGTCTTCCAGGCCGTCGTCACATCGACGTTGTGCGAGCTGATCAAGGCGGAGTGCTTCTCCGATGGCACGTAGCCTTCGGGCTTCCAGCCGGGGGCAGGTACACGAATCGTGAAGACGCCATACATCATGAAGATGAAATAGAGGACGCCCATGGCCAGGAAGGTCATGGGGATGACAGCTTGTCCGTGTGCTTTGAAGTGTGCCATGAGGTTACTGGCCAGCGGGCCACCGATCATAGCGCCTCCGCCGAAACCCATGATGGCGAGGCCCGTAGAAAGGCCGGGACGGTCGGGGAACCACTTGATCAGTGTGGAGACAGGTGAGATATAACCAAGGCCCAGGCCGATACCGCCGATGACACCATAGCCGAGGTAGATCAGGACGATACTGTGGAGCTGAGCTCCCACGGCGGCGACGAAAAAGCCGGAGGCGAAGCAGATAGCGGCATAGAACATGGCGCGCCGCGGTCCAGCCTTCTCAAGCCAGGCTCCGAAGAGTGCGGCCGAGATACCGAGGAAGGCAATGGCGATCGAGAAGATGTAGCCGACTTCTTTCTGATTCCAGGCACCTCCGTTCGCAGCGTGTAGAGCGAGCAGAGGGTTCTTGAAGACCGAGAAGGCGTATGCCTGCCCGATGGAAAGATGAATTGCGAGTGCAGCAGGCGGAACCAGCCAACGGCTGTATCCCGGAGCAGCTACGGAGCGTTCCCGAGCTAGAAATGATAGAGCCATGTTCACCTCTTGAATATTTTAAAGACGCCGTATGAATCGTGAAGCTGTATTTTTCAGCTTCGAGCAATTCAAACTACTCCATGCGGTTGACGGCCGTCTATGGCGACAGGTCGTTATGACAATATTCGGATATCTATCGATGAGTAGCTGTGGATGCCCGTTGCCTGGCATCCACAGCCGGATGGCTATTCAGGAGTAATGACTGCTTCTTTTTTATGGATCTTGTTCAGAAAATCTTCACCAGTGCCGATGTGTTGATCGACGAGCCGGGAAGGTGTGTGCGCCAGCCACTCGGCGAGAGAGATGTCCTCATAGTGGGGTGTCGGGAAGACTTCCAGGAAGACCAGGTCCTCGTCGCCTGTGTTTTCGACGAAGTGGGGAAGAGACCTGTCGATGTACCCTACGTCCCCGGCCTGAACGTCCATGGTGCGAGCGCGGCCACCTGCGGCGAAGACGGACATGCGTCCGCTGCCTTTGACATAGTACTGCCACTCGTCTTCATTTGGATGCCAGTGCAACTCGCGCAGGCCTCCGGGCTTGAGCGTAACGATGGCAGCCGCGATGTTCGATGCGGGAAAGTTCTTCGCGTCGACGATCTTGACTTCGCCACCCTTGGTTACCTTGGTGGGGCTCATCTTGCTCGTAAAGAAGGCGAAGGAGTTGGGGACGCCACCGGTGATGGCTTCAACCTGACGCTTCTCTTCAGCCAGCGGGCGTGGCAGCTCACGCTCGAAGATGAAGAGTTCCTTCGGAGGTACGTTGGCAAAGGTCGCATCGGGTACGTCAAAGTTCTTGGCGAGTACCTCGGGTGGGGTGTGGTGCAGCCAATCGGTGAGCAGGAAGGTTTCGAACTCATTGAAGTTTCCGTCGTCGAAGACCAGCAGGAACATGGCACCGTCCGGGCCGAGGCCCTGGATGGAATGGGGGATGCCGCCCGGGAAGACCCAGAGGTCGCCTTCATTCACGTCATCGACAAAACCGCGTCCGTGCTGATCGACGGCGGTGATGCGGGCGCTGCCGGAGATCATGAAGGCCCACTCCGCCCCTACGTGCCAATGCAGTTCGCGAACGCCGCCCTTGATGAGCCTCATCTGTACGCCGGCCATCTTCTTCGACATGGGAAGGTCGCGTACGGTTACCTGGCGGGTCCAGCCACCGCCTTCGATGCGCTTATGCGCGAAGGAGAAGGGGTACTTGAAGGGCGGCTGTCCGCCGGAATCGGTTTCAGGGGGGAAGTTGGAAGACGGATTCTGAGCGTCAAGCGCGGTGTTCTTCGGCTGAGGCTCACTCTCGTTGACGAGGTGATGATCTTTGGAGTGGATGGATGTTGCCTGCTGTGCGGAAGCCGTGCCCTGCATGCCGGCGATAGCTACTAAAGCCGCAGAAGAAGTCCCAAGAAATTTGCGGCGGCTTAGAGGGTTGTACTCTTTGTCGGACATAAGTTCTATAGTTCCTTTCTATTTCTGTTTGGTAGGAGTCTGCTTGTCCACCCGGAAGCGGTAGGTAAGCGAAAAGTAGCCGATTGTTTCCGCGGCGCCATGCTTGTTGTCGAGAAGCACCCTGCCAGGAAAAAGGTGACCCACGCCAATGTTGGCGACGATGTAATCGTGGAAGACGTATTTGGCAGAGGCATCGAACTCCTGACCGATGTCGTCTGTAGCGAACCCTCCGGTGGGTGGTTTGAGCGTCACAGAGGCAGAGCTAGAGTAAAGCGCGTCCTTCTTCTGAGCAAGGTTCAGAAAGCCACCCTGGACCAAGATTGAAAGGCTCTTGGTTGGTCCAAGATCCAGATTGATGCGCTCTTGGCGAATATTCTCGTATCCGAATAGATCAACGAGACCAAAGGCATTGTGGTTCGAGGGATAGGACTGGTCGTAGGTGCTGATGCGGTTTGAGTTCGTATGGCCATCGCCGGTTGCGTAGTCGAACTCGCCACCAATACGCGGCTCCCACGGGAGTTTTTCAATTGTGTAAGCGAGTTTATCGAAGTTCTGGCCCGCGTGGATCGAGTTGTTTGAATAGCTTCCGCGTTGCAGGGAGGCGTTGGCTTCGTAATCGAAATTCGCAGGCAAGGTCCCTTCAACTTCGGCGCCGAATGTTGTTTCTACCTCGTTCCCCTTGACGCCTTGATTACTGGTAACCCCGCGTACGGTGTGCACGAGCACATAAGGCGAAAGGTGAACCTTAGGAATCCACGTCGAGATCGAGCCGTACGCACCATGGAACGTGAGCCCAGCGCCGTGTTTGTCGAGCGAGGTGGGATGCACGGCAACGACGGAGGTGGAGAAGAGATCAACCCGGTTCTTGTCCCCGATGCGAGCATCGAAACCGTCCCAGGTGCGGCTGTTATTGGTCCAGTCGCTGATACCGATGATTCGTTCACTGCCGAACTTCAACTCCTGCCGTCCAACGAAGAGGTCGACAGGTACGCCGCCTGGTCTGCCGTGCAGATCAGCGTAGCCCTGGCGCAGATCGAACGCGTCGCGCATGTTGGAGGCTACAACATGGGTCGGTAAGCCCAGGGCATGAGTGTCGATGAACTGCAGATAGCCGGTAAGAAAGTTTGTCGGCCTTACCTCAACCGCACCATAGATGCGGGTCAGCTCATAGATGCGATCGCCGTTCTGGGTGTAGTTATAGGACGTCTGACCTTCAGTACGACCGCGAAGCTCCATGCTTAGGGTCATCCACGAAGGCAGATCGCTCCATTGGAGAGGTTCGACCTTTCCTCGTTTTTGGGGATAGTCCGCATAGATCGTGGCCTGCGCAAAGGCATGGATGCCAGAGAATGTGATGACGATAGCCAGGGCAATGGAGCTGGTGCGAGCCGGCAAGTGGATCTTGTTACAGAACATGTTGAATTTCACTAATGTTCTCCGGTAATACTTCTAACAGGCTTTGCCTGTTAATGGGTTGGCAAAGGTGTCGATGTTATCTGCATCGCTGAGGTCCAGGCAGGCGAAGTCTTTTTCGATGGCTACTTCGAGCACTGTCGTTTCATCGACAGGCAACGTAGCGTAAACGCCGACCTGATGTTCGCCGCTCCAGCTTGCAAGTTGATCCTGAGACACACTGACGACAATTTGCTCATCCATAAAGGTCACAGTGACCGGCAGGCTGTGTGAACCGATCTCCAAAGCGTAGGCAAACTTGGGGGTTGAACCGGAAGGGAAATGGACTGTTTCCTGAATCCGTTCGCCGGCCTGCAACCGGGCAAGTTCTGAGCGCGTCACGCGCAAACGTACCGAATTACCTTTTAGTCGCAGTTTCATGCGGATACCTCCCTGGACATCTTGTGGCCAGTTATATGTTCAATACCGTGGTAGACGTTGAAGTGTCGATCGCGTAAGAAGCCGATCAGAGTGACATCAAAGTCGCGAGCGACCTGGACGGCGAGGCTCGAAGGTGCGCCGACAGCCGCCACCATGGGGATGCCCGCCATTACGGCCTTTTGCAGTAGTTCAAAGCTGGCGCGGCCGGACAGCATCAGCATCTTGTCGCGCAGGGGGATGGCATCGGCAAGAAACTGCGCCCCCAGGAGCTTGTCCACCGCGTTATGTCGGCCAACGTCCTCGCGAGAGAGAACAAATTCTCCTTCCGCGGTGAACAGCCCAGCGCCATGCAGGCCACCCGTAACGTCAAAGACCCGCTGCGCGGTGCGCAGTGCTTCGGGTAACACATAGAGTATTTCGGCGGAGATCGACAGCGTATTGGCTCTCCGCGGCGGACAGACGGATCGCAGAGCTAGCAGGGAAGCCTTGCCGCAGATGCCGCAGCTTGATGTGGTGTAGAAGTTCCGTTCGAGTGTGGCTGTGCGGACTTCTACGTCCGGCTCCAGCTCCACGCGAACGATATTGCCGGGAGTCGACGCTGGAAGCGTGCTGCCGCTGGAAAGCTCGGAGCTTGCTGCTTCCGAAAATGCGTCGATGCGAACGATCTGCGCGCTGTCTTCGAGAACGCCTTCGGTCAGGAGAAAGCCTGCAGCCAACTCCTCGTCGTGGCCGGGAGTTCGCATTGTGACGGTGATGGATTTGGTGGTTCGGGCGCTTCGGGGGCCATAGGTCAGTTGGATCTCCAGAGGCTCCTCGACGGCTAAGGTGTCGGGAAAAAGGGCGGATCCCTGCGAGTCCACGCGATAGATCGACACTGGGGCAGTTGACCTGTTGTGTTCTATCACGGGAATCTGATCGTTCGGCAAAATCTGCATCGTTATGGTTCCGAACAGCGTTCCGCTGGTAACCTTACCGGTTCGCTGGGTTGGTATTCCTCGTACTGGCATTCCCTGTGCTGGAAGATCTTCCAAATTTCCAGTACAAATTGAAAACTTATACCCACTACCTATAGATGCGAAAGGGCTTAAGGAACGTGGCGTGAAAGAAATACAAAATCATCGGTACTTTTTGAAAAAATATGTAGGAAATGAACATCCACGGGTGTATTGATAGGACGACACTAGAGTGTTGCCCCGGTGGCGTGTGCTGGATTTGCGCCACCTTCGAGCGGCAGAGGCAGGAACGATGATCGAGATCATAGACAAGATAGTCCCTCCACCGGCTGAGGTGGAAATAGAGTCCACAGTACAGGTGGTTGTAGACGGACGGCAAGTTACAGCCCAGGCGGGTGAGCTGGTTTTGGAAGCGGTTCTGCGCGACAAAGAGATCCCCCATGTCTGCTACCACTCGAAGTTAATGGGACCGATCCAGACCTGCGATACGTGCCTGGTTGAAGTCGATGGGCAGCTGGTCCGATCCTGCGGACATAAGGTGTCGGCCGGGATGCAGATCGTCACGGAGTCGAAGCGTGCTGTGGACGCCCGGGCGGAGGCGTTCGATGTGATTCTCGGGAATCACATGCTGTACTGCACGGTCTGCGACAACAATAACGAGAACTGCACCGTCCACAATACGGCGCTCGCCATGAAGGTGGAGCACCAGGAGCGTCCCTTCACGAAGAAGCCGTATGAAGTGGACATGTCGAATCCGTTCTATCGCTACGATCCGAACCAATGCATTCTGTGCGGCCGCTGCGTGCAGGCCTGCCAGACGGTGCAGGTCAATGAGACGCTGACGATCGGCTGGGAGCTCGACAGCCCCCGTGTGCTCTGGGACGGCGGTATGCAGATCGGCGGCTCAAGCTGCGTCTCCTGCGGCCACTGCATTACGGTCTGTCCCTGCAATGCGCTGATGGAAAAATCCATGCTCGGCGAAGCGGGCTATCTGACGGCCACGCCACAGAAGACGCTCGACAAGATGATCGACGTGATCAAGGCCATTGAACCGGAGATGGGCTACGGCGCGGTGATGGAGGTGTCGCAGACCGAGGCGGTCATGCGCGAAGAGCGCATCAAGAAGACCAAGACCGTCTGCACCTACTGCGGCGTCGGCTGCTCGTATGACATCTGGACGAAGGGCCGGCACATCCTGAAGGTCGAACCGCTGAACGGCGATGCGAATGCGATCTCCACCTGCGTCAAGGGCAAGTTCGGCTGGGATTATGTGAACCACAAGGAGCGCCTGCTGAAGCCGCTGATCCGCGAGGGCAATACCTTCCGCGAGGCGGAGTGGGAAGAGGCGCTCACGCTGGTTGCCAGCAAGCTTGGGCAGATTAAGCAGCAGCATGGTCCGGACGCCATCGGAGTCATTATTTCGTCGAAGGCGACGAATGAAGATGGCTACGTGATGCAGAAGCTGGGACGGGCTGTAATTGGAACGAACAACGTAGATAACTGCTCACGTTATTGCCAGTCTCCAGCGACGATGGGGCTGTTTCGCACGGTTGGGTATGGCGGTGACTCCGGCTCGATTGAAGATATCGGGATGTCTGCCCTGGTACTGGTGGTTGGCAGCAACACGGCAGAGAGCCACCCGGTGCTGGCGACGCGCGTAAAGCGTGCCCACAAACTATTTGGGCAGAAGCTGATTGTCGCCGATCCCCGCAAGCATGAGATGGCCGAGCGGGCCGATATTCACTTCAGCCCCAAACCGGGAACGGATCTGGTTTGGCTATCGGCGATGAGCCGCTACATGTTCGACCATGGCTACGCAAAGAACGACTTTATCGCGAAGTGGGTGAACGGTGTGGACGACTATCGTAAAAGTCTCGACCTGTTCACTATGGAGTTCGCCGCAGAGGTTTGCGCGGTACCGCTGCAGACGCTGATCGAGGTCGCAGAGATGATCGCGCACGCCGACACCATGTGCGTGCTTTGGGCGATGGGTATTACGCAGCACGTTATGGGATCGGACTCGTCCACGGCGATCAGCAATCTACTGTTGACGACCGGCAACTACATGCGGCCAGGGTGTGGTGCGTATCCCTTGCGTGGTCATAACAACGTGCAGGGCGCCAGCGATATCGGTGCCATGCCGAACAATTTTCCGGGCTATCAGCCTGTGACGGATGCCACCGTCCGGCAGAAGTTTGAAGCGGCCTGGGGTGTGACGCTGCCGCCGAAGATCGGTATGGATAACCATCAGATGATCGATGCGGTCTATGACGGCAAGATGCGTGCAATCTATATGGCTGGCGAAGACATGATCTCGGCCGATTCGAATGCCAACCACGTCGCCGGTGGCTTTGAACGGCTGGAGTTTCTCGTGGTGCAGGACATCTTCTTTACCGAGACCTGCCGCTATGCGGATGTCGTGCTTCCTGCCTCGCCCGCACTTGAAAAGGAAGGCACGTTCACTAGCACAGAGCGCCGCGTACAGCGCCTGTATCAAGCGTTGCCGGAGCTCGGAAACAGCCGTGCCGATTGGAAGATCACGCAGGACATTGCCAACCGCATGGGCGCGAACTGGAACTACACACACCCTTCGGAGATCATGGCGGAGATGGCTCCGTTGACGCCACTCTACGCGGGCGTCAGCTTCGATCGCCTGGAGGGCTACAAGACACTGCAGTGGCCGGTTACGCCGGACGGAAAAGATGAGCCGATCCTGTACACGGAACGTTTCAATTTTCCCGATGGCAAGGCAAAGTTCTTCCCGCTGGAGTACCGTAAGCCCTCGGACAGCCCGGATGAGGAGTATGACCTCTTCCTCAACAATGGCCGTATCCTGGAACATTTTCATGAGGGAAATATGACCCATCGTGTTGCCGGTATCTTCAAGGAGACGCCAGAACGGTGGGTTGAGATCTCACCTGCATTGGCCAAGGAACGAGAGATCGATTCGGGACAATGGGTTCGCCTCACCAGCCGCTACGGTTCACTGAAGATAAAAGTGCTGGTTACGGCTCGCGTGACAGGCAAGCAGATCTATCTGCCGTTGCTGTCGCAGGAAGGTCCGGTCAATGTGCTGACCGGCTCGTTTACCGATACGGCGACGGACACGCCAGCCTTCAAGGAGACCGCTGTCAACATGCAGGTGCTGCCGGAGAAGGGAAGTAACCCGCTTAAACGGCTGAATTTCCGTTATTCGGGTTCTCCAACGCCACAGACCGGAGTGGAGGTCGAGCGCAAGTGGAAGCGCGCTGACTATCGCATGCCCGGTTCGGCAAAGCTGGTGCAGATTGAGACGCGGAAGTCTCACTAAGGAATAAGGAGCAGAATATGGCAGTCGCCGTTGATTTTCGGGTGTATCAACCAGTGGACCCTCGCGAGGACCTGGTGCGCAAGGTGCATGAGGCGCCGGAGAAACATGCCGAGGCCATTCTTGCAGCGTATGAAGTATTGGAGAAGCTGCACGAAAAAGATGTGCTGAACCTGATGAACGGTCTTCTGGGCGCGAAGGATACCGTCGTCGATCACGTGGCGGATTTAGTCTCATCCAAAGAGATGGTGAACCTGCTGCGGCTATCGCTGCTGGCGGGAAATCTGCTGAAGGAGATCAACCCGGACGATCTGCATGGGGTGCTGAAAGAGGCGGAGGGAGAGCCTCCGTCCCTGTTCCAGATTGCCCGGAGGATGACCTCGAAGAATGCACGCCGTGCTATGGGCGCTGCCGGCGGATTATTGAATGTGTTTGGTGCGGCGCTGGGTAAAAAGAGTTAGAGGGAGAGCGGTTCCTGTTGAGCTACGAGTTGTGAGGATTTAGAGCTATGAGGAAGAACAGGTTGGAAGCTGTTCTATGTTCTAGAGCGAGCGGCGAAGCTGGCCCGGTGTGACTCCGGCATAGCGCCGGAATACCGTTGTGAACTGGCTCTGGTCCTGAAATCCGCAACGCTGTGCGATCTCCAGCAAGCTGAGGTCGCGTTCATTCAGCAGCCTGCGAGCTTGTTCGACGCGCTGCTGCACCACGTACTTGTGCGGGGTCATTCCAAGGGACTGGCGGAACAGCGCGATCAAATAGTTGGGGCTGATCGCGGCAACTTTTGCCAGCTCTTCCAGCGTGATTGTCTGATCGAGATGTTCGGCGATGTAGGCCAGTACGCGGCGTTCGCGGCTGGGACCCATGCCTCCGTGGCAGGAAGGAACGGCACGGCTGCGGTTACTGTAAGAGCGCGCCAGATGCGTTGCCGTGAGTGTTGCCACCGACTGGGTAAAGAGCGGCGAGAGCGGCCCTTCGAGGCTTTCACGGTGAAGAGATTTTGCAAGTTCCACCAGAAAAGGATCGCGAACCAGGATCGAAGGGATCAAGGACTGCTCTACCGAATTCGGCACATCCTCAACCATTTTGTGGAAGAAGGACTCGGCAAGGTATAGATGGATCAGCGTGGCTGGCCGATCGAAGTGAATGATGTGTTCTACGCCAGGTGGGATGATCCAGGCCATATCGCCGTTCATCTCGCGGCGTTCGATATGTCCGTTTACGCCTTGCCATTCGCCGCGAACCTGCGCGGGGCTCATGGCAACGGTGATCTGGGTGCAGTTGTGGGTGTGGCGTTCCCACACGGAGCGGTGTTGCTCGGCGGTGTAGAGGCTATAGTCGCCGTAATCCTGCGACACATAGTCTGCTGGCGGCCCCGGATTGAGCCCTATCAGGAACTGTTGCTGTCCGATAGTTGAAGCTTCGATATTTTGGCCCGAATTCAACATTTTGCCGCCGTCACACTGGACAACCGTTATTCTAGTCCCTTCCTGATCTGAATAGAATCCCATCGAAAAGCCCTTCGGAGACTGAATGCGTAGTAGCAATAAGCCACTCGTACTCCTCATCGCTTGTCTGCTGTTATTCTCCATGGCGGCTCAACTTGCGTTGAGTGTGCGCCAACAGTCCTCCACCTGGGACGAGTGCGACCACCTCTTCGCAGGCTACATGTCGCTCAAGGCCGGTGATTTTGCTCTCAATCCAGAGCACCCACCGCTCGCCAAGATGGTGGCAGCGTTCCCGTTGCTGTCGCTTAATCTTGCCGTTCAGCCCTACCAGGGCCGCTACTTCAAGTGGGAAGCTTACTTCAATGGGCGCGAACTGGTCTTCCGCAACGATCCCGCCCATGGTGGCGCTTACGCAGGCGACACCTTGCTGTATCGCGCCCGTCTCGCCGTCATGGTCTTTGCTCTGCTGCTTGCCGTGCTGGTCTTCCTCGCAAGCTGGGAGATGTTCGGGCCTGTCGCCGCATTGATTGCTTTAACCCTCGTAGCCTTCGAGCCCAGCCTCCTGACCAACGGAGGCATCATCACCACAGACTCTGCCGTTACCTGCATGCTCTTCGCCGCGGTTTACGCCTTCTATCGCTACACCAAGGCCCCATCGCTGTCGCGTCTGCTCCTCACGGGGCTGGCAACGGGCCTGGCCTTCGCGGCAAAACACTCTGCCATCCTTCTGCCGCCCATGCTTATTCTGCTGGCCGCGGGTGACTTGTGCAGCCGGTGGCAAACCGCGCGCACATCCCAGCACCGCGTAGCGGATCTGCGTCGCATCCTGTTTCGCTCGGCCGCCTCGCTGGCCTGCATCCTGGCTATCGGTGTCTTCGTTCTCTGGGCCTTCTACGGTTTCCGCTATCGGATGGTGCCCGGTGGTCCCATGATGATCCCGTCGCTGCAATCCACGATGGTGTCACTGCCGCCGCTCGACAACAAGATCATCCTCTTCGCCGTGCACCATCATCTGCTGCCGGAGAGTTATCTTTTCGGCCTGGTCGATGTGCGCCGAGTCGCGGGCAATCAGCCGACCTATCTCTTTGGACACATCCTCGCCAGCGGAGTCTGGTACTACTTTCCCATCGTATTGCTGATCAAACTCACCCTTCCGGTGCTGCTCTTCCTCGCGGCTGCAGTCTGGGCGATCCTCTCGGGCCGCATTCACAGGCGCGAGCTTTGGTTTGTTCTCGTGCCACCGGTAGCCTTCCTGAGCTTTGCTCTCACCTCTCCGCTCAACGTCGGCATTCGCCATATCCTTCCAGTCGTGCCGTTTCTGCTGGTGCTCGCCTCGGCCGCAGCCGTCGCGCTCATTCGGCAATCTCGTCGCTTTGCGTATCCGGTGGCAGCGCTCCTGCTCTGGAATATCGTCTCCTGCCTGCACGCCTTCCCGAACTATATGCCCTACAGCAACGAGCTTTGGGGCGGCCCTTCGCACACTCGCCTCTATCTTAGCGATGCCGCCGTGGAGTGGGGGCAGAACCTCAAGTGGACGAAGTCCTACCTGGACCAGCACAATATCCATGATTGCTACTTCGCCTACTTCGTCGAGCCCTTTGTTCTGCCCTCCGACTATGGCATCCCTTGCAAGTTGCTCCCAACCCTCGAATCTCGTGGCATGGTTGACCTCGAAGTTCCACCAGTCATCCATGGCACGATCCTGATCAGCGACTCCGTTCTAAGTGGCTATGAACTCGGAAGCTCTGTGCTCAATCCCTACGATTCGCTCTTTCACCGGAAGCCCGACGACATCATCATGAACGGGGTTGAGGTCTATCACGGCGACTTCGAGCTGCCGCTCGCATCGTCCATGATGTATGAGGTCCGCGCTCGCAAACTGCTCAGCGGAGATCCCAGCACCCATCTCAAGCCGGATCCCCAAGCCGCATTGATTGTTGCATCGCAGGCTGTCAGTCTCGCTCCCGAAGGTCTCGATGCTCATCTTGTGTTGGGCAATGCGCTGCTTGCACTTAACCGCAAGCAGGAAGCGGCGGTCCAGTACAGGGAAGCTCTTGCGATTACGGAGCGGATGGAGCCATCGGCAAAAGAGCACGCTGAGAAGAGCCTGAAGGGGCTCCTTGCCAAGTGTGATTCCGATTCAGGTGTATAGAGAAATCAGGTAGAAGAAACTGCTGATGGAATATTTCCACTGGGGTAAGGGAACTTCGACATACCTTCCAGCGTAGAGATTCTTCAGACAACAGCAGATCGACGCAAGGCGCCGCCTGCGCCGTGACCAGCACGTTTGTCACAGAATAAGAGGGCTCATGAAGACACTTCTCTTCGCCGCAAGCCTTGCGGCGTTTGCGCTCCCGCACGCCTTCGCAGAGACGGCGGCCTGCCACGGAACAACACTCGCCGGTACCGTACGTGACACCACGCTTGCGCTCATTCCCAATGCAACGCTTTCGCTGGACGGAGCCCATGACGAAACGAGCGGTTCCGATGGCAGTTTCCACTTTTCATGCATCAGCGAGGGTTCCCACCATTTGACTGTAATGGCGCAGGGATTTGCCAAGCACGATCTTTCTTTCACTGCACCGCACGCGTCGCAGCTGTCTCTTGTACTCCATCCGGAGGCCGTTGAAACAGACGTAGACGTAAGCGCAGATGCCGGTCCTGGGAGCAGCGCGGCTGCCAGCGGTCCCACGCAGACGATCTCCGGTTCCCGCCTGCAATCCCTGGCCGACGATCCCGACGATTTGAAGCGCGAGCTGCAGCAGTTTTCCGCCGCGCTGGGCGGCAATCCATCGAATGCCACCATCTCGGTCGACGGTTTCCAGGGCTCCAGCAGCCTGCCGCCCAAGGGTTCCATCGCTTATATCAAGGTCAATCCGGATCAGTTCTCCGCTGAATATCGCGAACCTCCGTTTGATGGCGGTCGCATCGAAGTCTATACAAAGCCTGGACAGAGCGCCTTTCACGGCGCGCTCTTTGCCACAAACGGCAGCCCCTGGGAGAATGCGCGCGACCCATTCTCGACGAGCAAGGCCGCCATCGGCAAGCAGCGCTATGGCTTTGAGCTGACAGGCCCGATACGCAAGGCCGGCAGCGACTTTGCGCTTACCCTGGAGCATCGCAGCATCGACAACTTCGCGGTTGTGAATGCCATTACGATCGACAGTGCAGGCAATACTTCAAGCTCCATATCGAACGTCGCGACCCCACAGCGCTTGTGGCTGGGAACCGCGCGCGTGGACTGGCAACTGGGGCCGAAGAACACATTCATTACAAGCTATAGCGCAAATGTAAACAACCTGCAGAACGTCGGAGTGGGAGGCACCGCTCTGGCGGAGACCGGCTATAACAGCGAGCAGTATGAGCATATGTTCCGTGTGAGCGATATCACCACGGCATCGCCCCACTTCATGCACGAGGCTCGTCTCAGCCTGCGCTGGGATGGAGAGACGGATACGCCCGTCTCCACGGCGCCCCAGGTCCAGGTCGCCGGCGCCTTCACCGGCGGTGGCGCTACGCTTGGCGCACAGCGGGTGCGCGAACTGAACATCGAGGTTGATGACGACGCGATCGTTACTCCCAAGAACCATACCTTCAAGTTCGGTACGCAGATGATGGTCTATAACGAGCATCAGCAGCTCACGACGAACTTCAACGGCACTTATACCTTCGGTGGCGGAACGGCACCGGTACTCGATGCGAACAACAATCCTATTCCGGGGCAGACCGAGACCATTACAGGGGTAGAGCAGTACCGGCGCGCTCAACTCGGACTCGCCGGAGGCGCGGCTACCGCGTTCAGCAACGTTGCAGGAACCCCTAACGTCGATTTCACGCAGGTGCAGAACGCGCTCTTTGTACAGGACGATTGGAACGTAGGCCACAACGTGCACGTCGCCTATGGGGTGCGCTACTTCGTGCAGACCGATCCCACCATTCTGGATTCCATCGTGCCGCGTCTCGGCATCCTTTGGTCGCCAACGAAGAAGGGAACATGGACACTCCACGCACACTCAGGAATGTTCTCCGGCCGCTTTGGTGAGACGGATAACGCGGAGATCCTCCGCGAGAACGGCACTACACGTGTGACCAGCACGGTCTATAACCCGGTCTACGGCAATCCCTTTTTGGGGGCGACGCCCATCCATAGTCTCCGCCAGTTTTCTCCTCACCTGGGTAACCTCACATGGATAGCGGAGAACGTGGGAGGCACACGTACCTTTCCTCATGGCTGGAATTTCTCGGCTGACTATTACGTTGGGCGCATCTGGAACTACACCCGCACGGAGAACATCAACTCCCCCGTGAACGACATACCCACAGGACCGAGGCCCGGCCCGGCGAATCTCAACATCCTGCAGATGCAGGCCAGCGGACAGGGAAGAGTCAATGCTGTCTTCGCTGGGGTTGAGCAGCATTCGCTCAAACACGTGCAGTTCTTCTTCGGCGGCGTGCGCGTCAACCTCATAGACGACACGGACGACAGTGAACTTTCCTCACCGCAGAGCTCTGTGACCGATGCCGGTGAGTTCGCCCACCGTAGCAATCAATCTGTCTGGAATATCTTTGGGAACGGCACCTTCACTCTGCCCAAGAAGATTGAGCTCAGCACTGATTTCCATGGTGGTGGCGATGGGCACTACAACATCACCACGGGCTTCGATAATAACGGCGACGGCAACTTCAACGACCGTCCGCAGTATGCTACCCCCGGAACTCCGGGCGCTATTGCTACGCCTTACGGACTCCTGGTGGCTTCAGGCGGTAAAGGTGTTTTCCCTCGCAACGAGGGTGTCATGCCGTGGACGATCTATCTCGATGCCAACATTCAGCGTGCCTTTACGCTGACACGCAACCCAAAGGCGACACATCAGCAGACGCTGCAGGTGAATATCCGTTCGTCCAACCTGTTGAACCATACCAACGTGACGCAGGTCGGTGGAGTGCTGGGCTCACCCCTCTTCGGGGTACCCTATGCCGCCGACAATGGCCGTCGTGTCGAAGCAGGGTTGCGTTACAGCTTCTAGCTGTAACGCAGCTTGATGGAGGTATTAGCTTCCCGATACTTTCGCAATTCGAATCCTAAACAAACCTTTTTCTGGCTTGTTTCGTGGGATGCAGCATAGAATTGCTGACTAAGTCCCGGGAGATATCTATAGTGTTCTCATTGCCTGTCGCCTCTGAGCAACGTGCTTTGCAAGCTCTACGTGGGAGCCTGGTGGTTTCGTGCCAGGCTCCGCATGGCGATCCACTGGACGATACAGAGACGCTCACGCACATCGCCGTCTCTGTTCTACAAGGCGGCGCCGGTGGGTTGAGGGCCGAAGGCGCTGAACGGATAGCCTCTTTTCGGACGGAGACAATGCTTCCTATCATTGGCCTGCTCAAGACGCAGGACCGAGACGGCAGGGTTTATATTACCCCCGATTTCAAGTCCGCACGAGAGATCAGTGATGCCGGTGCGGACATCATTGCTCTGGATTGCACAAGGCGTCGCCTTGTCGAGGCCGAACCATGGACAGAGATCATTCCTCGTATTCATGAGGAACTGAGGCGGCCGGTCCTCGCGGATATTGCCACGCTTGAAGATGCTCTCGCCGCCGAGGCCGCCGGAGCTGATGCTGTTGCCTCTACCTTGTATGGATATACCGCTGATACGGAAGGTGCTCGCACCATCTCCTGGGCGCTGCTTGACAGTCTTCTCAACAGGCTCAAGATTCCAGTCATCCTGGAAGGCCATGTGAGGCAGCCGGAAGAGATCGGCAGGGCTTTGCAGTCCGGGGTGCATGCGGTTGTGGTGGGCGCGGCTATTACTTGCCCCAAAAGTATTACGGCACGATTTGTTGCAGCGACAAAGCTCGGTAACGGTCGGGAATCACTTACTCAATCACCGTAGTCGGAACACGAATCGATGCGCGATAGCGATCGCCACGATAGCGTGAACTGGCAACTTCGATCGGAGTGTCTTCCGTGGTCATGATGATGCGGGAGATGGAGAGAATGCTGGCCCGCTTCGGGATCGTCAGTAGCTCGGAGTCTTCCCGCGTCGCAGGAAGAGCCTCGATCACCTCGTCCGCCCAGCCGACGCGTACGCCATAACGCTCGCGAAGAACACGGTAGAGCGACTGTTTCGAGAAGTTGAGCCGCTCCAGGCCGGGGAAGAACTTCAGCGCGATGTTGGACTCTTCGAGTGCCATGGGGGTGCCATCGGCCAGGCGCAGACGGCGTAGACGAACGACATCGTCTCCTGCCGTTATCTTGAGCTTGGATGCAAGCTCCTCTGTGGCATGAATCACGGTCTGCTCCAGCAGCCTGGAACTCGGAACCATGCCTCGCTGCTTCATGTCTTCCGTGAAGCCCAGCAGGTGCATGATGTTCTTTTCCATCTTGGGGTGAGTTACGAAGGTTCCTCGTCCCTTTTGGCTGGAGGCATATCCCCCGGACTTGAGCCCCTGCAGTGCCTGCCGGGCCGTCATGCGGCTCACCAGGTAGACCCTTGCCAACTGTTCTTCCGATTGCAGTGCTGCGCCTTCCGGTAACTCTCCGGACTGGATCTTTTGCATCAGTGCCTGCTGGATCTGGTAGTACAGCGGGATGAACCCGCTCTTATCCAAAGGCCGTGATGTCGCCGCAGACTCCTTGTTCGCTTTCGCCACTTTTTCTCCTACGGCTTTCCTCTGATCGATGTCATTTATACCGTAAATACTTTCAATGCCAGACCCCATGAATGTCCATACATACGCTAAAGATGGACGTACCTTGTAGAGAACTTGTGCCACACGAGGACGGGGCGACGTAAACTACAGGCGTTGGCATGAGGTGGATATGTTTAGGCGTACAGCGTGTATTTGGGCCGCAATCATTGGTTTGATCGCTATGCCTCTCGCGCGTGGTCAGGACAAGACCCCCAGGCTGACGTTCGAGGTGGCTTCGATCAGGCCCTCTCAATCTGGCGGACAGGGCGGAGGTATTAAGCCTCTGCCTGACGGTCGCGGGTACGTAGCTCAGAATATTCCAATCAAGCTCATGATCAGCCTGATGTACAAGGTGCCCATGCGACAGATCTCAGGTGGGCCGGACTGGCTCAATACCGACCGCTACGATGTTGAGGCCAGGACAGACCGTCCTTACGGTATCGACGATCTTCATGTCATGTTTCAAAATCTGCTGGCAGACAGATTCAATTTGAAGTTTCATAAAGTGGTTAAAAAGGCCCTGTCTATGCGCTCACTGTCGATAAGTCTGGCCTGAAGATGAAGGCCGATGACCGTGAACAGGACTTCAAGATTCCTATCAATGCGGGCAGCGACAACGCCTTTGTTGGGGCCAGGGTTCCGATGTCCTATCTCTGCTGGTGGCTTGGACAGCAACTGCAAAGAGATGGACGTCCGGTGATCGACAAGACCGGGCTCGACAAGAACTACGACTTTACGCTGTCCTTTGCTCCGGAACTTCCGCCGGAGGTTTCGAAAGACAACCTGCCGGCTGAACTCCGGGATCGTCCATCGATCTTCGATGCCGTAAGGGAGCAGCTTGGCCTGAAACTCCAGGCAGAAAAGGGGCCGGTGGATGACTATGTCATCGACCATGTAGAACGGCCATCGGCCAACTAGAGCAAATTTCCTGTTCCCGGGAAGTTTAATCGGGCGTGCAGTGCCGTTTTTCTGGGGAAAAACGGCCATATATGTCACGGTTCCGCTATACATCTAAAGGAAATTTGCTCTAGCCGCGGTCTTTAATGCGTACTGTCCTCGCTGGAATGCCTACGTTGACGTGGTGTGGCTCAACGTCTTTGGTTGCAACGCCCATGGCTCCGAGCATGGCATCCTCGCCGATCCGGACACCTGCGAGAACCGTAGCGTGATAGGTGACGCGTGCGTTGGGGCCGAGTTCGGTGACCTTGTTGGTGACCTTCGCCTGCTCTTTCAGGTCATGCGTATGGCTATAGATATTGGCATAGTCCGAGACACTTGTACCGTGCCGCAGGATGATGCCGCCTCGATCGTCGAGGAGAACGTTTCTATGAATCACACAGTTGTCTTCGATGGTGAGGTTATAGCCAAAGGTGAACTCGACGTTGTGAAAGATCTTTACGTTACTACCGATGTGCTGGAAGAGGTGACGGCCGAGCATGGCGCGGAGACGAAAGCCAAGCCAATGATTGAGCCCGAGCGGAGAGCGATCGAACATCTGCCAAAGATAGATAAGCGGTTTGCGCTCGTAGTATCGAATCGGGTCCACGTCGCCGTAGTATTCAGGCTCCAGTGTGATGTTGCGAGGGTCTAGCGACAGGTCTACCAGGAGATTGGTGGGATCAGTCGCAGGGCCTTGAGGAAGGAAGAGCTTCCGTAGTTCCTCTCGCACGATCTCCGAACGTCGCTCATAGCCTGCGTGTTGGGTGAACTGCTCGTCGAGTTGCTGAATCCATTGGGTAAAGCGTGTCTTCGCTTCAGGGGTGGGGTCAAGTTCGCGATAGGGAAATGGGGGCATGATAGGTTCTCGAATCTTCAATCTCGAAGACGCGCTCTATTGGATGCGCGCCACCGAGCCGGGGAGCCATGCGATTAGCTTAGTGTCTGCATCTTATATCGCAGGTACCTTTATGGCAGAGAAGAGCGGTATTGAAATGCAGAAAGACCCGTCCAGCAGGGAAGCCCACGACCGAGCCTGGTCGAAGAAGGCTGCACAGAGAGGTTTCAAGAGACTGGCTGCAGCGAACCGTTCTGTGCTGATGCTGGACTACGACGGAACCCTGGCTCCCTTCGTACAGGACCGGATGAGCAGCAAACTATATCCCGGGGTAGAGGAACGTCTGCATCGCCTCAGCCGTTTGACCGGAGGGAGGCTGGTATTCGTCACGGGCCGTCCTGTGCGTGAGTTGAGGGCTCTTCTTCCGCAAGACATTCACGCCGAGATGTGGGGAAGCCATGGGCGCGAACAACTGTCGGCCGATGGTAGCTACCAGTTGACCTCTCTCAGCCAGAAGCAGATAGAGGAGCTTGACTGGTTCGATCGGTTGATGGCTGAAAAAGGGTTCGGCTCATCCATTGAACGCAAGGCCAGCGGCTTGGCACTGCATACCCGAGGCCTCGACAGAGATCAGGTGAGAGAGCTCAAGTCGTTGGCTGAGACGCTCTTCGCCCAGGTAGAGCCGTCGGGTGCGGTGCTTGAGATGCTGCCGTTCGATGGGGGACTTGAGGTGCGTGGGAAGGGCTGCACGAAGGCCACCGCCGTCGAGCACATTCTTAAGCAAGAGCCGCAGGGGACCTTTGCGGCTTATCTGGGCGACGACCAGACCGATGAAGATGCCTTTTGCGCCTTGGGCAATCAAGGTCTTCGCGTCCTGGTGCGCAATGAGTTTCGGCCCACGTTGGCTAACCTCTGGCTGAAGCCGCCCCAGGAGTTGCTGGAGTTCCTTGATGGCTGGCTGGCAGCTGTCTCTGCGGATCGAGAGGGGGCAGCGAAGGCAGGGACTGTCAGCGGTGTTGCAGGTTCTTCCTCCACGAGTCTTGTTGTCGTATCCAATCGCATTCCGTTGTCGTTTGCCATGGAGCAAGGCAAGCTGACGGCAACGCCTTCCAGTGGAGGCCTGGTAAGCGCCCTCGAGCCTCTTTTGAAAGAGCATGGTGGAGTCTGGATCGGAAGTGCGGGCACCCAGGACTCGCCGGAGATTCGCGCACAGTTGAAAGAAGCTACCTGCGGACATCATTATCATTACGAACCACTCTTCCTGAGCGAGGAAGAGCAAGCGAAATACTATGAGGGGTTCTCCAACGAGGTCCTCTGGCCGCTATTTCATGACTTGCAGACGCATTGCGTCTTCAAGCCGATTTATTGGGATTTTTATCGCAGAGTGAATCAGAAGTTTGCCGAAGCTGTTCTTCATGTGACGCGTGAAGAGGACATCGTCTGGGTGCAGGACTATCAACTGTTGCAGGTTGCTTCTTTTATCCGTGCACAGCGTCCGCGCTCACGGATTGCCTTCTTTCTGCATATTCCTTTTCCGCCGCCGGATATCTTTGAGAAGCTCCCCTGGCGGCGAGAGATTCTTCAAGGCCTGCTCGATTACGACTTTATAGGACTACAGACTGAACGCGATCAGCGAAATCTCGTCGCCTGCCTGCGCGCCTTTATCCCAGACATCAAGCTGGATGGTCGGGGCGATCATCGCAAGGTGGTGGGTACTCGAGGGGTGACCTTGATCCAGGTCATGCCGATCAGCATCGACTTCCATGAGTTTGCATCGGCTGCCGCTTCAGAAGCTGTGGCGAGTCGAGTGGCAGAGATTCGCAGCGAGTCTCCAGGGCTTTGTATCGCTCTTGGAATCGACAGGCTGGATTACACGAAGGGAATTCCGGAGCGGTTGAGAGCCTTTCGAGCATTACTACGCGACCAACCTGAGTTTCGCCGTAAGGTGACCCTGATCCAAGTCGTGGTACCTAGCCGTGAGAATATTCCGTGTTATCAGGAGTTGCACTCCGAGGTGGAGAAGCTGGTCTCCAGCGTGAATGGGGAATTGGCGGAACCGGGGTGGACGCCGATTCAATACATGCATCGGTCGGTACCGCATGAAGAGCTTTTGGCTCTCTATAAGGCTGCGCATATTGCGTTAGTGACTCCGCTCAAAGATGGCATGAATCTTGTAGCCAAGGAGTATTGCGCGGCGCACGTAGAGGATGACGGGGTACTGATTTTGAGTGAGTTTGCGGGAGCTGCGCCGGAGTTGAAGACTGGCGCGATCCTCGTCAATCCCTACGACGAAGTCGGGGTAGCGAATGCTTTGAAACAAGCCATCGAGATGACGGTGAAAGAGCAGCGTCGGCGCATGCTGCGCTTGCGTCACCAGATTCGCTCTGCCGACATTCACCACTGGCGCGATCTTTTCTTTGCCAGCTTGAAGCGAGTGGAATAAAAGGGAAGCGCCGTTCGAGCTAAGCCCCAATCAGGTGCAGTACGATTCCAGCGGCGCTCGCACCAAGGACGGGGCCAATGATTGGAACCCAGGAGTAGGCCCAATCGGAGTGAGTCTTTCCTGCAATGGGCAGTGCTGCATGAGCAAGACGTGGACCCAAATCGCGTGCCGGATTGATGGCATAGCCAGTTGTACCGCCGAGCGAGAGTCCGATACCCCACACCAGGCAGCTAATCAGGTACGGGCTCAGACCGGCAGCAGCGCCGTTTGACAGGACGAGCTTTGAGCTTATGGAGCCTGCAACGATTACCAGAACAAAGGTGGCGATGATCTCCGAGATCAGGTTGGCGGGATAGTTCCTTATCGCCGGTGCGGTACAGAAGACACCGCGCTTGGCTTCTGCATCTTCCGTAATCTTCCAGTGAGGGAGATAGAAGAGCCAGACCAGCACTCCGCCGCAGAAGCCGCCCGCAATCTGTGCTACGGCATAGGGCAGCAGCTTTGAATAGTTATTGGTTTCAACGGCGAAGGCAAGAGTAATAGCCGGGTTCAGATGGGCATCATTGCTGCCAAAGAGGATCGCCGTAAAGATTCCGCAGAGCACGGCAAAGCCCCAGGCTGTGGCGATGACCATCCAGCCGGAGTTCTCCGCCTTGCTCTTCTTCAGCAGTACGCCGGCGACCACACCATCACCGAGCAGGATCATCATGAGCGTACCCATGAATTCGCCAAGCATAGGAGAACGCATTTGCTATACCTCTGTCTTCTGTAGCGTGTACTGTTCAGCCAGTTGGTTGAAGTTCTTTACCTCGGTTTCGGCCCAGGCCTTGTCTTTGCCGAACTCTGCTGCGAGCAGGGAAGCCACATCGGGTGCCATGGCGATGGCGGCATGGGCATTGAGGAAGAGGGCACGGGTTCTGCGCGCGAGCACATCTTCGACCGACCTCGCCATCTCCATCCTTGCTGCCCAGACAACTTCAGCCGCGATGTAGGGCAAGTCAGGATGAAGCTGTTTGGCTAGTTCGGGACGTTCTTTCGCGACCTGAAGGATCTGCTCTGCGTCGGAGCCGTAGACGGCCAGTCCCTCATGGGGGTCGATGTTTTCGGCATAGCCGTGGATATGCAGGTCGTGCGTCACGCAGGGGCTGTCGGCTAGTTTGCCAAGAGTGATGGCATGATTCACGGTGTCTTCGGCCATATGACGGTAGGTCGTCCACTTGCCGCCAACAATCGTCAGCAGCCCCGATTGGTCGATGTGAATGGTGTGATCGCGAGAGAGCGCCGAGGTCTTGCCAGCCTCGCCTCCTGCTTTCACCAGGGGACGAATGCCCACATAGATGCTCAGGACATCCTCACGCTTTGGAGGCCAGCTCAGGTATTCGCTGGCAGTCTCGAGCACGAACTCGATCTCCTGCTCAAACGGAAGAGGCTCGTAGGAAGCGTGCTCAATCGGCGTGTCGGTTGTTCCGACTACGGTGTGCTCATGCCAGGGAATAGCGAAGAGCACGCGGCCATCGCTGGTATGGGGCACCATCACCGCTGTGTTCCCGCGCAGGAAGGAGCGGTCCAGCACCAGGTGGATTCCCTGGCTGGGCGCGACCATCGTGTCGGCCTGTTTGTCGGCCATGCGTCGGATCTCGTCGGTAAAGATGCCGGTGGCATTCACGACCACGCGGGCCTGTAGCGTGAAGCGTTCGGAGGTCTCACTATCGACGGCGATTACGCCGTCGACAAAGCCGTCTGCGTCTTTTTGCAGTTCGATGACCGGAGCGTAGTTCAGCGCTACTGCACCGTGGTCGACGGCCGTTGCGATCAGGTGAATCAACAGGCGTGAGTCGTCGAACTGGCCATCGTGATAGATGACACCCCCACGCAGACCATCCTGCCGCAAGGTCGGCAGGCGTTCCAGGGTCTCTTCACGGGAGAGAAGCTCCGACTTTCCGAACCCATACTTGCCAGCGAGCAGATCGTAGATCTTCAGACCGATTCCGTAGAAGGGAGCCTCCCACCAGGAGTAGTTCGGAACGACGAACTGCACATCGTGAACTAGGTGGGGCGCGTTCTGGCGGAGGATGCCGCGCTCTTTGAGCGCCTCCATTACGAGAGACACATTGCCTTGCTCCAGATAGCGCACGCCGCCATGGACGAGCTTGGTGCTTCGGCTTGAGGTACCCTTCGCAAAGTCCTCACGTTCCAGCAGCAGGACTGAAAAACCCCGTGTCGCCGCATCTACTGCGACGCCGGCCCCGGTAGCTCCGCCGCCGATCACAATTACATCCCAGGGTTCGCTGCGTTCGCGAACGCGAGCGATCATCTCTTCGCGCTTCATGCCGTCTCCTTGTTCCACCCACCTGCGCGTTTGACTGCATCCTGCCACTTGGCCTGACGGGCATCCATCTCTTTTCGGTCGGCCTTTGGTTCAAACATAGTATCCGGTCCTCGCAGCTTCGCGATCTCATCCGTGCTTCCCCAGAAGTTAACCGCCAGCCCAGCCAGGTAAGCCGCACCTGAGGCCGTTGTCTCCAGCACTGCCGGACGCCGTATCGGAAGCTGAAGCAGGTCGGACTGGAACTGCATCAGGATGTCGTTTGCGGCTGCACCGCCATCGACGCGAAGCTCCCGGAACGGTTGTTTCGTGTCCTTGTCCATAGCGTGAATAACGTCGGCCACCTGGAAGGCGATGCTTTCGAGGGCGGCGCGAGCGATGTGACCGATCTCGGTGCTGCGCTGGAGGCCGATGATCATGCCGCTGGCATAGGGGTCCCAGTGTGGGGCGCCCAGGCCGGTGAACGCGGGAACGAAGACAACCTTGTCCGCGTCTTTAACCGAGGCGGCAGCACGCTCCACCTCCGACGATTTCGAAAAGAAGTGCATGTTGTCGCGCATCCACTGTACAACCGCGCCGCCGACGAAGATACTGCCTTCCATCGCATACTCGAGCTTTTTGTTCAGGCTGCAGGCCAGGGTAGTAATGAGCCGTTCGTTCGAGAGCGTGAACTTATCACCGATGTGCTGCAGCAGGAAGCAGCCGGTGCCATAGGTATTCTTTGCATCTCCGGGAGAGACGCAGAGTTGGCCGAACAGCGCCGACTGCTGGTCGCCCGCAATGCCGGCTATCTCCACATCTCCGAGTCCAAGAGATGTGGTCACCTGGCCCACGGCTTCACTCGACCAGCCAACCTCCGGCATCATGCTCTCGGGAATATTCAGCAGCTTCAACAGCTCCTGGTCCCAGCGATCCTCGACGATGTTGTAGAGCATCGTGCGGCTTGCGTTCGTGCGATCGGTGAGGTGCCGCTTGCCACTGGTCAGGTTCCAGATCAGCCAGGTGTCGACCGTGCCGAAGGCGAGCTTGCCCTGGTTCGCCCGGTCTCGGGCGCCCTGCACGTTGTCAAGGATCCAGGCGATCTTGGTGGCGGAGAAGTACGGGTCTATGAGCAGGCCCGTCTTTTTCCGGATGGTCTCTTCCGCGCCGTCATCGGCGAGTTTCTTGCAGAGAGGAGCACCACGCCTGTCCTGCCAGACGATGGCGTTGTAGACCGGCTTGCCCGTCTCCCGGTCCCAGACGATCGTCGTCTCGCGCTGGTTCGTGATCCCCAGTGCAACGACATCCCGTGGGCGCACGCGTGCCTTGCCCAGAACTTCTACGGCAGAGGTCAACTGCGAGGTTAGGATGTCGAAGGGATCGTGCTCTACCCAGCCGACATCAGGGTAGATTTGCTTGAATTCATGCTGCGCGATCCCGACGATGTTGCCGTCATGTCCAAATAGGATCGCCCGTGAGCTGGTGGTTCCCTGGTCGAGCGCGAGTACGTGCTTCATCGTCTGAGAGATGCAGGATACCCTTTCTGCGTGGCCCGTGCACGCTGGTTGTCGACATATTTTTGCGATGTGTTTCGTGAGGGAACACGTATCCCCAGACGAACTAAAGTCGAGTGGCTTCCCGCATGGCAGGCATCCGCCCTCTCCGCTGATGAGGTAGGCACCCATTCAACTCGAATGGTGGCATTTTATAAATGCAACGTAATTTTCGCTAGGTAAACGTATTTCCATGTACCCCTTGGCATCGCTTGCTGGATTCACGTATAAACGTTGCGATCCTTCTGTCTCCGGAGTGATGTCGATCTTATGAAATTCCTTCGTACCCTCGCCTATTTCTCGTCTGCATTGTTCTTTGCATCCTCTGGCCTCCAAGCGCAGCACGTAGCTGCAGCCGCGACGCCACCGATGGGATGGAATAGCTGGAACCACTTTCACGCGCAGGTCGACGATGCCACGATTCGTGCGACTGCAGAAGCCATGGTCTCAAGCGGGATGCGCGACGCGGGCTATGTCTACATCAACATCGATGACACCTGGGAGGGAGAACGCGACAGCCAGGGCGTGATCCACGCGAACAGCAAGTTTCCTGACATGAAAGCGCTCGCGGATTTTGTACATAGCAAGGGACTCAAGCTTGGCATTTACTCGTCGCCCGGACCAAAAACGTGTGCGAAGTATGAGGGCAGTTATGGCCATGAAGAGCAGGATGCTCGTACCTATGCGGCCTGGGGCATCGACTATCTCAAATACGATCTCTGCGGCTTGCGGGTGCAGATGAAAGAGGCTGGCTCGCCTGAAGCGGCGCACAAGATCATGGTCGATTCCTATGCGAAGATGCGGGATGCGCTCCGCTCTACGGGACGTCCCATCGTCTATAGCCTCTGCCAGTACGGCAATGACGCGGTCTGGGACTGGGGAGCCGAGGTGGGCGGCAACCTGTGGCGTACGACCGGAGATATCACCGATAAATACGACCGCATGGCCGAGATTGGTTTTGGTCAGGCGGGTCTCGGACGCTTCGCCGGTCCCGGTCATTGGAACGACCCTGACATGCTCGAAGTGGGCAATGGAGGCATGAACCTCGAGGAGTATCGCACGCATATGAGCCTCTGGGCGATTCTTGCTGCCCCTCTGCTAGCCGGCAACGATCTGTCCAAGATGACTCCGGAGACGATTGCACTGCTGACCAACAAAGAGGTCATCGCTATCGATCAGGATGCTGCCGGAAAGCAGGGAGATCGCGTGAGTGCGCAGGGCCCTGTAGAGATATGGTCAAGGTCGCTCTCCGATGGTTCCAGGGCCGTTGGTATCTTCAATCGTCACCCCGGAACGATGAGCGCAACCGTCGACTTTCGTGAGCTCGGATTTTCAAAGCCACCGGTTGCGCGCGATATCTGGCAAGCCAAGGATCTCGGTCGCATGCAGAACATCTACACCGTCCAGGTGCCGGGACATGGGGTGGTGCTGCTCAAGGTCGCGAGGTAGTTTCTTTCAGTCCCAGAGTGCCAGGGCGTGTTCACACTATTGGCTAGACTTCTGTTAACCTGTTCGTACCGATGGAACTGACAGAGGCGCAGTATGAACGGATCAAGGAAGCGTTGCCTGTGCAGCGTGGGAACGTGAGCCTGAGCAACCTCC
>NZ_JACHIO010000002.1 GCF_014203225.1 Granulicella mallensis | reverse complement strand
AGCGGTTGTTCCGCAGGCTCAAGGGCTTCCGAAGAATCTTCTCCCGCTTCGAGAAACTGGACGTACTCTTTATCGGCTTCCTCCACTTCGCACTCATCGTCGAAGCGCTCAGATAGCGTGAACACGCCCTAGATGCTTTGCACAGTCAGCTTAGGGGGCCCGGGATCATGATTGCCGAAATCGTATCGGTAAATATCAGCAGTCTGCAAAAGATGTGGTGGAACGGCCAGGAGATCCTGACCGGAATCCACAAGAGCGCAGTCAGCCATCCTGTTCAGGTCGAAACACTGAGCATCGTTGGTGACTCGCAAGCGGATCTGGTAAATCATGGCGGAAAGGATAAAGCCGTCTATTTTTATCCCTCCGAGCACTTTCCGTTTTGGGCCGAAGTTCTCGGTAAGCCGCAACTCCATCCGGGTGACCTGGGTGAGAACTTCACGTCGAAGGGCGTCCTGGAAACCGACGTCTTCATTGGGGATACCTGGCGTGTGGGAACAGCGCTCGTGCAGATCACCCAGCCTCGCAGCCCTTGCTACAAACTAGCGATCAAGCATGAACGTGCCGATCTCGTCACGAGGTTCCTGGAGGCGACGAAGCCTGGTTTCTATGCCTCCGTATTGCGGGAAGGGGTCGTCCGGGCTGGGGATTCCATGGAACTGGTCTCCCGGGAACAAGACCAGATCACGGTGGCTGATGTATTTCGTTTGGCCGTTGGCTTCGAACCGGAGGTGAAGCTGCGGTCGGCGATTCGAGACTATGATCTGATCCCGGAGTTTTGGCGAAAAAAGGTCAGGGCGCACGGTCCGGCGGTGGAGAGCATAGCGCTCGCAAGTTAGCTCCTTGTACGGAACAGAGAATAAGAAGGTGAAGGAGCGCCGTGGCCCGGGTTTTGGGCGACCAGGGATAGCTCCGCCTGCGGAGATGTATGTTCTTTGTCATCGTGGGAAACCCACGGATGTAAGAACTATAAAATCAAACCAGAATCAGCTAACGTGCATTTACCCAAGGAGTTCAATCTCTGATGTCAGCTACGCCTGCCAAACCGCTAGACTCCGAGAGTCCGCTATCGAAGGCGATGCCAGATGAGACTGGAACGACACGAGAGGTGATTGCCTGGTCCAGCTTCTTCTTTGCCCTTCTTCAAAGCGTCTGCACATTCTTTGCGGCTCTTGACGGTCTCCGGCTCGCGATTGGGATAGGTTCTCTTGCTGTGAGTGCCGGCGTCGGAACGGCGATGGATCGGTTTCATCAGGACTGGATTCGGGTCCCAATGATGGGACTTGCGTTGGTTGGCTCCTTGCTGAACCTGGTGATCCTGGCGCAGGTTCGTCATCTGCGTAATCGCCCGGCCTCGCAGTGGCGTCGAATTCCGTTGAGCCCTCACAAGATTCGGATGGAACGAGTGCAAATCGTCTTGTCCATCGCCACCCTTGTTCTCATCGGGCTTGAAGAGTATCTGCATCTCCGTTGGTGCGGGCATCTGTAGGTATCGTCATGAAACTGCTCTAGAACGTAATCTTTGCCGCGAATTGGAATTGTCTGGCCGCCGAGCCAGCGGTCGTCGAGGTGCTGATGCCGAAGTTTCCTGCATTGGTCGCTTCGAATCTGCCATTTGCATCAGGCGTCGGGCTGTAGCTGGAGATCTGGCCGCCAGGTTGAGCAAAGTTCGGAGTGTTCGAGATGTTGAAGCACTCAGCGCGGAACTGAAGATTGAGGGAGTTGTGCAGCGGAACCGTCTTGAACAACGAGAGGTCTGTGCGTCGTTGATGAGGGCCGTGTATGAAGTTGCGACCGGCGTTGCCGGCTGTGCCAAGGGCCTGGCGGGCAAAGGCCGCCGGATTCAGGAATCCAGTCGTGGCGCTGGGGTGAGCGAGGAAGGGCGATCCAATACGATCAGGGCGATCGGATGTTACCGTTGCCAGATTGATGTAGGCGCGCCCATTCTGCGTCACGCCGCTGGTGATAGAGAACGGCGAACCCGTCTGCCAGAAGCTCAACCCATTCACCTGCCAGTCGCCCAGCGCGAGTTTGGCCAGACGGTTGGTCCCGTGGAACGGAATCGCATAGTTTGCGGTGACGGCGATCCGATCCCGGACATCGAGGATCGAATTTCCGTAGTCATAGGTGCTGATCTTCGTTGGCTGCAAGCCGTATCCTCCATCGCCATCTGTTGACTGGTTATCGGTATCGTCCAGTGCATGCGCGAGAGTGTAGTTTGCGTTGAGTGTCAGGCCGTGATTCAGGCGCCTTTCGAAGGTGGCCTGGAGCGAGTTGTAACTTGAACTGGCGAAGTCTCCGAAGTATTGAATCGTGTTCACATTCGGAAGCAGCGCCGCATAGACCGGAGACGGTACGGTTGCCGAGCCACTCGGGCTTGGCAGATTGACGTTGGGAATCATCGCTGCCAGGTGGCGGCCCAGTTCACCCACATATCCGATGGTGACGACGTTGCCGGAGAAGTCGCGTTGGAGGAGCAAGTTGAATTGCTCGACGTATGCCGTCTTATAGTCGAAGGGTTTCGCTGCTACAGATCCGGACAGGGCTGTTGTCGATGGCGTGGAGACTGCAACGACTCCAGCCGATAGCGGTGTCGTCGACGTGACCGTGCCGGTCGCAAAGCTGTATGGAGGATTCAGAAGTTGGAAGGCGTTCTGGACGTCGCTGGCGTAGAACGTCATTCCGAAACCGCCGCGCACAACCATGTGTGGCGTGATGGAGTCGGCAAAGCCGAATCGAGGTGCCAGATTCGCATGGTTTGTTTGAATGCCACCAGTGTTTGAGGTGATCAGGGTTCCCGTAGAAAAGTCGAGATCGGAGTTGAATCCATCTTTCTCGTTAGGGGCGGTGAACACATCGTAGCGGAGACCGAGATTGAGGGTGAGGTTCGGCCTTATGCGCCAGTCGTCCTGAACGAACATGCTTGGCTCCCACGTCCGCACGTGCGGACGGCGTGTCAAGCCCTGCCGTTGATAGTTGAAGGGATCGCCGGCAAAGAACTCTGCGAGTGCCGCCTGAGGCGTAGCGCCGTTGAAGGAGATACTCGGCTTGCCGTAATTCTGCTGCAGATTGCTGACAAGACGCCGAATCAGGGCACCCCCGACTTTGATCGTTTGGGAGCCGCGTATGTAGGTGAGGTTTCCCGCGTACTGGTAGTTGCTTTCGGTCAGCAGGATCGGCAGAAAATTTCCATCGCCAATGCCTGAGTAGCCGCCCCCGGGCGCGATCGGTGCCAGGCCTGAGCAATCCAGACAGGTGTTTGCGTTGGGGATGGCATAGGTGGGCGTGTCATTGAGGTTTGTACCGGAGTTCAAGGCCGTGACCTGATCGAGGAACAGGGTGTAGCCAGTTCTCAACTCCAACAGCAGTCGTGGTGAGAAGACATGGGAGTAGTTCAGTTGGCCATTGTTGGTCGTAATGATCGAGGTGCCGGGGAAGGTGCCGGCGGTTCCGCCAGGCTGGATCGAGCCAACCGACGGCAACTGTCCTGGGACGAAGGTCTTCACGTTGTTATAGGAGTAACGACCGAACAGAATATCCGTAGGACTGAAGTGGTGGTCGATCCGGAGATCCCCGAGCGTTGTGCTCTGTGTGCGAGCAGGATCAAACAGGAAGTTGTTGGAAGGAACGCTTACTCCAGGTGTGAAAGATGTGCCGGGCTGGTTGGGTGCAGGATACAGCTTGAAGTATGCCAGCGCAGTGGGGTCGATCTTGGTGACAAGAGGACCACCGACGTCTGTGAGGTCGCCTGGATGCTGCTCTTCATACAGAGTTGGGACCGTAGAGGTGTAGACCGTGCCCGTTGCATCCACCTGGCGGAACTCCTCCAAATCGGCGAAGAAGAAGGTTCTGCCGTGGAGGATGGGACCACCGATACTTCCACCAAACTGGTTCTGCCGGAGCTCTGGCTTGTGAGGGAGTGTGGACGATCGCGCGAAGTAGTTACGGGCATCAGTCACGTCGTTGCGCAAGAACTCGTAGAGTGAGCCGTGAAAACTGTCGGTTCCAGATTTGGTGAGGATGGTTACAGCCGCTCCGGCGGTGCGGCCAACCTCAGCGGTATAGGTGTTCGTGTCAACGCGCACCTGTTGAATCGCCTCGACCGATGGCCGCAACAGGATGAGGCCCTTATAGCGCTCGTTGTTGTCGAGGCCATCGATGAGCTGGTTATTCAGCAGCTCATATTGCCCGTTCGCGGAGATGGAACTTGACTGGCGACGATCATCCGGCCGGTTGCCGCTGGTGAGCGAACTGGGGCTTCCGGCATTCGCTCCTGGCGCTACCTGGACGAGCCCAAAGACGTTGCGGCCGTTCAGGGGAATATCGGAGATGGCCTTCGCCTCGATCGACGAACCGACGTTGGTGCTGTCGGTCTGCAGAGCGCTTGGCTGGGTAGTGACCTCAACGGTCTCGGTCGTCTCGCCTATCTGCAGGGTGGCATCGACGCGGGCTCTATCGCCGGCGATCAGAACGAGTGAAGGATTGGAAAAGAACTTGAATCCGCTCATGCCGATGCCAAGGCGATAAGTGCCTGGCTGTAACTGGGTAAAGGTGTAGGACCCGTTTTCTCCCGAGGTCGCCTGTTGGTGGACATGGGTTCCTAAGTTCTCCAAGCGCACCTTGGCGTTGGGAATAGCCGCGCCGGTGGAGTCGGTGACGTTGCCGAGGATGTCTCCGGTAGCGACTTGCCCTTCGACGAGGGGGGCCATACAGACCAGAAGAAGAACTACGAACAGACGGGTCGCGATCCGTGCCGCCCTGAACGGGAGATTACAGATCACCTGCGCTCGGATGAAGGAGTGGCGGTTTACATCCTGTCGGTCCATAGAGGATTTCTCTTTTCTTGTGTGAAGTCTGCCGGCAGCAGTTGCGCCTCGGCTCCTCGCTGGCGAATTACGCCAGCGTTTCGGAGCGAAAGAAGACGCACCTCTTTAGCGGCCACCATCCTAGGAGCCGATTTGTACGGCATGAAAGGGGAATTTCCGGGGAAGTTCGAGCTTTTACGGGGAAAGTGCTGTGTGGAGGCAGGGAATCGGGATGCTGCTAAGAGGAAGGGGTAATAGCGCGTTGGGCGACTACTCGTATGTTCCCGGGAACTGCGTTAATTCCCTTTACCTCAAGAACGACCTCGAACGACGGTAGTTGCGCGAGGGAGCTGACTTGAAAGCGACGCAGCAGGTCATTCAGGAAATCCTGTGAGATCAGGTAATCTCCGCCTGCCTCGAGCGATTCCAGGCTGTTCGCTCCGACCAGGACGACCTGGCCGCTCTTGTTCAGGTTCGGCAAGACTGCGATCCGAACGTAGGTGATGGTCTGGCCGTTCTTCTGACGGGGTACGAAGGTCGCAGGCTCGCCCGGTTGGGGATGGCGATTGAGAATCACTGACCCGGCTGGGTTGTCCGGAGGGGGAACCAGTTGAAAGTTGAGCCGGTCCTCAAACAACTGACCCCAGGGATTGATCCAGGGGCCACCGAGCAGGATCATATTCCCACTTTGGAAGTCTCTCAGGCTCAGATCGTGAGGGTGTCTTATAGAGACAACCACCGGAGCGGCGGCTTTTTGAATGGTCGCTGCGACGATCGCGGACGTGAGAGTGGTTTCTGTCGTGCCGCTTGCATATTTCAACGCCCCCGCAGAAAGGTTATCCACGGCGTTCGGTTGGGACCGGACGTACGAGCGATCAATATAGGAGTCGAGCGAAACCTCCTTCTTGAAGATCTCGCGATAGGCCTGCAGATTGGAATCAGTGACGACAACGGTCAGCTGGTTGCCGTGCTGGACCAGCATCTGTAGCAGGCCCGAACTTTCTTGAGATCCGGCTCTGGCAGCGTTTCCGAATTCCACCCTATAGAGGGTGTAGCTGAGGGCTAGTGAGAGCACCAGCAAAGCACCGGCGACCAGCCAGCCGATTCCAACCCTGGAAGACAGCGAAGGCGGAGGAGTAGGATCGGTTTCAAGAGCCTGTAGCAGTCTGGGCGGTGTTGCTGCTGCAGGCGTGCCGGATCCTGGGTGGCCTGCCTCGCGGGGAACAAGAAAGGGAATGTACTTGCCCTTGGGGATCTCGAGAATGTAGGTCTCGTGCTTTCCCTCGGTGCGATAGAACTCTTCGAGACGGGTGCGAAGGTGACGAAGTGTGACGCGGACGATGTTATCGTCACCCGGATTGTACCCAACCGGTTTGCCGAATACAGCTTCCCCAATGCTCTGTTCGGTAATCTCGTTGGATCGGCCTTCTATAAAAGCGTCGACCAGATACCGAAGGACGGCACATAAGCGAGGAGCCCGTGTCATCGTCTCGCTTTCGAGTAACCGCGCGAGCGAGGCTCGTTCTTCTTCACGGAGTTCCGTCTTTGCCACTAGGGTCCTTGAACTGGCCAAGTCTTTGCAGGCCTTAGGCATCCAGACGATCTCGAAGGAGATACGTCATATCAGCCTAATTTTACAGGGAATCCGAGTACGATTCTCGGGAAATTCCCCTTCCGCACAGAATGCGAAGAGACGTAGCATCGCTGGTGTTGGTGCTTAGAGCTCAGTGCGTGGCGAGTAGGGAACGAACCTAATTAGCTGAGGAGTATTTTCGAATGCCGATCGATCGACGTAGTTTTATGAAGACGCTGAGTGCGGCGTGTGTTGTGCCGTTGAGCCCGGAAGCAAAAGCCAGTCAACCCGAGACCGCCGTCGTGACCGGCCAGCGCCGTCAGAGATCGCACTCTCCCAATGTGATCGTGATGATTTGCGATGACCTCGGCTATGGCGATCTCGGCTGCTATGGGTCTCACCTGCCTACGCCGAATCTCGATCGCATGGCTCTTGAGAGCACTCGGTTCACCCATTTCAACGCGGCACATCCGATCTGTTCGGCTTCCCGCTCCGCTCTGCTTACGGGAAGGTATGCTCAACGAACGCATACGCAAGGCGCCTATTTTCCGCATTCGAAGACGGGGATGTCGCTTGATGAAGTTACGTTGGCGAACGCCTTCAAGGGCGCGACTTATGCGACGAAGTGTATCGGCAAGTGGCATCTTGGCGACGCACCGGAGTACCTGCCCACGAATCGTGGCTTTGACTCTTACTTCGGGGTGCCCTACAGTGTCGACATGCAGCCGTTGCCGCTTCTTCGCGATCTCACGGCTTTGGAGCCGGAGACCGATCGCGACGACCTCACGAAGCGATACACCGAAGAAGCGGTTCACTTTCTGGACAACGCCGGAGAGGGTCCTTTTTTCCTCTACCTCGCCTACTCCTATCCCCACGATCCAGCGCGAGCCTCGAAGGAGTTCCAAGGCAAATCGCATTTCGGAGATGTCGGAGACGCGGTGATGGAGATTGACTGGAGCGTCGGAGAGGTGATGAAGACGTTACGGCAGAGAGGTTTGGATTCGGATACGGTCGTCTTCTTCACCAGCGATCATGGGCCATGGTTTCAAGGCAGCCCCGGAGGTTTGCGGGGGCGCAAGGCGTCCACGTTCGAGGGGGGCTTCCGCGTTCCGATGCTCGCACGATGGCCCGGCCAGATTCCTGCAAACCGTGTCGTCAGCGATTGGGGTTCGAACCTCGATCTGTTTCCGACGCTTGCTGGCCTTTGCGGTCTCAAGCTCCCGGAGCATCCGTTGGATGGGGCCGATATCAGTCATGTTCTCTTCAAAACAGGGAACGAAGAGGTAACGCGGAAACCTATTCTCTACTTCAGTCCGATGAGTGCGCAGGGAGCCGATCTGCACTGCGTTCGGGAGGGCGATTGGAAGCTGCGAGTCGCGCAAGGAGGAGGGAATATCTATATCAATGACAGCGGCTCCAGAAGCGAGAGTGCTTGGCTTCCGCGCCCTGAACTCTACAATCTGGCGATCGATCCGGGAGAGAGCTACGATGTAGCAAAACAATATCCTGAGCGGGTTCAGCAGATGCTGGCAGATATCGAAGCCCTCATGCCGACCTTTCCACCCGACATCATCGCTGCCTACACTGCGCTCAAGCGCAATGTAGCAAGCCGGACGACACCCCCGGGCGCGGCGTTCCGGCAGAAGACGAATGCTCCGTTGCCGGAATGGGCCTGGGAACCGCAGGATCGCCGCTGAAGGGATGGCTGAATTCTTTGTTACTAGTTAACCGAAGAGTTATCTAGCTGCGGGGACTTCGAGTTAGTACTCTGCTTTCTCTCCCTTAGCAGGGATTGAAGTGGGAACGCCGGGTGTGCCTGCATAGGTGATGAGCAGCACGGTGGGTTCGTCTCCCGACTCGCCCCGATGGACAGCGTCTACCGATTCTCCGACGGCCGCTCCCTGATGGACGACCTGGGTCTTGCCGCTGGCTTTGTCGTGCAGGGTGAGCGTGCCGGAAAGTACGTAAACAACATTGGGGAAGGGGTGGGTGTGCCACGGCAGAGCGCTGTGCGGTGCGATGGTCAGCTTGATCATGGTGAGTTGCGGCTGGCCTGTGGGGTAGTGCGTATAGGGCTTGCCGTTCCACGATTGATTTGTTTGCAGCAGGATTTCGCGTTTGCCGCTTGCAACGGATGGAGCACCGTTTTGAGCGAGTAGAGCCGTGAGAGAGGCTCCGGTGAGTACGGCCACGATTCCTGCATTGCGATATTTAAAGACCATCTGGATTCTTCCCCTGTTTGTTGGTGATTCGATAGAGCAGGCTACAGCCATTTCTGTAGCTACGATGTCATTCTTTCATCTCTGAGGCTCGAGGACTTCCCCTTGGGTTGAAGAGGAAGTCCTCTGCGGAGCACTGAGCAGGTCTGCAGGTTGCCGTATCAGGCAGCTAAATGGATTACTCCGACTTCACAATCTGGCCGCGAATTTCACCGCCCGGATTGGCAGACGTATGGAGGTTGAAATACCACTTCCCATCGAGCAAGTCTTTGGACTGTTCCGGTGTCAACGTCACCTTGCCGTCAACCGGACTAGTGATGGGGCTCCCTTTGATTGGGACCTGGGGCTTTGCATTGGCTCCTTCGAGTGCCGGGCCGTGGAAGTGTGCCGCGACCACGGGGCCGGTAAGACCGCTGAAGTCAATGTGGTACGTCAATTCGTTCGTGTCGGTGTTCAGCGTAGCGGTCAGGTGGCCTGTTCCGGCGCTGTCCTTTGGGGGAACTTCGGTGGAGGCCTTCAATTCCGCCTGGAGATGGAGCGTTGCGGCGTGGGAGGCGATGGAGACGAAGAGCAGCGCGGAAGCGGCCACGGCTGTACGGATAAGTCTGGATATCTTTTTCATGTGAATTCTCCTTGAGGTTGATATTGGGGATGAATTGCGAACGATACAGGATCGGCACAAAGGGAGGACGATTGGTCCGACAGTATTACGATGCCTGCGCCATGCCTAAACGCCGCAATGGAACGAAGCAAAAGTTTGGAAATGAGGTGGGATAGGAGCAATTGCAGGTTTGCAATCGTTTCGTGCAGCCGTTAAGGGCTAGTCCAGAAGAGGACAACAGAGGGAGTGTCGCGTTTGATGGTTCGCAAACATGGTGTGCCTTAGAAGCTAACGTACTTTCATTCCTTGTGCAATCCAGTACCTGGTAGTAACTAATCTTTCGAAGGGATGATGATGCTCTATAGCTCCACAGAGATAACTCCTCCAGCAGTTACCAACTATTGGAGGAGTTATCGCCGAAAGATGGATAAAAGCATTGCAATCCGGAAATATTTTTAGTAGTATTCGGGAAATGCAATATTTGACGAAAATTTCTCTACGTTGTTGCCCGAACTTCCTGCAATCAGCAGATGTGAGCGGCTTCGTGGAGAGCGTCATCCAACCTATCTAGCAGTCCGGCAGACCTATAGGTCTGTGCTGCATAGGCCCACGAGATCCTCTCGTGGGCTTTTTCATTTTTACAACTAAAAATTCTGGAGGCAGGTGTGAGGCTTATTTCTATAAGCAGGCGCGTAGTTGCGTTTGTGCGTCCTGTTGTACTCATTGCATTGGTATCGATTGGTTTCAATGCAGTTCGAGTGAATGCCCAAAATGCAGCATCCATCTCGGGCGCCGTTCAGGACACCCAGAAGGCGCAAATCCCTGGTGCTCGGGTGGTCGCGATACGGGCGGAAACAGGCGATATCCATGAAACAAGCTCCGATGGCTCCGGGTTCTTTTCTTTTCCTGTGCTGCTTCCGGGACACTACAACCTGAAGGTTGAAAAGGATGGATTCAGTCCCCAGGTACAGTCCGGTGTACAGATCTTTACCGGAGGTACAACGCCGGTGAACTTTGTTCTGGATCCAGGACAGGTGGAAGAGCGTATCGATGTTCAGGGGGACGTTGCTTTGCTGCAGACTGCAACCTCGGCGGTTTCGGATGTGATTGAAAACAAGACCATCGTCAACTATCCGCTGGTGGATCGTCGCGCAACTCAGTTGCAGCGGCTCAACGGTTTTGTGATTGGTGGTGGTACTGGTTCCGGTGCTTATTTTGCGATCGCCGGCGGTCGCGGGGGCAATGCAAACTACACGGTCGATGGCGGCACGACACAGAACCTGTTGCAAGGCGTGCCGACGCAGATGTTCGATCTTCCTATCGACTCGCTCCAGGAGTTCAGCTTGAGTGTGAGCAACTACACCGCTGACCAGGGACGATCGAGTGGCGGCATTATTCAGATGACTACCAAATCCGGCACCAATCAGCTCCACGGCAGCGCCTATATCTACTATCGCAGCCAAAATCTGCAGGCGATCCCCGAGTTCGCGCCGATCAGTCCTATTACAAATAAGCCTATCAACGCTCCTTTGAGCTACAAGCTGTTCGGAGCCAGCATCGGAGGCCCGATCAAAAAGGGCAAGACCTACTTCTTCTTTACCTACGAAGGGAAGGTGGAGACGACGACCAGCATCCTCTCACTCAATGTGCCTACAGCCGCGGAGCGCATCGGAGATTTCTCGGCCATCTCTACCCCCGTTATCGATCCTCGCACCGGAAAACAGGCCATAGGAGACAACGGAACCCTCAACGTACTACCCAGCTCTGAAATCGACCCGTATGGGCTAAAGTTGGCTTCCTATTATCCGCTGCCGAATGTTCCCGGAGCGGCGATCAACAATAACAATTTCGCGGCCAATGATTCGGATGTGCAGCTTTATAACGACTATGTCGTGCGTATCGACCACACCTTCAATGAAAGGAATTCAATCTACTTCCGCTTTTTAGCACAGCCCGATCATGAGAATACGTTGGATGTCTATCCGACAGCAGGGACGGATGGCTATGGCTCTCTTTCCCATAACTTTTACTACAACCCCTCCGCAACCTGGAATCACGCCTTCACTTCTGCGCTGCTCAACGAAGCGCGCTTTACGTTTACCAACCGCCAGGGCCTGTCGATCAGTCATGGGGTCAATGCCGCAGCTGCCACGCAACTGGCGCTCCCTGGGACGAATCCTACTTTCTTCCCTGGAGCCACCCTCACCGGTCTGGCTGCCATTGGCAATACCTCGCAGCAGCAGCGGCTGCAAACCCCCATCATCAGCAACGAATACACCGATAATCTCTCCTGGCAACGGGGGAATCATCAGTTGAAGTTTGGAGTTGACTACCGTACTTCCGCAGACGGTGACTTGTACTCTCCTTCTGCTGGTGGTTTCTTTACCTTCACTCCTGCCGGCGCCAGTGCCAACTCGGCCGCAGGCAGTCTGGCGAATCTATTGTTGGGTGTTGTCAATACCGCCAGCCGTCAAGAGACGGAGTATCTATACTCGGCAGCCTGGAGTTGGGGGCTCTACGCGCAGGACAACTGGCACGTGAACAATAAACTCACCTTGAACTACGGGTTGCGTTGGGATGTTGACTCCCCTCGCTATCTGGAGAACAACCGCCAGAATTCGTTTGATACAAAGGCGATCAATCCGGTCTCCGGAACACCTGGCGTGATTACTTTTTCAGGGATCAATGGACAGAGCCGTTATGCCAACAACTTTGACGATCATCTCTTTGGGCCGCGTTTTGGTTTTGCCTATACTCCACGGGAGCACACAGTCGTTCGTGGGGGAGCGGGAATTCTTTACCCTGGTGAATACGATCAAGCCACTCCGATCGTTCTCAACACCGGGTTTTCCAATGCCGTCACGATTAATTCTCCGAACTCCGTTGCGGGCACGCCGGCCTTCCTGCTCAAGAACAACGGCACCCAAGGGACGGGCCTGGCTGTATTTCCGACGATTTCTCAACTGACGCCTGGATACGGTGCTGTCGCGGCACCTTACACCGCGCCCTATATTGCGCCGCAGTTTATAGCACCCAAACGCCTAACCGGATATCTGTATCAGACCAACCTTGATCTACAGCATGAGTTTGCAGGCAACCTGCTTCTTGATATCGGATATCTCGGAACCTTTGGCCATCGCCTGGCCAGTCCCTTTGCGGAGAGCATCAACCAGATCACCCCTGCAAATCTGGCTACCTTGGCCAACGGAACCGCAACGGTAAAGCCACAAGCCTTGCGTCCTTTCCCTCAGTTCAGTAATGTGCAGAATCTCTATCCTGATATCGGGCAGTCTCGTTATAACGGCATCAATATCGGTGTGCAGAAGCGATATAGCCACGGGTTCCAGTATCAGTTGAACTACACCTACTCGAAGTTCATCGATAATGAAGAGTCGCGCAGTGAACTGGCCGGTTATCCCGGCATAGATACCTATACGGATTATTACAACCCGAAGGATCGCTTTGGTCTCTCCGGTAACGACGTTCGCAATCGGCTCATCGCCAATGGGGTGCTTGAGTTGCCGTTTGGCAGAGGGAAGCTAGTGAACGTGCAATCCGGCTGGCTGAATGAGGTTGTTGGCGGATGGTCTATCAGCGGTCTCGCCGAGATCCATTCGGGCACGGCGCTCAGCGTGATCGATGCAACCAATAACACGGGCAGCTACTCCGATGGCGTGCGGCCTAACCTGACCGGTAATCCGAACGGTCTATCGAAGTCCAGATCTCGGGCGGCTAAAACGGCTGAGTGGTTTGATACAAGCGCCTTTACCCAAAATGCCGCGTATACCTTCGGCAATGCACCCCGCACCTTTGGCCGTGGACCTGATCTGGTAACCGCCGATCTCACATTGCTCAAGAGAGTAGCGATCCACGAACAGCAGGGAATCGAGTTTCGCCTGGAGGATTTTAACGCCTTCAACCATGCAAACCTGGGTAATCCCAATACAGTTTTTGGTAATGCAAACTTTGGCAAGATCAGTACGTTGCAATCTGGAACTACCGGTTCCAGAACATTACAGCTTGCTGCTCATTACACCTTCTGATCTGCGCGGGCTGCGATTGAAGAGGTCGGGAGAGAAAAGAAGATGCCCCAGCAGAGAATCTCTGCTGGGGCATCTTCTTTTTTTGGTAGAGCTGTTATGGCATATCGATTTATTTGCCTTCTGTAGCGGCTACAGCATGAGTTGCACTGGTCTGTTCTGCGGTGGGCTTGGGTACAGCGATCTTCAGCAGTGCTCCACCTTCGGTCTCATAGGTCTGCGCGCCGATGGCTCCTGCTACTTCGAAACCATTCTCTGCCAGCAGGTCGGCTGCTATGGAGGCTCTCGCGGCGTGATTGGAGACTGTGATGATGAGTTTGTCTTTAGGAATTTCTCCAAGATGGATTTTCAGGTCCTTGATCTGGATGCTGAGATAGACGGGAAAGCCTCCGATCGAAGAGATCTCATCGGGTCTGCGAACATCGATGAGCAGCACTCGATCGGGATGAGCGATAAGGGCATCGAACTCTGCACGAGTTAGTTTCTTTGCCTTCGAGGCAGGTTGTGTTTCCTTCGCCTGATTGGGTTGGTGGGGAGAGACAGGGGACTGCTGTGCGAACGCTATGGTTGATAAGAAACTGATGGCGCTAATCGTCGCTATTTTCTTCAACATGATTCATCTCCTCTTTCGTTGATCTTTGGGGTTTTCGTTAAAAGGAATGGCCCGCTCTCAAGGTATTGGCGAGCGGGCCTATTGATTTGGAGGCGATAAAATCGCACCTGAACTCAGGTGAGGTGATAGGTCGCCGTCTGCCGCTTGCATAAGCGATACAGGGACGGGCAACAATCCATGCGGTGGGCGTGGTTTGTCATTTAGGCGAAGACCTGATGTTGAACGACACCCGCTACATTGGTCAGACGGAAGTCGCGGCCGGCGTAGCGGTAAGTAAGCTGCTCGTGATCGATGCCCATCAATGCCAGCAGTGTGGCGTGCAGATCATTGATGTGCATGCGACCATCGACGGCTGTCATGCCGATCTCATCGGTGCCACCGTAGCTGAATCCTTTCTTGACTCCAGCACCGGTAAGGAACATCGCGTAGCCCGTGATGTTGTGGTCCCGTCCATCGGCTCCCTGCGAGGTGGGTAGCCGTCCGAACTCCGAGCCGAAGAGCACGAGAGTATCTTCAAGCAGGCCGCGTTGCTTCAGATCTTCCAGCAGTGCGGCAGTAGGCTGATCGATTCTGCGGCTCTGTTCGATGAGACCATTGTGCAGGTTGGTGTGATGGTCCCAGCCCGGTTGGCGAATCTCGACAAAGCGAACACCTGCCTCGCTGAGCCTGCGGGCCATCAGGCACTGACGGGCGAAGGAACCCTCCAGGCCCGGCTTGACACCGTAGGCATCGAGTACATGCTGCGGCTCCTTTGAAATATCCAATAGTGCAGGCACACTATCCTGCATGCGAAAGCCCAGCTCATAGGATTTGATCACTCCGTCTACTGCTTCCGGTGCACCTGCATAGGAAGCTACTTCATGATTGAGATCCTGGATGAGATCGATCTGCTCACGCTCGAGAGCTCTGGATGTAGTCGCTGCTATATTCGGCATGCCGCCTGCATCACTTATCGCTGTTCCTTGATAGTAGGCGGGAAGAAAGGCGCTGCCATAGTTTGATGCTCCACCGAAGGCGACTGGGGGGTTGATGGTGACATAGCCGGGAAGATCCTGATTTTCTGTGCCAAGCCCATAGAGTAGCCACGAACCCATACTGGGGCGAGTCAGTGAAGCATTGGCGCTACCGGTATGCAGTTGCACAACAGCCTGCGGGTGAGCTGGCGTATCGGTGTAGAGACCGCGCAGAAAGCAGAGGTCGTCGGCGTGCCTGGCAATATTCGGCATTAATTCTGAGAACCATGCCCCGGAGCTTCCATATTGCTTGAACTTGAATTTAGAAGCAGTAATGGTTCCGCCGCCGGGCCCGGATTTGCCATCACGTTTTTTAAGCTCCGGCTTGTACTCAAAGGTGTCGACACTCGACATCGCACCTTCTTGAAACAGGAAGATAATGCGCTTGGCTTTGACTGGAAGGGGTGGGCGCTTTGGCGCCAGTGGGTTCAGAGCGTTTAGTTCAGCGGCAGAGGCCTTATTCGCAAGGGAGCCCAGAAGGCCAGCCAATGCGAGATGGCCGAAGCCTGCGCCGGCAGCACGCAGAACGTTACGACGAGTTGTGATGAGAGGTTTATATTCCGACATATCTGGCTTCTCCATGATCGTTTTCAAGCGTGGGTGTTACCTGACAAACTGAAAGGCCGCGGAGCCATACAGCGATTGCACAAAGGCAGCCCAAGCTGCTTGCTTTGCGGTATCCGGTAAGGGAACTGGCGAATCATCCTGTTTCTCGTTGGCGTTCTCAACCGCATCATCCTGTGCCAGGCCATCCGAGCGAACGATGCCTGCTGTGATGGAAGAATCCTGGCTTCCGACGAGTGCTGCGCCTGGCGTGGTAGCCACGGGATGCGATTTACTCCAGGTATCCGCGTAACGCGCGAGAAAAGCTTTCACTCTCGCGGTGTCTTGCGGTGTCGGACCGTGCCCAACAACTCGTTCATAGGCCTGTCGAATCTGTTCCGTATCGCTTTGAGACCGATCCGCGAGCAGACTATTGGCGAGCTTCGCGGATTGTTGGCGAACGAAGGGTGAGTTGAGCATAAACAGAGCCTGCGATGGAACAGTCGTTGAGTCACGTTGTCCAGTTACAAGCGTCTGTGTCACTGGATCGAAGGCTGCCAGTGGGCGAGGTATCTCATCCCGAAGAAGTGGCAGGTAAACACTTCTATAGTGGCTGCGATCCGCGGCGGACAGAATCGAGTGAACGACCGGACCATCGTCGCGCATCTCGATCATCCGTAGCGCCATGGAAGGCGAGCCCTTGGGGTGATCCAGACTGAGCTGGCCGGACGATGCCAGGATGCTGTCTCGAATCTCCTCCGCTTCCAGACGGCGCGGGGCGTGCCGCCAGACGAAATGATCCGCGGGATCGATGTCACGGTAGCCCGGTGGAATATCTGAACCTAGCCGATAAGCACGAGTAAGAACAATCTCCCGGACAAGCTTCTTCGTTGACCATCCATTTCGGATAAAGTCTTGCGCGAGGTAGTCGAGTAACTCCGGATTGGAGGGTTGATCTCCCGTGGTTCCAAAGTTATCCAGACTACTTACAATGCCTGTGCCGAATAGATGCTGCCAGACCCGGTTTACATACACTCTCGACGTCAGTGGGTTGTCGGGGCGAGTAATCCATTGCGCCAGTTCCAGACGTCCGCTGTGATTTGCTGGGATCTGTTGTGTATTTGGCAGGCTAACCAGCGTCAGGAATCCTCTGGGTACGGCTGGTCCATGACGCTCTTCCACCCCGCGAATACGGACGGTGGTATCGGCTATGACTCCGTCATGCACACTGTGTACGCCGTAACCACGTTCTCCCAGGTCGTTGATGAGCTGCAGATCTTCTCGGTGTTGAATAAAGTTTTGGGTGATAGTCAGGCGCCGTTGCTTCTCGGCTGCAGACAGCGGTGGTTGTACTGGATTTATCTTCTTTGAGGCCTCTTCTTTTTTCTGGATGACCTGTAAGGCGTCGAATTCTTTCTTGGCTGCGTCTGTTTCAGCTTTTAATTTGTCGATCTGTGTCTGCGGAATTGCGGGTGCTTGAGAGGCAGTGCTAAGGTAGCCGAGCTGTTTGGGCTCGTAGTAGGCCAGGCTGCTGCCACCCATCTTGCTGCCCAGGCCTGCGGCGTCTACCGTGCTGGTGAAGATGCCGGCCAACGCATAGTAGTCGGTGGCTGGAATGGGATCGAACTTATGGTCATGGCACCGGGCGCAGGATACGGTGAGGGCCATCGTGGAACGGGTAACGGTGTCGATCTGATCGTCGACGTTGTCCATCTTGAAGCGGGCTTTGAAGCGTTGGTTGACGTCCTTGGGGCCCAGGGCAAGATATCCGGTAGCTATGAGTAAGCGGTCGTGTTCAGCTGGTGTTGCAGCGGGAAGCAGATCTCCGGCTAACTGCTCCTGAAGGAAGCGGTTGTAGGGAACATCTCGATTGACGGAGTCAATGACGTAATCGCGATAGCGCCACGCATTGGGATAAGGCATGTTGCGCGAAGGGCCGGAGGACTCCGCATAACGCGCTACGTCCAGCCAGTGGCGACCCCAGCGTTCTCCAAACTGTTGTGAGGCGAGAAGACGATCTACGAGCCTGGTGTAATCCTGCGCAGAGTGGTTCTTCTGGAAGGCCTTTACCTCTGCTGGTGTAGGAGGAAGGCCGGTAAGGTCGTAGCTCAGGCGGCGAATCAGGGTAACTGGGTCCGCATCTTTGACGGGAGCTAGCTTCTTCTCTTCAAGCTTAGCCAGAATGAAATGGTCGATATTAGTCGATGACCATGAGTTATCAGCCACTGCTGGAATTGCCGGATCGGTGAGGGGCTGCCAGGACCAGTAATGAGCCCGCAGCTTTGGGTAGGCCGCTGCAAGCCGGGCAGGCGTCTGCGGGAGTTTCTCGGTCTCGTCCGGCCAGGCAGCGCCGTTTTTGATCCAGGTCTCCAGAATGGCAACTTCCTCCGGAGGAAGTGCTTCGTCGGTCTCCTGGGGCATGCGCTTTTTCGCATCGGCCGACTTGACGCGCTCGATGAGAAGACTCTTCTCCGGATGTCCGGGGATAATGACTGGGCCATCACTGCCGCCTGCGAAGATGCTGATACCTACATCGACACGCAACCCACCGGCTTCTTTGAAGGCATCCGAGTGGCAGTTATAGCAACGATTGACCAGGATAGGACGAACGTTCTTCTCGAAGTAAGCTAACTGTTCGGCTGTCGCCGGCCTTGGATAGGGAACGAGTCCGGCATGGACAGCCTGCTGGCCTGCGGTGGCACTGGAGGAGCCTGCGTTCTTACCGGCAGACCATAAGGCGCCCTGCTGGATCCAGGCCTTCAGGTCGGCAATCTCTTTTGTGGAGAGCGGTTCGTCTTCGCCTTTGGGCATGCGCGTCTTGGGGTCAGTGGACAAAACACGCTGCAAGAGAAGGCTATCGTCTGGCTTTTTGGGAATAATCGCGGGGCCTGACTTACCACCCTTCAGCAAAGCGTCGCGATCATCTACAAGCAGACCGCCGGCAGACCGCGTCTGCGTTGAGTGGCAGTCATAGCAATGATTGGTAAGAATCGGCTGAATATTCTGGTCAAAGAAAGCCGTTTGCTCCGGTGTAGGTGTTTGGGGAGGGGGCGTAGATGTTTGCGGAGAGATACGTGCGGCCGTAACCGGTGTGATCCGGTTAGAAGCGATAAGACCACCTAACAGGAGCGTAGTGACAAAGAGGCCTGCGTATACGGGCCTGACTCTCTTTAAATGTGTGTTCATGCAAACCCTTTAGGCAACACTCAAGTGCCCTGCATGTGAAGCATGCGGAGATAGGAAGTATCTGAGAGTCATGCAAGCAAACGGAGATATCCGCAGGCATGGCTGAGATCAGAGATGAATTTTAGAAGGGGGTGTTACGGGAACTAGCAACAACGGCGACGGGGAGTCGCGCTGGGAGAGAACACAGAACCAGATAGCAATGTATAAGTTTTCTGCATTGATATTGATTGAGCCACGGGCGAATAGAAAAGTCAAGGAATATTTGAATTATCGACCTGTATTTGAATGAATCGTTCGAATGCAGGTCGGTAATTCAAAATACCAAACAGGTGCTTAAGAGTTCATGGAGGGCTCTCGGCTGTCTGTTCGTCATGCTGGCTCTGGCTTTGTGTCAAGATCTCGTACGAGATCGATTCTGGGCAGATGCAAATCAGCGATCCCTTTGGATCTCTAAAAAGGCCTTGTCGAGGAGGGATACTGTGCCCCTTGGTATACCGATCCCTTGGAACCTGATGAAGACCTTAAACCCGCAACGATGTCTTTCAAGGTTAGGGAAGAGCCTCGCACGCGGCTCTGCCTCGCTGGCCTCCCGTGCCGCAGGTTTTGGCTATTGGCTCATATAGTTTAGGCTATCAACTATAAAGATCAATACGAAACCTCGATTGCTCAATCTTCAATGAAGATGCACGCTGAATAGAGCTTGCAAGAAAGAACTTGCGCGAGGTTTTCCATGCAAAACGTGACGGCTGCCCCTTCCTTTTCTCTGCTCAGCAACGAACTTCTTGCCGGAAAGATCCTCCGAGTTGCCCTAGGCACGCTTGTTCTTACGGCCTCCTCCTGGATCTCGATTCCCCTGTCTCCCATCCCCATTACCATGCAGACGTATGCGGTGATCGTGATCGGCTCGTTGTTTGGGGCTCGCATGGGGGCTATTACGGTACTGGCATGGCTGGCCGAGGCCGCGATCGGGTTCCCGGTTCTTGCCCAGGGAGCTGCTGGCCTGCCTGTATTCTTTGGGCCGTCCGTTGGATATCTTGTCAGCTTTCCTGTGATTGCCGCCTTTGCTGGCTGGTTTTCCGATCGCAAGTTCGACGGCGGACCGATCCGTTCGCTCTCCACGATGCTTGCCGCCAATGCCATCAATCTTGGTCTTGGGGTGATGTGGTTGGCCGCCCTCCTCGGGTGGCATCGTGCTGTCATCGTCGGCTTCATGCCCTTTTGGATTGGCGGGATCGTCAAGGCCGTTCTGGCGACCACTACAGTACTCCTGATCCGTGGAGGCCGCGCTCGGCGCGCAACCGACGCGCGATGACGATCAGGCTTCGTCCCCACCACCTGCTTTGCATGCTGACTTTTGTAGGGGAAGGCTATACTCCCGCTTTCGTTGAGAACCTCGAACAGGTGATCGATCGCATTGCAGCGGGTAAAGAGGGGATAGAGATCGTTGAAGGGCCTGATGACATCTGCGTAGGACTCCTGACGGAAGGGGACTGCCACTGTCATAACGCCAGCGTTTTGATCCGGGACCAGCAGGCGGCAATCGCTGTCGGCGAACTCCTGCAACAGCGGATTCACGCGGGAACGCTGTTGCAGCCGACAGACGATCTTCTTGGACGCCTGCGCCAGGCGTTTGCCTCTGGAACGATCCGCCAGGCGTGTACCGGCTGCCAGTGGTTCTCGATCTGTAGCCAGGTAGCTGGAGACGGCTTCAACGCAACGCGTCTGCTCAGTGCCGAATCCTGATTAATCGTCGCCTTCCAACTCAAAATCGCCCACCTCAGAGGTGGATGAGGAGCGGACGGTGCCTGTGGCAAGGGTAAAGAAAGCATTGCCGGCACGCGTCAGCGGCAGGTCGTTGCGCGATATGAGGGCGAGGTCACGTGGTATGTTGACCCCCTCTATATCGATGGCTTGTAAAAGTCCTCGGTTGAGTTCGTCGACGACGTTGATGCGTGGCAGGAAGCTGATCCCCAGGCCCCCGATAATCAGGCGTTTCAACAACTCGCTGGAGTCAAGCTCCATGGCAATGCGCCGGGCTGTCTTGTTCTGGACGAACAGATGGTCGATCATCTCGCGCCGGCGGCCTTCTTTGGGAACAAGAAAACCGTACTGTGCGGCATGCGACAGCGTGACGGATTCCAGAGTGGTCAGGGGATGCCCCGCAGGCACCACAAGCACCAGCTTGTCTTCGTGAACCACCTCGACGTGGAGGCGTGGGTCTTTTACGGGCAGGGAGACAATGCCGAATTCCACCTCGCGATCCAGAACCAGTGCCAGGGTTTTGGACCGCTCGGCACGAACGATGTTGAGGGCGACGCGGGGGTATTGCTTTTTGAACTTGGAGATCAGAAGAGGCAGGACGTAGAGCGCGGTGGAATCGTTTGCGCTGACTGTCAACGTGCCGCGCGGCATACGCTCCAGGTCAGCCAACGTGAGTTGGATGTGCTTCAGCTGAATCAGGGACTGTTCCGCGAAGGGTTGAAAGACCCTGCCGGCCGCGGTAAGTGTCACTTTACTGCCGCCACGGTCCAACAGCCTATGCCCGAGGTGTGTTTCGAGAGCTCTGATCTGTGCAGAGATGGAAGGCTGTGTAACGTGCAGCTTCTCTCCGGCACGCGAAAAGCTCCTCTGGCGTGCCACCTCAAGAAAAGTATTTAACCAGTCAAAATCCATTTTGGCCCTTTGCAGAGTTTATGCAGCAAGGAGTACGTGGCGTCTCAGTCCATATCCTCCCGGCTGCGCACGGGAACTTGCGTATGAACTACTCAAGGCTGCTTAGGGGGTCGTTCATACGACCCGGTTGGATTGAGTTCACCTTCGCGTGCCTGGCTCACGTTGATGAATTTCCTGGATGTTCCTATCTGTCGAACTTTACTGCCTCCTCGGCAGGGCCATGGTGAAGGGACGGCAGTGTCTTCGCCATGGGAGTCACCGCAGATCCAGCCAAATTGAAAAAGCTTTCTGCTTCAACGGTAGATGAAAAACAAATGTTGCGCATAGGAAATACTGTGAATCGCATTATAGCCTATACGGTCAATACGAAAATCCCATACTGCAAGGTCGATGGCCCGCGCAGGCCCATTTTGCAGCGCTTGAAGCGTGAGGTCTGAGAGCTTCCAGGACGTTGATTCGTCTTGGAGACAGTAGTTGAGCGCGGGTGAGGACGTGGTTGTGTAGCCGAAGGAGTGAAGGGCAAAGAAACATTCTTCCAGATTGAGCCTCAGGAGGAGTGTGCTCCGTTGGCCGCGACAAAGGTTTGCGTCTCATTATTTACTGCAAAGAAAAACAGTATCTAAATTCTCTATCCAGAGAATAGGTAAATGCCGGTTTTCTTGATTTATGCAAAGTGCCTTCGCATAATCGACTCACGGTATTTCATAAACATTAAAAAATTCCAGAGCTTTACCGACGCTGACCAGATTCAGCCAGTATTTGCCTTCCATGCCGAATGATCGTTTGGCGTGCAAAGTCCTCGTTCGTCCTAAAAACCTGCAGGGTGCTGTCGCAGCTAACACTGCGCATAAGCAGTTAGGCCATGCCTACTCTGCCGGCTCTGCTTTTCCATGGAGAATGTATATGCAAACTCGCTCTATTCGATATAGCACCACTCTTTTTCTTGCCTTTCTGTTTGCGGTGGGGGCCCCCTGGCTCTTAGCTCAGACGAACACGACGGAGCTATCTGGAACGGTGACAGATGCAACAGGTGCAATTCTTCCGGAAGTGAGTGTGAGTCTTTCGAATGAGGCGACTGGCAGTGTGCAGAATACGCAGACAAAGTCCAAAGGCGAATTTTCGTTTGAGCAGATACCTCCTGGGACCTATGACGTAAAGGTCGTCGCGCCGGGGTTCGCTGAACTGGATCAAAAGGTAGAACTACTGGTATCGACACCCGTCAAACTGACCTTCAAGATGACCGTAGGCACGAATGAAGTTGTGAACGTCGAAACGAGCCTGTCGGAGGTAAATACCACGGATGCCACGCTGGGAAAGGCTTTCAATAGTGCGCAGGTACAAAACCTGCCGTACCTTGCGAACAACGTTACCTACCTTCTCTCCTTGCAGCCAGGCGTTCTTGCACTGGACAGCGGTTCGCAGACCGGTGGATTGAATGCTGACCCGAGAACGGGCATTGTCAACGGCGCCCGCCAGGATCAGAGCAACATCTCGCTGGATGGAGTGGACAATAACGATCAGGTATTTGGCTATGCCTTCAACGGTGCGCTGCGCTCCACGCGCGATTCGGTCGAAGAGTTTCGGGTGACGACAACGAATGCCAATGCGGATTCCGGGAGATCTTCGGGGGCACAAGTGTCTCTCGTGACACGGAGCGGCACCAATAAATTCCATGGCAGCGCTTACGAGTATTATCGTGATCCCGGCACTACTTCTAACAACTGGTTTATTAAGCAGGCGCAGGTGAGTTCCGGAGAGCCGAACATCGCGGCCAAGGTTTTGGAACATACCTATGGAGCTTCGCTAGGGCTCCCTATCCTAAAAGACAAGCTGTTTTTCTTTGGGGCGTATGAAGGATTTAAGCAGGCGAGTGATGTCCCGGTTGGCGAGACCGTGCCGTCAATCATTGGCGGTGGCGGACTTGTCACCGGTAACGTAACGTATGAGGCCTGTCCCAGCTCGGCAAATTGCCAAAATGGAACTGCCCATAAAACACTCACTCCCGCAGACATTGCGCAGTTGGATGGAAGGGCTCTCGATTCAGCCTGCAATCCCGCTTCACTCTGCACTGCTCCGAGCACAAATGCCGCGGCCGTTGCTTACTTCAAGCAGTTTCCCATCGCTAACTCCAATGGCGCCGGCGATGGTTATAACACGGGTGGTTACAACTTCACCTCACCCGCGCCCGTTCATCAGATTACGAATATCGCTCGATTGGACTACACCATCAGCTCGCGGCAGACGCTCTTTGTGCGTGGCAACCTGCAAAGCGATAACCAGGCGACGCCGCTCCAGTTTCCCGGTTTACCTGCTGCAGCGAATATCTTTGGTGATAGCAAAGGCATTGCAGCAGGCCATACCTGGTCCATTAACGACAATATGACCAACAACTTCCGCTATGGCTTTGTACGCATGGGGAGCGCCACAAGAGGCACCGGCAGCCTGCCCAACGTCAAGTTCGGTGCTTTCGATAATTTGAATGCTACGACGACCACGACGATCTATGACGTTGTGACCAACAATATCGTGGATGACTTTACATACGTGAAGGGGCGGCACACGATACAGGTTGGTGCAAACTTCCAGATACTCTCGAACGGCGAGTACTTCGACGCCCCGCTGGTAGCGACTGCGAATGTAAGTCCCAATCTTCTGGCGACCGCAGCGATCGCCAATCAGGGAGGGAGCCTTGATCCAGCGGCTTTTGCCTGTGCCGATTGCGGAACAGTATCGGCTGCCTTCTCTAACTTCTACAACAATGCGATCATTTCGAACGTCGGAGCGATCGAGACGGCTACCTCCGGAACTGAGTTCGAGGTGAAAAATGGTTCGCTGAATCCTTTGGGGGCAGGTGTTATTCCTACCCATACCTTCCGTAACCTCGAACAGGAGTATTACGTTCAGGATCAATGGAAGGCTACGTCGCGATTCACACTAACGGTTGGTTTGCGTTATGTTCATCTTGGGGTTCCGTATGAGAAGAATGGACAGCAGATTGCCCCCACGATCTCTGCCGATACTTTTCTGGCCGATCGTACCGCGGCCGCCGAAGCAGGCACCGCGTACACTACGCGCATCGCGTTTCGTGCCTCTGGTTCTCCAAATGGTCAGCCCAACTTCTGGACTCCACAGAATCTCAACTTCGCTCCTCGTATTGCGTTTGCCTATGCTACGCCGGATAACAAGACATCGGTCCGCGGAGGCTTCGCTCTTGCCTACGATCACTTTGGCGCAGGTGTCATCGATTCTTATCAGTCAAACCCCCAGTCGCTGCTCTCGCTGTCTCAGACGAATCTTGCTACGTATACGGACATCAACTCTAACCCACGCTTTACCGGCTACCACGATGTTCCGACAGTGCCGGGAGCTACAGGATCTTTGACGTTACCGTATACGCCCGCAGATAGCCCCTTTACCTTCGATTACAGCATCAACGATCATCAGAAAACTCCTTACGCAGAGACCTTTAACCTGACGTTGGAGCATCAACTTCCCCATAGTCTGGATGTAACGGCATCGTATGTCGGACGCCTGGGGCGTCACCTGTTTGCGAATCTGGATATCGCGCAGCCAACCAATCTTTATGATCCAGCCAGTGGCCAGTCTTACTTTCAGGCGGCTACTGCCTACGATAAGATGGTTGACGCTGGGGTAGGGGCCGCGAATGTACCGGATACAGGCTACTTTCATAATATCTTCCCTAACTTCAGCTATAACGGCTATAAAGGCGCGCAGGCCTACTATGCTGTCTTCGCCAATAACCGGGGCAACGAAACAAACGTTCTCTTCCAGGCGGATACCGACCCGACTGCTTCACCGAGTGGGCAGTCCTTCCGCTACTTCTTCCCCCAGACTTCCTCTATCTTTGTCCAGTCCAGTATCGGGACAAGCAACTACAACGCCCTGCAGCTTTCTGTGCGCCAGGCTCTGAAGTACGGTCTGGAGTATGACGTGAACTACACCTACTCCAAATCGATGGATGAAGGCTCCGATCCAGAGAGAAATGGGACGACCGGAAGTCCCATCATCAACACCTTTGGCAGACATCAAATGTACGGAGTTTCGGACTTCGATGTTCGTCACAACCTCACGGCCAACTATTCCATACCGCTACCTTTCGGCAAAGGGACACCGTTTCTGAACAAGGGTGGTTTGTTGGATCGTCTCGTGGGCGGATTTCAATTGAATGGGGTCGTTCACTACAGCACGGGTTTTCCCTTTAGTGCCACGGCCTCAGGTAACTGGGGAACCAATTTCGCGTTTTCCAGCAATATGGTGGAGACCGCTCCTATCCCAACGGGCGGACATCACTATGTTGCAAGCAACCAGACCGAGACAGCACTGAATGGAATTACGTCACAGCAGGCGCATGCAAATCTTCGGTTTGCTTATGTGGGAGATAGTGGCCAGCGTAATAACTTCCGTTCTGATGGATACCTTTCCATCGACGATGGTTTATCGAAATCCTTCCATACCTTTGGCGAGCAAAGATTGAGGATCTCCGCGGAAATCTTCAATGTGATCAATACAAACCGCTTTGGGATCGTGCAGAATGACGGTACCAGCAGTAACTTTGGCGTATATCAAAATCAGCCTGCAGTCTCGACTGGTGGCCCGGGGTCGCTGCTGCTGCAGCCTCGACAGATGCAATTCTCAGGTAAGTACATCTTTTAGGGTTTATTGAAAGGGCCGGTGTAGGTCTCATTCGCACCGGCTTCATTTTCCAAAACTTAAACTCCAGTCATTTGATTGGTCCAACTGGCAAGTATTGAGGCACGTGTGAACAAGATATCTTTTGCTTTGACGAATCTGGCGGCGGTGCTTTGCCTTACCTTGTGTTCCGCTCATGCGCAACTTCCTGAGCCCGATGGCGGGACGATTGAGCGTGGTGTACTGCCCACTCGGTGGCTGTCAGAGGGATTGAAGTGCATGGAGATTCCGGAGTGGCAGGTGCACGAGTACAACCCAAACTTCTTCCTTCTGCGGCAGTCTCCCTGTACGGATTATGAGAAGCCGGTTGTCTTTCTCTTCTTTGGGAAGGACAAGGCGATGCTGATCGACACGGGGTCGAGGAAAGGCAATCTCGCTCCTTCTCTCCAGTGGGTCGTGAAGAACTGGCTGGCAAGGAATGGCCGGACCAGCATTCCGTTATTGGTGGTTCATACTCATGAGCACGGCGACCATATAGCGGGGGATGCGGCACTCCAGGCTATGAACGATCCGGCAATGCCCGTGACCTTTCTCGCTCCTACCGATCTGGAGGCGGCTAAGCGCTTCTATGGAATTACGAACTGGCCCACCGACATCGGACACATCGATCTTGGCGGACGCATGATTGACGTGATTCCGATCCCGGGACACAGTGCGCTGAGCATTGCGTTTTACGATCGGAGGACGGCAATTTTGCTATCGGGCGACACCCTCTATCCGGGACGGCTCTACGTGCAGGACTTCGCAGCCTTTCAGGCAAGCACGGAGCGGCTGATCGAATTCACGAAGGGCAAGCCGGTAGCCCATATTCTGGGGAACCATATCGAGGAGACGAGCACGCCGTTTTTGGATTACCCGGTAGGCACGATCTATCAGCCGAACGAGCATGAACTGGCGTTATCGCGGGGATCGCTGCTGGAGTTGGAAGATGCGCTGCTATCGATGCATGGTGTCCCGCAACGGATGGCGCTCCGGGACTTCTCGGTATGGCCTTCGGGACGGCAGTTTGCAAAACCCGGGGACAAGGAAAAGTACGAGAAGCATGCGAAGGAAGAGAAGGAAAAGATGTGGGACCATTCGCTGCAGTAGCAGCGAATGGCTTCAGGACAAGGCATCGGTAGTCTATCTTTAGATCTTGCATCATCGAAGTTTCTTCGATCTATGAGGAGGAATATGAAGTCAGGTGTTGGTCTTATTGGCTTGATGGGGTTCAGCATTGCGGCTCTGGTATCTGTATCCGTCGGTTTCAACTCGACATCCGTTCAGGCTCGAGAGGATACCGCGAAGCCTGAGTTCTACACAACGCGCGTCAAGCCAATCTTCGACACGAATTGCGCCCGTTGCCACGGGGGACCGAACCATCGCGGAGGATTGAATATGGATACCCGCGAGGCTCTGCTGAAGGGCGGACGTGATGGCGCGGTGGTAGTGCCGGGAGATCCGGCAAAGTCTCTGCTACTCACATTGATCCGTCATGAAGGTCCAGCGAATGATCCCAAGGACATGCCCCCGAACAAGTCAAAGCTTTCGGATGACGATATCAAGACCGTGACGGACTGGATCAAAGCAGGAGCGATCATGCCGCCAGCAGTCGCGCAGTAGAACGTCATACTTGGCCATGAAGAAACGCACAAGCCGGTTGGCTTGTGCGTTTTACTTTGAGGAACCGTTATAGACAACAGGGCTGCCGAGGCTGCCGGCCTTGGGGAGATGGCGAATGTAGAGAACCATCTGCCACATCTCATCATTGGAGAAATCGCCGTTGGACGGGGGCATGCCGGAAGGGTAGATGCCGTTCTTGATGATCCACTTGAGCTGGCCGTCGGTGTAAGCCTGAACCTGGGGCAGAGCGAGCGAGGGGACCGGGGGAGAGACGGCCGCGGCGAAGGGGACGCCGGTGTTCTGGCCGTCGAGGCCATGGCAGACCATGCAGTAGGAAGTAAAGAGCTCTTTTCCTTCTTCGATGTTTTCGGCGCTCGCCTTGATCGGATTGATATCCTTTTTGCCCCCGACGGTGATGTGGTGCTTGGTCCAGTACGCGACCTTGGTTTCGGTTGGCGAGGGAGGGGTAGCGCGGCAGCCCGCGAGGACTAGCGTCGAAAGCAGAAGGATGGCTGGCAGGTGCTTCATGGGTCCATTCAAATTGAGGATTGGGATCAAGGTAATTTGTGTCTCATCATAAACGCCACCCAACGATGATGGAAGTATCGACATCGTTGGGTGGCGCTTTGATGTGCCTGAGAACGGGTCTTCCGGTTAGGCGATGATGTCGTGAATGACGTTTCCAGCAACGTCGGTGAGGCGGAAGTCGCGGCCGCTGGAGCGGAAGGTGAGCTTGGTGTGATCGATACCCATGAGGTAAAGGATCGTAGCGTGGATGTCATGGACATGGACGGGTTTGTCGACCACCTTCCAGCCGAAGTCATCGGTAGCGCCATAGGTCATGCCGCCTTTGACACCGCCGCCTGCGAGCCACATCGTGAAGCCGTGAGGGTTGTGGTCGCGTCCAGCGTGCGTGCCCGCGCCGCCGAGTTCAACGACCGGGGTACGGCCGAACTCCGAACCGCAGACGATGATGGTCTCATCGAGAAGACCACGAGCCTTTAGATCCTTGATGAGGGCAGCGAAGGGCTGATCGGAGTCCTTCGCATTTTTACGGTGGGCCTGGATGTCCTGGTGCGCATCCCAGGGATCGCCAGCGGAGTAGTAGACCTGGACCATGCGGACACCGCGCTCGATGAGGCGGGCGGCGGTAAGACATCCGCGAGCCGTTGAGCCTTCGCCGTACATCTTGATGGTCGCCGCAGACTCTTTGCGAACATCAAAGACGTCGGGGGCTTCGGTCTGCATGCGATAGGCCGTCTCCATCGAGCCGATCGTGGCTTCGAGCTGGGGATCAGCATCCGCTACGTTGCCGTAGGTCTCTTCTTCGTTGAGAGAATCCAGCTTCTTGACGAGTTCCAGTTCCTTGCGCTGCTGCGTGATGTCGTACTTCGAGTTGTGGATGTCAGGAATCAGCTTGTAGGGATCGAAGTCTTTCGAACTCGTGTCGCTCGTCACATAAGTCGCCTGGTTGACGGCAGGAAGGAAACCAGAGCTCCAGAGCGGCGGACCCACGGTGGTGGGAACCTTGGGGCAGAGAACCACAAAGCCAGGAAGATTTTTATTGGTCGTACCGAGGCCATAGGTGAGCCAGGAGCCCATGGAGGGGCGGCCAATGATATTCGCGCCGGTGTTCATCATGATGAGCGCGGGCTCGTGGTTGGGAATCTCCGTGAAGACGGATTTGACGACGCAGATGTCGTCGGCGCAGGCCCCTACATTAGGGAAGAGCTCCGAGACTTCGAGGCCGCTCTTGCCGTAGCGAGAGAACTCGAAGGGAGACTTCATCAGGGTGCCGGTCTTGCGCTCGTGGCCCAGATCGCCGCCGGGCATGGGCTGTCCGTGGTACTTGGTGAGCATCGGCTTGTTGTCGAAACTGTCGATGTGGGACAGGCCGCCGTTCATGAACAGGAAGATGACGTGCTTGGCCTTGGGCTTGAAGTGCGGATCGCGGAGCATCCAGGGATTGGTGGCAGCCGTGTCCGCGGCGACCGAGCCGGGGTTCTTCGCGTTGAGAGTTTCAGCCTCTGCGAGAGACTCGCCGAGCATACCGGCGAAGCTCATCATGGCGAATCCGCCGCCAATCTTACGGAGGGCATCACGACGATTGATAGGTTTCGGCTTCTGACAAGACATAGTCTGATCTCCTGGTTCGAGCAAAATTTCTAGTACTTTCGAATGCCTGGGACCTGTCTGAAAGCGACCGGACCCGCTATAGCCGTGCGATTAGTTGAGAAACTCGAATTCGTTGGAACTGAAGAGAACGCGGCAATATTCCTTCCATGCGCTGATCGGTTCCTGGTTGACCATATAGCCGGGTTTATCCGGAGTCGTCTTCAGGAAATCAATGCCGGCCTGAAGCTCAGCGGGAGTTGGGGCGCGGCCGAAGAGGAGGCGGTAGGTCTCCGTAATGCGGGCTGCGTCGTCACCCTTCGGATAGACACGGTTGGAGAGTACCTCCGCCTGCTTGTACACGAAGGGATCGTTCATGAAGTAGAGGCGCTGGACGGGCACGTTCGTAGAGAAGCGCTGTTCCGCCGTGAACGTCGGGTTGGGGAAGTCGAAGGCCTGCAGGAACGGATCGATGCGGAAGCGGCTGACCTTGGCATAGACCGTGCGCTTGTCGTTATCGATGCCGAGCGCTGTGGCTGGGCCACCTGTCTCCTTGGTGTCGAGATCTCCTGCGACGAAGAGGATGGAGTCACGAAGTTGTTCGGCGTCGAGGCGTTGCAGCGAGAAGTGCGAGTAGAAGCGGTTGAGGGGATCCTTGACGTGCTCGTCCGGAGTCTCCTTGCTGCTCTGCTGATAGACGGCGGAGAGCATGATCATGCGCTGCAGCTTCTTGAGCGACATGCCGTTCTTCTGGAACTGCGTGGCAAGATACTCGAGTAGTGCCGGATCGGAGGGCGGATCGCCGATGACGCCGAAGTTATCCGGCGTATTGACGATACCCGTGCCGAAGTGCCACTTCCAGACCCGATTCACGAAGACGCGGCTGGCGATCGGGCTGGCGATGATATCGTCTGCGAGCTGAAGTCTTCCGCTTCCCTGGGTGTAGGGTTTTTTCCCTGCAGGTCCCAGGACGGTGAGAAAGGCTCTCGGAACGACGTCGCCCTGGGCGTGGGGGTTACCACGCAGGTCGAGCGCGATGTCTACGAGCTTGGGTTTGTCGGCCATGCCATGGACGAAGGGATACATCTCCGGAACGTCCTTGGGGGCACCACGGCGGCCACCACCACCGTCGCCTTGCAGCGAGGTGAGATAGGCCTGTTCGACGGGACCGAGGCGACGGGTGAGTTCCCAGCCGCGGAAGCTGAAGAGAGCTGGATCGCCGCGACCTTCTTCATCGCCCGAGCTGAGGCTACGGACAAAGAGGTCGGTATAGAGATTGGCTTCCTCAGGGGGAAGGACCTTGAGCTCCAGCGTGCAGCCTGGGCAGAACTCATCGTAGGTATCGAACTGATTTGGCTTGACGTCTTTTTCGCGCCGGGTGGGAACACCAGCCTTCGCTTTGATCTTGTCGTTCTCGTCCTCGATGGCTTTGTTCTTGAGTTCGAGATCGAGAATCCGCTGCTGGAAGGAGCTGGCGAGGAACTTGGCCTGATCCTCCGAGCCTCCCTCCGCGATCATGAGCTGCCAATCCTTGAGGTAGGGATAGTAGAGAGGCTTCTTGGCGAGGAACTTTACCCAGCGATCCAGAAGTTCGGGATCGAGACGAGCCTGATCGGCAGCGTCTTCAGACTTCATCTTGGGCTTTCCTGCGACTCGCCAGGCAGCAACCATGTAGGCAGAGCTCTGGGCGGCATAGGCTTTAGAAAGCTGCTCTCCCGCGGTCTTGGTGTACTCCTGCGAGGCATCTTCCTTGCTGTTGGCTTGCTTGAACTTCTCGCGCCAGAAGTTGACTTCGGAGTCGGGTACGAAGTTGTACTCTTTATAGGTGGAGTTCGCGAAGACTCCGCCGAGTGCGTAGTAGTCCTTGGCCAGGATGGGGTCGTACTTGTGATCGTGGCAGCGAGCGCAGGCTACGGTCATTCCGAGGAAACCGCGAGTGACGGCATCGATGCGCTCATTGCGTTCGTCTGCGCGGCCTTGAATCGGCTCTGCCTGATCCCAGATCCAGGGTGCACCGCCGAGGAAGCCCGTCCCCTTGAGATCTTCGGCCGTGGGATGGTTGGACATGAGATCGCCGGCGAGCTGCCGTTTTACGAACTGGTCGTAGGGCATGTCCTGGTTGATGGACTTGATGACCCAGTCGCGATAGACCCAGGCTCCATCGAGCGGCATGTAGCCACGGCCACGCGGATCGAGGCCACGGATATCATCGTCGCCGTAGCGTGCGACATCGAGCCAGTGACGGCCCCAGCGTTCTCCATAATGTGGTGAGGCCAGAAGGCGATCGACGACCTTGGCGAACGCGTCGGGGGTGTTGTCCTTTTCGAAGGCCTCAATCTCTTCAGGCGTGGGCGGCAGGCCGATGAGGTCGAGCGTGGCGCGACGGATGAGGGTGCGCTTGTCGGCCATAGGCGCAGGTTTGAGGCCCTTTTCTTCAAGCTTCGCGAGAACAAAGTGATCGATGTCGGTCTTGGCCCAGGCCTTGAGCTGGGCATCCTTGATCTCGGGAACCGTCGGTTCCTGCAGGGGAACGAAGGACCAGAACTTACGCATGTCGTCGGTGATCTGCTTGCCCGCAGGACGAACCGCCGCAGTGCTCTGGGGCCAGGGAGCGCCCATGCGAATCCAGTCGGAGAGAACCTGAATCTCGTCGGCGGTCAGCTTGGTGCCCTTGGGCGGCATCTTGAGCTCGCCTGTCTGGTGAACGGCCTGGATAAGAAGGCTCTTTTCGGGATCGCCGGAGACGATGGCAGGGCCAGTGTCGCCACCCTTGAGGATGGACTCGCGGGAGGTAAGGCTGAGGCCGCCTGCTGCACGGTCCTGATGGCAGGAGCCGCAGGAGTTGGCGAGGATGGGGCGCACTTTGGTCTCGAAGAAGTCGTCGCCGGGCGTGCCTTTTGCCTGGGCTGAGGTCAGCAGGGCTACGACGGGCTTGGAGGGTTCAGCGCTATCCCAGGAGCCTCCACGTCGAACCCATTCGACGAGGTCGGCAATGTCTCCGTCGGCGAGCTTGTCGCCCTTGGGGGGCATCTTGAGATCGCCGGTCTGGCGAACAGCTTTGATGAGGAGGCTCTTCTCGGGATCGCCGGGAACCATTGCAGGGCCGGAGTCGCCACCCTTCAGTACGCCGTCGAGAGAGTCCAGACGCAGACCGCCGGCCATCTCAGTGGTGTGGCACTGGTAGCAACGCTGAGCGAGAACAGGGCGAACCTTCTGCGTGAAGTATTGAGTGTTGTCCTCGGCTGACGGCGTGGCGGCGGCATGGGCGTTCGCTTGTCCGTGAACGGTGGTATTGCTGGCAGCCAGGAAGCTGATCGTGACGAAGCTACAAGCCCCGAGGATACGGATAAAGGTTTGAGTGGGGATACGAAGGTTCTTCACAGCGTCTCTCCATTTGAGGGGAAGGCGTTAGGTGATTCGTAAGGACCGTTGGCGGCGTCGAGGTCGGCAGAAGGGGCGTGGTGATCTCCGCGAGAGAAACGCTCGACGTGCTCGACGAGATCGAGGAATTGCTGGCCGTTGTTGCGCAGGCTCATGCCGGAGGCGGGAAGCTTCATGTCGAGAGCGACGCGCGAGCCGCAGTGGTCTTCGCGGCTCTGACGAGCGAGAACGATCACGCGGGTTCCGAGGATGAGAGCTTCAGCCGTGTTGTGGGTGACAAAGACGACCGTAGGTTTGGTCTCTCCCCAGACGGTGCGCAGCAGGCGTTGCAGGTTAGAGCGGGTAGCAGGATCGAGTGCGCTGAAGGCCTCGTCCATCAGCAAGACACGAGACTTCATCATGAGTGCCTGCGCGATCGCTACGCGCTGCTGCATGCCGCCGGAGAGCTGATGTGGATACTTCGCGGCGTCCGATGCCTGTAGTCCCATGTGGCTAAGCTGACGAAGCGCCTCTTCGCGGACTTGGCGGCGGAAGGCGCGGAAGCTGGGGAGTAGACGACCGAGGATGTGGTACTTGGAAGTCTCCGGTCCCATGGCGAGGTTCTCGAGAACGGTGCGGTCGGGGAAGAGGGAGTACTTTTGCGGAACGTAGCTGGAGCGGGCATCGACTCGCTGCACGAGACTGCCTGCAACGGAGATACGCCCGGAGGTAGGACGATCCTGACCGAGGATCAGGCGGAGCAGCGTGCTCTTTCCGCAGCCGGTCTCTCCGAGCAGAACGACGAACTCGCCTTCTTCGATATCGAGCGAGATGTTCTCCAATACTGTGCGGCATCCCTTACGTCCCGTGGGGAAGGAGACGGAGACGTCGTCAATATGAATAGCGGTGGCCGTACGGACAGGCGCAGTCGTCATGGTGTCGAGAGATTTCGTCTCTCTCGCGGCGTTTAAGGGAGGTGTCATTTCGAGCGTGCTCAAGCCTGAAACCATGGATGCAGCCTCCTGTTGATCACGCGCAGAGAAAAGTCGATGAGGAAGAGAAGAAAGGCAACCCAGAGGACGTAGGGAAGAATGATGTCCATGCCCATGTGGCGACGCATGATGGCGATGCGATAGGCCAGGCCATCGGAGGCGGCGATCATCTCTCCGGCGAAGAGGAAGAGCATCATGGGCTTGAGGTTGAGGCGAAGGCTGTTGATGACCTGCGGCAGGATCTGCCGGAAGACGACGCGGTAGGCGACGTCGAAGTTGTTGGCGTCCAGGGTGAAGGCTTTGACGATCTGCTCCTGGGGTACGGCCTTCACCATCTGGGTTACATCGAGGATCATGGTGGGCGCGACGCCTATGACGACAAGAGCGATCTTGGACCACTCGTCGATGCCGAAGACGATGAAGAGAATCGGCAGAAGCGAAAGAGCGACGATCTTATCGAAGAAGAGGACGAAGCGCAGGAACCCGGCGCCAAACCAGGGGAAGAGACCGATGTGAAGGGCGAGGATCACAGCAGGAATCAGAAGGAAGAGGCTGATGAAGAAGCGACGGCCGCTCGATACTGTGTCCTTCCAGATCATGGAATGATGAACCCGCTCCCACGTAGAGGCGTTGTCGGCGGGGATGTAATCATCCTCTTCCGCAGGCTCAAGGACAGCGGAACGAATGCCGGCGAGAAGCTGGTGTCCGCTGGGGACGATGCGGTCTTCAGGATTCTCGCGATGCCGGCTGATCGAAGTCTGCATATAGAAGCCGATGCACACAATGAAGATGAGACAGGAGAACGCCTGCATCAGCAGCCGGTTAGGCCGCGCCTGGATGTCGAATGGGGAAAGGTTCGCCATAAGCGCTAGAGCTTTCCTTGTTGGGCAGCCTGCATGTAGGCCGCGTTGAAGCGGAAGCGGACGCGATCTTTCTTGCCCTGAATCGCGCCATTTGGGTAGGCGATAGCTACGTCATCGACGGACTTGATGCCCTGGCCAAGCAGGCCGTGCGTAAAGCAGAACTGGCGAACCAGGTCCATCTTCTTCTGAAGGTCGGGGCTGGTGGTAAAGTCCACGGCGGACTTGGGTGTAGCGAAGAGGGCTGTGGTCTTGAGCTGCTCTTTGTAGGAGTCGGTGGAGTCGCCGGAGGCCGCAGCGGAGTACTTGATGGCAGCAGCTTGTCCTGAAGCGACCTGCTGAATCGTCTCGTACCAGGCGCCGGTGATGGCCTTGGCGAACTTCTGACCATTGGGGGTGTTGAGCAGTTCGGTGCGGATGACGAGAAGATCCATGATCTCGCCGGGAATCTTCGAAGAGTCGAAGATCGAGTGGACACTCTTATCGCCAACAATCTGGCTGACGAGAGGCTTCCAGGTAACGACGGCCTGATTGGACTTGTTATTCAGGAAGGCTGCGACGATGTCGGAGTCTGAGGTGTTAATGAGGTGAAGCTTGGAGAGCTGCGCCTGCTGACCGTTGAGCACCATGCCACGCTCCAACAGATACTCGGATACGGTCTTCTGAACCAGCATAATGGGCTTGCCGGGGAGCGTGCCGAAGTTGAGACCGTTGCGTACCAGGACTGCGTCGTTGCCGTTGCTGTAGTCGCCGACGATGATCGCGGTGGAGTCAACACCGGCGGCGGCCGGCATGTCGAGCGCCTCCATGTTGGTCATGGTGCAGGCATCGATGTTCTTGGCTACAAATGAATCGAGTGAGGCCGCATAGTCAAAGCGCTGAACCTTGATGGTGATGCCGTACTTGTCGGCCCACTTTTTCAGAATGCCGGACTTCTGCATGTAGAAATAGGGGTTCCAACCGGCATAGACGGACCAGCCAACGGTAAAGGTCGGTGTGTCGGCCTGTGCGGCAGCAGGAGCAAGGATTCCGAGAAGCAGGAACATCGCACAGGTCAGAGAGAATAAGCGCGGCTTGGTCACTTTTATCAACACCTCGGCGTTTCGAACGGTCGTACCGTTGCAACGTGTTCTGAGAATTAAGAGTTAGTTAGCTTTCCCTGAGAGCGCCGATCAAGCTGTTACCTGAAGCGGCATCTGTAGTTAACACCGCAAACATGAGCCAAGTTTAGACCGGATAATCGTGAAATCAACGGGGTATTGAAGCAATCGATGCAGGTCATATGAGAATGACATGGGATAGATTTTCTATTATGAGTCGAATAGAGAAATCGAATACTCAAGCGGTTTCTTTCGCGGAAAGCAAGTTAGTTTGAATCGCTGGATGCCGCGCCCATGCCCGCCTTTCCGCCTTCTTTTTTGGGCTTGTAAGTGCCATCGAGGACCTGATCGATCGTGGAGAGCATTTCAGGAGAGTCCGGGGCTGCATCCGGGTCGAGCCGGGCTACGACGTTGCCTTTTTTGTCCACGATGAACTTCGTGTAGTTCCAGGCGACGGGGCCGCCAGCAGGTGCGTTCTTGCTCTTCGTGAGATAGAGATAGAAGGGAAGTGCGTCGTCGCCGGTGAGCTTGGAGACGCCTGTGATGAGGAAGTCGACCTTGGCATCGGCATAGGCCTTTTGAATCTCGGGGCCTGTGCCAGGTTCTGCCGCACCGAATTCGTTGGACGGAATACCGATGACGACGAGCCCCTTGTCCTTGTAGGTATCGTTCAACTTGATGAGAGCGGGAAGCTGGTCGTTGTAACTCGACTTGCGGCCAAGGTTGACGATGAGAATATATTTGCCCTTGTAGTTTGAAAGCGGGATGTCTTTTCCGTCCGAGCTTGGAAGGGAATAGTCATACGCGTTCTTCTCGGACTTGGCATTCGGCCCTTCTGCCGCGTCGGCTCCGCCACCGTGCCGTCTGCCTCCTCCTCCGCCTGATGGTTTTGCTTGGTCTGCGCGGGCGGCCTGTGGGGCTGGGGTGGCAGGAGTATCAGGAGTGGTCTTTGCCTGGGCGAATCCGGGCGTAGCTGAGACTATAAGAAGCGTGAGAAGCAAGGCGTAGCCTGTCTTCGTGAGAACCGTCTTCTGAGGCTTCGGATTTTTAATCAGGTTAGGCACTTGAATACTCCTGGTAGTTATTCCCGGAATCAGCGAAGCTGAATCGATACACCTTCGTTGAAGCCTTACACCCCATCCTCTTGACGTTGAGAGCATGAGGTGTAAGGCGATGACGGTTAGAAGTAGTACTTGCCCGAGAACTGCATCTGCCGAGGCGAGGTAAGCAACGCAGTGTTAGTAGCTGTCGGTGCGTAGTTGCCGAACTTCACATTGGCAACAGGGGCAACAGGAGTACTGAAGCGGACGTTATTGAAGATATTGAATCCCTCGACCGAGATCTTGAAGCTTTGATCGCGGAAGGTCCTGAACGACTTGCTCAGACCATCGTCGAAAGAGAGATAGCCATCGGCCAGCAGCGAGTTCCGTTGGCCGACCTCACCTGGATAGGCATACCGGAAGGCCGCTGCGGCCTGGGCCTGTGTATCCGACTTGAAGGCTGTCTCGTAGGGAGTCGCTGTATTCTGTACGAAGCGATGTCCCCCTGAGGCAATGGGAGCGATCTTAACCAGATAGCTCGTCATGTCGAAGTTGGTTCCATATCCAGAGGCGGATGCGCTCCAGGGAAATGCGCTGCTGTAGCGGACCGTGCCGTTGAGTTGCCAGCCGCTGAGGATGCGGTCCATGATGGCGCCGGGGTTGCTGAAGAACCGCTGGCCTTTACCGAAAGGCAGGCTAAGGCTGTAGTTAGCGGTGAGATTGTGGCGTGCGTCGAAGTCAGAGACAGCGTAGTTCTCATGCGGGTCGAAGGTGTTGAGGATACTGCTTGCGTTGGAGCGCTCGGGGGACGATCCATAGTCCAGCGACTTCGACAATGTGTAGTTGATGTCATACTCATTGCCGTATTTGAAGGCGTGCCGCACGGAAAGCTGGAACGCGTTGTAGTTGCTGGTTCCGATTGAAGACTCTACGTAAATCGAGGTGTATTGAGGGTAGAAGAACTGCTCGATGCCCTTGGGATTGAAGCCGGGAGTGGTATCGAAGTTGTAGAGAGTGTTGGTGTCGTTACCACTCTTGCGATCGACGGAGAGTGAGGCATAGTAGGCCTTGGCGCCGGTGTAAGTGCCCTTTGGAATGGTCGGAGTCGCAGTCTTCTGAGTGTAGGTTGCATTCGGGAAGATGTCCTGAAAGTAACCGCTATTCGGAATGCTGCCGATCGAGGCTCCGGCATCGATCGCCTTGTCAAAGGCGGTCGCGGCTTGGAAGTAGGTGAGGCTACTCGCTGGATCGTAAAGGTTGGTGGGGGCCGCGACATCGAGATTATTTAGAACGTGGCGTCCGAGCCTGCCGACATAAGAAGCCGTGACCGTCATGCCATGGATCACTTCATGCTGGACGGATAGGTTGAAAGTTTCGGCATACGGTGTTTTGAGGTTGGAGTTGATGTCCTTCTTGAAAGAGCTGCCGAAGGCCGTGATAGATGTATCCGCCGGGGTAATGGGGAAGGACTGGGTGGCTGCACTTACAGCGGGTGCGGGTACATTCTCGAAGCCGGTAAACTCCGCGGTGGTAGCGGTAGTAGGGAATGCAAAGCCATTATTACGGCTCAGAGCGAAGGCGCCACCGGAGTCATAGGAATCGATGACCGCTTCACCGAAGTGATCGAAGGCCAGAGCGAAGCCACCGCGAATGGAGGTGCGGTTGTTCGGCGTGGCATAGGCGAAGGCCAGGCGCGGGGCGAAGTTGAGCTTCTGCGGGGTATAGAGGTTGGGCGCTCCATTGGCCTGACCACCCGGCACGACACTGATGCGAGTGTTGTAGGTTGTGCCGGCGGCTGCGGCTGTCTCACGATTCTGCAGGAAGGTAGTGCCAAGATCGATATTGGGTGCGACCTGCTGACCGTTCTCCTCGTAGGGCACGCCAAGATGGGTATAGCGGAGGCCGGCGGTCAGAGTAAGCTGCGACGTGGCCTTCCACTGATCCTGAAAGTAGTATTCCTGCTCAAGCGCCTTATAGATGTGAGTGGGAACCGTTCCGGTGGGGGCGGCAACCAGTGAGTTGTTTTGAACGACGAAGTTGGTATAAGAGGTGGCAGAGGTGATGCCGCCAACGTTCGCCAGGATGTCATTGTTGTACGAAGGATAGAAAGACGTCGCGACTGCTCCGTAGGCTCCGGTTGGATCGAGGTTGGCACCACTCCCCGCAATAGCATCCGAGGCCAGCACCGTGTAGGACACAGAGGCAGAAGAGTAGAGCGTGTTGGAGGCATAACGACTATTGGAGATAAAGCGGTCGTTTATTCCGAACTGAAGGGTATGTTTACCTTTTACATAGGTCGCGTCATCGATGATGTTGTTGGTGGTGACGATGTAAATCGTGTCTCCTGTGGATCCGGTACCTGTACCGGTGAGCGAACTAAAGGCGCCGAAGCTGACGTACGGATGAGATCCGGCGCCTCGAGTTGCCGTTCCCTCACGGACATACCCATACCGCAGATTGTTTGTCAAAGCATTGTCGATCTGCCAGATATGACCGGCGGCCAGGCCCTTATTATTGCTGTAGGTAAGGCTGTTTGCCGGTTGGCCAGGAAACTGAAGTGCGCTGGCCTGATTGTCGCTCTGGAGTGTGCCTCGAATGAAGAAGCTCTGGTGCGAGTTGATCGTGTAATCCAGGCGAGCGACATTGGTGATCTGGTGGACGGGCTGCGGCGATGCGAAGATATAGGTTCCCGTGTTATAGCCGTCACCACCGGAGTTTGAATTCGCCGCGGGGAACTGTTTGAAGTAGGCGAGGGCCGCAGCATTGGTACCGGGTGCGCTGCACAGCGTGCAGCCCTGATCAATAGCCGCGATATCACTCGGCGTCAGCACCTGAACCCCGCTCGAGGCCAATGGGTAGAGGACGTTTCCAGTGACCAGGCCACCCACATTTACGCCATTAACGTTGACCATTCCTCCAGCAACAGGATTAGGGATGGAGGGCACGATCTGCGTGACGATGGCGTCTGTCGCCTGCTTGAAGCCTTCATAGGCCCCGAAAAAGAAGAGCTTGTCCTTAATGATCGGAGCGCCCAGAGAGCCGCCATAGGTGTGCTGCAGCACCTTAGCGGCGATGTTGGGCTGCTGCGACTGGAGTTGCGTTTGTTTGAGAAACCAGCTATTTGCCGCTGCCGCTGGATCGCGATAGAGCTCGTAAGCACTGCCATGAATTTTGTTGGTGCCGCTGCGGGTGCTGACGGAGACCTGGCCACCGGAAGACCGGCCTGCATCCGCGCCGCTGTTGGTCGTGGTGACGCGGAACTCTTCGACAGACTCACGTGTGGAACGCAGCACCCCGACAAAGGCATATCCGTAGTTAGGGTCATTGTTGTCGACGCCGTCGAGAGTGAGGTTCGTCTGGTCCTGTCGCGCGCCATTCACGATGCCGGTACGGATGTCGGTATTGACGCCGCCTGTGGTAGCACCGGGATCAAGGGCGAGAACACCTGGTTGAAGCGATAGAAGATAGTTGACGTTATTGGCCAGATAGGGAAGATTCTGGACCTGTGCACTATTGAAGGCTTTGCCAAGGGTCGCATCCGTGGTGTTGATTGCAGACAAGGATGTGCTCTCGACATCGACGACTTCATTTGCTCCAACCGTCAGCTTGAAGTTGGCTTTGAGTGGGGTGGCGACAAGGAGTTCCACTTGCTCGACCTGCTCGGAAAAGCCCGGAACGACGACTGTGACCGTATATTTGCCAGGCTCAACCTGTTCGAAGCCATAGTTGCCCTTGGCGTCAGTCTTGATGCTCTTGGTAAGTCCGGTCGCAGGGTTGGAGATGGTAACAGCAGCATCGGCCAGCATGGCGCCGGTGGCATCCATGACAGTGCCTGTGAGGCTGGTGGTATTACTCTGCGCCATCATGGGGCGAGACAGAAGCGGAGAGACAGCTCCTAGAAGCGTACAGATAAGGCCGAAAAACGATACCGTAACCAATCGTTTGATACGAAAGTCCATGCACTACCTCCAAGGAAGCGGGATGAAATAGAAGCGGATGATTTTGCAATTCTGCAAGTGCAGATGGAATCTGCATTCGTCGGAACCGACGAAAGGCCTTTTATTGCTGTCTGGTGAAAAGAGCTTAGCCTGCGAGAAGTGAAAGTCAAAGGGACATGGATTTCTCTTATGGACCGCATAAGGCGCGAAGATTGCATCTCTGCCAAAGGATCGGTACTGTGTGTGCCCCATCCTTTCGTGAAACTCCAGCAATTGAAACGAGATGACGCTATCTATAGAAGGGAACGCACGAAGATGAGAGATAGGATCTCAACGGAGTAAATGGCCCATATTTGAGCCTGTTTGGGTGCAATCAGCTATGTAAGGCGCTTGCTATCCGTGTTTGCCTATATCGGTGATAGCCAATTTGCATACCCGCTCATTGCCAAATGCTTTTGTGGTCTAGTTAAGAAAATCTGTGACTACGCAGAATCTCCTTTCCTATCCATGATTTCCATGCAGGGGGCTTGAAAGAAATGTCCTTACACGATCAGGTTTTGTCCGTAACGGGGCGTACCCTTCTCTTCGCTGGGATTGCGTTGGCACCGCTCGCATTCAGTCAGACGCCATCCTCACCGCCAGTTCCTCCAACGGGACAGGCTCCCGTCAGGGTTCGGCCGCCTCGTATCGTCAGGCCGGGCGTGGCTACGGAAGGTGTCTCGCGCTCCATGGCGGATATCCAGACCGAAGCTGTCCTCCCGGTTGAGGGATCGCCTGATTGGGCTGTCGTCACGAAAGACTCCGTCTGGATTACCAGTGCTCGATCGAATCATGTCGTCCAGCTTCTTGCAGCTACCAATAAGGTGGGGCTGATCGTCGATGTGCAGCGTCCTTGCTCGGGATTGGCGGACGGATTCGGATCGATCTGGATTCCGAGCTGCGGTGGACACTCTGTCATTCGTGTCGATCCCACAACGGGAAAGACGGTGGCGGAGATCACACGAGATCCGGCGAACTCGGAGGGTGGAATTACTGTTGGTGCGGGCTCGGTCTGGATGGTTACGAAGCCATCAGCCCTGGTGCGCATCGATCCAAAGACGAATGCGGTAGTCGCAACGATTCAACTGCCCTCTGGTTCGGAAAATCCTTTATTCAGCGATGGCTTTCTATGGGTCTCCTCTTTTGAGCATGACCAACTACTGAAGGTCGATCCTGCTTCGGAAAAGATTGTCGCCACGATTCCCGTTGGGCCGAAGCCGCGTTTCCTTACGGCGGGTGCCGGTTCGGTATGGACGCTCAACCAGGGCGATGGAACGATCTCCCGGGTCGAGATGAAGACTGGCAAAGTCGTTGCGACGGTCTCGTGTGGCATCCCCGGCAGCGGGGGAGAGATCACCTTTGGAGCTGGATCTGTGTGGGCTACCATGTTTGATTTTCCCTTGACCCAGGTGGACCCCAGGACAAATAAGGTCGCGAAGCAGTGGGGAGGCCCAGGCGGTGATGGCATACGGTTCGGATTCGGATCGGTGTGGCTTTCCAATGGACGTCAAGGCACCGTGTGGCGAATATCCCCAGACCAGAAATAACGAGCTGTGCTTTTGATTTATGACATCAGCAGAAATCCTGGAACGGATGCACTGGATGTGCATCGCCCTTTCAGTAGAAGGTACTGAAGAAGGACGGATCTATTGAATACATCTACTCTCTGGGAGGAGACTCTCCCCGGCTCGTCTTCCTGGTCTCATATCTTGAAGCGCGGTACAGCGCTTCGCATTGAGGCGATTGAAGACAACAGCAATGTAGGCGCTATCTTTCTCAACGCCGACAATCCGTCAGAACGTCTCAATCTATCCGATACGTTGAAGGCGCAGCATATTGCCCGCCTGGCGAAAGATTCTGTCCTGTACTCCGATATGGGAAGGATTCTCTGCTCCATTACGGACGATACGCTTGGCTGGCACGATCCTCTTGGCGGTTGCTCCGACGCTACGCTTGTCGAGAAGAAATACGGCAGGCTCTCCTATCAGGAGGCGAAAAATAACTGGCATCAGAATGCGCTCGATGGCTTCCTGATTGAGTTGGCAAAGTATGGAATGAACGGCCGTGACCTCATGATGAATGTGAACTTCTTCAGCAAGGTTGCGGTACGCGAAGACGGCGGGATGCGGTTTGTTGAGAATCACTCGGCGGCTGGTTCGGCTATAGAGCTGCGTTCAGAGATGAATACGCTTGTGATTCTCAATACCTGTCAGCATCCCATGGACCCGGACAAGACCTATGCGCAACGTCCGGTCAAGCTGACGATCAAGAAGGTAGAAGCTCCAGGACCTGACGATACCTGCCGGAATGCCTGTCCGGAAAATGGTCGAGGTTTCATTCTCACCGAGCGATATTTCGTTTAAATCCAAGGAGTTTTTATGGTGACAGAGACAACGATTCAAGTGAGCCCGCGTCTGCCCGATGACGCAATCTTCAACGAGACCATTGAAGCCGGTGATTACTTCGTCCACGAGATCTTTCAAGGACAGACCGTTCGCATTGTCGATCTGCGGGGAAACCAGGCAGTAGATACTCTTTTTTACAATGCGCATAACTACTCCGATCGCTATAGCGCGCAGGACACGATTCGCGAGCAGAACAATATCTACCTCACGACGGGAACAAAGCTGATCTCAACCAATCGTAACGTCATGTTGACGATTGTGGCGGACACTTGCGGTCAGCACGACACCCTTGGAGGCGCTTGTTCCGCGGAGAGCAATATGATTCGCTACGCCATTCATACGCATTCCATGCACGCCTGCCGGCAGAGCTTTCTGAAGGGAGCTCTCGCCTGGTCCAAAGAGACTGGACAGGAGCTGGGGAAGCGTGATCTCACTGCTAATGTCAACTTCTTCATGAACGTTCCCGTGACCTCCGAGGGAAAGCTCACCTTTGAAGATGGGGTATCCGATGCGGGAAAATATGTGGAACTGCGGGCGGAGATGGACGTGCTGATGGTCATCTCTAACTGTCCCCAATTGAACAATCCGTGTAATGCGTATAACCCGACCCCTGCGCAGGTTCTTGTCTGGGATGCGAAATAGGAGATGTATGTTTAGAAAAATTTTGATCGCCAACCGCGGCGCAATTGCCTGCAGGATTGAACGTACCTTGCATCGTCTGGGCGTAGGCTCGGTGGCCGTTTACTCTACGGCGGACAAAAACTCCTTGCACGTTCTGCAGGCTGATGAAGCTGTTCTGATTGGCGAAGCTCCGGCGGCCTCGAGCTATCTTTCTTTCGAGGCGATCTTTGCCGCTGCGGCGCAGACGAGCGCAGAGGCGATTCATCCTGGCTATGGCTTCCTGAGTGAAAACATTCAGTTTGCACGTGAGTGCGCGGCGCGGGGGATCACCTTTATTGGACCTGCTCCGGAACATATTGAAGCGTTTGCGCTGAAGCATACGGCACGCGCTACCGCAAAGGCTTGCGGTGTTCCTTTGTTGCCTGGCACAGGTCTGCTGTCGAGTCTCGAAGACGCTCTGGCGCAGGCTGAGCTGCTGAAGTACCCAGTGATGCTGAAGAGTTCCGGCGGCGGTGGTGGGATCGGCATGCGTGTTTGCCACTCCGCTGAACAGCTTGGCGAAGCCTACGAGTCTGTGCTTCGTTTGAGCCGTGCGAACTTTGGCGATAGTGGTGTGTATCTTGAGAAGTTTGTGTCGCGCGCGCGCCATATTGAGGTGCAGATCTTTGGCGACGGAGCGGGCAATGTCCTGGCCCTGGGAGAACGGGATTGCTCTGCCCAGCGCCGCCATCAGAAGGTGTTGGAAGAGACGCCGGCTCCGGGCCTTACAGAGGCTACTCGAGAGCAGTTGAGGTCCGCAGCGATTCTACTGGCGAAGGCCGTGAACTATGCCTCAGCCGGTACGGTCGAATTTATCTACGATGACGACACGAACGAGTTCTACTTCCTGGAGGTAAACACGCGCCTGCAGGTGGAACACGGCGTGACCGAAGAGGTTACTGGGATCGATCTAGTTGAGTGGATGGTCCGTCAGGCTGCGGGTGATATGTCGCCCCTGGATTCTTTTACGATCAAGCCTGCAGGAGCTTCGATCGAGGCCAGGGTCTATGCGGAAGATCCCGCGCATAACTTCCAGCCGACTCCGGGAAAACTGACTCTGGTGAAATTTCCGGATGCCAGCCTGGCTCGTGTTGAAACATGGATCGAGTCCGGAACTACCATTACCTCTTTCTACGATCCGATGATCGCGAAGATTATCGTCCATGGAAAAGACAGGGAAGAGGCTTTGCAGAAGCTCTCTGCGGCTCTTTCCGCTACCGCGATTGATGGTACTGAGACGAATCTGCGGTATCTGAGAGAGGTGATTCAGACGCCGGAGTTTGTGTCGGGCAAGATCACAACCTCCTTCCTTGGGACCTTTGCGTTTGCCCGGCACGCCGTGGAAGTGCTCGAGGGTGGAACGCAGACTACGATTCAGGACTACCCAGGCCGCATCGGCTATTGGAATATCGGCGTGCCGCCCTCCGGTCCGATGGATCATCTGTCCTTCCGGATTGCCAACCGGTTGGTGGGTAATCCCGAGAGTGCCTCTGCGACCGAGTTCGCTACGATGGGTGGCCGTCTCAAATTCCATGGCAATACACGCATTGCTCTTACAGGCGCCGATATGGGGGCAAAGCTCAATGGGACGTTGATACCAATGTGGACAGCTGTTGAGGTCAAGGCGGGTAGCGTACTGTCCCTTGGTGCGGCGTCGAAAGAAGGTACTCGTACCTATCTGGCTGTCCAGGGGAGCTTCGATACGCAGCCTTATCTTGGAAGCCGCAGCACCTTCGTGCTCGGTGGTTTCGGCGGTCACGCTGGGAGGGGATTACGCGCTGGGGATGTTCTTCATATCGGCCAGCAGGATTTAGCGCTTGAGACGGCAGCAGTCTTGCCCTCTGCGCTTGTGCCAGCGCTCACGCACACTTGGACCATCGGCGTCCTCTTCGGCCCTCATACGGCACCGGAGTTCTTTACCGAAGAAGATATCGAGATGCTCTTCTCGACGCAGTGGAAGGTGCATTATCAGAGCGATCGGACAGGGGTAAGACTGGTTGGACCGAAGCCCACGTGGGCGCGGCCTGACGGCGGCGAAGCCGGACTGCATCCTTCCAATATTCACGACAACGCCTATGCCATCGGTACGATCGACTTTACTGGCGACATGCCAATCCTGCTCGGGCCCGACGGTCCCAGCCTGGGAGGATTTGTTTGCCCTGCCACAATCGTGCAAGCCGAGCTCTGGAAGCTCGGGCAGCTTAAGGCCGGTGATCTCGTTCAGTTCTACCGCGTGAATCTTGCCCAGGCTGAAGCGATGGAGAAAGAACAGGATAAGTTTCTCCAGAGCTTTAGCAGCCCCTTAGCCGCACTTCCTGAAGCGCCTACGCTTGAACCGGCTATATTGAAGCGAATTACAGACCGTGCCCAGTCCATGACCTTTCGTGCGGACGGCGATAAGTATCTCCTCGTGGAGTACGGAGAGTTACAGCTTGATCTGAACCTGCGATTCCGTGTTCATATCCTCGAGCAGAATCTGCGTGCTGCGAATATTCCGGGCATCATCGATATCACTCCAGGAATCCGTTCGCTGCATATTCACTACGACAGCCGCAAGCTTGCCCGGCAGAAGTTGATCGATGCTCTGGACGAGATCGACCGCACCATGCCGGAGCTTACGGACATCACAGTTCCGTCGCGCATCGTGCACCTGCCGCTGTCGTGGGACGATCCTCAGGCAAAGCTCGCACAGCAGAAATATATGCAGGCCGTGAGGCCGGATGCTCCCTGGTGCCCCTCGAATATCGAGTTTATTCGGCGCATCAATGGACTGGATTCCATCGATGACGTCTATCGCATTGTGCATGAGGCTAGTTATTTAGTGCTTGGGCTGGGCGATGTTTATCTCGGAGCCCCGGTAGCGACGCCGATTGATCCTCGCCATCGCCTTGTCACCACGAAGTACAATCCTGCGCGCACGTGGACTCCGGAGAACGCTGTTGGCATTGGCGGAGCTTACATGTGCGTCTACGGAATGGAAGGCCCCGGCGGATACCAGTTAGTCGGTCGCACCATTCAGGTGTGGAACACCTGGAAGTCAACGCCGGCCTTTGCCGAGGGCATTCCGTGGTCGCTGCGCTTCTTCGACCAGATTCGTTTCTATCCGGTTTCCGCGGAAGAGTTACTTGATGCTCGGGAACGGTTTCCGCATGGCGGTTACGAACTGAAGGTTGAGGAGACTACCTTCAACCTCGCTGACTATCAGCGTTTTCTCGATTCCATCAGCGTTGAAGCCGCTGCGTTCAAACGACATCAGAAGGAATCCTTCGATGCGGAGCGGGAGCGCTGGCGTGCTGACGGTTTGCTGACGGTGGTTGAACCGCCTGAGGTTCCTCAGGAGACGGAAAGCGCCACGGTGGCAGAAGGTTGCGAGGGAGTTTCTTCTCCTCTTACTGCAAGCGTCTTCCAGATCGCCGTCAAGCCGGGACAGGTCGTTGCCGAGGATGAAAAGTTGATCGTCCTCGATGCCATGAAGACCGAGATTGCGATTTCCTCGCCTATCAGCGGCACCGTCGAAGAGATCCATTGTGAACTCGGAGCCATTGTCAACGGTGGACAGTTACTCGTTTCCATTCGTCCCTCTTAGCACGGAAAATGATGTGGTGAAAGGCAGCAACGATTATGGATATTACATCGATCCACAAAGCCTATGCCTCCGGCCAGGTGACTCCTGAAGCTGTGGTCAACGAGATCTACGACCGCATCGATGCAGAAGGATTGCATCCTGTGTGGATCGCGCTGGTTCCCCGGGAGCAGGCTCTGGAGCGCGCAAGGAAACTGCAATCCGCAGTACAGGCGGATCTGCCCCTTTATGGAATTCCTTTCGCGGTGAAAGACAATATCGACGTTGCCGGTATTCCTACTACGGCAGCGTGTCCGGAATATTCCTATACTCCGGAGCAGAACGCTACGGTTGTTACCCGGTTGGAAGCTGCAGGAGCCTTGCTGATCGGTAAGACCAACATGGACCAGTTCGCAACGGGACTCGTTGGTACGAGAACTCCGTACGGAGTCTGCTCCAGTGTTTTTGATAAGAGATATATCTCGGGTGGTTCCAGCTCTGGTTCGGCTGTCTCGGTTGCCAGCGGTTTGGTGAGCTTCTCGTTAGGTACGGATACTGCAGGCTCGGGGCGTGTTCCTGCGATGTTCAATAACCTGATCGGACTGAAGCCGACACGTGGGGTCTTGAGCACTCATGGCGTGGTCCCTGCCTGCCGCACGCTGGATTGCGTGTCGATCTTCGCGGAGACTGCATCCGATGCTGCAGTGGTGTTGAGTGCGGCTCGAGGCCTCGATGGTCAAGACCCTTACTCTCGTGTTCCTGCCATTGGTGCGGGAGCGGCTCCCTGGATCGCCGCACCAAGCTTTCGCTTTGGTGTTCCTGCGGCTGCCATGCTGGAGTTCTATGGGGACGCACATAATCCCGCGCTCTATCAGGCTGCGGTAGAAAAACTCGTGGCGCTGGGAGGACAGCCCGTCGAATTTGACCTCGCTCCTTTTCTGGCCACGGCACAGTTGCTCTATAAAGGGCCCTGGGTTGCAGAGCGTTATGCTGCGATAGAGCCGTTCATTGAGAAGCACGTTGAGGCGATGGACGCGACGGTTGCGAAGATCATTCAGGGTGCGGCTAATTATTCAGCAATCGATACCTTCAAGGCAGCTTATAAGCTCGAAAAGCTTCGCCAGCAGACTGCACGAGTGTGGAACTCCATCGACGTGATGGTTCTTCCAACTGCACCTCGAACCTATACGATAGAAGAGATTGCTGAAGCTCCGATTGAGCGGAATAGCCACCTCGGACAGTACACGAACTTCGTCAATCTGCTGGATCTTTCAGCGGTCGCCTTACCGGCTGGTTTTCGTCCGGATGGCTTGCCGTTCGGTGTCAGTCTTATTGGACAGGCATTTCAAGAGACCGCTCTTCTTGTGCTGGCGGACCGTTTGCATCGAGGCCTTGTATCTACTCTGGGTGTCTCCGACAGGAAGCTGGCTGAAACACCTGCGTTGGTTGCTGCAACGCCGCCGCCCGGCTGCTTACTGATGGCGGTTGTCGGCGCCCACCTTACCGGTCAACCGCTGAATTGGCAGTTGACGGAACGCAAGGGCTCTCTTCTCCGAACCTGCCGCACGTATTCCAACTATAAATTTTACGCTTTGAAGGGAACCGTACCTCCTAAGCCCGGACTTGTGCGTGTCCCCGGTTTTGAAGGTCCAGGGATTGAAGTTGAGGTCTGGGCTCTTCCAGAGGATACTGTCGGAAGCTTTGTTGACGGAGTTCCGCAACCACTTTCGATTGGGACGCTTCGTCTTGAAGATGGGGTTCTAGTTAAAGGTTTTCTTGTAGAACCTGCCGCAACTGATGATGCCATTGAGATCACCCATCTTGGTGGATGGCGCAAATATCTCGAAAGTCTGAAGTAGGTGAAAGAGGCGTTGATTAGTTTCCTCCCGCGACTGATCCCAGTGTAGGCGATGCCAATTCCAGGCGGATGACGTCGTAGCAGATACCGCTCATAGGACTACCGGCAGGGACGGTCAGTACGATGGTGTTCGCTCCCGGCTTGAGCAGGGAGGCGTCGAAGGTGAAGTCCTTTTCGGTCCATGTGCCTTCGACTCCATCGCGGTTGATGACTGAGCCACCGCCAAACATATTGGTCAACTCTCCAGCAGACTTATCGTTGACAGAGATTGCAAGTGAGCGCGTTGAAACGCCCGAGAGACCGAAGCGCAATGTAGCTTGGCCGGTGGGCTGAGAGGTGCCGGGCATATTGAAGTGGATGGTCCAGGGCGTGGCTCTCCCCTCGGCCTTTCCGGTGGGGTCGTCGACGGTCACGTGGGGTACCTGGTAGATGAACCAATCCTGCGCAGGATCGGATTTCCCGATGGTGAAATCAACGTCATGGGGAAACAACTTCGAGTATTCGAGGTAGAGACCCCAGTGCCAATGATCGTTGCCCATCTTGAATTCTTTGGCGGAGCGGTTCGGTGTTCCAATCTGCCAGAGCTGGCGACCGAAGTGTACGGGGTGCCACTCGATGGTACGCAAATCGAGCGGCTTACCGGCTTCTATCGTTATGGGATCGGAAGCATATTCTCCGAGAACGCCATCCGTTACGGCGTGAAGCTGGTAGGTTCCAGGCCGTACATTCCGGATATTGAATGATCCATCGGTCGCGCCATTCACCCAGAACTCATAGTGTTTTGCATCGTTCTGCCAGGTGATGGGTTGAGGTGGGAAGCGGAAGGTGCGAGCTCCGCGTGGACGATGAGGCACATACGTTCCGCGATTGAGGATATGTCCCTGGGCATCGCGCTGGGGCCCGGGATCCGGCGTTGTCTCTGGTTCGGCAGGTGGCGGTGGAGGAAGCGGGGCTTGCGCTGGTGCGGGTTGATCGGGGTAAGAGAGGCCCACAAGGAGATTCGTAAACTTCATGGAGGGTGCTTGTGGGTCGACAAGCTTGAGACGTCCGTGGACGGTAGTGCGTTCCGCAGCCTGAGGATAATCAACACCCTTTACCCAGGGGTACGGCCAATGTGCCGACTCGACCGTTGCCTGGTGTCGTGCCTCTGCAAACAGTGCATTTGGAGAAGCTCCGGTGGGGACGTAGATGAAGATAGGGCCGACCACTTTCGTCCAGGGCTCATTCGCGTCGAAGTTGAGTACGGAGCCTCCGTAGTGTGTGCCGCGCCAGTAGTCGAGAAGCGTAGGATCGCCACCGTCTCCGTCATCGATGTGGCCGCTCAGCTCAAAGTGGAGCGGGCCGGAGGAAAGATATTCCATGGAGGGATTGATGAGATAGAGCCCAACCTTTTGAGTCGTCGATGCCCAACCGAAGGCGGGCGTTTTGAACTGGTCCGTGGAGTAATCGTATTTGTGCTCCGCGCGACCTTTATAGATGCCTGTCGTAAGGCGGCGTGCTTCCTTCATGTTGAGGTCAGAGGCTGCGTCCCAATCGGCTCCGGTGGGCATCAAGGCGTTCCGCTGGTTGTCGACTGAAAGCCAATCGAACACCTTACCCGAAAGTTTGAAGCCGAAGCGTGACTCGCCGACAGAGCCTGTGGGATAGGTCGATTGATGCGTGAAGATCGCATAGGTATAAACACCATGCGCAGAACGCGCGAGAGTGTAACGAATCTCAAGATCTGCAATGAGGCCTCCCTCCTGTCCGGCTGCGGTAGGATGCGGGCCCAGAATCGATTGACCGTCGGAATAACCTTTGACCGAAACCTCGACGAGGTCGGGAGTCTGAATGGTTATCTTTGTTTCGTGGCGCGCCGCTAGTGCAGGGCTTTGCTCCCAATAGCCGGCATGATGGCCGGAGAGATAACCCATCAGCTCAATATTGGGAGTCGTTGTGGCAGGAGTTTTTAGAGAGGTGAGATCTCCGGTCCGTTTATCGATCTTCACTGTAAGGTATCCGTTGGTCATCGTGTAGGACGAGCCATCTTCTGTCACCGTGACCGGCGGGGTCGTGGCGACTGCCCTGGCGGCGGGAATTGTCATGGCAGAGCAAAGGGCTAAAAGAGAAAGTATGCGCACGAGAGACACGGCGGAGCTCCTGACAGGTAGAACAATGGCGGTTGTAAAAGAAGAGAGGAACGATCAGGGCCAGGCACAAGGCATCTGTGCCTGGCCCTGATCTTTAGAAGGTGATGCGACCTGAGAACTGGAATCTGCGATTTCCGCTAAAGCTGGTTAGTTCACCGAAAGCCGATGAGGTTGCTGCTTTTGTTACCGATACGGTCTCAGTCTGATTGGAAGGGAATGCAAAGGTGACTTTGTTTGTCACGTCGAAGCAGTCTGCTCTGAAAATAAACTTGACTCGTTCCGGAGTGATATTGAAGCTGCGTTGCAAGGCTGCATCCAGGTTGTAGTGACTTGGTGTCCATAGGTTGAGTGAGCTGCGTGGAGAGCTGCCTATCTTTGTAATAGGAACAGCATTCGATGGAGCTCCTGCCGGCAGAGCGAAGGTTTGCAGAGGAGCAAAGGCCGTAGGGTCGAGATACTGTGTTGTGGCGAAGTTCGCATAGGTCACACCTTTTCCGCCATACCCGCCGTGGATACGGATCGAGTCGAGGGTCCGCCCGGGCGCAAGATCGGGCATGCAGGTTCCTCCCGATGGATTCGTGCATCCTGATCCCACGACGAGAAGAGGGTTTCCAGAGGTATAGCTGAAGATTCCAGCTATTTGCCAACCTCCAGCCAGATTGCGTAGAGCCCAGTTGTCCCCGCCAATTTTGTTTTTGCCGAAGGGAGACTTGGCCAATCCATAGGCATTTAGATTTTGAGGAACGTCGGTGATGACCAGGTCTCGGTCGGCACGATTATTGCCTGCTATGGCGACGCCATTGGAAGACGCTGATGCCGGTACGGCGAAGGCGCTGCGTGTTGTGCCGTCGTCGCCGATATTACGGGAGTAGGTGTAGTTGAGGGTGAACGTGACACCTTTGAATTCACGCTGTTTGAGCGTGAGCTGAAAGGCGTTATAGCTAAGGTTGGCCACATTATCCCATTCCGGACTCGGTGGGCTGGAGTACTGCGGATAAGGACGCAACATACGGCCGATCGTTGCATTTGAGTTTGCGCTGCCGGACTGTGTCTGCGCATAGGTGACATAGGGCACCTTTACGGATGGATCTGCAGCTTCGGCAATCGCAATGTTCGCCGGAGTCGCGGGGGCATTGAGGATGTTGGTGGCTCCATCGGTAGCGAGTACGGAACCCAGCGTGGCAAGGTACTTGGGATCAAGCTGCCCTGACCAGAATCCTGCAATGCCAGCCCCTCCGACAAAGTGGGATTCGCTTCCCGAGTAGCCCAGCGTGACTGTCATATCTTTCGTCAGGACTTTCTGCATCGCGAAGTTGTAGAAGATGAACTCCGGCGCACGACCGGAGAGATAAGGATCTGCATAGGAGGGAGCGCCTCCTGCTGTTACGTAGCTCCCAGCTCCGTTTACGTAGTTTCCGATGCCCAGTACGAGAGAGGACGCGCTCGGTCCTGTCGGAGCTGGAATTGCATAACCTGGCCCGCCGAAGTTCGTGTTCGCCACACCCGCTGCCGTAAAGGCGGTGCTGTTGTTGAGATAGTACGACGGTCCGGCGGCTACTCCTGTACTAACTGCGGGGGGGAGAATAATGCTGGATCCAAAACCGCTTTGTCCGGTTCCGGAGGCGTCACCAGCGCGGCCTCCGACTCCTCCCGCACGTGAGTATGCAATTGCGAAACCTGCACGGAAAACCGTCTTCGGATCGGGAGAGAACTCAGCCCCAAGGCGTGGTCCCCAGTTCTTCCAGTAAGTCTGCACAGGAGTCCTGCATTCGCAACTGATATCCGAACCGCGGAAGCCGGCGTACTGAAGCTCTCCTGCCGTACCTGTCTGGGGATTGTTTATGTTGGGATTGAAGAAGGCGAACCGGTCCTGAGCTTCATGAAAAGGCGGCAGGTAGTCCCAGCGCAAGCCCAGATTGAGGGTCAGGTTGGGAAGGATCTTCCAGTCATCCTGAAAGTAAGGAGAGATCGGACGGAACCGGCCTCCTGTTTCGTTGAAGAGAGGGACTGAGGTTGCACCGCTATTTACAGCACCTAGAAGGAAGCTGGCATAGGAATATCCCGTAGCCGTGCTGCTCAGACTGGTTCCGACGTAGTTTGCGGTCGAGGTTCCTGCAAAGGCCTGGGTATAGATGCCTGAGGGGCTGCTCTGCGACGTTGCATTGTCCTGCAGCCACTGCATCTGGATGCCAAAGGTCATGTTGTGCTGGCCCTTGTTCCATTGAAAGTTGTCGACAATCGTATAGGCGTTAGGCACGGTATTGTGAGTCGCATCGGACGCACCCGCTTCTGTCCATGACGATTGTGCGGTAGCAAAGGCTGTGGTTGCGCCGAAGGTTGTACCGGGGAAGTTACCCGAGGATTGTCCGGGAGGCAAGCCTCCAATGCCCAGGTCAGGACCTGCACGGTAAGGGGCCAGTCCATCCGTGGGGGCTATCACCGGTTGAGGGAACCGGGTGAAGCCATATTTGAACTGGTTCACCATGCGCGACGTAACGGCGAAGGAGTGTTCGAAGATCAACATGGTAGGCGAAATAGAGGAGCTGTCAGCAGCCGCATAGGGAATAGGGAGGTTCGCGCCATAACCTACAGTCTGCCGAACACCATGCGAGTACACGAAAGAAAAGCGTTGCGACGAAGTCAGATCGTAGTCAATTTTGAATACCAGCTCATGGTTGTCGAATCCGGAGAGACCGCCTTCCAAGAAGTTATTTGCAATACCCGGCAAGTTGGGGTCGGGCATATATTGCTGCTCGTTGAGTGAGATGGGAGAGAGGTAACTGGTTGGGATGACATTGGCGGTTGGAACGCCGTTCTTCAGGCCCATGAAGGGTTGACGGGTGCACGTGCTTCCCGCACAGGAGTTACTCAGTGGGTTATAGATATAGGTTCCTGTACCGAGTTCGGTAAAGTCGCCTGTCTTCATCAAGGCTGTTGGAATGGTGAACACGCTTGGGTTGACGCCGATTCGGCCGTGGAACTTATCGTAGTTTGCGAAGAAGAATCCTTTGTGGCGGGTGAAGGGAATGGGGCCTCCGACAGCGGCGGAAAGCTCATTCTGGTGTTCGATATTCTTGCCTGCGGGAACGGTTGTAATCTTGCCGTTGACCACTGCGCTCGTTGTCGCCTGATTTCCCGCAAAGCCCCAGGTGTCAAAGATGGTATTGCGGATGAGGTCGACAATCTGTCCGTGATACTTATTGCCACCCGATTTAATGGTGAAGCCGATTGCGCCCGCGCCCTGGTACTCCGCCGAGGGACCACTCGATATGATCTGCAACTGATCCACCGATTCGACAGGTACGCCATTGGCCACAACGCGATTGTCTCCTTGCTGATTCGAAGTGGTAGTGGGTATGCCATCCATGTAGACCTCAGCGAGGTAGTTGCCCGTGCCGGAGAAGATAGGTGCGCGTGCACCGCTCTGCGCTCCGACAGCAAGAGTGGCAAACCCTGTGGGATCGCGTTGCTGGTTATTCATGATCAAGGGCAGTGACTCATAGGTCTCATTGGTGATCACTGCTTCAACGGCCGCATCCGTGGTCTGTAGCTGCGGTGGAGCTTCCGTTACGGTGACGTCCTGCTGTGAAGAACCCACATTCAGCTTCGCGTTGAAGCCAGTTACGGTCAGCCCATTTACTTCAATGTTTTTCTGCGTGAGTGTTTCGAATCCTGCGACCTTCACCGTAATGGTGTAAATGCCAGGGATCAAGGGAGTGACGCTGTATAGGCCGGCTCCGGAACTTACGCGTGTCGTTTTGACGCCGCTCGCTTGATCGGTTGCTGTAACGGTCACGTGAGGAATCACCGCTCCGGTTGTATCTGTGATCGTTCCTTCCAGCGCTCCTTGTCCACCGGTCTGCGCCAGTGCGTTATGTCCGTCGATCAGGAACGGTGCCAGCAGAAACAGTAGTGTCAGACTGACCGCATATTTTGCAATCGCCTTCAAAAGCTCTTTGCTGGCGTACGTTTTCTTCGTAATCCTATGCTGCATACCGCCTCCAAAAGTTGTTCTTTTGTTCCCACAATCCAATGCGGTGTTTGAAGCCGTTGCAGAGTGGGTTGTTCGAGCGGCGATCATTTAAGCAGCCATGAATCGTTTGTGTCAATGGGAAAATAGTTTCCTATTAGGCAATGTGCGTAATGAGCCTTGCCTGGCTTCGAACTTTTGCGCATAGAAATGCGGCGGGGCGTGTAAGCCGCCGTGAGCGAGGTTGGTGCGAATTTGTTCGATCGTTCGGACTGCCCGCGCGATCAAAAAGAACGAATAAAAGAGGCTGGTTTGACGGGTATGGCTTTGAGTAAAGTGGTGCCGTTCGTGAGGCCTGGAGCCGAGGCTGTTACTTGAATCGTTCCTTTAGCTGCAGTGGCACGAATGAGAACAACGGCTCTTCCTTGATAAGCATGCCGCTGAGGAATTTGAAACGAATCATGATCGGCGTTGCTGCCATTGTCGACGGCGACAATCGTTCCAGGTCCGCTTACTGAAAAATGAATGAGTGTGGACGCGCCCGGTACTTTATTTCCGTTCCGATCGTTCAGGGAGGCTTCGACATAGACGAGATCCTCCGCCCCCGCGGAGACTGTGTTCCGCTCTGGCGATAGAACAAGGTGTGTGGCTTCGCCTGCCGTGCGTAACTCATCTTCGGCAACTTGCTGGCCGTGGTTGTAGGCGACAGCCTTCAAAGTCCCTGGGACATACGCGACCTTCCAGATAAGTGCGGAGGCATCGGGATGCAATTGTTGCTTCCCGAGCGAGACCCCATTGAGGAAGAGCTCAACCTCTTCGCAGTTGGTGTAGACCTCGACTGATTCGTTATGTGGTGCTGGATTCTGTGGTGTCCAGTCGAGAAAAAGAGACTGTCGGAATCGGAGCGGCGCCGACTCGTAGCCGGGGTCTCCTGATAAATGTTCGGTGGGCGCGATACGGCGAGCCATGTGCACATTGGGCTGCGATGCCCACCAGCTCTGACGCTCAAAGGCACGGGCACGCGGATAGGCAGTGCGATCCAGAAGACCGGAGCCATTGCCGATAAGGGGCCAGTCGCCGCCTTCACGAGCTTCTCCGAGATAGTCGATACCTGTCCAAAGAAATTGTCCGGAGTAGGGTGGATGATCGCGAAGCGCGAGCCAGATGTCGCGATCATGGCCATTTTCCGTGCCGACGATCTTGCGTGTGGGCTTCGCTTCGTGCGCGGCCAGAATCTCTTTTTCGCGATAGTTCTGCCCGACGACATCGAGCAGATCGGCAAGACCATTGTCATAGTCATGGCTTACGTTGGGGCGGAAGAGTGCCTGCGTGACGGGGCGCGTCGGATCGTTCTCGTGAAAGGTAGCCACGAGGGAGGAAAGAATCTTGTGGGCCAACTCTTCGTGAGGCGTGTCATGAATCTCATTCCCAGCACTGTAGAGGATGATGCTGGGATGATTGCGGTCGCGACGGACAGCGTCACGCGTGTCGCGCAGAGACCACTGCTGGAAGAAGAGGTGATAGTCGTACGGATTCTTGCCGACAGTCCAGGCATCGAACATCTCATCCATTACGAGAAAGCCGAGACGATCGCAGAGATCCAGGAACTCAGGTGATTGAGGATTATGTGCCGTGCGAATGGCATTGACGCCAAGCGCGCGCAGTGCGAGCAGGCGATGCTCATAGACTGCGGTCGGTACAGCGATCCCGACAGCCCCACCATCGATATGGAGCGCCGCTCCTTTCAGCTTGAAGTTGCGGCCGTTGAGCCAGAAGCCGGTGTCGGCGTCGAAGTGAAATTCTCGAATGCCGAACTGCTGTTGTTCGTCATCGGTAATTGTGCCACCGGATTTTACCTGCACAATGGCGCGATATAACTGCGGACTGTCGATGTTCCACAACGCTGGCTTGGTGAGATTGATGTCGGTGTTGAACTGTGCGGTACCGCCCTTGGCGATAGTTTTCGCAGGCACGTTCTGCGTGGCGGCTGTATGGCCGTCAGGGCCGATGAGCGAAATTGTCAGCGCTGTGTTCGCCTCGGCAGAGCTTTCATTTACTACCGTGCTCTGCACATGAACAACAGCCTTGTCGGCAGTGATGGTGGGTGTAGTAACGAAGACACTCCAGGGATCGAGATAAAGATCCTCTGTCGACACAAGACGTACGGAGCGATAGATACCTGCGCCTTCGTACCAGCGGGAAGCAGGCTGTTGAGAGTTATCGCAACGAACCGCGAGCACATTATGAGCTCCGGGCCCAAACTGAAGGTGGCCTGTGAGCTCATAGAGAAAACTGACCGTACCATTCGGACGATGGCCCAGATGATATCCATTAATCCAGACGTCGCTATTGGCCATCACTCCATCGAAGACGATGTAGAGATGGCGATGCGAGTCCTGCTGGGGGAGCGCGAATTCCTTGCGATACCAGCCGATGCCGTTGGGGAAGTAGCCTCCTCCTTGTCCGGTCAGATTGGATTGGGCGACCGGACCCGCAATGCTCCAGTCATGCGGAACACTGAGCGAACGCCACTTGCTGTCATCAAAGCCAGGCTCTTCGGCATGGTCTGCGTCGCTCTGCAGAAATCGCCACGCGTCGTTGAAGTTGCGTACCTGCCTGGTCGAGCTCAGGATCGGACTCTTCGACCTGGTGCCAGATGCAGCACGAGCTGCCGGAACCAGAGTCGGCATGAAAAATAAGAAGGACGCCGCAAGGGAAAGACCGGTAGCGCGCCGGCATCGATTGCCGAATGAGGGACGAAGCAGGGCGATCAAGGGGCAGACTCCGATGACAGGGGATTCACGAAACTCGATGGAACCTGTGCTCAGCGTTTCGATGCCGACGATCATACCCTTTCGATAGTTTGGTAGGGAAATAATTCCCCAAATGCATTGCGCCTGCTGTTCTGATCGTTGTTTTGAGGGTTGAAATGATTCGATGTATTCCTATTGAAAAAATTTCTGTACTACAATGATCAGCGTAATGCGGGAGCGTGTTTGTGGTCTGCCACGACGGCTTCTGATTCCGAAAGCACCGGGGAACCCATGTCGAATACCTCTTCCCGCCGTGAATTTCTGACCACTGCGGCTATAGCCGCGGTGGGATTGCCTGCCATTCTTCGCTCCGGCCTTCCTGTCTTTGCCGCCACGGAACAGGCTCAGACGTATAATCCACCGTCCTCTCCCCGAGAGAAGTTGGACTTCAATCTCGATTGGCGCTTTCTTCGTGAGGATGCGGTGGGCGCCGAGACCCTGCAGTTCGACGATGCTCAGTGGGCCACGGTGAGTACGCCACATACGTTCAACGATGTCGATTCCTTTCGAACGATCATCTCCCACAGCGGCGGCGATCGAGGAACCTACAAAGGACTCTCGTGGTATCGCAAGCACTTTAAACTTCCGGCGAGTTTAGCGGGTAGCAGAATCTTTCTTGAGTTCGAAGGGATGCGCCAGGCCGGCGATATCTTCCTTAACGGAAAGTCTGTTGGTCTCGATGAGAATGGGATTACCGCTTATGGGGTCGATATCTCCGATGCCGTGAAGTTTGGTGCGCAGGAGAATGTGCTGGCCGTAAAGGTCGACAACCGGACGAATTATCCGGAGCGAGCGACGGGCACCACCTTTCAATGGAACGCCAACGACTTTAACCCGGATTTTGGCGGCATCCATCGCCATGTGTGGCTGCATGTGACAGGGAAGATCTACCAGACCTTGCCGTTGTACTACGGGCTTGAGACTACCGGCGTGTATGTGTATTCGGGGAACTTCGATATTGCGAAGAAGCTCGCCGATGTGACGGTGGAGTCGCAGGTGAAGAATGCCTCGGGAGACCGCGCCACGGTTGAGTTATCTGCTGTGGTCGTGGATGCAAGCGGGCGTTTGATCGCACAACTCGAGGGTAACTCGGTCGACATGGTCGAAGGAGAGAAGACCGTCATCACTGCAAGTGGTGGTTTGAAGAATGCACGATTCTGGAGCGTGGAAGATCCCTATCTGTATGACGTCTACACCGTTTTAAAGGTCGATGGAAAAGTCGTGGATGTGGAGAGGTCTACAACGGGATTTCGCAAGGCTGAGTTTAAGGGTGGGGCTGGAACCGGCGGAGTCTACCTGAACGGCAAGTTCGTTTACCTGAAAGGCTTTGCGCAACGTTCGAGCGATGAGTGGGCCGGTCTGGGGCAGGCTTATCCGGATTGGATGCACGACTTCACCGCCAATATGATCCGTGCCTGCCATGGCAATTACATTCGCTGGATGCATGTATCTCCTCAGAAGGTAGATGCGGATGCGATGGCGCGCTATGGCGTGATCCAGGTGTGTCCGGCGGGAGATAAAGAGGCTGATACCCAGGGCCGCCGCTGGGAGCAGCGTCTTGAGGTGATGCGCGCTTCGATGATCTATTTCCGCAACAATCCGAGCATCCTGTTCTGGGAGGCGGGTAACACTGTAGTCACCGCAGAGCACATGCAGCAGATGGTTGCGCTGCGTAAGCAATGGGACCCCGAAGGGGAACGTGTCATCGGTGCCCGCGGCAATAGTGACGATGCGGCCAATAGCGCTATTTCACCCATTGCAGAATATTTTGGCGTCATGCTGGGGCAAGATCCAAAGACGGACCAGCTAGAAGGGAAGAGTGCGATATTCCGGGGATATAGTGCCGATCGTCGTGACCGCGGCCCTATCATCGAGACCGAAGATTTCCGGGATGAAGGCGCACGACGTTTCTGGGACAATGACTCTCCACCGTACTTTGGCTTTAAGAAAGGGCCGGAGGATACGTACGAATACACCTCGGAGAGCTTTGCGCTGGCTGGCATTAAGCGCTACTGGGCGTATTGGCAGAATCGCATCTCGAATACCGATCCTGCACATTCAAAGTGGTCAGGATATGCCTCAATTTATTTCTCCGATTCGAATGCGGATGGAAGGCAGGATTCAAGTGAGGTCGCTCGTGTAAGCGGCAAGGTCGATGCTGTGCGTCTGCCGAAGGAGATCTACTATGCGCATCGCGTAATGCAGAGCGAGAGCCAGGATCTTCATATCCTCGGGCACTGGAGTTATCCAGTAGGGGCACAGGCAAAGAAGACGGTGAAGACGATCTACGTCGTAGCGAATGTGGAATCCGTGGAGCTGTTCCTCAACGGGAAATCCATTGGCACAAATAATAAGCCGGACGATGGATATGTTTTTGCATTTCCTGCCGTCGAGTTTGCCCCGGGAAGTCTGAAGGCGATAGGCCGTATCCGTGGCAAGGCTGTGGTCAATCAGGAGTTGCTGACGGCTGGATCTCCTGCAGCGATACGGCTGACGCCCATCGTAGGTCCACAGGGACTCCAGGCCGATGGGCAGGACGTAGTTCTTGTCGATGTTGAGGTGGTAGACGCGCAAGGAAGGCGCGTGCCTACTGATGACGCTAGAGTTGATTTCACTTTGACTGGGCCAGGGATATGGCGTGGTGGATACAACAGCGGCAAGACGGACTCGACCAATAACCTGTATTTGAACACTGAGTGCGGCATCAATCGTATTGCCGTGCGAACTACGTTGTCTCCCGGCACTCTTACGGTTACGGCCAAGCGCGACGGACTCAAGCCGGCACAGGTACAGATTGTGGCCAAGCCTGTGGAGGTCGTGGATGGTATTGGGCACGGCCAAATTCAGAGACTTACGCTGCCTTCATGAGACTTTTGGAACATAACGATTGTTGGAGCATCGTTCCCGATAACGATGACCTCCATGGAGGCATTTTCAGTGAGTATGGAGAAGATGAGGAGCTCTCTTCAGGGAAAGAGAGCGATCGTAACCGGAGCAAGTTCCGGGGCTGGCTGGGCTACAGTGAAGGCGTTAGCGGCTGAGGGTGTGAAGGTCATGGCGACAGCGAGGCGGGAGGAGCGATTGCAGGCGCTTCAGGCTGAAGTCTCAGAGGCAGGTGGACACTGTATTTATTCGGTGGGCGATGCAGGAGCTTCGGAGACCGCATCGTCCGTGGTGGATGCGACGATGGAGCACTTCGGCGGAGTGGATATTCTCATCAATAATGCGGGACAGGGAAACTACAAGTCTCTGATCGATACGTCCCTCGATGAATACGACGAGCTGATGCAGAGCAATATGCGCAGCTCGTTTCTCTTTACTCGTGCGGTTGTTCCGTACTTCATGGCGCAGCGTTCCGGTGTTCTTGTCTTTGTATCGTCGGTGGCCGGCCTTGCGGGGGCTGCGAATGAAGCTGTCTACAGTGCCAGTAAATTTGCGCAGGTTGGTTTTGCGCAGTCGCTCGATCACGAACTTCGTCCCCATGGGATCAAAGTTTCCACGCTCTGTCCGGGAGGCATGAAGACGGAGTTTGCCGTAGGACGTGGCCGGCTGGCGACAGACGTGGAGAACTCACGCATGATGGAGGCCTCTGATTTTGCCGACTCCATTGTGTTTGTCTGCATGCAACCGGCCAATGTGCGATTGCCGTTGCTGACCGTGCGTCACATGGGATAAGACTCTCAATTTGTACTTCCGGAGAATTCGATGCTTCAGAGACTTTGTATCCTTCTGCTCCTCTCGCCGGCCCTGCTGGCGCAGAGTTATACGTGTGGGCGCAGTGCTAACGGGCAATCCAATATCGCTCTTACGCGAGACACCACCTATACCTCTGCTGCCGGTGGTTTTGATCTGGGCATGCTGCCGGAGCAGATAGACGCTGCTGGTTGTACCTCCAGCAAGGCCTTTTTCTTCTCGGCTCCCGTGGCGGAAGGGAACTACAACGTTACCGTCGTTCTTGGAGGAGCACCGGATGCGGTTACGACAGTCAGGGCGGAGTCTCGCCGGCTTATGCTGGCCAGGATCGCGACATCTGCCGGGCACTCTCGCACGGAGAGCTTTGTGGTGAATGTTCGGCGTCCGGAGATCTCTACGGGAGGTGTCGTGAAGCGCAAGCCACGAGAGATCGGCTCGCTCGACTGGGACGATAAGCTGACCCTGGAGTTCTCCGGGCAGCAACCTTCTGTGCGGAGTATCAGTATCAGTCCTGTAGCTGCCGATACTCCGACAATCTACCTTGCAGGAGACTCTACCGTTGTGGATCAGGACAACGAGCCCTGGGCAGCATGGGGGCAGATGCTACCTGCTTTCTTCGGCCCAAAAGTAGCTGTAGCGAACCATGCTGAATCTGGCGAGACGATTCGCAGCTTCGAAGGGGAGCAGCGGTTTGCAAAGATCTTTTCCGTGATCAAGAAGGGAGACTATCTTTTCTTTCAGTTCGCGCACAACGACCAGAAGCCGGGGGGAGGATATGTCTCTCCTGAGATGTATACCGGGCTTTTGCATAAATACATTGCGATGGCGCGGGAACGCGGTGCCACGCCTGTTCTGGTGACGAGTATGAATCGACGTACCTTCGATACGGAGGGACATGTGCGAGACACGCTGGCTCCTTATCCGCAGACGATGCGAACGGTAGCAGAGACAGAGCACGTTATGCTGCTGGATCTGAATGCGATGAGCAAGACGCTTTACGAAGCGATTGGAGAGAAGGATTCGCGGATATTGTTTGTCTATGCTCCGGCGAATACTTATCCCAACCAGAAAGAAGCTCTGCACGACGACACGCACTTTAATAACTATGGAGCCTATGAACTGGCTCGGTGCATCGTTCTTGGGCTACAGCAAAAAGGATCTCCGCTTGTGCACTATCTGCGTTTGCCTAAACAGCGTTTCAATCCGGAGAAGCCTGATGCGCAAGATGTAGTAGCTCTTCCGGGAACGCCGTTTGTTGATATTCAGACTCCTTATGAGAGGTGAGATTGGGTGCAAAGGGTCGGATTCCGGGGGAGATTGATCTTTTTCCGCGGATTGAAATGTTTCTATAGAAAGAGTTGCCCTATTGATTCTGGTGTGACATCATTATCACGCTGCAAAATCGCTCGCTACGCCAGAGGTTAATCGGTGTCTGAGGGCACGCCAGCACAGCTTTAATGCGAGGGAACGAATGCGGCTGCGACAGTCATTGCAGGGACGTGGATTGAGAAGCATTGGGTTGATTGTCTTGAGCTGCGGCATTCTTTGCGTTCATGCCGTCGCGCAACGTCCCGTGGATGTTGCTAGTGTCCAGCGGAGCTTCGTTACGCCGCCTGACGATGCGCGGCCCATGATGCGGTGGTGGTGGTTTGGGCCGGGAGTGGTGAAGCCTGAGCTGGAGCGCGAGATTCTTGCGATGAAGGCCGGCGGTATCGGCGGGTTCGAGATTCAGCCGGTGTATCCGATGGCGCTCGACGACCAGACGAAGAACTTTCGCAACCTGCCGTATCTGTCCGATGAGTTTCTCGATGCGGTGAAGTTTGCGTCAGAGACAGCGAATAAGAATGGCATGCGTGTCGACATGACGCTGGCCAGTGGCTGGCCCTACGGCGGACCGCATGTGCCTATCGATCAGGCGTCAGAGCAGTTGAAGGCGATCACGGTGGAGGTTGCGCCCGGGGCGGATTTCGTCGTGGCTCCTGCGATCGGCAATGGTGAAAGCCTGGTCGCGGCCTTTATCGCCGATGGAGCGGGCAAGCAGTTCGATAGCGACAAGATGACGCGGCTTACGGAAGAGGTTAGGAACGGACGCATGGCGCTTGCTCCGAAGCCTGAATCTCGCGTCGTCGAGTTCTTTGTCGCGACGGGCACCGGGCAGCAGGTCAAACGTGCGGCGGTCGATGCCGATGGTTTTGTGCTCGACCACTTCAGCCGCACGGCGGTCGACAACCATCTGCACACGGTTGCCGACCGGCTGATGACGGCCTTTGGAGACAAACCGCCTTACGCGGTCTTCAGCGACAGCCTTGAGGTCTACAACGCCGACTGGACGCCCGATCTGCTGGCGGAGTTTCAGCGGCGGCGGGGATACGACCTCGCGCCGTATCTGCCGCAGCTTTACAGTGGTACGAGCGCTATCAGCGGAGCACTGCGCCACGATTGGGGCGTCACCCTGACAGAGCTGGTTGATGAGCGCTATCTGACACCGGTGAACGACTGGGCGATTGCGCATTACACGCGCTTCCGTTCGCAGACCTACGGTCATCCGGCGGTTTCGCTCTCCAGCAACAACCTGGTCGCTCTGCCGGAGGGCGAAGGGCCGCAGTGGAAGAGCTTTTCGTTTACGCGCTGGGCCACTTCGGCGAGCCATCTGTATGGGCGTCCGGTTACCTCCGCGGAGACGTGGACGTGGCTGCACTCTCCCGCATTTCGTGCGACGCCTCTGGACATGAAGGCGGAGGCCGACTGCTTCTTTCTGGAAGGCGTCAATCAACTGATCGGACACGGCTGGCCGTATACCCCGCCGGGAGTTGCGGAGCCGGGATGGTCGTTCTATGCGGCTGCCGTATTCAACGATCACAATCCCTGGTGGAGCGTGATGCCTGACGTCACGAAGTATCTGCAGCGCATGAGCTACCTGCTGCGGCAGGGCAAGCCGGCGAACGATGTAGCACTGCTACTGCCGAACGATGATGCCTATGCGAACTTCAAGCCGGGTACGGTGAGCCTGTCGGATGAGATGAAGAAACTCATCTCCCCGGCGCTGATGCAGGGAATTCTGAGCGCGGGATATAACGTCGACTACATCGATGCGGAAGCTATTAAACAGGTGGGCGTCCCCTATCCTGTGTTGATCCTGCCGCATGTCGAACGGCTCTCGCCGGAGACGCTGAAGACGATTGCAGCCTACACGGAGCATGGCGGCAAGGTCATCGCGGTAGGTTCGACGCCGGACCTTGCTCCGGGATTTGTTCATGCCGAACAAGTCACGGCAGAGGTAAAGAGCTTGTCGAAGGCGCTCTTCGCAGGTCCTCATGCGCAAGTGGTCTCGCAAGACGACGGGCTTGGTGCGGCCCTGCAGCAGGCGGTGCAGCCGGATATGAAGCTGTCGAGCGGTTCGGATGTCGTTGGCTTCCTGCATCGCAAGCTGGAGGGGGCGGATGTCTACTTCGTTGCCAACACCTCGAACCATGCGGTGAATGCGACGGCCACGTTCCGGGCAAACCGCAAGTTTGCCTCTTCGTGGAACCCATTTACTGGCGTGACCAACGGCTTGCAAGCAGGGCCGGTCAAGATGGAACTCGCGCCCTATGAGTCTCGCGTGATCGTGTTCAGCGATACGACTCTTGCAGCTCCTGAGGCTGCATCCACCGACAAGGGACGCATGGTCGCCGATCTATCGCATGGCTGGGAGGTTCGCTTTCCCGGCTCGGAGAAGACACAGCATTCCCTCGATGCTCCTGCCTCCTGGACGGATGATCCGGGGACACGATTCTTTTCCGGCGAGGCTGTCTATACGAAAAATGTGACGCTGAGCGCTGCCGATCTTGCCGGAGCCAAGCGGCTGGTGCTGGACTTTGGTGAAGGGACGCCAGTGAGCGTCGATCCGAAGATCAAGAGCGGAACGCGTGCGCTGCTGGATGGTCCGATACGCGAGGCAGCTATCGTCAGCGTGAACGGCAAACGGGTTGGGTCGGTGTGGCATCCGCCGTATGTGCTCGATCTCGGCGGGGAACTACACGCTGGTGAAAACCGCATCGAGATTCGCGTCTCCAATACGGCTATCAACGAACTGGCCGGGCGTGCTCCGGCGGACTATCGCCTGCTTTGGGCGCGTTATGGACAGCGGTTTATCCCGCAGGATATGGACAATCTGCAACCACTGCCTTCGGGGATTCTCGGTGGCGTGCATCTGCTGGAGATGAAGTAAACGTCGGCGGTTCGGGCTGCAAAGGGATAGACGGAGGAGATTGAGATGATTGGGAGATCGACGAAGTGCGTTCTTGCTGCTGCGATGTTGCTGCTGACTGTTCAGGGAGTCATGAGTGCGCAGAAGTATCCTCTGCCCACGGCGGCGCAGCAGGCCGGGATCGATAAGGACGCCTCGCGGCACTTCGGAGATTCACCCGCGGACCCCGGTCCTCTGGCGACGGACCTTTCGCCTGACCTTACGCCCGCCGCCATCGATGCGGCCACGCGCAAGGTGGCGGACTGGCAGTTGGCGCGGTCGCAGCCGTACTTCGACCGCATCTGGACGTGGAGCGTGCTGTACAGCGGCTTTATGGCGGCGTCGGACTCGACGGGTGATGCGAAGTATCGCGACGCCATGACGGCGATGGCGAAGAAGTACGATTGGTCGCTGCGCAACCGCCTGCCGAATGCGGACGACCAGAGTGTCGGGCAGACCTATCTCGAGCTCTATCTGCACGACGGCAAGAAGGACCCGGCGATGATTGCGCCGACGCGTGCGGATCTCGATTCGGTCATTGGTCTGTCCACGCTGAAGCCGGGAGATCCGAGGATTCCGTGGTGGTGGTGCGATGCGCTGTTTATGGCTCCGGGAGTATGGGTGCGGATGTCCGAGGCGACAGGCGATCACAAGTACATCGACTATCTGAATGCGCAGTGGCAGCGCACGTATGACACGCTGTGGGACAAGGATGAACATCTTTACGCGCGAGATGCCAGCTATCAGGCAAAGCGCGAGGCGAACGGGAAGAAGATCTTCTGGTCGCGCGGCGAGGGCTGGGTGATGGCCGGGATCGTGCGCGTGCTACAGTACCTGCCGAAGAACGATCCGCATCGTGCGTTCTATGTTGAGCAGTTGCGCGAGATGTCGGCGCGGGTGGCGCAGTTACAGGATACGGACGGCCTCTGGCACGCAGGCCTGCTGGACCCCGAGCACTATCCGCTGCCGGAGGTGTCGGGATCGGCGCTGTTTGTCTATGCGATGACGTGGGGCGTGAATGAAGGCGTTCTGGACGGTGCGACCTACCGTCCGGTGATTACCAAGGCCTGGGGTGGGATGCTGCAGCATGTCTATGCCGATGGGCGGCTTGGCTGCATTCAGCAGACCGGGCCTGAGCCTGCGCTCTATCTGCCTTCCGCGAGCTATACCTACGGTGTTGGTGGATTCCTGCTGGCCGCGAGCGAGTTGAAGCGGATGTCGCTGCAGCATTCTGGATCTGGGGTTGTCGATACCGATCCGGGCCGTTCGGCCAATATCGTTCTGCCGGTACCTGCGAACCCGTCGCTGCCGACGATCTTCCTGGTGGGGGATTCAACGGTGCGCAACGGCCACGGAGATGGCGCGAACAACCAGATGGGATGGGGCGAGCCTTTTGTCTCCTACTTCGACACGTCGAAGGTGAATGTCGTCAATCGGGCGATCGGGGGCCGCAGTTCACGGACCTACATCACCGAGGGACACTGGGAGAGGACGCTGGCGCTGATCAAGCCGGGCGATGTCGTGCTGTTTCAGTTTGGGCATAACGACAGTGGATCGCTGGATGATACGGCGCGGGCACGGGGCACGATCAACGGCGTAGGCGATGAGTCGAAGGAGATCGAAAACCCGATCCTGAAGAAGCATGAGGTGGTGCATACCTTCGGCTGGTACATGGCGCAGTATGTCGAGGAGACGAAGGCCAAGGGGGCGACGCCGATCATCTGCTCGCTCGTGCCGCGCAAAACATGGAAGGACGGGAAGATTGTTCGCGGCGCGAGCTCGTATGGCGGGTGGGCGAGGGAAGTGGCGGAGAAGGAGCACGTCGGCTTCATCGATCTGAATGAGATTACCGCGCGCAAGTACGACGCGCTGGGTGAGGCTGGGGTAGAACCGCTGTTCGGCGATCCGCATACGCATACGACGCTTGCCGGGGCTGAGATGAATGCGGAGAGTGTGGTGTCGGGGTTGAAGGCGCTGAAGAAGGACCCGGTGGCGAAGGACTTTTCGGGTAAGGGCAAGGCGGTTAAGGCTTATCGAGAGAAGTGAAGTCTTTTGACAGGGTTCATGCCTTGTCCTCTTGGTCGAAGCGTATGGTTTCCAAAGAGCGTTATCTGGGGTGCAAGCATGACAGCTCCCTGTCGCGCGTCTCTCAGGATTCAACCACCGCGTACGTCTACCAAGCCTTTATGTGTGGCCACAGCGCCGTAAGTGGAGGGTAGATCCCTCTGCACATAAAGATGGTGTAGCGCTCATCGTCACGCGAGTATTCCGCGTTTACATTGCCAGCGGGTTCGACCGAACGGAAGTGCTCGCGATCCCCGCTGCCATCGCTGCCCAGAACGATCACACTCTGTCCGTCATACTGATGCGGACCCCACAGCCAGTACGTTTCAGAATTACTGATCGAGGCAGGCAGTCCGTAACGAGGGCCAAAGAAGTCGATGGCCGCTGCTTGGCCATAGTCGTTGGCGAAGATCGCTGTATGCGCCTGTTCTTGCGGCGGAAGGTGGTGAAATATCTGCGCTGTTGTCTGGGTCATCGCTTCCCAGCCAAACTCGTCGGAGAAATACTGTGGCAGAGGACGGTCAGGCTCGTCTTCAAAGACCACCGGCGTGAAATCGTGCCACAGATGATGGTAGGCAAGAAACCTCTGAGGAGACAGGATCGGCATCACCAAAGGCGCGAGCGCGCATCCGGAAACGAGAATGCAAAGCGGGTAAGCTGCTCGAATCCAGACACGGCGCGCAGACAACCGTTCCAGAAAGATCGCTCCACTTGCAAAGAGAACCGGATAAACCGGCGAAACGTAATAGTTCTTCGCTTGCATTCCGAGCAGCAGCAAAATGACAAACAGCGCAGCAATGCCGATCGAACGGAGGGCCTTGCCTTCTTTCGTAAAAAAATAAGCCAAACCTAGCAGCCAGAGCGGGGCCAGTACAGGGTTCATGATGCGTGCCTGGTCCACCAGGAAGGACACAGGTCCGCGAAGGATGCGCGAGCCGCTCTGCCTTGAATTGCGCTCGAATTCAAGGAAAGGGAATCCGTGATGAACGAGCCACAGCAGATTCGGAAGGAACAGCAGCACAGCGACCCCAACGGAAATCGCAAGATACTGTGATCGAAGCCACTTCCTCTCAGGTGTGAGCAGCAATCCAAAGAGCAGACCCACCAGAGGAAAGACGATAGAGTATTTGTTTTCGAGGCCGATGCCCGCCAACACTCCGATCAATACCAAATAGCGGGGGTTCTGACGAAGAATGATGCGCGAGGCGGCCCAGAAGATCCCAACCCAGCATAAGGGCTCGAAAGCGTTCATCGTGAGCCAGTGCTGGAGTATGAGATAGATCGGGACCGGAGCGATGGACAGGGCCGCGAGGAATTGGGCATAGCGCCCGCCACCCCACTCCTGCGCGATGCATGCGGTCATCCATACGAGGAGTCCGCTTGCCAGCGCCGGTAACAGTCTCAGCGCAAGCAGGGAGGAGCCAAGGGTGTGCAGAACAATCCAGGTGATCCAGGCAATCAAGGGCGGATGATCGACATATCCGGCTCCGAGGTGTCGAGCGCAGGCGATGTAATATAGTTCGTCGCGAAAGATCCCGTATCGACTAGCCGTCAGCAAATGAGCAAGCACGACCAAACAGGCAATGGGGAGAACTACAGGCGAGCTTGAGCCTCGCTTTTCATCTAAAGGCACGATCCCTCCGATACCCTTTATACGTCACCGTATGAGTGTTGGTTCCAGAGCATTCGTATCGAGAATGTATGGTCCGCCGCGTGACTGCAAGAGTTAGTTTGGGCGAGAAGACAAGCTGCGGCAATGTATTCGGCCTTTGATGGAGCCGCGTGCTCCTGGTCAGGATGAGTTCCGCTGCAGCGGAGCATCGGGCTGACCTCGGAACAAAACAAAATGACACAGAACTAAACGCTGATCGACTGCAAGGCCCAGCACGGGATAGTGGTTCATGTAGCGCCATCAACCAAGCCCTAGCGGTTGCCCCGCATATTGCGCAACGGGCGTTGGTGTTGATAGATCGCGGGCGAGTAAAGTCGTGCTTTGATGTGCATGACTGACACTCTTGCTCTCCCACATCTCAGAAGCGAGATGTGGGGCACCCGGCGGTACGGGCAGCACCCAACGTCTATGTCTTCAATCAGAATCTACGGTTCGGCATCCGCATCATCATCTGGGAAGGAGGCCTGTCGGTTTTTCCTAAATGGGGTAAGGCGGTTAATTTGCTCTCCGGCCCACCGAATAACAGACATGAAATTTGTTTGGGAGAGATGCCCTGAAAATAGTGCGTATAGACATATCAGAACGATAGCCAACGTTGTTATAACCATGACCAATGAAAAGCCGGTACGGCCAGGATGATGAACGAGTGCATACCAGCAAGCCCACGCTGCCAGACCAATGACTATGGTTGCTAGAAGAGTAGCGACCGTCGGAGAGATTTTCGCTTCCGACTTCTGATGCTGTTTTTGTCTCTCGTTAGCCAGTGTGACGGCGGCATTGATGATTGCGGGATGGGTTGATTTGTCGGCGAGTTGTAGAAAATCCATGATTTGCTCATGGGCCTGCGCGCTCAAATTGGGGGAGGCTGAAGGTTTCCGCTTCCGAGCAAGAGCGGTTTGTTTCATGCAGCCATCCCGATATCTCGCGCCGAGGGAAATTGGAACGCGAGTTCTAACCGGAGTCCGTCTCTTTCATGATCCTCATCGCATTCGTCACAATGCGGGATGTCGTTTAACTTGTCCTCGCTAGACACTGTTGCAAGAAGTGCTCCGCTCTTCTTGCAATAAACATTGAACGCGCGTGTCAGCACTCCGGCGCGCGCTAAAACCTCCAAGAGCACGTATGCTTCTCCGTCATTCAGGCGGAGTTTCGCCGCAGCAAGCTTTGGCAGGAAGAAATGTTGTCCGCTTTGTTGTTGACGCTCAAGGTATTGCATGAGTTCGTCTAGGAGGTCGGAGAGACCCGGGTTATCACGTTTAGCGCGCTCGAATTTGCGAGACAACATAGTTCACCTCTTCGTCGCTACAATCTGCATTGACTTTAACGTACCCGGTTTCGGCATCGATATGCGAGTAAAGTTCACGAGTTAGAAATCCGTTGGAAACTTTGGGTAGCCAGTAGAAAGATTGTGCATCCCAAGCCCACGATTCACCGTTTTTTTTATACGCAAGTTTCCAATCGGGATCGTCTCGCACATCGGCCCGTGATGAGTGGGTTTTGGCTTTCGTGTTGCTCTGGTTTGTGTGGTTGTCGATGTGAATGCGAACAACGCGCGGCTCCTCTTCTTCGACCAATTGTCGTACGACGGGGCGCCATTCGATTGGAAGAAGTGTGCATTCCAGCAGATCAGAAACTTTATCGAGATATGCCTGATAGTAAAGTTCGGAAGGTGTTCTACCTGATGCGTCTTCGTACGCGTGCCGAGTCTCGGGAGGGTTCATTCGCAACTCTGCCGTTTTGGACGCAAGGTCAGCTATCAATACTATTCGTCTGGGCACCGGCTCTTTGACTACAGCCCCCGTTTTGTCGTCAATCTTTAGGCTCTCGTGTTCCTCAGCCCACTTCACACGTAATAATTCACCTTCCAATTCGGCATATACAGGCGACATCGGTTTCGTCTTCTCGCCCGCGAACGTGCGGATTTTTGTTAGCGCGAAACCTGTATTCAGGAGGCGATTTGGGAGCCACTTTCTGGTATCTACTTTGGGTAATTCATCTAGTTTGTAAAGGTAGATGCGCATGTCGCTGGCCTCTTCAAAGCCGATCAGCGCTCTTTCAAGTGCATCCTCCGCTAATCTCTTTTCGGCGATCTCATCCGCAACCAAATTGGTGATTGTTGGTCGCGTATACGCAGAACTTGATAGGCCTATGGCTTTAAGCCACGCCCTTAATCCTTTTACCGCAACCTTATCTAATGTGGGCTTGATCCGCGCTCGAATCTCGTCTCGTGACTGCTTATCAGTGCTCATGTAAGGCGGGGTGTCCTTCTGACTTCTCAGATGTACGAAAATGATGGATGAGCGATTATGCCATCCGTTTTTGGTGCAGGCAATGAAAATACTTAGCATGGCACGTGGCAAACGTCAGTCTCAGATTCGGACTAGCGTTAGCGCTGATGGCGTCCTCGTCCGGCAGTTGTCTCCTTTTCCTCTCATTTATGCCATTTCGTCCCATAATCGACGATATTGGTGCTCACCACTACATTGATCGGTCTTCGGGGAACCTGCAGCCGCTCGATGGATTATTGGTGGAGGCGTTGCTTCAACCCGATGCGATTGCGTGGCGCAGGGACAACGATTCGCCTCTTTTCAACCTCCTCAGAATAAGGGGGCGAGATTGATGCAGATTGGCTCTCAGTTCGCGTTTTACCGCTCTCTGAGTTTTAACGAGCCGACTGGGTGACCTTTTGAGGGACTTCTCGTCCATTCTTTGACACCGAAGATCAAGAGCTCATCATGCCTTACACTAGAGAGTGATTTGCGTGCCCGGAAGTCCAGGACCCGCTTTGGGAAATCGACACACGTAACGGTTGCGAACCGGTTCAGAATCAAGCTCTTCTGCTGGGCATCACTTTTGGTCACAACAGCGCTCCCCCAGGCACTCGGGCAATCTACTAACGTCGCCGCGTTCCCGTATCTGGGTTGGAGCAGTTTCAGCTTACAGACTCAATCGAGCGGCTTTCTGAGCCAGACAAATATCGAAGCGCAATCAGACGCGCTGAGATCTTCGGTTCTGCAAGAACACGGTTTCACCTATATCAATATCGTCGACGGATTTCAGCTTCCGCAGAACATCGGGCTGACCTCGGAACAAAACAAGATGACACTGAACTACACGCTGACCGACTGCAAGACTCAGCACGGGATAGTGGTTCATGTAGCGCCATCAACCAAGCCCTAGAGGTTGCCCGCATATTGCGCAACGGACGTTGGTGTTGATGGGTAAAGTCGTGCTTTGATGTGCGTGACTGATACTCTTGCTCTCCCACATCTCAGAAGCGAGATGTGGGGCACCCGGCTTTTGTGGCACAAGACTGATGTGCAGCGCGCATCGAGAGCGGATCGTATTTCGAAGCGCTTTAGCGTTGGGAGAAGCGAAGGCGCATCGGTAGGTGGGCTCGGGCATTATTGCTGCCTCGAACAAAAGGTCCGGGCCTAAAGGCCACATCTTGCCTGGTCCTTATTCCGTAGCCTAAAGGCGATTGCCTCCCTTACCCTCCGTCTCCGTGACGCTGAAGCGTCGCGGAACGCGCTTCGCGCTTCGCGCTAAAGGCGAGTGGTGATGTAGGCATTTGTGACACCCATTCGACTGCGCTCAGGGCAGGCCCTGAAGCCGTGCCCTTGACGAGACTGATCTGCAGCGTGCATCGAGAGCGGATCGCATTTCGAAGCGCTTTAGCGTTGGGAAGGGAAGGCGCATCGGTAGTTGGGCTTGGGTATTCTTGCTGCATCGAACAAAAGGCCCGGGCCTAAAGGCCACATCTTGCCTGGCCTCCTTATTCCGTAGCCTGAAGGCGATTGCCTCCCTTACCCTCCGTCTCCGTGACGCTGAAGCGTCACGGAACGCGCTTCGCGCTATGAGCCGTATGGGGATGTAGGGTTTTGTGGCACCCATTCGACTACGCTTAGGGCACGTTCTGAAGCTGTGCCCTTGACGAGACTGATGTGCCGCGCGCATCGAGAGCGGATGTGGGGCACCCGGCACCCGGCGCGTTGCCCGTTTCCTATGACTGCGGAGGGTTTCGCAGGCGTGTTTCTGGCATGCTTGCCGTTCCAGGTTCGGGAACGGATTGTAGATTGTCGTCTCCAACCCTACTGCTATCTTGTCTATGTGATTTCGGTCTCGTGTCGCTTTCTCGATTGGAGAACAAATGTTCCGGTTGCAGCATTTAGATAGGGAGTTTCTAACGGTACTTTGTGCACTCGTGATTGTTGCATCGATTTCGACCGGAACAACCGCGCAAGTCCCGACAGAGCCGTCCCGTCCGCAGCGGCTTTCTTTCGACGTGGCTTCCGTTCGAGCCCACGACCCAAACGAGATCGAGGACACGGATAATTACCAGCCGTATCCTGGTGGAAGATTCACGGCTAGTAATTGTTCTCTGTGGATGCTCATCCATTACGCCTTCGAATTGCAGCCGTACCAGATCACTGGCACGCCCGGTTGGATCAAATCCGAACATTACGATGTGGATGCGAAACCTGCAGAGGCCGACCCGAACTTCGACGATATCCACCTTATGGTTCAGGTGCTGCTTGAAGATCGGTTTCAACTCAAATACCACTGGGAGACGAAGGAACAACCAGGTTACGACCTCGTGGCCATGAGGCCCGGTAAGCTCAGCGCATCGATTCTCAAAGGCGATTGCCCTCCATACCTCTCAAATTCTGAGCTGCTTCCCAAAGGCGCTGCGTGCGGAAGCCTTACGAATTCCCCAGGTCACACCAAGGGCTATAATCTCACTGCCAGTGACCTGGCAGGAAGCCTCTCGTGGCTGTTGTCGAAGCCGATATCGGACAAGACAAATCTGACGGGCAGATATGATGTCGAACTTCGATGGACTCCTGAGTCCATCGAAATGAGATCAAATGCCTCCTCAGAGCAGGACGTCCCCAACATCTTCACAGCCACCCAGGAGCAGCTTGGTCTCAAACTGCAGCCTTCCAGAGTTCCGGTCCGCGTGTTTGTCGTTGATCACATCGAGAAGAAGCCTTCAGACAACTAGCGATTTGTCAGATGGTGGGCGAACCAGTACCGACAAGGCGGCTTGTCGAAAGTAATCTGTCAACTTTACGAAAGCGCGTTTACTGGTACTAATCACTTAGCGACTCCGAAACCTTCGTCGCAATCGATCGAGAAACGAACGTTTCTTCTGATGAGCCAACTCTAGAACTAGAACCAGAATCGAAATCAGGACACTGTCTCCCCCTATTCTGTTGTACGTTTCTTGGGTTGGGGTTGGGCAAAATTTAATTATTGGGCAACCCTATTCTGGCGAAACCAGACAGTCTCAAAGGTTGAGCATCGGAGCCCGGCTAGTCGCTACCGGAGGCCTAGACCTTTATTTAAAGCTATGCGTCATAGCAACCGGTCAATAAAGAATATGGCATCCTCAAACTCAACCGATCGATCGCAACCTGCACCAGTTCGCGCACCCTGGATGGAGGGACATCCAGAAACCTTGCGACCTCGATCTCAGAAGAACGCAAAACGAGCTTGAGCATGAAAGCGAGTCGCGGCATATCCGGCAGATCCCCGAGAGAACTTGGCAGATACGCTGCATCTTCTTCACTCTCCTTGCGCCCCAGATTTAATCCCGCAATCGCCTGTGTAATCAGCTCCGCCTTGGCCTGCTTATAGGCAAGCAGAGGCATCGACGCCTCGAAAGGATTCATCTCGAGCTGAGCCAACGTACGCTGAATCGTCTCTTCCACGAGTTGGTGGTCGGCCACCAGGTACCAGGCCAAGGTCGCAAATTCGTCCAGATGTTCGAGAAAAAGCAGATACCACGCGGGATTTTTCCATGCAGTCTCCTGCGGCGCCGTTTGGGACGACGACCTGAGCGATACATCGAATCGAATTGACATCATCGTCCTCCTGGCGGCATTTCGCGGCCGCAATAGACTACGCCCTTCGCTTATGCGGCACGGCGTCTTGTTCGGGCTGCGCAAATCTCGCGGCCACAACCTTCGAACCGGGCACACTGAAGCGCTCGAACACATCGTTGGCAGTCTCTTGCAATCGGGTATTTGGACGATGCAGCTTGCGGGTTCCCTTCGCGATCAGCCGGCACAGTTGATAACGGTTCGATTCATTGACAAGTGCTTTGAAGACCAAATTAGAACGCATCGGTATTTTCTCCTGACAAGATTGAAATAGGCTCTCTGCTTTCGATCACCCTTGCTCATCAGTAGTGGGCGTCCCAACGTTTTCATCCTTCGTCATCGCTACAACAGACATCCAGCAGACGGTTATGACTGTGCCGGATAATAGTTGATCGATGGTTTTGCAAGTCTCAAAGCGAATATGGTGCAACCGGGATAAGTGCATTCAATCTGCAGGCTGCCACAGTACTCACGTGCTACATAATGTGCGATCGTGATGCCGAGGCCGATCCCGTCCTGTTTGCCGGATGTAACAAATGGTTGAGACATACTTTGCCGCACGCCGGCAGGAACGCCCGGACCATTGTCTTTCACGCGAATGCAAACGAAGGACTGATCCTCGTGAAGTGAGATCTCAACTTTCCCCGATTCACTTGTCCGTTGCGCCGCGAAACAGGCATTGAGCAGCAGATTGTAGACGGCACTGCCGACGATGGTTTTATTGAAGAGGGCGGAGATCGACGGAGACTCTTCAATGGTGATCCTTACTCCTGTCGCATGCGGATGGGGCCGAATGGCGGCCACGGTTCGCTCCATGAGATTGTTGAACGACTCCAGGACAACCTGCGAAGGGAGCTCGCTTTTAGCATGGAGAAGTATAAAATCGAGGGTTTTCGTTATATCTTCGATGGCCAGTCTAACTTCTTCAAAGAGCTGTTTACGGTCAGCTGCCAGAGTTGCCGGGTCATTCATGAATTCAGCATTGCAATAGACAGCTGCCAGATGATGTCGAATGTCGTGTGACAGCAATGACGCTATCAACGTTGCCAACGACTCACCGCATCCCACATTGAGACGACTTCGATGAAGTAGCATATCGCTTCTCTGCGATACTCCGGTAGAGGTGAGAGCTCTCTTTGTGTCGAGGCTAGTGTCGTCGACTGACATAAGCTGACCCATGGATCGACTCCTTTGGTTTGTCACGCAGGCAGGCGTCCAACCGCTGGACTACCGGCCTGCGAAAATTTAACAGAAGGCGCTCTTTTGCTCTTGATTCGCCTGAATACAAGCTCTACACGGCAAAAACTACGGCATTGAATTTCGATGTCGACAGCTTATTGAATGTTCCAAGATCTTCGTTTCTTCGTTACCCACTGTCCTATGTAGGCGAGCAAGGCACGATCTCGATTCCATTGCCCCGCAGATTGCTCGACGAACCTGATAGAACGGCGAAGTGAAGATAAGTTTCCATCAGTTCCCGCAGAGACGAAAGCCCCATTCGGATGGCATTCGTATAACCCTTTGGTATATCCACAGACCTTAGGGGAAGGACCAAGAGCCACCTTACTGCCGGTTGCTCACATATCGAGCGCGGCTCGAACTCTGTTGAGCAGGACCTGATCGTCGAACGGTTTCGCCAGGAACTCGGCTGCTCCCTCCCTCATGGCTTGCATCCGCACTCTCGCATCTCCGTGCGCGGTGATGAAAATGACCGGAGTGTCAGATTGAGCAGCCTTAAGCTTTGCCTGCAGTTCCAGGCCTGACATTCCCGGCATTCTGATATCAACTATCAGACACGCGGCTTCATGCTGCAGGCCGGATTCGAGGAATTCTTCCGCTGACCCAAAGCAAAGAGCCGGAAGCCCATCCGCTTCCATCAGGTCCTGGAGCGCGCTTAGGACTGATTCATCGTCATCTACAATTGCAACGAACTTAGTGCTCTGGTTGCTCGCCATTTCACCACCGTAACGCGACAATGGACAGAAAACAATCAGACCTTCGGACGGCGCAATAAGACTTTGGTCAAGGCGTGCCTTCGGCTATAGATTGAGTTTGGAATGCCGAAACGGAAGTGATGGGTATCAGCGGTGAGGTGAAATCTTGAGCCTGTCCGCCATTCTGACCAGGTCGGGCAAAGACTTAGCCTGCATCTTTTGCATCACGCGGCCACGGTGGATTTTTACTGTAGTTTCGCTGGCTCCGAGTTCCGCTGCAATCTGCTTGTTGAGCAAGCCGGAGACGACCAGATTCATGACCTCATCCTCGCGGGCACTCAGCGTGCCATAGCGCTTCTGCAGTTCCGCTAATTGCTTCTGCTTTTCGCGGATTCCCCGGTCGCACCTGAGTGCGCGATGAATCACATCGAGCAGGTCCTGCTCCCGGAAGGGCTTCGTGAGAAACTCGACAGCACCAGACTTCATGGCTTTCACGGTCATCGGAATGTCTGCGTAGCCGGTGATGAATATGATGGGAATTCTAATTCCTGCCCTGCTCAATTCCTGCTGAAGATCCAAACCGCTGGTGTCGGGGAGTCTTACGTCCAAAACCAGGCAGCTAGGGCCGTCTTGCCGCTCGCCCGACAAGAACCCTTGCGCCGTAGAAAAGGACTCTGCGTGCAGGCTCACCGACTCCACTAAATCGTGAATTGATTCACGCATGCCGGCATCATCGTCGATGATGAATACGGTGGGTACCTCTGCAACGCTCATGGCTGCAGCTCCGCAGGCAAGGTGAAATGAAAGGTCGCACCACGCTCCGCATTGGCGGTGGCCCACAAGCGGCCACCGTGTGCTTCAATGATGGAACGGCTAATTGCCAGGCCCATACCAGTGCCTTGAGGTTTCGTCGTATAAAAAGCCCTGAAAAGCTGGTCCAGCTTTTCGCAGGGAAGTCCAACGCCGGTATCGCTAACGGAGATCAGCAAAAGCCCGTCTTCAGTGCTCTGCGATCGGATCATAAGCTTGCCGGCCCTGCCCGTCATGGCCTCCATGCCATTCAGTAACAGGTTCAGTAATACCTGTTGCAGTTGCACTCGGTCGGCCATGATTTGCGGCAGTTGAGTGGCAAGCTCCGTGCGTAGAGAGATGGAGTGCTGGTCTGCCTCGTCACGCAGCAACGCAAGCATCTCCCCGGCGACCTCGTTTATATCGACCAACTCACGCTCCGGTGGAGCACCTGTCTTGTAGAACGCCCGCAGACGTTGAATGATTTCGGCAGCACGGCTTCCGTCATGCTCAATTCTTGTTGCCGCGGCGCGGGCTCTTTCCAGATCCGGGGGATTGTGCGCAAGCCATCGCGAGCAGGCATTGGCGCTTGTGATGGCAGCGGCGATGGGTTGATTGAGCTCATGGGCAAGGGAACTGGCCAGCTCACCAAGCATGGTCACCCGGTTCATGTGCGCGAGGTCTGTCTCCAGCTGGCGCAGTCTCTCGCGCTCCTCTTCCGCACGCTTGCGTTCCGTCACATCGATGGTCGTTCCGATCATTTCAACGAGCTCGCCGGACAGGCTCAAAACAGGATGTGCGACTGCGTGCAGGTGCTTGATGGTGCCATCGGTGAGAACGATCCTGTAGTCCCCCTCATAGTCCGTTTTCAGGCGTTCACTTTTTTCAAAAAGTTCCCGGATGCGCTGCTGGTCCTCCGGATGATTTCTGCCAAACCAAAATTCAGCGCTCGAAGTATCCTCATCGGGTTGGACTCCGAATATTCGGAGGATCTCAGGCGACACGATGACTGCCCCGGACGCAATATCGTGTCGCCAGCTGCCCATATGGCTCAGCCTTTGGGCTTCAAGAAGAGATTCTTCGCTGCGGCGCAGTTTCTCCTCCGCACGTTTGCGCTCCGTCACGTCCATGATCGTGCCCACAACTTCGGTGATTTCTCCCGACTCATCCACCACTGGGTGTGCGAGCGCGTGGAGGTGCTTTATCGTTTCGTCTGTCAGCACGATGCGAAAATCCGACTCGAAATCTTTCCATTCCTTCTTCAGGGACTCTATCTTCACTCTCCGCTCGATCTTCGCTCGATCTTCGGGGTGAGTCTTCTCGATGAGAAAGTCCCAGGTGGGCACCATCCTGGGATCGCAGTCGTAAATGCGAAAGATCTCCTGCGACCAGAAGTAAGCGCCGGTACGAACATTCCAAGCCCAACTTCCGGTGTGTGTCAGTCTCTGCGCTTCGGCCAAATAAGATTCACTCCGCTGTAGAGCTTCCTGTATCAGTTTTCGTTCAATCGCAACTCCTACCAGATGCGTAATCTGTTCGATGGTCTCCAGGTCGTGGGAGCTCGGGCTGCGCGGCTCACGATAATACATGGCGAACGTCCCGATTACTTTGCCTTGAGAAGAGAAGACAGGAGTGGACCAACAGGCGCGTAGAGAGTGTGGCAAAGCCGCCTCGCGGTAGTTCTCCCACAAGGGGTCGGTTGCGATGTCCACCACGATCACCTGTTCTCCGCGGTATGCGGCTGTCCCGCAGGAACCTGTAGATGGCCCAAACGTAAGTCCATCGATGGCATCCGTGTAGGTCCGTGGAAGGCTGGGCGCCCCGCCATGCCGTAAACGACCGCCGTCAACTAATAAGACCGACGCCAGAAAACCGCTGGCTTGTTCCTCTACGAAACGGCAGACGCCGTCCAGTATCTGATTAAGCGGGTCTCCTTTGGCCACCATCTCAAGAATCCGCTTCTCACCAGTAAGTAAGTCTTCGGCACGTTTCCGCGCGGTGATGTCAGTATTTATCCCGAACCATTTGACGATGTTGCCGGATTCATCGCGCAAGGGGTTAGCCCGAAACAGAAACCACCGATACTCTCCGTCGAAGCGGCGCAATCGCGCTTCGGCCTCTCCTACCTTACCGGTAGCCATAATGGATTGCCACGAACCAGCCAGGCCGCCAAGGTCGTCCGGATGAACCGCAACCGTCCAGCCCCAATCCTGTGCCTGTTCCGCGGACAAGCCCACAAAGTCAAGGTAGTGCTGGTTGAAGAAATCCGCCGTGCCGTCTGTACGGGCCGACCATGACAGTGCCGGGATCGTGTTGATGATCAGGTTAAGCTCGCGTTCGCTCGCCCGAAGGGCTTCATCGGCCCGCTTGTGATCTTCAATATCCGTGGCGATTCCGTACCATTTGAGGACCCCGCCGTGCTCATCGCGCAAGGGCATACCACGAACTAAAAACCAGCGATATTGTCCATCGGCAATCCGCCGCAAACGCACCTCATGCTCCAACGGCTGGCCCGTAGCCAGGGACTGACGCCACTTCTCTGTATGTCCGCTGGCGTCTTCGGGGTGAACTGTGCTCAGCCAACCTGCAGTTTGCTCCGCCGATAAACCCGTATATTCCGCCCATTGCCTGTTTACGAAGGCATTGGAGCCATCGGGCAGGGCACTCCACGCCATCGCCGGCATCGTTTCGATGACCTCACGAAGCCCCTCTTCACTCCGGCGGGCAGCGGCTTCTGCCCGCCGGGCGTTCAGAGCTTCTCTACGGACGCGGTCGGAAAGATAGCTGGTAGTGATCCCGATGAACAGGAATGCCGCGAGCGCAAAGATGTCGCGGGAATCACTGAGCTGAAAAAAAACACCGACTGGCGGGAGCAACCAACTAAACGCCAGGGCTGCCAGTAAGGAGACGAAGAGCGCGTAACGAAAGCCCCAGAAGTAAGAGACAGTCCACACGAGAAAGAGAAAAGCCAGGACAGCGGATAAGGTCCGGTCATGAAGGGGAACTGTATAGAGCACGGCCGTAAGCACGCCGACAGCCGCAATACATATCAGAAGCCGGAGAATCGGGTTCTCAACAGCCCTTGCGTGCATCATGTCAGAGGAGCGATCGCCCTGTGATCCCATAGATGCCTCAACGTTAGCGTGTCTGCCACCTGGGGTGTCCAGACGCAGTTTCATAATGGCTTCAAAATGCTAACTGCTGGACATGATAGCGCATTCCCGAAAGGGTTCTCTAATCGCCAGCAGCAACGTTCGCCACCCGCTTCGACAGAATACGAGCCACACCTGCCTATGGCTAGGGCCTGTCATCTAACTGCTGTCCAAGATGACGACTGAGTCTGCCGACTCCGTGCTGCTGTAGTTCTTCTACATCTTCTATGGGAATGTGTTGCTGATTGCATTGATAGTGAGTTGGGACTGGCGATGCGGGAGGCTCGTGTGGTCGTTTGTGGTGGGAGCGGCGAGGTTATTGGCAGTAGAGTGGGTTGCCACACTCCTGTACTTCTGGGGGCTCTTGGACGATGCAGATGTGCTCGCAGTTCGCGTTTTACTGCTCTCTGAGTTTTTAACAAGTCGATTGGGTGACCTTTTGAGGGGCTTCTCGTCCATTCTTCGATACCGAAGATCAAGAGCTCATCATGCCTTACACACTAGAGAGTTATCTGGCTGCCCGGAAGTCCAAGACCCGCTTTGGAACATCGACACGTGTAACGGTTCCGAACCGATTCAGAATCAAGCTCTTCTGCTGCGCATCACTTTTGGTCACAACAGCGCTTCCCCAGGCACTCGGACAGTCTACTAACGTCGCCGCGCAGCCGTATCTGGGTTGGAGCAGTTTCAGCTCGCAGACCCAATCGAGCGGCTTCCTGAACCAGACAAATATCGCAGCGCAATCAGACGCGCTGAGGTCTTCGGTCCTGGAAGAACACGGCTTCACCTATATCAATATCGACGACGGATGGCAGAAGGGTTACGACTCAAGTGGGAGACCCACTCCGAACTCCGCGTTATTTACGGACATCTCAGCGCTAATCTCGCACATTCACCAAAACGGGCAGAAGGCCGGCATCTACTGGCGGCCCGGTGTCGCCCAGGAAGTGGTGCAGGCCAATCCGCTGATTTCAGGGAGCACCCAGTACGTCAAAGACATCCTCGCTGTTCCGCACGCTCCAGGAAACGCATTTGCGGCGTCCGATGCGACAACGTCTCTTTCTAATCTCAAAATCGATTTCAGCCAATCAGGAGCACAACTCTATGTTGAGTCGATCGTGAACCTCTTCGCATCCTGGGGAGTGGATTACATACGGCTCGATGGCGTTGCGCCAGGCTCCGGCGTGCTGACAGTGGACAACCAGGAGGAGGTTCAGGCCTGGGCTCAGGCGATCAGCAAGTCAGGACGCCCCATGTGGCTTACCGTCTCAACGGGCGTCGAGCTGGGCGATTTCAGCACCTGGGGGAGCTATAGCAATGCCCGCCGCATTGGAGCTGCGATCGAATGCAAAGGCTCTTGCAGTACGCTTACCGACTGGGCCCTGACTTCAGAACGCTGGTTCGATCTGATCGGGTGGCAGAACTTCACCAGTGCGCAAACGGGATGGAACGATCTTGGACCGCTCGAAATAGGTGTTCCAGCTTCTGTCGGTTTGTCGGGCGTTGAGCAACAGTCCGCGATTACCCTGTGGGCCATGGCCAATGCGCCGATCTATGTTGGCGGCGATATCAGCGCTATCGACACGGATGGAACGAACCTTCTGACCAACGATGAGGTGATCGGCGTCGATCAGTCAGGGGAACCTGCTACGCAGCTGGCCGGTGGCCTCACGCCCGTATGGGTCAGCGCGCCGAGCAATGGAGTGTTCTATGTTGCGCTCTTCAATCTCAACGCTTTTCCAGCTGAAGTTACGGTGCGATGGAAAGATCTTGGCTTCCTGGACGCATTGAACGTCCGCGATGTGTGGAATCGCAAGGATCTCGGTCCATCCAAACAGAAATTTTCCAGCGTGATTCTCGGGCACGGTGCCCGGCTCTTACGGGTATCGAAATCCGGCGTCGTGGATCCCCAGAGTTCCCAGTCCTATCCGGCGTTCCTGGGGAAGACCCATGGAAAGACGGCCTTCATTCGCTGCCCCGGCGCATGCGCTTCCGGGCACGAGGTGGTAAAGCTCGGACTGGAAAAAGAAAACTACGTCGATATCGAGGGAGTTTCTGTAGAGAAGTCGGGAATCTACCGCATGAAAATTGACGCCGCAACCTATGGGCCAAGCGATCTCTTTTATCAACCGAACGGCGGCGCCGAAATTGCAGTGAAGGTCGGCGGCAGCAGCTTCGGCGTGCCCTCAAACACAATCGTTCCTGTGTTCCTGAAGAGCGGAGAGAACACGATCCGGTTCACGAATCCTACCGGCGTGGCTCCCTATCTTGACCTCATCACGATCGTCGGGAACGGAGACCTTTCTGACTCACACATCGGGGTCTACGATGCCGAGGTCGGAGTTCTTGAGGGTAACGCGACGCACACTCCCTGCGAATATTGTTCCGGGAATACGAAGGTCATCACGCTCGGCGGAAAGCCTGATAACGATGTTCTCTTCGACAATGTCGTGGTCCAGGCTGACGGCGTGTACATGATGGAGATTGATTTTGTGGCGCAAGGGACCCGGCCGCTTTGGATCAAAGTCAATCACGAAAAGCCCTTTCAGTTGAACCTCACAGGAGATAGCGATTCTCTCCCGGCCAGCATGGTCATTCCGGTCGCGTTGAAGCAAGGCAAGAACAGTATCACCGTAGGGGGCGGCAAAGAGGATGGTCCTGGAGTCGATAAGATTGTCATCGGGCCTTCCGAACCGGCCAATCACCTCGCCATGGGTCTTGTCTCTCGCAAAGGAACATCCGTTAGCCGTGTTTGGACGCTTGAGTTGGCGAATCTCGGTAACGAAGCGCTCCAGGCAGCGCAGGTGAATTCTTTCGCTTTCGTGCAAGTGAGCGGCCAGGGGTCTTGCCAGCCAGCGATTTTGACGGGCTTCCCAATCGCTGTCGGGGATATTCCTGCTCAATCCTTCAAGACATTTGAGCTTGCCATGGATTTCTCCGGATGCTCTTCCGACGCGCGATTCAACACGAGTACCTCCTATTCGGCCGACCGTGGAGCTGTTGCTGCCGGTGTTGTCGACGTATCGCTTGAGCCGTAATGCCGGACGAAGTGGGCGAGACTGGACTACTTTTTTGCAGCCGAGTCGGTCCCCGCATGATTGGCTTTGCGCGAGTCGCGCGCAAAGCGGACAGAACCGAAATCAGCCGGCCCGGTCGTTGTTCAGCGTCAAATCGTAGGGAGCAAGCAAGAGCGTTCGTCCGCTCCTGCTTGCTCGTAGACTGGAGCGATTTACAGATTCGGGTGCAGATCGCTTACAGGGCTAACCTGCTCGAGAAGGGAAGCGATGTAAAGAATTGTCGACTCGGCTTGCCAGCTACCAACGATTTGTACTCCGATCGGCATTCCTTCCTTGCTTGTGCCGAACCGCATAGAAACGGCGGGCAGGCCGGTAACATTTAAGTGCGATGTGATATTCATGATGCCCATGGCGCCAATCGTCTGGCCATTGATCAGCAACTCTGCCTGGTCATGCTTGAAGGATGGGGTTGGCAGTACCGGCGTGAGCAGTACGTCGTACTTCTGGAAGTACTCGGCATAGCCATCCTTCAGCCGCTCCGCTCCCTGCACTGCATCGATGTAATCCGCTGCAGGCGTATCGGGCAGCCCGAGCATGAACCTGGCCATATAGGAGATCTCATCTTCGCTGCGGCCAGCCGTAGTCTTCACGAATCCGGGCTTCATCTCCAGCACGTGCAGACGGCTGAAGACATCAAGCCCAAAGTCGCGCTCAAGGGCAGGGATGCGCACGGACTCGACGATGTGGCCGAGGCCTTTGAGAGCTTCCGCGGCGGCTTCTACTGTCGAGGCAGTCTCGCGGTCGATCGGTCCAAAGCCGGGTTCTACCAGCCAGCCCACACGAAGCGGACGTTTGTTGGAACTACCTATGCCGGCATCAAAGGGGATGGCGCTGCTGGAGTAGCCGTCCTGGCCGTCAGGTCCGGCAAGCTGCGAAAAGGCCAGCGACAGATCGCGGATGCTCCGTGCCATCGGGCCCACATGCCAGAAACGGCGCGGTTCACGCGGCCAGATACCCGTCATGGGCACACGTCCGTGCGTTGCTTTGAGCGACACAATGCCCGTGTGGGCCGCCGGACCACGAAGGGAGATACCAAGGTCCGTACCCAGGCCCAGCGGAGACATGCCCGCCGCGATCGCTGCCGACTCGCCACCACTTGAGCCACCCGGTGTCATCTCCAGGTTCCAGGGATTCTTCGTCCGACCGGTGAGCAGGTTGTCGCTTTCAATCCAGTACGAGAATTCAGGAAGGTTGGTCTTCGCAAGCAGAATTGCCCCTGCTTTCTTCATGCGCACAACGCTGGTCGCATCGGTCTCGGGCGTGCGTCCTTTGAAGATCGGCGATCCACGTTGGGTCAGTACGTTCGCGGTGTCGATCGAATCCTTCACCGTGAAGGGCACACCGTGCAGGGGGCCCAGTTCATCTCCGCGTAGTACGGCCGCTTCTGCTTCTTTGGCGGATTCCAAGGCCCCATCGGCAATCGTGACGATGGCATTCACCTTGGGGTTGACGGCCTCAATGCGATCAAGGTGCGTCTTCATGACTTCGACCGGGGAGATCTCGCGTGTGCGGATCAGTTCGGCCAGCTTCGTTGCATCGGAATAAATCAGTTCTGTGCTCATGGTTGCCTCTCTACCTGCCAGCAGGCAGGTTGTATGATTGAGATTCTACCTGCCACATGGTAGATTCAAAAAAGTAGAGAGACTTTTTGCCGCGCAAGGGTTCGGAGGTTGTGATGAGCACAAATGCCCGCGAAGATATCCTGTCTGCTGCGAAGCTTGTTGCCCAGGCTCACGGCTATGCCGGTTTGAACTTTCGTGATCTGGCTCAACAGGTTGGAATCAAAGCAGCGAGTGTTTACTATCATTTTCCGGGCAAGGCTGAACTGGCCACGGCGGTTGCGAAGCGTTACTGGGAAGACTCGGCGGCCTACCTTGAATCCCTGTTGCAGAGTTCATCCGGGCCGCTGGAAGCGTTGCGCCGCTACCCTGAAACCTTTCGCTGGGCGCTGGAGAACGACAATCGTATCTGCCTTTGCAGCTTTATGTCCGCGCAGTTCGACGATCTGCCTGACTTAGTAAAGACGGAAGTTCAAGTTTTTGCTGATGTCAATATCGCCTGGCTGAAGAAGGTGCTGATTGCGGCTAAAGTTGCCAGCCCCAAGGAGGCCGAGAAGCGAGCACGTGCTATCTACTCTGGAATCGTGGGCGCACAACTCATGGCAAGGAGCCGGGCAGATATCGCTCTCTACGATAGCCTGATCGAAAGCTACCGCACAGCAGGATTGCTTCCTGCGTAAGGCTAATTCTCGATGAAATGTGCTGGTCGGGTATCGAGAGCTCGCGGCAGGTAGCCTGAAGGGGATTGCCTCCGTTACCCCCATCTTCGTGACGCTAAAGAGTCACGGAATGCGCTTCGCGCTGTGCAACAGACCATCCTTCTTTATGAACTAATGGCTTCCCACACTAGCGCCCGCATCGATTAGCAGTTCCTTTGACTTGCGGTAATCGTCTTTATTCAGCGCATTACATCTTGAATACTCCGCGGTCATCCATTTAGGATCCCTCTCCTTTACGATTGGACGTCCGCAATTCGCTGCATTCAGATAGTCCAAGGCGGTTCTCCCCGCTGCATCCTTTTTAAAAGTAGAAGCACCAGCTTTTAGCAAAGTCTTGATTTCGTCCGGCTCCCCGCGCTGGACCAGCAGCATAAGCGTGGTCATTCCAACATCGTTGACCACATTCACGTCCGCCCTTGCATCCAGAAGTTCCTCATCCGCCATGCCCGTGACAGCCGAAGCCATGAGAGCTGTTTCGCCCCGCCTGGACCGCGCATTCACGTTCGCCCCTGCCTTCAGCATCTCGCTCACTACCGATTCGCCATAGGAACTAGCGGCATACATCAGAGGTGTCCAGCCGCTTGCGTCGACATCCGTCAGCTTATCTCCCGCCGCCAATGCGGCCTGAACACCCGCCTTGTCTCCGCGTTGCGCCGCATCCATAAGCTTCGTCTTGCCTGGTTTGGGCAAATACTCGTAGGTGATTTCTATGATGCTCTCGCGACTCGGGTCGCCATGTCGCCACTGGTGCGTATTGGCGGCTGCGTCGACAGCGAGTTCAACCTCCCTAAAGATAGGAGGTGCGACATCGCCATATTCGCCTACGTTCTTTTCTCGTCCACCGATGCGCACCTTGAACGAACTCCCATCTCCATCCATCAGTCCCGCCTGGTTGTAGCGGCCACACAAACTCCAAACAGACTGAGTGCGAAACTGCTCTAAAAGTGACTTCGCTTGATCCGGGGGAATGTGCCCTCTCTGTGAAGTTTTCCCCTGTTCCCAGGCAACCGAGCCGTCGACGTCAACTCTTACAACTTCGTTCCAGCGATCTACCTCCACAAAATCTCCGCTCATCACTGCCGATGGAAGCGCGCGCTCAACGGCGGACGGACACTCCGAGCGCTCAAGCCCCGTTGTGAAGACCGAAAGTACCCGAATGCCACCTATCCCATCCAGTTCTACTTTCGTGATTGGCTGGCTGTTGTCGTATCTATCGTCAGACGGATGAAGCTGGAAGTGAAATGTGACCTTGTGAACCTGCCCGGCAGGCTTCGCCATTGTTGCAAAGTGCCAGGCCTTCACGTTTTCAACGGCGATACCCTGCAACATCGGAGGACCTGAGACCGTCCGCACATCTGCAGTCCTACCGTCCAGTGTCTGCTGGAAGCTCACAACCACGTCACCCTGAACGCGAGCGACTCTGGCAATTGGAGGATATTTCAGTTCAGGCATGAAATCGGGAATCGCTGTCTGTGCCTGACAGACACTGAAGGTTAGCGCGAACAAAGACAGAGAAAACCGTGCCCAAAGATTCGCCATCTGCTGAACTCCGTTCTGACATGTGTGCCGACGATCCCGGATTCATCCTCACCCGCGATACTGGCTCGGTCATGATCTTACTCATTTAATTTCCAAGGATAGCGTTTTCGAAAGCGCCTACCGCTTGAAGGGGTAGGTCTCTACAAGTCGACTTATCGTAGGCAATTGATCTAACCAACAGAAGAGCGTTAATGAGATGGTCCGCCGCTTGATCCTTCCGTGTCGCTGGGGATGGTAGAGGCAGCTTCTAACAAGGGGGATCATTGCTATGCAGATACATTTTCAAGAGGGAGATGGGGTATTCGCCGCGTCAGTATGGCCACGCCCGCATGTCTGCTTCGGCCACACTCCTCAACAACTCGCGCAGCAGTTGATCAATTCAGCATCCGCCAAAAAGCCTCGAAACCCTCTTTGCTGTGCTTCTTTGCGTTGGCCGGATCCTGCGTCATGAAGTCCATGGTCGCCTCCGCCACCGAGTTCATGAGCGCGACCAGGAAAACCATCGACACTTTTTGCATAGGTCCGTGGGCGCGAGCGCGCTCCACCAGATCGGCGACGTGGGCCATCATCTTGTGTCCCGCTGCGCGGGTTACCGGAGTGATCTCGTCGGATACGGTGAGCTGTGCGAGCGCTCGCCGCTTCTCCGGGTTGGAGATTGCCCAGTTCATCCACTTCTTCCACAGGTGAAAGAACTGCTCACGAACTTCGACATCCACCGGAAGATTCATCGCGCCAGTTGCCATTTCCATTTTCAGCTCAAGAAAGAGCTGGTTGAAGAGATCCGTCTTGGTCTCGAAGTAGGTAAAGAGAGAGCCATTCGCCACGCCGGCTTCTTTTGCGATGACCATGGTCGGGGCGCTCAGGCCCTGCTTCACGATGACACGCGTCGCGGCCTCTAAAATCGCAATTCGCTTCTCGTCGCTCCTCGGCCTTGGCATGTTTTCACCCTACATGTACGCGTCTAGACAGTCAACAATTATGAGTGAATGTATTTCATTATCTATATGAATATCTGTTTGTAGTTGACTGTCTAGACGTTTATGTATAGGATCTCAACAGTAGCACAGCCCGCTGTTGCCGCTAGCATCAGCAACCTATTCAGTTCCAGAGAGGGATTGATCCAATGAGAACAGTTGTTATGACAGGTGGAACTGCCGGTTTCGGTGCAGTTGCCGCGAAGAGAATCTCCGACACTCCGAACACGAAACTGATCCTGGGGGCGCGCGACAACAAGAATCCTTCGATCGAGGCCCTGCCATTGGATCTGGCGAGCTTTTCGAGTGTTCGGTCTTTCGTTCAATCGCTTACGAAGAAGTTGGCCGGGACGAAGATCGACATCCTCATCCTGAATGCCGGAGCGCAGTTCGGAAGCACCAGGCAAAGGACAGGGGATGGCTTCGAATCGACATTCGCGATCAATCACCTCGCGCATTATCTTCTGCTCAGGCTTCTGACGCCTGGTCTTGCGAAGAACGCCACCATCGTTATCACTACGAGCGACGTCCACGATCCCAAGATGGTTCCATTCGGACCCAAGGAACTCGATGCCGAGGCGCTGGCTCATCCTAAAGATAAGAACAAAGGCTTCGGCCCGGGAATCAGGGCTTACGCAGGTTCGAAGCTCTGCAACCTCCTCACTGCGCGTGCATTCGAGGCTTCTTCCGATGCGCAGATCCATGGCATGCGGGTCATTGCCTACAATCCCGGACTGACTCCCGGCACGTCGCTGTTTCGCGCGTGGCCCTGGTGGGCAAAGTTGATGATGGGGGTGGCTTCTAAACTTCGTCCCGTGAATACGGTCGAGCAGGCAGGAGATGCGATTGCCGATCTGGGACTCGGAACGATTGTGCCGCCGTCCGGTCGCATCTACGCGTCCCTGGTGAAGGGCAAGCTGACGTGGCCCGATCCTTCGGATCTGGCGCAAAGCGATACGGCAATGAGCGGGCTCTGGCTGGAAAGCGCCCAGATGGTCGGTGTGCGATGAAGATCGAGATCCGGGAGATGGCGACGGCCGACGATGCAACGGCGTTCCGGACGCTGAACGAGGAGTGGATTACGAAGATTTTTTCGCTTGAGGCGAAGGACGTCGAGATCCTCGGCAACCCACAACAGATGATCGTCGACAAAGGGGGGCGAGTCTTTGTGGTGTCGGCTGAGGGTGAGGCGGTGGGATGCGTCGCGTTGATCCCGATGGAAGGAGGTGTCTATGAGCTTTCGAAGATGGCGATATCGCCAAAGCTGCGCGGGATGGGAATCGGTCGGAGACTGATCGAGCACGCCATTGCGCAGGCTCGGGAACTCGGAGCGAAGTCGCTGTTTTTAGGCAGCAGTACCAAGCTGCCTCATGCAGTGCATCTGTACGAGACAGTCGGGTTCCAGCATGTACCTCCGGAGCGTCTGCCACCGAATCCCTATGTGCGCGCAAACGTCTTTATGGAGATGGCACTGTAAAGGCGAGCTTAAAAGTCGCTGCTTGCAAGCAACTAACTGACGTTACGCACCTCCATATTATGCGGTCTTCAATGGTCCGGCGGCCTTGTACGTATTAATGACGATGCCTGAGGGCAAAGCTTTCGAGCTGATGAGTTCGAAGGAGCGTGCCGGGGTCCCCTCCGCAAAGAAGCGCTTTCCCGTGCCGAGCAGGACCGGATAGACGAACAGCAGGACCTCATCCGCAAGCCCATGTTCGAGTAGCGTCGATGTCAGCGTGGAGCTGCCCCAGAGGACAAGGTCCGGGCCGTCCTGCGACTTGATGCGGCGAACTCCCTCGACGAGGTCCGGTCCAAGGCCCTCGAACGGGCCCCATTCGAGACTCTCCGGACGGTGGGTAGCGATATATTTTGTTGCCGCATTGAGGGCGTCCGCCATGGGACTGCTCGGCGCCTTTGGCCAGAAGCCGGACAAGATATCGTAGGCGCGACGGCCCAGCAGCACATCGAAGCTCCCGCCACACGCGGCGAAGAGTGCATCCCGGCCAGCGGGGGTCCGATAGGGCGCGTTCCAGTCGACGTAGGGGAAATTGTCGTCATCGGCGGTGTGCTGGATCACGCCGTCCAGCGAGATGTGTTCGAAGATTTTGAGCTTTCTCATTTGAGTCTCCTGGTTCTGAGATTGGAGTTTCTATTCTGTGGGCATTGCGAGGAACTCACGCACCTCGACCGATGCGCGGCAGGCGACGACGGCTTTGCGTCCCCACGCCACGGCCTCATCCATGTTGGCTGCGTCGAGTATCCAAAAGCCGCCAATGTGTTCCTTGGCCTCAAGGTAGGGGCCATCGGTGAGGAGCGCCTCTCCGCCAGGCTGCTTGCGCAGTGATTTCGCGTGGGGCGCCGATTGCAGGCCGCCGGCGAAGAACCTGGCACCGGCAGCCGCCATCTCTTCGTTGAGTACATCGATATCGAGGATCATCGCTTCGTCCTCTGTGGATGGGTCATAGTTGTCGGGGTGGTGAATAGCAACCAGATATTGCGGCATATCGTCTCCTGGAATGGTCTTCAGCCGGGCTTGTTTCCCGCCTTCACTATAACGACGAACGGCGAGACCGGAATTCGACAAATGATCCAGAGAATTTTAGCTCTTATATTTGAGGGCGGTGTTGCACTCCTCGCCCGCCTGCAGCCGCTGTAGCGTTTTACCCACATGCCCCGGTTGCCCTGTTGCTGGCCTCCATCATCGCTTCATCAACAGAAGCGTGTTTCTCGAGACGGATCACCTCGTGGAGGCATCCTGTAGAGTACTTTCTCAGGAGAGCAATTTGAGAGGCTGCCTACTCGCACTTATCTTAGCTGCGGCAATCCGAGCGGCCAGCTGTCAATCACCGGAAGCTACGCAGGAAGATCGAACGAAACACGAGGTTCTGGCCGTGGAGGTTGAACCTTCCGTCCGGCTTGAAGTCCTGGATTGGGGCGGAAAAGGAAGCCCAGTCATCCTGATCCCGGGACTCGGTATGACAGCTCACTCGTTCGATGCGTTCGCAGTAAAGCTCTCCTCCGCACACCACGTGTACGGCATTACGCCTCGTGGCATTGGAAATTCCAGCACTCCTGCACCCACAGCGACAAACTACACGGCAGCTCGACTTGGAGCAGATGTGGTGGCTGTGATGGCCTATCTCAAGATTCCCAAGGCTGTGTTGATCGGGCACTCTTTCGGCGGAGAAGAATTGAGCGCCGTTGGCACGGCGCATCCCGAAATGGTCTCTGGGCTCATCTATCTTGATGCAGCGTATGGCTATGCGTTCTACGATCCGCGGGTCGGCAACCTTGAAATCGACGTGCGCGATGTTCGTGACGAACTTGCGACGATCGATCCGGGAAAGTTGCCTCTTGATAAGCGAGACCAGTTGCGCGAGCTATTGAGCCAGCTACCCCGTCTTACGAAAGACCTCGAATCGCTGCTGAAGCAAATGAATGACAATCCGCCTCCCTCTGATGATCCGTCCAAACTGCCACCACCCCAACTGGCCGCGATGCTTACTGGACAGCAGAAGTTCACAAAGATGACCGTGCCTGTTCTTGCGATCTTTGCCTATCGACACCAGTTGCCGGGAGAGGGCATGCTTCAGGATGAACAACAGCGTAAGGCTGCCGGTAGAGACGCAGTGTTTACAGAGGAACATGCCGAAGCGCTGAAAGCAGTTGTTCCATCGGCCCACATCGCGCGTATGCCTAATGCGGACCACTTCGTCTTCAATTCGAACGAATCAGAAGTACTGCGAGAGGTGGACGAGTTCATCGACGGCCTTCCGCGATAGTCTTTAGACGGCTGAAGCCGTGCCCTTAACGAAGCGAAGGTTCGGCGCATTTTCGCAGGGCTTTAGCGTTGGGGGAGGCGACGGCGCATCGGTAGTTAGGCTTGGGGATTCTTGCTGCGTCGAACAAAAGGCCCGGGCCTAAAGGCGATTGCCTCCCTTACCCTCCGTCTCCGTGACGCTGAAGCGTCACGGAACGCGCTTTGCGCTATGAGGGCAATATTCCTTGTGCTTGCATCCCTATCATCCGGTGCCTGATAAGGATGCTTCGACGACTAACGACTCAGGACTTTAGGGCTTTGCTTTCTCTATCTCTACGCCGAAGACGTAGGTTGGACCGAACATGTTGGAGCGGAAGATGATCATCTTGCCGTCCGGCGTAAAGCTTACGTTGGGTTCGAGGGCGTAGTTGTGCTTCGACATGTTGACCAGGCGCTCGGCGTGGAGCACGCCGGGTTGCACGAAGTCCTTGCTCTGCAGGCCTGTGTTCTTCAGGAGCTCCGGATGGAAGAGATAGATCCATTCGCCGTCATGAGCTTTCGCTACCTGGCCGGGATCGCCGCCGTCGCCGGCGAAGAGTTCGCCATCCTTGTAGACGTTGAAGTGGATCGACCATTCGTTGCGGTCCATGTGGTACCAGCGGCGCTCGCCGTTGGTCAGATTCAGAGAGGCGAGGAAGAAGTCCTGGCCCTTGGGGGTCTGCAGGTCGTAGTAGACAGTTTCGCCGTTTTGTCCCCAGAACTCGTGGCCCGCAATCTCCATGGCCATGTGGCGCTGGTGCATGAGCTGGTTGTGGGTGCCGTCCGTGCGGATGGTCCAGATGCGGTCGACGGCTTGCCATGGGCCTTCGTGGCAGTACATGAGGACGCTGGGGTCGCTGGGAGAGAAGAGCAGATGGTTGACCCAGTCGGTGCTGTGCAGCAGGGGAGTGATCTTGCCGTTGCCGGTGAGATCAAGCGTGTAGAGCACGAGTGGGATGCGCGCGGCGAGGCGGCGCTCCATCATCTCGCCTTTGTTCGCAGCCTGTTCCAGTGGGCTGGTCTGGGGGCTGACACCAGTGGTGGATTTGCCATCGTTATGTCCGAACTGCTCGTTCGGACGGTCGACCTCGTCATAGGTTCCTGCCGCAAGAGTCTCGTCGGCGTTCACGGTTGAGATGTTGCCGTGCGGGGGAATTTTAGCGAGGAGCTTCGTCTCGCCGGTATCGACGTTGGTTTTGTAGATCGCGTTTTCTTCGGGCTTGATATAGAAGATGCTCGGCGTCTTGTGTCCCACGATGATGGTGTGCAGCATGCCCTTCACTACGGAGCGGGTCTTGTGCGTCGTGAGGTCCAGCACATGGATGCCGTCCGGCGCGGTGTAGACCATCTCGTGGCCGTCCGGCGTGTACCCGTTCACGTTGAAGTAGAAACTTGCGGAGCCGGGTTCGTCGGTCAGACGAATCACGCGGTGTCCGGTGTCTTGATCGATCCAGGTCTTGGGCGGGTTGGCGCGTTCCTCTGCCGTCGGCATCTTGTCGGCAGCTCGTGTGTCGGGATGCGCTTGGGCGAAGGCGATCGAGGAACACAGCATCGTGGCGGCGAACGAAAATCGGTAGAACGAACGGAAGTGCATGCAGACTCCTATAGCGATAGGCGGCGAAAAGCGGTTACAGAAAAAGAGGCCTCGGGCACAAGATACGTACCCGAGGCTTGAGGAGGCACCACAGCGTTAGAAGTTGATGTGACCCGCGAACTGGAAGTCGCGGGAGTTAGCCATTGCTCCCGTGATGACACCGAAGGAGTTTCCGGCGGCGGAGCCCGGAGGACCCCACGTAGACGAAGGATTCGACAGGGTAGCGTGGTTGGCGACGTTGAGACAATCCACTTCGGCTACGAACTGCAGGCGGTTCCATATGCCGAAGGTGCGGCGCAGGCTTACGTCGTCCTTCCAGAAATAAGGGTTCCGCAGACCGTAAGGCGCTGTGCGCGGCGCATTGCCGATCTTGTTGTAGTTCGTGCTGAGATTGGAGCTATAGGTTGTCGGAGCGCTGAAGGCGGCCGGGTTGATGTATTGAGTATTGAACTTGCGGTAGCCCTTCTGGAGGCGAGGGTTGCCGGTAAAGTTCGGGTTGAGATCTACTTCACAGGTACCGGCAGTCGACGTTGTTGAACCGGAAGTCGGCGCGCTGCAACCGCCATACGAAACCACAAAGGGAGTTCCGCTGGTGAACTGGTAGATCGTGGATAGCTGCCAACCGCTGGTAAGTGCGCGGACGATGAAGTGATCTCCACCCATGTGCCCCTTGCCGAACGGCAATTCCCACAGCCCATACGCCGAGATGTTGTGAGTCATATCGGTGATCGTGGGGGAGCGCTCGATGCGGTTCATGTGGTATGCGCTGGTCGTTCCTGAAACAGAGCCCGAGGGCAGGTCGAAGCCTGAGCGGAAGGTGCCGTCGTCACCGATATTGCGTGACCACGTGTAGTTGAAGGTATAGGAGATTCCGTGCGACGCACGCTGTGCGAGTGACGCCTGTAGCGAGTTGTAGCTGATGTTCGCCACGTTCTGTCCCCAGGTATCGGAGAGACCGTTGTATTGAGGGAAGGCAACCAGAGTCTGGGCAATCGTGGCCTGGGCGCCTGCTGAGGAGATCGCGGTATACGGAAGCTTATAGCCTTGTAAGGATCTTTGGGCGATAGCGACGTTCGCAGGCGTAGCCTTAGCGCCGAGCAGAGGGTTCTTGCCGGTTGAATCGGCTACTGCAGCCAGCGCCACCATGTACTTCGGATCAAGCTCGTTGGTCCAATAGCCGCGAGGGTTTGCGCCGCCCGCTAAGAGGAAGTGGCTTTGAGTGCCTGCATAGTTCAGGGTGAACGTGAGATTGCTGTTCAGGGCCTGCTGGATACCGGCATTGAAGAGGGCGAACTCGGGTGCGCGACCGGAAAGATACGGGTCGGCAAAGCCCGGCCCGCTGCCGGTCGAACCGGTTGAGCCGTAGAAGCTGGTCAGCAGAGTTTGTGCTGCCGCATTCTGCTGTGGCAATGCTGGCAGCGTATATCCGGGACCGCCGTACTGCGTGTTGGCCAAGCCCAGACCCTTGAAAACATCGCTGTTGTTCAAGTAGTACGAGGGACCCGGAGCGCCGTTCGAAGTAGCTGTGATTTCAGTAGGCGTGGTAGCGGTGGTATTGAAACCCGTCTGACCGGTACCGGTGCCTGCACCGCCGCGGCCACCGACCCCGCCCCCAATCGAGTACACCATCCCATAACCCGCTCGGATGACGGTCGTCGGACTTACGGAGTACGCCAAGCCAATGCGAGGTCCCAAGTTCTTCCACCACGTCTGCACCGGTGTCCGGCAGTTGCAGCTCACGCCCGGTCCGCCATGATTGCCGGCAAACTGGAGTTCGCCCATGTTTCCGGTGATGGCGTTCTGGAGGTTCGGATTCAGGAAGCTCCACCGATCCTGTACCTCGTGGAAGGGAGGAAAGTAATCCCAACGTAGACCGATATTCAGGGTCAGATTCGGCGTTACTTTCCAAACATCCGCAGCGTAAGGAGAGGTGTCGTGATAGCGACCGCCAGTCTCCGATACTGCCTGAAGGCCGATATTGGATTGGCTTGCCGCGCCCAGCAGGTAGCTGGCATAGGAGAAGCCGCTTCCTTGAGGGATAGTAGCATTCGTAGCATTTGGGGAGACGATTCCACCTACAATCGCGGCCGTCGAATTCGCCGAGAAGCCGAGCTGGTAAACGCTGGAGGGTCCGAGTTGCGCGGCAACGTTATCTTCAAGCCATTGCGATGTGAATCCCAGCGTGAGACTGTGCTTGCCCTTGGTCAGGATGAAGTTATCCAGCAGTGTGAACGTATTGGGGATCGTCGTCTGGGTCGCTCCGCTGGCTCCATTCGAGGTCCACGTTGCAAGTTGTGAGGAGTTTGCGGTGGTAGTCGCGAAGCTTACCTCAGGAAACTCCGTGGAGGCCTGGCCGTCCGGCAGACCTGTGATGCCCAGATCCGCCGCGGCACGATAGGGAGCGACGCCATCAGTCAGGTTGGTGATCGGCTGCCCGAAGCGGTTGAAGGCGAACTTCAACTGGTTGGTCATGCTGTTGGAGATCTGCCACGCATGTTCGATGTCCGTGACGACAGGCGTAATGGTCGCGAAACCACCTGCGGTGTAGGGCAGCGGAAGCACAACGCCGGCTACGGTCGGCACTGCGTTCGAGCCGACGGTGAAGGGGACGTTCTTGCGAACGCCATAGGCGATGACGTAGGAAAGACGCTGCTTCGAGGTGAGATCGAAGTCGGCTCTTCCGGCGATCTCCCAGTTGTCGTAACCGCTGGGCACGCCGCCAAAGAAGTTGTTCACGGTATTAGTGTTGGCGTAGTTCGTGGGCAGATAGCTCTGCATCTGGATGGCCAGCGGCGACTGCTCCGCCAGGGGAATGGTTTTGTTGGGGAACTGGGAGCGGCAAATTTGCTGAGTAGAGCCGGGAATGGCTGCGCAGGTTCCGTCCGTGGTGGGGTCGTAGATCGGGACCTTGAGTTCGCTGAAGTTACCCTGCCGCATGAGTGCCGTTGGGATCGTGAGGAAGTTAGGATTGATGCCGTTGCGGCCGTGATATTTATCGTAGGTCACATAGAAGAAGCCATGCTTCTTCATGAAGGGAATGGGACCACCGCCGGAGGCGACATATTCTGATTGGTGCTCGTCGGGCTTGGGTGAGGGGATGGTCTGGCCGGCTGCATTAACTGCGGTTGCGTCCTTCGAGGCAAAGCTCCAGGTGTCGAACATGCGCGCACGAACGTAAGTGGCCGCCGAGCCGTGATATTGGTTGGAGCCGGACTTCAGCGAGAAGTTGATGATGCCGGCGCCCTGGTACTCGGCATCGGGTGTGCTGGTAACCACCTGAAACTGGTCGATGGATTCAACGGGAAGCGCGTTCGCGACGACACGGTTGTCGCCCTGCTGATTGATCGTCGTTACGGGGATACCGTCGACATAGACCGCAGCGAGATAGTTGCCGGTTCCGCCGATGATGGGAGCGCGAGCGCCGCTTTGGACTCCGGGCACGAGGACGGCGAAGGCCGTCGGATCACGCTGCTGTCCGCTCATCTGGAGGGGCAGGTTGGCGTAGGTCTTGTTTTCCATCACGGCGCCAAGAACGGCATTCGTTGTTTCCAGCGCGGGGGGAGCGTCGGTGACCGTGACCTCGGTCGATTCCGAACCGACGGACAATGTAAGGTTCAAGCCGGTGAGCTTGAGCGCGTCTACGGCGAGATTTTTCTGCGTGGCTTCCTGGAAGCCCTTGGCCTTGACAGACACGGTATAGACACCCGGAAGGATGGGGGAGATCGTATAGAGTCCGTCGCTGGAGGCTACGCGCGACGTTGCAACTCCTGTGCCCACGTTGGTCGCGGTGACAACGGCTCCCGGAACGGCGGCGCCAGTCGGATCGACGACCGTGCCCTGAATGCCGCCTTCACCGCCTGTCTGCGCTTGCAATGTTGCTGAGCCGAAGAGGACCAGGCTGAAGATGCATGCGAAGAGGAACAAAATATCTTTCGCTCGCGAACAAGGGGTTTTACTGAAACGCTTGTTGGGCGTGCTTACGTTGAGTGAAGACATGGTTCCTCCGAACGGGGTTACGTGCAAATGGTTCTCAGCCACAAAACCTTACGTGCCGCCAACAAGAGATGTCAATAGAAAAATTGTTCCCGTATAAAGATACGGCGGGTGTGGGTTTTGTTGATGAAGCGGTTCGAGGTGGTGGTGATTGGGCTCGGGTTTTGGGGGATTGGGCTTTAGATTGGGGCTTGCTGAAGGAACGACCGTTTGTCGTTATTTGTTCGGCTGCATTTAGGTGGTAAGTCGTTATAGCGCGAAGCGCAAACCGTGACGCTTTAGCGTCGCGGGACGGAGGGAGCCGTAGCCTTTAGGCTACGGAATTCAGGCTTAGGAAAGATGTGGCCTTTAGGCCCGGGCCTTCTTTCGGCTGCAAACAAAAGGCCCAGGGCTAAAGCCCAATTCACGCCTGGCCTTTTATTCCGTAGCCTAAAGGCTACGGCTCCCTCCGTCTCCCTGACGCTAAAGCGTCAGGGAACGCGCTTCGCGCTGTAGTGAAGGCCATGGCCGTATTAAAGGCTATGGCTGTAGTGAAGGTGGTCATTGTTCAACGAGCTAAGAACTCGGGATTCTGGTTAGCGGAGCACGAGTACTTCGGTGGCATAGGGAGCGAGCGACAGGGGAAGGGCTCGCTGGTTGCGGCCGGTTGAGTGGGCTTCTTTGATCGGAATAATCGTTCCGGATTGCGGGTCCCATACTTCTACCCGGGTGCCGCGTCCTCGGAGGAGGAGTTGGTCGTTCAGGGGCTGGTTCGATTCGTTGAAGAGCAGGAATAGGGTGGCGTTCTTCAACGTGCGGTGCGTGAAGCGTAGCGCGGGGTCGGCGTTGGCGAGCGACAGTGTGCTGGGTGGAAGTGCTTTCTGGAGAGCTGAAAGGAGTGCCGGTGGCACAATGAGTGGGGCCGGTGGCGACGTGGGTGGTTGGGCCGGAGGGGTGGGTGTTGGGGGAAGCTCGGCGTCGACGAGGGTGGCCCAGGCGAAGTCTTCAGGATGAGCGGCGTGGGCTTCCAGATCATTCTGCCCGCCGATAAAACCGGGGGCTGCGCCAAGGAACACTACGTGTCCGCCGGTAGCGGCGAAGTGCCTCAGGCGATCGACGACCGTGGCCGGGAGCAATGCGGCGTGCGGCACCAGAACGGTTCGGTAGCGATTGCCGCTGAGGCTGAGGAAGGCGCCGGGTTCGGTCTTCAGGAGGGAGCCGATCGCATCTTCATCCACGATATCGAAGTCGATCTGGTGTTCGGAGAGCACGCGCTCGGTGGAGACGAAGGTATCGTCGGCTTTGGCATCGCCCATCCATAGGGATTCGGCGGGGAGCAACAGGGCGACGTCGGCGGCGGGGTGGCCGCTGCTCATCAGGTAGCTCAGACGGCTGGTGTACTGCATGAGCGCCGGGTAGCCGGGGTCGCGCATGAACTCCATCGGGCCGCCGCGGCCGGGAGTGCTGGTGGCGGGGAAGTACATGGTCTCCACCTGGTTCACGCCGCGCACGAACTGCTCGTTCAGGATGTAGCGTGCCAGCGTAATGTCGGGCAACGGGCGATAGGCCGCAAAGCTTTCGGTGAAGGCGCGCGGGTGTCCGTAGACATGGGCCGCCGAGGACGCAAGACGGGGATAGTCGGAGATAGTGTCGGTCCAGATCTGGTGCCAGATCGCGTCGATGCCGGGTACCTGCACGTAGCGCATGTCGCGAAAGAAGTCGCCTTCGCTGTGCGCGAGTTGAATCTGCATCTCTTCGTGATTCAGGTGCACCTGGTACTCGAGCCCGTTGGCTGCGCACCAGTCGGCCTGAGGCTTGAAGAAGCCATCGCGAAAGAGGTTGGCGAAGATGTCGTAGTAGTCGGCGCGGGCACGGAGCTGGCGTGGGGTTAGTTCCACGTTCTTGCCTTGCAGAAACACTGCGAGGAAGGGACGGATGTCGTAGCCTTTGGCTGCCTGAAAGCGGGCGAAGAATTGCGGCGTCCAGGGCAGGCCGTTGATGGAGTAGTCGGGTTCATCGCCGCGGAATCCCAGGATGGTCTTGCCGAACTCGTCTCCTACGGCCTTCTTGTAGCCTTCATGGGTGTAGGCGAGGTACTGTGCGGTGGCGGTGGGGTCGAGGTAATCTTCGAGAGATTGTGAGGTGTCTTTGACTCGCTTGGGGTTGGTGTCCGAACGCGTGGGCGAGGTGCGGAAGGCGTGCTCGACGATGTAAACGGTCCACTTGCCGTCGGGTGCGGTCCAATGCGCATGGCCGTTCTCGATGGGGATCTGTACGGTCTCGCCGCTGGGTGATTGGATTGCGGTTACGGCCACGGTGTTGGGTTCGACAGCCTGATCGAAGGTTCCGCCGCTGGCGACCTGCGTTGGACTGCTGGTGATGAGCGCCTGCATGCGCAGCTCGGGATGTTCAGCGGTGAACTTGCCACCGGCGAAACCGCTTGGGTAGCCTGCGTCATCTACGATCCAGACGCGCATGTTGCGCTTCTTCGCTTCGATGACGAACTGGCGGAAGAAGCGGAAGTACTCCGGCGAAAGATAGGGGCGGTCGGCGCCGTAGCCGTCCTGCACGGTGACCGCGCGGAAGCCGAGGCTGCGCATTGTGTCGAGGTCGCGCTGCACGGTCTCCAGGGTGACGGGGCCGTTGAGACCATAGTAGGGTTCGGGGCCGTACTCGGGCGGCGGGGTAATCCAGAGGGACTGCACCTGATCGATGGTTGGTGTGTTCAGCGTCTGCCAGGGGCGGGGTGCCGAGGTCTGCGCGTTGATGAGGCCGGCGACCGACAACAGGGATGTGAGGACGCTGATTCGCTTGATTTGTACCCACGCAGGGATCACAGGACTTTCTCCGAATCTTGATTCCGAGGGTCGATGGAATCGCGTCCATGATACAGGAGAGAAGTGGAAATTATTTCCCATATGAAGCATGACGGCTTCAGAGAGTGTGTGGAGGGGGTTATATAGCCAGGTGGTTATGCGAGCTTTCGATAGGGCAGAGCCAGCAGCTCGTTGACCAGCGTCGATAGCTTCTTCAGATCGTCGGAGGTCTGGCGGCCTACGGTCTGCGCGTCCGCATTCGTATGGCCTTCCGCGGCCAGGTACAGGATGTTGGTCAGGCTCTGCAGGGGATTGTTGATCTTGTGCGCCAGATCGTTGGCCATGGCGGCAGCGGCGGCGGCGCTTGCTTGCTCGAGCAACAACTTCTGCTGTTGCTGCTGCCGGACGCCCATAGCGGCGAAGTCGGCGAGCATCTGCATCATGCGGCAGTCGTCCTGATCGAAGGCTTCGGTCCGGCCGTGGGCCATGATGAAGATCGTTCCACGCGTCTCACCTGCGACCCAGGGAAGCAGGATACCGTCGGTTACGAGAGGGGCCTCTTTGATTCCCATGATGTCGAAGAAGCGCTGGTCCACGCGAAAGAGTTGCGGCTGTCCGCGTTCGAGACAGATACCGCAGGCGCTGGGATAACGCGGGAGCATGGCACCCAAAAACTCGGTATATTGACCGGCGGTTGCGACCCAGTGGTAGAAATCATGTTCGGTCCGGTCTTCTTTTTCGATGCTGATGCCCGCGCTGTCCGCACCGCAGAGCTCGACGGCGGCGTTGGCCAGCTCCAGCAGGATGGTGTCGGGGTTTTCGACGAAGGCGTGGGCGATGCGCTGCATTCCCTCCATCTGGATGGCGACGTCACGGACGTGTACGCGCCTGGCTGCAAAGGCCGCATCACTCTGGGCGTTGATTACTTCCAGGCCGGTATCAGCAGCTGTATCCATATCGACCTTTCGAGACGTGCGGGATTTCTTTACCTTACTCGCTCCCTGGCGGAATTTTCAGAATACTTTATCGGTGGCCCTCCTGGTGATTGCAGGGATGCGGCGGGTTCCAGGGCGTGTTATCAAACTATTCTTGGATCGAAAGTTGAGCTATGCGTAGTTTTGATGAGCCACGAATCGGAAAGGCCCGGTTTCAACCGGGCCGAAAAGGCTGGGTCAAAGCTTCTTTCCACTCTGCCGAAGGCTGAAGCGGAGGCGTAGCCGGAGCGACTGAATTGCTTTCGTTGATTGTGGCAAAACGAGTGGCCGCATCCTCAAAAGTGTCCCCGGTGGTCCTTGTGCAGCTTGGGCTGCACGAAAGAAGGCAATTCAGTCGTTGCGCCCTTCGGCCTTCACTTCGGCCTTCGGCAGAGTGGAAAGAGCCTTTAAATGCTGCTTTTGTGGCACGGTTGAAACCGTGCCCTTCCGATTTGTGCCTCAATAAACTAACTGCACAGTTCGAGCATCTTCCAAGTGCAGTTTGATGGCATGCCCTAGTGAAGTTTGTAGGGCGACGGTGGCACTTCAACTAGAGGGTGTTTGGCGGGAGCGGGAATCTGCGTTGCTCCTTCGAGCCCGTGACCCGTTACGTTGGCGAGACTCAGCAGTGGTCCGGTGTAACCGGTCACAGAGACGTTCTTGATGGCGACGTTGCGGGCGTTCGCGATCGAGATTCCTTTGGTGCAGGTTCCGGAGATGCCCTGGAGCACTAACCCATCGAGCATCTTGCCGGAGTCGGTGTTCACTGCTTCGACAAGCACCGGAGCGTCCTGAACGCGGATGTTTTCGAAGCGGAAGTTGCGGAAGAGCGGCAGGCCTTCCAGGCCCGGAACAGGATCGGCGTCCTGAATTCCGGCATTGGTCTGGTCGATGCGCAGGAAGCCCATGCGCATCCTGGCGGCGTCCATATCGCGGACCGTGAGGTTCTCGATGAATGCGCCGCGGCCGATGCGGCTCTTGATGTAGATCGCGTACTTGTACACGCTGGTGACGTGGCAGTGTTCGATCACGACGTCCCGGATTCCGGCGGAGGATTCGGTGCCGATGCCCAGGCAGGCGAACCCGCGGCCTTCCAGGGTGCAGTTGGTGATGCGGACGTCCTCGGTGGGGCGGTTCATCGTGTAGGCTTCTTCACCACGGCCCGACTTCAGCGAGATGCAATCGTCGCCGGAGGCGATGTCGCAGGAATCGATCAGGACGTGACGGCAGGAGTCGATGTCGATGCCGTCTCCATTGGTCTTTGTGCTGCGAATGGTGAGATTGCGGAAGACGAGGTTGTCGCAGCAGGTGGGGTGGATGGACCACATGTGTGCGTAGCTGGTGGAGATGCCCTCCAGGTGCACGCCATCGCAGTTGATGAACTCGAGCAGCGCGGGACGCCGCAGTGGGTTGTCCTTCGTTGGCCTACCCGCGACAGCCTCGTTGCCTTCGATCTTTCCTTCGCCGACGATGGCGATGCTGTGCGCGTCGAGGGCGTGCACCAGGGCGGTGTAGCCGGGAATCCATTTGCCCTCCCAGCGGACCTGCGCGACCTGATAGTGGGCGAGATCGGGGGAGCCTAGTAGTGTGGCATCTTTGTCGAGGCGCAAGGTGACACGGCTTCGCAGGCTGAGGCCTCCGGTGAGATAGCGGCCTGCGGGGATGAGCACCTCGCCTCCGCCCAGGACGTTACAGCGGTCGAGAGCCTGCTGGAGGCTGGCTGTTTCCAGTGCCGAGCCGTCGCCGGTGGCTCCGAAGTCTCGAACGTTGAGTTGCAGGGAGGGTGGTGCGGCAGGTTTGGCGGGCTTTTCCGCTGCGAGTGGAATGGCTCTCGCACTGAGCGATGCAGCCAGACTTGCTTGCACTGCGCTTTTCAGGAAGCTGCGCCGACCGATGCCTTGCTGTCCTTCGTGGGTCATGTTTTCCTCTTTCAAATTGTGTGCGAAGGATTACCTGGCGAGTGTGATGGCCAGGAGGCCGAGTACAACGCCGAAGAGTTCGCACTTGAGTCCCAGTTCTGAGAGGTCGCGATGTTCGTCCAGTTCGATCCGCAAGACGTTCGCGGAGCCGCCCTCGATGGTCTTGCCGTGGCCTTTGAGGGCTGTGCGGTCTAGCTCGCGCACGGCTCCTGTCTGCAGGTCTACGCGTAGGGGGAGCGGTTGCTCCGATGCGCCCATGGGTTCGAGGCGGAAGATGTAGTCGTCGACGAGAAAGTCCTGTTCCACCGGCCACCAGTTTTCGGGAGAGCTTAGAACCAGTTCGGTGGCTGGACCGCCGTCCGTATAGTGGACCTGTAAACTGCCATGCCTTGAGCGGGTCGCTTGCGGAAAGGTCGTGCAGGCGAACAGCAGATAGATGGCTTTCGCTCGCCCTGTAAGTTTTACGCTTGCGGTGCTCTGATCGCCTCGCCATTGGGAGAGGAAGCAGCAGTTGGGGGAGCTGGCGTTCTGTGGGGTTGAGAAGACGAGGCCATTTAGGATGGGCAGCTTACCTGCGGCGGCGCGGAGCCCTGCGTCGTTGAGGCTGGCCTTCTTGTCGAAGTTGGCCCATCCTCCGAGGAGTTCCTCTGGGAGATTCAGTGAGCAGAGCCCAGACTTTGGTGCTGTGTATCCGCGCTTGAAGATATCTCGCACCTGGCCGTGCAGAATGTTCTGCAGGTCTACTGTCTCGAAATGCTCTCCGGCTTTTGGAGCCATGCTATGGCTGAGGGATAGATCACCCAGCACGTTGATCTCCAGAGGAAGCCAGTACCGGCAGGTCCCGTGTTCAACTCGGGTGAAAAGGGTATGTCCTCCGAGGCGATGGGCTTTGCCGTTGCGGAGGCAGCTTTGGAGATCGTCTATTTCTGCATATGGGATTTCGTTTGGCCAGGAGAGTGTTTCCCCGAGTTTGCAGACGATCGGATGCGCTGGTACGGAGAGAGGAAGTTTTCCGTGCCACTTCAATTCGACCTTCCAACTCTTCGCTGCATCGAGAGGGCCGAGCATGAGTTGTGGAGAGCCTACGGAGTCGCTGTCGAACACGGCTGTTGCAGGATGCCCATTTACACGCACGATGGGTAGCTCCATCGTGCGAGCTTGTAGATGGAGCATCAACGTTACTGGCTTTGAGAATCGCGACGTGATGATCCAGACTTCTGCCAGGTCCTCGTGTGTGTAGGTGAGATCGAGTTCGGGATGGTGGAGGCTGGCATGATTCCACTCTGGGGGAAGTTGTGGACGAAGCTTCAACCTGCTCGACGATAGATCGGGAAGGATGCCCCACAGGCCTTCGACGATGGTTCGCGAGGCGCAGCCGATGGGATCTCCGAAGTCTCGCTGGGACTCCTGCCGATGAGGATCGAGCTGCAGAGACATCGGGAAGTTGCCGGGACAGAGCCCTCTATAACCAGCGTCAATCAGACAGCCGCGAAGCAGGCCGTAGCCTTGCTCGGACATGCCGGCTTGAAAGAGAGCGAGTGCGGTGTGCAGGTTTTCACCGAGCGCGAGCAGGGTCAGCGACCACTCGTAGGGCATCCAGTCGGAGCACGCGATCTGCCAACCGCCTTCGGGAACGTCCGGGCCTGTGACGGGGACTTTGCGCACGGCGCGGAGGCGTTCGGCGGCCATCTGCCAGGCTTCTTTCGGAGTCGTAATCTCGCTGTCGATGGCGTGATACAGCGTCCACATTGCGGGGCTTTCGCTGAGGGTCTGTTCGCCCAGCCAGTCCTTGCTTTCGGCGAAGGCTCCGCGTTCGGGCATCCACAAGAGCCTGCGCATTGCTGTTGAGATTGCATGTGCCTCGGCGCGATAGGCTGCGGGATCTTCGCCGACCATCTCGGCGATAGAAGCCATGCCGAGATTGAGAAAGACGTTGTAGGCGGAGGAGTGGGTTGCGCCGCCACCGTTGTACTGCAGATTGTCGCTGGCCCAGATTGCGGCATAGGCCTCGTAGAGCGGCAAAGGATCTTTCGCAGAGCCGAAGTTGCGGCGGAAGAGTCGTCTTTCCCATGCCGCATGACGCACCAGGGCAGGCCACGTCTCGCGAGCGAAGGCTGCGTCGCCCGTCCAGCGAAGATGGCGGAGCAGGGCGTCGAAGAAGACGAGGTTCATGTCGTAGTGGTTGTGCGAGAGGTCGCCGTTGGAGTGCAATAGACTCTCTGTTCTTGTTCCGGCTGAGCCTGCATCGGGCGCGCCTGTTGCCGGTGCGATGCCGGCAAAGCCTTGCGGTGTCGGAAGGCCACCTGATCCGTTCGTGATGGCCGATACATTTTGCCGGGCGATCCAGCGGCGAAGATGGCGCTGCATCCGGTCGTGGCGTCCTGTCACGTCAAGCGCGTAAGGGCCGCGCCATCCGGCGAGCGGCATTCGCCACGCGACGGCTCCGTGCATCACGCAGCCAAGAGCCTCATCCCAGATGGCGTCCGCAGCGATGTTCAATGCGCCGGCCATTCCATCGAGCCATGGGTCCGGTGTGCTCCATGCTACGGCTCCTGCCGTGCGAGCCAGGTCCGCTCGCCGGTGTGCGAAATCGTCCGGAGACTGCGAGGGGAGGCTGGGTTGGGTTGCGCCTTCGAGAACGTTGAGGCGCAGTCGGATGGCTCTTCCATCGAGTGCTACGCGCCCAGCCACAAGAGGGAACTCGGGTTTCGTCTTTTCGGCACCGCTGGCCCAGAGGGCGCTCCAGCCGTGGTTCCAGAGCGTGCCATCGCCGATACGCATCTCCGAGGCTTCGGGTGCCTGAAGTTGGATGCGGATCTTGCGTGCGACTACTTCGGCTTCGGTGTTGTGTACCGACCAGCTGTTGTCGCGGCACTCTTCCGGTCTGACTTGAAAGAAGCGGCTGACAGGTTCTACCTCGCAGCCGATATCGCCGTTGCGTTTTCCCTTGCGGCCGCTGACTCCGGCGAAGGCCCAGGTGAGCACTATGCCGGGAATGAGATGTTCGCCGGAGACTTCTACCCAAAGACCTGCGCCGATGGTGAGTGCTTCAACGTGCAGCACTGCTTCATGGCCAAGTAGCGGATCACGCACTTCATAGAGCAGGCGTCCCGCTACATATCGCATGGTTACGGATGAGGCCTGAAACAGCCAGCGGTTTGCACCTTCCGAGGTTGTGATTCCAAGCCTCAGGTTGCCGCCGTGGCCGGGCAGGTAGAGGGAGAACTCAGGCAGGTCTCCACCGTCGACGCGAAAGGGAATGTTCGGTCCATAGAGTGGCCGATTGAAAAACTCTGTTCCGTTATGGATAGTGAAGGCGCCATCCATAATGCTGTACCGCAGGGGACACGCCACGTTCGATTCAAGCAGGGGAATGACGCTGCCGGAGGTGATCTCAGGCGAGCTTGCCTGCGATCGCGGCGGCGGCAAGACTGTTTGGCCCAGTGCTTGCCGCCATGCGGGAACGAGAGACGACGAAGCGCCGGCAGCCGTCGCTGTTGCCAAAAATCTACGTCGCGTCCAGAACCCTTCGTGCATTGGTTTTCAGGCCTTACTTTCCGCTGGGAGGAGCTTCGGGTTTGAACTTCCGTCCGAGCTCCGTCGTCGATTGAATGTCCGCTGCCGGAGGATTGACGGCCTTCTGCACCTCTACGCCGAAGACGTAGCTGGGGCCGAAGAGATTGCTGGTGAAGATGACGAGCGATTTATCGGGAGAGAAGCGCACATTCGGTTCTTCACGATAGTTATGGTGAGCCATGTTGACGAGATGTTCGGAGTGGAAGACGCCGGGATGAAAGAAGTCCGGTCCAGACAGCGCGCCATCACTTATCTTGAGTAGTTCCGGGTGGAAGAGCTCGATCCATTCGTCATCGGGAGCCTTGGCTACGTGACCGGGATCGCCGCCATCGCCGGTGAAGAGATCGAGGTCTTTGGTCAGGTTGAAGTGAATGGACCAGTCGTTGCGCGGCATGTTGTAGGCCGTGCGTTCGTGCGTCTTGAGGTTGTAGCCGGCGAGATAAAAGACCTCGCCGCGGGGATACTGCCAGTCGTACCAGATGGTCTCGCCATCGAGGCCCCAGAACTCGTGGCCGGCGATCTCCATCAGCATGGTGCGCTTGTGGATGAGCGTGTTCTGGGTGCCGTCGGTGTGGATCATCCAGATGCGGTCGACCTTCTCCCAGGCACCTTCGTGGCAGTACATCAGGAGTTCAGGATCGGTGGGCGAGAACAAAAGGTGGTTGACCCAGTCGGTCGAGTGCAGGAGCGTCTTCATGGTGCCCGGCTTTTCGCCGTTGGGGCCGGGCTCCAGTCGAACGGTGAAGAGAACAAGGGGAAGACGTGCGGCGAGACGAAGCCGCATCATCTCGCCTTTGTTGGTGGGTTGATAGTGCGGTCCCTGAGCCGCAGGAGTGTCTGTTTTTCCTGACTTGGGAGGAGCGTTTGAGCCGTACTCTTTGCCGGTGGCATCGCCCTCGATGTAGGTGCCTGCGGCGAGTGTCTCGTCGGCGTTGACTGTGGAGATGCTGGTATGCGGCGGCAGGTCGGTGAGCTTGCGGATGGTGCCGGTGTTGGTGTCGATCTTGTAGACCGTGGTGATGCTTTTGTCGGGACTGGAGACGGTATAGAAGAGACTGTTTGTTTTATGTCCCACGACAACCGGGTGGGGAGTTCCGGCCGCTCTTGATTCACCGGCAGGATTGGGTAGCAGCAGGCGGGTCTTGCGGGTGCTGAGGTCGAGGACGTGGACGCCGTCGGGAGCGGTGTAGATCATCTGTTTGGAGTCAGGCGTATAGGCGTTGACGTTGAAGTAGAAGCCGCCGGAGTTTGGTTCGTCGCTTAGCCGCCAGATGCGGTGGCCGGTGTCTTTGTCTACCCAGGAACGTGGTGGGGATTGCGCGAGGGAGAGGAGCGGCGATAAGACGAGTCCGCCGATGGTTAGGGAGTGGAAGAGAGACTTCATCGGATGTTCTCCTTGGGTGAGTGAAGAGCGAGGCTGTGAGCGGCGTTCTTCGCTGAAACAGATCGTGGCGCGCTGAAGCGCGTTCCCTCAGCGGCTAAAGCCGCGTTGCGACGTAAGTTTTACGGCACGGCTGAAGCGTGCCCTTAACGAAACGAGACCGCTTCAGCAACATCTAAAGTCCGGTCCCATCTCAGAAACAACAACAAAGGCAGAAGCAAATTAGTTGAGACCTGTTACGTCGTGGCTGTCGGTGACAGTTACTTTGCTGCCATCGGCTGTGGTGAGAGCGATGTCTGAAAAGCTCCAGTTGGCGGCATAGGCGATATGTCCGGCCGTCTGGGTTTGCAGCGCCAGGTGATCGAGCTTGAAGCGTTCCAGTGGAGCCTTTGGATGGCCGTCTACCTCGAAGGCTGTCTTTGCCGTGCCCGCGATGTTCCAGATGTGGACGTCGTGGAAGTGAGCGATGCCTTTGTCTTCCGGCACAGGAGTGCCCAGGACCTTCCAGTAGCTGGGATAGTCTTTGATCTCCGGTGGGATCGTGGCGTAGCTATAGGCGGGATTCCAGTTCATGATGACGCGGATGGCCACAGCGACATCCTTCAGGTCCATATCGTGAATGCGGATGTCCTCTGCCCAGCCGCCACGCGTATGTGCCGACTTGAAGAGGATTCCCACCGGCACAGGCTTGAGGACCGTGATGCCGTAGGCTTCGACGTTGCGAAAGCCTCCCGAGGTCTCGCTGCCGAAAGTCACTCCGGCGGCCCCGGCACGGACGATCGAGTCTTTCAGCACGACATCTTCGGTGGGGCGGTTGACGCGCAATCCGTCGGAGTCGCGGCCAGCTTTAAGGCAGAGCGCGTCATCGTTGACGGAGATATCGGCGTGCTGCACCAGAATCTTTTTGGAGGAGTCGATGTCGATGCCATCGGTGCTCGGCCCTTTGCCGTCTTCGTTGTTGCGGATGGTCACTCCATCGACTTCAATGTCGTGCGAGTAGCAGATATGCACGGTCCAGAAGCCTGACCGTTTGAGCATCAGACTGCTCAACTTGATGTGGTCGGAGTTGAAGATCTGGACGAGGCGCGGACGTTTCGCATCGTAGTCCGCGGCCCAGCGCAGGCCCTTGGGATCGTAGTCACTGCGCAGGGTGCGATAGCTGTCCCAGAAGATCTTGCCGTCTCCGTCGATGGTTCCGCCCCCGGTGATCGCGGCGTTTTTTTGCTCGTACACGTTGACCAGTGCGGCGGGCCAGCTCATCTCAATGCCGGCGACACGCGTCGGCATCAGCGGATAGTCGGTAATCTTCTGCGAGCCGCGAATGGTGGCGTCTTTTTCGATCTGGAGGGTTACACCGCTCTTTACGAAGATCGATCCACAGAGATAAGTGCCCGTCGGCACGATGACGGTGCCTCCGGAGTGGGCTGCGGCATCGATGGCGCGCTGGATCGCGGGGGAGTCGAGAGTCGTGCCATCGCCCTTGGCTCCGAAGTCAGATACTTTGAAGATCTTTGTCGCAGGAGCGGCAAAGGCTCCTGCCTCGAAGAGGGGAGCGATCAGCAACAGGCATAGAGCGATGCGCAGGAAGGAGGGCCGAACTAAATTCATTTCATCTCCGGGGGCAAGAGGAGGAGGATAAGGATGAACCGATGGACTTCAGAATGATTCTGCGATCCATCGGTTCATCCCACGTACGTTCATTAGCAAGCTAGAACTCGAAGCGGCCTGCAAACTGCCAGTCACGATTGCCGCTTCCGTTGTTCGACTGCCCAAAGTTCGCAGAGTCGATGTTGGTGGATGCGTATCCGAAGGCAACATTATTCGGTACGTCAAAGCAGTCAGCCTGGAATGTGAACTTGTAGCGATTCACAATAGGAAATGATTTCCGCAAGCTGGCATTCAAAGTGTACGACCCGGGAGACCAGAGGTTGTGGGGGGCGCGGTTCGGAGCGTTTCCGATCATGTAGGGCGCTGGGTCTTGAAAGGCCGCGGCATTGATATAAACCGGTGAGACTCCACCCGCGACATATCCTTTGCCAACGCTGCCATTCATCCGGATAGGACCGGTGAAGTTCGGGTTCAGGTCGGGATAGCAGGTGCCTTGTCCAACGAGTACGCATTTGCTGGCCGTCACTGAAACCGGCCCACCAGAGCTGTACTGATAAGTGGAAGAGAACTGCCAGTCATTGATGAGGGGCCTGGTGATGAAGTTACCGCCACGGAACCTGCGGTCTTTGCCGAAGGGCAGCTCCCAGACTCCATAGAGAGTGAGTTGTTGTTTGTTCGCATTGCTCTGCCAGCTGTTGTCGAGACTGTTCTGCTTGGCGGTTGTGGTGAGGCCCGAGACCACACCGGCGGGAATGTCATAACCGCTGCGAGAGTCGTCCGCATCGCCTGTGGCCAGAGCATAGGTGTAGTTCAGCGTGAAGGTTACGCCGTTCCATGTCTTCTGGTTCAGCGTTAGCTGCAACGAGTGATAGGCCGTGTTCGCCGCATCGGCCCATACATCTGAGATTGCTGAGTATTGAGGAAAGGGAACGAGAGCCTGCGCAATGGTGGCCGCGCTGCCCGCGAACGTTGAGTAGGGTAGATGGAAGCCTGGGAGGATCTTTTGAGCTGCTGCCACATTCGCCGGATTGGCGGGCAGGTTGAGCAGGGGGCCAAGTCCACCGAGAAGATATTTGGGATCCAATTTGTCGGTCCAGTAACCGCGAGGAGCACCCGGAACGAAGTGTCCAAGGCTGCCCACGTAGTTGACGCTAAGCGTTGTCGTATTGGTGACAGCGCGTTGGACGCCAAAGTTTATGTTCTGGAAGTAGGGAACACGACGGCCGAGGTATGGATCGCCGTAACCAATGGTTGAGCCTTGAACGACAGCTCCTGCCGAGGTCAACTGCGCGCTGGAGTTGCCGCTGAGTTGGGTGGGATCGGTGTCCGGCAGTACCGGCACGGAACCAGGAAAGGCGCCTGCGCCAAAGACTGTGGGACCAATTCTGCTGGTGTCCGAATCCCAGGAGAAAGCAGCTTCTCCGAGGGATGTACCGGCGAGTGATGTGGTTCCCGCGAATCCTTGCTGGCTGGGCCCGGTGCGGGCGCCGGAGTTGTGGCCACCCTCAGCGGCATCGCGTGCATACGAGATGCCATAAGCCCCGCGGATGACAGTCTTGGGCGTAACGGCGTAAGCGAAGCCGATGCGTGGCGCGACATTCTTCCACCACATCTGGATAGGAGAAGAGCAGTTACAACTGTTGGGCCCGTTGCCGTAGTACTTCAGCGCGCCGGCGGTACCTGTGAGAGGGTTCGTTTCGGTTGGGTCGAAGTAGGCAGAACGATTGCGAACTTCTTTGAAGGGCGTCCAGAGATCCCAGCGGATACCGAGATTGATCGTCAGATTTTTCAGCGCTTTGTAGTCGTCCTGAAAGTACGGTGCGTAGGTCTTATAGCGAGCGCCAGTCTCCGGCAGAGAGGTAATCTGCAGACTCGAAGAATCTACTGCGCCGAGCAGGAAGCCCGCATAAGCTACGCCCGTTGCCGCTGTATTGAGTGTTCCAGCAGACTTGTTCCCGGCGGGATAAAAGTTCGCGGTCTCGGTGCTGTTGAAGCCATAGGTCATCGGGAAGCTGTTGCTGTTATTGGGATATTTGTAGTTGTCCTGGAGCCACTGGATCTGGCCGCCAAAGGTCATGGAATGCTTGCCGTGGAGATACTGCATGTTGTCGATCAAGATGTACGTATTGACCACTTCGTTGTTCGAAACCGACCCGGAGATCGCGTGCCAGCTCGTCGGATTATCGACGCCCCCTGAAAAGTTGACCGCTGGAAAAGTGTCCGTTGCTTCGCCTGCAGGGAGTCCGGTCAGGCCTGCATTCTGCGCGGTGTTCGGGGTGCCGAGGGTGGCATTTACGTCGGGAGCCGCAAGCCGGTTGAACGCGTACTTCAGTTGATTTACCAGGTGTGGAGTGATCGTGTAACTGTGTTCCACATCTCCTGTGATGGAGAACTGCGAGACGTACTCCGCGGTGCCGTAGGGCAAGGGCAGCTTTGACGTATAGTCCGGGCCGACGGTTGCGTAGTTTCCAACGAGCAGAATTCCCGAGAGGCGCTGTTTGCTGCTGAGATCGTAATCGACTCGTTCGGCGCTCTTCCAGTAGGTCGTTCCTGTTTTGATCGCCGAGAAATAGTTATTTACCAGCGCGGAATTGGTCGGAGTTGGGAGCGCCGCTGCCAGCGCCTTCGAGATAGGAGAGATGCGGCTTGGATCGATCACGTTGGGCGTCGGTACACCATTCTTCAAGCCCATGAATTGATAGCGGCAAGGGGTGCCGGTTGCCGCGGTGCAGGCGGCTGTCGTTGTGGGGTCGTAGACGGGGTACGGATATTCCGTGAAGTCGCCGTTTCTGGCGAGCATGGTGGGAACGGTCAACTGCGTGGGATTGGGTGTGCTTGTGTATTTGAAGTTGTCATAGGTGCCAAAGGCGAACAACTTGTCTTTGATGATCGGGCCGCCAAGGCTGCCGCCTACCTCCAGTTGGTGCTCCACTGGTTTCACCGGCAGCTTGGTGATGCTGTTGATGTTGGTGACTGCTGCCGAGAATCCCCAGGTGTCAAAGATCGTATTGCGGACGTAGCCGAAGAGATTGCCATGATACTGATTCGTGCCGGATTTGATCACGTAGTTTTGAATACCGGCGCCTTCAAACTCAACAGGGGAGCCGCTGGTCTGCACCTGAAACTGCTCTACGGCTTCGGGCGAAACGGTGTACGCTACGGAGCGATTGTCTCCCTGCTGTACGGGAGCCGTCAGTGGGATGCCGTCGACATAGACTTCGTCGAGATAACCTGCAGAACCGCTGCCGTTGAATTCCCCCGAACGTCCGACACCACCATTTACGCCCGGCATCAAGCCTACGAATGAGGTGGGATTGCGTGGCGAACCATTCATGATCAAGGGCAGGTTGGTGTATTCCTTCTGCTCCATCGTCGTGCCTAGTGTTGCGTTCTCGGTTTCGAGAGCCGGCGGTGCGGTGTCGACGGTGATCTTCTCGGTGACGGAACCTATCGTGAGCTTTGGGCTGTACCCAACGGTCTGCAGTGCATCGACGACGAGATGCTCCTGCGTGAGTGGGCTGAATCCCTGGGCTGACGTCGTGATGGTGTACTCGCCCGGCGCGATCGGTGAAAGCACGTAGTAGCCGGCACTTGAAGTAGTGCGGGTGGTGACCGAGTTCGTTCCGATGTTGGTTGCGCTGACGGTAGCTCCTGGAATCGCTGCGCCTGACTGATCCGTGACGGTACCGGAGATGGCTCCCTGGCCGCCGATCTGTCCCTGCGCGAAGGGGGCGTAGACCAACGCCGAAAGCAGAAAGAGCAACGCGAGAACGTTGCAGGAGAGACGGCGGCGAGAGCGGTTAGATGCGTGCATGCTAAACCTCGGCAGAGATGGGGTGAATCCGTTGCAGCTTTTGAGGACGAGGCAGATGTTAGGAGCGTTCCAAAACATTTGTCAATAGGAAAGTTATTTTATGAGTGAAATATATTTGCGAAACTGATACGCTTTGCGCGGAAGATCTAAGGCTGTTCGGACGTTGTCTGGAGAGGCAGTTAACGAGCAGGGATGGATCGGCAATGCCGGAGGTGTGTAAAAAAATGATCTCGACTTATTCCAGCCGCAGGACTTTTCTTGCCCGTGCTGCTGCCGCAGTTTCAGCATTTGCGCTTCCGTTACGGGCTTCGTTTGGGCAAGGTACTTCAGGCTCTATGCCTCCTCCGAAGTTTCCGGATGCCGATGCGCGCTGGCAGCGTACGTGGGATGCGGCGCTGGCCATGCTGGCGGAGAACATCAAGATCGTTCCGCGTTACGATCAGCCTGTTCTGCTGGAGGGCAGTGTCTATCCCGGGGTGTGGCAAGAGTGCGCGCCGCAGGAGGGCCTGGTGTACCGCAGTCTGAGCCGGTACATCGACACGAAGCCAGGGCAGGTGACGCCGCTTCAGGTCGCGCGTAACAACCACATGGCCTTCTTCACGCTGCAGAAAGAAGATGGGCAGCTTCCGGCCTGTGTGAAGATGAGCGCGACGGGCTATGGGCAGATCCAGATGGTTGTCCCTATCGCCGCGACGGCGTGGGAACTGTCACAGATGACGAAGGACGAAGAGTTTCTTCAGACTGCGTACAAGGCTTGCTCGCGTTGGGATGCCTGGCTGCGGCAATTTCGAGATACGCGAAAGACAGGGCTGGTCGAAGGATTCTGCGTCTACGACACGGGGCACGACAACAGCCCGCGCTGGACGGGGACTCCGAAGCAGTGCCCGAGGGCTGACGCTCATCTCTACGACCACAGCGTCGATACACTGCCGCGTCTCTGCCCGGATCTTTCCGCTACGGCTTATGGAGGCCGTGTGGCGCTTGCGGCGATGGCCACGGCCCTTGGCAAGAAGGACGAGGCAGCTCGCTGGCAGGAGGATGCGGAGACGATTCGGCGGCTCATCCTCGATAAGCTCTACGATCCGCAGGATGCGGCCTTCTACGATCTGGATGCACAGGGCAAGTTTGTTCGAGTGCGTTCGGACGTCATCAGCCGAGTACTCGGAGAGCATGTGCTGAAGCTCTCCGATCGCAAGGACAAGGCGATCTTCGAAGCCATATGGACGCGTCAGATTCATAATCCCAAGGCGTTCTGGGCGCCGTTTCCGCTGACGTCGATCGCGCAGGACGATTCGGCTTTTGTGCGGCCGATCCCGCGCAATAGCTGGGGTGGAGCATCGCAGGCGTTGACGGCGCTTCGTGCGCCGCGCTGGATGACGCACTACGGCAAGGCGAAGGAGCAGGCCCACATGATGTACCAGTGGTGCGAGGCCATCAGCCGGCATACGGAGTTCCGGCAGCAGATGGACCCGCTGACAGGAGAGTTCACACGCGTCGATCCCAGCGGCTATTCACCGGCGGCGCTTGTCTATCTCGACTTCATCACGCGGTTGTCGAAGTCGTCAGGACATCAAGAAAAGTGATTCCAGACCTAGATGTGGCTTGAAATTGGCGGTTAGATCTAGCGTCTTTAATCCATTTAAAAGTGGGCCGTTCCGAATAGCGCGAAGCGCAAACCGTGACGCTTTAGCGTCGCGGTACGGAGGGAGCCGTAGCCTTTAGGCTACGGAATCAAGGGCTAAGCAAGAATTGGGCTTTAGCCCCGGGCCTTTTGTTCGCAGCCGAAAGAAGGCCCGGGCCTAAAGGCCACATCTTTGCTAAGCCTCTAATTCCGTAGCCTAAAGGCTACGGCTCCCTCCGTCTCCCTGATGCTGAAGCATCAGGGAATGCGCTTCGCGCTATGGATGGCCACTAGCATGATAATCAGAATGACGAGGAGTCACCGCAACTGGATTTCAGTGACTCCTCATGGACGAAAGTTCATCTCCCGTGAAGAGCGTACCCCGTAGAAAAACGGCGTTGATGTGGCGAGTGTTGGCGATGTTCTCCAGAGGATTCGCGTCGAGAAGCACAAGGTCTGCGATCTTTCCATGTTCAATGGTGCCCATGCTCTTCGATACGCCCATGAACTGTGCGGCATCCCGTGTTGCCGACTGAAGGGCCTGAAGAGGCGTCAACCCAGCCTGCACGAGAAGTTCCAGTTCACGATGCAGAGCTTCTCCTCCCTGGGGATACGGTCCGTCTGTTCCGGCAAGAATGGGGACGCCAGCTTTCTTCATTTCTCCGACTACCTCCAGGTCCTTTGCGAAGATTCTCTTTCCAGACTCCAGATCACGATCGTTCAACTTGTCCCCATCTTTGTTGCTTGCCCACAGGGTGTTCAGGACATACAGTGTTGGGGTTTGTGCGATGCCATGAGCCGCGTAGAGACGATAGAGGCGCTGAGCTTTATCCTCACTAAAAGTGGAGAGAAGTCTATCGTCAAATTCGGCTTTAAATTGTGGTTCGCTGGCCTGACGTTTTTCTTTCATCGCGGTTAAGAGTTCGTTATAGGTTCTCTTTGTTTCCATATTGAAAGATTCCTCGTCGCTGGAGCAGGAGATGAGAACGTTGAGAAATCTTCCACCTAAGTGTTCGACGTTCTTCTGATTCGCCTGCACGATGCTTCCGGCGGAGATCTCTGCAGGGATGTGGCCAACGAGCGGAAGCCCCTGAGTCCTCGCCTCGTCTGCAATAGCCCCATACAGCTCCGGAGTCAGGCTCGTGTCGACTTCAACATAATCGACTCCGCGTTGTTTTAAAGTTCGGACCTCATCGCGTGCCTGCTTCTCATCGAACAGAGCGACGATGAGTGACATTTGGATAGAAACAGGTCCCTCCAATAGAGGACCTGCAATGAAGAGACGTGGACCGATGAGCGCTCCGGAGGCCGTTGCGGTGCGAAGCCGCACAATATCATCCAGCGGCGCGCCCATATCGCGTACGGTAGTGATCCCGTAGGAGACCAGGGATAAAAGAGGTGCCTTTGCCTGATCGAAGGCCGGTCCATGCAGGTCGTTGTTCCAGAGCCCCGGGATCAGGAATTTCCCGGTACCGTCAATGATCTTCGTTCCCTGGGGTTGACGCTTGTGACTACTGGTAATTGCGATGATTGTCGCCCCTTCCACGACAACAGTAGTGCCGTGCCTGGGTGCATGGTCAGTTCCATCGATGAGCGTGACATTTTCAATGGCGATTCGGCTCTGTGCAGATAAGGGAAGGAGCGAGAACGCAGAAAGGGCAAGAAGCAGGAGGCTTCGCATCCTGTGTCATACGCGGCGAATCTATGTTCGGTTCCGCAAAAGTACTTATTGTTCGTGAGATGGAAGCCATACGACCTCGACAAGGGAATCTTGTCGAGGTCGTATGGTGTAAATAAGCCTGCTTGGAGATGAAAACAGGTTAGTAGAGGATCTTGACGGCGAATTGGAGCTGCCGTGCAGGATAGGCGGAAGTGATCGAACCGTAGCCACCATCTGTTCTGGTGTCATCCGGAGCCTGGTAGTTCACCTGGTTCAGCGCGTTGAACGCTTCCGCGCGGAAATCAAGTTTCGTATTGTCTCTCCACAGATTGAAGGCTTTGTGCAGTCCTAGATCGAGCTGCGAGAAGCCGGGTGCCCGTGCAGAGTTTCTGCCGGTGTTGCCGAGAGGCTGGCTTGGATCTGTCGGCAAAACCACGGTGCTGGGATTGAGATATCCATTGAGGGCAGAGGATGTCTTTACCCACTTTGAGGAAGGGTTCACGGGGTTGCCGATGGTGTTGGGGCGTTGAGCATAGAGTGTGCCCGACGACGCCGCGCCTGCCGTAAGGGCGAAGGCATCGGACGCGAGGTTGCCCAGCTTGTAGCCACCGGCAGAGTAGGTGATGTTGATCGGAAGACCGCTGGTTGCCGTGTTGATCGCGGTAAACTGCCAGTCTCCCAGAACACCCCGGACGATGTGATTTGCATTGCCTCCGAAGCGCTTTCCGCGTCCGTACGGCAGATCGTAGACGAGCGAGGTGGTGTCGTTGATCGGCTGATCGTAGCCGGAGCGGCCGCGGTCGTAGTTCGGGTCCTTGTAGGTCAGGAAGTTGGTGTCGCCATTGTTGTTCTCGAGGGTGCCGGAGGCGTTGTCGATGGCGTGCGACCAGGTAAATGAGTTGAGCAGGTAGAGGCCGTACGAGTATCGGTGCTCCAGCTTGACCTGAAGCGCGTGATAGATGCTGTCACCCGCTCCGAAGGCGATTTCGATTCCGGCAAAGCTCTGGATGGGGCGACGTTTCTGTACTGTCAAGCAAGTGGCTGTGTTGGCTGATTGGCAGGTAGGGGCTTGCGGATTCGCTTCGTTGTAGTCCGCCAGGGTCGGCAGGTGCTTTCCTGATACTCCAACGTAAGCGATATCGAGCAGGGTGTTCCTGGTGAGCTGCTGCTGTACGGTCACATGCCAGCTTTCGGCGTAGCCGTTGGGATCGTTCGCGGGCTCGTAGTGCGGCTGGGCCAGCAGAGGATTGAAGTTGGAGGGATCGGTGAAGCCGTTGGCATAACCCTGCATCGTGGTGCGGAAGCAGGAGGCGGGATTCTGCGAGAGGCTGGTGCAGAGCGGCTGTCCGTTGGCGGCCAGGGGAGCGATCTGGTTTACCTGCGCGTCGAAGGTGAAGGGAGCGTTATAGACCAGCAGGTTCTCTCCGCCTTCACGAACGAAGTGGGTATAGCTGATGCCGTAACCTGCGCGAACCACCGTGGTAGGTTGTGCCTGGAACGAGAAGCCGACGCGGGGTGCGAAGTTGTTCTTCTGCATGTTGACCAGCGCACGGTTGTAGATTGAGCCGGGGGATGCGGTGATCAGCTTGCCTGTCGAGGGGGATGTGGCGGGATCGAAGTTGGCGAGCTGGTTGTTGGCCTCCCACTCCGGCGTTCCGAGTTCATAGCGAAGACCGACGTTGACCGTCAGCTTGTGGTTCAGACGCAGATCGTCTTGTCCGTACCACTGGTGCAGACGCTGCTGGATGCTGACGAGGTGAGTGTTATTCAACTCGTAGTGGCTGCGCGCGCCGAAGACGAAGTCCGTCAGGGCGATGGCTTCGTTGGTCACCGTACTGCTGAGCCCGGCAGGTGTGGGCGTTCCCATGGGAGGCGTGCTGAAGGCTCCGGAGTAGGTGTCGTTGCCGTACTTCGGATGGAAGTCATCGTCGGCAACGGAGATGTGCTGATACTCATAGCCGAACTTCAAGCTGTGCGCGGCGCGCAACATGGAGTAGTTGACCTTGGGGTTGATGACGAAGGGGTTCTGTACGTTCGGGCTTGTCGTCTGGCGGCCAAAGCTGCTGAAGTTGTTTACGGCCTGTGAGTTCAGCGGGCCAACGACGCGTGGATCGGTAGGGATGTTGGGAATGCCGGCTTCGGCGAGGAAGCTGGGTTGGCCGATGTTGGGCGGCACCTTGCTTCCGTTGACCTTGCTGATGCCGACGCGAGCGTCGAGCAGGGAGTTATTGCTCACGGTGTAGGTGATGCCGAAGGCTTCCTGCTGGTCGAAGATCGTAACGATGCTGTTGGAGTTTCCGCCGTCGGGGCCGGGGATATTGGGAGGATCGAAGATATCGACGTTGCGCTGGCTGAAGCGAAAGAACGCGTTGAGCTTCGGGGTGAAGTAGCCATCGTAACGGGCATCTCCCTTGTTGTCGTTGAGCGAGCCGCGCGGCAGAGAGACATAGTTGTTGGAGGCGCCCGGAACATTGGTGGCAGGAAGAGCCGCCAGGACCAGCGTTGCCAGCGGATTGATCAATGAGGTGGGCACCTGGGCGAATTTTGTGACCGGATCCACCTGGTAGATCTGTCCGGTATAGGGGTTCATCACAGGGGTGGGGAAGCGTCCGAGCCGCTGGTTTGCGTCCGGAATCGTCGCGGTGGCCAGGCTTCGTGTGACTCGCCGCTCTCCTTCGTAATCGAGGAAGAAGAACTGCTTGTTGCGCAGGAAGGGGGTCTTGATTGGGCCGCCGAAGGTTCCGCCGAACTGGTTCTGCTGATAGGTCGGCTTCTGGGTGTTTCCGGTCAGTGCGTTGACCGGCGGCAGAAAGGGGCCGATGGCATTTAACGAGGTGTTGCGGAGATACTCCCATGCAGCGCCATGGAAGTGGCTGGTTCCGCTGCGGGTTGTCGCGTTGACGACGGCTCCGGTTACACGACCGTACTCGGCGCTGTAGTTATCAGTCATCACCTTGAACTCGCTGAGTGCGTCTGGCGAGGGTTGGATGGTCTGGTTCGAGAAGCCCTGGTTGTCGGTTCCGTAGAGGTTGTTATCCAGACCGTCGAGGATGAAGTTGTTCTGTTCGCTGCGCTGTCCGTTGACGTTGAAGGAGGAATCGCGGCTTGAAAGTGTCTGGTTTTCCAGTACAGATTTTCTGACGCCCGGCACCAGTAGCGCGAGATCGGCGTAGGAGCGGCCGTTGAGCGGAAGGTTGACGATCTCGCGCTGGCCGATGACCTCGCCGCGATCGCTGGTATCTGTCTCGAGCATGCTCTCGGCGCCGGTTACGGTGACGCTCTCGCTGGCTCCGCCTACATCCATCGTGACATCGACGCGCTGGCGTGCCGCCACCGCTACGGTGATGTGGTCGACGTGCGCGGTCTTGAAGCCTGTGAGTTCGGCGGTCAGGTTATAGTCGCCCGGCTGGACGGAGGCGAACTCGTAGTCGCCCTGGCCGTTGGTGACGGCGGTCTGCTGAGTGCGGGTAGCTATATTCGTCAGCACTACCGTGCTCTTGGGGAGGAAGGCGCCGCTGCGGTCTCTAAGGGTTCCGAGCACACTGGCGGAATCGAACTGTGCCATAGCCTGACCTGCGGCGAGCAGAAAGAGAATGGCGAGGAGCAACGAGGAACGGCCGAAAAATCGGGAACGACGCGCGGCGAGTCGCGTTGTCGGACTGGCGGAACGAGGCAGGGAAAAACGGAACATGGTTGAGATTCTCCTGATCTTTCGTTGAATGTAGGGGTGATCAGGATGATGGTGAGGTAAGGGACGGCCAGCGCATAGGTGGTACCCCGGGGTAGGAGAAGAAGATTGCAAATCCTGCTGGTGGAAGACCTCTGTTTTGCTGGGAATAACAGCTTGATTCATACAGTAGGAACGGTGTGTTCACTGTAATTTCATGCTGGAAAAATCAAGCCTACCCTGTGATATTCCACCGTTGAGAGATTGTGGATAGGACTGCTTAACGTTCACATTCTATTGATGAAAGGCTCTTATCTTCGGGGGAAGCCCCGGTTTAATCGATTTTCTTGGTAGTACTCGCATACCGCAGTTGTTCACTGCGAGTAATCCGGGCGGAACGGGCCTATGAAGGATCGCAGTTCCTACAAACCGTCGAACCCTGGACTATCGAAAGATGCACGCTGGCTTCTTGCACAGCGGCTTGTGGCGAATAAGAACTTTGCCAAGTCCCCCTTTCTTACTAACTTTCTTCTGTATGTGTGCGACCGCGAGCTCAGTGGGCGCGCCGATGAGATCACCGAGTACCAGATCGGGATTCAGGCCTTTGGCCGGCCAGTGGACTACAACCCGGGTGTCGACAATGTTGTTCGCAACTATGCTCGCGTATTGCGCAAGCGGCTGGACCAGTACTTCGAGACGGATGGAAAGAATGAGCCAATCCGGATCAGCATTCCTGTAGGCCGCTATGTCCCCATCTTTCACGAGAGTGCGCAGGCATCTGGCGATGGAATGCCTGTGCAACCGACGCAAGCTCCCAAAGAAGAAGTTGAGATAAAGGAGCAGGTTCAAGAGAAGGCAGGGAATCCGAGCAAGCCGGAGAGGAGAGGTTCGCGAGGGCTCCTGCTCGGAGTAGTGTTTGCTGTCGTGGGAGTAGCCCTGGTCACCGGCTTTTTGGGAATCCACCTCTTCAAGCGAAGGCCTGCGACGCTCTCGCATCAGCTCTTGACGCAACTCTTCCGCAAGGACAGGCAGACGCTCGTTGTCCCAGCCGACAGCGGCCTTGGAATTCTTGAAAACCTTACCCGGCGCCCTGTTCGGCTCTCCGAATATGTTACTGGCTCGTATCTCTCCCATGAAGATGCCATGGATCATGTGGATGCGAATAACATGAACGATCTTCGCAACCAGCGATATACCAGTGTGGCCGATCTGAACATTGCGTTGAGCTTGTCTCACGTGCCGGAGCTGGTCCAGGAGCTGTTTGCGATTCGATACGCTCGCGATCTCAGGATGGATGACCTGAAGCAATCGAATGTCATTCTTCTGGGATCGGTCCATACGAATCCCTGGGTCGAGCTCTTCGAGAAGAAGTTGAACTTTGCGCTGCAGTACAGCTCAGAGGTAGATGATTCGATTGTTGTGAATCGGCGCCCTGGGACAGGGGAGAGTGCGGTCTATCAGAACGGCCACGCCGAAGACCCGCAGCGGACGTATGCCATCGTTGCGTTTGTCCCCAGCCTGGATGGAAAGGGACATGCGCTTCTGCTGGAAGGACTCAATATGGCGGGGACGCAGGCAGCTTCCGATTTCTTTCTTAGTGAGAAAGCGATGGATCCCATTCTGCAGAAGGCGCGAGGTGTGGATGGATCGATTCGTCCCTTCGAGATCTTGCTTGAGACGAGTAGCATCGGAGCGAATGCTCCTGAGTCTCGGGTGATTGCTGAGAGATATGCGGATGGTATTTATTAGAGCGTCGGGGTGGTGTGACCTCAAGTTTTGAGGTTTAGCCGGATTTTTGTTTTGAAGGGGCGGGGCTTCAGCCCCGCCGTTGGGACAACACCTAAAGCGGCTTCAGCCGCGGAGGGGAACGATGTCTATCTAGCCAGCAACTCTGTCCCTTGGAGACTCTCGGCGGTGGCAGGCAAGAACTCTTGCATGTGGCAGCGCGCAGGCTTGCCCCAGCATCACTCCCTCCGTGACTAAAGTCACTGTACGTAGAGGCTTCTAACGGCGGGGCTGAAGCCCCGCCCCTTCAAAACAAAAAACTCTTCGGCTGCAATCAAAAGATCCAGGACACCAGAGGACTACTTCAACTCAAAGATGCTGTCGATCTCAACTGGAATGCCCATCGGCAAGGTGTGGACTCCGAGGGCGCTACGTGCGGGGAGCTTGTCCGACCCGAACAAGGTGAGCAGGAGATCGCTGGCGCCATTCGCTACCTTGGGGTGCTGGGTGAAGGATGAATCGGCGCGGACGTAAACAGTCAATCGGCTGCACCGATCGATCTTGTCCAGGCCATGTGCTTGATTGACGCAGGACAGAATCATCAGCATGGTCAGGCGCGCTGCCTCTTGCGCTCTCTCCAGTGAAATGTCTCCACCGACCACACCTACAATCGGCTTGCCGTCTTCAAACGGTCCGAGTCCAGAGACGTAGAGCTGGCTTCCTGAAATCGAAACCGTTTTGTAAGATCCGAGAGGGTTGATGGGGGTGGGTAGTTCAAGGCCGAGTTGTGTGAGGCGATCTGCGAAGTTCATAGTTTCTCTTTTTAGCGTATCAAGATTTCAGGGCGCGTTATTCATCATGCGAGTCGTTCAGACCAGCAGCGTCGCCAGGGAACAGCAGATTCCCTTTCCACCCCAGAGAGCAAAGAACGCTCTCTGGGGGCCCCGGCCTTTGGGTATGACACTCAAGAAAGGCAAAGGCCAAAGGACCGAGGATAAGCCAAAGGCTGGAGTGAGCGAATCCACAATAACCATTGTGATAGCTTGATAGTTAATATCAAGAGTTGAGCCTAGCTCAACGCCAACCTGCTTCCGGGCAAGGTGGAGCTCCCATTGCAGGAGGGAAGATATGGCCGATCTGGCAACACCGGTTTTTATCTCATCGCGTCCACCTATGAGCCATAGAGGGATTTGAGACGTAATGAGTAAAGAAAACATCAATATTGTTCAGCAGTTTGCGAGTGATAACTATTCGGGTATCTGTCCCGAGGCTTTGTCCGCGATGCAGGATGCGAACTTCGGGCATGCCTCTTCTTACGGTGACGATGCCTGGACCGGACGAGCCGCTAATGCCTTCCGTCAACTCTTTGAGACCGATTGTGAAGTCTTCTTCGTATTCAACGGAACGGCGGCTAACTCGCTTGCGCTGGCCTCGCTTTGCCAGTCCTACCATGGGGTCATCTGTGCCGATTCGGCGCACGTGGAGACGGACGAATGCGGTGCTCCCGAATTCTTTTCCAATGGTTCAAAGCTGCTGGTGGCTCACACCACAGATGGCAAGCTGACGCCGGATTCCATTCATGAACTGGCGACGAAGCGTCAGGATATCCACTATCCAAAGCCGCGGGTCGTTACGATGACGCAGCCGACGGAGACGGGACGTGTCTACACAACAGAAGAGGTGCAGGCGATCTCCGCAGCGTGTAAGGCGCATGGTCTCTCGCTGCATATGGACGGCGCCCGTTTTGCGAATGCCTGCGCCAAGCTCGAGCAGTCGCCGGCGGAGCTTACCTGGAAGAGTGGCGTCGATGTTCTGTGTTTCGGCGGAACGAAGAATGGGATGGCTGTAGGCGAGGCCGTGATCTTCTTCGATCGCAAGCTTGCTGCTGATTTTGATTACCGCTGCAAGCAGGCCGGGCAGCTTGCTTCCAAGATGCGCTTTTTGACTGCACCTTGGGTAGGGCTGCTCGAGAGCGGAGCGTGGTTGAGCAATGCGGCGCATGCCAATCGGTGCGCTGCGTACTTTGCGGAACAGATCGCGACGATTCCAGGGGTCACCATCGTCTCTTCCGTCGATGCCAATGCTGTCTTCGTTCATGCCTCTGAGGGGATACTGGAGCCATTGCAAAAGCGTGGCTGGAAGTTCTATACCTTCATTGGCGGCGCCGCGCGCTTCATGTTCTCCTGGGACGCGGATCTGGCCAGGATCGATGAGCTTGTGCGTGACCTGCAGGAGTGTGCGCTTTCGGCAAAGGACGTGCTCGTCTAGAAGACCCAGGCAGCAGATTCCCTGCAGGGAATAAAACAAAGGCAAAAGGGTTCTAATAAAGGAGATGCCGGGCTGAGGCTCGGCAAGGCTTATGATCGAATCGCATATGACAAAAGCTCAATCCCGCCGCAACTTCCTTCGGACCGCGCCTCTTGCCGCGGTTACGCTTCCCTTGGCAAGCACTCTGTTCTCTGCGTCTCCTGCGGTTGCTGAGACGGGACAGTCTACCGATGAGAAATCGCAGGCGACTTTCCAGTTGTTTCCGGCAACAACGATCGACGAGATGGTAAAGGGATTGCAAGCTGCACCCGCCGCTAAAGACATCGTCAGCGCGAAAGGGCTGGCCGTGTCGATGACGGTGAGCGCGGAGGAGAAGAAAATAGCGAAGGAGTTCGAGTTCCATGAACATCGCGATCATGTCTTCCAGGTGCTGGATGGCGCAACCGTCTACGAGGTTGGCGGATCGCCCCAGAACGCGCGCCAGACCAAGCCTGGTGAATGGCTCGCTCCTCACTCGGAAGGATTTACTTCGATCGCCCTCAAGAAGGGGGACATGCTGGTTGTCCCACGGATGACGCCGCATAGACGTGTAACTGAAGTGGGCGTGAGCCTGTTGTTGATCAACGCCACGACGCCTGCCTAGCAGAGTCAACAGATTTATCGCCTTCTCCAACTCCGGTTATTGCACGGAGTGTAACCCCTAACCGATTTACAGTACCTGTACCAAGGAGCCACGTCATGCGTTTCGCATCCGCTATTTTTTCTACGATTATTCTGGCAACCGCCGTCTCCGCCCAGGCCCCTTCGGCCGACCACACCAGCGAACTCAAGAATGGAAGCGGAAGCGTTCTCGGCAAGGTAACGGTGACCGGCACTCCTCGTGGCGTGCTTTTGCGCATTGAGGCCAAGGGACTGACTCCGGGCTGGCATGGCATGCACTTCCATGAAAAGGGCGATTGCGGCGATGCGATGTTCAAAGGCGCGGGCGCTCACGTTCATGCCAAGACGCCGGTTGTTCATGGACTTCTGAACGCCGATGCGAATGACGCTGGAGATCTTCCCAACCTTTTTGTGGCTGCGGATGGAACCGCGACGGTAGAGCTTTATTCGACGCTGGTCACGCTTAAGGGTGGCGACGAACGCCCGGCTCTTCTCGATGCTGACGGCTCGTCGTTGATCATCCATGCCAATCCGGATGATTACCAGTCTCAGCCGATTGGCGGCGCCGGCGGGCGCGTGGCCTGCGCTGTAATTCGGTAACCAGCTACTGGTTGTAGTCAGTAGAATGTTGGCCATGAGACAAAGGATGCGGTCAGGGCTGCTCGCTCTGCTGCTGGGATGGGTATGCTCTTTGGGGCTGCGGGCAGAGAAGGTTGTGACGCTGCCCGCGCCCAAGAGCTACATCAACGACTACGCCGGTGTACTGAGCGATGCGGCGAAGGCGCAGACCGAGGCGATCTGCCGCGAGGTACACGACAAGACCAAGGCGCAGATCTTTGTGGTGACCATTCACACACTTGGGGACGAGTCGAAGGAGCAGTTCGCCAACGATCTGTTTCACAAGTGGAAGATCGGAGAGAAGAAGACAGACCGCGGCCTGCTGCTGCTGTTTTCGATTGACGACCACAAGTGGCGGATCGAGGTAGGGTACGGCTTCGAAGGGATTCTGAACGACGCCAAGGTGGGAGACATTGGCCGGGAGATGGTTCCGGCTCTGAAACAGAAGGACTACGACGGGGCAGTCGAGCTGGGAGTGCAGCGGGTCGCGAAGGTGGTCGCCGACGACGCCAAGATCACGCTCGATACGCTAACGCCTCCAGACTCCTCCGGCGATGCGGGAGATACGACTTCAACACCTCCTCCTGCGGTACTTCCTCTCGCGGATACTCCTGAACCCTGGTGGCAGAGGGTCGACTTGCCTGTATGGCTTATATTTTTCTTCCTCGGCCTCTATGTCTGGTATGAGGTTACCCGTAAGGGGCGTCGAACCTCCGGCGGCTCAGGGACGAGCTTCAGCGATAGCAGTTCAAGCAGCTCTGACAGCGGAAGCAGCAGCGATGACTTCAGTGGAGGTGATGGGGGCGACTCGGGTGGCGGTGGTGCGGGAGGGGACTGGTAGCGTACGATTCCATCGCTGTCTCAAGAGACGTGCACACGGCGTATTCATCTTCAGGTCGCACAATCAATGCTGGTAACCGTCTGATCACGCAAATTGGGATCAGGTAAACAACATCATCCGGCTGGTATGAATCAAAGAATCAGGAGACATTATGAACAAAATTCGCAAAGCTTTGGCCCTATCGATTGTTGCTGCGACCCTCAGCGGAGGAGCGGCTTTCGCACAAGATCATCATGACGACCACCACGATAACCACGCCTATGTCCAACATAAGGAGTGGAGAAAAGGCGCGCGCATGAATCATGACGATTGGAATCGCGGCGAACGCGTTGATTATCGTCAGTACCACCTGAGTGCACCGCGGCCGGGCTACGAATGGCGCCAGGTGGATGGTAACTATGTGATGGCTGCTATTGCGACCGGCGTGATCGCTTCAGTAATCGTTGCTTCGGCAGCACACTAAGCCTTTAGCGAAGATTTGGTCAGGTATCTGGATTAGATATCTGGGTTGACGACAATGCCGGAGCAGTTGCTCCGGCATTGTCGTTTCGATAGAGATATATGTTGCGCAGAGGAAGACCTTGCGGACCCAAAGGAATAAGACTGGTCCAAGTCTGCACCTCTTGATACTCTTCCAGGCGGGGAGGCTAGACAACGTCAAGGCTAGCGAATTTGACGTACGACCCGCACTCCCGGACCTGCACGGAAGAGATAGTGTGTGTGTTGGTCCGTTGCTCTGTTATACGGTGAGACCACCATACGTTGCGAACCAACTAGAACTGTTATCTAACAATGGGGACTGGAAGCGTAACAGGTTTTCCATCCTGTGCGCTATACGCAACAAATACGTCAGAAATCTGGATTAAAAGTCTTTATTATGCGGTATTTAGTCAATCGTCTGCCGAGCAGAGGCAAGAGCTGCAACCATTAATTAAGTTTCGGATAAGCAACAAAATTAATGAGTTGTCGGTTTTTACCTGATCCTCCTCTAGTCTCTGCTCAGCGCACATTCGCGCTAAAGGAGACACAATGTTCAATAGCAATGTCCGTAAGTCTGTTTTGGCGCTTATTCTTCTCGCTCTGGTTATGCCAATGGGTAGAGCTTTTGCTCAGTCTGGTCAATCCACCACCAAGCCGCTCGCATCTGCCCCTGTTGTAGGTGGCACCGATCCCGAGCCGCAGGTTGTGGGTGGTACTGATCCCGAACCGCAGATTAATACCATGCAAATGATCCTCATTCTGCTGCATATGGCATAAGATGATTGCAGCGTATATCTAGGGAGCGGTCGCCCAATTGGAGAGATTTGAATGCAGTTGACAGGCATCGATCTCGTATTTTGGGCGGCCGGTTTCTTGGCGCATGCAGTACTGCTGGTGGTGCTTTGGACTCGTCACCGTGCAACTGTTTTTCCGTTTTTTACTACGCTGATTACAGAATACGTAGTGAGAACGATTACCCTCTATTTCATCGTCCATTACGGGACCAAGCATCAATATCTTCTCGCTTACTTATCGCTTGGAACGGTAGATTTGGTTTTACAGCTTTGCGTTGTATACGAGCTGGCTTCTCATATCTTTCGTCCTCTGGGCAAATGGGCTCCAGATGTGCGGGGCAGTTTCGGGTGGCTGATCGGCGGCAGCATCCTCATTGCATCGGCGCTTACCTGGCTCACGGCTCCTCCTGCTAATTCCTGGATGCGAGCGGTGATCATCCGGGGAAACTTCTTTTCTTCGGTGCTGATGAGTGAACTCTTCGTTGGAATGATTGCACTTTCGGCGACGGTAGGGCTTCCATGGAAGACTCATGTCGCCAGGATTTCGCAGGGCCTTGGGCTCTACTCGATCATTGGAATATTGACCGAGGCAGGGCATAGTTACCTGGGAATGGATCATCACGCACGAATATCTGCGAATTTGTCTTATATTCGTATATCGTCTTATTTGGCCTGCCAAGTGTACTGGATCATCATGCTTTGGCGAGAGGCTCCAGCATCCCTGGAGCTGCCGGAAGAAATGCGGGAACAACTCGCTGCTTTGCAGCGAAGAGTTGAATATGACCTCCGTGAGCTGAGGAGTTGGAGACCATGATGAACACAAGCGCCATTCCCTTTTTCAGTGCAGTCGCAGTCTTTCTTGTCGCTCTGACTGCGACCGCAGCGCATTTCTATCGCCGTCGCCCGAAGACTCCTTATGGGAATTGGGAGATGTTGCTGGCCCGCTTCACCTCAGTCGATCGCGAGAGCATCACCTTGATCGCGCTGGATCTTGTCGATGAGTCGGGTGGTCCGAGGTATGGAGAGGATGACATCATTCTCGATCCCTCTTGCATCTCGCCCCTGATTGGTGGGCTGGAAGGCCTTGAGGTGCTGAAGCGAAATTGTGCCGTGTTGATCGATCTCGCTTTTTACGTACAGCAGTGGTATCCCGAAGCTCTGGTCGTCGCAGAGCAGCTGCGTATGAATGCCAGGGAGATTGAATGGCACATCGATCGCCTGAGAGGCGCCGCGAAGATAGGGAAGCTTGAGTCCGTCTTCCCGGAGTATGGGCAGCGCGTCATTGCGACCTATTACCTCATGACTCGGCACGTGCTTGCACTCTATGAAATCGGCAATTTTCCCGGTCTCGCCGATTTACAGAGAGCGTTATAGCTTTCGTTTCGATCGATGATCGTGGGACCTGTCGGAGTGATAGCGATGGGTCTCGCTTACAAAGAAGGATGGTCTGTTCAGCACAGCGGGAAGCGTGTTCCCTGATGCTTCAGCATCAGGGATACGGAGGGAGCCGTAGCCTTTAGGCTACGGAAATCGAGGCTTAGCAAGGGGATGGCCTTTAGGCCCGGGCTCTCTTTCGGCTGCGAACAAAAGGCCCGGGGCTAAAGCCCAATTCTTGCCTAGCTTTAATTCCGTAGCCTAAAGGCTACGGCTCCCTCCGTCCCGCGACGCTAAAGCGTCACGGTTTGCGCTCCGCGCTATGAGTAACACTAGTTCTTTACGAACTAATGACTCACCACTCTAGTCGCGCATTGCCTCTGGAACACCCGTTCAGGCGAGACGCCGGGAGAAGATTCCAGCGACTGTGCCAATGACTTCAACTTCGTGCTTATAGCGCAATCGTTTGTTGGTTTCGAAGGACAGCATGTGGGGTACCAGCGTCAACCACTCAGACAGCTTGTCAAGATCGCAGAAGCCGCAGAGATAGCCCGTTCGTGTGAATAAAAAATAAATGGGGCGGTTGAACTCGTTGGTCCAGTCCCTCCTGCTGCCAATCGCACGCTTTTGCGTGTCGATCAAGACAATCGATCCCGGGAGAATCATTGGATCCATGGTGCGGTCCCGTTGACCGATGATCCCGCGCCGGTAATGGATCGGCATCACTGTTTTGTCGGGAGGAAGAAGCATTGTGTCCTGGGGCGGAGGATCGGTCACTAATGTTTCAGGAAGCAAGAGCCTGGCGTGCTCCTCCAGAGGACCTTCCAGCAACAGATGCGTCGAGTTCGGACTGGAGGCAGGAGCGAGCTGGGGGGTAGGGGGCTCGTTTGTTTCCGGATAAAGCGCCAGAATCTGATCGGTCTTCAGACCGTAGATGTGCGCCAGAACAATCAGCTTGGTCGCGGATAATCCGCGATTTTCACGCTCTATCCGATCGAGCCAACTGGCTGAGATACGGTACGCAGAGTTGTTCGACTGCTGTGCGAGCGCGCCGCTGCGTTCTTCCACTTCTCGCAAGGTAAGACCCCATTGATTGCGGGCCGAACGAAGCTTAACGCCTATTCCATCCATGTATCACCTCTCCGGAAACGCAACCGGGGATGATTCATCTTCCATGTTGTTCGTTGCAATGACGATCCACTTTGCGAAGCAGATGCCATCCAAACAGGGAAGACTGACCACCGTAGATTTCACGAATTTCACTCCCGGGAAATAGCCCAAAGACATCAATCAGTGCAAGAAAACCAGATTGCCGTTTTTGTTTCAGTTGGGAGCAGTGTAGCGCATGTGACGGTTCTATGGCGTTTTGTGTTCTTTCCGGCTCCCTTAAGAACGCTTCCAGTTGTGGCACAGGATGGTAAACCTGCCTGACCACACGCCAAAGCGAAGCAGGTGAGAATCTGCATTCTCACCTGCTTCGCTTTTGTCGTTACGCCGCTCGTTGCACAGTGTCTGCTCCGCTCGGATGGCAGGCGCAGAGCGTTAGAACGACTCTCCGACCAGCTCTTCGCTCTTCTTCCAGAGCGCCGCAGCATTCTTGGGATCGAGCGCATATCCGCGTACTCCTTCGCTGGCGGGGCTGATCATTACGTCATCCGCTACAGCCTTGCCGACGTGGCAGTTCTCGCAGTACTGTCCGCCCATCTCTTCTGCCGGAGCGACTATGCCTGCCCAGACCGAGGTTGCCGCGCCCTGGGGGACTGTCTTGAACTCGAAGGTGTCATGGCCTTCCGCTGCAAGCTGCTGCCGTATCTGATCGATCATTGCCTGGAGGTGGGCTGGGTCCATGTGGCGGGCCAGCTCGGTATGAATGCCTCCGGGATGGACGGCTGCAGCACGTACGCCCCGCTCCTTATGCCGGCGGTCAAACTCGACGGAGAACAGGATGTTTGCCGTCTTTGAGCGACCGTAGGCGACGAAGGGATCATAGGGTGTGTTCTCGAAGTTCGGGTCGTCGAGGTCGACGTTCGAGAAGCGATGACCAGAAGAGGCGAGGTTGACCAGGCGTCCGCCTGCACGGATCAGAGGAGCGATCCGATTGACGAAGACAAAGTGGCCGAGGTGATTGGTGCCGAACTGTGTCTCAAAGCCGTCCGCGGTATGGCCGAACGGCGTCGCCATGACTCCGGCATTGGCGATGATCACGTCGAAGGGTTCACCCTTTGCCAGCAGCGCGTCGGCGCTTGCACGAACGCTCTTGAGGTTGGAGAGATCGAGCTCAATCAGCTCGAAGCTTCCGCCGTGGGCCGCGGCGTCCTCTCGTACCTGAGTGGTGGCCGCTTCTGCTTTCTTCAGGTCCCGCGCCGCACCGACCACATGCGCTCCATGGGCAGCGAGCGTGCGCGCGGTTTCCACGCCGATTCCGGCGGAGACACCTGTCACCAGTATCCGTTTGCCGTCCAGCTTTACGCCCGATAGCACATCTTCCGTTGTTGAGGTCGCACCGAATACATTCGCCATCTTCTTCTCCTGGTTCTTCTTCTGGGGTTTGTGGAACACTTCAAGAGGGCTGCGCAGGTTCTTCCTGCCAAACAGCCCTTGCTAAAATAAAGCGGAGAGTCTCTCCATAATAATAGATAACCGGAGACTCCCTCCGGTTGCAAATATTTTGCCATGGCTACGAAACATTCAGAATCCGTACCGCGAAGACCGCGCGCCGATGCGCAGCGCAATCGTGAGCGCATTCTGGAGGTAGCCAAAGAAGCGTTTACGCGTTCGGGCGCAGACACCAGCCTGGACGATATTGCGAAACAGGCAGGGGTTGGAGCGGGAACGCTCTATCGCCACTTTCCGACGCGCGACGCGCTGCTGGAGGCGGTGTATCGGACCGAGGTAGAGAAGCTGGCGGCAGCAGAGAAAGAGTTTGCCAGGACCCTGCCGCCGGTCGAGGCCTTGCGTGCCTGGATGTTGCTGTTCGTCGACTACATCGCCGCGAAGCAACTCATCGCGCCGGCTCTCAACACGGTTGTGGGTGGGCCGTCCAAGCTGTATGAGGCAACTACCGGGTTGGTCGTAGGCGCGATTACAGCGCTGGTCGAGCGCGCGATCGAGAGCGGTGAGATACGCCTGGATCTGGAGCCCATGGATTTGCTTCGTGCTCTGGTCGGCGTCTCCTATGTGGCGTCCACTCCGGATTGGCCGCAGAGCGCGAAAAGGCTCGTGGAGATTCTTATTCTGGGGTCACGGACGACTGTCTAAGCTGTTTGTATCGGCCATCATTAGAGGTATAAGTGTCATCGAAGTGATGGCTATAGCCGCTGCTTCTAGACTCGCGCCTTAGGATATACACTTGCTCCAACATGATTCCCTATGCCTCTATGAGGAAGCTCTCGCTCTCAAGACTATGGATAGGCGCACTCGGGGTCTCCCTGCTTCTAAGTGGCTGTAGTACGGGCTATCACTCCTATCGGATAGCGAGCGAATCAATGCTTCCGTTGCTTCATCCCGGAGACAGAATCTTTGTTGATGAAGGGGATCAAGCCCGCTCCGACCTGCATGATGGAGACGTCATCGCGCTACGACGCAGCAATAATGTCATCGTTATGAAGCGTATCCTCGCAATGCCCGGTGAAACCATCGGCGGTACCCAACGCAAGGTTTATCGCGATGGGAAGCAAATTGACGAGCCATATCTCGCCCCGGCTACAGGTGTCGATGGACCAGCACTAGTAACGTTTGCGCCCCAGACAGTTGGTCCAGGAGAATTGTTTGTCATGGGAGATAATCGAGACCGCAGCTTCGACAGCCGAGCCGCAGAGTATGAGCCTGTCCGGCTCTCCGATGTCGTTGGCCAATACAGCTGGACGTACTGGCACACCTCGTCGGTTGCCAAGTAAACCCACACCATAGAAATAAGCGTTCATGCATCTTCACCGCCGCTCCTTTTCGGTCTTTCTGGAGAACCATATCTCGGTGATACCGTAGATTCTGTGAAGCATTCCAGCGATGCTGATCATCTCTGGTTCCTGGGGAACGACATATGAAGCAAGCCCAAAATAGATTGAGACGAGCCGGATGACGATGGTGAACCAACCGGACCAGACACCTCTTCCACAGCCAGTTCTTGGGCCGCTCACGCGTGCGGCGATCTTTCTTGTCGTCACCGTGAAGCAGGATGCTGAGAGCTATGCCGCCATACGTTCTTTCTGCGGCGATATCGCCGGGCTCATTCGGGCCGTGGAGTTTCGCGACATCGATGCCGGACTCACCTGCATTGTGGGGTTCGGATCGAATGCCTGGGACCGGCTCTTCGGCAGGCCTCGGCCGGCAGAGCTGCATCCCTTTCGCGAGTTCCATGCGGGCGATCGACATGCTATCGCTACGCCGGGCGATGTGTTGTTTCACATCCGTGCCGGGCGAATGGATATCTGTTTCGAGCTGGCCACGCAGATCATGGAACGCATCGGCGATGCGGTGACGGTTGCCGATGAGGTTCAGGGCTTTCGATACTTCGAGGACCGCGACCTGATCGGCTTTGTCGATGGCACGGAGAACCCACGGGGCACTCTTGCTCTTGAATCCGCACTGGTTGGCGAAGAGGATGCTGCGTTTGCAGGCGGCAGTTATGTCCTCGTCCAAAAGTACCTTCACGATATGAAGGGGTGGAATACGCTTTCGACCGAGGCGCAGGAGCGGATCATCGGCCGCAAGAAACTGTCGGACATCGAGCTGGATGATGCTGTAAAACCGGCCTCGGCCCACAGCGCTTTGACCGTCATCGTCGAGAACGGCAAAGAGGTCAAAATTCTGCGCGACAACATGCCCTTTGGGCAGCCTGGACGCGGTGAGTTTGGCACGTACTTCATCGGCTACAGCCGGACGCCGCGTATCACCGAGCTGATGCTCGAGAATATGTTCGTGGGCCGTCCGCCGGGAAACTATGACCGGCTGCTGGACTTTAGCAAGGCGGTTACAGGGGGCCTGTTCTTTGCGCCTTCGGCAACTTTTCTTGAAGGCGCAGGGGAAGAAGAGCCTGCAGCAGCGGCCATCGCGACGCCGCCTGTGGCGTCTGAGCCGTCTTCTACAACAGCTGTGAGCGATACATCACTTGGGATAGGATCCCTTAGAGGAGAACGAAATGAATAACCTCCATCGGGAGTTGGCACCAGTCTCTGACGCAGCGTGGGAGCAGATCGAAGAAGAGACGACTCGGACACTCAAGCGCTATCTCGCAGGCCGGCGTGTTGTCGATGTACCGACTCCGAACGGCATTGGTTTGCCGGCGGTTGGCACGGGACATCTGCTGTCGATTGCTCCGCCAGCGGAAGACATCATTGCCAGGCAGCGTGAGGTAAAGGCTCTTGTAGAGTTGCGGGTCCCCTTTGAGCTGACGCGCGAAGCGATCGATGATGTCGAGCGGGGCGCGGATGACTCCGACTGGCAGCCGGCGAAGGACGCGGCCCAGAAGATTGCGTTCGCTGAGGACCGGGCCATCTTCAACGGCTATAGCGCAGCCAACATCCAGGGCATCCGCGAAGGCAGCAGCAATCCGGTGATGACTCTTCCCAGCGATGTGCGGGACTATCCGGATGCCGTGGCTCAGGCATTGAGCCAGTTGCGTCTTGTCGGTGTGAATGGCCCCTACTCGGTCTTGCTCGGCGCCAAGGCCTATACGGAGCTCGCGGAGACTCGCGACCACGGCTATCCCATTCTCGAACACGTGAAGCGCATCGTCGACGGCAACCTCATCTGGGCTCCGGCCATAGAGGGTGCGTTCGTGTTGACGACACGTGGCGGTGACTTTGAACTCAATATCGGGCAGGATGTTTCCATCGGCTACCTCAGCCACACGGATTCCGTCGTCCGGCTTTATCTGCAGGAGAGTTTTACGTTTCGTGTGTTGACGAGCGAAGCGTCGGTTGTGCTCGCACCGTCTGCTTGAGCGCTTAGCATTCGGGCTCGTTTCGCAAATGATGAAGTGCGGAACGAGCCATGAGGGCTGCATTAGAATCGTTTCATGTCCGATCTATCCCTAGCGTCTCTTGCTTCGCCAGATGTGTTGGCCCGCGCCCGTAAGATCAAACTCTTCCTGATGGATGTGGATGGCACGCTGACCGATGGTGGCGTCTGCCTGATTTCTACGACGTCCGCGGACGGCTCTGGAGATCCGATTGTCTCCGAGATGAAGGTGTTTAGCGCGAAGGATGGACAAGGACTGTCCCTGGCCCACACGATGGGGATTCAGACAGGTTTTATCACCGGTAGATCTTCTCCGGCGGTAGCCCGGCGCGCAGCCGAACTAAAGGTCCCGTTTGTGTACCTGGGGCAGGCGAAGAAGACTGCTGCCTTCGAGGAGTGCCTGCAAAGGGCAGGCGTTACCGAAGAGGAAGTCGCCTATATGGGCGACGATCTGCCGGATATTCCTTTGGCGCGGCGAGCCGGTTTAGGGGTGTGCGTGGCAGATGGTGCTCCTGAGTTGAAGGCAGTCTGTCATTTCACCACTCAGCAGCTGGCAGGTCGTGGCGCCGCTCGTGAAGTCATAGAACTGATCCTGAAGGCGCAGGGGCGTTGGGAAGAGGCTGTGCCTCAGGCGCTTGCTTAGCTGAACCCAGGGGCTTCAGCCTGCCTTGCGGAAGGTGAGATTGAATCGGTATCCGCCGGTTAGTGGATGAGACCCCTCCTTGAGCGGGTTGATGCCGTGATAGCGCAGCCGCGCCGGCCCGCCCCAAACCAGCACGTCGCCATGAACTATCGGCAGCCGAATGGTTTTGTCGGATCTCTCCAGTCCTCCAAACAGGAAGACGGCGGGAAGCCCGAGAGACACGGACACGATGGGTTCTGCGAAGTCGTTTTCATTCTTGTCCTGATGTAGCGTAAGCCGTGCACCAGGCTCGTAGCGGTTGATGAGGCAAGCGTCCGGGATGAAGGTCGGATAGCCCGCCAGCGTGGCTGCCTGCCGCGCCAGGTCCATGAAGACCTTTGGCATCGCTGGCCATGGACCGCCGGTTTCCGGGTCCATAGAGGCATAGCGATACCCCTTGCTGTCTGTGACCCAGCCGAGAGCTCCGCAGTTGGTCATCGCCACGGACATCCGGAAGCCTCCTGGCGTGACCATATGCCGGAAAGGGGACTCTGCCGCCACGGCAGACAAGGCTTCCATGATCAGGGCTTCGCGGTCTTGCGCGAGGCCACGCAGGATCGCCGTTCCAGTCCCAAGCTCCTCGCTCAAGGGCTCCTGTTGTTCGAGGTGATCGAAGAGCGTCGGCATCATGATGTCCTCCTAGTTAGCATCATGAAATAGGATGCCGGTGGTGTGCCGTTGTCCTGAGAGCAGGCGGCTCTATGAGGGGGGTAAAACCTCTCACTATCGGGAGATAGAAGATGAAAGGCTCAAGTGATAAAGACTCGGGATATTGTCTGGCCTCAGAAGATCGCTCCGACCACGAGTAGGACAAGGCTTGCGAGCCCGGCAATCACTCGGATGAGATGAAACCTGAGCCAGCGATCGCGAAGCTCCTGCCAGTCGGCGGGAAGAGTGGAAACCGTCCATGTTGCGATCTCTTCGACGATAGGAACTTCAACCAGCACTGTCACAAGCAGCGCCACAATAAAGAGAACGAGTGCGGTTGCGCTGAGGGCAAAGGTCAGTGGCCTCTCGTGATAGGAGAGGAGCAGGACAGGGACAATCGACAAAAGCGACGCCGGCATCAGGACGGTCATCACGGGTGCCATGTTGCGGTTCATCCGGTCCACGATCGCGAGGAAGACTTCAGGCGTGAAGGTATTCATCGACCTGCTCAACGCGGCCCATGGACCGTGGAACATCCCGGCCATTAACGCCAGGAGAACAATGCTGATCAACTCCCATGTCTTCATCGTGACGCCTATTGTCGCCACCACACATCCCTGGCGTCAAACTTCGGCATTGGGTGGCTATCATTGCTCCTGAATCTCAAGCCTATTGCGATCGCAGTGACTCTACCTGATAGCCAGTGCGGAAACGATCAGGCGTCCTCTGCAATGCAGTCTAGGGAGTGTCATCAAACTCCTTCCAGGGCGAAGTCGAACTGTGCAGTCAGTTTATTGAGGCAGAGATCGGAAGGGCACGGTTTCAACCGTGCCGCAAAAGCGGGGACAAAGCCTCTTTCCACTCTGCCGAAGGCTGAAGCGTAGGCGTAGCCGGAGCGACTGAATCGCTTTCTTTGCTTGCGGCAAGATGGGTGGCCGCATCTTCAAAAGTGTCCCCGGCGGTTCTTGTGCAGCCTGGGCCGCACGAAGGAAGGCAATTCAGTCGTTGCGCCCTGCGGGCTTCACTTCAGCCTTCGGCAGAGTGGAAAGGGCCTCTATACGCGGCTTTTGCGGCACGGTTGAAACCGTGCCCTTCCGATTCGTGTCTCATCAAGCTGCTTGCATAGCTCAACTTTTGCTCCAAGAATAGTTTGATGACACGCCCTAGAGCCCACCTATCTCGGCAAACAAACTCTCATCTTCATCTTTCGAGACGTTTGGGGTCGTCAGGAGTTTGTCCCCCATGAAGATAGAGTTTGCTCCGGCGAAAAAAGCTAGTAATTGAGCCTCTCGATTCAGGGAGAGGCGTCCAGCCGAAAGCCGAATCCGAGCTTTTGGCATCAGGATACGCGCCACGGCAATCGTTCTGATCAGCACCGTACTGCTTACTGGCACCGCGCGCTCCAGAGGTGTGCCCTTAACCGGAACGAGTAAGTTCATGGGAACCGATTCGGGCTGTGGGTTCATGCTCGCGAGTTCGGTCAAAAGACGACAACGATCCTCGTCACTTTCGCCAAGCCCGAGGATGCCCCCACTGCAAACAGTGATTCCTGCTTCTCGCACGGATTGAATCGTTCGGAGACGATCATCAAAGGTGCGCGTTGTAATGACGTTGCCGTAAAACTCCCGGCTGGTGTCGAGGTTATGGTTGTAGGCATCCAGCCCGGCCTCTTTCAACAGCTTCGCCTGTTCAGGTGTAAGCATGCCCAAGGTAGCGCAGGCCTCCAGGCCTAAACTCTTCACCTCTCGAATGAACCCCAGTACCTGTTCAAACGATTGGCCAGAGGGTGCGCTACGCCAGGCAGCTCCCATGCAGAATCTCTGGGCGCCTTGTTCCCGTGCGCGCAGTGCAGCCGCGCGCACATCCTGAATCGAGAGAAGTGCCTGACGCTCCAAACCCGTTTCATGGTGAGCCGACTGTGAACAATAGCCACAGTCCTCGGGACAGCCGCCGGTCTTGATCGATAGTAGGACGCACTTCTGGATATCCGACAGATTGTGATGCTCGATATGAACAAGATGTGCGAGGGAAATAAGTTCAAGTAACGGCATTCGATAGAGCGAACCTGAACTTTCAGGCCTGTGTTCGGCAACCACGTATCACCTCAAAGAAGATGATCGGGGCAGCTTGCTGCGAGCACAAGGATGGTTTGGTACGGTGCTAGATAGTTTATTGGCTAAATTATAAATTTCTTCCTGTGCGACCAGAAATTCTTCCATTCTCTGTCGAGATGGCAACACAGATTGATATAGGACTGAAAGTGTCGTAGTTTAAGGGAGAGTCTCTAAGACCCCAGAAAAGAAGCACAAGGACCCCCGCGGCAGTCTTTTTGGCGAAGCGCCGCGAGGGTCCGGAGATCGACAACCCGAAGGCTGACGACTTTTGACAGGATATAAGAATCCGTCAGCCTCGCATCAAGAAAGGTTTTTCCATGGCTGGCCGTTTTTCTCTTCGATTGCGTATTCTGCACGTTTTTTTCCTGTTATCTCTCCCCATAGTCCTCGCGCCGCAGTCGGCCTGGGGGCAGAGCGCGCAAATTGCAGGCACGGTTACTGACACCTCCAAAGCCATCATTCCGGGGGCATCGGTCGTGATCGTCAACAATGCGACGCAGGTGAAGTGGGAGACGAAGTCGAATGGTGATGGCCGGTACCTGGCGCCCTCGCTTCTCCCCGGTGTCTACCAGATCATGGTGCAGGCTCCGAACTTTGAGACCGAGATCATTCAGAATCTGAAGCTCAATATCGCCAGCAAGATATCGCTGGATTTCGTTCTGCATCCAGGTGCGGTCAGCCAATCGGTCACCGTCGATGGGAGCGGTATCACTCTGAATACGACCGATGCCAGCGTGAGCACGGTGATCGACCGGCAGTTTGTCGAAAATCTTCCGCTCAACGGCAGAAGTTTTCAGTCGCTCATGACGCTCGCGCCCGGAGTCCTGATCGTTCCCTCGCAGGGAGTTGGTCAGAGCGGGGAACTCAGCGTGAACGGCCAGCGCACTGAAGCGAATTACTTCACCGTGGATGGTGTGAGCGCGAACATTGGAGCTAGTGTCTCCTCCTCAGGATTTACTGGTGCCGGTTTTGGGGGCGCGACCCCGGGGGAGACGGCGCTGGGAACGACGCAGAGCCTGGTATCGATCGATGCGTTGCAGGAGTTCCGCGCGACCACTTCGACGTATTCGGCGGAGTACGGCCGCACCCCAGGCGGCCAGTTTTCCTTTCAGACGCGATCGGGCACCAACCAGTATCACGGCACGGCGTTCGACTATCTTCGCAACGATGCGCTCGACGCGAACAACTGGTTCAACGGATATACGAACACCCCGCCGATCGCGAAGCAGGCGTTGCGGCAGAACGATTTTGGCGGCACGCTCGGCGGCTTTATCGACATTCCCCATCTCTACAACGGCCGCGACAAGACCTTCTTCTTCTTTTCCTACGAAGGGTTGCGTCTGACCAATCCGACGCCCTCGCAGCTCTATGAGGTGCCGAGCACCTTTCTGCGGCAAAATGCTCCGGCGGCGCTGCAACCGTTTCTTGCGTCTTTTCCCGTCTCCACGCAGCGGGATAACGGCAATGGTTTGTCGTACTATACGGCTGGCTACAGTGCGCCAAGTTCGATCGACACCAGCAGCATCCGGATTGACCATAGCTTCAGCGACAAGTTTAAGATCTTCGGTCGCTACAGCGATTCGCCTTCCAATAGCACAGCCCGCCAGCCAACCGACCTGGCACAGGTGAACGCCACCATCATCAACGTGAAGACAGTCACACTTGGCGCGACGAGTGTGTTGACTCCGAAGATGGACAACGAATTTCGATTCAATGTCACGGGCGACGATTACAAGTCCTCGCGTACTCTCGACAACTTCGGTGGTGCAACGCCGCTCAATCTGTCGGGTGTCCCGGGCCTGCAATCGAATAGCTGGCTCACGTTCTTCCTCTTCTATGACCTCTATCCCTACTACCTGCTGGAGCCGCAGTCGAATCGCGAGAGACAGGTGAATGTTGTCGACACCTTTACGCACACTCTTGGACGGCACAATCTGAAGTACGGCGTGGACTACCGCAGGCTGGTGGTCTCCGAAGAACTGCCGCCGCTTTGGGAGGTGGGGTTTTATTACAGTGAGGCGTCGGTGCTCGCGAACCATGCGGACGGCATCAACATGTACAAGCAGACGATCAACATGAAGGCCGTGTACCCGAACACCTCGCTCTTCGTGCAGGATGAGTGGAAGGTGAATGATCGTCTGAGTCTCTCCTATGGTGTGCGCTGGGAGCTGAATCCGGCACCGCATGATGCCAATGGCAACACGCCTTATACCGTCGACCAGATCACCGATCTTGCTACCGTAAAGCTTGCGCCGAAGGGAGGTCCTCTGTGGCAGACGGTCTACACCAACTTCGCGCCTCGATTGGGGGCGGCGTATCAGGTGCATAGCGGGCGGGGAAGCGGGACAGTGCTGCGTGCAGGAGCAGGTCTCTTTTACGACACCGGCACACAACTCGCGGCGGATGGCTACTACGGCGTGGGTACTACGGGATTCAAGTCCTTCAACGGAGATTCGTTTCCACTGACGACTGCGCAGATCGACAGCGTTCCCCAACCGAATGCGAATCCACCGTACAACGTGGCTGTCTGGGGCTTCGATCCTCATCTCAAAGCGCCGTATACGCTGCAGTGGAACGCTGCGGTAGAGCAGCACCTTGGTGAGCAGCAGACGCTGAATATCAATTACGTGGCGTCAGCCTCGCGCCGCCTGCTCACGCAGAACTTCTATAGTCCTGACCTGCTGGGGAATCCGAACTTCATCTCGGGCAACGGTCTGTACCTGACCACGAACCGCGCCAGCGCTGACTATCAGTCGCTTCAGGTTCGCTTTCAGCGCACGCTTTCGCATGGGTTTCAGGGCCTGCTCGCCTATACCTGGTCGCACTCGCTCGACGATGCCAGCACCAACTTTACGATCTACGAATTAGAACGTGGGCCTTCGGACTTCGACATCCGCAACAACTTCCAGGCGGCGCTCTCTTATGAGGTTCCAGGACACTACGACAATCCGTGGCTCTCGTATGCGTTGAAGCACTGGTCGCTGGATGCCAGAGTCTCCGCTCGCTCTGCTCTTCCAGTCGATGTGTTCTCGAAGACCACAGTCGACAGCGGCTCAGGACAGGGAATCCATTTTCATCCGGACCGGGATCTCTCGAATCCCCTCTATATCTTCAACCCGATTGCTCCGACAGGCCGTCAGATCAATCCTCTGGCTTTCAAAGAGAAAGACAATGCCAACGGCAATGTGATCGAGGGCGATGCGGGCCGAAATTCAGCGAGAGGCTTCGATGCGGTTCAGGCGGATATGACGCTTCGTCGTGACTTTCCCTTCAGCGGACGGGTTGGGCTGCAGTTCCGTGCCGAGGCCTATAACATCTTCAACCATCCGAGCTTTGGCTCCATCTACAACTCTCTCGATAGTGGAGCGCTCTTCGGTCAGGCTTACACCACGCTCGGCAGCCAGTTGGGCGGACTGAGTTCGATCTACCAGCTCGGTGGGTCGCGTTCGATGCAGGTCGCGTTGAAGTTGCACTTCTAGTAGATAAGGAACGGCAACGCATGGGATTTATCGACAGACCGCAACGCGTGTGGTGGCGCATGGCCATGTTCCAGATTCATCTCTGGGGCGGCGTCGTCCTGTGCCTCTACATGCTGGTCATCGGAGTCACAGGATCCATTCTCGTCTTTGAGAGCGAGTTGGAGCATGTCGCCTATCCGCAGCTGTGGCGTGCGACCGATTCGCAAGCAGGGAAGCAGGCTGCAGAGCTTCCCGCCGTAACCGAAACCGTGAGGAAGGAGTATCCCGGATATAAGATCACTGCCGCTTATCTACCGGACAAGCCTGGCGATAACTTCGAGGTCTTCGTCCACGAGGGAAAGACCTTTCGATATGTCTTCCTCGATGCGAATACAGGGAGGATTGTGGGGGCCATCAATCCGGATCGATCCTGGCTGATCTGGATCATCGATCTCCATTTTCGCCTTCTGGGAGGTCGCGTCGGCGAGATCATCAATGGAATTGGCGCGGGGTGTCTGCTACTCTTATGCGCGACTGGAGCTCTTGTCTGGTGGGCGGGGCTGAAACACTGGACGCGTGGGCTCAAGGTCAATCTTCATAGAAGCTGGCGGCGGGTTAACTTCGACCTCCATAGTGCTGTCGGCTTCTGGACGCTGCTGGTTCTGTCGATGTGGGCCTTCACCGGCGTGTATTTCGTTTGGCCGAAGCCTATCGAATCTTTCGTCAACCATTTTTCTTCGATAGCCTCTGCCAACCCACCAGTTTTCGTCGTTCCACCGCGAGGCGATGGGCCCTGGGTAGATCTTCACCGAATGATCGAACAGGCGCAGCAATCCTCTCCGAATGCGAGGTTCGCCGGTGCGTTTTTTCCCGGGAGTGACAAGAGTGCCTTGACCTTGCTCATGGCACGCGGCGCGGCGCGTAATTTCAGCCAGATGGACTATGTCTATTTCGATCCGGCAACAGGCAGACAGTTGGCTCTCTGGCATCGCGGGATCAATACCACCTGGGGTGGATCGTTCATCTTCTGGCTCAGTCCATTGCACTTCGGATACGACTGGGGCCTCGCTATCAAAATTCTCTGGGCTACACTCGGCTGCGCCTTGCCCTTGCTGGCCATTACCGGAGTGCTCATGTACTGGAACCGGTCCTTGAGCAAGAAGTGGAAGAGGCTGTCATGGGCAGAGTCGCAGTAATATTTCAGAAAATGAGCTTTTGCTCACTTATTGCAAGAGGCTGCTCCGCTGACAATCGCTCAGGACGTGAAGACCTGCAGTTGCTGCAGGATTGGTGATGCGCCCGCTGTACTCATTTCAGGTAGGCTCTTACGAGTTCAATCATGTCCTCTGCCAGTTCATGCGGGTTGGTCGTTTTACTCTCTGGCGTCAATAGATGTAATCGTATGTGATCTTCGAGTACTTCTGCCATAAGGCTGTTGATTCCACCTCGCACATTGGCGAGGAGCATCAGAATGTCAGCGCAGTCGTCGCCACCGGTCAGCGAGCGTTCAATAGAATCTACCTGTCCACGGATGCGTTTGATGCGGGCAATAAGCTTCTGCTTTTCTTTATCGGTATGGGACATAAATCTCCTTGGTATACCCTAGGGGGATATGGTACAAGATGGAAGGCGTGAGGTTCACGCGCAGGAGAACGAGAAACACCTATGACCACAAATACAGCACAAGAGCCTCCTAGTAGTCCGAGTGCCTGCCTGTGCCGTGAACAGCATTCTGGAACAAGCCTTTAGCTTTGCTTTTTCTATCGACGATTCCTCACTGCTCATCATGGCATGATACCTGTGATTTGAGCGCGTGAGACCGTGGTCCGAGCGATCAGCCTCACCCCCCAACTGATGATCTGCCAAGCGTTCTCGGTTACGCGCCTTTGTGCGTAGCCGACCATGACGCCTGCGATGTTGATGACGTCTACCACGTCCTCGACCTCTCCGGTCTTCTACACAAGATTCGCTAACTGCTTGCGATACGAAGGAGGAAGTATGGACGACCCGGTTCCAAGTGAGCCTTCGCCTGGCCGGAGGCCTGTAGTCATCCCTCTCTGAGCACGACATCGCATGATGCTCTCTGCTCGCAGCAAGGGATCACTGCCCCCTGCGCGAGCTTTTTGAACAAGCTCCGTAACAACTGAGTGTTTGCGTAACAGACAGACGCAGACGAAAGACTCACTGGCGAACCGGATAGCGGTTCCGCCCAGAACACTCGACGTGTGCCAAAAACGTCGCGGAGATACCATCATGTCGATTTTCAGCAAGCTGCTCGCCGTTCTCAAGGGAGCACAGAGTTTCCCCCAACCCTTCCGTCGCACGGTCTCGATTCTCTTTTTTCTCTCCTGTGTTGCGCCGACATTTCTTATTGCTCAAACGGGTGGGCGCATCGCTGGTGCTGTGAAGGATGCCACCGGCGGGAGGCTTAATAGCCTCCCTCATTCTTCAAAGCCACCAGAACGGAGAAAGACATGATCGGAATCAGCACACTCCACTTTGCCATCCGCTTGTTGCTCGCGATTGCAATGGGCGCGACGGTTGGACTGGAACGTCAGTGGCGACAGCGCATGGCGGGTACTCGTACCAATGCGCTTGTTGCTGCGGGCGCAGCAGCGTTTGTCATGTGTGGCCTTTTGCTCGACAACGACCCCTCAGCCCGGGGGCGCATTGTTTCGTACGTTGTCTCAGGTGTCGGATTTCTAGGTGCAGGCGTTATCTTCAAGGATGGCGCGAACGTGCGCGGCCTCAACACCGCCGCGACAATCTGGTGTTCTGCCGCAATTGGAGCACTGACTGGCCTCGGCTCACTGAATCTCGCCCTTGTTCTGGCGGCTGCAGTTTTGCTCACCAATATGGTGCTTCGCCCGTTGGCCTATCTTCTTCATCCCGTACTTCCTGATGCCTCTCCCGTCGAGACGCTCTATGAGATTCGCCTTACCTGCGGTCTTTCTGTTGCCGTGCATATCCGCTCCTTGTTGCTTACTACGATCAGCCGATTGCCGGTGGTCCTTCAGTCCATCCACGGGGAGCAGGATGAGCAGACTGATGAGACACATATCCGGGCCGAGGTGATGACTGCGGGTAGAAACAACGAGGCCCTGGAGCAGGTGGTGGTTCGGCTGTCGATTGAAGACGCGGTCTCCAATCTGAGCTGGTCGATCGTTCAATCTTCAATGGAATAGGCGAGTGGTCATTGCCGAATTGCTCCGCACGCATTTCAGAGGCATCGAAAGTAATAACAAAGACCGCTACTACCGGTTGGTTGTTCTATCTGTCGATGGGGGATTCATGCGGAGAGCGGCCTTGTTCCGCAGCAGCTTGCGCAGATGATCGCTGTAGGTCCTGCTTACGCGCAGGGCGGTTCCATTCTGCAGTGTTACGCAGCAGTCACGGTTCGGCAGGGAGGAGATGCTTGCAATTCGGTTGACGCGCACGATGGCTCCGCGATGGATCCGGATGAACATGCCGGCGTCGAGCCGGTTGCTCAGCACACTCAGTGATTCACGAATCAGGTGCGTGCGGGTTCCTACATGGATTTCCGCGTAGTCGCCCTGGGCTTCTATCCAGTCGATCTCGTCTACGTTTACGAAGCGCACTTGTTTGCCGACGCGCACGCTGAACTCGCGAAGTGGAGACTCTGTTGTCTCTTCCTGGCCTGTCCGCAACAGATTCTGCATGCGTTCGCGATACTCCGCCGCACCCTGATTGCCTAGAACTCGTCGCGCATGCTGTAGCGCCGCGGAGAAGCGTGCATCATCGACCGGCTTCAGCAGGTAGTCGATCGCATGCACTTCGAACGCCCGTAGCACGTATTCATCGAACGCAGTAAGAAAGATGACGAAGGGATGCGTTTCGGGCGGTAAGGTGCGCAGGAGGTCGATGCCATTCAGATATGGCATCTGGATATCAAGAAAGACTAGATCCGGCTTTTGTTGGAGGATGAACTCCTGAGCTTCGCGCCCGTTGACGCACTCGCCTATGATCTCGATGTCATGGTGATGCTGTAGACGAAGTGCCACTCCTTGCCTGGCGAGCGGTTCATCATCGACAACAAGTACCCTGATCTTCATAGGCCTGACTGCGACAGCTTGTATTCACTGCTATTTCTGTTCATCGAGAGTGGCATCCGCAAGGCAACCTCATAGTTGCCACGGGCGTTGGTGGTGGTGTGCATGCTGCTCTCAGAGCCATACATCTGCTCGAGCCGTTGGCGGACATTTTCGAGACCAACGCCGCCGATGCGTGGCACGCCATCCAACAGCATGGCTGCGGACTCTTCCGGTGGCTCGTTTTCTATCAGCAACGCCAGGTGGTCTCCTTCCCGATGCGTCTTTACCAGAATAAATCCGCCTTGAGGTCGGCGTGCAATGCCGTGGCGTACCGCATTTTCAACCAGCGGCTGCAGGATGAGCCGCGGCACGATGGTGTCGACGAGCGTTTGATCGATGTCCCAGCGCACGGTGAGACGGTCTCCGAAACGCACCTCCTCGATGGCCAGGTACTCTTCGGTAACCGCGAGTTCGTCGCTCAAAGGAATCGTATGCAGATCGGGCGCGTCCAGCGTGCTGCGCAGCAAATGCGCGAGCTTGCCGATCATTTCGGTGGCGGCGAATGTCTGGTTATTCAGCACGAGGGTTGAGATCGCGTTCAAAGTATTGAAGAGAAAGTGGGGTTGCAACTGAAAGCGAAGGGCGCGCAGTTGCGCTTCCTGCGCCATGATCTCCGTCGCGATGAGTTGACGATGCTTCTCCTCAAGTGCCAGGTAATGCTTGATGCCGAAGTAGAACGAACTCCAGGCGATCAGTGCATACCATCCGCTGGGCGTAGCTGTAATGACATCGACCCATTTGAACGGCGGCCGTACCGAGCTGAGCCGCACGGCGGCTTCAAAGGCACTCGCCGAGCACAGCATTCCCAGCGGAAGAGAGGCCAGCATGCACACGAGAGCAACTGTCCAAACGCGTGCGTGGCGCTTCCAGAGCAAGTGGCAAAGCCAGTACATGGGAAAGCTGGCGAGAAAGCTGCTCAGCAGGAAAGCGCCACGAAAAGCGTCGTAATCCAGTCTGCGCCACCACGGCAAAGAGCACAGTACATTCACGCCGAAATAGGTTCCCCAGCCCATCAACTGCAAGGGCCAGAAGCGTAGAAAACGCAGATTGGAATCAGTTCTATTCAATGGGTTTCATCAATTCTTTTCTGTGGTCCTAATTTATTTTTTCCAGTGGTTTTATTGTAGGCACACAACACAGGCATTACAGCCATCGGCTCGGCGCAGGAAGTACACGGCTCGGCGCATACCGTGCTTTGAGCCGGATTACAGGAGCGTTACAGGTTGTACGCTCAGACCCAAGCAAAGACTCACCCCCACAATTTTCGCAATGCCTGCCACCGGCGTGCCTCTCCGTTATCGGCGATGCCGTTCAGGCCTGGCAACTCAAGTCGTATGGCCCCGGATGTCGATGATCGCAGAGTTCCATTCCAGGGGTTCACGGAAGTACCTGATGTTTCCGAAGGAGTTTGGCCGATGATTCGCAATGTACTCTATCGCTCTCTTTGCACCGTAGCTACGCTGGCCATTTGTACTCTGCTTTCTGCCGGGGCCCGCGCGCAGACCTCGCCGGCAGCCCGGCTTATCACCACAGCAATCAATGCCGGTGATAAGGTTCCGCTGTCGAACGAAATTCGCCCGCAGCTAAAACGGTCGCAGGATCTCGGTGCTGTGTCAGGTTCTACCCCCGTGCGCCATATGCTCTTAGTGCTCGCTCGAAGCAGCACTCGCCAGCAGGCGTTGGCTCAGTACCTGAGCGATGTGCAGAACCCCGCGTCGCCGAACTTCCACAAATGGCTAACGCCTGCGCAGTTCGGCTCTACGTTTGGGGCTTCTACCGACGACATCGCCACGCTTTCGTCGTGGCTGCAGTCGCAGGGGTTCACGGTGGAGAAGGTCTCGGCCGCAGCCAATCTCATTTAGTTCTCCGGCAACGTTGCGCAGGCGCAGAAGGCCTTCAACACCGAGATTCATTCGCTCTCCCTGGACGGTGTGCGGCATATGGCCAACACCACGTCGCCGCAGGTGCCACGCGCGTTTTCGTCTGCGGTGGCGGGCCTGGTAGGGCTTGACGACTTTCATCCGCGCCCCACTTTACAGAAGGGGCCGAGCGCTAAGTTTGACGCGAACACGAAGACGATTCGCCCGGACTTCACACTCTTTTCTACTTCAGGCGCACCGTATCTCTACATCAACCCGGCAGACGCGGCAACGATCTATAACGTGCCGAACAGTCTGCTCAATCCGAACTATTCGGGGACGAGCTATGACGGCACCGGCGTTACGGTTGGCGTTGTGGGCGATTCGAACGTCGACCTGACCCCTGTGAGTCTGTACCGCGAGGACTTCCTTGGCGAGACCGCTGCCAACGTTAATTTGCCGACGGTCATCATTGACGGCGCAGACCCCGGTATCAATGGCGATGAGGTCGAAACTTTCCTCGATCTCGAAGTGCTTGGCGGCATCGCGCCCAAGGCGAAGATCAACTACTACACGTCGGATGACAGCGATCTTTCATCCGGGCTCTTCGATGCTATCGAGCGAGCCGTGGATGACAACACCGTCAGCGTGCTCAGCATCAGCTTCGGCGAATGCGAGGCGGGATTGGGAAGCTCGACAAGTCAGTTCCTCGCGGAGAAGTACCAGCAGGCCGCGGCACAGGGCATCACGGTTACGGTTTCCTCAGGCGATAGCGGAGCCGCAAACTGCGACGCGGATAACTCCACCATAGCGACGCAGGGTCTCGCGGTGAACGGGATCGGTTCTACGCCCTACAACGTTTCTGTGGGCGGCACGGACTATGACATTCTCGGCACAAACTTCACTGATTATGTGCAGGACTCGTTGAATGGATCTCCCTACAGTGGTGCGGCGCCGTATTGGCGCACAGCTCTGAAGTACATCCCAGAGCTGCCGTGGAACGACTCGACCTCTTCGAACGGTGCGCTGGCCAATAATTCTCCTCTTACCAGCGGAGGAGCCACCGACATTATCGGTGGTGGCGGTGGCGTAAGTTCCGTCTTCAGCAAGCCCGCGTTCCAGACAGCGCTGACACCAGCAGACGGTAAGCGCGATTTGCCCGACGTTGCATTCATGGCAGGAAATGGCCTGTATGGCGCAGTATGGCTTGTCTGTGGCGCCGGTTCGGCGTTTTCAGGGCCTGACTGCCAGATGACCAACAGCGCGTTCACATCGAGTTCGACGTTCTCCGGCGCTGGCGGCACTTCAGCTTCTACCCCCGCATTTGCCGGCATGCTTGCGCTCGTCGTGCAGGCTACGGGATCTCGCCTCGGTCAGGCGAACGATGTGCTCTATCAGCTTGCAGCAAGCCAGTACGCCACCGTCTTCCATGACGTGACTACGGGCAACAACGCCGTGGTGTGCGCCAGTGGCAGCCCCAACTGCGGCTCCAACGGCTTTACGACCGGTTACGATGCGGGCACTGGCTACGATCTTGCGTCCGGCCTCGGCAGCGTCGACGCGTCCGCCATGCTATCCAACTGGAGCTCTGTTGCTGCGAGCGGCACGTCTATATCGCTGAAGATCGACGGCTCCACGTTGCCGGTAAGCGTCACTCATGGCACCAGCCTGAACTTCAGCGTTGGGGTTACTCCTTCCACCGCGACCGGTTCAGCCGCGTTAGTTACCACGCAGACTGCCGGTGCGGCTCAGCCTACCAATAACGGACAGGTTGTCGTTCCTATCAGCAGCGGTGCGGGCACTCTCAGCTACAACGGACTGCCAGGCGGAACGTATACCGTCTATGCGCGCTACAGTGGCGATACCGCGGATGCTGCGAGCAGCTCAACGCCTATCAATGTGAACATTGCCGCTGAGGCCAGCAGCACGCTCCTGACGGTGAATGCTTATGGCACTGCGGGAGGCAGCGCGCCGCTCACCAACCTCGCTGCGATTCCTTATGGCTCCTACATCTTCGCGGATGCGTCGGTCTACGGAACGGCAGAGGGCTATGACGCCTCACTCGGTCTTGCGACCGGAACCTTCACGATTGCGGACAACGGCGCCACGCTGGGTACCGCACCGATGAGCAGCGGCAACTTCGCTTCGTTTCCCAGCATGGCAGCAGGCGTGTATCCGTTCGTGGTGGGTACACACAAAGTGGTTGCCACGTATCCAGGAGACTCCAGCTACAAAGCCAACACCAGCAATACCGTGGCTTTCACGGTCGTCAAAGGAGCTACGACTGCGTCTGTCTTCGACGCCAGCCCCACGTTGAATTCAACGGCTAGTGAGGTGGTGCAGGTCGATATCGGGACCACCAGCCTCGGGACGGCTCCAACGGGCACCATCACTCTTACAGCCAACGGCGTCACGCTCGGCAGTGCCTCCAGCCTTCTCACAGGCGTTGCCACCGATGGCTCCGCTGTCTCGTATGCGAACTTTACGGTGCAGGGAAGTCAGTTTCTTGCCGGAGCCAACACGTTGTCGGCGACCTATTCAGGCGATAGCAACTACCAGGGGTCTTCGGCCACAAGCAGCATCACTGTCTCGCAGGCGAGCTTCACTCTGAAGGCCGGTACCATCGCGATTACCGCTGGAAGTAACACCGGCAACACAGCCACGATCTCTGCCACACCGAACAACGGATTTGCCGGAATAGTGAATCTGAGTTGCGCGGTTACTTCGACACCTGCAAATGCGACCAGTCCCATCACGTGCAGTGTGCCCGCGACGGTCAACATCACAGGCACAGGCGTGGCGACCGGGACGCTGACAGTCAATTCGACGGCGTCGACTAGTGGGGGCAGCTACACCGTAACGATCTCCGGCACGGATGCGGCGACCGGCAAGGTCACGGCATCCACGACTACGAAGGTGACGGTTACGGCTGCGGTTGCAGCAAGTCTCTTGCTCACCAATAGCGGAGCCCTCAGTATCCAGGCTGGCGCCTCCAGCGGCAACGCCGTAACGATCGGTGTGACTCCGGCGGGTGGATATACCGGCACCGTCAGTCTTGCGTGCGCTGTAACCAGTTCGCCTGCGGGTGCTGTCGATCCGATTACCTGTGCGATGACTCCGCCTTCGGTGAGTATCACAGGCGCGGCTGCAGCATCTTCCGTGCTGACGGTCAGCTCTACGGCTCGCACGACTAGTTCGCTCGACAGGTCTCGTGACCTGTTGCGCGGTATCAGCGGTACGTTCCTCGCTTTCGGTGTCTTCCTGCTTGTGCCCACACGCCGTCGCCGGTACCTGCGGTTGCTGTCGATGCTGATTGTGCTGGCTTCATTAGGCTCGATCATCGGCTGCGGTGGTGGCCACTCAGCCGCGAGCGGTGGCGGTACCGGTAGCAGCCCCACCAGTTCCGGTACGACCGCCGGCGCCTATGTCATTACGGTGACTTCGTCGGCAACAGGTGTGGGTGCGCAGACCAGCACGGTAAACGTAACGGTCAACTAGCCGAATTCTTCAGGTTGTAGTTTCTTCGCGGATCAATAGATGAAATTCAGGAGGCTGTGTATGTCACATAGACTGTTTCAAGGTGCGAAGACCCTCGCGCTGCTCTGTTCGATACTTTCGGGATTCGCCATGGCTCAGAAGCAGGCGCGCCCTGTTCGCACGCAGACCCCACCTCTGCCTGCGGCACTGCAGCGCTTCCAGACGCCAGCCCAACAGGTAATGGTGCCCTTTCTCAAAGCGCATCCCCTGCAGGCCGCAAAAACTAACGGACAGCTCCAGGCGCAGGATACGACCAACTACGTTACCTCGCCGAACTTTGGCGGCTACGTGAACGCGCCGACATTCGACGGGCGTACTACCGCATCGCTCGCTACCGGCGTCTTTGACAATGGCGTAACAGTGGAACTCACTGCCGACTTCAACAAAGACGGGAAACCGGACATTGCGGTTCTGCAGCAGGATGGCACCCTGAACATCTTGCTCGGTAATGGGGGCGGTAGCCTGGCCGCACCGGTGAGTTACTACAATCCGAATTACCAGACATCGAGTGTGAACAACGCCTACGCCATAGACATGAACAATGATGGTGCTATTGACATCGTCGCATTCGACTACAACAACAATGCGATGATCACATGGTTGAACACGGGCAACGGTACCTTCAGTGGGGCGGTGGCAACGACGCTAGACGCCACGAATGGCTATCCGAACGACGTTCTCGTGCAGGACGTGAACGGGGATGGCATACCCGACCTGATCTTTACCGTGTCGCAGTTCGTCTCTCAAACCAGCGCCAATATCTATCTAGAAGTGATGTCTGGCAGCAGCAAACTCAATGGCACCTTCGACCTGCCAACTAAAGCGCAGGTACAGATGTTCTCGGTCCCCGCTTCGGTGCAACTGCCGTATGACGATGGCATTGCGTTGGGCGATATCAACGGCGACGGCAAGCTCGATATCGCAGTCGCCATCGATGAGCAGACTTCGCAAACCACTGGACAGTATGTGGTCACGACGGCTCTCGGCAACGGCGACGGTACGTTTGGCGGGCTCGGCACGACGATTCCTATCTCTGTACCGGTATCGGCGGGCAGTGGCTTTGGCGTACCCTTCAACAGCACCGGGGTACAGTTCGTTGATCTGAACAATGACAAAAAACTCGACGTCGTGAGTGACATCAACGGAACTCTGATGGCTGGGCTGGGACAAGGCAATGGATCGTTCAACACTGCCGTGTCGAGCGGGTTCTATCAGATTGTCGGTGTAACGCAGATGGCCTTCGCTGATCTGAACGGTGACGGCAATCCGGATCTCATAGCCGGCGGAGGCACACTCGGCATCTATCTTGGCAATGGCGATGGGACCTTTGCAGCACCCACAACGGCCGCGCAATATGTCGTCGATCCCACGACGGACCAGGGAATCGTGCTCGCGGATTTCAATGGCGATGGCATTCCAGACATTGCTCAACTTGGCAGCGACTATAAGCAGGTAGCCCTGTTCTTCGGCAACGGCAAGGGCCAGTTTGGCGGAGCTCCCCTCATCACCACCGCCAGCGATCCAGAGGGCATCGATTGGAATCTGGAGACGACGGGCAAGTACACCGCCAGCGGTTACAGCGATGCGGTCTTTCTCCATGCCATCCCTACCGGGGTGGAGATGCTGACAGGCGTCAATGACGGCAAGGGCAACTTTACCTTCGTACAGTCTCTCGCTGGCGGAGTGCCTGCGGATCTGCAGTACATTCAACCCATCCACGCTGACCTGAACGGCGACGGCAATGAGGATCTTGTGTTCACAGGTGCCGCGGGTGACGTGACGGTTGCGCTATCCAAGGGCGACGGAACTTTTGCTGCACCGGTGTCTGTCAACCTTCCCTCTACGCTTGCCTGCCCGGTGTACTACGCTGCGGCTGGTGACGTGAACGGCGATGGCAAGACCGATCTGGTCATCCCCTACGGCGGTGACGTGGCTTGCGGCTCTGCGAATGGCGCTCCGTCCGGATTCTATGTCCTGCTGGGCAAGGGCGATGGTACGTTCGCTACTCCGGCGTTTACGCAAGCCGGCACGGAACTGTATAGCGCGACGCTTGCCGATATCAACGGAGACGGCCAGCTCGATCTTGTTCTCGATGACGCGCCGTTTGCTACTGGTTCGGGTTTTAGCATCCTGCTCGCTTCGGGCAATGGAGACGGCACCTTCGGCTCCCCAAGCACCATTCTGACAAACTACCTCGTCAGCAATGTTGCCGCCGGAGACATCAATGGCGACGGCAAGGCCGACCTGGTGCTCAGCGCGGAAGAGGTGGAGGGAAGCACCATAGCCACTGGCGGTATTCTCACCCTTACCGGCAACGGCGATGGCACTTTCAACACGCCTTCGCTCATCGCAACCGGAAACTTCTTTTGGGGCCTGCAGCTGGCGGACATGAACACTGACGGCAATCCTGACATCGTCGCCACGCTCTACTCCACCAACGGCCAGCCGAAGGATTATTACGGCATGGTGACTCTCCTTGGACTGGGTAACGGCCAGTTCTCCGGACCTGTCAATCAACTCGAGAGTCTCGACGGTACGCTTCCGCAGGTCGGCAACTTTTATAACGACAACGCACTGGATGTGATGACGGAGTCGGGTTATGGTCCTGCACTCTTCGTCGGCCAGGGTGCCTCTACCTTGGGGCTGGCTGTGTCGGCTTCCTCGGCAGCTTTCGGGTCGACCGAAACCCTCACCGCTACGGTCGCGGCGGGCATGAGCAATCGCCCTGTGCCGACCGGATCGGTCTCGTTCTATGACGGCAGCACGAAGCTCGGCAAAGCTGACGTGACAAACGGAACGGCAGTCTTCACAACGGCTTCGTTTGCTGTTGGGGCGCACAGCCTCAAGGCGATCTATGCCGGCGATGCCAACTTCAACCCTGCAATCTCCTCGACGACGGCTGTCACGATCACTGTGCTCACTCCGGCGTTCTCGCTCACAAATACGTCCGCAACGCTCTCGCTTGGCAGCGGAGCCAACGGTGTCGTAACGCTCAACCTCGCGGCAAATGCCAGCTTCGCTGGCGCGGTCAACCTGACTTGTTCAGGGGCTCCCGCGAACGCGTCCTGCACGGTGAATCCGGGCAGCGTTACGCTGGCAGCGGGACAATCGTCGACAGCCACGCTGGTGATCGGCACCACAACCGCCAGCGCAGACGTGAATCATTCAGCGACATCCTGGGGAACGACGGGCGCTACGGCCAGCCTCGCCGTGCTCTGCTGTATCTTCTTTGGGCGCCGCAGGCGCGTGCGGATATTGGCTGTGCTCGGCCTCGGTGTCGTGCTTTCACTCGGCACGCTGCTCACCGGCTGCAACGGGGGTGGAGGCTCAGGCTCGACAGCTCCACCGACGACTGTCCCGATGAACTTCACGGTTACAGTTACGGCTACGCCGGCTAGCGGAAGTACCGCATCGCCGCAAACTACAACAGTCGGCGTCACGGTCAATTAGGGCCGCTGACATTGGAACCCAAATGCCTCCACAACAATGGGAGCGGCCTCAGAAGCAGGCCGCTCCTGTTCTTCCTAACCCAGTAGCGGTACTGAATATCTGCGCGTTATCGTAGATCCAGTTCCTACCCCTGTCCAACGAGGTCTTTCCTAAAGCTGACGAGATGATTGTTCACTGCGTCCACTCCTTCCTGGATCTCCTCTGAGGTCGCAAAGGAGCCGAGGAAGCTGTTGCGCGCAAGAGCAGCGATGTCCTCTACGGATAGGCCCAGAGCCTTCCAGCACGCGAGCAGGTTCTCATTGACGTAGCCGCCGAAGTACGGCGGATCATCGGAGTGAACGCTCACTCGCAGTCCACGATCCAGCATTTTCTTGAGCGGATGTACCTCTAGCGATGGAACACCCTTCAGGCGGAGGTTGGAGAGCGGACAAACCGTGAGAGGGATCAGCTCCGTGGCGAGTCGCTCCATCAGCTCTTCATCGCGATGTGCGGTGACACCATGATCGATCCTGTCGATGGGCAGCATGTCCAGAGCCTCGCGGATGTATGCGGGCGGCCCTTCTTCGCCTGCATGAACTGTGGTTTTGTAACCCAATGCTTTGGCCTTAAGGTAGAACGGCCTGAATCTCCCCGGAGGATAACCCACTTCCGGGCCGCCCATGCCGATGCCGGCGACTTGTTCGGCCCACGGCGCGATAGCGTCGAGTACTTCCATCGCATCTTCGACGGGTCTGTGACGATGAACGCTGACGATATACCCGGCGCTGATGTCGGTAGCGGAGTGCGCGTCATCGATAGCGCCAAGCACACCGCGCATGATGGCCTCGATCGACACGCCTCGCGCAGTGAAGCTCTGCGGGCCGAGAAAAATCTCTGCGCGCCAGACGCCCTGCTCACTTGCTTTCGCCAGGTAAGCGGCAGTCACATCATAGAAATCCTGCTCCGTCACCAGAACCCGGCAACCCTCAAAGTAGAGCGCTAGAAAGTCTTCCAGGTTGGCGAATTCGTAGGCAGCGCGGAGTGTCTCTACAGAAGGCCAACGCAGCGAGATGTTGTTACGTTCAGCCAAAGAGAACAGCATCGCCGGTTCGAGAGAACCTTCAAGGTGCATGTGGAGTTCTGCTTTCGGCAACGTTCGGATGAACTGTTCGATGTTAATTCCTGCCTCCCTCAATTTCATTCCGGAATATACAAGCTCGTGATGTGCCAGAGGCTTGGCCCGCAGCGAAGGGCTGGAGCAAGAGGAGAATCTCTTGTTCCAGCTTGTGGCTATTGGCTTAGAGCGTTGCCGGTACTTCCCATTCGGCAAAGACGAAATCGGCGATCGATTTACGGGTGCGCGGTGCGAGTTCGCGTTGCTTGAGTCCCTCTGGCAGGGTGTCGGGGTCGCCGAGATAGCCAATGGCCCAGCAGGCGCCAATCTCGAAGTCTGCGGGAATGTTGAAGTGAGCGCGGGCCTTCTCCTGGCTGAAGCCGCCAAGGCCGTGTGCGTGCAGGCCGAGCGCGGTGGCCTGGAGCGTCAGATACGCGGAGGCCGCGCCGGTATCGTGCAGTGCGTAACGGTTATTCTGGCCGCTGAAAGGGCCTGGCGAGAAGGTAGACTTGCCGACCGAGAGCAGGAGAACGGGCGCGTGCCTGGCCCAGGCCTGGTTGGCCTCGACCATGGAGTCGAGGATCTTAGCGAAGGTCGCGTCGCCATTGCGCCCGAAGAGAAAGCGCCAGGGCTGCTCGTTGGCGGAGGATGCAGCCCAGGAGGCCGCGGTGAAGATCTTGTGCAGGTCTTCTGTAGAGACTGGCTGATCGCTGAAGGCCCGTGGGGACCAGCGGCTGGCGATGGGATCGAGGATGCCGGCGGAGGCAGGGGCGTGTTTGATCTGTTCGAGGTCGGGCATGGGTTCTCCTTTACTTATTTTATTTGCCCGAGATAAAGGGCAAGCTTCAAGCGAGATGTTCGCATCCCGATATTCGGCACTCTACTCGCAAGTGCCACGTATCTAAATGAGGAAGCGCAGAAGGAAGAAGGCAAGTTCGCGCCACGCCTATCTGGCACGACGGCCTCAAAACTTCCTCGATACGCCATGGTTCTATAGAAGTTCAAGGACTGGACGGGGCCGAGATTGATGCACTTCTATCTTTTCAGCCTTTTCAGTTGAAAAGGTTTTGGAACCGACCTGGCCAGTCGAAGTGGCCCGAGCCGCGTCGTTCCAACCTGCCTCGAGTTCAATCGGATACAGGTGTAGATGAGAGCGGCAGTCGCACTTCAGCGATGCATCCAATCGCATCGGGATTGTTGTAAAGGCTAACCGACCCCTTATGCGCGATCGCGATCTGCTGGGCGAGCACAAGACCGATACCGGTACCCTTTGGCTTCGTTGTGTAGAAGGGGACGAACAGGTTTTCGGGGTTCATCAGTCCAAGACCGCTGTCGACGATCTTTATGATTGCGGAGCTGGAGATCAGTTCCCAGGTGGCCCACACTCTCGCATCCTGGGTCCTTGCTGGATCGAGAGCGGCGTCTGCGGCATTCCGAATGAGATTGATAAACATATGCTGCAGCTGATCTTGGTCCGCGTAAATGGATATAGGTGGGCCAGGAGAGATGGCAACACGGAGGCGTGTTTCCAAAAGGACGATCTGCTCCAGCAGGGGACCGAGCGAGACGCTTTCCAGGCGAGGATTCGGCAACCGCATGAGCCGCTGATAGGCCTGTAGAAAGCGATTGAGTGAAGCAGCGCGCTCCTCGATAACGGAAAGTCCACGACGCATATCCTGATTCGCGCCGCTATCCATGCCAACGGAACCTGGAAGGCGTGTGCGCAGGCTGCCTGCAATGGATATGATCGGCGTGAGGGAGTTATTGATCTCATGGCTGAGCACGCGGATCAGGCGTTGCCATGCCAGACGCTCTTCTTCACGAAGAGCTGCCGCAACATCAGAGAGCACGAACAGGGTATGAGGGACGCCATGCAGACGGAAGGTGGTGCGTCGCACAGACCAGCGGGTATCACCAGCGCCGGATTGAATAGAGCGCGGATCCTTTGCGTATAGGTCCTCATCCGCAACGGCAAGCAGACTGTCGATACTCAATGCTTCTGCGGTTTGATCGAGGCTGATCTCGCGCTGGAGGTCAAGGGCCAGTTCGGCAGCTGGGTTGAGCAGGCGCAGGTGTGTGGAGGCGTCGAAGGCCAACACGGGGGATTGCATGGATGTCATCACGCGCTCGACCAGTGTCAGAGCATCGCGGGCTGAAGACCGTTGCCGCTGCATTGTGCGGGCGAGGGCGTTGATCTCTAATGCGAGGTCGCCGAGAGCATCTCCACGCTGCGCACCACGTGCACGGAAGGAGAAGTCGTCCTCACGAAGCGCACCGACGACGTTCGTGAGCGTCTGCAGAGGACGAACGAGTTGCTCGAAGAAATATGCAGAGGCGATAGCCCACAGGATGGCGGCTGTGGATGCGGCAGCAATGGCGATCGGGAGTGAAGAACTCCGTTCGTAGACGATGACCGCAACGCCTACGATGGTGGGAAGAGAAAAGGCAGTCAGCCAGATGCGAATCTTGTATTCGTAGTGGCGGCGACGTGTTCTCCGGTGAGGCCTTCGCTCAACCGATGCCACAGTTGCGGACTTATGCCGGCTAGAGTCCATACTTTTCCATACGGCGATAGAGAGCCCCGCGGCTCAGACCGAGGGCTTCGGCGGCATGGGTCACATTGCCTTGCGCGCGAGATAGGGCCTTCTGGATCAGCACGGACTCCACGGCTTCAAGGCTGAGATCGTCAAGGTTCTGAGAGGATATACGCGCGGGCTGGAGGCCCAGGTCTGCAACTTCGATGCGAGTGGAACGCGCCATAAGTGTTGCACGCTCCATGGTGTGGTCCAGCTCGCGGACGTTACCGGGCCACTCATGCGAGAGCATCAGCGTGAGGGCGGCAGAATCAAAACCTGTGAGCTGTTTCCGATATCTCGTTGCATATATCGCGAGAAAGTGGGCGGCCAGTGCGGGAATATCTTCGCGGCGCTCCCGCAGCGCGGGAAGGCGAATCTCGACCGTGTTCAGCCGAAACAGAAGGTCAGGGCGGAAGCGCCCGGCTGCGGCTTCTGTGTGTAGGTCGGCGTTGGTCGCGGACAATATGCGCACGTCGACCTTGCGCGTAGTGGAAGAGCCGACGCGCTCAAGTTCTCCGGTCTCAAGCACTCGGAGCAGCTTGGCCTGCTGCCTGGGCGGGATATTGGCGATCTCGTCGAGGAAGAGAGTGGACTGATGCGCGAGCTCAAATCGTCCGATCCTATCGTTGCGTGCGTCGGTGAATGCGCCCTTGATGTGGCCGAAGATTTCACTCTCGAAGGTGCCTTCAGAGAGTGCGCCTGTGTTGACCGCAACCAATGTGCGCTGTGCGCGTTGGGAGAGTCGATGCAGGGTCTGTGCGACCACTTCCTTGCCTGTACCGTGCTCACCCGTTATAAGGACATTTGCACCTGACGGTCCGATACGGCTGACCAGTTCGAGAACGGGCAACATGGCGGGCGCGTTGGCGATAAAGTCCGGAGCGCCTTCCGCACGCAGAATACGGTTCTCCGCCTCGAGCCATTGGGTGCGCCTGACCGCACGGTATAGTTCGACCTGGTTGCGCAGAATCGTAATCAGGCGGGAGTTATCCCAGGGTTTCTGTATGAAGTCGTTTGCGCCGCGGCGCATGGCCTCGACGGCAAGCTCGATGTTGGCATATGCGGTCATGACAATGACAGGGATGTGAGTGTCATGGCTGCGAATGGCGGCTATCAGTCCCAGACCCTCGGTTCCGGACGTGGTGTCGCGAGTGTAGTTCAGGTCAAGCAGGATAGCGTCGAACTCACCAGAGGCGAAGCATTCCAGCAGGAGCGCGGAGGAGCGAACCATGGTGAGCTGATAATCTGCGGGCCGCAACAGTAGATCCAGTGCCTCGAGAACATGGGCCTGGTCGTCGCCAATGAGTATCCGTGGCTGTTTCTCTGATGACGAAGGCTTCTGTTCTTTCAACAAGCTTGGGGCCGGTGGCTCGTGTGGAATGGATAGCTGTGTAGACATAGGGTGAGCTAATACTTCTGTGGTGCCGATGATACGACACCTGTACGAGCCGATTCTACCGAAATTGCGTTGTCCACGAGTGTTCTGCCTGTGGCGCGGTCGAGCTCTACGCTGGCCTTCTGGTACGCGGTACGGGCTGCGACGAGCATGGACTCGGCGGTAGCGAGGTCATGGCGTGAAGCAAGAGTCTGCAGCGCTGAGCCTGCACCGAGGGACTGTTCCTTGGTGGTGATGTCGAAGGTCTTTTGAGCGAGTTCTCGTGCCTTTGTAGCGGAGGTCACCCTGGCCGCGCTTTGTTCGAGGGCATATTGAGCGTTGCGGACTTCGATACGAATCTGTTTTTGCAGCTGCTGGGAGCGAAGCTGTGCCTGTCGCAGTTCGAGGCCCGCACGATACTCGTCGGATTTAGCGATGCGATTGCGCAGAGGTATATTCAGTGAGAGGCCGACATAGTAGTCGGGCGCATCATTCTTGAAGGCGTTGGCGATCTGGCCGGAGTTGCTGGTGGGCGCCGTAGAGGGGATGCCCGAGGTTACATTATCGAGGCCGCCAAGGCCGGTGCCGCCGTACCAGGCTGTGAGTTCGAGCGTGGGAAGAAGCGAGTTACGGACCGCAGCGAGCGAGATGTCACGGTTTTTGAGATCAATGGAGGATTCCGAAAGTTCGATGCGATTTTTCAGCGCCTGTTGAATGACGTCTTCGGTGGGGGCGGTGGTGACGAAGGCCGAGTCGGTAGCGACGGTGCTCAGGTCGGTAGGCTGGACCGGCATCGCTTCGAGGACCGGGTCGTCGAGGTTTTTGGTCAACGCGTTCTTGATGAGAAGCTCCTGGAACTGGAGCGTCGATTTGGCGATGGTAAGGTCCTGCTCGCGGGCAGCGACCTCACCTTCGGCCTTGAGTACGTCGAGAGCAGGGATAGCCTGCAGTTCCAGCTGTTTTCGATCGCTGTCGAAAGTTTGATTCGCGAAGTCGAGAGAGGCCTGCTTCACCTTCTCGTCCTCGTAGGCGTTCACCAGATCCCAGTAGATATTTTCGATTTGGGTAACTGTACTGATGATCTGGAGCTGGAAGGACTGGTCGGAGATCTTCTGGTTGTTGCGGGCGATGCGGAGATAGCGCAGGTTGGGGCTGAGGCCGAAGCCGGAGAGTAATTGCTGCTGGAATTCGACGCGGTAGTAGCTGTCGAGCTCAGGCGTGAGGATGTTATTCGCGCTGTTGGTGGCGATGCGATCGTTGTTGAGCAGCACCGTCAGGGTTGTGCCTGTCGGAAGGGACTGGGTGAAGTTGAACTGGCCGTAGATGCTGTTGCTGCGTAAGGTAGGCACACCGTAGGAGATGGTGTTGGCTAGGGGTTCGGTGTAATGCTCATCCGTGCCCGTGATGCTGATGGTCGGATCATAGGACGAGACCGATGATCCACTGCCGAGAGTGGACTGAACAAGACCGCCCGCGCCGCCACCGGCGCCGCCTGCGCCACCTGTGGTGCCGCCCGCTCCAGCGCCGCCTGCGCCCACGGTTCCCGTGCCAGGGGTGTTCTGGACTACACCGGTATTAACTCCCCGGAAGACGCCGCCCGCTTCCGTGCGGAGGATGTCGGCCTGCGCGATAGGGATGTTGTAGCGGGCGATGGCGAGATCGAGATTGTTTTCGAGAGCGAGTTCAATGGCGTTCTTCAGCGAGAGATGTAGAACGCCGTCAGAGATGAGCTCGTCGATGAGCGCAGAGTTTGCGAGATTGGGTGCGGCCACCGGGGTGGCCCGATAGGCAGAGAGCGGATTCCAGGAGTGTGGAATGTCGAGACGCAGCGTAGGCTGCGGGGTCTCTGGAACAGTTGAGGAGAGGGTGATCTGGGCGTGAATACTGCTCCCCGCAAGTACTAGTAGAGCGGCGATCGCGAAGGTGTGGTAAGAACTCAGAGTCATGGCTTAAGCACCGCTTCCAGTAACAGGTCGTGGTTGAATGTGTTGCAGGCTGGTTTTTCCTCAGGGCGATGAAAGGCGAACGGCGCAGGACTGCAAGCGCGTAGCAGAGATCGGCGATTATTCGTAACTGCGGTAGCTCCGGTCAAGCTACGGTGCTGGTGGATGGATTATGCGTGGGGTCGGCGAGCAGTTGAAGGAGTTCGCCTTCCGCGACGATCTTGCCATCAAAGAGGTGGATCTGCCGATCAGCATGGGCAGCAAAGCGAGGATCGTGGGTGACCATGCAAATGGTTGAGCCTTCGGCGTGCAGGTCCTGCATCAGGCGCATGACGGCCTCGCCGTTCTTCGAGTCGAGGTTTCCCGTGGGCTCGTCCGCCAGCAGTATGGAGGGTGAGCCTGCGAGCGCACGGGCTACGGCGACGCGCTGCTGCTGACCGCCGGAGAGTTGGGCCGGGTAGTGGCGAGTGCGGTGGGCCATGTCGACGCGTTGCAGCGCATGCATTACGCGCTCCTTGCGCTCGGCTGCAGGCATGCCTGCACGATACGTCAGGGGCAGTTCCACATTCTCAAATACGGTAAGTTCCCCGATGAGATTGAAGCTCTGAAAGATGAAGCCGATCTCCTGATTGCGAATGCGCGACCGTTCAGCGAAGTCGAGGTTGGCGAACTCTCTGCCGTTGAGAATGTACTTCCCGGAGGTTGGCGTATCGAGCAGCCCGAGGATGGAGAGCAGTGTTGACTTGCCGCAGCCGGACGGGCCGGACATGGCCACGTATTCTCCGCGCGCAATCGAAAGATGGATGCCGGAGAGAGCATGTGTTTCAAGCTCATCCGTATAGAAGATCTTGGTGAGCTGCTCGATATGAATGAGATCGATCTGAGTTGGCTCGGACATAGTCATGCCTTTCCTTTCTTGCTAGTGATTCTGAAGTTGTACGCGGTCAGCTGAGTCCCATCGAGACATGTCGGAGAGGATGACCGTGTCACCGGCATTAAGGCCCTCGATGATCTGCACGCTGTTGATCGAAGCCCGACCAACCTTGACCGGAACACGGGTCGCGGTCTTGCCGTCAGGCGCGACCCGGAAGAGATTGATCGTGGTATTTTCGCTGCCGAACGCCGGACGACCGACGTAAAGCACATCCGTCATGCGATCGAGGTCGATGGTGCCGTCGACGGAGAGGTCGGGGCGAGCACCCTGGGGCAGGGCACTGACCAATTCGACATCGACTGTGACCGTGCCGTTCTGTACTGCGGGGTCAATCCGTATAATCTTGCCTGAGATGACGCCGTTATGGGTGTCGATCTCCGCTGGCTGACCGATTTGAATATCTCGCGCCTGGGTTTCGGAGATCTTGAGCGCGGCCTTTAGCTGATCTGGCTGAACCACTTTGGCAAGCGTAGTGCCGACTGCGACATGCTCACCTACCTGATGTGGAAGATCGACGAGCACGCCAGAGATTCCTGCACGCACACTGAGGGCTTCCTGCTGCTTCTGCCGCAGCGCGAGAATCGCTTCGGCCTGCCGCACTTTTGTCTGCTGTACGGAGAGTTCGGTGCCGATCGCCTTCTGGTTGAGATCGAGTCGCTGCTGCTCGATGTCGTTGCGCTGGCTTAGTTCGTCTGCCTTCCCCCTGGAGGCGCTGTAGGTGAGGCCGCTGATTACGCCGAGGTCGTAGAGATTTTTGTCCGTCTGGGCCTGCAACTGCGCCTGCTTCTGATCTGCACCGACCGTCGCGGCGCCAGCGCGCTGGGTCATTAGATCACTCTGCAGCTTCGCCTGCGTGTTTTTGTAATCGGCCTGGGCGGCCTGGAGCTGCAGGCGAGCATCCATTAGCTGCTGCTGTAGTTCGGGATCGACAAGTTCCATAAGCACGGTGTCCGGATCTACGAGCGCTCCGGGCAGCACACGAATCCTCACGACGGTCGCCTCCGTCTCCGCTGGGATGAGGCGAATGCGGTCTTCACGCGGCACCAGAGATCCCTGCCCTCGCACCTGACGAAGCAGCGGACCGCGCTTCACCGTGTCGGTCCAGACAGCGCTGTCGACGGTTGGAATCGCTGGCTTCAGCCGAAGGATGAACCAGGCGATTGCGGCAATCACGGCCAGTACAACGGCTGCAACGATCAGTTGCGAGCGTCGCTTACGCTTTTGTATGTCCGGTCGAGAGATATCCATTGAAGTTCAGTAGTGCAAACCGACGGCCAAATTTGCATAGAGCAACGCGCAATAAAATGAATGACTTAGGCATTAGGCTAAACGCCACATTGTCCGAAAGCGAGGAAAGCTGTCCGGAATCGGACACTAGTTGCTAACTTCGATCATTGCTATGGTTGATGGCTTGATAGGAGGAAGCTTGGCACCTTCTAGAGAGAGAGCTCCCGGAAGCAGGTGCTCAGGAACACTCCTCAGTTAGAGGAGCATTTCGGAGTCAGCGCCCGGTTGGCTTGGCCGGGACATCACACGTGGAGCTACCATCTGCTGCACATGGCGCAGGGCCTGTCGGAATCGGCTTGCCCTCATCCGGCATAGGCTTTCCTTCCGCGAAGGCATCGAGAATGGCCTGCTCCAGTTCGGGTGTTACCTCGTGATGCTGCACATAGGCCACCTTGCCATCGTCTCCAATGAACAGGAGCAGGGGCAGATGATGCACATTTGCGCCGACAGCGATAGGGAGCCCGCCCAGATAAGTGCAATCGGTCAATCCCATGTCGTGCACAAAGCTCTTTGTGTCTTTGGCGTTCCCCACAGATGCAAATATGAACTGTAGCTTCCCGGCGTATTGCGCCTTCAGACCAGTGAGGACAGTCGCTTCTTTTCTGCAGTGCGGGCAGAAGGGAGCAATGATCGCAAACACTGTCCGATGTCCCTTGAGATCGACATCGTTCATGGGATGGACCGTCGTGCCTGGCGCGCGCGTCAGCTTGAAGTGTGGGAACGTATCTCCCGGGCTAAGAGACGTTGAGCTTTCCCAGATACCAGAGGTGGGATTCTGGTTGGCTGCTGGCATGGCGGTCGCTTGTAGAAGAGAAATTCCAAGAACCAGTGATGCGATCATTACTGCTCTCCTTTGATGATCATCGATTGGTTGAGTCAGCCGTTCATCAGCGCATAGCTCCCATGACGGATTGCCCTGCACGAACAGGCAGGAAAGCACGCGTTCTTTGTCGTATCGATGCAGGCTTTAGCTGATGCCTTCCTACTGGTGGGTTAGCTGGATCAGCTGTGCCATGGCCAACATGCTGATGAACTGGCCCAAGTATGTCGGTGTCGCTGTAAAGTGTCAAGAATTCACGCTACAGAAAAAATTAAAAGAATTTTAAAAAAAGCTTGCATCGACTTCCGGCCGGTGTTACACAAGATCAACGTATCCGCGCTGAACAATTGTGTGAGTTGACTACCAGAGCAGTACATGCAGCCCTATCAAGGAGTTCGCCATTAGAGATATGTTCTCAATGCAGCCCTACATCCCCTTCTCAGTAATTCATTCATCGCGTCCTGCGCACAGGGCAAGATCGCCTTCGTGTGCGCTTCGCAAGTGGCGACGAAGTAAGACAAGGTAGTCAATCTATTCAGCGAGACGAGAGCAGAGTGCTCGGCTAGTCCAGGCGCATTCGCGGAGTTGCGTTCTTTTTCGAACGCCTCGGCTTATTTTCTAACTCGGCGCTATGTTTGGCGTCAGATGGCTTTGTATCGCAGAGGAGTCTTATGGCCGCAGTTCTTGTGCAACGTCAAGTGCCGTATCGCCGAATACAGAGCAATTCCATCCTGCAGATCGGCCAGCATGTACTGTTTCTAAACGAAACGGCCACAACGATCTGGGATCTGGTGGATGGCAAGACAGAAGATACCGACCTGGTGACGAAGTTGGCCCGGCAATATCCCATTGTTCCCTTTGATCAATTGGCCGCGGACGCCGCGGGAATCATCCGGCGCCTGATTCGGGCGCGAGCCCTCACATACTCGGATGGGCACACGGACCATATTGCGTTGTCGACTTTCGATAAAGGGAGCAATTCAGAGACGGGTGTGACGAAGAACGACAGTCCTTTTTCGATCTGTCTGACACCTAAGCGAGACATCGCGAATGCGACGACAGTTCGTGACCGGATCGAATCTGCCTACTGGCAGAACCACTTCATCCAGAAGATGCACCTGGAACTTACCTATCGATGTAACTACCGCTGTGTGCATTGTTACAACACGACCCACAGCGGAAAAGAACGAGAGCTATCGACTGAGCAATGGATGGACGTCCTGCATCAGCTCAAGGAGATGAACTGCCACACCGTGACTCTCACCGGTGGAGAGCTTTTCATCCGTCGCGATGCAATGGACATTATCGAAGAGGCGTCGCGGCTGGGCTTCTCTATCCTGATGAACACAAACGGCTCTTTGGTAACCGACGAGGTTGTAGACCGTTTGACATCAATCAAAGACTCCATCCAGATGCTTGAAGTCAGCTTCTATGGCGCTGACCAGATTACACACGACTCGCTGTCGCGATCTTTCGGTGGATTTACCAAGAGTACGCGACTCCTGACGCTCTTCACCGAGCGCGGCATCCCGGCCATGGCGAAGTTCATCACGCTGAAGGATAACTTTGCCGGTATTCCTATCTTTGAAAAAACGATGCGCTCTCTCGGCGCTAAGTATCTGATCAGCTCTGGCAATCTAATCCCAAGAACAGACCGAGATCAAGGCCCACTGGTGCAGCTGCTGACAGATGAGCAGTACAACAAGATGCTGGACACTCGTCCTGAGGATGCTTGTCCGCCAGGAAGCCTCCACATGAAGGACTGCCAGCCGGGGCACGTGCGCGGAGCGATTACGCCGGATGGTTCTGTAAGTCCGTGCGAGTGGCTCACCGACTTCAAGCTCGGCAATCTCAAGGACGCTCCGCTACGCGAGATCTGGTATTCGCAGAGCTTCTCGACCTTTAGGAAGGTTTTTGAAGAGGACTCGGATTGCCCCGAATGCTCTCTGAATACGTCTTGCCAGCGATGCCCGGCGATGTCGTATCTGGAAACCGGGAACCTGCAAGCCTGTGCGCCGGTGCCTCGGCACTATGCAGAGCTACATCAGAACTGGACGGAGACAAAGGAGACCACCGTATGTTGACCCAAGCCGTTACCTTGCGCGATAAGGTTGGAACCCGCCAAATTGGAGCTCACCTTTGCCTTATCAACCAGCGATCCCAGCAGGCATGGGTGTTCTCAGGCGTTAGCTCTCAGCTCTGGGACGAGCTTCGCGCTGGCAGGACTCCTGAGGAAATTGCGCTGAGCCTTGCAGCACGCGTGAAGGTTCCTCTCGCGAAAGCAGAAGCCGCCGTTCAGGATTTCCTCGAGAACCTCTGGGGACACGGTTTTGTCACCCTGGAGGAGCGCAGTGGAGAGGCGCCCGCCAGCGCGGAAGAGCCATTCAACAGCCACGGAAGACTGTGGAACATCTGTTTCGATAACCATGTGCTTTTTCGGACGTGGATCGATCTGCTCATCCCGTGTAATCTCCGATGTCAGCATTGTTATCTTGACTTCTCCAAGACAGATGTCATGCCCTTCGCGGATGTCTGCAGCTATCTTGACCAGCTTGCTGAACACGGTTGTCCAGAGGTCGTTCTCACCGGTGGGGAGATCTTCCTTCGACGAGACATCATGGACATCATTGCTTATACCCAGGAAAAGGGTTTTCTCTTCGAACTCTTCACCAATGGCAATTTCATCACTGCGTCTGTCGCCGATCAGTTAGCGAAATATCACATTGGAGCTGTTCAGATCAGTGTGTATGGCACCTCTGCCGCGGTGCACGAAGCGATCACTCGGAAACCGGGAACCTTTGAAAAGAGCATACGCGCAGCGAAACTTCTCATCGAACGCGGAATCCCGGTCCGCCTTGTTAATGTAGTGCAGGCCGTCAACTACGAAGATGCCTTCGGTTTTCCTGCTTTCGCTCACAGCATCGGCGCGGACTACGACATCGATGGAACCTTGATGCCCAACAGAAACGGCTCTCAGGAGCCACTGAAGCTGGGTATCTCGGTCGCCCAGATGGCTGCCCTCCATACAGCCGGCGTTACCAAACCACCGAATCCACAGGTGCAGTGCACGGCGGCCCGTGGAAAGGGAAGGATCACCTCGCACGGAGATATCTATCCGTGCAACGTGATTAACAACGCCAGCCTGGGAAATCTCCGCACGACAAGCCTGGAAGACATCTGGGCTTCACCGTGGAGAAATGAGCTGCGGGAAAGCATCGTCAACTATAAGCCGACACGATGCGGCTCCTGCTCCAACGATCCGGACTGTGTGCCCTGTGCCGCAACTCGCGGCTTCAACCAGGAGCATCATGAAGAAGCTCCGGTATCCGAAGCCTGCATGATAACGACGGCGGATCTTCTCTATCGCGGTCGAGCCATGGCGCCGGATTCGCCAGTCGCACGCGTCGCCGCGAGTATGGGCAGCGATCCTTATGCCCAAAATGCCGGGAACCTTATTCACGGTGGCCTTGTTCAAATTCAGGCTATCGCCGCAGCTCGCTGAGCCGCCATCACGAGGTTGTACAAACTGCACCACCAAAAGGAGAAGTGACATGAATGATCTGAACACGAGCATCGAACCGAAGCACGAAGCGTACGTCGAGCCACAGATGGAAGAGAGCGGAGAAAATTCCTCCGATCTCCTGTCGACAGCCTTTATCAGCCAGGCTGGTGTAGTGAAGGGCGGCAGCACCATTTGTGGTTGCTGCTTCTGCTAAACGAAGATACGGAGTGTGCTTCCTGAAGTACACTCCGTTTTTTCAATTATCCAGGAAGACGCTGCGGAAGAGTTTGATAGCCGTTGGAGGAAAGAAGATTGACAGTAAGAAGCTTTACTACCCGATACTTCCCCTACTTTAAGCGGTATCGCCTTGCCTACACGATAGCTTTTCTGCTGCTAGCCTTGATGTCAGCACTCTCCCTGCTGCCGCCACTGTTGATCCGCTCGGTGGTGGACCGAGCTATTGCCGGACACAACTCCGGGCTGCTATGGAGACAGACGGTCTACCTCGTCGTTCTCGTTTTGTTTCTGGGGCTCTGTCGCGGTTTCATGGATTATCTGCACGAATGGGCAGGGAATCGAGTCATCGCTTCTTTACGGAATAATCTGCTGGAAAAGCTCCTGTCACAGGACATGAAGTTTTATACGGTCACGCGTGTTGGAGAACTACTCGGGCGTCTGCGCACAGATACAACCAGACTATACGGCACAGTGATGAGCACATTGCTCGCGCTATGTTCAGATCTGGTTCAAGCTCTTGGTATCTCTGGACTGCTCTTGTGGATGAACTGGAAGCTGGCGCTGGTTGCGCTCTCATTTGTAATTCCGATGTTGGCCACAACGTATCTGAGGCGTGAACGTCTGCAGCGATTAGCGCTGGAATTTCGTGACAAAGATGTAGGTCTGCTGGATTTTGCACAGGAGCTGTTCACAAACATAAGCCTGGTTAAGCTTCTGAGTGGAGAACAATATGTGCGCGATCGGCATTTCGCTTTGAATGCCGACCTCGTTGATTCCGGTCTTGAAAATGTGAGATACAAGTTTGTCTCCATTTACTTGATTGGAATCTTCTCGGCTCTCCCCAGTATCGTAGTACTGTACTTGTCAGCGCTTGCGGTCATTCATGGCACAATGAGCGTTGGAAGTCTGATCGCGTTCTACCTCTTCGTTACCCGTGTCTATGGGCCGATCCAATCTCTTGCAGGCAGGGCCATCGAGATATCGAGCGGACTCGCATCCGCCACTCGCATCGAGGAGTTCCTGGCGCTGCCTGATAAGGAAGAGTGGCGTCATCTGTTGCCCCACCGTCCGCACCTGGCAGGTGCGCTGCAATTCCGCGATGTGTCATTTACATACCCGGGCCGGAAGCAACCGGCTCTTGCCAACGTCAGCTTCGCTGTCAATTCGGGTGAACGCATCGTGGTCATCGGCGAAAGCGGTGCTGGTAAGAGCACTCTGATCCATTTGATGACTCGCCTCTACGAACCTTCGAGCGGTTACATTGAAATCGCTGGTAAGCCACTGAACGAACAGGCGCTGCCAATCCTTAGGCGGAGTATCGGTGTGGTGTCACAAGACGTTGCACTTTTCAACGACACGATAGAAGGAAACATCCGCTTTGGGGATTTCGCCTCCAGCGCAGAAGATATCTTGGCGGCGATAAGGCTGGCAGGACTAGAACCGTTTCTTGGAACACTGCCTTTGGGACTGCAGACAGCGGTGGGTCCTCGAGGGCTGACGCTTTCTGGCGGACAACGTCAGCGCCTCGCGCTGGCCCGCATGCTTTTGCGACGTCCCGATATCTGGATCCTGGACGAGCCAACATCTTCGCTCGATTCAGTGTCGGCCGTGCAGATCTTTGAGCGGCTGAAAGATGTTACGGCAGGTGTCACGACGATCGTCGTAACACACGACCATTCCAGACTCCTCGAATTCGATCGCGTCCTGACTATCGAAAAGGGACATATGCTGTCGTTTTCAAGTCCACACGATTACCTGGCGAAGCGCAGAGAAGAAGCTTCGGCGAGTCCTTTTGTCGACTTTAGTTCCGACTTCGCAGTGAAGAACGGATATTCTGCGGTTGAACTTTGACCTGACCAGATAGAAACAGATTTCAGGAGATACAGCAGGATGAACTTCACTTCAAGAGCAAACAAGTATCTGCATCAACTGCGCGGCTTCCTTCTTGTAATCGTGTCGATTGCGGCGGCGCTTGCCTGTGGGGTTGTGGTGTGGAGCATTGCCATGACGTATCTTTTCAAGCCGGTGCCGTTTCCCCGGCCGGATACCCTGGTCATGGGATGGTTGCAGCTGCCAGGGAGTGACGATCGTGTCACGTTTTCGCCTGGGATCTTCAATGACTATGCGGGTCGACAAAGAAGCTTCGATAAGCTTGCCATCTTTGAGACGCGTTTTTTTGATACACAAGGCTCGGATGGGGCTCAGCGGATACCGGCGCTGCGTACCTCAACCAATCTGTTCGACCTCTTAGAGTCTCACCCACTAGCCGGCAGGCTCTTCGCGCGTTCAGACGAACAGGCAGGAGCGCCTCCTGTCGTTCTATTGACTTCGAGCTACTGGCGATCCCGCTATGGCGGGCTTACGTCTGCAATCGGAAAGACGATCGAACTGGATCGGCAACGGTATGAAATCGTTGGAGTTCTCCCGGATAACTTCTCCTTCCCGTTGGTGGGATTTCCGGAGAACAATGTTCCTGCCAAGGTAGTGGTTCCTGCGGCATTTTCGCAAGAAGAGGCCACCACACGCAGTGCCATGTTCGAATACTCCCTTCTCGGAAGGCTTCGTGCTGGAGTGACGATAGATCAAGCGCAATCAGAGGCATCGACCATCGTTGCAAACCTGCATCAGGACTACATCTCTACAGGTGGCGACCAGACAAACCAACAGCCCAATGGAATTACCTTATCCAGCTTGAAAGAGACGGTGACAGCAAGTGAGCGCCGACCGATTCAGCTTCTATTGGCCGCATCCGCGCTCTTGCTGATCATCGCAGGCTTCAATGCCGCAACAATCCTTCTGGTCCGTGGCTTGCAGCAAAACAAGCAGTATGCGATCCAGGTTGCTCTAGGGGCAGGGAAACGCGATTTCCTGCATCAGGCGATCGCCGAAAGCTCTGTTATCTCGGTCACGGCCTCGGTGCTTGGATTAGTTATCGGGGTGGTGGGTTTGTACAGCCTCAACAACTATCTCAGTAATTTGACTCCTTACTGGAGAGTGGTGCCTTGTGCCTGGTGGTTTGTCCCACTTATGTTTCTGGTGTACATGGCTGTGTTGAGCACTACCATCTACAAAATCAGCACCGTCTCTATGACTGTGCTTGGACGCCGTCTTTTTCAGGAAGCGGATATGCGTGTCACGGGGTCGAAGATGGTTCGTCTGATTCAGCAAATCTGTGTCAGCGGACAGGTAGCGCTTTCGGTGATGTTGCTGCTGCTTAGCAGTATTCTGACCAAAAGCCTGTATAACCTGCGGAACGCGGATATTGGGGTAGCAGCCGACCACCTATATACTGCGACTGCGACGCTCCCTAGAGAAAGCTATAAATCCGCTACCGCGATTCGTGAGTTCTACAGCTCCGTACTTGATGGAGCCACTGGCTTGCCGCAAACAACACAGGCAGGTATCGGCACGGACCTCCCTCTCGACGCTACGGAGACGGAGACTGTCCATGCTGTAGATGGCCATCGTGCCTCTGCGCGGGAACATATTCCTGTCGTACGAACGTGGACAACGGGAGATTACCTCGGAACGCTGCACGTTCGCTTGATAGCAGGGCGCTTATTCTCAACTGCAGAACAGCCGCAATCCCTCCCTGCGGTGGTCATCAGCGAATCACTGGCAACGCACCTTTGGGGTAGTACCGACGTTCTTGGAAAAACGATTACGGTTGGCCCCTCGGTTGTTCTTACTGTGGTGGGCGTGGTCGGCGACGTGAAGGATTCGACTGTCCGCTTGTCGGCAACGCCTCACGTGTACACCCCGCTCATTCAGGAAAAGGCCGAGATGCTTGAGCATCCGACCTGGAATGGGTTGCGGCGCATGAGTGTGGTGCTCAGGAGCTCCGCCGATTCATCTCTGCTCGACTCGAATCTGAAAGGCATCATTGCGCGCCTGGATCGAGGCCTGGTAGTGACTGATCTCGTTAGCGTCTCTTCTGAAATCAAGAGAGCCGCTTTGCCAGAGTCCTTTATGACGATCGGTACGACTGCTCTCGCTGCTATTGCTTTTGCGTTGGCGCTTGTTGGGGAGTATTCCCTGACCTCTTTCGCAGCCGTTCAGCGGAAGAAGGAGATGGGGATTCGGATCGCACTGGGGGCGAGACGAGGAAATATTCTGGCTCTTTCTGCTCGCTTTGCTCTTCTAAGTGCGCTCGTTGGAGTCAGCACCGGAGTGATCCTCGCTCTCGCTTGCGATCACCTCGTAAAGTCTTTCGTCTTTGGTATTCAGGTCAACGATCCATTGACCTATGTGATCATCGCGATCTGTTCACTTTGCGCAGTAGCGATCGCCGCGGCTATACCGTCGGTTCGTTCTTCAAGGATAGATCCGATGGAGGCGTTGAAGAGTATTTGATAGGAACCGCTGGAAAAGTCCCGTTTGGCAAAGTTTCGAGTCTTCTAAGGGCTGCTTCGACCCTACGCAAGAGATTGGCAGAGCTCTCTGCCTCTATCCCATCACCGTATTCTGGATCGGCCCCGTTCCAGTAGCGCTATATGTATGGCATTCTCTCAACGCTCAAGGTTCCGTTCCAACGCCCGCAATATTCGTAACGAGTACGCTATCGCATACCACTCCGCCCAGACTTCTGCTGGCGGCTAACACACGGTCAAAGTTGAGTCTCAGGCTCAAAGACATGGCAAGCTTACCGTTTATACCTGGTCAGGCTATCTCTCAACGCGATCCTCATTCCGCAACATAAAGAACCGGTGACCTTGCCGTCTTCACACCACTCTGGGCCCGGATGGATATCAGTGCGACACTAAAGGTTCTCCTCATCTGACATCCTTGAGCGTACATTTGAGTCTTAGCGGACCCCAACACGCCAACATTCAGCGGACCTTCAGGTTGCAGCGCGTATGCTCGATTTGAAGAAGCGGAAATCGATCCTCGACTTAAACAATCCGAGCCGGCGAGTGAGCCGGGAAGACCTTAGCTGGAGATATCACTATGTCATGCAAGCCGCTAGTCGTTGCAACCCTCGCCGTGATGCTCTTCCTTGCGAGCCTCGCCAAAGCTCAGGACAGCGGTCCATACAAGGTCCTCAGGATTCAATTGGTCGGAGGCGATGGAGGATTCGATTACGTTACGGCCGACCCTGACAGCCGCAACCTTTACGTCGCTCGGTCTGGCCCCGCAGGCCACATTGGTGTCTATAACCTCGACACGCTGGCACAGGTAGGAGATATCCCGGGCGTGAGCGCGCACGGCGCAGCGGTTGACGCCGCGACGGGACACGGGTTCGCAACTTCTAAGCCAGTAACGATGTTCGACTCTAAGACCTTTGCGATTCTGAAGAAGATCGACGTACAAGGAAATCCGGACGGCTACCTCAACGACTCCTACAATCACCGCTTTTATGTTTTAAGTCATTCGGCGCCGAATATTACTGTGCTCGACGATAAGGATGGCTCGATCCTTGGCACCATCGACATCGGCGGCGCACCTGAGCAGGCTGTTACTGATGGCCACGGCAAGATCTACGTCGACATCGAAGACAAGGCCGCCGTCGCGGTGATTGACGCGAACACCATGAAGATGATCGGCAGGTACGACGTTTCGAGCAAGGGTGGAGGATGCGCCGGCCTTGCGCTGGATGCGAAGAACAATATCCTCTTCGCTTCATGCCGCGACAAGAAGAACATGATCGTTCTGTCAGCTACGGACGGGCAAATCATCACCGATCTTCCGATTGGCAATGGGTCGGATGGTGCCATCTTCAATCCGGCCACAATGGAGGCCTTCAGCTCGCAAGGTGATGGGACGCTTACGGTGGTGCAGGAGAATTCGCCCACGAGCTTCTCCGTCGAGCAGACGGTCACGACGCCAGCGCGGGCGAAGGTGTTGACCCTGGATACAAAGACCAATCAGATTCTGACGATCACCGCCGAGTTTGGCCCGCTGCCAAGCGCGCCGACCTCGGCAGCGGGTACGACTCCGCCTGCTGGTGCTCCGGTCTCGCCGCGCAGTCCTCGCGCGCCGATGATCCCGCACTCTTTCCAGATACTTGTGATCGGCAAGTAACCACCTGACACTTGCGATAACAGAATTCTTGTTCAAGTGACTCCGCCCGGACAGCTCCCTCATTGCCCGCAGCAGAAGCGCTCCGCAGATTTGTCGCTGTGATTCTGGAAGCGCCGGCTCGCATTCTTGAGCTTCACGGATTCGAAGGTTTCAACACGAATGCCATCGCAGAGCGCGCCGGAATGTGTAATGAAGTGCTGGACTCACCAAACCTGACGCGAGGATACCTCGCGTCGGCTCTAGTCAAACTCGCCTCTCCACTTGTCGCTTACAAATCCTTACCAAAATCTACGATCGCTTACAGCACTCTGCTCATGGCCTCCGCACAATAGAAATTCAAGGGTTCATGATAGTTAGAACCTGGTACAGGTTGAGAACAGCAACGGTGGCACAGGCTGTAGAGATGATAGAGAAGTAGACAAGGCGAGGCTAAATGGTCCGACATACGCGAAGGGCGACGGTTTGTTTCGCTTTCGGGATTGAGAGTGGGGCGAGAAACGAATGTCGTCGTTATCCAGCATGGAAAGATGAAAGAATAGAGTGTTGCTTCTTCGCAGCTTCGATTCTAAGGGCTGCACGGAAAGAAATAAGACTTATCAGCTCCATCTCCAAGGAGAGCAGTACATGGTTCGCTTGTTGTGGCTTTTCCTCTTAGTTCCCATCATCATGGTTTTGGGATTGCTGTATCAGTGGGTTGGGTCACGGTACGACCGCAGGCGTTTTCTTCGTTTGGGCCGGTTAGTGGACATCGGTGAGCGCCGGCGACTGTTTATGACGGAGATGGGCGATGGAGTTGGGCCGTCGGTGATCTTCGAGTCGGGAATTGGGGCTACGAGTCAGAACTGGGCCAGGATTCAGATGTCGGTGAGCGAGTTCGCGCACACGGTTTCTTACGATCGGTTGGGGCTGGGTTGGAGTACACCGGCAGTGTCGGAACGAATTCCTTCGAAGGTGGTGGAGGAGTTGCGGGCGATGTTGCAAGCGGCCGGCATTGCGCCGCCTTACCTGCTGGTGGGGCATTCATTTGGCGGGTTGGTGGCGCGATATTTTGCGGCCGAGTATCCCGACGAGGTGGTAGGCGCGGTGCTGGTAGATGCAATGCGCACGGACGAGTGGCCGCCGGTGGATGAATCACAGCGCAGGCTGTTGAACCGTGGGGTGCAGCTGACCCAGTGGGGCGTGCTGATTGCTTATTCGGGTCTTGCACGACTGACTACTATGTCATTTTTCCGGCGGTCGGGCAAGTTTACAAACCTCTTCACGCGCGCGACCGGGGGCCATCATGTGCTTGAGCGGTTGACGAGCGAGTTGAACAAAATGCCGCCGACGGTGTGGCCGATCGTGGCGGCGCACTGGTCGAACCCGGCTTACTTTCGCGGGTTGACGGCACATATCCAGGGAGTTCCGGGAACAGTGATGGAGATGCTGGAGGCAACGCCGATCGTGGGCCTACCGGTGGTGTTGCTGACGCCGGGGCATCCGAAGGCGATCTCGGACGCGGATTTGAGGAAGATTGGGCCGGATGCGGAACAGTTGATCGCGGAGAAGAGTGGGCACTGGGTACATCTTGATGAGCCGGAGCTGGTTATCGAGCAGATTCGCGAGATGATGACGGCCTTACTGTCCAGGCTCTCCTACGAAGCGGTGATGGGGGAGAGCGTGTCGGCCGATTGATGGGGGCGTGATGCTGGGGGTCTAGTGAACGGCCTCGCCTTTGAGTGTGCCATGTTGATCGACACTCATGTTATTAGACCACTGCAACGCGTATAACCTGCCGTTTTCTTAGCGACGCGATCAAGGACGATGCACCACTGGCCACCGTCCTTGATCGCCACGGACCAACTCGGATCCTATCCTGAAGCAATCGTGGGACTTGCAACGAGAAGGTAAGCTGTCAGGACTGGACAAAGCACCACACCTACAAGTAACTGTCGGATATGTCATTAGCTTTATATTCTGCTTGTTCTTTCCCTGACTGCGGGGACAAACCCTCTTCCTGAACGTTCTCAACGTACTTCGTGCGGGCACTCTGGAGCTGCTGTACCTGGTCCCGGCCAAGTGGACGAGCCGACCCGAGTTGACGGGCAACGAGAGCTATGTGAGCCAAGTGTTCAAGGGTCTCCATCTTCATGAAAGCGTCCAGAAGCGTCGCGCCATAGCTGACCGCACCATGATTCTCAAGAAGGATCGCATCATACTCCGAGATGAAAGGTCTCATGCTAGCCGCCACCTCAGCCGTTCCAGTGGTTGCATAAGAGGCCAAGGGAACGGCTCCAACCGTCATCACTGCTTCTTGACAGAGAATCTCATCAATAGCTCGCCCCGAGCAGGCAAAAGCTGTCGCTGTCGGGGGATGAGAATGGACGACGGCATCTACATCCTTTCGTTGCGTATAGATGGCAAGATGCATGGATATTTCGCTAGTGACCTTCCTTGAGCCCGCGAGTTGCCGCCCGTGGAGGTCAACGATCACCATGTCGGATGTCTTAACTAAACCTTTACTCATGCCAGTTGGTGTAACCAGCAGTCTTCGCGAGTCGAGACGTACCGAAAGGTTTCCAGAGGTCCCGGGGGTAAAGCCGAGGCGAGACAGCCACCTGCTGAATCTAACGAGTTCGCGCCGTAATCCTTCTTCTGTCGTGCATCCACTTTCGTTCAAGACTTTGCTCCTGTCGATCTATGTTGGGGATGAGCTGAAAGATCTTCAATGGGACTTGTGGTTCGCGTGTCCGGTTCGACGAGAACATCGCCTGCGCTTTACGCTATTGGCCAATCCTATCTGACACTGTGAAGAAGTGACCAGCACTTAGCCAGCCGATTAGAATGTCCTCACGCTGGGAACAGCTCCGGCATGCAGGGTTGTGATGAGGCCGTGCGAACGACTCTGGGGCGACGTCATCGTCTTGTTTTCTGCGGCACGCATTAGAGCTTGAGGCGCGCGGCGCTTGGGAGAATTTCCAGTTGATCATCAGAATGTTACGTTTCCCACCTGCAAGGAGCCGATGATCTCCGAGACCTATAGCGACGATGGTGCTGATATGGGGTATTCTGAACAAATTGATATTGCACCGTACACAGAATTGCTCGGGTATTCTAGCTTGACCCAGTATCCAATCGCGCGATCAAGGTGCAGTCGTTTGGAAGTCTCTTGGCAATAAACACCGCGCAGTTACAGGATAGCTGGCGCTCCACTCTCGACCACGATAGGACACATTCAAGCGCATGAGCTCAAAATTGTCGTCAGTACGATTTGTCAGGAAGGATATGGGACGGCTACGCCTTCGGACATTCATCAGGTTCTGCGTGGCAAGTAGGGAGAGCAGGGCATTCATTAGTCCGATTCACTATTTTCACCCGTTCCCAGACGAGCTGCTGAGCGTTGTCGTGCTGGCGAAACTAACTGCCGGAGTGTTTCCAGCCTCGCGCGGCATAAGCCTTTCTAAGGTTTAGGCGCTGCGTCATGGCTAGTCCGATTCTGGAAGTACGCAACCTGCACAAGAACTACGACGAAGGACGAATCGAAGCTCTCCGCGGCGTCGATCTCTCCATCGACGCTGGCGAATTTGTTGCCATCAGCGGGCACAGCGGCAGTGGTAAATCGACCCTACTCCACTTACTAGGCGGCCTTGATACGCCCACCCACGGCGCTATTCTTTTTCGAGGCACGCCTCTAGGGTCTTCTCTTAGCCTCGACGCCTATCGCTGCAATCATGTTGGTTTTATCTTCCAGGCTTTCTACCTACTGCCCACATTGCGTGCTGTCGAAAACGTGCAGGCCCCCATGCTCGCTACGAGAAATGGTGCTGGCGATAGGGCGGAACGTGCCGAGGCACTGATGCGTGAAGTGGGGCTGGAGCACCGTATGCGTCAGCATCCGAATGAACTCTCCGGGGGAGAGCGGCAGCGCGTAGCGATTGCTCGTGCACTGGCCAATAACCCTTCAATCCTGTTGGCAGATGAGCCCACTGGTAATCTTGACAGCACGAACTCCATGCGGATCATGGAAATCCTCACTGGCATTCAGAAGGCCCGAGGTATGACGTTGATTGTCATCACGCACGAGGAGGAGATTGCGAACTCTGCGCAACGGCACATTCGCATTCATGATGGAAGGATTGTGCCATGAGACTCGCCTCCATTGTGACTGCGGCGATGCTGATTATTGCGACCTCTGCGCACGCAACGGATACGCCAGCGGTAGTTGCCATCGCGCGAAAGCGCATCGAGGCTACGGATTTTCGCGCCAGCGGACGCCTGATACGGGTGGATGCAACTGGGAATCGAATCAGCAATGCCATCACCATGGCAGCGCACTGGTTTCCAGGCGTTCTGCGCGTGCTCGTGCAGGTGGTTCCATCTCGAAACTCGACGGGAAGTGCGGACCAGAATCCGCGCGTCACGATCTTGTTTGAAATGCGGCCAAGCGGCCAGAGTACGATTCGGATTTTCCGCCCACACGAGTCCCAACCAGCCACGTTGCCTTTTGAGAAGTGGAGCGAGAGTGTAATTGGAAGCGACTTCAACTATGAGGATTTTCTGCAGCCGGAGTACTACTGGCAGCGCCAGACGCTTCTTAAGAGTGCCAGATTTGGTGCTCACGATTGCGATGTACTGAGGAGCGCACCGAGCGAATCAGATCGTTCGCACTATGCCGAGGTTCAAACTTGGCTCGACCACACGATCGGCTACCCCATCTATGTGGAAAAGAAGCCGAAATACGGCGGAGATGTAAAAGAATTTACGTACTTCGGTCTGAGTCAATCGGGAGGGGTGTGGTCAGCCAGACAGGTGGAAGTAAAGATACATGGCCACCCTGGATCGACAGTTTTGATTATCGAACGAGGAAGCGCGAAGGCTAAACTTGGCATCAGGGACTTCAGTCCCGAGCAGATCAGTCGGTTTGAGGATCACCCATGACCCTTTCAGTCGTACTATTTTGAAAGGGATCGAGCAACGAGAGGTGCCGGTAACGGCGACTTCAGTCCATCAGCCTCTGAGAATCGGTCCTGCAGCACTCGACGAAGAAACTTACCGCTGTGATTCTGCGGCAGCTCGCCAGAGGCGAGAATCCAGATGCGCCGCGGCGTCTTATATGCCGCGAGATTATTACGGCACCAATCCAGCAGGTCAACTTCTTGCGCAGTGAAACCTGGCTGCAGTTCAACTGCGGCCACGGGGATCTCGCCTTTCTCTTGATGATGCAAGCCGAAAGCAACCGCGCGGGCCACAGCAGCATGGGCCAGCATTACTTCTTCGAGTTCGCGAACGTACACCGAATAGCCGCCCGATTTGATCACATCCTTTGTGCGCCCAACCAGCCGGATAAATCCCAGGCGATTGCGCGTAGCCAGGTCGCCCGTACGCAACCAGCCGTCGCAGGTAAGGAGGCCCTGAGTGTCGGCCTTGTCCTTCCAGTAGTGCGGAGCGAGACCTCGGCGTCGAATCTGGCATTCTCCCGTGACACCCGCGGGCACGCTTTGGCTATTCTCATCGACCAGCCGAATGCGAAACGGTGGCACAGGGAGACACAGGTCGCCACTCCCTCTCAGCAGCGGCAACTCAATGCCCATCATGGCGAGGCCGCCCAACTCGACCATGCCATATCCGTTCAGCAGAATGGGTGGGATACGCGAACGACCGAACAGCCGGAACAGGGCTCCGAACTGGCGCAGACGCTGTCGAACTTCGGAGGGAAGGTGGTCGCTGGCCGAGAGCCAAACACGCACACTCGCCAGGCGTGCAGGTGCCGGGTTGCTGTTGACCAGGCGGGCAAACATGGTGGGCACGCCAACAAAGGCCGTGATGCGAAAGCGCTCAACAAGCTCCAGCGCAGCATCGACATCGAAGCGATCGAGAAAGCATCCGCGAATACCCGCCATGAGGCCGTACAAAGCAATACTTACAGCCATGATGTGTGACCAGGGCAGCGCTATGAGTGCAAGGTCCCGTGGCCCCAGAAATATTCCCGTTAGTACTGTAGACGCGCGCGCTCCAAGTAGAGCATTGCTTGACAAGGCTGCGCCCTTGGGGAATCCACTGGTGCCGGAGGTATGAAAGATGGCAACCGTTGCGGCCGGGTCGATGGTGACGGGTGGTGCCGGCATACCAGTCTGAGAGACGCGCAGAAATCCGTCGAGCGTCTCCTTCTCATCATCCGCCTGTATCCAGGTGCGCACCTCAAGGGCTTGGCGGTTTCCGATGTTCCGTTCAAATACCATCCTATCGGTGACCAGAATATCTGTGCCGCTATCAGCGAGAATCCGGCGCATCTCGTTAAGGGAGAGCTGTGGATTCAACGGAACCGCAATGCCTCCCGCGCGGATAATAGCAAGAAACCAATGGAAGCATTCGCGATTGTTACTGCGATAGATGGCAACAGCCTGGCCCGGGCGAAGCGCGACGGACTGGCGTAGAAAAGTATCGATGGAGCAGACTTCGTTGTGCAGATCCGAGAGATGAAAGATGCCGCTTTCATGTACGGCGACCTCACAATTCCCTTTGCGACGAACCAATTCATCTACAAGATTGGCTACCGTGACGTCGCTGTCCCGAGCGAGTTGATAACGTTGGATGATGCTCATTGCGCAGTGACCGGCTTGCGGCCCCAGTCGCTGGCCACGCAATAATGGAAGAGGCGGTCGAGATAGTCGAGTACCGGTGGCGGACTCATCCCTGCAGGCTGTAGAAGACTTTCGGCATTGCTGGTGTCAAACTGCATGCGCATAGTGAAGTAATCCCGATAGGCGCGGCCGTCGCGCAGCACACGACGTTTGCGTCCCCACAGGGAGAGAAACAGAAGCGGCCGTACCACGGCGAAGAAAAATTTCGGATCAACGAAACGCGGCTCGGGACCGTTGAAGTATTCCATGGCGCGATGGGCAACCTGCTGGATAGTCGCGCTGGAGCGTGGTCCGGCACAAAGGTGAATGGTAGAGCCCAGGGCGGCTTCATCAAAGAGGAGTTGCGCGACAGAACTGGCGACAAAATCCACGGGCACAATGTCGAGCACTGCGTCCGGATAGCCAGGGACGGTGCGCCAAAGGCGTCGTGCGTAGATCTTCAGTGGCCAGTACATCATCTTGAAGCTGGAGGTGACGCCGGTTCTGGAGTCCCCCACGATGATGCTGGGACGCAGTATTACGCCAGGAATAGAGCCGAGACGCGATTGTACAAGGGCCTCAGCCTCAGCCTTCGTTTGTTCGTAGGTATTGCGATAGCTCTGGCCCACGGCAAGCTCGTTTTCGCGAACCAGGCCCGAGCGCTCGCCGGCCACGTAGGCTGTACCAACGTAGGCGAAGCTTCGAAGCGCGCGCACGCCGCCCGCAAAATCGAGAATATGCCGGGTGCCCTCGACGTTAATGCGGCGTGCTTCGTCGAGCGAATGATCGAACCGCACTGTTGCAGCGGAATGAATCACTCGGGTCGTTTCAGCCGAAAGGCGCCGGTAGGCAGCCGAGTCCAGCCCACAGTTTGGCTGGCTGACGTCTCCAGCAAAAACCTGAACGCGTGACCGCTCCACTAAAGGAATGAAGGAATCAGCGCGCTGTTGAGCCGATTGCCCGGTTCCGTTGCGGATGAGCAGTGCGAGTGTAGCGTTCGGCTTCCGCTCCAGAAGTTCGCGCACCAACTGCACTCCGAGAAAGCCAGTGGCGCCCGTAACCAGAATGAGCTCTTCGTTATTCAGTTCAAAACCTTCCTTAGTCCGCGCACAAAAAAGAGAGCCGGGGCATCATGACCGTTGGGTGCCTATGCGACGGCCTGCACTAAGGCTCAGTATACTGCGAGCAGTGTTGAACTATTTTCTCCTCATGAGACAAGAGAATAACTTTGCGAGAAGTACCGGAATGGCCACGAGGTGGCGCCGCTTGCTGTCTGCTAAGGCGTCTGGATCGTGTGCGGTACCAGTCGGCGATCCGGGCTCAGCAAGCTATAGAGAGAGGATGTTCCGAAAGGCATCAAGTCCGCACGGCTGTAAGAGCAGGGAGCGGTCTCCAGCCAGGCCCAAACCATCTGATGCTTCGTCGACGACCTAGCAGAACATACCCTTGCGCACGGAGTTGCGCAGAGGGGAATCTACGTCGCGATATCGTAGGGCATCTGACGGCAGAGATCGAAAATTGGAATTAACGCCTGAACTTCTTATTTGGAATGGGCGCATCTGACACCGTCGCGGCTAACTAGCAGCTTAACTTTCTTCAATGCGAAGACAAAAGGACGCATTCCAAGTTCATGGCCAGATCATTGTCATTCACGGGATTTGTTTTGAAGAACCTGCGGCGTCGGCGGTTGAGGACACTGCTCACACTGGCTGGAATCGGAACGGCGGTTGGCGCGTTCGTAGGCCTGGTGGGCTTTTCAAGCGCGTTCGAACAGCAGTGGGCACGTATTTACTCCAGCAGTGGCACTGACATTGCCGTAATTCAGGGAACATTCCTGAATACCTCGATGGACGAGTCGACGACGGCTAAGCTGAGTGATATGCCCGAAGTGGCGCAGGCGTCACCTACTATCTTTAACCTGATGGACCTGACACCGGACGTGAATGCGCTTGTTTACGGCTGGAAGGGTGATGCATTTCAGTTTGCTTCTCTGCAAATTCTTGCAGGGCGGCGGTTTCGTGACGGCCGTGCCGAAGTGATGCTCGGCGATATGCTCGCTCGTGGTCTGAAGAAGGCCCCTGGTGACATTCTCGAGCTTCAGGGCACGTCGTTCACAGTAACGGCCATTTACCACGGTGCTTCAACGCTTGAGGCGGACGCGGTCATCATGCCGCTGGATCAGTTGCAGCAGCTAAGCAGCTTGCAAGGCAAAGTTTCGACAATTGATGTTCGGCTGCGCCCAGTGCCTCGCGGAGAGACTCCGGAAGAATACTTGAAGCACGCGCAGGCTGAGATCGAAACTGCTCTTCCGGGAATGCGTGCAGTCCCAGCTGCGGAGCGCGCCAGCGACAATCAGTTTGTGAAACTGGCCCACGCATCTGCCTGGGGCACCTCTTCGATGGCCCTCCTTATCGGCATACTGGGAATCGCCAACACCATGGCGATGTCTGTATTCGAGCGCACTCGGGAGATCGGTATCCTGCGCGCTTTGGGTTGGAACCGATGGCAGGTGCTGGCCCACATTGAGATTGAAGCCGTCACACTCGGCCTGGGCGGGGGATGCCTCGGTATCGCTTTGGGGTGGTGTGCCCTCCGAGTGCTGGCGGCGTTGCCACGTACGGCAAGTCTCGTTTCGGCGTCACTCCACTGGCAGCTTCTTACTGAGGCGATAGGAATCGCGGTGTCCGCTGGACTGATTGCCGGAGCGCTTCCGGCGTGGCGCGCGGGGCAACTCTCACCTGTGGATGCGCTGAGGCACGATTAGCCGAGCTTGGACAGAACCGTTCGCCCCATCCTGGCCGTGGAATATTGCCACCGCAATGGTTGGCAAGTTGCTAGCCAGGAGCTCAGATGAGGCGCGGTGCTTTGCCCGAGGCCGATACAGCAGATTGTTTTCATCGGGCACCCTGCTGAAGTTGGACCTCTGCAGGAAATTGGGACACTTGCTAACGTATCAGCCATTACTGGCACATAAAATCAACGAATTATTGAAGAGGACTATGGCAAGATTTGGAGCATTTTGTTTTCCGGCGACCGGTCATCTCAATCCGATGATCGCGCTGGCGCATTCCCTACAACTGAGAGGCCACGAGGTAGTAATCTTCGGGATATCGGACGTTGAGGCAGTTGTCCGTGCGGCGGGTATCGAGTTCTGTCGAATAGGCTTCAAAGACTATCCGCCTCGCACCCTCAAGAGGCTGGATGAGAAACTAGCGCAGCTAAGAGGGATTGCGGCCTTTCGATTTACGTTGGAGCGGGTGAGAAATTCGACGCGGATGATCCTACGCGACGGACCGGAGGCGGTGCGAACAGCTAATGTAGAAGCGCTGCTGGTCGATGAGGCTGAGTTTGCTGGAAACGTGGCAGAACATTTAGGCCTGCCTTGGATCTCCCTGGCCTTGATTCCTCCCCTCCTTCCTGACGACCGATTTCCGCCCTTCTGGTTAGGCTGGGCGGCGGGACAGGATCGGCTCAGCCGTTTGCGGAACCGCCTTGCAATTCATCTGCTTTTGCGGATCGCTACCCCCATCTTCAGAGAAGTGAACCAGCAGCGTAGCGCATGGGGACTGAGGCCTTTAACACGTCCCGAGGATGGGCTATCGCCTCTGGCGCAAATTACACAGTTGCCTGAAGCACTGGAGTTCGAAATCGGCGGCAAGAAGCCGGCTGGGCTTCACTATACTGGGCCGTTCTTACACGCTCAACAGCGTCCTGCCGTCGATTTTCCCTGGGACCGTCTCGACGGACGTCCACTCATTTACGCATCGTTGGGTACTCTCCAGAACGGTTCAGAGGCTATCTTCAGAACGATCACAGATGCCTGTGCCGGACTCGACGCACAGTTATTGATCTCGCTGGGTGGCGGGCTCGATCCGGCAAGACTGGGAAGGGTGGCCGGCGATCCGGTGGTGGTGCACTTTGCTCCCCAACTGGAGATTCTGAAGCGAGCCGCGCTGGTGATCACACATGCTGGCCTGAACACGGTTCTGGAGTCGCTTTGCGAGGGCGTGCCGATGGTGGCCATACCCCTCGGAAACGATCAACCCGGGGTGGCGGCGAGGCTCAAGGCACGCGGAGCATGCGTTGTGATTTCACGGCACAGGCTAAGCCCGGCCAAGCTGCGTAAAGCAGTGATTCTCGTGCTTCAAGATAACGGATACCGCAAAGCGGCCCAGGTTTTGCAGAGCGCTATCCAGCAGTTAAACGGGCCAGACCGCGCTGTAGATCTCATCGAACAGGTGCTGAAACTCCGTTCGACTCAGCCCCTGGCCTGAACTGCCGGATGGCCACATCGCTTAGCTGCGGGCATGAAGCTATTGTCAATCCTATCGGCACGGATTCACTCGTCGCTTGGGCGTGGGCACCAGGATTCGGCAGAGGGCCTGCCCCGGGGATACAGATAATGGCCGGCGCTTTGGCCCAGGCACAGGTGCCGTATATCCGGTCTCATCGTCGGCAGTCGCTGTTACGATGCGCTGAGATTGCGGAACTCGGTTATTTGTTGCGATCAATGTGTGGCTATGTCTTCCTGAAGACTCAAATGGCAAGAGGCCTGTCGTTGAGATTTCGAATCTGAACCTGCATCCGCGCTCTCTGGCTAATTTAGTAGTCGCCTGATGTGAACGAAAGACTATAGGCTCAAGGCGAGGTGCTGATTCGCATGATTGAGTATTCAAGCCGCACATTTCGTTCGTTGCGAATTCGTTGTGCTCTTTGCTGTTTACTTGGCTGGCTGGGACTGATGACCCCTGCTTTCAGCCAGCAACCGTTCCAAACTCTTCTTGTTGGCCTCGATCGCCGCACCGTCACTAGTCTCGACGGGGACTGGCATTACCTCGTTGATCAGTCTCCTGGCCGCGCTCTCTACACTTCGAACGGGGGGATCAACGACAAGAGCTATGCCATGAACACCCACCCCCACATCGTCGGCATCCACAACGAGGAGTACGACTTCGCTACCGCGCCTACTCTGAAGGTCCCCGGCGACTGGAACACCCAGGTTCCAGAACTTTTCAACTACGAGGGTGTCGTCTGGTATCAACGTGATTTTGATGCCCAACCTAAACCCGGCACCCGTTCTTTTCTCCACATCGGCGCCGCAAACTATCGGTCTCACGTGTGGGTCAATCAGAAGCGGGTCTGCGATCACGAAGGCGGCTACACTCCCTTCGATTGCGAAGTTACTGCGGTACTGCATCCTGGCTCCAACTTCGTTGTCATCGCTGTCGACGCTACTCGACTCGTCGATGGCATTCCCTCTGTCGGTATCGACTGGTTCAACTATGGTGGCCTGACTCGGGATGTGTCTCTCGTTACCGTCTCCCAGTCCTTCATTGATGATTACGATGTACACCTTGCCCATCGTCCGAAATTCGAGCCTGGCAACGTCGAGATCTCTGGCTACGTCCATGTTCTCGACGCTCCAGCCGGAACAGCCGTCGCCATCAACATCCCCGAGGCAGGTGCTAAAACCACCGTTAAGACCGACGCCGAAGGCAACGCGCCGTTTAGCGTTACAGCCACCAAGCTCACACTCTGGTCGCCCGAATCTCCAAAGCTCTACAAAGTCATCCTGACTTCTGGCGAGGATAGTCTGACCGATGACATAGGGTTCCGCGATATTCGCGTCGATGGTACCCGCATCCTGCTCAACGGCAAGGCAATTTTTCTGCAGGGCGCAAATATGCATGCAGAGGCTCCCATTCGTGGAGGTCGCGTCAACACCGACGAAGACGTCACCACCATCTTCAACTATTTGAAGGATATGAACGCGAACTTCGTTCGTCTCGCACACTATCCCCACGACGAGCGGATGGAGCGCGAGGCCGACCGCGATGGCATCATGGTCTGGTCTGAAATACCGAATTGGCAGCACATCTCTTTTGATAAACCCGAGGTCTATGCCAAAGACGTCGTTATGCTCAAAGAGATGATCCGGCGTGACCGCAACAAGGCATCGGTCATCCTTTGGTCCATCTCTAACGAGACATCCAACAACCCCACCCGTACCAGGTTCCTCACCGACTTAGCCAACGAAGCACGCAAGCTTGATCCCACCCGCCCTATTACCTCCGCGATTCTCGGACCCAGACTTGATGGGAATGAAATGGTCAACAATGATCCTCTCTGCGACGCGCTCGACGTCATTGGCCAGAACGAGTACGTCGGTTGGTATGATGGATCCCCCGAAGACGCTGACAGAATTCACTGGAGTTTCCCGCAAAAGCCCGTCATTATGAGTGAGTTCGGTGCCGAAGCCAAGTACGGTAACCACGGCGTGACCAACCAGCGCTGGACTGAAGAGCAACAGGTCTACGTCTTCCAGCACCAGTTCGTCATGCTCAATAAAATCCCCCAGCTCCGCGGCATCAGCCCATGGATACTTGTGGACTTTCGTTCGCCCACGCGAAACATCCCCAAGTTGCAGGATGGATACAATCGCAAAGGATTGATCTCCGAAGACGGGAAGAAAAAGCAGGCCTTCGAGCTACTCGAAAAGACCTACAAAGAGCACTCCGTAGGCAAGCCTGAATAGGACAAAGGGCAGAAACCGAAGCGACAAGAAAATCTTCTTATTGCACGATGAGGGTGAACGATCCCGTTTGGACTTGGGAACCGGAAGTTGTTGTGACGGTGATGGTGCTGGTACCTGTTGGCGTCATCGTGGAGGATGGGGAACTTCCGCCGCTGCTGCCGCAGCCCGTGAGCTGAAGAGCGGCAGTCGCCGTAAGGAGCATGAAGATCAGCAGAGCGAGTCTCCGGGACATTGCGGTAAGGTCACGTTTCTTGCGAAGGGTGACCAGAAATCCTAGTCCCATGATCAGTCCTGCATACCAGATTCCGCGGGTCCCCGTCCGGCCGTCGTTCTTGTTGTCGTTGCTGGCAACATTCACATTGGTCGTAATTGTAAGCATGGTGGATGCGGCAGCGCCTCCGGTGGGAGTTACTGTCGCGGGATTGAAGGTGCAAGTGCTGAACTGGGGCAAGCCAGCGCAGCTAAACGTGACGGGTTGATTGAAGCCGCCTACCGGCGTGACGGTGAGCGTGACTGTTCCACTTTGGCCGCTGCTCACGGTCAGCGATGTCGGATTGAACGTGACGGTGTAGCTCGCCGGAGCGCTGACCGTTTGGGTCAGAACACTGGAGGTCGAGCCCGCATAGTTCATATCGCCGGCATACTGGGCGGTGATCGGGGCTGCTCCCACTGCCAAAGTGGATACGCTCAGTGTTGCCTGCGCGCTTCCATTCAGGGTTCCGGTGCCGAGCGTGGTTGAACCGTTGAGGAACGTCACGCTGCCAGTCGGCAAAGGCGTATTGTCGCCAACGCCCGCGACTGTGGCCGTGAACGTTACGGACTGGCCGTTCATAGAGGGATTGGCTGACGATGTGAGACTGGTGGTTGTTGCGGTGGCCACCGGCATAGAAGTGCCGGTCAAGGTAAGCTGCACGGACGGGGGAGTGGACAGTGTGGTGTTGGTGAGATTGCCGTTGAACGTAGCGATGTCTGTTGTCTTGGCTAAGCTCGTGGGTGTGTACGTGGCGGTCAACGCGCAGACCCCGCCCACGGCCAAGGTTGAGGGCGATGTGCCGTTGAGGATGCAGTCGGTGGAAGAGGCGGCTGTCAGGCTGTAGTCCGTCGTATCCGTTTGGCTGACCGAACTGAGTTGCAAGGGTTGATTTCCAGAGCCAAGCAGGTCGACGGTTTGAGGCGAAGCGGAGGCTCCAGCAAACTGCACGGAGCCTTGCGTGCGGGTGAGTGCAAGGACAGATCCGCCGGAGGAGGTATAGAGATTGCCTGCGGAATCGATCGCGAGCGCCAGGGGTGAAAGGCTGGCAACGGTGAATGGTGTGCTGTTGGTGCTGGCCGGGACTGCGAAGATCGAAGCTGTATCGGCAATCAGCAGGTTTCCGGCAGCATCGGTGGCTATAGCAAAAGGTTTGGCGGCTGGCGAAGAGACCGTGGTGGTCACTCCGCTCTGAAGATTGAAGCGGTAGATGGCTGCCGTGCCAGGATCGGATATGAGCAGGTTGCCGCTAGGGTCGATCGTCAGGCCTGCGGGCGCAGCCAGTGTTCCAACAGCTAGTGCGCGAGCGACCCCGGTAATGGGATTGACTTGATAGACCGTCTGGGCGGACGAATCCGCAACATAGAGATTGTTCAAGGCATCGACGGCAAGACCCGAGGGAGTCTTGAGCGGGAGAGCCAGGGTAGACGTCGCCCCAGCGGGTGAGATCTGCGTAATCGTAGCTTTAGAGGTGTCGGCGACATAGACGTAGCCGCGAGGATCGACGGCAACAGCGCCCGGTGAGGTGAGCGTCACCAAAGACGTTGAAGGTGCGATTGTGCCCTGCGTGAGAGCCGTGGGCGCGAAGCGAAGCAGTTGCTTGCTGTTCGTGTCTGAAACATAGACATTTCCAGCGGTGTCGACGGCCAGACCTGCAACCTTGAGATTCGCGCCGAAGCTAACCTGGTTGGCTGGATCGAGTGTGGACCCGGCACCGAGTCCGGTTCCCGTGAGAGCGAGGTTGGCGCTGTTACCGAGTGAGCTGTTGATGGTAACCGGCATGGAACGTGAGCCAGGAACGGCGGGAGTGAAGGTGGAAGCGAGGAGGCAATCCGCCGTGTTGTCGGCATTGGAAGTGCAGGCAGGAGTTCCCAACGACCACTCGGGTGCAGTGTAGGGAGGAGTGGCGATGGAGGCAAAAGTATCGCCGTTGATGAAGTGCAGTTGTACCGGCTGCGTGAGGAGAGAACCGGTCGCGGTGGAACCCGATGCGAGGCCGGTAGTCACTTTACGGATGCGTGCGTTCAGCGTGTCGGAGATATACAGGTTGCCCTGCGTATCGATGCCGACGCCGATGCCGTTGCCGCCATCGCCGATGACAGCCTGGGTTGCCGGGCAGCCATCGCCAAAGCTATCCGTTGCCGTGGAACAGTTGGCGGTCTGTTTGCCGGCAATGGGACGAATCTCGCCGGTGTGGCTGTCAAGAAACCAGACGGCACCGTTGCCATCGGAGATGTAGAGGTTGCTGCTTCCGTCGATGGCCAGCTTCTGCGGGGCCATGGTCACGTTCGTGGCCAGTGTCGGATAGGTCCCTGAATAAGCCGCCGCAGCACCGCCGGCGATGGTGTAGATGTATCCGTTCTGTGCTGAGGGTGTGCCCAGCGTTGCCAGCAGTGCATCGAGTGGAGAACCTGTGCCGCAGGTGACACAGACGACGCGAACCTTTACCGAATCGGCGATGTAGACGTTGAGGTTTGCGTCGGTGAGGACTCCCTGCGGATTATCGATAGCCGCGGATGTGGCAGGTGCGCCGTCGCCGTTGGAGGCTGCCGTTCCGGTGCCGGCAAAGGTTTGAATATTTCCCGTAATATCGACAACCCGGATCTTATTGTTGGAAGTATCGGCGATGTAGACGTTACCGACCGTATCTCCCCATACACCGCGCGGTGAATTGACTTTGGCCGACGAGGCGGGACCTCCATCCCCGGCGTTGCCTGTGCTTCCGGTCCCGGCTACAACATACATCAGGCCTGTGGAGGCGCTGACTTTGAAGACCAGTTGGCTTTCATAGCCGGCGATATAGATGTTGCCCTGGCTGTCGGAAGAGATGCCGCGCGGCTTGTCGAGGCTTACCAGTGAAGGTGTGCAGCCGGTGGTTGCTGTAGGAACACAGGCAGTACCGGTAACTCTGCCCGCGAAGTCGCTGATGATGCCATTGGGTGCGATTTTGCGCACCAGGTTGGACACCGCATCGGTTAGATAGACATTGCCAAAGGGATCGGCTACGACACTACGCAGGTCGACCGAACCACTGAAGAGCATCGAGGTAGCCTGGCAGCCATCGCCAAAACTGTCGGTGGCCGTGGAACAGTTGGCTGCCGCGCCACCGGCGAGTGTGGTCATGGTGTAGGGAAGAGGAATCGGATTGCCGGGCAACGCAAAGATCGTCCCCGCACTGACGGTGACAGGCACCGGCAGTGAAGCGGACCCGGCAAAGCTTCCGCTGGCAACGTAGGTAGCTGTAATCGAATCAGTACCGGTAGGCAAGCTGACGCCGGCGGTGGCTACTCCACCGATCACTGCGGCGGTGGTCTGGACGGGAGAGCCATTGCCTGTTGTGGTGTAGGTAAACATGACCGCCCCGGTGGGTGTTCCAACCGGGGAGGTTACGGTCGCGGTCAGTGCGATCGGGTGGCCGAGTGTGGCGGTCGTGGCGCTCGCAGACAACGTAGTCGTTGTGAGTGCCGCGGTTACGGTGACCGATGAAGTGGGTGACGTGGAGCCATCGTTAACAGCATCGCCGCTATAGATGGCATAGATGCTGTAGGGGACGGTGCTGAAAGGCAAGCTGATCGTGGCTGTAGCCGTACCCGAAGAGCTCACGGCTGCGACGGAATTGACAGAACCATTCACAATAAACTGCACGTTGCCGATAGGAGTGCTGCCACTGCCGGCGACTGTGGCTGTAGCCATGAAGGAAGTGCCGAACGACGTAGAGCTTGGCACACCCGATAGCATCGTTGTGGTGCTGCCAAGGCTGCCGGCGTTGACCGTGATCTCATAGGGCGCCGTTGTGGAGTAGGCAGTCTGTCCGGGAGTCAGAGGATAGTTGGTGTCGCCCGAGTAGGTCGCGGTGAAGGTGTGCGTACCTACTGCGAGAGAAGTCAGCGGGACAAAGAGCGTATCGGTAGTCCCAGGAAGCGTCACGATGGTTGCGCTGCCGGTGAGCGCGTCTGTCAGCGTGACATTGCCGGTGGGATAGGCGGCGCCTCCCACGGCCGGAGTCAAGATGACGACGGCGGTTGCATTCTGGCCTTCGGTGATGGTTTGTGGCAGACCGCTCGGACCCGTCAATTCGGGTGCAATGTAAGTAAAGTTGCAGGTGGGTGGCAGCAGGTTGCTTGCCGTGATTTTGTTGGTCACGGTATTGCCGTTCGACCCGGCGAAGGTTGCGTAGTCTGTCATGAAGTCGGAAGAGACCTGTCCGGGGCCATAGGTCAGGGCAGCGTTGGTTGGTGCTGGATTGAACTCGGAGGCCGGATAGGTGCCTGGGAAACTCACGTTGTCCAGCGTGAGCTGAAGCGGAAGGATGCTGCCACTGTTGTTCGTGCCGGTGAACTGTGCCGTTCCGCTGGTTAGAAAGGTCAGGTTCTGCATCAGAATGTTTTCGAAGTTGGGCGATAAAGACCCGGTTGTGTTTTCGTAGTTTGGGTTGAAGTCGATTTCAGCGTTGTGATCCTGAAAGCACGAGTTGGAATATTGAATATTTCTAACTACTCCGCCGCGATCGTACCCGGACTTGATGCGAATGCCGGTTGAGTTGGTGTCGGCCGTATTTTCGATAGAGCTGCCGCTACCGGCGATTCCATTGCCGGAAGACATATTGCTATCGAAGAGCACATTGCTCACGCCGCCCTGTGTGAAGCTCCCGATCGACTGACCATGGCCAGCGAAGAAATGATTGTTGGTTACGGAGATATTTGCGGCAGGCGCTGTGTTGGCAGCGCCAACTGCGACGTTGTCGTCACCATCGGAGATCCAGGATCGCGTGATGGTAAAGTTCTGCGCGTTGCCCGGATCTATGCCGTCCGTGTTGCGCGAGCTGGTGGGCGTAACAATCTTGATGTCCCAGGCAGTGAAGCCGGAGACGGCGCCTGTTGTGGAAACATGGAAGAGAGGTGAGTTACGCAGCGTGATCTTATACAGCGTGATATTGCTGGAGCCCGTTTCCATCTGGATGAAACGAGGGTTCTGCTGGCTGCCGCCGCTGTTGGCGATGGAAGACAATCCCCACCAGCTCTGACCCGCATAGGTGGAAGGAAACGCGTTGATCAGCGTATCGCCGCCTCGGCCATCCAGCTTGCCGAAACCCATAATGCCGACGTTCGTCGAACTCGCTGGAATATCGATCAGCGGCAGGCACGAGGAGGTGGCGCTGGCGGAGTTTACCGTGCCGCAGGTGTGTGTGCCGGGCTTTGCGTCGTAATCCTGCACGTTACGCGAGAAGTAGACGTAGACGCCGGGATCCACCAGCAGTGTGACGCCTGAAGGCATGGAAAGCGATCCGGTCAAATAGGCGTTGTGGCCGGCTGCGTCCACCGAAAGTTCAACGGCCTTACCGGTATTGGCGCAGCTATTGATCGCCGCCTGAATGCGCGCTCCGTCGGGATTGGTAACGGTGGCATCGACCGAGACGGGAAGATCGTCATTGACAGAGGTGAGTGCCGCGGTGAGCGTGGTGCACACGGCAGGGAAGGACGGCTCAGCGACGGTGCGGGTGTCGCCGGTGGCCACGAACTGATTGATGGTGAACGCCACAGAGGCACTGGAAGGCTGAGCGTTTGTAGCCCCGGCATAAGCCGCCGAGAGGGTGTGTGTGCCCAGGGCAAGGTTCGACAGGCTCACCATGGTCATGCCGGAGGCATTCAGCATGTAGCTGGTTGCGGCTCCCGAGTCTACCGAGACTGCAACAGCGCTGCCGCTGGGTGCATTCAATACGGTGACTGTAAACATGACTTCCGTGCCACTGGCGGCGAACCGTGGATTGGCCGGTGTCTCGCCCGTGATGCTGGTTGTCGTTAGATTGGTGGGTACTGTGCCGGTGAACTCTGCAGACCCGGTGGTGGTGGCAGCGGGAAGGAACGTAGCGATGTTGCTTACGGCTGCGCCCGAGGTGCTTGTCTGTGGAGTAAAGGTGGCTTGAACGGTGCAGGCCTCGCCGGAGGCAAAGGTCTTCGAAACGGTTGAGAGGGTGCAGCCCGCGGTTAATCCGGGAGCCAGGGTAATGTCGGCTGAGTCCGTCTGCGCAAGACCACTCGCAGCGATGTTGCCTGCATTGGTGATCGTTCCCGCGAGCGTGGTTGTCAAGCTGGTACCAAAGCTCCCTCTGGTAATATTTCGCGGAATCTCCACCAATCCGGACTGCGTTGTGTCGGCCACATACACATTTCCGAAGGGATCGACAGCCACTCCCGCTGGCTGCGTAAGAGATGTGCTAAGCGTAGTCCTGGGGCCGCTGACCGGATACTCGAAGACGCTGCCGGTCAGAGTATCTGCTGCGTAAAGATCACCTGCCGAATCGGCGCTCAGGCCTATGGCAGAGACGCCTGTGGCCAAGGTTGTTTGCACACTGGTGGGAGTGATCGTATAGATCGACTGTACCCCGCTATCGGAGACGTATAGATTGCCGAGACTATCGAGCGCGAGTGCGACTACATGATCGAATCCTGATGCAATGAGGGAAGTGAGTGCTCCGGTTTTGCTCTTGCTCTGACGGTAGATCGACTTGCTCGTGCTGTCGTAGACGAACAGGTTGCCTGCCGCATCGATGGCGATCGCCTGCGGCGTGGCCGTGGCGCCGTTGGGTGCGAAAGCGATCGATCCGGCGGCGGTATAGGAACCGTTGCTGCCGAGCGCAAACTCAGTGATCGCACCGCCGCCAACAGCATAGATGTTCCCGCTGGCGTCGATCGCAATCTGCGTGGGAGTTCCCGGCAGCGTGCCCGTCAAGTGAGTGGGTGGGACCAGCCCAGTGACCTCCGTCATGCTGGCTGTGGCTAAATCGTAAGTAAAGAAATTGCCGTTGCCATCGGTCGCCAATCCTGTTGGTTGCAGCGAGGTGCCGATCAAGGCTGCATTATTGCCGAAGCCGTCGAAGACCAGGGCGGTGCCGGTTGCAGTTCCGATGAGTGGCAGCAGTGCGGTTTCCGAGGCGCCCGAAGGAACGGCGGCCAGTGTAACCGTATGCCTGCCTGGTGAGACTGGCGAAAACGTAACAGGGACGGTGCAGTCAAGCGTCTTGTCCGCGTTTTCACTGCCACAGGACGAAACACCGATGCTGATGGGCTCGGAGACAGAGAGGTTCGCCTGCGAGGCCGCAAGGTATGTTGTTCCCGCCGCACCGTGGAGCAGAATGTTTTGTGTTGAAGAGCTGTTCACCGCGGTCGAAGCCAGTGAAGTCGCGGCTACGTTGCGAATGAGCAGGTTGGTGCTATCGGCAAGAATGAGATCGCCAAGTTCGTTTACAGCAACGCCAAGACCATTGGAGCCACCGAAGGCTGGCCCCGACGGCGCAAGTTTGCGGATGTAGCCTGTATTGATATCGAAGAAGAGCACGGACGTGTTGTCCCCGACGTAAATATTCCCTTGAAAGTCGGTGGTGACCTTGAACGCGGAGGTGTCGATGGAGACTTCGGAGCCTAACTGGGGTGTGCTCGACGAACTGCTGCTGCCACCGCCGGCGATGGAGTAGATCGAACCTGCAACCGGAGAGGTCACCATGGGGTTGTTCGCTGTGATCGCGCTCGCCATCTGCGCGCCACCCATGTAGATCACGCGCAATCTCTGCGCAGAGACATCGCTGATGAGGATGTTGCCGTTGGGGTCAACCGCAATACCCTGAACGGCCGAGGAGCTGGGATTGTTGAGCGAGGATACGTAGTAGGGGCAGCCGTCTCCGAACGCGTCAAGAGAGTTCGTCGAAGAGCCGGTAACGCAGGGCATGCCTGAAGCAGGCGGTGTAAACCCGCCGAGCAAGGGGTAGATATTGCCGACCGCGGTGGCCGCGGTGATTCCGCTGTATGCGGGATTCAAGGCGATGAGTGCAGCCAGTGGATTGGCAACGCCGTTATACGAGGCAGGACCAACTACCACGAGATATCGAAGGTCCCCCGTGTCTGCAATGTAGACGTTGCCGTAACGATCTGCAGTGACACCCCGTGGCTGATCCAGCTCAGTGACGGTGCTGTTGCAGGTTCCAGTGGGCGTGGCGATACCGCCGGTTGCGCCAGTCGCAGCCCCGGGCCCCGCGGTGCCTGCGTTGCCGGTGTTAACCACGCAGCCGGCGACCAGATACATGGATCCAATCTGGTGTGTGCCGGTTGTGTTGGGGCAAAGAGGTGAAACGGCATTGCAAACAAGATTGACGAGATCGCTGCCGTAGCCGGCTACAAAGATGTTGCCGTAGGGGTCGCTCCCCATTCCACGCGGCGTGGAGCTGAACTTTGTGTTGGCCAGGGGGCAATTGTCGCCATTGTCGTCGCTCTTCGAACTGCACGCAGTACCCAGGCCGGCCAGGAGTGTGATGATGTTCGAATGTGCGTTGATCCTGCGAAGCGCGGAGTCGCCACTGTCCATCACATAAATATTGCCGGCGGGGTCCGTTGCTACGCCGCCGCGCAGATCGCCTGATGAAGTCGTTCCGAAGTAGGCCGATGTGGCCGGACAGCCATCGCCAAGCGTATCCGTCGCTGTGAGGGAGCTTCCAGTGCTGCAAGCGGCGCCAACGGTCAGAGCCGATGTAACTCCCCCACCGACGGTGGTGACAGTGTTCGGAAGCGCAATAGGAGCTTGTTGCGCAATGGCGCCCAGGGGACAGATGACACAGAGGGTAAGGAGGCTGGTAAGAGCAAGACGAAGTTGAGATAACACGATGTTCCTTTATGTGACGACGCTGGAATGTTTTGTTTTTTGCTACAGGCCCGTCGAACTGGTTCCGCTTTAGCTGGTCGCGAAAATGACTTGATAGTCTTCCGCGTTGGCTTTGACCTCGCGTGTTGTGCCAGTTCCAAGGTCAACGATTTTGATCGAGGCATTCGGTATGACAGATATTGTTGCGTCACTAGGAGTTTCAGTGATGGCACCTGAACCCGCCTATACATGGAGTGCGGATGTGCAGGCTGAAATGCAGATAATTGGCATAATTATCGCGGCGATTCGAGTCATGCGCGTCATTGTCGATATCCGAGGCGAGATGGCATTGCCCTACAGTCATAAAAATCTGTCATGCAGATTCTGAAGTCGCCCGAACAATAAAGAGTCGCAGAGAGATTTGTCAAGCTCCAGAGGCCTGTCCTCAAATCCGAAAATCTAGAGGTATTTGCCTTTCTAGTTTGTTATTCCGGGCAGAGCGAGGAGCTTGCTTTCTCCCGTTTTCGCAGCTCTTACCGAGAAAGCGGGAGCCAGTGGTAAAGGGTTGGTGGATGACAACACCGTAATGTTTACGGCTGCTTTAGCGACAGTAAGCAACTCTTCTGCACTCACCGCAAGCAGCGCGAGGACCGTCGCAACTACCTGTACGAATCGCGTACCTCAGCGTAGCCGGCCGCATTTGCTTGTTTGCAATGTCAGTTCAGTCGCTTTGTCTGTCGGACAGCATTAGCGCATAGCGGAACACGCGCGTGGCGTTGCCGGATCGCGAAATAAATAGTCAATATCTCTAATAGGCCGAAACACGAAGTCTTTGGAGTTGTCATTATCTTGTCATTTTTTGCTCTCCAGCCCGAATAATCTGTCAGACACCTTCCCAAGCTTAGATCGTTATGGCTATATTGTTCGGCGGCACCAAGTCCACACATTTTGGAGTTGTACTTCTTTGAGGAGGCCTTCCGAGGAGTGTGTGCGCCACGTAATTCCATTTTCAGGAAAGAAGTTCGCCCCCATGGCTCTTCGCTCTTCGCCGTTCGCTGTTTCTATCCGTTCCTCTCTCGAACTCGTCGCAAGCTCTATTCGCCAACGTTTGAAGATCGCGGGAAAAATCGGGGGGCTCGCAGCGGTGGTGGTGCTGGCCGGCTCGAATGTTGTGTCCGCGCAGACTCCTGTGCTGTTTCCAAACACGATCAGCTCGGTTGCAGGTAATACGCCGGTAGTGTCGACACCAAGTGCAGCCTGTCCAACCAATGGGCAGTTCACGGCAACGGACGCAACAGGAAACGGTTGTCCGGCGGTGAATGCGACGCTTCCGTCCGTGGTGACGGGCATTGCGGTGGACCCGTCCGGCAATATTTATATCTCGGCCAACTCGACCAATCCTCAAATCATTCGGAAGATTGATGCGCGTACCGGCATCATCAGCGCGTATGCCGGGGCGTATGCCAGCCAGTGCGTCGGCAGTGGCGGAGTGAAGATTTACGGCACCAAGGCTGTTCAGAACGACAAACTCGGCGATGGTTGTCCCGTGACCTACACCTCCGGGTTCAATGGGCCGGTTTCTCTGGGCACGGACGCCTATGGCAACCTGCTGATCGGAACAACCGGTGACAATGCGCTGCATATGGTTTGCAACGCTGTCTCGCCGATCTGCACCAGTGCGATGGCCGGCGAAAATGTGATGATCGGCGCGGTCGAGTGCACGGTGGCCGGTGGGACGACATCCTTCGCGTCCGCTGTGGCCGGCACGACGGTGGGAAGCGCCGGTGATGGCACGGTCGCAGCGGCGCTGGGCGTTGCTGCCTGCAGTGCGACTGCCGCTCCTCCTGTCGCTGGTGTAGGCGGGCGCATTTATGCACCGACGGGCGACCGGTGGGACAACATTTACTTCATGGATGGTACGAATGGCCGCATCCGCGTGGTTGCCGGTCCTTCTTCGATCACTGTCAATGGAGCTTCAGTCCCCAATCCTCTGTATGCAGCGCTTCAGACAACGGCCGGTGTTGCCGGTCTGAGCTACAGCAGCCCGGAGCAGGGATTTGTCTATCCCATTGCCGGTGGAGCTGTGGCTGGCACGGTCTGCTCCGGTAACACGGATGCGGGCGGCGACGGGTGTCCGTTCTACCAGACGCTAGTTAACACCGGCAGCACGGGAGGAATGGTGCAGGGAACTGCCGTCGATCATGATGGCGACTTTCTCTTCGACGATGGCCTGGGCCGGCTCCGCATTATTTATATGGGCGGCACGATCATCAAGGGTGCGCTTGCGGCGAATGGTATTACCAGCCCTCAGGTCGGTTTTTCGTATGTGCTGATTGGCGGCGGGACAGCGATCAACTTCAACTCGGCTAATCCCGGTATTGTTCTGGGCAAGAGTGCTGCACTGCAAAGTGGCGCGGTCCAGACGTTGGCAATCGACCCCGCTGGAAACATCCTGATCGGCGACCAGGAGCAGATTCTGTTCTACGACATCGCTACCGGCTACGTTCGCCGCATCACGACGGCGAGCGGCGCGACAAGCTGCAATACGTCCGCACTTGGCGATGGCTGCCCGGCGAATCAGTTTGTGTTCGGGGCGAACGGCACGACTCTGCCGGTTGCCGAGGATGTCCTCGGCAACCTCTACATGCTGGACATCGCGAACGCGCGAGTACGCCGTTTGTCCGCGCAAACGCTGCCTTCGACGACGGTCACCAGCGCGGGCAACACTGCGACGCTCAGTTCTTCGCTGACGGTCCATGCGCCGGTGGTGGGATCGACTGTGACGATCACGGCGCCTGCCGGAAGTGACTTCACTGTCGGGAGTGCGACCTGCACAACCAATACTTCGAGCGACGGATCGGTGGATTGCACCGCCCCTGTTACGTATGCCCCGACGATGCTGGCGCAGCGTGCGGAACCGGTCTCGATTGCGACGACCGCGGGCTCCGCGACCGCCACGCAGGACATCTCTTTGAATGCCATCTCTACCGGTTCGGCGCTGGTGTTCGACACGGCCGGTACGCCTGCGACCTCAGTCCTCGGAGCTGCTACCACCGGCAACACAGCCGTTGTTCTGGATGGTGCGGGTAACGCGTACGTGAGTGGAACGCAGGGCATCAGCAAGGTGACCGGTTCGACTGTGACCAACATCTCGGCTATCCCGGCTGCTTATCTTGCAGTGGATACGGCGGGGAGTGTGTATGCTGCCGCCGCCGGTTCGACCACCATCACCAAGTACGTGTTCACAGCAGCGACAGGGAAGTACTCGCCGCAGACGATATCGATCCCGTCGATCGATATCTGCACGACGACGGTCACCACGATCAGTTGCGCGCTGACGCAGGCAAACAGCGGCCCCATGGTCGTGGATACGAACGGCTTGATCTATATCGCGGACGTTACCAGCAGATATGTGGAGAAGTTCTCGCCGACCACGGGCGTTGGATCGCAACTGAACCAGATTCCTCTCACGTCTCCGACTGCGATGGGGATGGATAGCTACGGAAACCTGCTGGTGGTCGATGGCACTTCGGTGTTCAAGATCCCAGCCGGCGGAATCCCGGTGACGACCACATCGCCGACGGAGAACACTGTCGTGACGTTCTCGCCGGTGCTCTCCAATCCCACCAGCGTTACCGCCGACCAGGGTGAGAATATCTACGTCGCCGATGGCGGCAGCATCAAGGTGCAGTCCCTTAGCGGTGGGCAGTACACGATTCCGGGAGTCTCTGGATCTGCGGTTGCCGTCGATGGTGCGGGCAATCTGTACACCACCGCCACAGTGGTTGCCGGAATTACCGAAGTCCTGCGCAGCAGCGGGACATTCAACTTCGGCACGAGCATCACCACAACAGATGTCGGTGTCTTTTCGAACACCGGTGCAAGTGCGCCGACCGGCTTCGGCCAGACGGACACAGGAGGCAACTTTACCGCTGCCGTCCCGGCCACGCCGCTGGCAAGCGCTGCGCCGACCTGCAACCTTACCTCGACGGTGCTGCTCGGAGGGAGCCTCTGCAATGTGTCGCTTTCGTTTACGCCGACGGCGAACGGGAACGGTGCGATTCAGGATGCGATTACGCTGCTACCGGAGACCGACACGCTCGGCTCGCTGGTGTTGAACGGGACCAAGACCGGCACCAATGCCACAACCACGACAGCCATCACCGGTGGCAACACCGGCCTGACCTACACCGCCGGCACTGAAGCGACCTTCACTGTGACGGTCTCGGAAAGCCCTGCAGCGATACCCTCGGGGACTGTTGCTGTGACCATCGATGGCGGTGCGGCGGTCAACTACCCGCTTACGGGCGCGACCGCCTCGACCGCCGCGGCCAGCGTGCCTGTCGCCGGCCTGATCGCGGCCGCACACAGTATCGTCGCGACTTACGGCAACTCCCCAGGCATCGTCGGCTCTACCTCTGCCACGACCAACTTCGCCATTGGACAGGCCACCAGCGCGGTCAACTGGACTCCAAGTGCAACGACCCAGCAATACAGTGCTGCCGTCGGCACTGCGGTGCTCGACGCCGCTGCCACGTCGACCGCGATAGCAGGGAACATCGCCGGGGCCTTTATCTACACCGCGACTCCGAGCAGCGGCGGCACTACAGTTCCGATTCACTCGGCCAGCTACCTGCCCATCGGCACCTACTCGCTGGGCGTCACGTTCGTTCCCAACGATGCGGTGGACTATGCACCGTCCACGGCCACCATTGGCACCTACACCGTGACCAAGGCCACTACTACGGCTGCCGTCGGCGTAACGCAGATGCTGGTCGCCGCCGATGGCAGTGGAAACTTCTCTACGGTCCAGTCTGCTGTAGACGCCTTGCCGTCGGGTGGCTCGATCTACATCAAGCCCGGAACCTACAACGCCTTCATCACTGTCGTTCAACCCAATATCGCGTTGCGTGGTCTGGGCGGCGATTCCACCAAGGTCATCCTCACGCACGGGGGTGGAGCCTTCGGATCGACCTATCCCTACATTGGCGAGTTCCAGGCCACCAACAGTAATGGCTCGCAGATGCAGAGTGGAAGCACCGTCTTTACCGGCGATGAAGGCTCCGCGACGCTCGTCGTCGCGAAGGGAATCAATGCCAAACTGGGTGCAACGCAACAGACGCCCAACGGCTTCTACGCTGAAAACCTGAGCCTCATCAACACCTACGACACCGACGCGACGACGACCACCACTACGTACGCCTCTTCAAGCGGCGGTGCCTGCGCCCTTGGCCAGACCCCTGCGATGACGTATGCCGCTCTTTACAACTCCGGCCAGCTCTGCGCTTCACAGGCGCTGGTGATCTGGACTAACTCCGATCTCTCGATCATGAACAATATCTACGCCACCAGCCTGCAGGACACGGTCTACACGGCCAGCCCCGGCTCCGGTTCGAACGGCTTTGTTCCAACCCGTCAGTACTGGTTCCGCGGCAAGATCTCCGGCGACGTCGATTACATCTTCGGCGATGCCGCCGCGGTATTCGATTCGACCAGTATCTATACCGCATTTCACGGCGCCACCGCGACCGGCACGGAGACGATCGAAGCGCAAAACAAGATGACGGAGACCGGCTCTTCCGGCGATTACCTGAGCGGATACATCATGAACAATGATGTATTCACCTCGCAGGCTCCGGGCATGACCAACCTCTTCCTGGGCCGTCCTTACGGCACGTTCTCCACCTGGATCCTGTTGAATTCGTACATCGACCAGACCAACCCGGCTGGGTACACCACTGGCCTAGGGCCGTCGCTTACCAGCGCGACCTACGGCGAGTACAACGACTTGACCTACACCGATCCCGCGACCGGAAGTGCCGATCTCAACGGCAATCTTTATCTGGGGCTGGGCGGCAACTCAGGTTCGGGAGTCAGTGGCCCGCGCGAAACCACTTCGACGAACCCGGGCACGGCGATGGCGAACAACAACCCGCCGGTCACCATGAGCCAGGCGCAGGCGCAGGCCTACTTCCCCACAAACTTCCTCAGCCAGACGGTACCTTCGTCGATCTCCACTACGACGAACTGGAATCCTACTGCGGCCCTGGCTTCGGCGGTGAACACGTTCATCCCGGCAGGCACGACCGCAACCGTCGCAAGCGGGACGAGCGTAACGATCCTGATGCGTCCGCAGACTCCGGGTCTAGGAGCCATCACGAATGGCGTTTACACCATTCCGACAGGGAGCTACACACTCACCGACAGCATCAACGGCGGCACGGCGACGACCATCGCCTCCGGTCCGCTTGATGCTTCGGGTGAGGCGTACTTCACCTCCAGCAACCTCACGGCGGGCAGCCACAATCTTTCGTGGACGTACAGCGGCGACGCCAACTTCTCCGGTTCCACGACCGCAGCGGCTTACGTGCTGACTGTTACTGGGAGCAGTACCGTGGCCACCACCAACACAACAACGACACTGTCTGCCACCGCTACCACAGCTGTCAGCGGCACTAGCATCAAGCTGACCGCGACCATCGCTCCAGCTGCGAGCAGCACCACAACTCCCACCGGCACCGTCACCTTTATGGACGGCGCCACCACTCTCGGCACCGGAACCGTCGCTTCCGGCATGGCCACTTACACTACCAGCACCCTCGCCGTCGGGCCGAACAGCATCACTGCCGTCTATGGTGGAGATACGAACTTCGCTCCCTCAACCTCCGCGGCTCTCTCCATTACCATCACCGCCGCGGTGCAGAGCAGTTTCACTCTTGGCCTCTCGCCCACGAGCGGTACCGTGACCAGCGGCAGCATGGCTACCTCCACGATCACCATCACCCCATCCGGAGGATTTAACCAGCAGGTCAGCTTCGCCTGCTCCGGTCTTCCCCAAAATGCCTCCTGCAGCTTCAGTCCGGCTACTGTGACGCCGAGTGGGACCGGCACCGCAACGTCCACATTGACGATAGCGACAGGTACGGCTTCGGCTGCTCTCTATCAACATCAGCCTGCGTTGCCCGGCCAGGGCTCCGGTGGAACGTCGGCGCTGGCGTTCTTAGGTGGAGGAGGTTTTCTGGCCTGGACGCTGCTTCGACGCAGGAAGAGCAAGAGCCTATGGTATGTGCAACTCGGCTTGGCGCTCATGATCGTGGTGGCTTCCGCTACAGTCGGGTGCGGAGGCGGTTCAATGTCAACACCAACGCCACCGACAGCAACGACAACACCAGCAGGAACGTATCAGGTCACGATTACCGGTACAGCGGGCTCAGCAACACAAACAGCTACTTATAGTCTGACGGTGCAATGATCGATGGGAGTTGATCGGTAGCCTTGGACGGCGCTTGGGACGGCAGTTGACCGATCGCAGCTGCCGCAGTCGCCAGCGCAATGCAGGTTAGAGAGGAGGCGCGCTGCGACGGTCCTGGTGCGAAGAATCATTGATTCTCCTATATGCGTAAATGGATTTACCTTACGGAATGCGGGACGCACTCAGTTGGCGCACCTGATCTAGATACGGGAGGCCCGCGTGGGATAACGGAGTACGGTTCAGCCTGTAGCGGTCTGCCGAGAGCACACTCTCACTCTGCGCCAACGCGTCGCTTGGCCTTGAGTAACACATCCACAGGCTCCGGACGGTCATCCCAATAGTCCAGCCGCACTCTTCCATCTGGCAATTGGCTCACCGTCGCCGGAACAGCGCTGCCCGTGCAATACCAGCCCGAGGGCAACACTACCGCATTGCGTGGCCGGTCCAGGCTGCGATCGAACACCAACTCGTCGCCATTTATCCGATAGCTCGCCGGAGCTGTATAGGTCTCGGCAATGCGCAGCCGCAGCGTCTGCCCTGTCTGTACCGCGGCAAAGGGAATCACCACGACCTGTGCGTCCGCCGCCACCGTTTCTCCGGTATTGATCCTGGACGCGGCCATCGCTGCACCACTCATTTCTTCCGCCTTCAACTGCTCGCCCGTATCCAGAATGTATGCCGAAGGATGGCTGGCCAGGCTGCCAGGGCGCACCACATTGGCATAGCCATTCACGCCCGCGCGACTCTCGGTGTAGTCGTGATAGAGGCTAAAGGCATGGGTCTCGGGCTGCTGTAGGAAGTACACGATATCCCTGTTCTGCCTGGCCCGCTCCGACAGCCGGTCCTGCTCGGTCTCTCCAGCAAAGGGCGACTCCCAGCTGCGCTCATTCGTCAAAGTCTTGGGCAACGCCGCTGCTCCGGTCTGCGCATCCTTCACCGCGCGCACCTCCAGCGGAGCCTCGCCCGCCCCTGCATGTAGAAAGCTGATCGCAATCCGTCCGTCGTTCTCGGTTAGGATCTGCGAGGGCACGGTCAGCTTCACCACCTCATACCCTATCGGCAACACCACCTGATCGCGCTGGATGCCCAAGGGCCGTTTGAAGACGATCGCCTTCCCATCCAAGTAGTAGCTCTTGGCGTCTTTATATGTCTTGACGATGATGACCCGCCCCTGCCCATGCTCCGGCACCGGGCGCGCCAGCGTCACCTTGATGTACTCGGTATCCAGATCTGCGTCCGCCATCGACGCATCCTTGCGAGCCTCGGCGCCGCTCACCACCTCAAAGTGCAACGGCTTGCCGCCCATGGCGTCAAAGACGCTTTCGTCACTGGCCACGCTGCCTTTGCGGATCGGGTTATAAAAAAATCTTGCACCCGCAGTCGTTGCTGTCACTTCATAGTAGATTTTGAAGCTCGCTGTCTCCGGAGACAGCAGTTCATATCTCGTATATTCGTCGGTCTCCGTTTGCAGCGCGGAAGCCGCCGGATAGTAAACCGCATCCTTGGTCGCCGTGTTTTGAGCCAGTACCACCGAAGGTGCTGCGAGCGCCAGGGACCACACCAGACTGTTGCGAAGAAGCTTTTTCATGGACGCCCCCCAGCATACTGTATTTCTGCTCCCCATAAAGGCCGGGCAACCAGCATCCAGCGTCATCAAGGGCTGAGAGCCCGCCCCAACGGCTGTGGCCAGCGCGTCGATGCTCTATCGAGTGGCTGCGAGCTGTTTGAGCTTGGTTTGAAGCTGCGTGAGATCTTCTTGCGACAGATAGCGACCGTCGCTGACGACCGCCTCAATCTTGCGCGTATTGGCGATGTCCACCAGAGGGTTCGCATCCAGCAGAACGAGGTCGGCAATCCGGCCGGGCTGGACCGTTCCAAACTCATCGAGCCGGTTGAGGAACCTGGCTGGATTGAGCGTAGCCGTCTGTAGCGCCTGGAGCGGAGTAAAGCCAGCCGCGACGAACCGCTGTAGCTCCAGATGCAGGCTGATGCCAGGAATCACATCCACGCCCGCGGGAGTGTCCGTGCCCGCCAGAAACGGAACATGGGCAGCATGGAGTTTGCGAACAATCTCCAATTCGTGGAGCACAAACTCTTTGCGCACCGGCAGCGGATCCACGTCGAGGGTGTTCATGATTCCTTTTTGCGCTGCGGGCCAATGCTTTTCCACCCACGAGCGAGGAGCATATGCCAAATCAGGGTCCTGGCTGTAGTCGATCGCGTCGACCAGCCATTGCCCCCGCTCCCAGAAGAGAGTCGGACACTGCCAGACCTGCTTTTGCGCCAGAAGTTGAATGATGTTGTCTTCCAGTTTGGGGTCGTAGCTAGCGAGGAACATGCCCACCGTTTTCTTACCGGTAAGGTACTTGGTCTCGTCCGGAGAACTGGCCTCAAAGATGCCGATCAGATGCTCGAAGGTGTGTTGGCCGGCGGCGACAGCTTCCGAGGCGCGGATAGCATCTGGAACGTGGCCTTCATAGATGATGCCCACCTTCTTGGCTTCGTCGGCGATGGCGAAGTACGCTTCACGGGGAACGCCGGACTGGACCTTGATAAAGTCCACGCCACGGCTGTGCAGCATGTCGACCGCCTGTCGTCCATCTGCAGGAGTGGTGATGGCAATGGCTGCCCGGTAATGCGATGTTGGGCCATCCAGCATGGGGCCGGAGACGACCATGCGGGGGCCGAGCAGACGGTGTGCGGCGATCTCGTCGCGGGCGTGAAGCACAGGATCGAGTGCGCTGCCCATGTCGCGGATGCCGGTGATGCCGTTGGCCAGGAACAGTGGCAGCACGATATCCGTTCCATCGGCAGCGGTGCTGTCAAAGTAGACGTGCGTGTGCATATCCCACAGACCGGGGATGAGATATGCGCCATGCGCGTCGATGACCTGTGCAGCCTTGGGGGTGCGCCGGGTGCTGTGCGCCACGCGAGTGATGCGATTGCCATCGATGACGACGGTTGTGTCGGATTGGATGGCGCCGCTTACCGTGTCGATGACGTTGGCGTGGGTAATGGCAAGGGTCTGCGCCTGAGCGGCAAGTGCCCACAGTGGCAGAGAGAAGAGAAGTTTTTGTAGGGCCTGCACGCATCCATAGTAATTGGAGGCAATAGGATTCGGCCCGGATCAGAGCTCGTTTGCAACGGGGCGGTAACAAACTTTCCGTGGACCTTCTGTGGACCCATTTACCGTTCGCTACTGCGCAAAGGGTGCGTTCCGGTGGCCGATGGTGTTTTGTCTGGGGCGTTGAATGCGGCGATATTCTGGAAGACTGGGAGGTTGGCGCCGGCGATGGTATTGAGCCGGTAACAGTCTCGTTCCTGCCCCACCTGCCGCGTACCTGCGCGAAGCTCTGCCGCAAGAATGGCGGAAAGATCGAACAGATCAAGTTTCTGCTCGGACACTCCTCGATTCAGACGACCGAACGCTACCTTGGCTCCGAGCAGGAGATCGAGGTAGCGGTGAACGATAACTTGGGGCTTTAGTCACCAGCGATGGGGTCGCCAACGAGGATGCCATCACGAGCTGCGCAAAACTTTTCAGGAGATGCGTCGTGATTGTCGAGGGCGACCTTGAATGTGAATGGAGATAACTCTTAATGTAATGGCAAAGGATCCCTTAGTTCTCGCAGATGGTGGTCCTAGCGAAGTTCAGGTTGGACCCATCGACTTTCCGTATTTTGATCTTGAGCCCTTTTCGTTTGCAGGTTTTTGCAATAGCGATTACCCCAGAGCAGTTCCCGTAAAGGTGTATAGCGAACTACAGGTCTATACGTTCTTTTTCCCTAAGAAAAACAGCACTCGCAGGGATTATCCACTTCACATCAATACGAGAACTGCTCTAGCAAATGCCTCGGCCGCACGATGGAGGATGTTACGGGGTAGCTTTGTTAATCTTCAGCTGGGACACGTAGATCTGTTGGCCTTCTTTGTCCTTGCCGTCACCCTTATTAGCCAAGATCAGCACCCATTCACCGTTTCGTAAGGCGGTCGTCATGCCGGTAGTAGAGTCGGTTTCCGGTTGGATATTCGAGGATTCGTAGATCTGCTTGTTGCCAGACCACGCCTGGTCGGTGAGCATTGCCCAGTAGATCTCTTTGTACTTCTCGCCTTTGTAGGTCATGTACATTGAACCGTTGTACAACGCGATACCGGGCGGCACATTAGACTTCGGGGTTTTAAATTCGCCACGCTTGTCCTTGATGTCTTCGTTGCCGCTCCATTCCTTAGTGATGACGTTATAGGAGGCCCACATCAGTTCGTCGCCGTGGCGTGCCTTGAAAATGACCATCACGCTATAGCCGTAGCCGCACAGCGTAGGTCCGTAATCCGACTGTGGCGTTCCGTTCGAGGCGACTTTCTCGATCTTGCCCATATTGGTCCAGGTTATTCCATCAAAGGTTGCTGTGAAGAGGTCGCTGTCCTTCTGCCAGCCAAGCCACAGAGTCGCTGAACTTCCGGTGCCCTGCACGGTCAGCGAGGGCGCGTGATCGGTCGGCAGATTTTTGCCGCCGATGCTAATCAACTTTCCATCCTGCCATTGCTTAGTGGGAGAGGCCAGCGTCGTCAGCATGATCGGATACTCGCCGTCGATTTTGATCGACGAGCGATAGGCCATGTAGAGTGTTTCATTGAATACGGCGAGGCTTGGTCCATTGCTGGTGTAGAGTTTTTTGTTGTTGATGGTCTCCACGACATCCTCTTTCCAGATGTTGTCCTTGTAAAGACATTGCCAGATGACATTGGTTTCGTCGTAGGAGCAATAGGTGAACAACAGACTGTCGGAAAAGTAGGCCACAGCAGGTGTGGCGCTAGTCCGCGGGTTAATCTTGCCATGGTCGGCGGATAGCAGCGCGATTGATTCGTTGCCGGTCCACGAGTCGTCGCTCGATATGATTTCCAGGGTGGATTGCTCTGACATTTTTCTCCTCCGGATGCTGGTTTGTGTGTAGCGTTAAAGTTGAAAGTCGCAGTATCTCCATCGGTCCAACCCGAGGTTAGCCGTTGAATAAACATGCACACAGTCAGTCGTGAGTTATCTATCGGTCGCCACCGCCATCAGTTGCAGATGAATCTCCAGAATTTCGACCGTATAACCGTATAACAGCGGGGTGAAAGGGCTGCTGCACCCTCGAAGGGTATGATGCGGAAATCCCGGCGAACGCGCGTGCACTAGGATTGCGCTCATGACGGATGCTGATCAGGCAAACAGGAACGTAATACCGGATTTTATCCTTCTGATTATGAATGACTTACATAAGCTAACCCGACCTCAGCGTACTTTCTTGAGGTGATCCTTTAAAGCGGCTCCTTCATGATCGTGCCGTTTATCAGGAAGAGCACGCAGCGCAACTCATTCATAGCCAGGAGACTCGAATCTCCATTCAAGGGCCGAATGCATTTGCGCAGATCTGTCATTCGCCCTTAGCTTTCCCTTGCAGTCGTGCGGCGGACTATACATCTGCGGGAACATTCGCAATTGTCAATTTGTTGACCGTCCAGGCAGGTGTACGTTTCGGTTTGGTAGCCGTCCAACATTTGGGGCAGCATGGATTTAGTGGCAGGCGATGACTTTACATATGGGGCACGGATGAAAAATCTAACACTCTGCACCGTACTCGTCATTGCATCTGCCAGCTATGCGCAAACGCCAACTCCACCGTCCGGTCAGCCCAGGCTTACATTCGATGTTGCATCCATCCGCCCGTCATTACCAATACAGCATGGCTATCAGGACCTCAAGGCGCGCGCCGATGGTTATATGGCGACCTATGTTCCGGTGAAGATGTTGATCGCCTACATGTATCGGATTCCGGCGCGGCAGATTATCGGCGGCCCAAGCTGGCTCAAAGACGATCGCTACGATGTGGAAGCGAAGGCGGATCAAAAGCGTACCGTCGACGACCTCAATACCATGTTTCAGAATATGCTAGTCGACCGTTTCCACCTCAAGTTCCACATCGAGACCAAGGAAGCAAACGCCTACGTCCTAACTATCGACAAAAGCGGCAGCAAAATGAAGGTCAACGATCAGCCCCAGAGCGACGACATGCCTATGACTTTCAGCAGCATAGGCGTTTGGAGTGGCCACCGCGTCCCCATGCCCTACTTCTGCTGGCTACTCAGCCAGAACCTCCAGGACGACGAGCGCCCGGTCGTGGACCTGACCGGGCTTACCGGCTTTTACGACTTCACCTTATCTTTCCTGCCGCCAGGTCTCCCGCAGGAGCAGCTCGACCAGCTCTCCCCAGAAGCTCGCGACCGCCCCACACTTTTTGAAGCCCTTAAAGACCAACTGGGCCTCAAGTTAGTCGCCGGAAAAGGCCCCGTTCAATACTTCGTCATCGACCACATAGATCGCCCGACCTCTAATTGAGTGAAGTGTTGTTGTCTCATTATCTGGCACACTTCTGAACTAATTATTTGGCGCACTGGCTAGGAGAATGTGTGGTGCAGGCGCATTCCTGCTGGAAGTTTAGGATTCAGACGCTCCTCGGGATCCCCGAGCCAGGTCAGGAACGATAGTGTGCCAGATCATCCGCACAAGAATGTGCCAACTAATTAGCAAAACGACAGCCAGTCCTGAACCACCGCGTCACATCTCGACTCTACCCGTTTCGTGAGGTATCCCCAAGAGTTCCACGAAAAGTTCTTATGCCTGGAATAATTGACCGATCTCATTGAGTCTATGCATTCTCCAGCCCTTGCGCGCTCGCTCCCATCTTGTGAGAATTGTCCGAATCGATTTTTACCCAATCCATTCATCTCCAGAGGGACCCATCATGCAGCGCCTCTCCACGCTCCTCGCCCTGCCCGCATTTGTTCTCGCCTCGGCCGTCGCCCAATCGCAGACCCTCGCGCCGGAAACAACCTCCCAGATCGACAAAATCTTTGCGCAGTACGACCACACCGACTCCCCCGGCTGCGCCCTCGGCGTCTACCAGGACGGCCACATCGTCTACCAGCACGGCTACGGCATGGCTAACCTCAACGACGACGTCACCATCACCCCGGAAACCGTCTTCCACGTCGCGTCAATGTCCAAGCAGTTCACGGCCTTCTCCATCCTCCTGCTGCAGCAGCAGGGCAAGCTATCGCTCGACGACGACGTCCACAAATACATCCCCGAGCTCCCCGCCTTCGGCCAGCGCATCACCCTGCGCGAAATGATGCACCACACCAGCGGCCTGCGCGACCAATGGTCGCTGCTTGGCCTTGCCGGCTGGCGCTACTCGCAGGACCTCATCACCGACGGCGACGTCCTATCCGTCGTCACCCGCCAGAAAGATCTCAACTACAAGCCCGGCGAAAAATTCCTCTACTCCAACACTGGCTTCACCCTGCTCGCCGTCATTGTCAGCCGTGTCAGCGGCATGAGCTTCCGCGAGTTCACCACCAAAAACATCTTCGCGCCCCTGGGCATGACCCACACCCATTTCCGCGACGACCACGAAGAAATCATCAAGCACGACGCCCTCGGCTACGAGCAGGACGGCCCCGGCAAGCCCTTCCGTATGAACCTCACCAACTTCGACACCGCGGGCGCCACCAGCCTGCACACCACCGTTGAAGACCTGCAGCTCTGGGACGAAAACTTCTACCATCCCCGCGTCGGCAACGCCGAGCTTATTCAACAGATGGTCGAGCGCGGCAAGCTCAACTCCGGTGAGCTTCAGGACTACGCCTCGGGCCTCTCCATCGGCACCTATCGCGGCCTGCCCACCGTCGACCACTCAGGCGGCGACGCCGGCTACCGCTCCGATATGACGCGCTTCCCCGAGCAGCATTTCTCCGCGTCCGCCCTCTGCAACTTCGCCGACACCAATCCCAGCGATCTGGTCCGCAAAGTCGCCGACATCGTCCTCGCGAAAGAGCTCAAACCCGTGCCGCCCAAGTCCGCAAAGGACACAGCAAACGCAGCACTGCCGCCCTTGACCGCGCAGCAGAAACAAGCCATCGCCGGCAACTACTGGGACGGTGAAGATCAGTTCGCCAAAGTAATCATTAAGGATGGCAAGCTGCTGCTCGACGTCAATCGCGACGACTGGCACGAACTCGTCCAGTTCGCGCCCTCCCATTTCCACGTGGCCGACGAGCCCTGGGGCAACCAGATCGACCTCCACTTCATCGCCGCCGAAGCCGCCAGGCCGCGCAGCATGGAGCAGTCTTTCGATGGGGGCAAGTCCGCACCGTTCCAGTCCGTCAACCCCGCGCCGCTCACCGCCGCCGAAATAGCCGACTACGCCGGCGACTACACCAGCGAAGAGATCGACCCCGTCTACCGCATGGCTGCGCAGAACGGCCAGATCGTTCTCACCCGTCTAAAGAGCGGCCCCGACGCTCTCCGCCCCGCCATCCCCGACGTCTTCGTCGGCGACATCGGCAAAATAAGATTCACCCGCGACCCCGCCGGCCACGTCTCCGGCTTCATCCTCGACGCAGGCCGCATCCAGAACTTCCGTTTCACCAAAAAGAAAAGCTGACCGCCGAAGCGATCAGCCTAGGGCGTATCGACATATAGACTTTGCGTGCAGTCGAAGATTTGTTGCAGTGGATGGATGGGAATCAGTCGTTACGAGTTGAGCGAAGTACAGTGGGAAAAGATCAAGGGCTTTCTTCCTGGGCGAGTGGAGCATGTTGGACGAACGGCAGTGACAACCGTATTTTTGTGAACGGGGTTTTGTGGGTTCTGCGTTCAGAAGCTCGTTGGCACGATCTGCCGGAACGGTATGGCAAGTACAAGAGTGTACATAAGCGTTTCAGCCGGTGGGCGAAGAGCGGCGCCTGGGAGAAGGTCTTCCATGAACTGCTGCGCGACCGGAAGAACCTGTATTTGATGATCGATTCGACGATCGTGCGGGCGCATCAGCAGGCGGCCACTGGCCGCAAAAAGGGGGCTCCGACAAGGCTCTGGGGCGCTCCCGAGGAGGTTTGTCGACCAAGATCCATCTGCTGGCCGACGAGCAGGGTCTGCCGGTGGACTTCGACGTAACGGCGGGACAGGCCAACGATTGCACCCAAGCCATCCCGCTGTTGGGAGAGCGGACAACCGGCCATGTGCTGGCCGACAAGGGCTATGACAGCGACGCAATCGTCGAGCACGTTGCCGCCATGGGCGCGGTGGTTGTCACCCGCCCAAACGCAACCGGAAGGTGCAGCGCGAATACGACAAAGACCTTTACAAACAGAGAAATCGCATCGAACGCTGCGGTCGCCGGCGTATTTGCAATCGGCTGAGTGGCGGGTAAAAACGGAAGCAGCATCAGGGCTCCCCCACTTCAGACCTGGATTGTGCTGGGTCTTTGAAGTGGGTCAAAAATTGGACGGCGTACAAATCACGTACAAAAAACCGACCAATTTATTGCCCTAAAAGGTAAGTCGTTCACAGTAAACGACTTAGAAGTGGTGGAGGCGGCGGGAGTCGAACCCGCGTCCGAAACTACAGTCAACAGAGAGCTTTCATGCTTTTTCCGGTTCACGTTTGTCTCGTGGCGGACGCTTGGAACGGACGAAGACGCGTCAACCACCAGCCTGATTGGTCTCGCCCTTGGCGTCCAGACGGAACTCCTTGGGCCAGCCTACTGTGCGACGATCGGTACAAGCCCGTAGGCGAAGCCTGAGCGATCGGCTACTTAATTAATTAAGCAGCAAGCGCGAATTGAGGTTCGGCACTTATAGTTTTGTGAGCGATTACGGGTGTCCACACCCCGGCATGCCTCTCTGCCGCTAGCAATCCCGTCGAAGCCGTGACGCCCCCATATGCTGGAGAAGCTTCGAGCGTTGCATCATGCAGCGCTGTCAAAGAACTACTTCCATTATAAGGCCCGCTGATCCTCAGGTTCACTCGTGAACTGAAACCGGAAGAATGCTCCTTACTTCTTCACGAAATCACTGACGAACGCAGCGATTTCGTCTGCTTTGGTATCCAAAGCGAAATGCCCAGCGTCCAGAACGTGGATTTCGGCCTTCGGAACGTCCTTCCGGTAACGCTCAGGTTCAGCGGCATCGAAGGAAAGATCGTGCTTTCCCCAAAGGACCAGTAGTTTGGGCTGGGTTTTCTGCATCCATGCCTGCCACTTCGGATAATCCTCGACGTTAGTCCGGTAGTCGTAGAAGAGATCCGTTTGGATTTGTGCCTGCCCCGGAGAGTTCAGAAAGGCGTACTCATCGGTCCAAAGATCCGGGTCATAGAGCTCGACGTTCGGGTCGTCTCCGATATGGCGCGTCTTCGTTGTTGTCATCGACAGCAGGTTGGTGCGCAACGCCGCTTCGTGCGCAGGCCGGTCCGCCCAGAAGGCCCGCCGTGTTGCCCAGTTTGCCCCGAGACCTTCGTTATGACTGACCGCATCCTGGACGATCAGAGCCTGTACCCGCTCGGGGTGTGCCAGGGCCATGCGAAAGCCAACCGGTCCACCGTAGTCCTGCATGTAAAGGGTGTAGTGCTCGAGACCCAGTGCTTTGGTAAAGCTGTCCATGACGGAGGCGATGTGGTCGAAGGTGTAGTCGAACTGCTTCGGGTCCGGCCAGTCGCTGTGCCCGAAGCCCGGATAATCGGGCGCGACCAGGTGGTAGTGGTCCGCAAGCCTTGTCAACAGCGGCTGAAACATCCGCGAGGACGACGGAAGGCCATGCAGCAAAAGAAGGGTAGGTGCGTCTTTCGGTCCGGCCTCTCTGTAGAAGATAGACAGCCCATCGACCTGCACCGTGCGATAGGCAATGGGGTGTTCCATGGGACGCTCCTTTCGCTGCGCAAGACAAGCTATTGAAAGTGATGCGGTCATCAAAGCGATCACTAAGGTCACCAGGGGAAACCTGCGTGTGCTGTTCATTGAGGTAGGTCCTTTCCAGTCTTCTCGCGCAACATCATAGCGGTTGGGTAGCCAGGCCTCTTTCCACCATCACCACCAGCCGCTCGCCCAGCGCCAGCACGATCTCCTTTGGCATCTTATGTAGCGGTCCTTCAAGCACCAAAAGTGCCAACCCGTGAACGGACGACCACGCAAGATACTCCGCATCTTTGCGATCCTTCTTGCTGAGCAGGCCGCTCTGCTGCATGTGATCGAGCGCCAGCGAGAGCAGTTGAAACGGATTCAACCCCATGGACGCCATATTCGCCGGGTTAGGGGAATCAACCGCTGGTGGAACCGAAAAAGCCGTGCGAAACATCCCCGGCTCTCTCATCGCAAATCCCAGATACCCTATACCCACCGCACGCAGACTCTTTCGTGCAAATGCTTGCGGATCGCGTCCTGGACGCTGCTTCTTCATCTCGTCTTCAATCGCAGCAGCTAGCCGCGACAAACATGCTGACCGTACCGCATCCAGCAGTTCAGCCTGGCTGGCAAAGTGCCGGTACGCCGCATTCGGAGAAACGCCTGCCTGCCGCGTGGCCTCACGCAGAATGACTGCATTGGGCCCTCCAGCATGGGCCATCTCAAGTCCGGCTGTGACGAGTGCGTTACGCAGATCGCCATGACGAAAGGTCTTGCGTTTCTCAGTGGTGACGTTCTTTTTCATTGTCTATTCAAAGAAGAGTGTACCGCGGTGAGAATGATTGTGGACATCATCCACTTATGGTGGTAGGGTATGTGGACGGTGTTCACTTTGTGGCGATACGTCGCTAAATGGAAGGTGCAAAATGGCAGACGGATTCATTTGGTACGAGCTTGTCACCAATGACATGGGCAAGGCAGTCAACTTCTATAAAAAGGTTATCGGGTGGGACATCAAGGACGCCGGCATGCCCGGTTTTTCCTACATGCTCTTCGGTAAAGACGGCAAAGATGTTGGCGGCATCATGACCTGGGCTGGAGCAGGTGCGCCTGAGATGCCTCCCGAATGGATGGGCCACATCCACACCGCAAAGCTTGATGAAGAGCTAAAGGCTGTAACAGCCGATGGTGGAACCATTGTGAAGCCCGCTCAGGACATTCCCGGCGTCGGCCGTTTCGCTGTCGTGATGGATCCGCAAAAGGTGAAATACCTGCTCTTTGAACCTGGCAAGCAATATGCTCCGCCACGTTTGGATCAAATGGCAGTGGCCAACGTGGGCTGGCATGAATTGCTCACCGATGACCCGGCAAAAGCCTTTGATTATTACTCGAAGCATTACGGCTGGCAGAAGGACTATGCGCACGACATGGGAGCCCTGGGCACCTATCAAACCTTCCGGACCGACAAACCCCTCTATACCGGTGGAATGATGATTCGCAAAGGCCCCGGCATTCCCGAAGGCATCCCGCCACACTGGAAGTTTTACTTTACGGTCGATGATATCGAGGCCGCGCAGAAACGTGTGATCGATGCCGGTGGGAAAGTCCTTCTGCCACCAATGGACGTCCCCGGAGGCTCACGCATTCTGCAGGCCACAGACGATCAGAACGGCCACTTTGCTTTGATGCAGGGGCCAAAATCGTAACAGCGTCCTGATCAAGGCTGCGCGCGCGAAACAGTAGCACAGATCATCGAACCAACCGCCGGAAGAAAAGGAGGCCCTTTCATGTCACCGGAAGTTCTTTTTCCTGTGCAACTCGCCCTGGGATATGTCGCATGCGTGCTTTGGTTCAGGACGTATGTTTTGCCAAGACTCAAGTCGATGGGAACGTTCGAAGCGCAGCGGATCATCGCCACAATTCATAGCTTTCGCTTTTTCGGACTCGTCTTTATCCTTCCGGGAGTCGTGGGACCCAATCTGCCCGCTGGTTTCGCCACCTTTGCTGCTTATGGAGACTTCGCCACAGGAGTGCTGGCGATACTCGCGCTTCTTGCAACAAGGGTGCGCCCGCTGTTCTGGTCTTTAGTCGCTGCCTTTAATCTCGTTGGCATGGCAGATATCCTCATCGACTATTACCACGCCACCCGCGTCGGCCTCCCTGCGGTAGCGGGGCAACTGAGTTCCGCTTATGTTGTTCCGATCCTCTATGTGCCCGTGCTCATGATCACCCACGTTGCCGCTCTCTATTGGCTCTTGTGTTTCAGGAAAAACGCTGCAGGCTCGATATAGCTACGACCCGCCAGCCTCGTCTAGCGAATCAACGCTGCATGGAGTTGCGTTACGCGAAGGCCAGGACCAGTGCGCCAGCAGTGACGAGCGAGGCTCCAAGGATCTTCATCGGCGTCAGGCTTTCTCCAAGAAACAGCCACGCAAACACGATGACGATGGCTACGCTTAACTTGTCGATGGGTGCGACGCCACTTACAGGACCGAGTTGGAGGGCCCGGAAATAACACAGCCACGACAGCCCTGTACATAAGCCGGAGAGAACCAGAAAGATCCAGCTTCGCCGCTCGATGGCAGGCAGTCCACGATGAGCATTGAGGCCGAGAACGATGGCCCAGGTGAAGAAGAGGACGACTGTCGTCCGGATCGCCGTGGCGAGGTTGCTGTCGATATGCTCGACGCCTACTTTGGCGAGCAGGGCAGTGCCTGCGGCAAAGACGGCGGAGAGAATTGCCCAGAAGATCCAGCTCATAGTTCATCGCCGCCAGTTTGCAGAAACTACATGGTTATGGCTTCAAGGTCGATCTTTTCCCACTCGCCACGTTCGATGCCGGCGCGAATCTGGGCTGGCGTACGGCCCTTTTTCGTCTCCAAATAGGAGTACACGCCTTCCTTCATGCAGGTGGCGCACTCGGCTCCGTGGGTTACTTCAAAGCAGCTATGCAGGCTGTTATGGCCCATCGCGCGATCGCAGTGGCAGTAGCAGGGCTCCTGGTGCAGGACACCGGGAATCTTGGCGGCCATCTTGTAGGCCGTGACCTGAAAGGGATGAGAGAAGTTGGGGCCGGTGAGCTGTGCTCCCTTCAAGATCGGGGGCAGGGGGTGGCTTGGAGGTGCCGCGTTGTAGGCAGGAACGTCGTTTGCGGGGTCGGAGAACTGAGCTGAGGCAGCTAACGTGACGAAGACCAGGGCGACACAACCGAGGAGACGCTTCATAGCTCCGATCATAACCGCTGGCATGTCAACCGTAAAAGGGTGGGCAAGGAGCATTACAGGCTGATAGGGTCATGGCCCCTATCAGCCGCAGAACAGGTGCTAGCGTTTGTTCACTGCGAGCGAGGGTATGCACGGTAGGAATCCGCCACTACCCATGCGCCGGCCATCAGCGCCGCGGAGATGACGGTCTCGCTCCATTGGAAGGCGCTTTTGGGGCCTGCCGCCGCGATGATGGGTACCCACACCAGCAGCACGAACAGTCCAATCTGCAACGTCGAGAGTGCAGCCGCCAGCCGTGCATACACCCCAACGAGCACCGCCAAGCCCGCCGCGATAAAGGCCCCGCCCGTGAAGTACGCCCACGCCACATGCCATGGTAGCCAGCCAGGCACGTCCGCGACAGTCTCTTTGAGAAAGACAAAATGAGCCGTGCCGAAGTAAATCAAAGCCAGTCCGTAGAGCACCCTCGCGATGCGCACCCCTCTGTCGCCGGTGGCGAAACCGAGGCGCTGCCTCTTCCAATCTCCGGTGAACCGGGCATACAGTACCCAAGCGGCGGCTACCATTACCGCAGCCTCAACGCAGCCAAACCAGGAACCTAGCGCAGCGTGTGCGCGAAAGATGTCGGGCACGTTCATCAGCAGGGACCAAAGCAGGAGATAGATGAGCAGCACCCGTGCAGCGGTGGGGGCCGCGCGTTCCCAGAGCAGGCTCAGGCCACAGGCCAGGGAGAGGAAGGCGCAGAGATAGCCCAGGACCTCGTGGGCTGGCACACTTCTGGGTACCGGCTGCCATACCAGGGCGAAATTGCTATTGATCAGGCCCAGGATGCCAAGGGCGATCATGGTCGTCGCAAACACCGCATGACCCACACTTGCAATGCGCATCGCCCTATCCTCCGGTCGCGTTCCGGTTCTAAATCTACAGGGAAACTGTTCTATCGCCAGCAGCTATAAATAGCAGGTCTCTCCGCTGCGCACTGCATAAAACCGTAAGGCTTCGGCTGAGATGACATTGTTGGGGGAAGTGAAGATCTAAATTCTATTGATTGAGGTCACATTCGGCTTAAGAAAAAAGGCGGCATGAACGGTATTTTGTCCATGCCGGGAGGCCAGTGACGCAACTTGCTCTCGAACGAAACTTCCGACCGTCCGAGTAATCTTTAGAGTCGCCCCTGTGGGGTTCACTCTTGAAACATCCTAGCACGGGAATTTGCAAATGTACAAATATTTGCATCGGCACTCTAAAAATATGTAGAAAACTGTAGAAAGTTTTTGGTTGCATTCATTCAATGCTGTTTCGTCGCATCAGCTAATGATTTTTTGTTTCATCATTTTAGGCCGCTTCTTTGGTTCCGAGCGCCTCATTGAGGCTGGCAGCCATGTCCGCATCCTTCGCGGTAATGCCTCCAGCGTCGTGGGTTACCAGTGCCAGCCGCACCCGGTTGTAGCGGATATCGATGTCGGGATGGTGTCCGGCGGCCTCCGCCAGGACGGCGACGCGGTCCACGAACTCCATCGCCGCGATGAAATCTGCGAACTTCCAGTCTCGAACCAGCTTTCCCTCTTCCAGTTTCCATTGGGGAAGAGCGGCGACTGCATCCCGTAACTCCTGCTCATTCAGCTTTTGCATGGCTACTCCTTCGGTTTTGCCTTCGATTTGCGGGCGGCGACCCAGCCGGGCTTGGTGGTCTGGCGGCTGCGTCCCAGGGCCAGGGAGTCAGCAGGGACATCTTCTGTGATGCAGGATCCGGCGGCGATGTAAGACCGGTCGCCGATGGTCAAGGGCGCGACGAGGGTCGAGTCGGAACCGACGAAGACACCATCGCCGATGGTGGTCGTGTGCTTGTGGACGCCGTCATAGTTGCAGGTAATGGCTCCAGCGCCGACGTTGACCCCGGCTCCGATCACGGCGTCGCCGAGGTAGCTGAGGTGGTTGGCCTTGGAGCCGCGGCCCAGGCGAACCTTCTTGGTCTCGACGAAGTTGCCGATATGGGCGGCCTCGCCGATCTCGCTACCGGGCCGCAGGTGAGAGTAAGGCCCCAACAGGGCGTCAGAGCCAACGACAGCCTCGTCGAGGATGCAGCCGTTGCGCACGAGGACGTTGTCCCCAATCACCGAGTTCTGGATGACCGAATAGGAGCGGATGCGGCAGTCTTCGCCGATGCGGGTGTTGCCCAGCAACTGCACGAACGGTTCGATGATCGTGTCCGGGCCGACCTGCACGCCGGAGTCGATGACACTGGTTTCCGGCCGGAAGATGGTCACACCCTGCGCCATCAGTTTGCGGGCGGTTGCAAGGCGCATCGCTGCGTCGAGGTGCATCATCTCGGCGATGGTGTTGGCTCCGAGCACCTCCTCTACGCTGTCCGCCTTCATGGCGACGACGCGCTTGTGATCTGCCACCAGCAGCGCTGCGATGTCCGTCAGGTAGTACTCGCCGTGGGCGTTGTCGGTGGAAAGGGAATCGAGGTAGGCGAAGAGGCAGGAGGTGTTGAAGCAATAGATGCCGGAGTTGATCTCGGGCGCCGCGAGCTGACTCGGCGTCAGCGATTTCTGCTCGACGATGGCGGTTACTTCAGGACAGTCCGCCTTCACTCGCAGCACGCGGCCATAGCCGGTTGGATTGGGTGGGACGGCGGTAAGGATCGTCATCGCCGCACGCTCACGAAGATGCAGTTTGCAGAGGTCGGCGAGGGTCTCCGGACGAATGAGAGGCACATCGCCTGAGAGCACCAGCAGTTGCGCGGGGGGAGCCGCGCCGGTTGCCGCGAAGTGGGCCTTTACCTGCTGCAGGGCGTGGCCGGTGCCACATTGCTCGGGCTGCAGCACAAAGTCAACACCGGTGGCTGCAACCGCGGCTCGTACACGCTTGGCCTCGTGGCCGATGATGCAGTAGATGCGCTCGGGCGGAGCGATTGTTTTGGCCGCGGCGATGACATGCAGCAGCAAGGCCCGCCCGCCGATCTCGTGGAGGACCTTGGGCCGCTTGGACTTCAGCCGCGTGCCTTTGCCCGCGGCCATGATGGCGATACCGAATGCGCTTGTATCCATACGGTGTTTATCCTCTCATGAGGAATCCTCTCCCGTCGTTGGGGAATTGTACGGATTCTGTCAGGCGCGGCAGAGGTCGATGACGGCGGGGCCGTAGGTGTCGATCTTCTCGGGGCCGAAGCCTCGGACTGTGCGGAGGTCGCTCAAGGATTGGGGCCTGGCTACTGCGATATTGCGAAGGACCGTATCGCTGCAGATGAAGAACGAGGGAAGACCGGCCTGTTTGGCGGTTTCACCGCGCCATGTCTTGAGCTTGGCATCGAGGGCCTGCTGCGCTTCGGTAAGCTGCTCCGGGACTGGTGGGGGTGGAGCGGGCCGCTTATTTTCGCGAACGGCTGAGACGGTGGTTGTTGCCGGGCGCTCGCGCTCTATAGGACGTTCCAGGGGAAGCGTGGCGGGACGGGGCTGCGTGATTTTAGGGGCCGGTGGCGGGATGGAGGCGACGGCTTCGCCACGGCAGACCGCAAGAATCGCCGCTCCATAGCGATCGACCTTGGCAGGCCCCATGCCGGGAACGGCGTTGAGGCTGGCGAGGTTCTTCGGAGCGTGGTTGGCGATGGCGCGCATCACGGCGTCCGCGAGGATCATGAAGGCTGGCGTCTTGGTGGGTTTGGCCACTTCGGTACGCCATTGGCGAAGCTGCTCGAAGAGCTGTTCCGCCTGGGGATTAAGCGGCTGCTTCTCTGCTGCCGGTGTGGCATTGCGAGGTTTGCTGCCGGACTTCTTCTTTGAGGTGGGAGCGTCGGAGAGGCTGCCGCGAATCCAGACAGTGTCGAGGGTCGCATCGTCGGGCTCTCGGCCTTCGTGCGTGATGCTGGCCTTCTTGTACGTGATGTCCTTGCCCTCCGGGTTGCGGAAGGTGTCGTTCACGATGCTGATGAGGCCAGAGCGTGCCAGACCGTCGAGAAGGGAGTCGAAGTCCTTCCGGTCTTTCATCAGGTGCAGATCGGTGAAGAGTTTGCCGGTGCTGGTGCTGCGCTTGTCGAGTGCGGAGAGGATCTCGCGGAGCCACTCCCGTTCCTGGCCGCTGGGCTGGTGGGCCGCATTCGCACCCGCACCGCTGGGGTTGCAGACATCGCAGATGCCGCAGCTCTGGGTCTTGTCGCTGGTGTCGCCGAAGTGCTGCACGAGGGCGGCCATGCGGCAGGTATTGGACTCGGCGAAGGCGATCATGCGGTCGATCTGGGCGCGGCGGATGGCGACCTGAGACTCGTAGCCGGCTTGCCACTTCGTCTCTCCGGTGGCCTGGTCTTCGGAGAGGCGGACATCGCCTGCCATGTCCATGAGAGCGACGCCCGCGGCGAGAAGTTTTTCGATGGTACGGTCGAGGGTCTCGCGGTCGATCTTCAGCTTGTGCTGGAGAGAATCGACCTGGACAAATTCATTGGTGAGCGCGCCGGCGACGCGTTCAAGATCCGAGGTTGGCGGATAGTTCTTTTCGAGGAAGAACTCCTGCAGGCGGCGGTCGGCGAAGCCGTGGAGCAGTACTGTACGCGAGGGCTTGCCGTCGCGTCCTGCGCGTCCGATCTCCTGGTAGTAGGCCTCGACGGAGCCCGGCAGAGCGACATGGATGACGGTGCGGACATCAGCCTTGTCGACGCCCATGCCGAAGGCGACCGTGGCGACGACGACGTCCAGCTTGCCCCCGAGAAAAGCGCGCTGCACGCGGTCGCGCGTACCTGCTTCCAGGCCTGCGTGATAGGCGGCCGTGGGGAAGTGTTTGTGGAGTTTTCCGGCGAGCTCTTCCGCGGATTTACGCGAGGAGGCATAGACGATGGCGGGGCGTGCGGAGGACTCCTTGAGCAGCTTGATGGCGAATTCGTCGCGCTGCGGCTTGGAGAGCTCCACGACCTCTACCGCAAGATTGTGGCGGCGGAAGCCGGTGATGAAGATGGAGGGCTGCTGGAGGTCGAGCTGCGCTGCGATGTCGCGCTGAACGGTCGGTGTCGCCGTCGCGGTCAGCGCGATGATCGGCGATGGGCGTAGGGCCGGAAGGTGCTGGCCCAGGGTTCGGTAGTCGGGCCGGAAGTCGTGTCCCCATTGCGAGATGCAGTGGGCTTCGTCGATCGCGATGAGCGCGGGCTTGCGCTTGGCGAGCATCTCGGGAAAGCCGGGGACGCGCATGCGCTCGGGAGCGATGAAGAGGAAGTCGAGATCGCCGGCGAGGTAGTCGCGGCAGGCCTGGCGGGAGTCGTCCCGGGAGAGACCGGAGTGGATGCGGGCGACGCGCAGGCCGAGGGCAGAGAGCTTGGAGGACTGGTCGTCCATCAGCGCAATCAGCGGTGAGATGACGAGAGCTGTGCCGCCGAGTGCCAGAGCTGGAAGCTGATAGCAGAGACTCTTGCCCGCGCCCGTCGGCATGACCAGCAGGACGTCTTTGCCGGAAGCGGCGGCTTCGCAGACCTGCTGCTGGTGCGGTCGAAACTCACGATGACCAAAGACGCTGTGGAGGAGTTTCGGAAGATCGCGAGTTGGCGAAACGGTAGCCATGTGCCTCGGCTATCTTCGCATATTCTTTGCCTCAGCCAAACTGCAAACGCTGAGTTCGCAGAGGACGCCAAGTTTTCGCAAAGTAAACTCTGCGCAAACTTGGTGTACTTCGCGAACTCAGCGTTTGCAGTTTGGAGCTTTGGTGGGAATCTGGGCCTGTCCCGGTTACGCCTGCATGATCTTGTCCGGAGTCATCGGATAGTTTCGGACGCGCTTTCCGGTGGCGTTGTAGATGGCATTGGCCACAGCCGCGGCCGCGCCTGTAATGCCGATCTCACCGATGCCTCGCGAGCCCAGGGGATTGAACTTGGTGTCGGGGATGTTGAGAACGCTGACATCGATGTCGCCGATATCGGCGTTGACGGGAACGTGGTAGTCGGCGAAGTTTCCATTCACCGTACGCCCATAGACCGGGTCGATGACGGCTTCTTCGTGCAGGGCAAACCCAACGCCCCAGACGATGCCGCCCATCAACTGGTTGAGGCCGGTCTTGTTATTCATGAGCGTGCCGATGTCGTAGGTGCCGACGACGCGTCGCACCTGCACCATGTGCGTGTCCTTGTCGACGGCAACCTCCGCAAAGACTGCGCCGAAGGACTGTGTCGTCATCGAGTTTTTGTCCGGGCCAGGTTCCGCAGAGCCTTCGGCTTCGATAGGCGCTGCGCCATTGCGCGTGAGCAAAGCCGTGAAGCTCTCTCCAGTAGAGGGATTCGACTTCAGGAAGATGTGCCCGTCCTTCGTCTCGATATCCGTGTCTTTCGCGTTGTAGAGCGGCGAGTGGGTGTCCTGCATCGCAAGCTGGAACAGCTTGAGCTTTGCCTGCCTGGCTGCGGCATCGACGGCAGGGAGCACCGAGGCCGTCGACTGCGATCCCCCGGAGACGGGAGCTTTGGGCAGGGCGGAATCTCCTAGTTTGACATCGACCAGTGTGGGGTCGAGCCCCAGTGCGGCGGCCGCGGTCTGCGCCATGATGGTGTACATGCCCGTACCGATGTCCTGCGTGCCCGAACCGGCGAAGACGCGGCCATTGGGCAGGATGCGGACAATTGCCGAGGCGGCGGAGCGGTTCGCGGGATAGGTCGCTGTCGCCATGCCGTAGCCGATCTGCTTGTTGCCCTCGGTCTTCTGGCCCGGTTCAGCATTGCGTTTCGACCAGCCGAAGTTCTCGGCGGCCTGGGTGTAACACTCGCGGAGATGCTTGGAGCTGAAGGGCCGGTTTCGGGAAGGGTCGGTTTCGGCATAGTTCACCAACCGGAGTTGAACAGGGTCCATCTTCAGCTTGTGGGCGAGTTCGTCCATCGCGATCTCGAGCACGGCCGTTCCGGTAGCTTCGCCGGGCGCGCGCATGTAGGTCCCCATGCCGAGATTCATCTCCACCATCTTTTCCGTGGTGGCGTTGGCTTCGCTGTTATAGAGCATGCGGCTGGTGCCGGCGGAGTGCTCTACGAAGTCGTCCATCACGGAGGTGTTCATGATGGCATCGTGCTGAATGCCGACGATCTTGCCGCTGGCATCCGCTCCAATTTTGATCTTGTTGACCGTGGTGGGACGCGTGCCGACGGGGCCGAACATCTGGTTGCGTTCCAGCACCAGCTTCACCGGTTTCTGCACGACCTTTGCCGCCATCGCCGCAAGTGTTACATGCGACCATGCCGTGCCCTTGCTGCCAAAGCCGCCGCCGGTATACGGGCACTGCACATGCACATTCTCCAGCGGAAGATTGAGGATTCTGGCCAGCGACATCTTTACGCCGGAGATGTACTGAGTTCCGTCGTAGACGTTGAGCTCTTCGCCCTCCCACCAGGCGATTGTCGCGTGCGGCTCCATCGGATTGTGGTTCTGGAGCGGCGTGATGTAGGTCTCGTCGACGGTGACGGTTGCCTTTGCCATGGAGGCTGCGAGATCGCCGCGCTGGGTGCCTGGCTGCTCTCTGCCGCCCTGTTTCGGAGGGCGCGCCTCGTCGAGACGTCCCATGAAGTTGAGCTTCGCAGGCTGCTGGTTGTACTTGATCGTCAGCATGCGCGCAGCCTGTCTTGCGAAGGGCAGGGAGCTTGCGAGCACAACAGCGATCGGCTGCCCGTTGTAGTGAACGTCTGTGTCCTGGAGGATGCTCAGGTTATGTGGTTTGGCAGAGGTTAGTTTGGGAACGTTGAAGGGGGTGAGGATCGCGATGACCCCAAAGGCCCGTTCCGCCTCTTTCTGATCGATGGAGGCGATGGAGCCGCTGGGGATCGTCGAGTGCACAATATAGGCGTAGACCAGATCCTTCTTCGGGAAGGGCTCAGTGAACTCGGCCGCATACTTCGCTTTGCCTGTGACTTTGGCGATGCCGTCATAACGATGCTCGAGCTGTCCTTCAGGTGTGGGGCGTGCCTGGTTGTTTCTAATCATGCTTGAGCTCCTTTGCTGGCTTGTGTAAGGGCACGGACGATACTCTGCTTGGCGAGCTCGACCTTGAAGGCATTGTGTTCGTAGGGTTTGGCTCCGGCAACGGCGAGTTCCGCTGCGCGCTGGAAGGTCTCTCTGGTTGCGGGTTTTCCGGCGAGGGCATGCTCGGCTTCCGGGGAACGCCAGGGCTTGTGCGCTACACCGCCCAGCGCAAGGCCGGCGGATCTGATGGTGTCTCCGTCCATCTCCAGGCCCGCTGCTACAGAGACCAGCGCAAACGCATACGATTGGCGGTCGCGCACCTTGAGGTACCAGGAGTTCTTCGCAAACTTCGCCGGAGGCAAGGTGACAGCGACGATCAACTCGTCGGGATGGAGGTTGGTATCCACTTCAGGAGTTGTACCGGGCAGTCGATGGAAGTCGGCAAGGGGAAGTGTTCGCTTGCCTTTAGCGCTTTGAATCTCAACCTTCGCATCCAGGGCGGCGAGCGCGACGTTCATATCGGAAGGGTTCGTGGCGATGCAGGTGTGGGCCGAAGTTGCACCTTCATCGGTCTGACCCAGGATGGCGTGAATCCTGTTGAAGCCCTGGATCGCTGCGCAGCCGCTGCCCGGCACACGTTTATTGCAGGCAGGGAAGGCGGTATCCATGAAGTAGAAGCAGCGGGTGCGCTGCATCAGGTTTCCGCCGGTGGTTGCCATGTTGCGGAGTTGCGGACTCGCGCCTGAAAGTAGCGCGTGCGAGAGCAGGGGATAGTGCGCGACGATAGCGGGGTCATTCGCCAGATCGGAGTTGCGAACCAGCGCGCCAATGGTCGCTCCGTTCGCATTGACCAATACCTTGTTCAGGCCGATGTGATTGATATCGATCAGCGTAGAGGGGGACTCGACGCCATCTTTCATCAGGTCGACGAGGTTGGTGCCTCCGCCAAGAAATTTGGCGTTATGAATGGCGATGGCCTGGAGAGCAGCGTCGGGAGCTTCCACACGTTGATAGGCGAAAGGATTCATGCAGCACCTCCCATGCCGGTAAGGGAGCGTACCGCCGCCACAATGTTTGGATACGCGCCGCAACGGCAGATGTTGCCGGACATGCGCTCGCGAATCTCGTTGTCGGTAAGCTCCGGGTGTTCGGTCTTTCCGGTCTCGAAGCTGATGCGAGAGAGGTTGCCGTGCTTGCCCTCTTCGAGCAGGGCCGTCGCCGAACAGATTTGCCCGGGAGTGCAATAGCCGCACTGAAAGCCATCATGTTCCAGGAAGGCTTTCTGTACCGGGCTCAGATGCAGGGCGTCGCCGAGGCCTTCAATCGTCGTTACCTCTGAGCCTTGTGCGGCGACCGCCAGGGTCAGGCACGAATTAACGCGGCGGCCATTCAGCAGCACGGTGCAGGCGCCGCATTGACCGTGATCGCAACCCTTTTTGCTGCCGGTAAGTTCCAGGTTCTCGCGCAGCAGGTCGAGCAGCGTTGTGCGGGTATCGACCGTAAGCCGGTGCACCTGCTTGTTGATCGATAGGCTCAAGGGGAACATCTGCGGCGCGGACGGAGACGGCTGCTGGGCCGCTGCGACTCGCGGCAGCCCGGTGGCGATACCGGCAGTCAATACTCCGGAGACAGTCAGGAATTGGCGACGATTTAGTTCAATGTCGTTTCGTTCAACATCGTTTTGTTCAACATTATGGGCGGATACCTCTTCGGTATCCGGCGTGTCAGCGACTTCAGCGCATGGCGGCATGGCAACCTCATTTCTCTTTCGATGCAGGGAGTACGGGCTTGCAGTTGTTTGCAAAAAGTAAGGCAGAAAAATAGCGACCGGAACGCCCGTTCAGGGTCTGCGCGGCGTACTGGGAATACGATCCGTCCTGCGGGGTTAGACGCTGGATCTTCGGACTTAGTCTATGCTCAGTAACAATCTGAATTTTCTTTGCCTGGGAGGGCTTGAGTGAAGCTTACGGATCTACGTTTGTCCGCAGCATTATTAGGGGTGGCATTGTCGCTTGGTTCTATCGCTGGAGCGCAGGAAGCGCGCCCGCATCGTTCCGCTGAGGCCGGGGCGGACGCAAAACCGGCATCTGATGCAAAGCCGGGGTCTGATAATGATGCCAACACTTTGCCCATTCCGCCGGAGACCACAACTATCAGCAAGCACGACTGGAGCGCGGGCGGCCGCACGGTTCACTACACCGCAACTGCCGGCAACCTGCTGATTAAAGACGACAACGACAAGGCCAACGGCAGCATCTTCTATGTGGCGTACACCGAGGATGGGGTTTCCGCGAAGAACCGCCCGATTACTTTCCTGTATAACGGTGGCCCGGGTTCCGCGACGATCTGGCTGCATATGGGCTCGGTGGGCCCTGTCCGCGTCGTCACCGAAAGCCCCAAGGCAACCGGTCCGGCGCCCTTCGAGTGGGTGCAGAACCAATACAGCCTGATCGACAAGAGTGACTTGGTTTTTATTGACGCGCCGCTCTGCGGTTTTTCGCGCGCCGTGGGCAAGGGAACTGCCAAGGATTTCGCGGGCGTAGACCAGGACATCAAGGCATTTGAGAAGTTCATTACGCGCTATATCACCGTGAACCAGCGCTGGGGATCACCCAAGTTTCTCTTTGGCGAAAGCTACGGCACGCCGCGTTCGGCTGCGCTGGTCGCCGCGCTCAACAATGACGGCATTGAGTTCAACGGCGTCGTTCTGCTCTCGTCGGTCCTGAACTACAACGTTCGCGAACCGGGCTATGACGTTGAGACGAAGACCTATCTGCCCAGCTATGCGGCCGTCGCCTGGCACTACAACAAGGTCCCGCACAATGGCGAGATGAAAGACTTCGTCGAGCAGGCTCGCAAGTTCTCGCGCGGTCCTTATGCCGAAGCGCTGGAGCAGGGCGATCAGTTGCCCAAGGCGGAGTTCGATGCCATTGCGGCGAAGGTCGCCTCCTTCACCGGCCTCAGCGTGCAGTACGTCAAGGAGTCCAAGCTGCGCATCGCTCCGACGCGCTTCCGCAAGGAGTTGCTGCGCGACGATGAGGAGATTCTCGGCCGCTACGATGCTCGCTTTGAGGGCTTCGATGTGGATGCCGCCGGTGAGAACCCCGGCTACGATCCTTCGGACACAGGCATCAGCGGTGTCTTTGTAGGGGCCTTCCACGACTACATCCAGAGCGAGCTCAAGTACACGAGTTCAGAGCCTTACAACTTGCAGGGGCCGGGAATCAACCAGAACTGGGACTGGAAGCATCATCCCTCCGGCGGTGCCCGTGGCGGCGGCGAACAGAGCCAGCCGGATACGGTTATCGACCTGTCCGATGCTATGCGCAAGAATCCGAAGCTGAAGGTCTTTTCTGCTAATGGCTGGTTCGATCTTGCTACGCCCTTCTTCGGGACGGAACACGATATTGCGCAGATGATGCTGCCTGACGCGATTCGCGACAACGTGAGCTTCGGCTACTATCCGGCGGGCCACATGGTCTACCTGAATGTGGACGCGCTCAAAGAGATGCATGCCGACCTGGAACGCTGGTACCCAGAGGCTGCGAAGCACTAGAGCCTGTTTGGTCTGGAAGGTTTGATCGCGCCCGTGTTGTTGTTGCCTCGGTGTGATCAAGCCTTCCGACAAGCCCACTTCTGGTTACCAATCCAACCTCAAAACGCGCATTGGCGCTTTCGCACTAATTGAGATGAGCGCTAGATTCCATCCATACGCAGAGGGGCATATTTTGGATTTATGAACTATAAAGGCATTCATAACCCTTTGCGTTGGGAAACTTGCCGGATGTTCTGTCTGCGCCTCGCTATCGTGTCGTTGTTGTTCACGATTTCTGTTGCGGCTTCAGCACAAATCCAGAATTTGAGAGCAGACGCGGCGCTGGTTCCTGCATCTGGGCATGTTGCCGAACAGATGTTTGTCCAGATTGGTGGCATCCCGCAATGGATCACAATCAAAGGCGAGAATCGTGACAACCCGGTTGTGCTCTTTCTGCATGGCGGACCAGGCGATGTGTTGAGTCCGTACTCCGATTCCATGTTTGCGGGATGGGACAAGTACTTCACGCTTGTGCAATGGGACCAGCGCGGCGCAGGCAGAACCTTCACAAAGAATGGCACCACCATTGAGCCGACGATGACTGTCGAGCGGATGGCGCAGGATGGGATTGAAGTTGCCGAATACCTGGTCGAGCACCTTCACAAGAAAAAGATCATTATTCTAGGAAGCTCATGGGGTTCGATCCTCGGCGTTTACATAGCCCACGCGAGACCGGACCTTTTCTATGCCTATGTGGGCGTTGCCCAAATCGTGAACTCTCAGCAAGGTGTCTCGGCAGGCTACGCACGGGTGCTGGAAATGGCTCGTAAAGATGGGAATCAACAGGCAATCACTGCATTGACGGGAATTGGTTCCCCGCCGTGGCATTCAGTTTTGAAGTGGCCTGTATATCGGAAGTGGGAAAGCATATACCAGGCCAAGCTGGTGACCGCACCTCCAGCTAGCGCTACGATTAGTCCGGAATACGCCTCATCGCAAGAGCAGGCTCAGTACGCCGCGGCAGACGATTTCTCCTTTATGCATTTCTGGGGGGCGACCCTCTCGGGGCCGCTCATGAAAGTCGATCTTCTGGCACTTGGGACGACCTTTGCTATTCCGATGTTCTTCATCCATGGTCAGGAAGACCTGACCGCTCCTCCAGAATTGGCCAAGGCCTATTTCGATAGAATTCATGCCCCGCTCAAGCAGTTCTATCTGGTTCCGGGTACCGGTCATGAGGACTCTGCTCGATCGCTGGTTTTGATAAAGAAGGTGCTCAGCGAACAGGTGCGTCCTCTGACCTGACCCTCTCCAGTCGGTTCACCGATTAGTCCCGCTAAACGCTTTTCTCTTCAGTAGTAGCAATTCGACTCGTGCTGCGCTATCGGAAGCGCAGACCTTCATTTCGCGGAGCAGGACTTTGTCCCGGTATCGGCAATGCTCGCGATCATCCACCTTCCGTCGACACGAACCAGATTGAATAGGTCTGTTCCACAGTGATCAACCTTTCCATCGACCAGGAAGTCGAACGGCGCCCACACTACGGCGAGATCGTTGTCGATACGGATCAGTGGATTGTGAATGCGTTCTTCGATCTGTGTGGTCCCGGGTTTGCCTACGCGCTCCGCGAAAGCTTCAAAGGTCATCTGCGTGGGTTTTCCGTCGCGCATCAGCACCATCGTGCCACCCGGTAGCGTGGGCGCTTTGATCGCCGCGGCATCTCGTTTCGACATGCCCTCAAACATCGCATGGATCGGAGCCAGTACAGCTTGCTGCTCCGCCGATTGCGCAAAGACGTGGATGGCGATGCTCATTGCCAGAATCATGCCGAAAAAGAATGCGAACTTCCTGGTGTGCCTGTTCATGCTCGCCATTCTATCTTGAGATCAACGGCGAGAAACGCGCCTCTCGCAACTAAGGTTTGTGACGACGAAAAACAAACAATACCGTCCTCTTTGTCAGTTTCTCTTTTGCGGACGAACGAATGACTCACCACCCCAGCGCTATTCAATTACCGTTTCCGAACCTCTGGATGACGAGGCGCACGCTCGTTACTTCCTCCGTCGTTGTCGCGCGGTGCAGGCCACCTGCTTGCGGTACCGATAACCGCAGCACGAGCCGTCTGCCGCTCAAAGCCTCTGCGGGCACCGGAATGGTATAGGTTCCAGCGGCTTGACCGGAGCGTATCCCGAAGGGAGAGATGTTACCCAGATCCTTTCCACTCTGTGTCGTGAGCTGAATCTGATTGTGGCCGATCATGCCAACCGTCACGAGCAGCCAGGCCGTCTCACCCTTCCGCAGTGCATGCGGAAGGGTGAGCGTCATCTCGCGGGCGTCACCGGCTTGCCGGGACTGTGCCGTTGGAGCCGGTGTTGAACCAGCTTGCGGTGTAACGAATGCGAGGATGACAGACAACGCTAAGACGGACATGGCCAATAGACTACAGCGACTGCACGGTTACAGCACGAAGCACTGATGCACCTCCGCCAGAAGGTACGGCCCGGATAGTCACTGCGACATTCCCAGCCGCTGCGCTCAGATTGGCGAAGGCTTCTTTCCGCTTCGGCAGCGGAACAATGAAGGTTGCCTCGTCGGTCATTCCGGACATATGCATCATGCCGCAGAAGAAGGCGACCTTGCCGGCATAATAAGGACTATCTGCGGTGATGTTCGTCGCGTCCGCCGGTGCGCCTACCAGTACATCGAACTCGCGATTGGGCGAATTCTCCGTCGGACGAGGCACGGTGACCAGCGCGAAGAGGGATGTTGCCGTATCGCTGTCCAGATGGGTTTTGATCGCGGCGGCGCTGAGTGTCAGCGTGGCGGCGTTCCCCTTCATCAACCCTTCCACGGACGCGGTTGGATGCTTCGCGGCCAGGACCAGGTTCCGTTTCCCGATGATTTCTTCTCCGTAACCCGGTTCATAGTCGTACCCGAAACGGGACATGGAGATGTACTCCTTCGCGATACTGGGACCGACTTGCTTGCCGTTGCCGTCCACGTAAAAGAGGAAGGGTTCCTTTTCGTAAGACGGGAGTTGCTGGCTATTGGGAAGATAGGGCAGGTTGAGGGCCTGCTGCTTGCGTGTCCACACATCCCATAGCCGGTCCATGTTGCTGTGGTGCAGGAAGAAGATCGGATCGACAGGGGAGAGATTGTTGGTCATATTGCCCCAGGGTCCGTTGGGGATGGGTGACCCCTCTCCCGCTCCGCCGCCGATGTAGTTATGCGTGCTGTTGTGAGGGAGTCCTTCCAGGGTGGAGAAGACGGTGCCTTTAGAGGGGGCCGTGTTGTGCGAAGCTGTCGTGGAACTGTTGAAGCCGATTTTAATCGGGTTTGCGATGGGGATATGTTGGTAGTAGGTAGTGGCGAAGTTCGTTGGCTCAAGCCCGGAGTAAACCGTTCCCTTCGATACGTTCTTTTTGACCGAGTCACTCAGCTGGGGATTTTGAAGAGTGAGATAACGCGCAATGGGGGTCGGCGCGAAGGCCGTGTTCTCAGGATTAAAGTGTCCCGGATGTGATAGATGTCCCGTCATCGGGGTCGGAGTCCAACCCGATACATCGTTCCACATATCATCGAAGGTCTTGTACCCGCGGATATTCAGCTGCTGGATCTGGGCCGGGCTGAGCTTGCCCCAGTAGTTCTTGAGGGAAGGCTGAATGAAAGCCGTAAACGTCTGGAGGTCCTTGGTGTAGCGCTCGTAGGCAGAGGCGACCGGCGTCAGTACATCGTTGAACATAGAGTCCGGAATCTGCGCCAGATCGCTCCAATCCCAGTAGGGCATGGCGAAGTTCGGATCGCCGCTCATGGTGCGGATCGTCTGCTCAAAGTAGCCTAAGTATCCGCGGTGCCAGACGTAAAACCACCAGTTGCCGTGCGGACAATCCATCAGGTGGACGAAGGCGTTGCGAAACCAGTTCTGCGGATGATCCGCCGGTAGGTTCAACATCGCCTGGATGGCCTTTGCATAGCTGACGAGAGCCTTCTGGCCTTGCTGGCTGGTGACGCTATAGCGGCGATACTTTGCAGGGGCTTGGGCCAGGGCAAGATGCCGAGAGAGAGCGGCGGTTCCGGCAGTGGCGAGAGAGGTCTTCAGGAAGTCACGGCGAGTCGTTTCAAAGTAAATGCTCATTGTTCTTTTCACCTGAAACGGGCGAGCAGCCGAGCCGTGCGATAGGTAGAGTTCCGCAGAAAGCAGCTCTGGTGCGGGGTCCCGTTGTATCGAATTTGGATTAAGTTACCGTGCGCCCCGGGAAAGGGAAGCACGGGGATTTCTGGTTGCTAGAGGCCCGAGCTCACTAAAACTCTGCGAGAGAAGCAAGTGCGACTACAAACGCTGGAAATCCCGGCAATAGATGCCCGGCGAAAGACGAGGCCAATTATGGAAGAGCACTTTCTCAATGTCAAGGAAAGAAATAAGAAGATTGATTCACTCTATCGGTTTAATCTTCGACCGAGACATGTTGTTACGACATAGCACAGGAAACTACCAAACTAGTTAGGGCCACGGGTGCAGGTGTGCGTTATTAATCGTTCATAAGCAACAAGAAAATATGAAGATGTTGCGGAAACATTCCTGCTATGTATAATTCCGCACATTCTTAGATTCCAATTTGATGCAACGCTGATTCTGTCCGCACGAAGTTGTTGAACTTTAGCGAATACCGCTTGATAGGCTGCAACCTCTAAGCCTTAGAAACTGCTTCACGCTTGAACACACCAGAGCTTTTCAATCGTTACAGATTCTTCGATTTGATGAGGAACGCCTATGAAAGTGAGAGTCAGAACGATCTGCGTCGTGCTGCTCTTTATTGCGGCACTTAGTCTCTACCCACCACAACCTATTTCGGCACAGCCATCATCTCCGCGAGCACCGCAGGTGCGCATGAAGTTACACGACTTCATGCAGGGGCCTGATGGCGTGCGAGCCCGCAGCTCCTAAGCTGCGACTGGCCTGGTGGCACTGCGCGTTACAGCGACAAAGCTGCCATCCCTTGCTGTATTCCGTGCTGTATTACGTTCCAAGGGCCAAGCTTTCCATTGAAGCCGAATCTCGGCAGACCGGGCCCCCATTTACCTGCGCTTCGGCTTTATCTCTATCGCAACAGAACCGGTCGGTCCGCGTTCATCGTGGAGCCGTTCCTTTAGGGAGTCAATAAATGCGCCTACGCATTTTGTTGTTGTCGATGTTCTCTGCGTTGCTGTGCCAGCCTCTCGTCGCACAACAAAGCCCCCAACCCTTTGCAGCGCCACCAACGCTGCAGGAAAAAGCACTTCCAGGCAAGACTCTTTCTCTTGCACTCTCCCAACCGAAGCCTGGCTGCAATCCTTCCGGAGATGTTACCCACAACGGAAACCTCGTCACGCTCGATCTCAATGTGGTCAAGCGGCCCAACAAGATCTACGATCCCGGCACCGGATCCATGGATGATGTGGACCTGCGCTCCTATGGCGGATGCCTGACTGGACCTCTGATTGAAGTGAATCCTGGCAACACGCTACGTGTGTTTCTGCACAATGAGCTGGAGCAGCCGCCACCCGGCGCACCTAAATGCCCGGATGGCGGCCCGAACTGCTTCAGCATCATCAATCTTCACTTCCACGGCATGCATGTTTCGCCTGCGGGCAACAGCGATAACGTCCTGTTGAACATTGCTCCTAAGACCAATTTTCAATACGAGGTCAATGTGCCTGAGGACCATCCTGCAGGTACCTTCTGGTATCACGCACATCGCCACGGATCGACCGCTTTGCAGGTGGCGAGCGGAGCTTCGGGGGTACTGATCGTGCGCGGCAACCGACCGTACACGGGCTACACTCCCGGCGATATTGACACCATTCTGCGCGACGCTAATAACAAGCCCTTTACCGAGCAGGTGTTTCTCTTCCAGCAGATCCCCTACGCCTGCTTTAGTGATCCTCCGATCGATAAGAAGATCATTACCAATCCTGACGGCACCTGGAGCTGTCCGGCCGGCGATACCGGTGTGGTCGAAAACTTTAATGACCAGCTTTCTTCGCCAACGGTCTGGGACAATAGCGGACGGTTCACCAGCATTAACGGCGTCGTGCAACCTGCCATCACCAACGTTAAGGCAGGGGAGATCCAGCGCTGGCGGCTCATTCACGGTGGCATTCACGATACGGTGAATCTGCAGATCGTTCCGATGGTATCGAAGGGGCCGGCAGCCGCGCTGGCGCTACGCGGTATCTTCTCCGGAACACCGGCGCAACAAGCCAAGATCATTGCAGAAGTTTGCCCTATTACCCAGCCCGATTCGACCAAGCCTGTTGCCCTGGTCCCACAGTTTGAGATCGCTTCGGATGGCCTGACACGTACTGCGATTAATCCCATCGGGGTTGATGAAAAGAGCGTCAGTGGAGGCGTTGGCAGTAACTTCCTGCAGCCGGGCTATCGCAGCGACTTGCTAATGGTCTTTCCTCATGCCGGCACCTACTGCGTCCTGAACCAGGCGGCAACGCCGGAAGAGCGTGCCAATGCCGGCCCCGATGGAGGCCCCGGTGGTCAGGGTCCCAACGAGACTCAGCTGCTTGCGACTGTCATTGTGAAGGCTGGAATCACAGTCCCCACCGATCAACTCACAAAGTATGTGGAACAGACCCTGGTCAAGAACAACAAGAATCTTCCAGCGAACGCGTTGAAAGGTCTTGCTAATGGCGACCTGACTCCCTGGCGCGGCATGCCGGAGTCTGGCCCTGCCTCCAACTCTTCTGATCCGCTCGAAGTCGCTTTCTATATCGGGAATCTCCCCAGCCCTCCCGCTAAACCCACGGATCCCCCAGGAAAATTTGGCTTCTACATCAACTCCAAGGAGTACAGCCCCCACCGGATCGACTTCACCCGTCAGGTGGGCGCCACCGAGGATTGGGTGCTTACCTCCTATGGCGAACCCCACATCTTTCACATCCACGTCAATCCCTTCGAGGTCATGGACGTCACCCACGACGGGAAGAGCATCTACGGAGCGCACGGCGAGTGCCTGGTTCCACCCGACAGCGTCGGCCTGCAGAACCAGTACTGCGGCATGTGGCACACCTTCAAGGACACAGTCTTTGTGCAAAACAAATACCAGGTCCACATCCGTACCACCTATGACCGCTACATAGGCGAGTTCGTCATTCACTGTCACATCCTGGATCACGAGGATGGGGGAATGATGACCAATGTCGAGATCGTTCCCGACCTCGGTGCTCCAGGCAACGGCATAGGCATGCCCGAGATGAAGGACATGGACCATAACGAGCAGTAATCACTGGCGACAGCCAAAAGGAGGAATTCGATGAGCAATCCTTTCGCAGGTACCTGGACTTATCGCAGTTTTCTAAATGATCCCGGCCTTGTCGGCGACGACAAGGACAAGCTGTACCATCTCCTGTTCGCCGAGGGGGTGTGGACTGTAGAAGACACCCCCCTCCAAGATTCAGAGGTGTGCTGAGTTTCGGGGCAGGGGAAGACATGGATCTCATCGGTATCATCACACCAGCCGCGCCCGGCGGCCCGGCCCACGTACACATTACCGGCTCAGGGCGGCCAGGCACGCCGACGGCGGATTACTTCTACGACTACGATGGCTCCCTGACAGAACAGTGGCCCAACGGTGTGAAGCAGGTGCCCGCGATCACCGGCTCGACCATCCGCGTAAAACCGCATGATGGCAGGCCGGCAGGGGTAGTCGCTTCCATCATCGTCGTCAAGGCAGGCCTGGCCCAACAAGGCTAAAGGAGCAGGGAATGAAGCTGGGAATCCTGGCCTATGAAGGTGTCGATCTGCTCGATGTCATGGGCCCCTACGAGATGTTTAGCTGGGTCGATAAAAGCAAAGGCCTGGAGACCCTGATTCTCTCCGCCTGCGGAGACGCGGTAACCTCGGGAAATGGCGTGCGGTTCCATGCCCACGCCAGCTTCCGGGAGACTCCGAAGTTGGATATTGTCTGGGTGCCAGGTGGCATCGAGACAGCGCTCCAGAAGATGTTGCAGGATCCAGACTCACACTACTTCACGTATCTGCGGAAAGTATCGGCTCATGCGAAATGGGTTTGTTCCGTCTGCGAGGGCGCAATGCTGCTTGCCCGTGCAGGTCTGCTCGATGGCCGCAGAGCGACCACGCACTGGGCGTTCGTGAGATGTCTGCAGGAGTTTCGAGAGATTGAAGTCGATACAACTCACCAACGCTTTGTCGTGTCCGGAAACCGTCTGACAGGCGGTGGTATCTCTTCCGGATTGGATGAGGCTTTGAAGCTGATTACGCTGCTATACGACGAAGCCACCGCGGAGCAGGTCCAGGTAACAACGCAGTACTTTCCCAAGCCGCCGGTCTCAGGCTCTATCCCGCCAACGCCGGCCTGCACGTTGACGTGGTAAACAGGTTTGATTCGTGACAATTAGATGACAACTCGATGACAACCCAAGGGTTGGGATGGTCTAGATTCTTTTTATCGGTACTGGATCACGCGCGATTCCGGTGCGAAGAATGATTGGATGTAAGGGCTTCCTCTAGTCCAGGTTCCCTGATTTGCAGCGAAAAGTCAGCATCTTGACGTCTTGTTTACACCGCAAACCGGCGGTAGAATAGGAAGTTGCGGATTTGGTAATGGTTTTCAGTCAGTCCGTTGCGTGGAAAGCGAGGAACCTCTTACATGGCAAAACGCCGTGGCAATCCCAATTGGGGCAAGCCGGAGCCGATTGGCCCCGTCGTCCCGACCATCACATCGTTTGAGCAGGTCGTAAAGGAATACAAGCTGACGCCCGACCAGTACGTCCGGTCGACGCGGTTGCGCGAGTGGGCTCGTCGCAACAAGAACTCCAAGTACATTCCTGAGGCTCTGCTCGAGGCCTGGGGCTTCGAGATCGAGTCGACCCTCTAACGCATCAAACCAACATCAAAGCCGTCCGCAAGGGCGGCTTTTTACTGAAGCGGAGAACCGGAAAGACATGGCAGAACACGGCAATGGCTTTGTAGATGTAGCGGAAGCGGTAGCGGAGCTGAAAGCCGGACGGATGATCATCGTGGTCGACGACGAAGACCGCGAGAATGAGGGCGACCTGACCCTGGCAGCGGAGTTCTGCACGCCTGAGGCGATCAACTTCATGGCCAAGTTCGGCCGCGGCCTCATCTGCCTGACGCTGACCGAGGAACGGGCTGATGCAATGCGGCTCGGGCCGATGACCCAGGACAACACCTCGCGCTTCGGAACGGCGTTCACGGAGTCCATCGAGGCGCGCGAAGGCGTGACGACGGGCATCTCCGCCGCCGACCGTGCCCACACAATTCAAGTGGCCATTAGCCCCACGACGACGGCCCATGACCTGGCGCGTCCCGGCCACGTTTTTCCGCTGCGCGCGCGCAAGGGCGGCGTGCTGGTTCGTGCAGGGCAGACCGAGGCTTCGGTCGACCTGGCGCGCATGGCAGGGCTGATTCCGGCAGGCGTGATCTGCGAGATCATGAACGAAGACGGCACGATGGCTCGTGTGCCGGACCTGATCGAGTTCTGCCGCGTGCATGAGCTCAAGATGATCACGGTCGCCGAGGTCATCCGCTACAGGCTGCAGCATGAGCGCTACGTGAAGCGCGTTGCGGAAGCTATGTTGCCCACGGCTTTTGGCGAGTTCCGTATGATCGCCTATGAGAGTGAAGTGGAGGGCGGAGAATCCCACGTGGCTCTCGTGTATGGCGATGTGGAAGAGGGAACCGTCGACAATCCCGTGCTGGTGCGCGTGCACACGCATTGCCTGTCGGGCAACATCTTTGCCGCCAGCCTGTGCGACTGCCGCGCGGTCGTCGAGGGTTCGCTACGAGCCATCGCCGAAGCCGGACGCGGGGCGCTGGTCTATCTGCATCACACGCAGCGCGGCTTCGGGATCGATCGCACCGTGCAGCCGGGACGTCTGAGCTTCCATCGCGAAGAAGGCCGCAGCAATGAAGGACCGGGCGACAAGGAGCATCGTATCCTGCGCCAGGTTGGTCTTGGCGGACAGATCCTCTCCGATCTTGGGATTAAGAAGATCAAGCTGTTGAGCAACCATCGCACGCATGTGCCTGCGCTGCAGGGGTTCGGCATCGAGATCGTAGATCAGGTGTCGATTCCGGTAGAGGCGGTCAAGCGGTAAGAGGAAGAGCTTTAACGTAGAAGGCGGGTTTTGTTTTGAAGGGGCGGGGCTTTCAGCCCCGCCGTTAGAAGCCGCCGGATACAGTGACTTTAGTCACTGAGGGAACGATGTCTGTGCAAGCTCAGGTGCTTCTTAAGGGCAAAGATATTCCAAGAGACAGAGCCCTTGCCCCTAGCTCCCTCCGCGGCTGAAGCCGCTTTACTTATTGCGTTGGCTCAACGGCGGGGCTGAAGCCCCGCCCCTTCAAAACCAAAAGTATGGCCAAATCCTGAAACACAGTTGCATGACATCCTAAAGAATATTCAGCAGCGAGCCGAATCCGCGCTCATTCATCGTTTGAACGAACGCGGCATGGTTTGTGTATTGGATGGCCTGCATCCCCACAGCCTCTGCCGCTTTGATATTTTCCATGCGATCGTCGATGAACAGAATCTCTGACGGTGGCAGTCCGAGCCCTTCGGCTGCGTGATGATAGATCGCAGGCTCCGGCTTCGCGAGCAGGAGTCTGTGGGACCAGGTATGGTGGTCGAAGTCCGCGAGCCAGGCGAAGGTCTGCACGATGCCTACTTCCATGGCGTCGGGCATATTGGAAAGTATTCCGGTCTTGATCCCCGCGCGCTGCAGGCTGGCAGCCCAGTCGATCATTGCCTGGTTCGGCTGCGTCCAGAGGCCGATGTCCGCAGCGACGAGCTCGGCCAGAGCCTCGGGGGTGAGAGGCTGGTGCAGATCGTCGGCAACGATCTGCCAGTAGGCCCGGCTGGTCAGTGTGCCGCGATCATAGTCGTCGCGATGGCTCCAGTAGGCCTGATGGAAGCTCGCTTCGTCGGCGGAGAAGACGCGCTTCAGGCGTTCCCAGGAAGCTGGGTCCGGGGGGCCGGAGAGAACCATTCCGAAGTCGAAGAGGACGGCGCGGATCGTTGCTTTTGAGAGGGGCATCCTTCAGCGATTGTAAGAGAATCGAGGGTGGACGCGTATCCTCGAGAGAGCAACATGAACTTTTCGACACGAACCAACTGGAACCTTGCGGAGAATGATTTCACCGTCGCGGTGCGTGAGGCTTACAGCTCCGGCGCTGAGCTCTTCGATCTGACGGTGTCCAATCCGACGTCCTGCGGCTTTACCTACGACGCTGAAGCGCTGCTTAAGCCCCTGGGGCAACTGGAAGCGATGCACTACGAGCCCGACCCGCTCGGCATGTCTACTGCCCGTGCGGCTGTTGCGCAGTACTATCGCGACGCAGGGGCTGAGATCGCCATCGAACGCATCTGCCTGACGACCAGTACCAGTGAGGCCTACAGCTTTCTCTTTCGACTGCTCTGCGACCCCGGCGACGAAGTTCTGATCGCGCGGCCAAGTTATCCGTTGTTCGACTTCATCGCGCGGCTGGACGATGTGCGGCTCGTCGAGTACCCGCTGCTCTACGATCACGGCTGGCACATTGATTTTCATTCGCTGGAGCAGTCCATCACTCCACGAACGCGCGCCATCGTTATCGTTCATCCGAACAATCCGACAGGGAATTTTGCCTCCGATGCCGAGCGTGCTGCGCTGGACGATCTCTGCGCGAGGCGCAACCTTGCCCTGATCGTCGACGAGGTCTTTCTCGATTATTCGGTTGCCGAGACTACGCCGCCCAGCTTTGCGGCAGATAGCTCGCAGGCGCTGACCTTTGTGCTCAGCGGTCTCAGCAAGGTCTGTGGCCTGCCGCAGATGAAGGTCTCGTGGATCGCGGCAACGGGGCCAGACACAATCGTGTCCGAGGCCATGGCACGCATCGAGGTGATCGCCGATACCTTCCTTTCGATGAATGCACCGATGCAGAGGGCCCTGCCACATTGGCTGGCTGAACGGAGAGATCTGCAACAGCAGATTCGAGCACGGATGCAGACGAATCTTGCCATGCTCGATGCGCGGCTACCAGGAACGCAGGCCAACAGGCTCGCGATGCAGGGCGGATGGACGGCTGTGCTGCGAGTGCCACGAACCGTGCAGGGAAGGCCCTTTGCGGAGGCCGCGCTGAGGCAAGGGGTGATCGTCCAGCCAGGCGAGTTTTATGGCTTGCCTGAAGGGCGCGTAGTGCTTAGTTTGTTGACGCCGTTGTCGATCTGGCAGAGCGGTTTAGAGCGCTTGCCCATCGACTAAAGGTGTTCCGTAGAGGTGTAGAGAGTTCTTTCCGAAGTTAGCTCTAGTGTGATGAGCCGTTAGTTCGTCGAAGAAGCCGTGTGGCCATCTATGGCGCGAAGCGCGTTCCCTGATGCTTTAGCGTCAGGGAGTCGGAGGGAGCCGTAGCCTTTAGGCTACGGAATTCAGGCCTGACGAAGATGTGGCCTTTAGGCCCGGGCCTTCTTTCGACTGCGGACAAGAGGCCTGGGGCTAAAGCCCGATTCTCGGTCTGCCCTTGATTCTGTAGCCTAAAGGCGATTGCCTCCCTTACCCTCCGTACCGCGACGCTAAAGCGTCACGGTTTGCGCTTCGCGCTATTCGGAACGGGCGTCAGATCAAGAAGGGATTGGATGTCCGCTCCCGCACGATGGTCGTTGTCGGCCCATGGCCGGGAACCACAAGGGTTGCGTCGGGCAAGGGAAGCAGGCGTTCCCGAATACTCTCCAGGATCTTGGCGGTGTTGCCGCCGGGGAGGTCGGTGCGTCCTATGCTGCGCGCAAAGAGGGTGTCTCCTGCCAGCAACAGGTTTTCAGTGGGAATGTACAGGCAGAGGCTGCCTTCGGTGTGGCCAGGAGTGTGCAGCACGGTGGCCTCGATTCCGCGCACGGTGATCTTTTCTTCGTCGGCGGGAGAGTGATCGGGCGGCTTGACCTCGGGGACGGCGACCTCAATCCAGGCAGCCTGTTCCTCCATGATCGCGACGAGGGGTAAGTCGGCCTGGTTGTAGAGAATCGGCGCGCCGGTGATCTGTTTGAGTTCGAAGGCGCTGGCGATGTGATCGATGTGCGCGTGGGTCACGACGATCTGCTTCACGGTGAGTTGATGCTTCGCGAGCACGGCCAGGATGCGCGGGATATCGTATCCCGGATCGACGACGATGGCCTCGCGCGAAGCCTCGTCACCAAGTACGGTGCAGTTGCATCCAAGAAGTCCGACAGCCAGGGTCTCGCGAATCAATGTTGTCTCCAAAACAAAAGCGCAGGCGGGTAGCCTGCGCTGTCGATGCTAAAAATGGGTTACTTCTTGGCGGGTGTCGTCTGGCTCGACGGCGTGCCCGAGAACACGGAGTGGCCGCCGGCATTGCGCGACATCATGACCGTGAGGCCAATGGAGGTCAGCATGAAGATGATGGCGGACCAAGTGGTCAGGCGAGTCAGCAGGTTGGCTGCGCCACGAGGACCGAAAGCCGTCTGAGAACCCTGACCGCCGAAGGCGCCGGCGAGGTCGGCCGATTTACCCTGCTGTACCAGAACAACGCCAATAAGGAACAAGCAGACAACGACGTGCAGAATAACGAGAAGAATGATCATGGTTCGAGCGTTGCCTTCGGGCCGCAACTGCGGCAGAGTCCTGAAATAGTGGATTGGTACGGAGGAGGGATGTGCCCCCATGCCTTGCGGCGTTAGCTCCTCAATCTCGATGTAAGTTTATCACCGGTTATCGTGCGGTGTCATGTGATTGATTTTATTGGTAGCGTCCCGGTTTGTGAGGTCGAACTGTGCAGGCCCTTCCGATCCGTGTGTCAACAAGCTGTTGCATAGCTCGACTTCTCCCCAAGAGCAGCTTTATGAGAGCAGAAAGCGCTCCAGCTCTGCGAAGAACGCGGGTGTTTCTTCCAGCCAGGGGAAGTGTCCACTTTTCTCAAAGATCACTAACGAAGATTCAGGGATGCCCTCGTGCAGGCGTTCCGATAAGGCCACAGGACAGATAAAGTCATGCCGTCCTACCAGGATGAGTGTCTTTGCCTTGATCGCATCCAGAGATTTGGTCTGGTCCGTTGGGACAGCCCTGTCCGCTGCAAATTGAGAGGTGAAGGCATAGGAAGAGATGGGACCGGACAGATGCTTGCGGGCCAGAGATAACGACTTTTCCGGGCTGTAAAGGTAGAGCGGCAGAACCTGAGCAATGAATGATTCAAGGCTCTCATCGCTTGAGGCAGGGTTGATCTGTCCTGTAAAAAATGCCGATACAACTTTTGTAGCCTCTTCAAACCGTGGATCGGTAGATCGATCCTGGAGGATTCGTTGTGTGTCTGCAGCCGCGCTCAAGCCCAGCACCTGGCTGTCGCAGAGCACCAACTTATTCACGCGGTCAGGATAGCGAGTGGCATAGGAGAGAGCAATGGCGCCAGAGTTGGAGTGGCCCAGGATGCTGATTTGTGAGAGGTCAAGATGCTCCCGCAGGGCCTCAAGATCATCTGCCATATCGATACTTCCCATGTGCGTGGCATCGGCTGGACGGCCTGAAAGTCCACTGCCTCGGCTATCGATAAAGACGAGCTTAAAGTGCCTGGCCAGGGAGCTGAAAGCGCGCTGCAAGTAGCCGGAAGTTACTCCCCAGCCCGGAGACACAAGAAAGAGTGCCGGGCCATTGCCGATAGTCCTGTAATGAAGATCGACTCCATTGAGGTTGACGGTGTGATCTTCCATAAGGCGTTCTTTGGGACTCATGATTCCTGTCCTATATTCCTTGTTCCATCGTCGATGGTTTTATTGATTGTCCTCTTGCAGCGTGCCTCTTGTGTGGTGCTGATTACGGAGAGCCTTACACAAGAGGCCACTGCATCAGAAGCCAGGGCCACAATGATTCCGCCTTATTCTTCTTCGTTGGTGCCTGTTGCTTCAAAAGTAACGTCACTATCGTTCCACGTTATCTCTATGGGCGTTCCCAGGTTGCGCGATACGCGCTCAGTCATCTGTTTCTTCGCATGGAACACGGTAAATTCCATAAAAGCCTTGTCGAAACCTTCCTTCCTCAAGACTGCCCTCAAGTCCGCTTCGCTTTTGTCAAGAGCTTGAACAAGACTCTTCATGTTGTTGGGGCGACCCCATTCGGTTGTTCTGCTTATATGAATTGAATCTGCGGCAGTCAAAATAGACGGGCCATTATTGTTAATCAGTTTTTGAGCCGTCGATCGCCGGGCAGTCAGATGAAATTGGGTAATCTTCAGATTGAGCTCCGCACCCCGAAAGGAGGTTGGAACACATGTGAAGTTCAGGTGAAAAGCTAATGGGAGACTACCGCTCTTGGCGGGAGGAATGTATGCCTTCGAGATGCAGTTACTGCGTCCTATGCAGCCATCGAGGCCTGTAGTGGGAAACCGAAACTCATCAATTGCGAGATCTTTAAATATCTCGTGGAGAAACTCGGTTTTGTCATTATTTTTGTAGAGATCCATCACATGGCTGCTTGGATGGAGGTTTGCGTTCAATGAATTCGGTTCGATAATGGGCATTGCTTCTCCAGCTTTAAGAGCTTGTAGATCTCGTTCCTGGAGAAATAACACCTGGCCCGGTGATCTATTCCCATGCGCTCGCATTCGAGAGATCGATGCCTCAAAGCTTCGCGTTTGCCTGAAGGGGAATTGAGCAGACTCTGAAGGGCGAGGTTTGCCCCTTACATCATGCGGTGCATTGCATTCAATCTTCTGCAGCCGTCGTCGTGACGAAAAAAGAAGGCCAACCGATTCCGGTTGACCTTCGTAGTACTTGAAACTTTGGATTGGTGCGGAGGAGGGGACTTGAACCCCTATGCCTTGCGGCGCTAGCACCTCAAGCTAGTGCGTCTGCCAATTTCGCCACCTCCGCATGGAGCCTGACACACGCGAAAGTGCGACAGGAGTGACGTGCAATCCGTAGTTGAGTATAGCACCTTCGGCGGGGCATTCAAACCCCTGTGGATCACTGATTTGAAGACGGCAGCGGTGGATATTAAAAATAGCGGGTAAGCTCCGCGATGCCGGCCAGTTCAAGCAGCTTTGCATTGCCGGTGGGAGCGTCGACGGTCTCGTGCTCCAGCACCCAGGTGAAATCATGCGGAACAAACACGGCATGGAGTCCGGCCGCCAGGGACGGATTGATGTCCGACTTCGGCGAGTTGCCGATCATCCAGGTGTTCGCCTTATCGAGACTGTGGCGTGCGGCGAGTTCACGGTAGGCCGTTTCGTTCTTTTCGGCCAGAACTTCCACGGCTGAAAAGAAGGGCCGCAGTCCCGAGCGCTCGAGCTTGTCGGTCTGCTCTTCCAGATTTCCCTTGGTGACCAGGATGAGCCGGTGGCGAAGGCTCAGTTCTTTGAGGGTTTCGGAGACGCCGTCGAGCAGCTCGATCTCCGCCGCTGAGATCGACTCGGTGAAGGACACGATGCGTGCATGCTTCTCCGGGGTGATCACGGAGTCCGTGAGTTGCTCAAAGCAGGTGACCAGCGATCGGCGAAAGCTCTGCAGTCCATAGCCATGCGCGGCAATGGTGGCGCGCTCGCAGGTGTTCAGATGTTCGCGGACCTCTTCGGGCGAATGCACGCGATGGTCGAGATAGGAGATGAACGCTGCAATCGCGCGCTCGAAGTAGATGTTGTTCTCCCACAGCGTGTCGTCCGCGTCGAAGAGGAGCGTCTGGTTGAGGGCGCGAGCTGGAAGCTCAGCTTGCGAGCCGGTTGGAGTTCCTGCGATGATCGAGCTCATGCGCTCATTGTAATGAACGCAGACGCGCCAATTGGGTGCGATGGTACTCTCGCCAGCATGGATAAAGCCGCATACGAGGAGAGCAAGAAGGGCGATGGAGCCTGGCCCCTGGCTTTTCTCCTTTCCCTTGCGGCGATCTTCTTCCTTACCTACTTCAATCGATTTGCCGGGCTTCGCTCGGGAGACGGCGAGTTCAGTGGCGGCGTAGCCTTCCTGGCCGGCAAGCTCCCGTATCGCGATTACTATACGGCGGGCCCCCCGCTCAATCAGATCAAGTCGGCACTGGAACTTGCAATCTTTGGCAAGACACTTCTGGTGACTCGTCTGGCTGGGGTGGCGGAAAGATTGGCGATTGCAGCGCTGCTGTATACGTGGCTGCGGCGGATCTTCAGCTCCTGGGCCTCGGCCATCGCCGCTCTGGTGACGATCATCGTCTCGGCAGGCGATCACACGGACCCGCTGGCTTCTTACAATCACGACGCGATTCTCTTCGCGATCTTGTGCGGCTTTCTGGCGAGTCTCTCTCTGGAAACCAAACACACACGGAGAGGCCTACTTTTGGCAGCTCTGGCTGGAGTGGCCGCTAGTCTCAGCTCTCTGACGAAGCAGACGGTGGGGCTCGGATCGACGGTCGCTGTGCTGGCTCTTGGAGCTGTTGCAATCTTTCAACTGCGTGGGATCAGGAGCTCCATAGGGTGGGCGATGGCCTATCTGGGTGGCTTTGCCGTGCCTGTACTCGCGTTAGGGATCTATCTCCATCGTCTCGGTCTTCTGCGAGCGTGCCTCACGATGCTCTTTGTGAGCGGCCCCTCGGCCAAGGCCTCCGCTCCGCATGCTTTTTTGACGCGCGAGTTTTCTGTCGCTGCGGACAATCCGGCCTGGGTGATCCCGGCCCTGATTGCCATAGTGCTGAGTGCTTGCGCTATCTGGCGTTCGGTAACGGGTACCAGGAGAAGTGAAGAGTGTCCTCCTGTGCGCTGGTTTTATCTTTGGCTGGTTGTGTTTGCGGTGATCGGGTTGGCTGTGGCGCTCGATCTTACGGCGTTGCCTGCTCTCAACGATTTCTCGAAGTGTTCCGTGTATTACGTTCTGCTGGCCGATAGTGTTTTGGGTGCGGTGGTTCTTGGGTATGGACTGAAGGCTCGCAGAGTGGATACGCGCCTCTGGCAGATCGTTTTGTTTGCAGGAGTCGGATGGTCTGTGGCTGTAACGCTTTCTCTCTCGTGGCCGGCGTTTGAAGCCATGACTCTTCCGGGATTGGCCCTACTGCTTGCTGCCGTTCTGGAGGGTTCAAAGGGTTGGGGCAGGCGGTTTCTCTTTCTGGTGATCGCAGCGATGGTCTTTCTTGCGGTGCGCGAAAAGCTGGATCTGCCGTTCAGCTTCGACCATCAGGATGAACCCGCCGTTCGCTTTGCCACGCAGCCCTCCACAGAGCCTATGCTGCGCGGCATGCGCCTGCCACCGGAGACTGTGCGTCTTCTGGATGTGGCGGCCTCGACGATGAGAGCGAAGGCTGGAGCGGGCGATACGGTCTTTACCTATCCTGAGATGGGCCTGCTCTATGTTCTGAGCGGAAAGAATCCGCCGACGTGGTCGGGTTCGCACAACATCGATGTGGTTCCCGACAGCTTCGCGCGAGAGGAGTCCAGCCGCGTGTTGCGAGCCCGGCCTGCTGTCCTGCTCTATGCGCGGCCTACCGAGGCCCAGCTTCGCCTTGAAGAAGCTGTCTGGCGTAACGGAAACCGCAGCGGGCAACGCGATCTCGTCGCGGTACTCGATACACTTGCAGCGGAGTATCAACTGGTGGATACCTTCTGTCTCCAGCCCGGAGATAACCCGATACGTTTGTATGTGCGACGCTCCCGGTAAGTTGACACCCTAAGAATTGGATTGCTATAAAGGGCGCTCCATCAACTCACCGTATGAACAACGCCTACGTGCGAGCCTCTCTGAATCAGTTTTGTGAACGTTATCGTTTTGTGTGGAAGATGGATACAAATAAGGCAAAGAGGTCCCTCGCTGAGGGCCTTTTCTGTATTGAGAGCTAAGAGGCCGTTGTCATACACAACCAAGGAGAGACTGTGAACTGGAAGGGAATCATCGGTTGTTCATCCCTGAAAAATAGATTTCTGGTGCTGACTGGCGTATGCCTGTCTTCGGTGGCCCTCTTTCCCGTGTATTCCCAATCGACTGCTTCTTCTGGAAAGACGAAGACTGTTCTGGTTTACGAGCAATCCAATCTGCCGATCGAAACGCGTTTGGCAGACCTCCTGGGCCGGATGACTCTCGAGGAGAAGGTCCGGCAACTCGACTTCTATAGCGGAACGGACAGTTTTCTTGATCGCGGGCCTAAGAACTCGCTGCCGTCCAAACAGTCGCCCTTTAGTCCGGCGAAGGCTGATACTCTCTTGGGCGGACTGGGAGCTGGTGCGATTCATGATCTGGACCCTACACCTGAGCAATACAACACGATCCAAAAGTGGGTTCTTGAACACACTCGCTTGCATATCCCGGCTCTTTTTATAGAAGAGGGGTTGCATGGTTTTGATACCGGAACGGTCTTTCCTGCACCGCTCAATCTCGCATCCACCTGGAACCCTTCCGTCGCAGAGAAAACAGGAGCCGCGATTGCCGCTGAGGCTCGCGCTACCGGTGTAGGGATGATTCTTGCCCCGGTGCTCGATCTCGCGCGTGACCCGCGATGGGGCCGCATAGAAGAGGACTTCGGTGAAGATCCTTATCTTACCGGTCAGATGGGACTGGCTTATGTGCGGGGAGCACAGGGCGAAAGTCTCAACACGGATCACAACGTAGTTGCGGAGCCGAAGCATTTTGCCGCTCACGGCTCTCCGGAAGGCGGCACGAACACGTCTCCCGTTCATATCGGTGAGCGCGAGTTGCGCAGCGTGATGCTTAAGTCCTTCGAGCCGTCGTTCCGGGAAGGTCACGCGATGGCGACGATGGCGGCCTACCATGAGATCGACGGCATCCCCGTGACTGCGGACCCCTACCTGTTGAAGACCATCCTTCGCCAGGAATGGGGCTTTCAAGGCCTGGTGCTCTCCGATCTGGGTGCAATTCGGCGTCTCTACCAACTGCACCAGGTGGCTTCTTCTCCCAAGGCGGCGTCGTGTCTGGCGATCAAGTCCGGGGTCGATATGCAGTTTTACGACTTCGACCACGATGTGTTTCAGAAAGCTCTCATCGACTGCGTACACGAAGGCAGCCTGCCTCAGGCCGATGTGGATAGAGCGGCTTCAGCGGTCCTCCGTCTCAAGTTCTCGCTGGGTCTCTTTGATCATCCCTACGTCGATCCAGCCCTCAATGCGAAAACGTATCGTTCGAAGCCTCACCTCGATGTCTCCCTGCAGTCTGCGCGGGAGTCACTGGTACTGCTCAAAAACGAGAATGGTTTATTGCCACTTTCAAAGTCCGTCCAACGAATCGCTGTGATTGGCCCGAATGCAGATGTCGCTCGCTACGGAGATTACGAGGAGGAGAGCCATGGCCTTCACATCAGCATCCTGCAGGGCATAAAGGCTGAAGCGCCTCATGTGCAGGTAGAGTTCGATTCGGGCAAAGATATCGACTCCGCAGTCGCCAAAGCCAAGTCGGCAGACGTTGTCATTATGGGCCTCGGAGAGTGGCAGGGTATCTCAGGCGAATCCTTCGACCGAACCTCGCTGGACTTGCCGGGGGAACAGGAAAAACTGCTGGAAGCGATTACGGCGACTAATAAGCCCGTCGTGCTGGTGCTGCAGAACGGACGGCCGCTCACGATCAGCTGGGCCAAGTCCCACGTTGGAGCGATCGTCGAGGCTTGGTATCCCGGCGAATTCGGCGGTCAAGCCATTGCGGAGACACTCTTTGGAGACAACAATCCTGCGGGCCGGCTCACCATTACCTTCCCCAAGACGGTGGGCCAGATCCCCGACTACTACAACACGGATCCTTCCAGGGCTTATGACTCGGACCTTACCAGGAAAAAGGTCTACGTCGATAACGATAGCCAACCACTGTTTCCCTTTGGCTATGGCCTGAGTTACACGACTTTTCATTATGGTGATCTTCAGGTCACGCCGCCGGCTGCAAAGTCCAATGAAGACGTCTCCGTCACCTTCACCGTTACGAATACAGGGACCAGGGCAGGAGACGAAGTGTCGCAGGTCTATCTGCGCGAGCAGTTCAGCAGCGTAGAGACTCCGGTGCGATCCTTGAAAGCTTTTACCCGTATACCGCTACAGCCAAAAGAGAGCAGAACGGTGACCCTGAAGATTCCTCGGTCCGAATTGGCGGTTTGGAATGCCGATGAGAAGTGGGCTGTCGAGGGAGGGAAGTACACGGTGTGGGTAGGTGGATCTTCCGAGGCGGACTTGTCGAAGGAGTTCGAGCTTCAGCCTTGAGGCAGGGAATCAGGGAATGCCTTCGGACAGCCCGGAGGTATGATCGCAGTTGCATTTGTTTTTCTGGTTGTCATTCCGAGCGCAGCGAGCGAATCTGCTGTCTCCCGTTCTTCGTTCGAACTACCCAGAAGATATGTGGATTAGAACTGCGGCATGGTTGTAGCCTTCGCATAAATGTTTGCGGCGGCGCTGGCAAAAACGGGAGACAGCAGATTCGCTCGCTGCGCTCGGAATGACAACCAGAAAAGCAACATCGCCGTATATCTATAGGGGAAGCGGCTTCTAAAGCCACTCGCAGAGCGCCGCCACGCGTTCCGCCCACTCGTCTTCCGTTGGAAGCGGTGGCAGTGGAACCTCGAGTTGTATCCCGCGAACCACGCCACTAATCGCGCTCCGAAGCCCAGGCAACATGCCTTCTTCACCGCCTTCGATGACCGTGGCCCAAGGCGTTGAGCGCAGGATATCGCTCACGCCGGACTCGCGATGCAGCAGCACCGGCAGGCCGCGTTCGAGAGCCTCAATCGCGGGAATGCCGTACCCCTGGACGGCAGGCATAAGGAACAGATGGGCCTGCGCGTAGATTTGCTGCAGTTCGGTATCGCTAATGTATCCGAGGAAATGAACGCGGTTGGTTAGTCCAAGCTCGGAGGCCAGCGATTGCATCGCCTCGATCTGTGAGCCGCGACCGGTGATATCCAGAGTCCAATTCAACTGCGATGAGAGTGGGGAAGAGGCATTCTCCAATGCTGCCAGGGCGCGCAGTATCCAGTCGATTCTCTTGTTGGCTTCGATCCGCGACACGCTCAACATCCGCAACTCGCTCTGTACCGGTCGCAGATGGAAGGCCTGGGGATCGCTCAGCCCACCCATGCGTGCGATGTCGGCCTCCACCCCGTAGACGCGCCGCGTCTCATCGCGGAGGTACTCGCTGGTGACGATAGTATGGCCGCCGCTGCGCAGGCCGTGTGCGGCGATCTTGTCGGAGACCCAGCGTGCAAGGCGCCGTTTGGCGGTGAGTTGGCTCGAGTCTTCAAAGAGACTCGGCGTATCGTGCATCAGGCAGTGGAAGCCGCGCATTCCAGCGAGTGTGGCGTGCAGCGCTGGCTGAAAGCCTGACATCAGCGGAGCAGGGGCCTGGGGCCTTGCGGAGAAATAGCGGCGCAGGGCGGCAATCTTCTTCGTCGCGCGCATCTCCGGATGAAGCTGCACGACCTCGATGGGATGGCCTGCGTGAGCTGCCATGTCGACATGGTCGACGTAGGTGACGAAGTGGTGCGGAAGATCGTGCTGCATCAGCCAGCGCGACAGTGCGAGGACACTGCGCTCCGCACCGCCCATCGCCTCAATCTCGGTCAGGACGATGGCGCGTGAGTTCATCGGGATCTCTCGGCTCATCGTCCTCCTGGGTTATCGAACGGCCAGTTCGTCGAGATAGGTAAAGAACTCGGGGAACGAGATGCTTGCCGCTTCCGCGCCGTGGATCTCTGTCTCGCCCTCGGCACGCAATGCCGCGATGGAGAAGGCCATGGCGATGCGGTGGTCCATGCCGGAGTCGACAATTCCGCCGCGCAGACGCTGGCCGCCGGGGACATCCATGCCGTCCTCGTGCTCCGTAACTTCCGCGCCCATTGCACGGAGGTTCTTCACGACGAGAGCGATGCGGTCGGACTCCTTCACGCGCAGCTCCTTCGCATCGCGGATACGGATGCCATCCTGCGTGTAGGGTGCGATGGCGGCGATGACGGGCAACTCGTCGATCAGCTGCGCGGAGAGTGCGCCCGCGATGTCGATCCCTTTCAGGCCGCCGCGGCTGCGATTGACCTGGATGGTGCCGGCCATCTCACCGTACTGTTCCTGTACGTCGAGTACCTTGATGGTGCCGCCCAGAGCGGTGATGACGTCCAGCAGCGCAGCGCGTGTCGGGTTCATTCCCAGCAGGTCGAGCACGAGATTCGAGTCTTCAAACAGCAACGCAGCGCACAGGAAGAACGCAGCGGAAGACATATCGCCCGGTACGGTTGCGTCGATGGCTTGCAGCTTCTGTCCGCCTTGGATATACAGACGTTCGTCGCGCCGTTCGAGCTCTACACCGAAGGCTCGCAGGGCATGCTCAGTATGGTCGCGCGTGCGAACGGATTCGGCGAACGAGGTGACGCCCTGTGCCTGCAGACCAGCGAACAAAACGGCGGTCTTAACCTGCGCGCTGGCGATGGGGGCGTCGAAGTCAATGGCTTTGAGCGGAGCGCCGTGGACCGTCATCGGGGCATGGCCTTCGGTGAGCTCGATGCGGGCGCCCATGGCCTCAAGAGGCTTGCGAATGCGCTCCATGGGCCGCACGGTCAGCGACTCGTCGCCGACGAACGTGTACACACCCTGCTGCGGCGCTACGAGCCCTGCGAGCATGCGCATCGTCGAGCCGGAGTTGCCGCAATCGAGGTTGTGCTTCGGCTGATGCAGGTTGCCGGCTGTCCCGGTCACGGAGATCGTCCGGCCATCGAGCGCAACCTGTGCGCCCATGGCCTTCATGCAGCCCAACGAGCTGTGGGGATCAGCGCCGGTAGAAAAGTTTGTCAGCCGCGAGGTCCCCGCGGCAAAGCCGGCCAGCATGGCGTAGCGATGCGAGATCGACTTATCGCCAGGCAGGGTAAGAGAACCGCGCAGGCTGCGCGCTGGACGAACGATCTGTGTCGTGGAGGCTGAAGCGTGTGAGACAGAGGACATACTTTTATCTTAGAGCCAACACATGAACAGAAAGTAGAAAACAGGAAACGGGAAAGATAACTCTCCCTCTGTTTCCTGTTTGCTACTTCCTGTTTCCTGCTGCTTAGTGTCCCGGAGGATTCTCCGGCATGATGCGAATGTCTTCGACGCCGCGATAGCGCTCGGCGTAGTCCATGCCGTAGCCAATCACAAAGCTGTTGGGGATCTTGAAGCAGACGTAGTCGGCTTCGATCGGCACGAGACGGCGCTCCGGCTTATCCAGGCAGGTCGCAATCTTCAGCGAGGCGGGTTTGTGCTGCAACATGAGGCCGCGCAGGTAGCTCAGGGTCAGGCCGGTGTCGAGAATGTCCTCGACCAGGATGACGTGCTTGCCTTCAATGGGGTTGTCGATGTCCTTGATGAGCTTGACGGCGCCGGAGGAGACACGGGCGCGGCCATAGCTGGAGACGGCGACGAAATCGAAGGTATTGTCCACTTCGATCGAACGGGCGAGATCGGCGAGAAAGATCGCCGCGCCCTTGAGCACGCCGATCAGCACAATGGCTTGTCCGGCATACTCCTCGGAGATTTCTTTGCCCAGCGCGCGAACACGCTCAGCGATCTGTTCTTTTGAAAAAAGGACTTCCATTGTTCCAGGCGGCACAAACTCGGGCAGATTCGTAGACATGGGCGTAGGTTAGCGCGAAAACATGCTGAGGAAAACGTGTGACTATCTAAAGCTTGACGCTATCCGAACGGGAGTTTGCCCCTCCTCCCGATATACTCGAAGACGACATGTACCCGTTTATCAATATTGGTTCCTTCCATATCGGAACGTTTGGACTGCTTCTCTGGCTGGCGGCCGTCTGTGCCACCGTCGTACTGCATAAGAACTTTGTTCGCAACGGCGTAGATGCCGACGCGCTCACGATCGTCGCTCTGGTCACACTTGCCGGTATTCTGGGCGCAAAGGCCTGGCATGAGCTGGAGAATCCGCGAGAACTCGTTCTCGCCTGGCACCAGATCATGCTTCCGGGATGGCATCATCCTGTGGATATCCTTTTCGGCTTTCTACGTTGGTTCCAGGCGGGTTTTGCCTGGTTTGGAGGTCTGCTGGCCGGGATTATCATGCTGATCGTTCAGGGGCATCTGGCCAGGCCCAATGGTCTGCGCGGGCTGCGCGCGGGCTTGCGGTTGATGGATTTCGCGGCGCCAGCGGCAGCGATTGGCTATGGCGTGGGTCGCATCGGCTGCCTGACCTCGGGCGACGGCGACTACGGCATCAACACCACGCTCCCCTGGGGCGTTCATATGGCCTGGAATGCGCTGGTTCCTCCCAATCCCCCGAACGCCCTGGTTCAGCCGACTCCGGTCTACGAGTTGCTGTTTGCTCTGGTGATCGGCTGGTGGCTCTGGAAGCGCGGTTCGAAGCCGCTCGCTCTGGGCTTCCTGACAGGGGAATACCTTGTACTCAGCGGCATCGGCCGCTTCCTGGTGGAGTTCGTCCGCATCAACCCGAAGCTCTACTTTGGTCATACAATGTCGAATGCACAGGTCGCCGCGCTCGGAACGATCGTTGTCGGTGCCCTGGTCATGTTTGCGACACGGAATAACGAGGCGATTGTATCCTCGCCGTTACCCAAGAAGGCACAAACCAACCCTGCAACGGCCTAGGGATAGCCAGACATGGGGATTGCCTTCGTACTGCTCTTTTATGCTGGTGCGCTCAGCATTGCGGCAGTCGTTTCCATGGGCGTATTGTTCGCGCTGGTTGCTTTCTTCACCCGGCATGTAGAGTCTGGTCGCAAACGAGCACTGGCATTTTCTCTTCTTCTGCCTCCATGTTGCGTTCTGTTTTGTGGGCTTTCTTTCCCTTGTTACTGGGTCATCAATGACACCATTTTTCACCGCGATGCAGGTCTTGGTGACAGTTGGTATACGCCAATGCCAAACGGCTACATGCTCCAGATGATCGATGTAACGGAGTATGGCAGTATCTCCGCCCCCCAAAAACAAGCGGATGGAGAGACTGTTTCTAATGTCCGCCGCCTTCAGGTTGACGGGGACATGATTTCGGGAACCAGCGATAGTCTTGCGCTTCAGTCTTTTGGGCGCTCGGAAGATGCCGAAGATCAATATTTCATACTGAATGCCAAAAATGGTGTGAAGCAGCAATTTAAAAGCATGGCTGAGTTCAATCAGGCTATCCAGAATCTCGGGCTGCACCAGCACTTGCGACCGTTCTGGAACGTGTTCTGCGACTATCGCAACAGTTGGTTCGACTATGTCTACGCTGTTGGTCTGCTGCTTCTGCCTCTTGCGGGGTTAGGAATGCTATTGGGCTATGTCTTGCGAATTCGTAAGACATCAGAAAATAGCCGTTCTTCCTCTTACAGGAGATAACAGTTACTAGTTCTCGGAAGGCTTCTCGATGTGGTCGATTACGAGAACCTGAATAGGGCCCTTCGATGGCTCCAGCTTGAGCCCAAGCTGATCCTGAACCGCTGTGTCTAGCGTTGGCACGGGGTCAAGGTCGTCTGCACTTCTCTCGCTCAGGTGGATGCCGTGGTAGCGCAGTTTGAAGTTATATTTCCCTGTAAGCCCTGTCTTATTCGAAACGGGATGGCCAAATTGTCCAGCCAGTTCTTCCGCTATCTTGTCCGTTGAGCATTGATAGGCAATGAAATCAAAGCCAGTTCGGCTATCGCCTTGCTGATAGATGGGTGGCATGGGTTTGTCACCCCATATTTTGATGGCTTCTGGACTTGGTGGCTCATTTTTTGCTTCTCTTAATTTCGGTCCATTCTTGGCAACGATCAGATTGTAGATCGGACCTTCTCGCGTCTCCCAGTGGGTTTTCAGCTTGAAGCGGTCAGCGAGGAGCACTTGCATCATATGTTGTTGTTCCAGCTTTTCTTGACCTTTGCTCAACTTTGCCAGGCGTTCATCGGCGGCGCTATCTGACTTCGCCTGGATATTAAACATCGCGTGGTGCCAATTCGGCATATCCACTATCTGGTCCCATCGGACGTCATAAGCCATGCTAAGAAGATTCATGGCGTCGAAGTTTACGATACGGACAGAGCTGGAATGAGGCTGGAACATTCCCGTGACCATATAAGAACTTGCCTCTGGGCTCTGCCGGATTGAAGCCACATCAAACGTCAGCGTGGGCACATAGCCCTCGCTCGCAGGGGCAGCATGCGTAGCATCTTCACTCGTACTTGCCTGCGCGAATGCCGCTGGCACGGCGAAGATGATCCACCCAGAGACAAGCAGCAATAGCTCGCGAGCGAAGCTTCGTTTGCATCCCAAAGGGTTCACCATAAGGCACCTTATACACCTGGCCAGCCGATTGCCAGACGAATGTATCGCGCTTTTCCTTATAATCGCTTCAGATACTCCCGCGCTAGCTCCAGCTCAGGAAACAACCGTTCCTCCGCTTGAAACTCCTTGGAGTGCACACACCGCCGCCCGGCCCGTACACGCACGGGGTGCTTCAGGTGCAGCATCTCGTGGTACAGCAGGTATTCGATGGCGTAGCGCGGGGTTCCGGGCCTGTCGAAGACGCGGCTGACGACGATGGTATTGTGCGCCGCGTCATAGTGGCCGAGCATGCGCTTGGCTACGTGGGCGCTCCAGGTCAGCGTAGGCCGTCCCAGCAGACCATGGAAGAAGCGTAGATTGACGGCTTCAAAGACCTCATCCAGGTCGTAGAGATGTCCCTGAGCCGTACTGATGCGCTTGCGTCCGCGATCCTGCCGGATGCGCTCCGCCTGTTTGGAGACCACCTCCGACTGCGTATAGCGGCGATAGCGGTCGGCATGAACAGGGAAGATCGGTTTGCGATACAGCTTGGCCAGCAGGATGTGCGCGATGGCGTGATGGATTGTGTCGGGAGCGTAGATCAGAAGGTCCGAGAGCCGGACGATGAGTTTGCCATCGCGCAACCGGATCGTCGTGTTGAGGCTGGTGAAGCGGCGAAACTTGATCTCCAGCGCAGGAATGGGAGCGCGCGGGCGAATCTCGCGGTACTCCTGCTCGAAGATCGAGAGGAGTTCGGGTGAAACAGATGGCAAAGCGGTAACAGACACGGCTTTGGTCAGCTTAACACGCGGAGGCTCAAACGCTATGGGGAGGCTGGTTGTGAAGGCTAATTCTCCGTGGGCTCTCTATCGACATGGTCGATCACCACTATGTCGACAGGCACCTGTTGGGTTTCCAGCCTGAGTCCCAATTGTTCTGTCACAGCCGTGAAGACCGAGGGGAACGGGGAATCCGTTGATTCGTTGGGGGAGTAGTCGAGCTTGAAGTCGTAACTACCTTGAATGCCTGTCTTATCGACGACCGGACGTCCCACCGGATGCGAAAGGAGTGAGGCAAGGTCCTGCAGCGACAGGTTCTGCCCCTGTAACCCGTTGGGGAGAATACTGGCATGATGGTTGGCCTCCCCTTTACTTGTCTGTAGCTTGGGGCCGCCCTTGGCTACTAACAGTACGTACCCTTTGACATACTTGGTCTCGTGATGAACCGCCAGATGAAAGCGCTGTTCAAGTAGCTGCTGCAACAAGGGCTTGAGCTGCTCATAGGTAAGAGCAGTTTCTCCCTCGGGCTTCGCCGAGACATCGTAAAGCGTTGAATCAGACCAACTGGTTTTTTGCAGAATCTGGTAGTCATCGACTCCAAATGCCAACTGCAAAAGAAGAGGAAGAGATACATTCGTCGCGGTAAATCGAGTCGTCCCCAAATAGTTGAATGAGCTAAGCCCGGTTCCACCTGGTGGACTGAGTCTTACCGACGCCACTTCGAACGTAATTGGGGTCTGGGCGTGGCTAGAGGGAACAGCCTCGCCGCACAGCGCGAGAGTTCCGATGAGCACGCCAAGGATGAAAAGCCTTTTGACGATCCCGTTGAACCCGACCATAGAACGCCTCGCAGACACTGCCGTAGTCTACTTCACATTCTGCAACGCGATCAGGCGGTGGCGCGCCTGGAACTCCTGATCGGGAAACTTGCCGTTGGCCACGGAGAGAAATGCACGGTAAGCCCGCGACGCTTCCTTGGACTCGTGCAGCGTGTCATGCGCGGTCGCTTCGAGGAAGAGCGACGAGGGTGAGTTGGGCAGGACGGTAGCGCGTGCTGTGAGCGCCTGCAGGGTGACGTGCGGATCGTGATTCTTGGAGGCTGCAAAGGCCAGATGACCGGCAGCCTCACCCCAATCCTCAGGAGTAGCAAAGTTCGAACGCATGCCGACAGCCTTCTCCAGCAGAACCTGGGCCTCAGGGTAGTGCTGTTGCTGGATGAACGCGTCCGCAAGATCGTCCAGCAGAGACGGGTCTTTGGGGTTGCGGTCGACGAGCGTCTTGTAGATCTTTTCGGAGTCTTCGTATTGGCCGTTCATGCCATACAGCCGGGCGAGCAGGCGGGTGGTACTGTCGTCGGTGGCAAGCTGGGGATCGGCCGCGCGCATCTGCTCCACCAGCGGAATCGCCTGCTGCGCCTTGTCTTCCGAGACATAGACCGACGCCAGCTGCGATACGAGCCGCGGATCATTGGGATGGGTCTTCAGTGCTGAGGTTAGAACCGTCTCTGCCTCTTCCGACTTTTTCTCCTGCACGAGCACATGAGCGAGTCCGGCGACGGCATCGATGTTCTGGGGATCGGCAGTGATCGCGCGGCGGAACTCTGTCTCTGCATCGTCATTGTCTCCCGCGCGAGCGGCGAGATCTGCAGTGGCTAACGTGTCGCTGGAAGCTTCTCCTGTCAACTTCACTGCCGCCAGCAACTCATCGCGTGCTGCGTCCGGGTGCGACGATTCATCCATCGATGCCAGGGCCCGCAGCGCCCGGCCACGCAGTTCAGGAGCCGCTGAGGTCAGTGCAGCGGCATCCTGCAGCTCCTGGTGGGCCTTCTCCAGCCGGCCGGCGCGCGCGTCCAACAGCCCGAGAGCTACACGAGGCTCGCCCAGAGTTGCGTCTGCAGCGATCGCATTGGCGTAGGCCTGCGCCGCGGCATCTTCCTCACCGTTTCGCTCTTCCGCAAAGCCCAGATCGTAGAGAACGTGCGCATCTTTCGGAAGCTCTGCGGCCAGAACCTTGAGTTTGGCCGAGGCGTCCTTGTAGTCCTGGTGTTCGAGCGCTGTCTCCGCCTCCTGAATACGAGCGCTGGCGGCGTCTTCGCGGGAGTGGTCATCGGCGGCGTGGGTGCCTGCGGGCAACTGCTGCGCCTGCGCTGTTCCCAGAGTCACGCCAAAAGCGATGGTGAAGAAGATCGAAGGCCGAATCATGCTCTCTCGTTTCCGTCGCCCAGCACCGTAGCGAGCCACTTTCCTGTGTGCGAACCCGTCACTTTGACGATCTCTTCGGGGGTTCCGGTAGCGACGATCTGTCCGCCGCCCGAGCCGCCCTCAGGGCCCATGTCGATCACCCAATCGGCGCTCTTGATGACATCGAGATTATGCTCGATCACCAGCAGCGATCCACCGCCATCGATCAGCTTGCGAAACGCGGAGAGCAGTGTGGCGACATCTTCAAAGTGCAGGCCGGTCGTCGGCTCATCGAGGATGTAGAGGATACGGCTTGCAACCCGCTTGGCTTCGCTCTTGACACTGCCTGCGCCGCCGGAGGCTCCGGAACGCGCCGAGGCGAGATGCTGTGCCAGCTTGACTCGCTGTGCCTCGCCACCGCTGAGCGTCGTCGCGCTCTGGCCGAGCCGCACATAGCCCAGGCCCACTTCATCGAGCACCGCGAGCTTGTCGACGATCTTGGGATAGCCTGCAAAGTACACGAGCGCCTCTTTCACCGTCATGCCAAGCACGTCGTGAATGTTCTTGCCCTTGTACTTGACCTCAAGCAGCGACGCCTTGTAGCGGGTGCCGTTGCACTCCTCGCAGGGAAGCTCGACGTCGGCGAGAAACTGCATCTCGACCGTAACGGTGCCGTCTCCCTCGCAGACATCGCAGCGTCCGCCGGGGACGTTGAAGGAGAACGATCCTGCCGACAGTCCTTTGCGTTTGGAATCAGGCTGCGCCGCGAAGAGTTCGCGGATGGCGTCGAAGGCCTTGATGTACGTCACGGGATTCGAGCGTGGCGTGCGCCCAATCGGCGACTGATCGACCAGAACTACATCGTTCAGGTACTGCGTGCCCGAAAGCTCACGATAGAGGTGTGCCGGGTCGCCGCCTTCGGTCTGTCCCAGTGCCTGCATCAGCGCGCGATAGAGCACCTGGTGCACGATAGTTGATTTGCCTGAGCCGGAGACGCCCGTGACGCAGCACAACAGGCCGAGCGGAACCTCGAGGTCTACGCCGCGCAGGTTATGAATGCGAGCACCCTTGAGCAGCAGTTTTTCGCGGCCCGGTTCGCGGCGATGTTTCGGGATAGCAATCTTTGCGCGTCCGCTCAGGTACTTGCCGGTCAGGGATGCCGGGTTGTTCCGGACTTCGTCAACTGTTCCCGCAGCCAGCAGGCGGCCACCAAGCTCTCCGGCCCCCGGTCCAAGGTCGAGCAGGTAGTCGGCGGAGCGAATGACGTCGGGATCGTGTTCGACGACGAGGATGGTGTTGCCGAGATCGCGGAGCTCTTCCATGATCGTGACGAGCTTCGCGGTGTCGCGTGCGTGCAGGCCGATGGAGGGCTCGTCGAGTACATAGAGCGCACCGACCAGTCGTGAACCCAGACTCGTCGCGAGCTGAATGCGCTGCGACTCGCCTCCGCTCAAGGTGGAGCTCAGGCGGTCGAGCGTCAGGTACTCCAGCCCGACCTGCTCGAGAAAGTGCACTCGCTGGCGCACCTCTTCGAGAATCTTTCCCGCGATCTCGGTCTGCGCGGGTGTGAGCTTCAACCCGTCAAAGAACTCTTCGGCAGCGGTGATCGTAAGGGCGCTAACCTCGCAGATATTCCGGCCTTCGATCAGCACAGCGCGAGCCTCGGCGCGGAGACGCTGGCCCCGGCAATCGGGGCAGGTGGCATAGCCGCGATAGCGCGACAGGAAGACGCGCACATGCAGCTTGTACTTCTTGCGTTCGAGGTCGGCGAAGAAGCCGCGGATGCCGGACCAACTGCCTTGCCCGTCTTCGATGAAGCGCTGCTGCGCCTCGGTCAGGTCGTACCACGGCACGTCGGTCGGAATGCCGGCGGTCTTGGCTGCGCGCTTCATCTCGCCGTGGTGTGCCCGATACTTCGGCTTCGTCCACGGATCGATCGCACCTGCATCAAGTGTCTTCGACTTATCGGGAATGATGAGCCCGGGATCGAAGTCGATGGTGTTGCCGAAGCCCTGGCAGCGCGGACACGCGCCGAACGGGTTGTTGAAGCTGAACAGCCTCGGTTCCGGCTCGCGATAGGCGCGATGGCAGGTGGAGCACTCAAACGCTGCGGAGAAACGCAGCGTCTTGGCCTGTTCGTCGTCCTCGCGCGGAACGGTGCGGAAGACGATCTCGCCGGCCTCGCGATAGCCCGTCTCGATGGCATCGACCAGGCGGCTGCGGATGTCGCTCGACAGCGCAAGGCGGTCCGTGAGCACGTAGATCGGCCGCTTCTCGACAGCACGGAAATCGAGTTCCAGCAGCGATTCAGGAGTGGAGAACTCAACGATATGGCCCGCGCCTTCACCGTCCTCCGAAGCCTGCCAGAGCCGGTTGTAGCCACGGCGGCGAAGCTCTCCCAGCCGCTCCTTGATGGCATCGGTCACATCCACCGCGACGGGTGCGGCGTCTTTCTTTGCCTTGGAGGTTTTCTTCGGAGCCTTCTTTACAGGCCCCGCCACAGCGGCTTCGGCATCTGCCGAGGGCCCCTGCATGGGCTCGAACTTGATCTCGCGTCGCACGACAGGGAAGAGTGCATAGACCCGCGTGCCTTCCGGCTGTGCGAGCACGCGGGTTACGATCTCATCCACGGTATCGTGGCGAACGATGCCGCCGCAGTGTAGGCATGTTACCGTTCCGCAGCGAGCATAAAGCAGGCGCAGATAGTCATAGATCTCCGTCGCAGTGGCCACCGTAGAGCGGGGATTGCGAGTCTGATTCTTCTGCTTGATCGCGATCGCCGGAGCGAGGCCGTCCATGTGATCGACATCGGGTTTCTCGATGCGTTCGAGAAACTGACGCGCATAGGCCGACAGGCTTTCGACATAGCGGCGCTGACCTTCGGCATACACCGTGTCGAACGCGAGCGAGGATTTGCCCGAGCCGGAGACACCGCTGACCACGGTCAGCGAGTTATGCGGAATATCGACGTCGATGCTCTTCAGATTGTGCGTTCGCGCACCGCGAATGACGATCTTGTCGTTAGCTGCCGGTGTTGCCATGGATTAGTTTGCCCTCTGGGGCCGCAGGATCTCAATCAGCAACAGGCACGCGCCCACCACGATGGCCGAATCGGCCACATTGAAGTCCGGCCAGTGATAGTGCACGATGTGGACTTCGAGAAAGTCCACGACATGCTTATAGAGAATGCGGTCATAGAGATTGCCGATCGCGCCGCCCAGGATTAACGCCAACGCAACGGACGTAAGCGTGAAGCTGCGCCCCAGCTTCCACAGCAGCACGAGCACAAGCACGATAGCCGCAACCGAGAAACCAACGAGCAGGTTTCTTACGAACAGGGGAGACTTGGCACTCTCAAACATGCTGAAGGCCGCGCCCGTGTTCAGAACATGTGAGAGCCGAAAGACCTTCGGGATGACAACAATCGTGTGACCAATCTTGATATGGGCTTCGATCCAGGCCTTGGTCAGGCGATCGACAAGAATCACGAGCGCAGACAGTACCAACAGTAACCAGCGCGAATCGCGCCCCACGGTGCGAGTCGTCATTACACAGCCTCCCCGGACATTGCCGGAAAATCAATTGCTTCAAGCGCCTCAGCGCAACGCCCGCAGACCGCGGGCCAACGGGCATCAACGCCCACATCGGGAACGACACGCCAGCAGCGGCCGCACTTGGTGCCTTCGGCAACAGTGGCTCGGATGAGGATCACTTTGTCTTCATTGGTCGCGCCCACAACCTGCACGCTGGCTTGCGACACGTTGAAGAACTCCGGTAGAGCCTCTTCGTATTTCACGAGCAGGATGGCATCCGCAGAGCCTTCTTCAACCATGATCTGGATGCTTGCTTCGAGCGATTTGCCGATAGCCTTCGATAGCCGCAGAGCCTCGAGTTCGACCATGACAATCGAACGAATGGCCAGCAACCGTTCCCAGTCAGCCTCAATTCCCGAGACGGTTCCGGGCACGATCTCCTGCATAGCCGGGAACAGCGCCAGATGAACGCTGGAAACACGGTCCTCCATCTTCGGCAGGTACTGCCAGACCTCCTCGGCGGTGAACGAGAGGATCGGTGCGATGAGCCGGGTCAGGGCTTCGGCGATGCGCCACAGAGAGGTCTGCGCACTGCGCCGGGCCTGACTATTGGGCGCAAAGGTGTAGAGCCTGTCCTTGATGACATCGAGGTACATTGCGCTGAGATCGGTGTTGATGAACTCATTCAACGCCTGGTAGGCACGATGGAATTCAAAGTGGTCATAGGAGTTGCGAATCTTCGCATCAAGCTCAGCCGTGCGCGCCAGGATGTACTGATCGAGCGGCTGCAGCGCGGCCCACTCCACCACGTTCTTTGCGGGATCGAAGTCGAACAGGTTCGAGAGCAGAAAGCGCAGCGTGTTGCGCAGCTTGCGATAGTTCTCGCTCACGCGCTGCATCAGGCCTTCACTGGCGGCGACATCTTCACGGAAGTCGACGCTCGCCACCCAGAGACGAATGATCTCGCCGCCCAGGCGGTTCGCGACGTCGACAGGATCGACGCCATTGCCCAGCGACTTGGAGAAGGCGCGGCCCTGCTCATCGAGCGTCCATCCGCTCGTTGCCACGTACTTGTAGGGCGCGGAGTCGCGAATGCCTACGGAGCTTAGCAGGGAAGAGTGGAACCAGCCGCGATGCTGGTCGCCGCCTTCGGTATAGAGATCGGCAGGCCAGTGCAGTTCAGGTTCGACGTCGAGCACGGCATGCCAGCTTGCGCCGCTCTCGAACCACACGTCGAGAATGTCCATCTCCTTGCGGAACTGCATGACGGCACCGCAGCTCTTGCACGAGGTTCCCGCCGGAAGCAGTTGCTCGGCCGAGTGGGAGTACCAGGCGTCGGCGCCTTCGCTCTGAAACAGCTTGACGATGCTGGCGTTGATCTTCGGGTCGTTCAACGGCTCGTGGCACTTCTCGCAGAGGAACACTGCGATAGGCACACCCCAGATGCGTTGCCGAGAGATGCACCAGTCGGGCCGCGTGGCGATCATGTTGGAGATGCGCTCTTCGCCCCATGACGGGTCCCAGACCACGCGTTTGATCTCGTCGAGCGCACGCTCACGGAACGTCGTACCCGCGCCCTTGGGCGAGAGTACGGGCGTCTCCATACCGATGAACCACTGCTCCGTCGCGCGGAAGATCAGCGGATTGTGGCAGCGCCAGCAGTGCGGATACTTGTGCTCCAGATTGTGCCGGCCCATCAGCGCGGCTTTCGTCGCCACCAGCTCGATGATCGGCGCATTCGCCTTATGGACGAACAGGCCGTCGTACTCCGGCAGGCCGTTGCGCAGCTTGCCGTGAGCATCGACGTTGCAGGTCAGGGGCAGATCGTAACGTTGACCTGTCGCAAAATCGTCAGGGCCGTGTGCGGGAGCGGTGTGTACAGCTCCGGTGCCTTGCTCGGTGGTGACGTAATCGGCGTTGACACCGAGGATCTCGCGATCAAGAAAAGGATGCGCGAACGTGACGCGATCGAGCTTCGATCCGGGGAAGCTGGCGATCTCGACCGCCGTTTTCAGGCTGCCGAGGAGATCGCAAGCCTCTCGCACCTGCCCGACCAGTTCCTTCGCAACGATATAGACGACATTGCCGTCTTCGAGCGCGACGTACTCAATCTCCGGATTGAAGGCGACAGCCACCGACGCGGGCAACGTCCAGGGCGTCGTGGTCCAGATGATGGTGTAGACCTCTTTGCCCGCCAGCCGGGGATCGATATTCTCGGGGGCGCTCGTCAGCTTGTAGCGCACATAGACGCTGGGCGAGGTGTGCATCTCATACTCCACCTCGGCCTCAGCCAGAGCCGTGTGGTCGTGAGAGCACCAGTAGACCGGCTTCAGGCCCTTGTAGACGTAGCCCTTTTCGTAGAACCCGTAGAACGTCTCAAGGATGCTGGCTTCGTAGGGGAAGTCCATGGTGGCATAGGGTTTAGCCCAACGTCCAAAGACGCCCAGCCGCTTGAACTGCGAGCGCTGCAGGTCGATAAACTTCGCCGCATACTCGCGGCAGGCCTTGCGGACGGCGACCGGGTCCATCTCCAGCTTCTTGCCGCCGAGCTTCTCATCGACCTTGATCTCAATCGGAAGGCCGTGGCAGTCCCAGCCGGGAACATAGGGGGCATCGAAGCCGGCCATCGTCTTGGTCTTGACGACGAAGTCTTTGATGCACTTATTCAGGGCGTGGCCCAAGTGAATCGCGCCATTGGCGTAGGGCGGGCCATCGTGCAGGATGTACTTCGGAGCGCCCTCGCGCGCTGCCCGAATCTTGGCATACAGATCGTCGGCGTCCCACTGCGCCAGACGTGTAGGCTCATTCTGCGGAAGGTTCGCCTTCATGGCGAAATCCGTCTTTGGCAGGTTGAGCGTGCTCTTCAAGGTCTTCGTTTCAGGAACTTCCGGCATCCAGCTCTCCATCATTCGCGCGGCACCCATAGAACAGAGCCAGGCAACCCAACGCGCAAACTCTTATTGTAAAGTCAGCGGAGACATAGTTGCTGCGAGGGAGACCTCTTGCGGGTACTATGCGTCTAAAAGAAAGCAGGAACGGGGACATAGTTTGTAGAATGAATCCCTGTGTGCGAAGTACCTTCCCGGTGCGGCATGGCAGACCGCAGTACGCAAAATATTGTTTCAGTCTGGAATAAGCTCCTCGTTTTGTAACTTATGGCCGATACCGATATCCTCCCCCCCGACAACCCCCAACACGCTGACGCGTCCCTTCGTCCAGCCGAAGAAGCACTGCATCTGACCGGCGAGATCAAGGAAGAAGGCGTCTTTGCCTCTCTCGTATCCAGCTTTCGCGATGTTTTTTTTCCGGCTAAACTGCCCCCTCTCGTGCTCCAGTCCAAGCCGGTGGCCGTCGTGGACCGCATGGCTACCAAGCGGAGCCCTGCCTCGACCGCGGGTGCAGTGGCCCTTCACGTCGTCGCGATTCTTCTGATCGCGCTCCTGATAGCGCATCAGGTACATATTGCGCCGCCAGTCAAGAAGACGGTGATCCTGACGGATATCGTTCCGCCCCCACCGCCCCCAGTAGCTCCAAGACCCTCCCAGATTGGCGGCGGCGGCGGGCAACACGACCTCGCACCGGTGACGCAGGGACATCTGCCGAAGCTGGCGCAGCAGCAGATTGTTCCACCCAAGGCTCCTCCCACCATCGCTCCCAAGCTCGCTGTGGAGCCTACGGTCGTCGTTCAGCCTGACCTGAAGATGGCCAACAACACGATGCCGAACATCGGCGCGCCTAACTCGACGCTCAAGGGCTTCTCGATGGGCAATGGCAACGGCTCAGGCATCGGTTCAGGCAACGGCAATGGCATTGGGCCGGGTTCCGGAGGCAATACGGGCGGTGGCGTGATGCACCCGGGCGGCGCGGTAAAGGCACCGATCCCGATCTTTACTCCTGACCCCGAGTTCTCGGAAGAGGCCCGCAAAGCCAAGTTTTCAGGCAATGTAGTGGTTTATCTGTGGGTCGATGAGCAGGGACATCCATCCCATATCAAGGTCTCTCGCGGCGTGGGAATGGGATTGGATGAGAAGGCTATCGAAGCCGTTCGCCAGTACAAGTTCAAGCCCGCGATGCTCAACGGCAAGCCTGTCAAGGTAGATATGTACGTTGAGGTTAACTTCCAGATCTTCTAAGTCCTTGATGCCAGGACAAGAAAAAGCCAGGTTTCGCCATACCAATATGGCGAAACCTGGCTTTTCAGGAAATCTACCCGTGAGTTGCGAGGACTCCGGCTTCCGCGAAGGTCAGGTTTTCAGCAGGACTGTCGGTTGCTTCCTTCCAGGCATTGAAGAGTGCCCCATAGCTTAGGGTGGAGCAGGTTTCGGGATCGATGCCTAGTTGCTGCAGTACCGCATCAATCCAGGCCGGCTCGCCCTCCAGTTCGGCCCACAGACCGATAGGGGTTTCGTCGAGCACAAGGTGTCCGCCGCCTTCCGCTACCCACTCGGTTCGGTACTTCTCGTAACGGAACACCGGAGCATAGCCCAACTGGTTGAAGATCTCTGCAAGAGCCTCGGCATCTTCTACGACACTCTCGGTCTCGATCCGCGTCTTATAGCGCGCACCCGCATCCCCATTGGTCGATTGCCGTTTGTGGGTCACCGTGTTGCGGGTGCCGTATTGCCGCAATCGCAAGAGCTGTTTGCCGGCACGCAACGTACGTTCCGGGGTGTCATAGAGAGTGTTACTCTCGAAGGTTCGTTCCGTTTCGAGCCGAAAACCAAGCTCACTTGCGGATGACCGGAACCTCCGTTCATCCGTCACAGGAAACTTCAGTTCGATCTCCGCACCGTGCATGCGGTTCAGTATACGTTCGGTTGGGCATGATAGGCCCACTACCCTAAAAGAAACATAGAGAGCCGGATATCCTGAAAGAACCTATGACGACGCTTCACCTCCACGCCGAAGACCCAGGGGATATCTCCCGTGCCGCTGACCTGCTGCGTTCCGGCGGAACGGTGGCCTTTGCCACGGAGACGGTCTACGGCCTGGGCGCCAATGCGCTCTCTGAGGCAGCAGTGGCCAGGATCTTCGAGGCCAAGCAACGGCCCTCCTGGGACCCGCTCATCGTTCATCTTTCTTCTGTGGCCGATATCTCTTCTATTACCAACGTGGAAGGGGAGTTGCAGCGTCGCGTCGATCTTCTGGCGGAGGCGTTCTGGCCGGGGCCGCTTACGCTATTGCTGCCGCGCAAGGCTGTTGTGCCGGACTCCGTCACGGCTGGTCGGCCACTCGTAGGGGTGCGCGTCCCATCCCATCCAGCGGCGCTCGCTTTGCTGCGGGCTACTGGATTACCGATTGCCGCCCCCAGTGCCAATACCTTTGGCCATACAAGCCCCACGACGGCTGCCCACGTTCTGGCGGATCTGGAGGGACGCATCGACGCGGTGCTCGATGCAGGTCCCACATCGGTTGGGTTGGAATCTACTGTCATTGACCCGGCACAGACGCCTATGGTGCTGTATCGCCCGGGTGCCGTCACGGCAGAACAGATTGCTGCTGCGACTGACGTACCTGTTGAGATCTTTCGCGCGGCTGGAACTCTTCCGACACAGCCAAAAGAATCTTTGCCATCACCAGGTGTCGGCATTCGGCATTATGCTCCGCGGGCACGTCTGATCCTGGTGGAAGGTTCTGAGGAGGCGTTGAGACAGGCGTTGCGGGAGGTGCTGGCTCAAGGGGGAGAACGGGTCGGCGTGCTTCTACCCGATGGCTGGCGACTAGATGCCTCAGCCCTGATTGAACCCTGGGCCGCGTGGGAGGATCAGGCTGCTCTGGCTGCTGCGTTGTTTGCTGGCCTGCGGGCTCTCGACGATCGTGGAGCCACGATCATTCTCTGTCCGTTGCCACTCTCCGGCGGTCTTAATGACGCGATTCGGGATCGGCTGGAGAAGGCGGCGCGGCAGGCGTAGGCACTACTTCATGACGCTCTTGCCTGCCAAGGCTTCGCTGGCCTTGTACATGTACTTGATGCCGCTCTTATAGATCATCATCCGCCGCCGTCCAGCCTTTAGTTTAACAACACACTTGTCGTACCACTCGATGACTCCGTTGATCTCCTCGCCATCTTCGAGCACGACGGTCATCTCGGTGTGCTGCTGTACCTGCTTCTGGAAGTAGAAGACCTCGGCATGGGAGCTCTCGGGAACACTATGCGTATCGGACATCGCATGGGTTAACGGATCGTCGCTGTGCAGGGAATCGCGTCGCTGATTGCCAATGGGCAAATGGGGGCGCACCAGCTTGCGCGTCCCGTTGAAGGCGCTAGCCTCGGCCTTGCGTGCGATCTCGGTCAAATCGTTCAATATCCTCTCCGGTTCAAAACCTGCCCGCATCTGAAGCGACGCGAGGAGGCGTGTTTCATCACGGCGCTTGGCCGCACAAATTAACGTTGTAGAGCAATCGTTGTACGGAAGACGCGCTACAGCGTCGAATGGTTTCGCAGAAATTGCAAAGTCTATTACAGGATATTCCTATAACCGGCCAGCTACTCCCAGCTCGGCTGCGAACGCATCCAGGCTCAGGCTGCGCAGCAGATTGCGCCGCATCCCGCTCTGGACCGCATCCAGGCCTCGGACAGCCTCTTCAAGCCACGCAAAATCAACGCTTTCTGAGAATCTACGAAGTTCTTCTCGAATATCCGTATTGCGAATGCGCTCGGGAGAACCACCCTGCAGCAGCAGAACGTCCTCCAGCACGCTTGCCAGCGCCCGCAGCAGGGCCGTGGTCTTCGCCTGCCCCTCCGCCCCGGCGCGATAGGTTTCCGTCATCCGGAACAGGGAAGAGTGATCGCCGGTCTGCACCGCTCCGCGCATGATAATCAGCGCATCCGCTCGTGCTGCGACATATTCGGCAAGATTGAAGCCCAGTGCACGCCCGACTGCCCCTTCGCTCAGCCGCGCCAGCAGGGCACGTTCTGTCTTGTTGCTCTCCGGCCGGAGCCGTGTCAGCAGAGTCTCGATCTCCTCTGCGGGAAGGGCTCCCAGGCGTACGATCGCGCAGCGCGACCGGATGGTCGGAAGCAGCTCTCCGAGGTTCTCCGCAAGAATCAGAATGTGCGCATAGGTCGGCGGCTCTTCCAAAACCTTCAGCAGGGAGTTGGCTGCTTCTTTCATGAACGAGGCAGTGGTGATGATGAAGACCTTCGCCGGGGCCTCGGAAGGCATGCGTTGGGAGCGGCCGATGAGTGTCCGCACCTGTCCGAGCTTGATCAGCAGTTGTGGGGGGTCGGGTGGCAGAATCAGCACGTCCGGATGTGTCTGTACCAGTACGCGCGTGTCTTTCTTGTCGGTCTCGCGCATGTCCTCGCGCGCCGCGACGGCCTCTTCGACCTTCTGTTCCAGCTCCGCGCTTTCGGCTATGCGGGTGCAGTTGCGGCAGACGCCGCAGAAGTTTGCCAGCGGACGTCCATCGGGAGCGGTCTCACGCGGCTGCTGCTCGCACTGCAGGGCCATCGTCAGCATGAGCGCGAGGGTGTACTTGCCCGCGCCACGCGGGCCGGCCACGATCATCGAGTGCGGCAGACGTCCGGCAGCAATGGCCGCGCGCAGGCTTTCAACCGTCGAGGGGTTGCCGAGAAACTCCGCAAAGCTGGAAGGAATTGCCATCTCTTCCAGCCTATCGCACCTGGCCGGGGTGTTCCGGCACGGCTTGAGGAAAGCGCTCGCGAGGAATCATGATCATTGGAAATTTAGGCCGCAAGGTAATCTTTGCCTGGGCTACGACGGGATAGCGATTCACGAACTCCAGCCGCCACTTTTGCGCGATGGTCGCGAGAGAAAGTACCCCCTCCATCCACGCAAAGCCTTCTCCGATGCATTGCCGACGGCCGCCGCCAAAAGGGAAGTACACGAATCGCGGCCGTTCGGCCTTGGCTTCAGGAGTGTGGCGTTCGGGCCGAAACGCCTCGGGTTCGTCCCAGAACTCGGCGGAGCGATGCATGACATATTGGCTGAAGAAAAAATGCGCTCCCGGCGGAATCCTGTATGGGCCAAGCTCAACGGCCTTCGTCGACCTTCGTCCCATGGCCCAGGCTGGCGGATAAAGCCGCATGGCCTCTGCAAAGACCATCTCCGTATAGCGCAGGTTGGGATACTCCTGCATGGTGACGGGGCGACCGCCGAGCACCTGGTCGATCTCCGCCTCCATACGCGCGGCGACCTCGGGATTCTGGCTCAGCAGATACCAGGTCCAGCTCAGTGCATTGGCAACGGTCTCGTACCCGGCAAGAAAGATCGTCAGCGTCTCATCGCGGAGCTGCTTATCACTCATGCCGTCGGGGTCGCCTTCTGCCGCAGCCTCGTCTCGCGCGGCCACAAGCTCCGAGAGCAGATCGCCCCGGCTCTCCAGGTCTTCCCTCGAGAGTGCTCTACGGCTGGCAATCATGCGCTCCACAATCACATCCAACCGTGCGCGCGAGCGGCGAAACTTCATGACTCCCGGAATCGGCCAGTGCAGCACTCTCTCCAGTCTTGGAAAGGCGACCAGGTAGTTGTAGAGGCCCATGATCGTGTCGACCTCATCGGCCACGGACAAGACCTCCGGCGTTACCTCGGTATCGAACAATGTTCGCGCTACGATGCGCAGGCTGAGCTGCATCATCGACTCGGCAACGTCGAACTCCACATCTTTCTTCCACCCATCGCGTATCGTGGCCGCGCTGGCGGCAATCTGTTCGGCGTAGCCCGCAATCCGCTGGCGATGAAAGGCCGGTGCGGCGATGCGCCGTTGCCGCATGTGGATCGGGTCGTCGGAGGTGATCAGTCCTTCGCCCAGCAGGATCTTCATCCGTTGCAGCGTCCGCTCTTTGACGAAGCTGCCTGCCTGGTTAATCAGGATCTCCTGAATCCAGGCAGGGTCGTTCACAAAGACGATCAAGGTTCCCATGAACCGGTAGTGCGCAATCGGTCCGAAGGTCTTATGCAGATGCTCGAACAGGGGAATGGGCTCGCCAAAACTGACCCAGGCGCGCCGCATATAAAAGGGAAGCGCCTTGCGCAGGCCAGGGGGCAGGCGCCAACTACCTTCTTCCTTCGCCTGAACGTAATCGTCGTTTTCAGCCATTTACTGTGCCATGCGTTCGTGAACGATGGTGCGGATATGCTCTGCAATCGCTTCGATGCTGGCTTCCTCTTCAATCGTTACGACACGCTCGGAGTCCCGCCGGGCAATCTCGACGTATTGGTCATAGATTCGCCGATAGAACTCATCGCCTTCGCGCTCGAAGCGATTCTCATCCGTACCGCGCGTCCGGACGTTGCGTTCATTGCGGCGTCTGGCGCGGGCCAGGGAACCCTCCAATGGTGGGAGGAGAAGAATCGTCAGCTCCGGCTGGAAGCCGTCGCAGACGGCGGCATGCATCGCCCGAATTCGCTCGCTCCCGAGCCCACGCCCTGCTCCCTGGTAAGCCTCGGAGGAGTCGGTGTAACGGTCACAGAGCACCACCGCGCCCTCTGCCAGCGCAGGATGAATCACATGTGCCAGAGACTGCGCACGGTCGGCGAACATCAGCGCCATCTCGGCTGTCGGGGCAATACCGCCAAGTTCGGATTCCGTACGGGAGTCCAGCAGAACGCTGCGAATGCGATCGCCCAGAGCAGTTCCTCCCGGTTGACGCAGTGTAACTACGCGAAGGCCCTCGGCCTCCAGCGCTGCGGCCAGACGCCGCAACTGGGTCGTCTTGCCCGACCCATCCAAACCCTCAAACGTAATGAAAAAACCTCGGCTCACGAAGCTGAGTTTACTGCACGACTTTCAATGGCATCGAAGAACCAGTCTTGCTTTTCTGTTTGTCATTCCGAGCGCAGCGAGGAACCTGCTGTCTCCCGCTCTTCGCCTATGCCATCGCAAAAGCTGTTCTGCAACGAAATAACACCTTTGCTTTTTGCATACGCTTTCGGAAGCATAAGCAAAAAACGGGAGACAGCAGGTTCCTCGCTACGCTCGGAATGACAACCAGAAAGGCAAAGGCAAATGCCTTAGCGATGCAACTGCGTGTTCCACGTTGCGCTGGTGGCAGAGAGGGCCACCGTGAGACGGCCCTGCAATCCCTCCTGCAACTCCGGCCCTGCCACCGTGTGTTCCTTCCGTGCGGAATCCGTCCAAATCACCTTGGTCGGGCCATTGCCAAGAATCTTGAACCGGTAGTGATACTCGCCCCCTGCCGCCAGGGTTTCGGTCCCAAAGCTGGCACTTGGATAGTCCAGCTCCACCAGCGATACGGCAGCACCAGAGTCGTTCCGCACTACAGCTTCGACGTAGGCTGAATGGCAGCCTGAAGCCGCCAGCAAAACAAATCCTGCAAGCCCACTGATCGCAAAAGATCTCCGTCTATCCATAGCCACAAGCCTACCAGTCACTTCGCATCTCTTTCGCTGGATTTCAGGCGGCGCAGCAGTTCGGGTAGTCGATTCACGGCAGCTACCGTTCGCAGCCATGCCCGGTTGTCCATCGCCGGATACCCGCTCACCACCGCTCCCGGCGCCACATCCGAAGGAATTCCACTCTGCGCTGTGGCCACAGCGCCATCGCCAACCGTCAGATGCCCGGCAACCCCCACCTGGCCGGCAAGGATGACATTCTTGCCAATCGTGGTCGATCCTGCGAGCCCAACCTGGGCGCAGAGCAGCGTGTTTTCTCCAACCGTGGAACCATGCCCGACCTGCACCAGGTTATCGACCTTGGCGCCCCGCCCGATCCGCGTCTCCCCGATGGAGGCGCGGTCGATGCAGGCGTTGGCCTGTACTTCCACGGAGTCTTCCAGAACAGCAGGGCCGGACTGCACGATCTTGACCCAGCGTCCCTCTGCCCCCTTGGCAAAGCCGAAGCCGTCCGCTCCGACGATCGCTCCATTCTGGAGCACGACGTCATTTCCCAGCCGGCAACCCTCGCGGACCACGGCATGCGCATGCGCAAAGAAACGGTCGCCGATCGTTACCTCCGGATAGATCACCACATGGGGAAGCAGGACTGCGTCATTCCCTATAGCGCACCCAGCAGAGATCACGACATAGGCCCCAATATGCGCGTTGCTGCCAACGCTGGCGCTGGGATCGATCACTGCTGTCGGATGAATGCCAGAGGCATACACCGGGGGCTGATAGAAGACTTCGATCGCTTTGGCAAACGCCAGATAGGGATTTTTGATCCGCAGCGTGGGAACGCCGATGACGGCAAACTCCGGCTCTACGATTACGGCCGCTGCCCGGGTCGAGCGGGCCAGCCCGGCATACTTGGGATTGGCGACAAACGTCACGTGCCCGGGGCCGGCATCTTCTATACCTGCGATTCCCGTGACTTCTACTTCACCCGGAGCTTCCTGCCCGTCGCTCGTTACCAGTTCCGCGCCCAGGCGCTCTGCCAGATCCTTCAGCTTCATGTTCGCGATTGTATCGAAGGCTTGGATCTACTCTCCGAAGAGCTCGGTCTGGATCGTGCTTACAACGCGAGCTGCCGTCTTCTGCTTGGAGGCGGCACCGATAAAGCCCAACACCTGAACCGAGATCAGGGCTGCTCTTGGAACGAAGAGGCGCTGGGTGTTCGACCGTGCATCGGGCGGGGAGACCGTAAGCCCGCGATCTTCGAGAAGAGACTCGATAAAACCCAGATCGAAGTTTGCCAGCCCTTCGAGAGAATCGTTGTCCCGGAACCCGAGCTTGAGCCAGAGACCCTCGGCACGCGGCCTGCTCAGAAAGCTGCGCCGCCCAATCTGTTCCGGATCGGTTCCACCCTCAAGATTGAAATCCTTTACATAAGCAATCGTCTTGATCTGGTTCAGCGCAAGGGGGATCACGCGTCCTGAGGTGTCGAGGACCTCAACCGTTTCGCCAGAAACAAAGCCGTTCTGCGGCAGATAGCCCCAGGTGACAGAGCCGTCGAACTGACGAACCACCGTTTTCTTCTGTGCGATTGCCATAGGGCAGAATTGCCAGTTTGTCGGATTGTCGCATAGGGCTGTCATAAACAGCCAAAATCGTGAAATTTCGGGTAAAGCGAGCCCTCCACCGGGGGGAGCTGGAGGGTGTCCTGCGAAACCGTAGCAAAAATGGTGCAAAAAACTGGTAAAAGTAATAGTCATCGTGTAGAATCTAGGTTTGCGTCGAGCCTTCAGCGCTCTCCAAATAGTTGATTCGCCGCAAGTTACACCACGGTTCAGAAGCGCCTCAGAACCATCCGGAGCGAAGAGCAAAAAACGATGGCTGATTACATCTATCTGCTGCAAACCCGACTGACAGGCGCACAACAACAGGCTCTGGCAAAGGTTCGTGATGTCGCGCGTGCGCACGGCATGACTGTTTTTCTCGTTGGTGGGGCCGTCCGCGACCTTACGAGCGGTTCACCCATCCGTGATCTTGACGTTACAGTTCAGGGAAATGCATTAAAGCTCAAGAAAGACCTGCAGCATGCTGGCGCAGTCCTGGTCGGCGAGTCCGATCTCATGCAGGCGCTTTACTTTACGTTTCCGGGTGGCATTCGCCTGGAAGTGGGTTCAACCCTTTCGGTCACCTATCCGAAGCCGGGTAAACCTGTTGTGAAGGCCGCGACCATCCTCGACGACCTGCGCCGCCGCGACTTTACCGCGAACGCCATGGCCATCTCGCTGAATGAGGGTTCCTATGGCCTGCTGATGGACCCGCTCAATGGCGTTGCCGATATCGACAACCGCGAACTGCGGCTGGTGTCCAACTATGGGTTCATCGAAGATCCTGCCCGTATGATTCGTGCGGCACGTTTTGGCGCACGCCTGGGTTGGCACATGGAAGAGAAGACCCAGCAGCGCTACGACACGGGCAAGGCTGAAGGCTACATCTCCGCCATGGGCAGTGCTGAGCGCGGCTATGAGACCGAAGAGATCTTCCACGAGGAAGATCCGCTTCGGGTGCTGCGCCGTCTGGAGTCCGAGGGCTGGAACAAGTTCCTGTTCCCGGCATGGACATCGGCAAAGGCCAACGAGACCGAGTTGAACCGGCTGCGCGACACGGTGGGCCAGCTTGAAGCGATGGGCATCCACCCTGATCCTTCCGCGGCCTACTTTCCGCTGCTGACCGCAAAGCTTGCACCTAAGGACGTCGCGGACCTCAAGGCGAGCTTTGCACGTCCAGGATTTGTGAATCAGATCGCCGCACTTGAGGGCGAAACAAAGAACTTTGCCACACAGTTTACGAGCAAGGCGGCTGCCGCTCCTTCCGACGCCTGGAAGATGTTGATGTCCGCCGTTCCCGAGCAAGTCCTGTGGCTGGCTCATAGCTCCAAGACCGCGGCTATTCAGGCACGCTTCAAGGCCTTCTTTGAAGAATGGCCGCAAGCCCGTCAACGCATTCCGTATCAGTTGATGCAGGAGATGCGCATCACCCCCGAACTGCCCGGCTATAACGACCTGATTGGCGAGCTTTTCTTTGCCATTATGGACGGCAAGCTCGATACCCCTGAGACAGCCAGGGCCTATCTGGAGCCGTATTCTCCCCCAGCACCGCCGCCGCCGATAAATCTGCGTCGTCGTGCTGTGAAGAAGGAAGCGAAGGTTCCCAAGTCTCGGAGCAAGAAGGTTGTGGCCGAGTCTGAGGATTCCAGCGACGTCGAATCCGTGACCGCACCTGCCGCACACAAGGAACCGGCAGTCGCTCCGGTGAAGGCAAAGCCGGTTGCGGCAAAAGCTGCGGCTTCTAAGGCTGAGACGCCTAAGCCAGTGGCTGCCAAGCCTGCGGCCAAGGCTCCGGAGAAGAAGGCTGTGGCTGGAAAGAAAGTGGAAGCCAAGGCTGCAGTCAAGAAGGCTGCTCCTAAGCCAGCTCCCGCCAAGAAGGCCGTAAAAGCCCCCGCGAAAAAAGCTACTAAGGCAGCGGTAAAGGCCATTAAGCATAAGACAGCCACGACTCCCGCGAAGAAAGCGGTCAAGGCTGCGCCTGCAAAGAAAGCCGCTCCGAAGAAGAACCTGAAGCCGGCTCCGAAGCCCAAGGTTCCGGCGAAGGCCAAGCCTAAGTCTCCTGCCAAGAAAAAGGCGCCCGCAAAGGCTCGTCGCTAATCGATACTGATTGAGACACACCCTGGCGTGAAGTCATCTCGCAAGGTGGAGGACTCATGCAAGGTCTGCGGCGATCCGACTGGGGAGATCTGATGGCTCTCCTGGTAAGCGTGGTAGCTGCGACTGTGGCTCCGCTACAGGTGCTTATCCTTTCGTACGCCTTTCTTGGACCCTTCCACTACCTCACTGAAATTGCCTGGCTGCGCGGAAAGCAGTTTTACTTTGGCAAAGGCCTGGTTTCGCCACGTGTCTATGCACTGCTGGCTATCGGCATGTCGATCCTGGCGCTGGTCGAGGGGCTTGCAAAGAGAGCTGACTTCGCCTTCTGGATCGTCGGTGTTCTCCTGCTACTTTCCCTCACGGTATGGGTCCGCAATGCTTATCTCATCGCGATGATTGCGTTAGCCGCTGTGGGTGTGTCCTTCGTTCTGCGGACCTGGGTGTATTTCATCAGCACCATGGTGCCGACACTGGTACATGTCTTCTTCTTTACCCTGGCCTTTATGGTGAGCGGTGCGCTGCGGGACAAGCGGACGACCCTATTGAAGTGGCTCAACCCTGGACTGCTGGCCGCCTTTCCGCTACTGCTGCTCTTCCTGCCGATGCACTATTCCGCGCCCAGCGGTTTTTGGTTATGGGCTGAGTCGGCAAGCTTCGCCGCGATCCACGCGAAGCTCGCAGGCGATCTGCATCACACGCTGCTGTTGAACTCGAAGCTGTTCAACGATCCCGTGGTTGCAGGCTTGCTGAGGCTGTTTGCGTTCATCTACCTCTACCACTATCTGAACTGGTTTGCGAAGACCGAGCTGCTGCAGTGGCATAAGACTTCGAGACGAGGATGGGTGGGGATACTCACGCTGTATGCCGCATCGATCGCGATCTATGCGTGGAACTTCCGTATAGGTCTCGTTGTATCGACCTTTCTAAGCGTGCTGCATGTGCTGTTGGAGTTCCCGCTGAACTGGCACACACTGCGGTTCCTGACGCTTCGATGGCGTGGGGAACGTGCGGAGGCAACGACCGGTAGCCGGACGCAGCTTCAGGTTCCTCTTTAGGGTGTGCCTGACGAATTGACGACTACGTTTTTGCTGTTGTATTTGAGATAGGCCCGGGCTTTAGCCTAGGCCTATCTCAAATACAACAGCAAAGAGAAAGATGTCTTCAATTCGTCAGATGTGACTTTAATCCCGGATGCGCTTCTTGACCTCAACGCTGAGCCGCTTGATCTTCTGGTTCAGCGTTGAGAGCGGAATCCGGAAGTACTCCGCTGCTTCCGTCTGGTTCCAGTTGCAGCGCTCGAGACGGTCGGCGATGATGCGCCGTTCAATCTCTTCCATGACATCGAACAGGGAGGCATCAGGCTTCTGTTCCAGCAGGCTCGTCGAGTAGCTGGTCCCGCGGAGTTGTGCGGGCAGAAGTTCGGGTGTGATCTCCGTGCTGCTGGAGAGTACAACGCCGCGCTCCATTGCATTCTCCAGTTCGCGTACATTGCCGGGCCACTCGTAGTCCATCATGACGCGCAACGCCTCCGGAGAAAGCACGCGCGCCGGGAAACCGTTTTCTTCCGCGTAGAACTTTAGATAGTGCGCCGCAAGCAAGGGAATATCTTCTTTCCGTGCGCGAAGCGGCGGCAGTTCGAGGCAGATGACATTCAGGCGGTAGAAGAGGTCTTCGCGGAAGCGCCCTTCTTTGACAGCGTTCTGGAGATTCACGTTGGTGGCGGCGACGATGCGGACATCCACCTGGATCTCGTGCGTTCCGCCAAGATGCATGAAGCGGCGATCCTGGAGCACGCGCAGCAGCTTGGCCTGCATGTCCATGCTCATGGTGCCGATCTCATCGAGGAAGAGCGTTCCCCCATCGGCGACTTCGAAGAGGCCCTTCTTCGCGGCTACTGCAGAAGTAAACGCACCACGCTCATGACCGAACAGGGTCGACTCAAGAAGATCCGACGGTACTGAGCCCGTGTTGACAGGGATGAAGGCGTGGTCGCGGCGGGGCGAGTTCGCATGGATGGCTTTGGCTATGAGTTCCTTGCCGGTGCCGCTTTCGCCCTGGATCAGCACGGTCGAACGACTGGGAGCTACCTGCGCCACCATGTCGAAGAGCCGCAACATGACGTCGCTTTTGCCGACGATATTGTGGAAGGAGTAACGCTGCTTCAGCGTGCGCTTGAGTTGCACGACCTCCTGCTCGGCGAGGTTGCGGCCGATCGCCGCACGAATGTCGGCCAGCAGCTTTTCATTATCCCAGGGCTTCTGGACGAAGTTGGCAGCGCCGGCGCGGATGGCATCCACGACGTTCCCAACGGTGCCATAGGCCGTAATCATGATGACCGGAAGATCCGGCACGAGAGACTTGATGCGTGGCAGCAGGTCGATGCCGCTATCGCCCGGCAGGGCTAAATCCAGCAGCAATAAATCGTAGTGGTGACGCGCCAGGAGATCGAGCCCTGAAGATCCATCCACGGCCATCTCAACCGTAAAGTCTTCCAGCACCAGCAGGGTTTCGAGGGAGTCACGAATACCGGCTTCGTCGTCGATGATGAGGATCCGCTGACTACGCGCACTGCCTCCTGCCTGGGGTGAATCGGGTGCGTTTCGTTCTGTAACAGCGGTATTAGACATGTACTACCTTTCCTTCCAAACCAGCCGCGGTACTGGAGTCACTGGGACGCGGACGCACATTTTCGATAGCGGGGAACAATAGTCTGAAGGCCGTGCCCTCGCCGACTGTGCTGCTCGCCTCGATCGTTCCGCCATGCTCCTGCACGATGCCATAGGTCACTGCGAGCCCAAGCCCCGTGCCTTTGCGCTGGCCTTCTTTCGGATTGCTCTTGGTGGTGAAGAACGGATCGTAGATCTTGCGCAGTACCTCCGGCGGCATTCCTGGGCCGTCGTCCTCGAAGAGGATCTCTACACTATCTGACGTTTGCGAGGTCGAAATCTTGATACGTCCCGAGCCCTTGTCCTGCAGGGCGTCCTTGGCATTCATCATCATATTGACCGCAACCTGCTGCAGCTTGCCCAGGTTGCCGGAGATCGCCGGCAGTTGTGGGTCCAGGTGCATCTCCACGGCGACGCGGCCGGAGCGCAACTGGTGCTCTAACAACAGAGCTGTATCGCGCAGCATCGCATTGACATCTACCCGCGCAAAGTCGACGGTCCCCATGCGGGCAAAGTTCAGCAGGCCATTCACGATCTCTGAGGCACGGAAGGTTTGCTGCGTGATCTTTTCGAGTACAGGCTGCAGGCGCGCATGGTTGGCTTCGTCACCGCGAAGCTGCTTGCCGAGCATCTGGGTATAGCTGGAGATCACGGCCAGAGGTGTGTTGACTTCGTGCGCAACGCCGGCAGCCAGCAGGCCGATGGAAGACAGCTTCTCCGACTGCGTGAGCTGCTTCTCCATGTTGATGGAGTCGGTGATGTCATCGATGATGATGATGCGGCCCACCGCGCGGAAGTCGCGATTGAGCAGTGGCGCGATGGTGATGTTTGCCGTGCGGGACTCGCCCGTCGGCGTTGGGAGCCGAAACTTGTAGAGCGTACAGAGGCCCTGCTCGGCGCGCAGGCGGTCGAACTCCTGCAGGAACTCGACAGGGAAGACTTCGTTCAACGGGCGGCGCAGGGCTTCGGCGCGCGGCGTGGCGTACATGACCTCCATCTGCGCGTTCCAGCTCTCAATCCGGTCCTCGAGATCGACCGCAAACACACCGATGTTGATCGACTCGACGATGTTCTCGTTGAAGTCGCGCAGCCGCTCGAAGTCGAAGATCTTCTGTTCCAGGCGGCGATAAAGCTGCGCGTTCTGGATAGCAATACCGATGTAGCTGGCCAGCGATTCGAGCAGCTCGACGTCTTCGCTGGAGAGGAAGTCGCCTTCGCCCGTGCGGCCCAGTCCGAGTACTGCAATGGTGCTGAGACCACCGCCCTCGTGCCTGGCTACGCGACAGGGAACGTAGTAGTTGAGATCGAGCGTTGCCACGGTCTGTCGTTGAGGCTCGGGCAGTCGAAGCGCTGCCTGAGGGCTCTCAAAGAAGATGTGGTTATCGGCATCGCGGCGGTCGAAGTCCAGGAAGCCAAGATCGAAGCGGTCACTGGTGTCGCTGATCGCCTTGGACAGGCCGTGCGAAGCGATCAGCTTGAAGTGCGTACGCTGTCCGGGCAGTTCATCGTCGGCCAGGAATACGGCGACTCTCGTCAGCAGCAACGTCTGGGGCAGGCGCTCGACGATAGAGCCGACCAGAGCGCCAAGATCCGTCTGGGCGTTCAGCTCGCGGCCAAACTCCACCAGCGTTTCGCGGTAGTCGAGACGCTTCTGGTCGAAGACACGGTCCACGCGTGCCTGAATGGCACGCTTCAAGGGATCGAAGAGGAGTGCTGCCGCGATGATGGCGGCCACAAGGCCCCATTCGCGAAGGCCCGGCGGTAGCCGGTCAGCCGCCATGGCCGATGCCATCTTGGCTGTGAGCCCAACAACGCCGAAATAAAGCCCAACCAGGGCTGCTGTCGCCAGCGTGTACGTGACGCCGCGCTTGAAGATCAGGTCGACGTCCATCAGGCGGTAACGCACAATCGCCCAACTAAATGTCAGCGGCAGCAGAAGGATCGACAGTAGCGCTACCTTCGTCAGTGCGCCAGGAACGTTTGCGTCGAGCAGGAACGGAATGACGTAAAAGGCGGTGAACGGAAACACTGTCATCAGCGTTCCGCGCGAGAGCCATTTCAGTTGTTGCCGTTGGAGAGGCTGCTGCTCACGCCGATAGCGTATCCAGAAGACGAGCGCGGCAATGACGTAATAGGCCGCGAGGTACGCGTAATCGATCTGATCCAGCCGGTGCTGCAGGCGCCCGGTGCTCGACCAGAGATGGAACGAAAGAAAGCGCAGCACCAGCAGGGCTGCTCCAGGCAGATAGAGCAGGGAATAGAAAAACCGCCACGTTTTCTGCCGGGAACCCTCTCCCGTGAAAGAGACGGCAAAGTGCAGAAAGAGGGCCGGCTGCAGAGCCATCGCCAGGATATTGGCCCACAGGATGACCTGATCCAGGCCATCCAGCACTCCGGAGTACTGAAAGGCATAGAAGATGAAGGAGACGAGGCAGAAGACGTAAAAGTGCATCGACTTCGGCGCTGTCCAGCGCCGAAAGAGCACATAAAGTCCGATCGCCAGGTAGACCAGGGCGATCAATCGCAGCACGTAGTGATCTGCCCGATCCGTCGGCTCGAGGTAGACGACGGCAAGGATCTCCCGAACCATCGGCCTGCCGTTGCTGACGGTATTTCTCTGCAGGGAGTATGTTGCATGAGACCAGACGCCGCTGCGTTCGATCTCCCGTTCAAAGGAGGCAACCTTGGGGGTTGGGACGTCATTTCCCCCGGAGAGGATATCTCCGCGCCGAATAGCGGTAAGCACATCGCCGGTACGAATGCCCGCGCGGTATGCCGGGGTATCCCTGGGAACGATGTAGGCGCGCAGGCCACCTTCTGTTTCAGCCCAGTGAACACCGTCGGTAGGCGCGGAGTAGGAGCTCTCCTGCATCAAATTGGCAATCGACAGCCCGAACGCAGCGAGTGTAACAACCGCGAGCAGAATGGCCAACAGACGAGTTTGAGACCCAGCTTTCACACGAATACTCTTTTAAGAGATGATGTCCCCAGTGGACTGATAGCAACCCAGGGGCCAAAGGCCTTTTTGTTGCAATTGCGGGTACTTACGAGGTTTAGAGAGAACGTTATGCTTGGATTCATAGGCAAATACGGTTTTCTGGAGGCCTAAGTTCCATCTCTTCTTCTATTTTGCCGTATCCTGTGTGATTCCGCACGGACTTAAACCGGTTGCCCCCGACATGCAACTTCTGGGATACGAAGGGACAATATCCTCCGACCTTCGGCAGAATGCTGCCGCCCAAAATCCTGGAGCTCCTGCATATTCTTGAGGAAGAAGGCTTACTCGAATAGGTGCAGGATACTGGGGCTTATTTGTTTGAAAGTTTGCGCCAAATTGGCTCAGGCCAACCCCCGTTGCAGTGGAAGCCAGCAGGCAGGGATTGTTACAGAGGCTTGAACTTTCCTGGGCATGACAACCGTTGCAGAGGCAGTACAGGTTGAAGACGTCCTGCTCAATGTGTTGCAGGGAAACGTGTTACAGCTCCCCTCTCCTTCCTGCTGGAGAGGGAACACGTGGACTTTGCAATCGAGTTAATTTCACGTATTATTAATATAACGAGCGATGGGAGTGTGGAGTCGCCGTCTGCGCAGGATCAGAGTGAGGCTAACGCCGAAGTGATGGTTCCAGCGGCAGTTTAATTCAAAAGACATATTCGAAATGCTGGAACGGCACCATCTAGACCTCGACGGACTTCGCCTCTCGTACCTTGAAAAAGGTACGGCGACTGCGGGTGATCCTTCGTTCGTGCTCCTGCACGGTCTGATGGGATCGGCCGAGACCTTCCAGCCTCTGCTTGCGGAGATGCCCTCACACTGGCATGTGATCGCGCTCGATATGCCCGGCTCGGGACTCTCCGAACGCCGCGATGATCTTGCTGCCACCATGCCCGCAACGGCCGCCTTCATTGAGCGGTTCCTCGATTCTCTCGGTCTCGAAAAGCCCTGTTTGATAGGCCATTCGCACGGTGGAGCGGTTGCCTTGCGTCTTGCCCGGACCTCTCCGAACCGCGTTCGTTCGCTGGTTCTGCTGGGCCCCGCGCACCCTTATTTCAACGAAGCCGACCAGATCATCAAATTCTATCTCTCGCTTCCGGGCAGAATCTTTGCGTACACCATGCCCTGGTATCCGCAGTGGTTCCAGATGATGGGCCTGCGCCGTATGGCTGGTCCCCAGAGCTGGGACACGCCGGAGCGCCTCATGCCCTATCGGGCGAATCTCCGCATCCGCGGTACGATGTCACATCTTCTGCGCCTTTTGGGCACCTGGCATGAGGATATGGCTGAACTGCGCCATCTGCTGCGCAAGCCCGTCACGCAGCCCACGCTGATTCTCTGGGGAGATTGCGATCGGGCCGTTCCTGTGCGCACGGCCGAGAAGCTGCGCGCTCACCTGCGCCAGTCCGAGCTGCATGTTCTGCCAGGCGTCGGACATCGTCCCGCTGAAGAGCAGCCTGAGCTTACTGCCGGGTTGATTGAGTCGTGGATGCTGCGTGCCGAAGCTGCGGCCCATCAGCAGCACTACAAGCCGAACTCCTCTGCGAGCCAGAGCCGGATTCCTGCATTCATGGTTCCCAGCTTGGAAGCCGGCGACTGAGCGGTTCCCGCGAAGAAGTGGTCGGCACCCTCGACCCAGATCACACGCTTCGGTTCCTGCGCCGAGACCAGGACAGATTCCAGCACATCTTTAGGTCCGAACTGATCGTGGTCTCCACTGATGAAGAGCTTGGGCACAGCGCCGCAGCCAGGTAGAAACCCATACGTATAGTCGCGCCCCTCGGCGCGTACCGGCAGACCCAACCCCACCAGCCCTCGTACTCTTGCGTCGCCACAGCAGGCGCGAAAGCCAACGTTCGATCCAAACGAGAAACCCGCAAATAAGATCGGCAGCCGATATCTTTCGGTCATCCAGTCGAGCGCAGCCCTTACATCGTCGACCTCGCCGCGTCCTTCATCGTGCACACCTTCGCTCAGGCCGGTTCCGCGAAAGTTGAACCGCAACACAGGCAGGCCGAAGCTGGAAAACGCTTTGGCTGCGTGATAGACGACCTTGTTGTGCATGGTGCCGCCGCCGAGCGGATGCGGATGCGCGACGATGGCGGCGTAGAGAGCGTCCTCACGTCCGGTGTTGAGGATAGCTTCGAGCCGTCCGACTGGACCGTGCAGGTCTTCGACGGCTTTTACATGAGACTGAAAGGGAAGTGCGTCAGACATAGAGCTAGTTTAGAAGAAAGCGACCTCCGCGCCCTCTGCGTTAAAGAAGGGTGATAAGTCGCAGCCCTCGCCGTCAGGATTCATCGGCTCGGGTATTCTGGACTCGCATGGCAATCGACCCGATCCAACTCACGAAGCAGCTCGTCGACATTGAATCGACCACCTATCACGAAGCCCCGGCGGGTGAGTTCCTCGCGGAGTTTCTGGGGAAGCAGGGCTATGCTGTGGAGCGCCAGCCCGTGCCCCAGCCCGATCCCTCGAAGACACCCAACGGCGCCAGCGGCCCGCGCTTCAATGTGTATGCCGTGGAGCAGGGGATCATCCCCGATGTCGTGCTCTCGACCCACATGGACACCGTACCCCCATTCCTCGGCCCCTGCCGCGAGGACGCCGACTTTCTGTATGGCCGTGGGACCTGTGACGCGAAGGGCATCATCGCCGCGCAGATTGCCGCTGCCGAAAAGCTGCGTGCTGCCGGTGTTCGCGTAGGCCTGCTCTTCGTTGTCGGTGAAGAGCGTGACTCCGCAGGGGCGAAGATTGCGAATGAGAATCCACGCGGATCGCGCTTCCTGATCAATGGCGAGCCCACGGACAATCGTCTCGCGGTCGCCTCGAAGGGCTGCCTGCGCGTTGAACTCTTTGCGCATGGCAAGATGGCGCATTCGGCTTATCCCGAACTTGGTGAGTCCGCCGTCGATAAGCTCCTGGCCGCACTGCACGATATCCAGGCGCTGCCGCTGCCTGTCATTGAGGGCATCGGCGACTCGACGATGAACGTAGGCATCATCAAGGGCGGTGTGGCTCCAAACGTCATCGCCGATAAGGCAGAGGCGCATCTGTTGATCCGCCTTGTGGGGCCAGCGGACGAGACGCAGGCTGCGATCCTCAAGGCGGCTGCTGGACGTTGCGAGGTAAATTTTTCGCTGAAGCTGCCGTTCATCCAGATGCGTACGGTCGAAGGCTTCGAGACGATGGTCGCAAAGTTCACGACGGACATCCCCTCTCTCACCAACTGGGGTGAGCCGTTTCTGCTGGGACCGGGGAGCATCCATGTTGCGCATACGCCGGACGAGAAGATCAGCAAGAAAGAATTGCTGGACTGCGTGGATCTCTACGTCCAGCTTGCGACACACCTCGTATCTGTCTAACTAATCATCGAAAACCCAAGCCGCTTAGGTTAGGATAGGTTTGTGGGTTCATCCAAGTTTGGTGGTGTCCTCTTCGTGGCATATCCAAACGACCATCTTCCACGCCACGTGCATGGATTTACGGGTGAGACTGAGGCGATCGTGGATTTGCTGCCCGATGGGAATGCGGCATTGGCAGAGCGTGCGGACGCTGTTCGCCCTTCAAACGCTAAGCGCTCAGACGTGAAAAAGATATTGTCCGCAGCAGCATCACACTTTGACGAGTTGGTGGAACTCTGGGAGAAGAATCATGACAACGCATAGGGTGGTTACCACGGATGCTCAAATCGATCAGGCGATCTCCCGCGCCAAAGCACTAGCGAATGAACCACGAGTAACCGATGTAACGTATCGGCCAGGACCTGGGCTCGATCTGTTGATTCTGCAGATGAGTGACGGGCATCGCTGCGTTCTCCCGCGCGAAGATCTTCAGGGGTTGCAGGGAGCTACCCGACAACAGATTTCGCAGATTGAGATTCTTGGCAATGGCACGGGACTGCATTGGCCGGCCCTCGATGTAGACCTCTACGTTCCTGCACTTCTACAAGGAATCTATGGAACCCGAAAGTGGATGGCAGAGATTGGCGCCAAGGGCGGTGCCGCTAGCAGCATTGCAAAGAGAAGGGCGTCCCGTGCGAACGGTCGCCGGGGTGGACGTCCGAAACGTCAAGAATCTTCTGCCATTGCCGCCTGAAATCTTTGACGTCATAACGGACTCGAAGACTTATTGAAAGAATTGGCCACCTTCGGTTGAGAGGGCAGATCGTCAGTCTGAAATAAGTGCCTCTGAATTAGTCTCGGCTAATCTCGAAGGGAAGAACTTCATCGTTGGGCATGACGATCATCTCGTCCGGATCCTTCGCGTTATAACGAACCAATAAAGTCGCGGGTTTCTCTGAATGGTTCAGAAACTCGAGGGCCGGATAATCACCCATGCCGACACTGTTCAGCAGACCGTAATGTCGATGACCATCCACAGTGATCGCGAGTGTGGCTCGAATCTGTAGAGAGTGGTCGTTCGATGCGCCGCCGTGTGCTGGGATCATCGCCCCGGCGACTGCGGTGGGCCAGTCTGTCGGTGCTTCCTGCCCCTTCAAATGTAGAAGTTTGCCTGCAAGCTGAGATATCGCGCCAACGAACGTGTCACTCATGAGCGGGATTCTGGCATTGGCACGAACGAACCCTATTTGGTTCAGGTTTTCCTCTGCCTCATCCCTGTTGACCAAGCAGTAAACTAGCTTCATGGCCGCTGAGTTTACGCACCTCCATCTACATACCGATTACTCCCTCCTCGACGGAGCTTGCGACGTCGACAAACTGGCCAAGCATCTCGTCAAAATCGGGCAGACCTCGGCCGCCATGACCGACCACGGCAACATCTATGGAGCCGTTCACTTCTTCGACGCGATGAAGAAGAAGAATCTGAAGCCCATCCTCGGCTGCGAGCTCTATGTCTGCAAAGAAGAAGACCATCGCCGCGAGTTCGCCGATCCCAGCTCCAAGTACAACCACATGCTGGTGCTGGCCGAGAACGAAGCCGGTTACCGCAACCTCGTTCGCCTGACCAGTGAGGCAGCGCTGCATGGCTTCTACAAGAAGCCGCGTGTCAGCAAGAACTTCCTCGCCAAACACGTTGAGGGACTCATCGGCTTCTCCGGTTGTCTCGCCGGCGAGGTCAGCCAGCATCTGATGGAAGGGGACTACGAGAAGGCCAAGAAGGCCGCTGGCGACTACGAGACGATGTTCGGCCGTGGCAACTTCTTCCTCGAGATTCAGGACCACGGACTCGAGCCTGACAAGGCGGTTACCGAAGCGATGTTCCGGCTTGAAAAAGATCTCGACATCCCGCTGATCGCGACCAATGACTCGCACTACATCGAAAACGAAGACTCGCGTGCCCATGAGGTGCTGCTCTGCGTGCAGACCGCCGGGTCGATGAACGATCCCAAGCGCTTCAAGTTCGATACGCAGGAGTTCTACATCAAGTCGGCGGATGAGATGCACCGTCTCTTCAGCCATGCGCCCGAGGTCTGTACTCGCACGATGCAGTTTCCGGAGCGCTGCCAGCTCGAGCTCAAGGCCGTCAAGAACCCGTTCCCCAAGTTTGACGTGCCCGAGGGCGAAGACCTCGACAGCTACTTCGAGCAGGTATGTCGCGCGGGTTGGAGACATCGCCGTGAGACCGCCATCAAGCACCTTGAAGATCGCGGCATTCTGCGCAAGTCCATCGCTGACTATGAAGCGCGCCTGAACCGCGAGATCGACTGTATCAAGCAGATGAAGTTTCCCGGCTACTTCATGATCGTCTGGGACTTTATCCGCTACGCCAAGCAGCAGAGCATTCCCGTCGGCCCGGGCCGTGGATCGGCAGCTGGATCGCTGGTCGCGTACGTCATGGAGATCACCGACGTCGACCCGTTGCAGAACGATCTGCTCTTCGAGCGCTTCCTGAACCCCGAACGCGTCTCCATGCCTGACGTCGACATCGACTTCTGCATGAACCGCCGCGGCGAGGTCATCAAGTACGTGCGCGAGAAGTACGGCGAGGACCAGGTCGCGCAGATCATCACCTTCAACACCATGGCCGCGAAGGCTGCGATCAAGGACGTTGGACGTGCGCTCGACATGCCCTATGGTGAAGTCGATCGCATCGCCAAGCTGATTCCCGCGACCATCGGCATCACCATCGAACAGGCGCTAAAGGATTCACCTCCGCTGGCTCAAGCTTATGAAGATCCTAAGATCAAGGAGTTGATCGACACAGCTCTGCGCCTTGAAGGTCTGGTACGTGGCGCTGGCGTTCACGCTGCCGGTGTCGTGATCGCGCCGCAGCCGCTGACGGAACTCGTCCCCGTCACGCGCACCAAGGACGACGCCATCGTCACCAGCTACGACATGAAGGCCGTCGAGAAGATGGGCCTGCTGAAGATGGACTTCCTTGGCCTGACGACGCTGACCGTCATCGACGACTGCCTCAAGCTGATCAAGTCCAATCGTGGCGTCGATGTCGATATGGCGACCATCCCGCTCGACGATGCCGAGACTTACGAGAAGGTCTACCATCGCGCTCTTACCAGCGGCGTGTTCCAGTTTGAATCCGGCGGCATGCGCGATGTTCTGCGCCGCTACAAGCCCACCACGGTCGAAGATCTTACCGCGCTCAACGCACTCTATCGTCCCGGCCCAATCCAGGGCGGCATGATCGATGACTTCATCGAGCGCAAGTGGGGACGCCGCGCCGTTGAATATCTCTTCCCTGAACTTGAACCGATCCTCAAGGAGACGCTGGGCGTCATCGTCTACCAGGAACAGGTCATGCAGATCTCGAGTGCTATCGCGGGCTACTCGCTCGGTGGCGCCGATCTGTTGCGCCGCGCGATGGGTAAGAAGAACGCTGAGGAGATGGCCAAGCAGCGCGTCTTGTTCATGGCGGGCGCTGCCGAGCGCAAGTTCAACAAGGATCGCGCGGGGCAACTCTTCGACCTCATGGAGCAGTTCGCCGGATACGGCTTCAACAAGTCGCACTCGGCTGCCTACGCGCTGCTGGCGTATCACACGGCCTGGCTCAAGACTCACTACCCGGTTGAGTTCATGGCCGCCCTGCTGACCTCTGAAACCTCGAAGCCGGAGAACGTCGTCAAGTACATCGGTGAGTGCCGAGAGATCAACATCCCGGTCGTTCCGCCCGACGTGCAGATCTCTGCTGCTAACTTCACTCCGGCTGGAGACAGCATCCGCTTCGGCCTGGCTGCGATCAAGAACGTAGGCCACAACGCGATCGACTCTATTATCAAAGCCCGCGAAGAACTGCAGGCCGCAGGGAAGCAGGGCTTCGTCAGCCTGTGGGAGTTCTGCGACAAGGTCGACCTTCGCCTGATGAACAAGCGCGTGCTGGAGTCTCTGTGCAAGGCCGGTGCGCTCGATGCCTTCGGTCCCCGCGCCCGGGTCTTCGCCGCGCTGGACAAGGCGATGGAGCGCGCACAGAAGTCGCAGCGCGACGCTGCCGCTGGTCAGTCCGGGCTCTTCGGCATGTTCGACGACCCCGGCCCCGCCTCTTCCTCCTCTACAGGAGAAGAGACGCTTCCGCCTGCGCCCGATTGGGACGAGCACACCCGTTTGCAGAACGAGAAGGACGTGCTCGGCTTCTTCGTCTCCGGCCATCCGATGGACAAGTATCGCGAGAAGCTGCGCAATATGAAGGTCGTCGATACGGCGACAGCCTGCGAGATGAAGCCCGAGCCCCAGGTCTTCCGCCGCGGACAGGCAGAGCAGGGCAACGAGATCCAGATTGCCGGTGTGATCACCGGCCTGAAGGTCGCGAAGTCCAAGCGCTCCGGCGAGATGTACGCGCAGGCGTACCTCGAAGATACGGTCGGCAAGATCGATCTCATCGCCTTCCCGCAGAGCTACGAGAAGCTTGCCGAGAAGCTTCGCATCGACGTGCCCGTACTGGTCCGTGGCTCGCTGCGTGGTGAAGAAGACTCGGCGCCGAAGCTGGCGATCTCCAGCATCCAGGCGCTTGAGGACGTCAAGATCAAGCTGCCGGATGCACTTCGTATCCGCATTCCACTGCATAGCCACGATGAGACTCTGCTGGACAAGCTGCACACGCTCTTCCTTAGCGCTCCCGGGAACGGCAAGCTATTGCTGAACCTCGAAGAGCCGGGCCAGTTCTGTGCCGTGCTCGAACCGAGCGGCTTCCATGTCGCTGCGGACGTGGCCTTTATCGAAGGAGTCGAAGCCCTTGTCGGCCGCGGCGCTGTGCAGGTGATCTGATGAAGATATCGTGCATCGCAGCTTGTCTGGTTCTTGGTAGCGCGGGCGCGCAGACTCAGTCCCTGCCGCCCAACTACAAGACAACGTTTGAGAACTCCGACATCATCGTGATGCGCGTGCATTATGGTGCGCACGAGTTTGTGCCGATGCACGACCACTCGGCCTATCCAACGGTGTATGTGTACCTGAACAACTCCGGCGAGGTCGACCTCAAACACGAGGGCCCGAACGGCTTCACGGCTCATCGTCCTCCAACGCACACGGGAGCCTTCCGCATTAGCCCAGGCATGGCGGAGAGGCATAGCGTCACCAATCTGGGAGATGTCCCCTCGGACTTCCTGCGTGTTGAACTGAAGAGCATTCCGTCGGACGACCTAAAGGAGGTCTTCCGTGGAGAAGCTCCAGCGCTACCGGCAACTCCCGGCACGCGGACCGAGTATCATGATGCCGCGCTAAAGATTGAGCGCACGCAGTGCCCCACAACTGAGTCCTGCACGATATCCTCTGCTGGACCACGCTCGTTGCTGGTCTCTATCGGGACAGCCAAAGCATCGATTGCCGGAAGTGAACGTACTCTTACGCCAGGAGACACGGTCTGGGTCCCAGCGTACAAGGACGGCTCGATTCGATTGAGTGCCGGAGCGCAGTTTCTGCGAGTGATTCTGCAATATCCATAGAGCGGTTCCAGCGCGAGGGCACGCACAAGCTAAAAAGATTCCTAGCCTTTATCTTTTGATTGCGTCGAACGAACATACGCAATCCGTGAAGAGGACTGAGAGATGGCAAAGTGTATTGCCTATAGGTGTGGCGGGTTTCTACTATGCTTTGCCACGGTAGCGTGCGGCTCATCAACGGCGCTTCATGGCCAAACGTCTACATCTCCAAAAATAACCGGCTCGCAGACAGAAGCCGGCTCTGCTCAGATGCCCGCGTTCGAGGTTTCTACGATCAAACCCCATGATTTTAATCATGGCGGAATGCTGGGATTTATCTCGTATCCCGGAGGCAGAGTCGTCGTTGGAGCTGCCAACTTGAAGATGCTTTTGTACTTTGCGTTTGACCTTCAGAGCTTCCAGATATCCGGCGTTCCAGCCTGGGCTGACAAGAATCGCTACGACATAGAGGCTTTGCCTCCCGCTTCCTCCGAATCACGCACTGCAGTACAACCTCCAATGAAAGCAACTCCCAGTGACGAGCAACGAAAGATGCTGCAGAATCTTCTGGTCGAGCGATTCGGATTGAAGTTCCATCGTGAGACGAAAGAAGGGCCGGTCTATCTTTTGCTCCGAGGAAAAGGGCAACTTCGGCTGGAAGCCCCAGCGCACCCGGAGGGCGACTCCAGGGGAGGTGTGATCATGATGCAGGGCGGCATCGCCGATGGATCGGCGTTCGGTTTAAATATCTCCATGCCATTTCTGGCGAGACAGTTGAGTTCGAATCTTGATCGCCCGGTACTGGATCGAACCGGTTTACCAGGACTTTATGACTTCCAGCTCGAACCGGACGATCCTACGAATCACGACATGACCGCAGCTATTGTTGACGCCATGAATCGGCTGGGACTCAAGCTGAAGGCTGCGAAAGGCCCCGTCGAAACGATCGTGATCGACAGTGTGACCGAGCCGACGGAAAACTAGTCGTGCTGTTCGTCAACGGTGCGATTGCGTGCATCCAATTTAGCCATGAGCGATCAACCTCCCAGCATCGAACAACTCCACGCTTACGTCCTCTTCCGTCTGCTCACCGGTCTGGATTTCTTTGGCCATGGCTTTGCGCGCATCTTCACCGGCTCCCACCTCTCGGGCTTTGCGCAGGGCATGGTGAAGAGCATGGCATCGACGCCGCTACCGTCCTCGCTGACTCTCGTCAGCGGCTATGCCATTCCTTGTGTTGAGTTGTTGATCGGGATCTTGCTTCTGCTTGGCCTGTTCACTCGATACACGCTCATCCTCGCCTTCCTGCTGATGTTTGTGCTGATGTTCGGTATCACGCTCAAACAGGACTGGAATATCGCCATGCAGCAACTGATGTATGGTCTTGTCCTGTTTCTTTTGCTCTTTGCCCGGGAGCGCTACGATCTCTCCTGGCCGCAGCTCTTCCGTCATCGGGACAACTTCTGACCCCGGCTATCGCATACAATCGTTTAGGTACAAAGATGGCCGAAAACATTCCTCAGAAGTCTGTCACTGCACCCGCACCAACGCCCGAGTCGTGGATCAAGACCGAACTCGCGCGGCACCCTCAGCGTCCTTATCCGATGGACTACATCGAAGCACTCTTTACCGATTTCAGCGAGATTCACGGTGACCGGCAGTTTGCCGATGACGCCGCGATGACTGCGGGTATGGCCCGCTTTCACGGCGAGCCTGTGCTGGTGGTGGGCAATCTCAAGGGCCGAACCCTCAAAGAGCGCACCGCTCGCAAATTCGGCATGCCCGATCCCGAGGGTTATCGTAAGGCTTTGCGCGCCATGAAGATAGCGGAAAAATTTGGCCGTCCTGTCTTCACTTTCATCGACCTTGCCGGAGCCTATCCTGGTCTCAGTGCCGAGGAGCGCGGACAGGGGGAAGCCATCGCACGTAACATCCGCGAGATGTCCCGTCTCCGGGTTCCTACCATCGCCACCGTCACCGGGGAAGGCGGTTCAGGCGGAGCTCTGGCTCTGGCAGTTGCCGACCGCGTGTTGATGCTGGAAAACGCGATCTATACCGTCATTACGCCGGAGAGCTGCGCAGCCATCACCTGGAAGGACTCCAGTAAGAAACAGCTGGCGGCTGAAGCTCTCCGATACACCGCCGATAGCGTCCAAAGCTTAGGCTGTGTGGACGATGTGATCCCTGAACCTGAGGGCGGTACGCAGATGGATCCGGCCTATGCCATGGAGCTGGTCAACGAACGGCTGGAACGCCATCTCAGCGACCTGAAGCGTCTCTCGATCGACGATCTGCTGGCTGCCCGGTATGCAAAGTTTCGTAATATCGCGCAGTTTTATACCATAGCCTGAGCCTGACCGCCGGCGGTGGAGTTCCTAAGGAGCCAGTCACTGTTGCAACCCAACCAGCCCCAACGCGCGATTCCGCGCTCCATGCAGTTCGCTCTTTTCATCACGGGACTGCTGTGGCTTCTTGCCTCTCATTCGGTCGCGGATCACTCCGCGCAGGGCATTGCGAACCACCTGAACCTTGCTCTGATTCAGCCGCTGCTCAGCGAAGGCTTTTTCCTCTTCCTGCTGCTCGTTGGGTTTGCAACATTAAGCTGGATCGCTACCCGCACCGGCAATCTCCGCAGAGATAATGCGCTGCCGCAGCGTGCGACGGCACTTCGCGAAGGACAGCAGGGGATCGTGCTGGGTTGGGCCATGCTGTTGGTCGCCGTGCTTCCGATGATGCTCGTCGGCGATCTGCACCCGGAGTTCTGGCTTGCTCCACGGTCCTGGGGCCTTGCACTGATCTCCCTTGCCACGCTGGCTGTCGGCACACTCGCTTTGGAAGTCGCCTTCCGCGGATATCTCTACGCCAGGCTTATCGCCGCTGTAGGGTCTGTACTGGCAACGATTCTGCTCTCTGGAATCTATGCGTTGTTCTCGAGCTTCCATCCCAACTCAACCAGTTCCAGCGTCGGCATCGCCTTTCTCCTGGGCATTCTGTTCTCTCTGGCTTATCTAAGAACGCACGGTCTCTGGCTCGGCTGGGGATTGCACTTCGCCTGGACTGCGGCCATGGGAGTTCTGCTGGGTTTGCCCGTCGGTGGGCTGGAGACGTACAGCAGTCTCGTGACTACGGATAGCAGTGGAGTGGCCTGGATCACAGGTGGACCCTATGGGCCTGAAGGCGCGTTGTTCACGGTGATCGTGCTGGTGGTTGGGATGATCGTACTTTATCGCATGACCACAGACTATGCCTGGGAGTACACCCATCCGCCGATCGTCCCGGCAGGCTATGAGACGACCGTCGCTCCGCCCCCCGCGCACACTGCTATGGAAGCGGCTGCCGCCGCAAAGCCCGTACCGCTGGTGCAGATACTCGGCACCACCTCGACGAGCGCTTCAACGATGCCGATCATTGATGAACATCTCAGGACGAACTCCGACAAAACAGAGTAGCGGCAGAGGAAACAGCATGCTTCTGCTGTTTCCTCTGTGCCAGCTCAATAGGCCAGAGCCACGCCATCTGCGCGCATCTCGCTGGCAGCCGCATAGACACGATCTTCACCCTGCTTGCGGTTTTCGATGCACTCGTAGCGTCCATAACCGCCATCGCTTTCACCCATCGGCCAACCCATTTCGACGAGAGCTTTACGAGTGGCTGCGGGAACACCGCTCTCCAGGCGTAGAATGCCGCGAGGAGTAAGGTGCGGTGGGTCTTCGCCCATGCTTTGCGATGAGCCTTCGTGGTGCCAGCGCGGACTGTCTCCAGCCGCCTGCACATCGATCCCGTAGTCGACGCGATTGATGATGATCTGGCTTTGCCCCTGGGGCTGCATGTCGCCACCCATCACTCCAAAGGCGAGCCATGGCACACCATCTTTGGCTGCAAAGCCCGGGATGATGGTCTGGAAGGGACGCTTGCCGGGCGCATAGATGTTTGGGTGGCCATCCTGCAGCGAGAACAACTGGCCGCGATCCTGGAACATGAAGCCGAGGCCGTCCGCGACCAGGCCTGAGCCCATGCCGCGGAAGTTGGACTGGATCATCGACACCATCATCCCGTCCTTGTCGGCGGTAGAGAAATAAGTAGTGTCACCGTGGCTGGGAGCCTGGCCGGGATAGACAGGTTCGAGGATGCGGTCGAGCTGGATCAGCTTGGCACGCTCTTTGGCATACTCCTTCGACTTGAGCCAGTCGATCGGGATCTTCGAAAAGTGTGGGTCGGCGTAGAAGCGGGCACGATCCTCATAGGCAAGTCGCTTCGCCTCGATCTGCACATGCAGTGACTCAGGGGACTGGAAGCCATATCCGCGTAGATCAAACTGCTCGATGATGTTGAGCATCTGCAGGGTGGCGAGTCCCTGTGTGTTGGCGCCCATGGCATAGACGTCTACGCCGCGATACTTCGTCACCAGCGGCTCAACCCACTCCGCATGATGCTCGCGCAGATCGTCCGCCGAGAGCCAGCCGCCGATCCGCTTGAAGTACGCATCGATCGTCTTCGCAATCGGGCCATCGTAAAAAGCATCGCGCCCACCTGCTGCGATCATCCGATAGGTCTTCGCAAGATCGGGGTTACGCCGCACATCGTATTCGTTGGGCGAGATGCCGCCAGGGCTATAAGTCTTCACCGCGTTGGCGGTCTCTTCGACACCCGAGTGCGGCCTCAAAAAGATCGCCATGTTCCGCTTGATGTACCAGCCGATGATCTGCGGCGCTGGGGCGCCGGCTTCGCAGTAGTGGATGGCCGGCTCGAAGAGCTCGGCCCACTTGAGCTTGCCGTAGCGCTGGTGCAGCGTCCACCAGCCGTCGAGCGCGCCGGGCGTGGAGACGCTGACTGCTCCCAGTGCAGGCAGAGCACCGTTGACTGCGCGCGAGCGAACGGTCTCGAGCGAGAGCGACTTCGGTGAGCGGCCCGAGCTGGCCATTCCGGCCAGCTTGCCAACCTTGGGGTCCCACACGAAGGCGTAGCAATCTCCCCCGAGCCCGGAGCTCGTCGGTTCGACGAAGCCCAGCAGGGCATTGGCCGCGATAGCCGCATCGACTGCCGATCCGCCGCGCTTGAGCATCTCGATAGCTGCCTGTGTCGCCAGCGGATGCGCCGTTCCCGCAGCCCCCGAACAACCCAGTGCAGGGGAGCGCGAGGAGAAGCTGGCACCGGCAGGCCGATCTCCGGCGTGCACATCAGGCCGGAGAAACCGGTCCTCTCCGGGGGCCTGAAATTTAGGCAGCTTCGATAGTTCTTCTTCGCCAGGGAGGAGAGCCGGTTCATGGACACCGTTGTTGGTGGCGGCAACGAGAGAGCCCGCAGTAGCCAGGGGTAGCGTTGCAAGAAACGTTCGACGGAGCATGAAGCTCTCCTTTTACCGCGTAACGGTTGTTATTTAACTGCGATTGGTAGAAAGGGCAAGACCGGCGTCTTCCTCGTAGATGGTTAGGGGTTCTGTTGCCTTCAGCGAACGCAGCAGAGAGTCGCGAACGTATTGGATGTGATCTTTCATGGCCTGCTGAGCCAAAACCCGCTCGCCTTCCTTCAGGGCAAGGTAGATCCTGCTGTGACTTATCGGCGCGGTTGTCGAAGAGAGATTGAAGGTCTTCGACCGGCATAGAAGACTCTTGTGGTTCATGTTTTCAAGGACGCGACGGAGCTCTTCATTGCCCGTAGCGGCGGCGATGAGATTGTGGAAGCGAATATCCTCTTCCACGTGTGCCATTCTGTCGCCTGCATCGAGATGCTTCCGGGTGTGTTCGATGCTCTCCGCGAGCGTGCCGAGGAACGCTGGAGTAATCACCGCCAACCCTACCGCATGCACCTCCAGCAGTTCGCGAAGGTCATACAGGTCGCTGACATCTTTTCTGTTGAACCGGCGAACATAGGCGCCGCGCCTGGCTTCGATGTTGAGCAGGCCTTCGCTTTCAAGGCGGGTGAGCGCCTCGCGTATGGGGGATTTGCTGATGCCTAGCTGGGTGGAGAGAGATTCTTCTGTCAATCTCTGGCCCTCGCCCAGGGAACCGTCGACGAGGGACTGCTTGACGCTGAGATAGGCGAGCTCTGTCAGGTTCGGTGGTTTAGAGATTTTGATCATTGTGTATGCTCGGAATCCAATAGATTCTCTGGTCCTCGGACGCTATGGTAAAGGTTCGAGGGGAGACCGACATCCTGTTGCGTGGAAGAAACTTGAATACCTTCGTAAGACATGTGCGCTCGACCGGCGAAACGTTTTGGTCGAGCGCACACCTCACGAACTAGAAGGTGAACTTACCACTGATTTGGAGTTGACGAGAGGAGCCGCCATCGCTGGTAGCAAAGCGGGTGGCGCTGATCTGGCCAAAGGTTGACGATTGAACGTTCCCCGATGGTTGACCAAAGTTGGGGTGGTTGAGGATATCGAACGCGTCGGCACGAAGCGTGAACATCACGTTCTTGAAGAGTTTGGTCTCTTTCTGTCCTGACAGATCGACATCCGCAAAGCCGGGGCCGGTAACGCCGTTACGCTGTATGTTGCCGATGCCGGTATAAGCCGTGGGTGCGGTAGGTGCGGTGGCACTGGCTTGTGTTCCCGGAATCTCAAAGGTGCAGGCTGGAGTGTACGTCGTCACGTCGCAGATAGTGCCTGGGGAGTTCTGGATGAAGGTGACATTGGTCGCGGAACTTACCGAACCAGCAACAGGAGCCTGCGACTTATGTGTGATGACATGACCAACCAGATTGGGACGGATAACGCCGGTAAGGCCGTTGAAGCTTGAGCTGCCTGCGGTGATGTTGACCGGGTTGCCGGTCTGGTACTGGACGATCGTTGAAAGCTGATAGCCCGAGACCAGGCGGTTGCCCTTGAAGGGCAGCACATAGATCGCTGTACCGGCGAAGTGATGGCGCACGTCGAAGTCCGACAGGCCATAGTTGCCGCTGGGGTTGTTGCTGTCCTGCAGGTTCAACCCACCCTGCGATCCAAGCGAGTTAATGTCCATCGACTTCGCCCACTCGTAGTTCATATTGAGTTCGAGTCCATGGTGCAAGTTCTTGCTGAACACCAGCCACAGGGCATTGTAGTTCGAGGTGCCGATGCTGTTCACCTCGCTGATGTTGGAAGCGATCGTTACACCGGGATCGATGGGGCTGTTGGCCGAGAGGGTCTGGTAAAGATGGGGAGATCCCACCGGACCGCTTGCCTGATTCTCATTCGTGGCAATACGCAGATGGCGTCCGACAGAGCCGTAGTAGCCGAGCGAAGTAACGATGCCGCCGGGGAGCGCCTGCTGCACATTCAGGTTGAAGCTCTCGATATACGCATCTTTGAAGTTGGGGTTGATGGAGCTGATCGCAACACCTGCGGCCTTTGCAGAGGCATACAGCGAGGAGACCGGAATGGCCGCGCCATTGTAGGTGACGGAGGTGCTGAAGGGAGGATTTGCGGCCAGTCCTGTTACCGTGTTCGAAGCCGGTTGGTCGACCAGGTAAGCATAGCCGCCACGCACCACGGTCTTGCTGGTTCCGAAGATATCGTAGGCGAATCCCAGGCGGGGCTCATAGCTGTAGCTCTGCTTGTAGGCAGAGTTGGCTGCGAGCCCATTGGTACCGACTTGTGTCAGCGTTGGGCCGCCATTGCCGTTTGGATTGAAGAGCACGAAGCGATTTTCACCTTCGACTGGAGTTCCGTTCCACTCGAAGCGAAGACCGTACTCCAGTGTCAGCCTTTGTGTGAACTTGAAGTTGTCCTGGAAGAACGCTCCCAGTGCCCCATCGTAGACGCGGCTGGATGAAATGTTGGGCTGGACACTGAAGACGGTGGCGTTGTCCTTCTCAAAGTTATTCGGGGTGCTCACATAGGTGAGCGTACCGATGTTCCCGGCGAAGCTGGCGCTGAGATAGCGGCGGAACTCGCCGCCAAACTTGAGGGTGTGCTTGCCGCGCAACAGGGTTGCCGTATCTGAGATGAGGCCCAGCGTGTCATTGCGTCCCTGCGGGAAACCCGAGGGCCCACCGAAGACGAGACCGATATCGGAGAGTGTGGTCTGAGGCAAGCCGACGTTGCCCACAAGGCCATCGCCAATGCCTACGCTGGTCGGGTCGATGAGATTGGCCGGATTGAAGGCGATCGAGATGCGGTTGAAGCCGAGCCGCGCTTCATTGACGAAGTTTGGGCTGAAAATATGGGTTTCGTTGAGGGTCAGGATCTGGCGATGTGCGGCACGGTGATCGCCCCAGCCGGGAATGGTGTCGCCCTGCAATGCGGGCTCTGTCCGAACGTCCTTCTGGAAGGCATAGAAACCGTGTAGTGAATCATTGCTGCTGAACTGCTGCAGGACATCTGCAGTGTACTGATCGATGCTGACCGGGCCCGGCGTGAAGGCTACATAATTGTTTCCACTATTCGGCAATGGAATGAGCTTGGCCAGGGCAGCGGCGGCAGGGAAGAGGGCGGCATTGGCGGCGATGGTCGCCTGCTGAGCTGCGGTGAGCACCGTACTGTTCTGCAGAATGCCCTGGTGCTGACGCAAACCCTCATAGCTGGCATAGAAGAAAGTCTTGTCCTTCCAGATGGGACCGCCTACGGAGCCGCCGAAGTTATTGCGTTTGAGAGGCGCCTTTTCCCCTGGAAGTCCAACGATCGGGAGGCCCGTGGAGGGGTTGAAGTTGCGGTTGAAGTAGTTGCGGGCATCCAGCGCCTCGTTGCGGAAGAAGTCGAAGGCTTCACCGTGGAACTGGTTGGTGCCGGATCGAGTAGCAACGGTCACAATCGATCCATCGCTGCGGCCAAACTCCGCACTGAACGTGGAGTTATTGATCTTGAACTCGGAGGTTGTGCTGATCGACGGCTGAAAGGTGATCTGGTTCTGGCTGATGTCGTTCAGATTGACGCCGTTGATCTGGAAGTTGACCGAGTCTTCGCGGTTGCCGGCAGTAATGAAGGAGTTGGCTCCAAGCCCACGGCTTGGGGCGGTGAGGCTGCCCGAAGTGGGAGCCACTACGCCGCCTGGCGTCAGCACTGTCAGGTCAAGGAAGTGACGGCCGTTGAGAGGAATCTCCTGCACGGTCTTTCTGTCGATGACCTGGCCCACGGTCATGGTCTGAGTCTCGATCTGCTGTGACGTGCTCTCAACCTCTATCGTCTCGCCTGCGGACGAGACCGCGAGATGCATGTTGACCGTAACGGTCTGAGATACGTCGAGGGTGACCTTCTGCACGGTGTAGTTGCTGAACCCCGATACGGTCGCCTGAACGGAGTAATCTCCGGGTTCCAGCGAAGGCACCACATAGATTCCGTCGGAGTCAGTATGGATGACACGATCGATTCCGGTAGCCAGGCTATGCACTTTTACCTGCGCGCTGGGAACGACTGCGCCGCTTGGGTCCGTTACGGTTCCCGTAAGTGTGGCTGTTGATTGGCCCCAGGCAGCAAGGCTGCACATAGAAAGCAAAATTGCGAGAGAAAACCACTTAAAGGACTTCATAGACGAACCTCCGAAGGGTGCTGCGCTGGAGCTAACTCAAGGCAAAGGCAAAAAGAGGTGTTTCGATGTCAAGGAACATATATGAGATATCACGTTTCATATCTCATTGAAAGAATATTAATCTTTTTTACATCATTTGTTTATGGGGCCGATAGGATTTAACGATCAATCTATGCTTTAAGAACGTGGACATGATGATCGTTCTCATTAGGCTATTCAATGACGGTAACGTGTACCGGACAAGGCTCGTTTCATGATGGTGATGGCTTCAATACTATGAAATTGCGATCAGGATCGTGATACTGCAGTTCCGGGAGAGAAGGCCGAAGCGTTTCTCTCCCGAAGTGATAGCAACTCAGTAAAGGGAACGAGCACTATCAGACTCGGCAGCTCTTGACAATGCCACGCGTCACGCCTTGCTGATCTCTTGTCTTGTTCATCGTTCTTAATTGGTGATTAGGGAGTGGCCTGATCGCTGCGCGGAGATTGATCGTGCGTTTGTCTAAAGTCGCGGCGAGAACGGTGTTTGAGCCACAATGGCCGGTAGCAATTGCGACAGAACCACGGATATCGTCCGATCATCTTAGCCAGAAAGGAGAACCAACCTTTTCGCTGAAGGCGGTCGAGCTCGTCAGTGCGCAAGCAATATTTACAAAAAAGGCTCTTTTGACTGTTCATCTATGTTCACTCCAGGGCGAAGTCGTACGAAGCTCCGAGGTCATTTCTGATAAAAGGAGCCACAGAAAGGCAAGTTCTTATATCGAACGAGCGAAGAAAAATCTCCTGTGTGCGAGAGAATACGCACGCAGGAAAAGAAGATTCACTAGATCTCCGCCGGTCCTGTTCTGTACGGGATGTCGGGCTGCGATGCAAGCTAGAGGCCGCAGGGCATAGGGGGACGGGAAGAGGCAGCGAGCTGATTATTGATTGCGAGTAGGCATGGCAGTTCCGATCAAGGCGATAACGTCGGTGGCAGCCTTAACTGCAGTGGACTCGGTCCTGGCGCCACGAAACAGTGCTTAACATCGCGGTTGACGACGTCGGGTACGCGTTACAGACGGGCAGCTAAGTTGATCTTCAGGCAACAGAAATTAGTAAGGTGTTGAGGTGAGGGGTGGCCCATTACCCCGAGTGCGCATCTCGGACCCCTCACCCTCTTCCGTGGCCCTACCCATGAGGCAGGGCCACGGAAACATCTATCGGTCGTAATCCCTCGGCTGCTCCGACACCTTCTTCCAGCCGAAAGGCACCGAAGGCGCCGAGCCTGTTCTGGCTCGACAGACTGTGACGTCTACGGGCGTGTACCAAGGTTGCTGGTTCCGTCCTTTGTTGGCACAACGGGTAGACCAGCAGAGATCGGCGTAATCACAGGAGTGCCAACGCCGATGATCTCAGTCATGGAGGTACCTGAAGTACTGGTTATCCAGACATTACCCGAGCCGTCGATCGCGATACCCTGTGGGCGGCTCACCGAGCCACCGGTGTAGCCGTTGGCTCCGGAGAGGACGGCCCCGGTGCTCGAGAGCTCGACCACGGAGTTGTTACCCGAATTAGCTATCCAGGCGTTACCCGAGCCGTCGAGAGTGATCCCCATGGGATTGTTCAGTCCGCCGCCGCCGTAGCCATTGGCCCCAGAGAGGACGGCCCCGGTGCTCGATAACTCGACCACGGAGTTGGTAGAAAAGTTAGGTATCCAAGCGTTGCCCAAACCATCGATCGCAACTCCTGATGGTAAAAACAAATTCTGGCCACTGATGTAGCCATTGGTCCCGGAGAGGACAGCCCCGGTGCTGGAGAACTCGGTCACGGTCTGACCTCCGGTATTCGCTATCCAGGCGTTGCCCGAGCCGTCGATCGCGATGGCCTCTGTCACGCCCAGACCTCCTGTGTATCCATTGGCCCCGGAGAGGGCTGCCCCGGTGCTGGAGAGCTCGGTCACGGAGGTAGCTAGAGCATTGAGCATCCAGGCGTTGCCCGAGCCGTCGAACGCGATTTGAAATGGATCGTTCATTCCGCCACCGGTGTAGCCATTGGCCCCAGAGAGGACAGCCCCGGTGCTGGAGAACTCGACCACGGAGTTGTTAAAGTTAGTTATCCAAGCGTTGCCCGAGCCGTCGATCGCGAGCCAATTGGGCTTGTTCAGCCCGCCGGTGTAGCCATTGGTCCCGGAGAGGACAGCCCCGGTGCTGGAGAACTCGAGCACGGAGTTAGTAGAAAAGTTAGGTATCCAAGCGTTGCCCGAGCCATCGATCGCTACCATCTGTGCTCCGCTCAGTCCGCCACCGGTGTATTTGATCCCGAGGGACAGGTCGTTGGCAGAGGTAAGGATGGACTGGAAGGGGCTGGCGTTGGTTGCCAGATTGAGCAACGCGGAGACGTTGGCTGCCGGGTGCTGCGCGATGTTGATGGCCGCCGTTGCCGTATCGGTCGGTGCCGTGCCGTAGGTTGTGTTGGCGAAGAGCGTGCTGCATCCCGACGAGCTGACCCCGTTGGAGTTGATGCAGGCCGCAAGGATGTCTGCCAGCGTGTTGATCATGCTCACGGGAACGGCGGCGTTGCTGTTGAGAGGTAGAGTCGCATAGGGCGCTCCGCTGGCCTGGTTCACGATATTCAAGGCCGATTTGAAGGCGTTGGCCAGACCGATCCCGGCGAGCGAATGGCCCGATACGGAGCTGGGTGCGCCGATATGCAGGGGATCGGTAGCAAAGCCCGCAAGCGCATAGGCCGCGGCCACCGTGCTGGCCTCATTCATCCACACGAATGAGGTCAGGTTCGGAAAGGCCGCGCTCACTGTCGAACTGGCGCAATTGCCCACAACGGCCAGCAGCGTGGCCGCGGGATTCGGCGTGCCGGCAATGCCGATACCTGCCAACTGCGGATCGCCGTCGACAGAGTACAGATAAACCTGCTGTCCGGGAGAGCAGGCGAACGCTCCATTGATATTGAAGTTGCCGTTCACATCCGTGGTAACGTAGAAGTTTCCATTTGCATCTGCCGGGTTCCCTGTCGCGGCGGTCAGCAGCGAGGTCGAGGCATTGCCGGCGGCACCAGAGGTTGGGGCGATTCCATTACCGCCATAGGCGACCGTGCTGGCGGCGTACATATATACGCGAGCACCACTGAGCGGCTGCTGGCCGCCATGAACGATGCCTTGAATATGCATCGCCGTCGGTGTCGTGGCTGTGGAAACGTCTCCGAAGTTGGCTGAGCAACCGCTCAGGCCGAGGACGCCGAGAAGAAGACTGGCTGTGGCTGAAATAGCTAAAGATTGATCTCTCAATGAGGGCCTCTGTTGAATATCGATTTTGGGAATGCAGCTCTGTATAAATCTCACGGGCTATCAGCAGCTGATGACTCGAAATGGTTGTGGTGTTCCTGGGTTGCCGTGTTGATTGCTATCAGAAGCATTACGCAAGAGCCTCGCGAAGTCCTTACGAGGTATTACGGATTTCTCAAGAAAAAATGAAGTTCTTTACAGTGGGGCTACGAATTTCTCAAGAAAAATCAAGAAGTTGTTTTTGGCGCTAATTTGCTGCAAATTGGGTTGAATTTCCCAGGTGATGTTGATAGATATGGGGTGGCGGCGGAGACGCGTCGCGTATTTGCGCAAATAGATAGAGGGAGCATGACGCACGGGAATGAAAGAAGTCTTTACCGTGCGTCACGAACTTCTCAAGGAAAATAAAGCCACATGATCCGCAGCAACCCGCTTCAAGAGTCATCTGAGTTTGGCCGTCGTTGGAGATTTGGCGATTGCGAATTTATCGAAATCCGCCGCCAACTCCTGGTACACGGTGAACCTGTCAAGCTTGAGTCGAAGCCTCTTGATGTTCTCCAGCACCTACTCGAAAACCCAGGCCAGATCATCACCAAGGATGAGCTGATCGGTGCCGCCTGGGACACCTCAACGACAGACCAGTCTCTGGCGACGGCCATCTCAAAGCTGCGCAAGGCGTTCGGCGGCCCGCGCGATGCTGTCATCCTGAACGTCTCGGGTGTTGGATACAGGATGGCCGTACCGGTTATGTGCACTGTCGTGGATGAACCGGCTTCCGTTCCTTTTCTGTTGAAGGCAGGAGATTTTATCCCCGGCCGTCCCCATTGGCGAACGCTGAAACAACTGGGGATGGGGACACCTCACCCCGTCTGGCTCGGAGAACATTCGAAGACCCATGAAAACCGCGTCTTCAAGTTCGCAGTCGATGGTGTTCGCCTCCAGGCTTTGCAAAGAGAGGTCACGCTTTCTCGACTCTTTCAAAAATCTCTCGCCGAGAGCCGGGGATTTGTGCAGATTCTCGATTGGGATTTTGAGAATGAGCCCTTCTTCATTGAAAGCGAATATTGCGGTCGTAACTTATTCGAGTGGGCTCAGACTGAAGAATTTGCACGCCTGTCACTGTTGGAACGTGTCGCCCTGGCAGCCCAGCTTGCGGAGACCGTTGCCTCCGCCCACGCGCTGGGTATATTGCATAACGATCTGAAGCCGGCCAATGTTCTTGTCTCGGCACGAACTTCGGATACTGGGATTGAACTTCAGAAGGCAGGGGAAGATCAGGCAGAAAACTGGCAGATGAAGGTCGCCGATTTTGGTGTGGCCTCCATCAGCAATCTGCAACGGGTTGCCGAACTACAGATTACGCACTACGGCTCGTTTGAAGAGCCGAATGAAAACGATGGGAGCGGAACACCGGTAGGCACGGCAATGTACCGCGCGCCGGAGCTGCTTGCGGGGACTGCACCCAGCATTCGGGGCGATGTATATGCGCTGGGCGTGATGCTGTACCAGATCGTATGTGGAGACTTCCTCGAGCCGCCTTCGGTTGGCTGGGGGGCCAGGATCTTCGACCCGATTCTTCGCGAGGACATTGCCGCTGCGGCTAACATTGATCCGTCTCGACGTATGTCCAGTGCCGCGGAACTGGCGGAGCGGCTGCGATCGATAGAGAAACGCCGTGCCGAGCGGAAGGAGCGAGCCTCGGCGATTGCTGCGGCAGAACAAGCCAGGCAGGAGATCGAAAGAGCTCGTCTACGCCAGCCGTGGCTGATCCTCGCGGTGGTTGCGCTCCTTGCCGGACTTTGCGCCAGTCTGTGGTTCTACCATCGGGCTACGCATGAACGCGACCTGGCGAACTCCCGCAACGAGACACTCTCTGCGATGAATGACTTCCTGTCTGATGATCTTCTTGGACAAAATAAGCCGTTCCGGGAGTTTGATAGTTCGGGTAACATGCTGCAGGAGACTCTTGTAGAGGCGCTCAAAAGGGGATTACTTCAGGTCGATCGCCGCTTCTCAAAAGCGCCTGAGATCGCCGGGGGGCTCCACCAAGTGATTGCACGCGCGTTGTCTATGCGCATGGAATCTGCGGAGGCTGATCGCGAATTCAAGATTGCAATTCAACGCTTCAAAGAGGCCGAAGGCCCGCTCTCCCAGAATGCGATCATCACAGAGCTGAGGCGGGAAGATGCTGAGATAAGCAATGGTATTCCAGAAGCGGTCCAGGATGCTACGAAGTGCCTGGAACAGCAGCAGCAACTGATCTCGAGGCTCCATGATATCAGCCCGGAACTTCAGGCTTCGCTGGTTGTGAGGGAGAGTAATCTCACTTTGGCGGGGCCGCACCCGGAGCAATGGATACACCCCCTGGAGGATGCGATCAGCAGGGCTGAAGCAACCCCGAATTTCAATCCTCTATTGTTGATCAATTTGAAAAGACACCTTTATAGCGCGTATTCCAGCGACGAACCCGGTCATGCGGAACAGGTTATCCGAGAGACCATCTCCTACATACAGACGATGCGTGGATCAGAAAGCCCGGTGCTCTTTACTGCATACCAGTCTCTTGAAGATGTACTTGGCCGCGAAGGGAAGTTCAGTGAAGCCCTTGCGCAAGCAAACCAAAACTATACGAGACTATCAAAACTGTCGGGGCCGAAGAGTCAATCTACTCTTTACGCTTGGAGGATGCGTGTCCGAGCCGAAGAGATGGCGGAAGATTACGACGCTGCGATCCGTGATGGACTAGCGCTGGATGCGGCTGAAGCGCTCAATCCCCCTTCAAAGTGGGAAGATGATCCGCTGCATGTTGTTGCCAAGAGTGAATGCTACAGCGGACGCTTCGATTCCGGACTGAACCATGCGCGACAGTTGATCCGTGGGCGCAATGCAATCTTCCAACCTGAAAGCACCAAGTTAGGAACTTTTATAGTTGCCGAGTGCATGATCGCACAAGCGGAGAACTCGGAATCACATCGCAACACAGAAACGTTGAACGAGATTGATCGCTTGCTCAAGATGGTCGATATCCCTCGTCTCGCCCAGACTCCGGAGCAGAACGATATCGCTCTTGCCCATGTCCTGCACCAGAAGGATATCGAAGGGATCTTCTATGTAGCCGAGGCCAGGCTAGCGCTCTTGCGCGGGCAGCCCGATATCGCCAAAGAGTACGCCGATAAAGCTGCCCCTTTCATGGGACTCGCCTATCTTGACCCCTACGAGAAGAAAGCATTCGCTAAACTTCAAACCGCTCTGACTCATGTTTTACCTCAGAAGACGTAGCTTTCAAGGATTGAATATCTTTAGAAGAGAAAACTGGGAGCGGACTCCCCGCACCAAGAGTGTCGGATAAAACCGTATAGGAAAACGAATTGGGGGCAGCCGGCTGGCTGCCCCGTTCGTTTTGCTCTCTGCTACTTCTACTTCGTTTCGGAAGTGTTGACGATCGTGCCGACATTTGCTCCCTGGTTTGAGGAGAAGACTGCATGAACACCAAAGCTGTTGTCCTTATTGCAGAAAGGGGAGAAGACAACAGGGACAGTGACGCTTCTGGAGCCGTTTGCCGGGATCGTGCCTAGGCTGAGTGGCCCGAGGAAGACTGCAGCGGCTCCGCAGCCGGAGCTGCTGTTGGTGGAGGCGACGGTGAAGCTATCGAGGGTGGTCTGCGTGGCCGCGCCACTGCCTGTATTGGACAGCGTAAGCTGCCAGAGACGCAGATCCTCCGGGCCGGATTTGCGGTTGATCACCGCGCTAAGGTTGGCGCTGTTGACGACGGGGCCGACGGTGATGCTGTCCAGACCCGGCGCAAAGCCATTTGCATTCGGGTTCGTAAACACAATGGTGTTGGCGCCCGCGTTTAGCTGCACTGGAGTAAGCAGGAACTGGGGCGAATCCCAGGAACTGCCGTTGACGTCAAGCTCGATGGGTGACCCGCCGTTGACATAGACGAAGAAAGAACGTGGCCCGTTTTCGGTGTAGTCGACCTCAAGCTGATAGGTGCCGGCTTGCGGTGCCGTGACATTGTTGAAGGTGACGGCATTCTGCGTGCCTGCGCCGAAGCTGCCGATGTATGCTCCACCCGAGCAGTAAGAGCATCCGGCTACACTGGCGGAGCCGGAGAGCTGTGCGGCCTCTGCCTCGTAGGTCGTGAAGCTGGGCGGAGGTTCGTTGCCGTTGCCGGAGATCACGATGCGGTCAAGATCCGGGCCAAACGTAGCTGGATTGTTGAAGGTGATGATGTTCACACCGGCCTTGAGGGTGACCGGAACCGTCGTTGCCTGGGGCAGGTTGAAGCTGCCGCCGCCCAGGTTGAGCGTAGCAGGAGAACCTCCGTTGACGGTGTAGACCAGGGCGCGGGGGCCTTGCGTCATGGCATCGACTTCCATGCGGTAGGTGCCGTCGTGCTCGACCTGAACATTATTGAAGGTGACGGAGTTGGACGTGGTGGAGGCGCCGATATTGCCGGCCTTGGAGCCGCCGGAGCAGGCCGTGCAGGCAACGACCGAGGCCGTGCCGTTGAGCACAGCAGATTCGGCTTCATAGCTCTGTGTGAAGGTGGAGGGCGCTGTGCCGGTGGGATAGACCCTCAGCAGGCGTACACCGTGGCCTGGAAGAATCGTGGTGAAGCTACTCGGAGTGGGGGAGAGGTTGATGCTGTTCCAGAGGTCGCGGACCTGAAGAGCTTGAGTGAATCCGAGATCGCTCCAGGGAACGGTCACCTGCGAGGGCAGGCCGTTCAGGTTGTACAGAGCGAGGTAGAAGCTTCCGTCACCGGCGTCGGCAACCCATACCGGCTGTGCGCCTCCAGTGACCTGGACGCCAGGGTTGCCGGACTGGTCGACCGCGAGGATCTCATCGTTGGTGAAGGCAGCTTTAGCAAAGGCATCGAGCTGGGTAAGGTCGCCACCTAAATAGAGCGGGGAATTCGCCATGGCCCAGATGGTCACGGCTGTCTGCTTCTCCGTGTCGCTGAGCCCGTCCTCGGTACCCATGCCTATGTCGAGGGTGTCCATGTCGTTCCAGCCGAGCGTGGGGCCGGTGGAATGTTCCCAGCCCACGTCCTCGTACTCGCGGAGCACGATGCGCGGCCAGTCGGTGAGCGTGGCGCAGTCACCCTCGCACTCGACATCCTGGTCGATGCGGCGGGCATTGGAGAATTGCTGCCACGTGCTGAGGTAATCCTGGTCGAGATCCCAGGAGACCGTGAACCAGATGGGACGTCCGCTCTGTGCGATCGCCTGCGACCAGGCCGCGACGTCAGGACGATCGTCGACGGCAGTGCTATCGACATCCGAACCGGGTGCAACCGAGTCCAGCTTGATGAAGTCGATGCCCCAGGAGGCGAACAGAGCTACGACGGAGTTGATGTACTCCTGTGCGCCCGGCTTCGTGAAATCGATCTTGTCGTGGAAAGGGTTCGGCAATGGTCCGGCGAAGGTATTGCCCTGGGCGAGCGGTATCGCGACGATCTGCTGCGTGGTGTACGAGGTGCCGAGGATGGGAAAGTTGCCATCGACTGCAGGCTGTTCAATGCCCGGAATCCAGTAGATGCCGGCCTTCTGTCCGTTGGCGTGGATGTGATCGACCAGGGCTTTGATGTTTGGGAACGTGGAAGTATTTGGAATGGGGCGACCGTTTGCATCGAAGCTGCCCTGCCAGCCGGAATCGATGTTGATGTAGACGAAGCCGTGTTGCTGAAGGCCCGAAGCCTTCAGCGCATCGGACTGCGCCTGAATGTTTGCCTGGGTAAGGAAGCCGCTGTTGATGGTCTGTTCGCTGAAGGTCGACCAGCCAAGATACGGGCGTTGGCCAACGCCGTTGACCTGCGCGGCGGCAGGAAGGAAGGAGGTCAGCGCAGAGACGAACGCTGCAGCGAGTAGCGGGCGAAAGGTGCGGTGCAGAAAGCTGGATAGTGGGGGCATCGGTCGGCTCCAGTGAATAGGTTTGAGAAGACAGGCGGCGCAAGAGGGCTGCGCAGCTCAAAAGTGGCAGCCTATGCTGCGCAGCCATAAGACCGTGTACGAACACGTTTTGTCAATACAGAATCGCAAAATAGGTTTATTTATAGAGGGAAACTTCAAGCGTGAACGAGCACTGATAACACCCATTCTCGAAGACGGGTCCGAAATCTCAAAGAAGGGTGTGCGTGTTAGATGTGATCAAATTGCTTCTGCATCGAAATCGAACGGTGCAAACAGTTTGTTGAGGCGCAGAACGGAAGGGCACGGTTTCAACCGTGCCGTAGCAAGCCGGGCCAAAGGCCCGTACAGCTCTACCAAAGGGATCTGTGCCCCACTTCTACGGCCTGGCTGAAGCCAGGCCCTTCCGATTCTTGCCTCAAGAAGTTATCTGTGCCGCTCGAATAGCAGTTTGATAACACTCCCTAGGGTTTTGCAGCGCCGATATCCGCAGGGCTGCGCGGATCGATCTCGTGATGCGTGTCGTACTGGCTGCTGAAGCCGGTTACGCTTATCTCTTTCCCCGCAGCAAGGCTGTTCATGGAGATGCCGGTCTGCACGTTGACGAAGATCAGGGCTTCGCCGGAACCATCGTTGACAGAGAACTTGAAGCCGTAAGGCCCATCGCCGGCCGGTGCCTGGGTGATCTTCCCGTGTACCCTGACGATCCGTCCCTCGTTGGCTTCGCCCACCTCCACGGTCTTGAGCGCCTTCGGCTCGATCACGCTGAAGTCGCCGGCATTCTTCAGGGGCGCCATTTTCACGGCCGCCGCGTCGGCGGGGACTACCACCAGCAGCCCGGCCTTGTCTGTGAGCACGCCGCTGACCCGCGCGCGCCTGGGTGGCGTCGCTACATTTGGATTACCCGGTGTGCTGATATAGATGCCGCCGCTGGCGTCCTGCAGGCCAAAGCCCTTGTCGTCAAAGCTCGACTCGAAGGCGCCCGAGGGCGTGGAGACGATCCCATCGATCATGACGTGGGTACCCAGGGGAAGGGATCGCGCCTTGGCGATTGGGATGACGTTATCGACGGGTGCGGCAGCCGTAAGGGTGCCTGCAAAGACGGAAAGCAGACCCAGACTGACGACGGTCAAAATGCGGCGTCGCAGGAAAGACACTACTGTGCGTTCGGACGGAGCTATCTGGTTTAAGCTATTTCCAAGAGCCATGCCTGATCCTCTTTCTGTTGCTCAAATTTGCAAGAAGGGTACTGGGCCCGGAGTTCAACACGATGATCTGTGCGGATCAGCATAGATCAATTGCGATCGATCCCCGATTTATTTTTAGAGAATGAATTGCAGGCTTTCCAGAGGTCTCCCCCCCTGAAATCCACCTGCGGAAAGCCAAAGGAAAGGGCAGGCCTGTGCGGCCTGCCCTCTCCTTATGTTTGTGTTTTCGTTGATCAGAAGCTGAACTTGCCCGTGAGCTGCAAGGTACGGGCGTTGTTGTTGAACTCCTTTTGGGGCTGATTGAAGAGCGCGTTGGAGACGGTCTGGAAGGCGACGCTCGAGATATAGCTGGTGGCGTTCACGTTGTCGACCGTACCCGGGATGTACTGGGCATGGTTGGCGAGATTGAAGGCCTGCACGCCGAACTCGAACGAGTAGCGATCGTGGAAGGTGAGGCGCTTGTTCAGCGTCAGATCGATATTGTTGATCGGACGGATGGGAAGTGTGTTGCGGCTCGCATTCGGCAATGTACCCGGACCTGCTTCGATGTAATAGGCCTTCGGGTTTATTGCCTGGTAGCCAATTGTGTCGCCCGTTCCGTTGGTGATCGCGGTGACACCCGAGCCGGTTCCCTTGACGCCGGTCGGGTTGATCAGGGGACGATCGATCTGCTGTCCGTTGTCGCCATTCAGGTTGGAGTTCACACCCGAGAGGGCCGTCGCGTACTCCGGCGACTCGTAGGTGTAGATGGGAGCCACAACCCAGTTCGCCACCAGGTTCCGGAGCAGCCAGTTGTGACCATTGAAGCCCTTGTAGCTGTAATCAGCCTCGAGTGTCACGCGGTGCGTGCGGTCGAGCGCCGAACGGCTGTAGTCCTGATTGAGGTTCTGCGAGTCCTCCGGACGGCGCGGCGTCAGCACGGTCGAGAACACCTCGGCCGTCGCGTTGTCCATTGCCTTCGACCACGTCCAGGAGAGATTCATCTGCAGATTATGCAGGTGACCCTGGAGGTTGGTGATCAGGCCGTTGTAGTTGGAACTCGACCATGGCTGATACGAGGTGATCTTGCTGACGAACCCCTTACTTCCGTACGCCGGGATGATGTTGCCGATCGCTTGAAGCTGCAGCAGCGTCGTCCCGTTGTTCGGAGTCAGCTCGGTGTTGCCCAACTCCGTGAACAGCGCGTTCTGCGCGGTGACAGGTGCCTGCACATTCAACTGGATCTGCGTAGGCAGGTGAATGCCGCGGGTGCCGACGTAACCAATCTCGGCGACGAGGCCTCTGGAGATCTCACGCTGGATAGTAAGCGTGTAGTTCTCCGAATAAGGAACTACCTGGTTTGGAACATAGGCTGCGGTCGTCGCAATCGCTGTCGCCTGATCCAGTAGCGTGACACCGCTGCCCGTACCGGGCGGCAGACCGCCGCCTGCCAGGAAGCCCGGCAGGCTGAACGGATACTTCGGATTGGTGCCAACATCGTTGGTCTGTGATAGCTGTGGAGGGAAGGACAGCGTGCCCAGGTTGTCGAAGAGCACGTCATAGGCAATACCGTAGCCGGCGCGGATGGATGTCTTCGAATCTGGAGCGAAGACCACACCGAAGCGTGGAGCGAAGCTGGTGTAGGTGGGCTGCGGGGCTCCGAAGGTAATCAGGCCAGGGACGCTCGAGATGCTGTTGAGCGACTGCTCCCGTTCGCCAGAGGGAACTGAGGTGAACTCATAGCGGAGACCAAAGTTAAGCGTCAGCTTGTCGCTCGCGCGCCATGTGTCGTTCCCGTAGCCGTAAAGAGCGGTTTGATCGCCGTAGTAGGTCTCGTTACCGGTCGAGCGCTCGCCAAAGCCATTCGGGTCGGGCGCGAGATCGTGCAGGTAGTCACTCAGGTTCGACCACTCGTAATCGCCGCGGGCGCGCTGCGTGAAGCCCTGGGGCGAGATGTACTTGCGCCCGTCGAAGCCGAACTTGAGCGTGTGTTTCCCCTTTGTCCAGCTAATATTGTCCGTCACCTGGTATAGGTTCTGGATAGTGAATTGGGGCGCGTTGTCGTCCGGGCCAACGTCGATGGAGCCCTGGTCGTAGAAGTACAGATTGGGGAACGAGTCCAGGCCAGGGAAGCTGAAGTTGCCGGCGGTCAGCTCATTTTCGTACCGGTTGAAACCGACACGGAACTCGTTGACAAGGTTCGGAGTAAAGGTGTGGAACTCCGAAAGCGCGAAGAGGTGCCACTTGAAAGGTTGGGCGGCGTAAAAGGTGGGCAGTGCCGCTACGTCATCGATCGAAGTCTGATTGTTGTAGATGTAGCGCAGGCGCAACGAGTCCGACGAATTGATCGTGTAGTCGACGCTTGTGGTCAGTGCCCAGAACTTAACCGGCGCACTACCCTGCCCGAGATAGTTGCCCAGCGGAATGTTGGTCTGCGGAGTGGTAGCGTCGGCCCCAGCAGCGGCGCCGGTCGTGTTGTAGACGGTCAGGAACTGCGGTCCGGTTGGCTCGTTGCCGCAGGAAATATCCTGCGCAGCATCAATACCCGTTCCATTCGGCCCCGTGGTCGACGCCGCAGGAATGTACTTTTCATACTGAGCAAGGTTGTTCGTGTTGAGGCCATATGCTGCGCCCAGCGATTGCAGAGTCGCCAGACCGCCTGCTGTTGGCGTGCAAAGATGAGTCGACAAGACCTGATTGATCGTGTTCCGTTCGTAGTTGGCGAAGAAGAACAGCTTGTTGTGAAGGATCGGGCCGCCGACTTCCGCGCCGTAACGGTTGTTATCATAGCCCGGAATGGGGAAAGTCTTAGCACCCGCTGGTCCATTCGCCGCGTTCAGATTCCGGTTCTGGAAGTACTCGTACACCTTGCCGTGGAACGTGTTCGTACCCGAGATGACGTTGGTGTTGAACTGGCCGCCGGACGAGTGGCCGAACTCCGGTGAAAACTGGGTGGTGATCAGCGAGAAGTCGCCGACCGCATCGTTCGGCACATAGACCAGGGGACCGGTCACGGCCTTGTTATTGTTGTCGATGCCTTCGATCTCGAAGTTGTTATTGCGCGGACGCTGGCCGCCGATCGACGGACCGATACCAATACCAATACCTCCCGAAGAGGCCACGCCTGGCGCCAGCAGCGAAACGTTCAGGACGCCGTTCTGGTTGGCACCGCCGACGGCCGCCGTTGGCAGCGCCTGGAGCTGCTCTGCGTCGAAGGTCTGCGTCAGGTTCTGCGTCGTCGTGTCCAGAACCACGCCCGCTCCTCCCGTCACCTCAATCGAGGTGGACACGGTCCCCACTGAAAGACTCAGGTTCGCCGTGGATGCGCTGTTCGGCACGACAGTCAACGCCTTCAGCGTGGAGTTGGAAAAGCCGGATGCCGACGCCTGGATGTCGTAAAGACCGGGCAGCAGGTTCTGCACCTGGAACTGGCCCGCGGCGTTTGTCTTCGTGGTGCTCTGCGTGCCAGTCTTCTCGTTGGTGACTGTGATTGAGACATTGGGAATCGCGGCGCCCAAAGAATCCTTGATCGTACCGGCAATGTCACCGCTGGTCGTCTGCGCTGAGGCCGAAGGAGCCAAAAAGGTCGTGATTAGAACGATCGGGGAAAGCGCAAGAACGCAGCCCGCTGCAATGGATCGAAGGTTCTCTATGAAAGTCAAACGCATCTCCTTGGACTTCATGGGTTTAGTTATTAGTTAGTTTGTTTGTAAGATCTATCGCATTTGAGTTGCCAAAGAGCTAAAGTTACCCGGCAATCAAATTCGCCCATTATGTCGATATTCTCCGAATATTCATTGCCTTCGTACGACGAGGAATCTATAGAAATCCATACGGGGCAGGTTCTGGATTCGATTTCTCATAGCGACGCTCGCCGCCACGCCTATATCGCTACCTGGCCCAAAGGGCACGAGATCCCCTGAGCCTTGCGAATGGTGTAGAATCAAGTTCGAGCTTTATCCGGTTTTCGCCTTCGCACTTTCCTGTTCGGCCCAGCCTCAAAGCCAGCCCACAGATAACGCAAGGTAGGGCTGTGTTCGACAACCGGGCAAGCCACTCATTCGTTTTCAGGGAGATTACACAATGGCGAAGATTGCCAAGACCGGCGACCGCAAGAAGGTCATGGACACACAGAAGAGCACCGATTGTCCGAAGTGCTCCAAGACGACCCGCATCGTAAAGCGTGTCAAGGATCGCGAGCGCGGGATTCCGGGCGGAGTTTACATCTCCTGCTCCGCATGCGACTTCTTTGAAAAGCTGTAAATTTTTAGCAATCCACAAGAAAGGCTCACCCTTCGAGGTGGGCCTTTTGCATTGATCCTGCGTCTTACTTCCAGAGCCCGCACTGGGGTTCATGTATCGAGTTTGGCACCCTCCACCGTCGGCACTTGACGATTGTTGTGTGGAGCGAGCAGACTCCCAGTCGGAAAGTAGGGAAACCAGGAATCATGGCAACCAGCATCATCGTTTCATCCTCCCCCCTCCCCACCCTAGCCTCATCGCCTCACTACACCCGTCCCACCTACCTGATGTGTCCGCCCGAGTGGTACGGCGTCGACTATGTCATCAATCCGTGGATGGCCGGCAACGTCCATCGATCCTCGCGCGATCTTGCCTTCGCGCAGTGGAAGGGTTTTCATAACGTCCTGCGTGGTGTCGCCGACGTTCGCCTGCTGCATCCCGAACCGGGCTGTCCCGACATGGTCTTCCTCGGCCACGGCGCCCTGGTACAGCACGGGGTAGCCGCGCTCTCCAGCTTCAACCATCCGCAGCGCCGGACCGAGACCCCGCACCTCAACAAGTGGCTCGAGAGTCAGGGCTTCCTGCTCTGGAAGACGCCGCGTGAGACAGCCTTCGAGGGAGAAGGGGATATCACCTTCAACGACGATGGCACGATCCTCTGGGCGGCCCATGGTGTCCGTACCTGCCGTGCGGCTCATCGCCATGTCGCCGACGCCTGGCATACGCCCGTGCGCTCGCTGCACCTGGTCGACCCGCGCTTCTATCACCTCGACACCTGCTTCACTCCGCTGCACGGCGGGTTCCTGCTTTACTATCCCGGGGCCTTCGACGCGGCTTCACTAGCCCTGATCGAGGCAGCCTACCCGGCAGAGAAGCGGGTTGCGGTCTCAGAGCACGACGCTACCCACATGGCGTGCTGCGCTCTGAACATCGGGCGGACGGTCTTCACGGGAGAGTTGAGCCGCGAACTGGCGGCGCATCTCTTCGATGTCGGCTTCGATGTCGTCCAACTGGAGCTGGGCGAGTTCATCAAGGGTGGGGGCGGTGCAAAGTCGCTGGCTCTGCGCTTGAGCGATCTGCGTGTCACCCACGCAACCGTCGGCCGCTAACAAAATAAGACAGCAATGCCTCCTTCTGGTTGAAGGAGGCATTGCTGTCTTAGGTATTTAGCGAGCTTTCTTGGGGATGGGTGCGGAGCCTTACCGAACGATGATCGTCGGGCTGGAGAGGGGAGGCATCTCGGGCAGAGAAGCTACCAACGCCTGGGACATCTGCACATCGCCGGGGTTGACCGCTTCTACTTTGACCTTGCCCAGGCCCTGGATGCCCAGCTTCTTTGCCGCAGCATAGGACAGATCCATGATCAGGTTTCCGGCTACCGGACCACGATCGTTCACCCGCAAAAAGGTTGTTTTCTGATTGTGCAGGTTGGTCACCCGAACCCAGCTTCCCAGGGGAAGCGTGCGGTGTGCACAGGTCAGAGCATTCATATCGAAGCGTTCGCCGGTTGCAGTCCTGTGGCCTTGGAACCTGCCGCCGTACCAGGAGGCTCTGCCGACCTGGAACCAATGATGCTTGATAGAAGCGGAGGGCGTAGAAACGATCTTTGCACTACCAGGGGCCGGGGGACTTGCTACGATAGTGGTCGTCAGGCCTAGAGCAGCTGCCAACAGGACGACGCGATTGCGTCTCCGGCTTCCAGCAATCAAGGTATTCTTTCGATCTCTCGTGTTGTAACCATTCATACATATATTGTCGAACGCCCAGGAGCCTAAGTCAAACATTTGAAAGGCTTTTTTCTTCGATAAAGTGTTGACTCATGGGGTTCCCGCGTGGTAGGAAATTAGAGAGGGAATCAGGTCTTCTGTTGCCGCCACCGATAGCTCTTACCATTGCCGGTTTCGATCCTTCGAACGGTGCTGGCGTCACTGCCGACCTCCAGGTCTTTGCCGCTCACGGGCTCTTCGGGGTCTCGGCGATTACGGCTCTCACCGTTCAGTCGACGCTTGGGGTTGCTTCCGTGGAACCCGTCTCAGCGCAACTGCTTCGCCAGACCCTGAATCACCTAAGCTTCGATCTGCCTCCGCAAGGGATCAAAATTGGGATGCTGGCCACCCGGGAGATCGTTTCGGCAGTGGATGACTTTCTTCAAGCTTATACGCATGAAAATGCTGCTAAACAACAGATTCCTATTGTCTTAGATTCTGTCCTGGTTTCCAGCTCCGGCACCCCGCTTCTCGATAGAGAAGGGGTTCATGATCTTAAGGAGAAGCTCCTCGGCCATGTCTCATGGGCTACCCCTAACTGGGCTGAACTCGCTATCCTCAGCGGTCTGGAAGTGTCCTCTCTAGCTGGTGCCGAAGACGCATTGCACGCTCTGGGGGAGCGTTATCCCAGGCTGCATGCCATCGCTACCGGAGGTGATCAGGGTGGACATCCTATCGATCTCTTGAGAACGGTAGAGGGAGAGATCCATCGTTTTGCCGGCGAGCGCATCGACACAACGTCCACCCACGGAACGGGTTGTGCCTTCTCTTCGGCGCTACTTAGCCGCCTGGTTTTGGGCGAAACGCCTGTCGCCGCCGTTGCCGGGGCTAAAAAATATGTCGAAGGAGCCCTGCGCTATGCTCCCGGAGTAGGTCATGGCCGAGGTCCTATGGGCCTGCTTTGGCTCTTGCGTTCTCTATAAACAAAAGCCAGATTTCTTGCTTCGAAGGGGCGGAGCCTTAGCTCCGCCGTTGGGACAACACCCAAAGCTGCTTCAGCCGCGGACGGAAAAGGTAGGATTGTAGCTGGTAATGCTGACCGACATGACGCTTCAAATCAATGGACAAACCCGTAGCTTTTCTGAACCCGTTCCCTCAACGCTCGACCAGGTGCTCCTGCAACTTGGCATGAAGGCCGACCGGGTGGCGGTAGAACGAAACGGGGAGATCGTACCCCGGACACAGTGGAGTGAGACAGCAGTGCAATCCGGTGACCGACTGGAAGTCGTACATTTTGTCGGCGGCGGCTCGTCAGCTTCGAGCTGATTTTGCCAGCAGGTCTTGTAGGAGTCGCTCCCAGCGGTCTCCGTACTCGGTCCAGCCCCCAATCGCGTGAACACGAGCCAGAGCTGCCGCGCGCATCTTCGCTTGCAGAGGGGGATCGTCCGCCAACTGCTGGAGCCTCTGGGTAACCGCTTCAGGATCACGGATGGGCGTGATAAACCCTTCAACACCATCGCTCAAGAGGTTTTCCCCTCCGGTATTGGTTGAACAGATGACCGGGCATCCGCAGGCCAGTGCCTGGGCCTGTACCAGGGCCAGCCCTTCTTCAATGCTGGGCAGCACGAGAGCCTGGCTCGTGCTCATCAACTCCGCAAGCCGCGACTGCGGAACAGCCCCCAGAAATTCGACATTCTCCTGCGGGCAGTTGGGCAGGACGGTGCGTAGATCTTCCTGTACCTGGCCTGCGATCAGCAGCCGCTTGCGTGGATGACGCAACGCTGCGAAGCCCTGTAGCAGGTAGGGAACTCCTTTACGCAGTCCCGCGGCTCCGGCAAAGAGTACCTGGAATTCGTTCTGCGCCGGTTCGCCGGTCGGGTGAAAGTTTTCGAGGCGAACGCCGTAGGGAATCGTATGCACCTTCGAAGCCGGCACGCCCATCTCCACAAAAGAACGGGCCGCAACGCTGGACGGAACCGTGATGGCGTCGGCCTGGGCATAGATCGCTTCCTCGCGCACAGTATCGCGCTCGTCGGAGACCTGCCGCTCGACACCCCAGCGGCGATACTCCTCGGCGACGATGTTCTCCTGATATCGCTGGTGCGTGGAGCCACGGTCGCACACAAAGAGTCCACCGCGTTCCTGCAGATGCTTGCCGGTCTGCAGGCCAGCTCCGGAGATGGCGATCAGGACATCGGGAGAAGGTTCGCCACGGCGCAGATTGCGTTGGAACTGGAGGTCGGTCCAGAGGTCGAAGGTCAGCGCGTTGGCGTACCCCAGATGGTCGTCGAGGGCCGGCAGATCGAGTGGGCTGCGCTGTAGCGCGAGCTGCGGAAGATGCAGCCAGGGAAAGGTCTTGACCTTGTCCCGAGACAGGCCTTCACGTTTTAGCCGGGACCACGGCCAGGTTGAATAGACTCTGTCGAGGTGTCCACGCCGCTCGAGTTCACGGGCCAGTTCGAAGTGATGAAATACGCCGAAGACGGCCTGGGCTACTCGCATGAAGAGTGTTGGGCTTCAGCTGTAGGATAACAAAGCGGCGTAAACCCTTGACTGTGCCAAGCTTGATTGCCTTGGTGATTGGACGCAGAGGGGGAACTCATAGAGCTCCCCCTGCTGTGAACGACTACGGCAGGACGAGCTTCCACGCCTGAGCTGCTGTTCCATTGCAGGTGTAGATATCCAGCTGCACCCCGTTTGCGGTTGAAGCACTCGGAGTGTCCAGGCAGAGACCGCTGCCTTGACCTACAAAGTTGTAGTAGCCATTGCCCAGCGGCACGGCTTCCCATTCTTCGTTGGGATTTCCGGCATAGGTCCACGTCTGCAGGAGACTACCACTGGTGGTGCCGCTGCCGGTTACATTCCAGGTTTCGGTCGGAGCATTGGCGTTGGCGACGTAATAATAGCCACTGGCGGTCCCGTTCAGGAACTCCCACTGCTGGTTGGGTTGGGTGCTGGTGGTGCCTTGACCGCAAGCCCACTGCTGAACGGCGGTTCCATTCGCCGTACCCGAAGCGGTGTCGTCGATGCAGGAACCGCTGTTCTCGTTGACGAGGTTGTAAAAGACGCCCGTGGTCAAGGTAGATCCGCCACCCGAGCCACTGGAGGCAAAGGCTGCAGAGTAGAGGTTGTAGCCGCCGTTATCCTGGTTCCACGTCAGGACTTGTTCACCTGCCGGCAGTGTGACACTGGCCGTCACGGTTGTCCAGGTTTGATAGCCGCCAGTCGCCGGAATATTGACCGACCCGGTCAGGTTTGCCCCCGAGGCGTTCGACAGGTGGAACCCATCGGTCACTGCGTTTGGAGAGGCAACCGTGAAGGTGACGTTGTAGGTCCCCGCCGTGGCCACGTTCACCGTATAGCGGAACCACTGTCCAGCAGCCGTCCAGCCGATATCGTTGCCGCCACCACCGGCCGAGGTGGTCTCCAGATCGACGCCGTCGGAGCGATAGCCGTTGTCCGACCCATTGACGGTCGCGACACTGTAGCCAACGCCCGGGCCGCCCGTGTCGTAGTTTTCTGCCAGCACTGTTCCGGGGATGGCTGCAGGAGTTCCTCCGTAGGGCTCTTCGGCTGTGCCACCACCGCTGCCGGTAATGGTCGTCCCATTTCCTTGCGCCGAATTGGCCGAGGCGCCGGCTGCGTTCACTGCTTGCACAACGTAGTAGTAGGTTGTCGTGGCAGCCAGGCCTGAATCGATGAACGACGGCGCGGTTAAATCCGAAGCGATCATATTGCTCGACGAAGGCGTGAACCCGGCTGCTGTACTGCGGAACAGGTTATAGCTCAGTGTGCAGTTCGACCCCTCCGAGCTGGCGCTCCAGCTTACGTTGATCGTGCTGCCCGAAGTTCCTGATCCGGAGGGTGTCCCTGGAGTTCCCGGGGCACCGCCGCAATTGCCGCTCGTGCCTCCCCAGGAGGTCACGTAGCTGTTGGCCCCAGCCGTCGTGCCACCGTTATCGACCGTGGCATTGTTGGAGGCGATGGTGTAGTTGATCTGACCGCCTGAGAGCGTTACCGATACCATGTCGTGGAAGGTGACTCCCTTGGCGACGGGTGCGGCGATCCCGCTGTTCGCAATGATATTCACTCCCTGATCGAATACGGAGTAAACACCCAGGCCGTAGGCCACATGGTTGGCGACCGTCGGCGCGACGTTGTAGGACGCATAACCGTCCACACTGCCGTTCATCCATGCGCCCTCACTGGGAACGTCATAGGGCATTTCGCTCTGGTAGAAGATGGTTTCACCACCCTCACCGTTCCAGACGACCTGCTCTTTTTCGTAGTGCTCGACCGCCAGGCCAGTGGCCAGTACGTTGTCCCCGTTTACGACCAATCCGTTATTGCAGACATTCAACGACCAGCCAACAGTCCCACCGTTTCCATGGTCGGCGCGCCAGCTCCACATGTTGTCGATAATCACGTTGTCGCTATCGATCTCCGTGGCTTCGCTGCAGGTTCCCAGGGTGGCTCCGCCAACGCGAAAGTGCACATCGCTGATCGTGGTCGGATTGGTTGCGTGGCTGACGCGCGGCGCGCCCTTCACTCCTACCTGTAGAAGTACCGATGAGTTGACCGGACCAGCATCGATGAGAAATCCGGCGAGTTGCACTCCGTCGACGTCGGCTACCGTGAGCGCTGGCGTTCCCGACTGTGGAACAAGATCGGCGTAGCCGAGCCCGAGCACCACGGTGTTGGCGTTCGTGACGTTGATGGCTCCGCTGTACTGGTAGATACCAGGGGTCAGAATGAGATTTTTGCCGGAGGCCAGCGCAGCGTTGATTGTGGCTAATGAGGTCGAAGGGGTAGCGATCAGGAAGGTGCTGATCGAAAGGGAAGTGCCGGCCTCTCCGCTGCCTACGCCGCCGTTGCCCCAGGTGATGCCTGACGTATTTGTCCCATAGGTTGGTGCGAAGACCCAATAGTTGCTGCTGCTATCCATATAGAGGAAGGGCTTTTCGCGACTGACGGGAGTGCTGGCGAGAACGGTATGCGAACTGCCTCCGCCACCGAAGGGATTGCTTTGTGCTGGAGCGCCGGAGACTCCCGAAAAGACCATGTTCCAACTGCCGCCCGTCCAGCTCCCAAGGGAACTGTTGCGTGTATACCACTGCTGCTGGGAACAGGAGTTGAGTTGGCCCGTGATCCTGGTGTTGGCAATGAATCCGCCACTCGAGTAGTTGCAGCCGGAGTCTGTCAGCTCTACCGGATTATTGATCAGCATGCGTCGGATGGACGCTCCCTGCGAAACGCCCCATTGCAGCGTGCCGGACCCCGGCGTGGTCATCTCCAGGTTCTCCATCGAACGCCAGAAGGTCTGCGTGTCGTTTCCGTTGATGAGTTCGTTCGATTCCAGGTAGCCCTGGCTGAGGTTGACGGCGCTGGGCGTCTGGCCGAGGCCGGCAATAGACTCATAGAACCCCACCTCAGATTCGACACCGGTATAGGTGCCCGGCGCGAACAGCACCGCATAGCGGTTGGTGCTGAACTGCCCGTTACCAGCCAGGGTGGCGAGCGTAGAGTTGATCGACGAGATCGAATTGCTGGGAGTAAAGACGTAGACATTGGGGCCAAAGATTGTGCCGTTCTGTGCGAAGGCCGAGGTGCCCAGGGCCAGGAGCCCCACGAAAGTCAGGCAAAGGAATTTGCCCACGATAGTAGCTTCGAATATGCGATTTCTCATCAGATTCAACTCCGATCAACTCAGCTTGGGCGAGGGAAATCAATGTCATAGTGCGCGAAGCAGGGTGCGCCCCCGAGACAATATCTTTGTAAGGAATGTTTCGTAAAAAACCATATTCGGCTAAATCAAGGTTGTCAACAATTTTTCGCGTGTTTCTACTTCGAAAGCCTGACTAGCTCTGCAGAGGCGGCAGGGGATTGAGACTTCTCTCTTCGAGGAAGACCAGTTGCGAATAGCCATAGGCAATCTTCGGCCATCCGCGGCGGGTTCACTATAGGATGGCGTATGCCCCTTGCGAATCCTGTTTTGTTGTTTCTCTCTGTTCTCAGCCTTCCGCTTGCAGCCCAAAGCACTCCTGCGCCAGCCCCGGTTGAGGCACCTGCGGCAGCGATAACCCAGGCTCCAAAAGCCGCACCCAAAGTAATGATCCCTCTGTATATGTCATCGAAGCGAGCTCTCCTGATGTTGCGTATCGGAGATCATCCTCCCGTGCCTGTTGTGTTTGATACGGGCACGAACGGCAACCTGATCGATCTCAAGCTGGCCACGTCTCTACAGCTTCCCAGAACAGGACCGTCGCCTTCGATCGATGGCAGCACAGGGAAGCCTGTACCCGGCTTCGACACCTTCATCAAGGGCGCAAGCCTTGGCGGCGTTCCCATCGCCGATGCGAGGGCGACAGCTCTCGCGTATGACATTACCGACGAGGTCGGCATCTTTGGGCCGAACAGCTTTCCCAACCATCTTGTGCGCATGGAAGGCCCGCGAAGCAGGCTGGTCCTTCAGGAGAAGACCCCTGAGACGATTCCAAGCGGCAAACCCTTCGCCTATCTGGGAACGCACGATGACAGTCTTCCGTCTGCGGTGCTTGATTTTGGGGAGATCAAGGTAACGGCGATCCTGGACACCGGCAATGATGCGCCCATCATTCTGCCCATGATGTACAAAGATAAGCTGCCTTTGGATGGGCCTCCAGTTCAGATCGGGTTCGCCGTATCGGCAGCAGGCAAGCAGCCGATCTATCAAGCCCGGTTGAAAGGCTCCGTCCGGCTTGGGGACGTGAAGTTGGACCAGCCTGAGATCCGCTTCATGGAGGGCGGACGTCCCAACATCGGCCTGCCCACCCTGCGAATGCTCACCGTGGTCTTTGACCCAACGGAATCACGTGACTGGATTCTGCCGACGGAAGCCCCAAAACCCTAGGGTATGGAGCTGTTTTGTTCACGAGGTTTTGATCTTCGCTTCGTCAGGGGAGGATTAGATTGATCGGAGTTCGGATACTCGAACACTGAGCGTTCTGCTCAGGCACTGGCTTGGATAGTTGATCTAACACTAAGGAGAAATTAGATGCCCTACAGCCCATTGCTTGTCAAACCCTTTCGCGACGAAGTCACCGAAGTTGACGTTCAGGAATTATTGACCCCTCAGGATGTAGATAATTTTTTCAATAACCAGACTGGCTCGGCTCTTCTGTTTATCAACTCCGTATGCGGCTGTGCGGCAGGAACGGCGAGGCCGGCACTGCGTCAGGCAAAGGCAAACGGGAATGGAAAAACACCTGATAGGTGGGTGAGTGTCTTCGCCGGTCAGGACCTTGAGGCCACAGCAAGGGCCAGAGGTTATTTCCCGGATATACCACCTTCGTCTCCATCCATTGCATTATTCAAAGATGGCGAACTTGTCTATTTCGTTCCCAAACATCGGATAGAAGGCCGGGATGCGAATGGTCTGGCAAATGATCTGACCAGCGCATTCAGTGAAGTCCTGTAACGGGCTGTTCTTTCACTTCATCCTAAAAATCAGCACATGACGTGAAAGCCCGTTTTCGGTGATGGCAGCAGGGAAGAAAGCTCCCTCTGCCATCTCATCCTTTTGGGGCAGCGTATCGATCAACGCCTGAACTGCCTGAGATGATGATCCGTGTGAAGATATCCCCATCGCATCCAGTCCACAAACGACATCGCGCCAAACAAAGAGTGATCGACGCGGGTCGACAGAAGCGCTCTAACTCGGCCAGGACATCAGCCCGATGCATGCGGCTCGATTATTAGGTTTGAAAGGCATCCATGAAACGCAGCCAGAAGTGTTCTCAACGTCTCAGAGCAGGAGCCATTCTGCTGAGTTGCATTGGCACATGTTTCGCGCAAAATCTGTCGAGCGGGCCAAAGGCTAAACCGCTGGCGTTCGAGGTAGCTACGGTGAGACCAACTCGGCCGGATTCCACGAACGAGGATTGGGACAGTGAAGGTAACCGCGTCACCATTAAAGGCTATTCTCTTCGTCAACTGATCAAGGCAGCATTCAACCTGAGGAGCGCCGCCCAGATCCTGGGAGGGCCTGAGTGGCTAGACAAACAACGCTTCGACATATTGGCCATAATAGACGAGGAACAGGCAACATCCTTTCGTGCAGCGGGTGCCGATCGGGATGAGGAGGCTGAAATCCAAATGATGCTGCAGGCTCTCCTTTCGGAGCGCTTCCACCTTAGAGTCAGATCTGTTGAGAAAAAACTACCCATATTCGGACTGGTGGTCAGTAGCACTCATACACGGCTCGTTCCGGATTTGGCAAAGCCTCGCAGCTTATCAATCCGCAACGGACACATGGTTGCAGTCGCGACTTCAATGGACGACATGGCTCAGAGCTTGACACGAATGCGAGAGGTCGGCGATCGAATGGTTATCAACCAAACCAGCCTCGTCGGAACCTATGATTTCGACCTCAGCTGGACTCCGGACCGTGGTGCCGGAGTTCCCGAACAAGCTGTTTACCCCGGCCTCTTCACGGCTCTCCAAGATCAACTGGGGTTGAAATTGAAGCCTGGAAAAGCTGACGCACCAGTTCTCGAAGTGCTCGCGGCGGAGCTTCCACATTTCGATTGATTGATATTGACGCTGCTAGGTTCAGTCCATACAGCGCGATTATCGTGGGATACTCGCAACGGTCGATGGTCCGGTACGCGTCAATCACTTAGACAGATTTGCTTTGCAGAAACCGGACACTTCAACTTTGCGTCTACACTGGCGCTGCAAAGCTGAACTGTCATCAGACCGTCATTTCCACCACTGTTTTTTGCAAATCGTTGAAAATCAATCTCAACTCTTCTTTCAGATCTATGTGACTATCAACGAAAGTTTCACTTTGAGACGAGCCCTTGGGGTCGAATCAAAATCTTTTTTGCGTTTCTCAGCCACTATCAAAGCGGAACCCCCCGTTGTAGGCCCTCTTGACTGAAATGCTATATCGCCGTTTGATCGCAAGAATATTGGGATCACAAATTCTCTTACGGCTTAACTTCGCTTCTATTTGGAACGCCATAGGATCATGGTTATGAAAAATGCTTCCGCCAGTAAGCGGGAGGATATCCAACAATACTCTTGAACACAAATGTGAAATGGGCCTGCGTGCTGAATCCAAGCGCGAGCGCGACGTTAACAACTGACATCGAAGGATTTCGGAGTAGAGTCTGTGCGTGAGCAATCTTTCGCCCAAGGATGTACCGATTTGGCGTATAGCCGGTGGCTGCGCGGAATTGAGCGGCAAAGTGCATTCGTGAAAGTCCAACGGCATTACTGAGTTCGACCAGATATATCGGCTTCAAGAGGTTGGCCTCGATGTATTCGATCGACCGATTTAGCCGCCACCTCAACAATGCCGAGGGCTCTTTTCCGGAACAATTGAGTTGCGCTCTTTTCGAGTCGAGTGCTAACAAGCGAGATGCAATGGCCAAACTTATGCCATCAATGAATAGTGGTCCAGCTGGACCACCATTGTCATCGACGTCAACCAACATTCGGACGAGGTGTTTGAGAGTGGGGCAGTCTACACGTTTTGTCTTCGACAAGACTAGTTCTGCATTGGGAGGACGGCCGTATGCCGCCTCATAGCACTCAGCCAATAGAGCTTGAGGCAGATACACGCGGAAGGAGGTGAAACCCTCATAATATATTGCTCTAGCTTCCTGAAATGGCTCTTTGATCCAGAGCGAGTCAGCAGAAGCAGAGCCACTATAAAACGGCTTACCACCGAATTGCCATTCGCCTCTCGCCGGCTTGCGAGAACACAAAAGCATGTGGGCACCGTCTGCGCCACTGGAAGAGAATTCTATCGGAGAAGCTAGTTCCGGGAGAACCCACCGAGAAAGTATTACTTGAGACGCCATTCCGGACGATTCAGATTCAAGTAATGGAGGCGTGAACCATCCCACCTCAGAGCGAATGAGCGGCGGCCTAGTCAGGTGAGGCTCGCCACCGCTCATTCGCTCTTTTGACTGATCAAGTTGCGTGAGTAAAGGCTGCTGCACAAATCCCTCGCAATAGAGCGGCTAACAACAGAAAGGAACGGGTGTAGCTTGATTCGAAGCAGCCGAAGCTCGATTGACATAGGACATTGGAATTGTGATCGCTTACCGTCTCCTCGTCCCCCAATTAATGGACCTCATAGGCGACCAGATCTATAGGTAATTCGTGTCCCTGCGACAATCGCTAAACCGTAGCTGCCGACGAAAACAGATGCGAGATTTCACCATTTTTCAGCGTCCCTCCCCCTGCTTGCCACTGCCTCATATTCAACGTTCCGCTTACCCAGCGCCCGTGATTGCTCATGAAAACTTATTGCAGCAACTCTCTAGGACGAAAGGCGATCTGTTAACAGAAATACACCTAAATTCACGCCTACACAAGTTGTTAATTCTTAATAATAGTGAAGATTTGGTTCGATCTCGTGCCGGGTGGGCACAGCCCGATACCCCTCATCGCTTATAGATGGAACTTGCGTGCCTCGTCGATCAGGCGACTACGTCTGCAGAGGAACGCCTTCATCCAGGAGCCAACGACAGATTCGGCGGCACCGATATTATTCGTCCAGAAGGCAGGATAGGCGTGCATTTTCGGAAAGCCTGATTCATTACCGAAAGACGTTCAAGTCAAATGTCCGTAGACTCGGAACGTTATAGTTCAGCCTTCGTGCGGAGAAGGCGGTTATAAGCGGATACTGGGATAGCCGAAAAAGAAGCCATCCATTGGACTATCAAGAATCTTGTCTGTAATCACTTCGGAGAATATCAATGGCTTCTAAGAATTTAGACAGGGTTGTGCCCATGCGCGAGTCGAGTCAATATGGTCTTGCCCTAACATCAGCGTCATCATATGACGCGATCGTCCTAGGTAGTGGAGAGGCGGGAAAATACATCGCCTGGAACTTTGCATCAGGCGAAAAAAAAACAGCTTTGATCGAACGCCAATATATTGGCGGATCCTGCCCAAACATCGCATGCCTGCCAACACGCGAAGCGCCGTAATCAAAAGATGACAGATGCGAAACGCATCGTGCAGCTCGACGGGCTCCGCGCCATTGCCGTATTGATGGTTTTTGGTAGTCACTCCTTTGGCTTCCATCTGCTCTGGACTGGAGTGGACTTATTCTTCGTTTTATCTGGCTTTCTTGTCACAGGAATTTTGCTGGAACAGCGCAGACATAAGACTTGGAGCAGCTATCTGGCCTTGTTTTATCAGCGCCGCATACAAAGAATTCTTCCTCCCTACCTTCTCTTCCTTGGCCTCACATCGATTTTGTTTGGTATCGGCTGGATGCATCATTGGTATCTGTTTGTATTTCTGATGAACACTGCATCGTTCGGGGAGCTGTCTTACCACTATTCCCTCGCCGTTCTGTGGTCGCTGGCAGTGGAGGAGCAGTTTTATATTCTGTGGCCCTTTGCGGTCTACTGGCTTAGCGAGACGGCTCTCGCTTGGTTAGCGGGAACCTTGGTGCTCGTAGCTCCCCTGTTACGCTGGGGCGCGACTGCTTTTTTCCCAGGGCATTGGCCGATCCATACCTCGACTCCCTTCCGAATGGACCTGCTGGCGATCGGAGCGCTAATCGCGCTCGCCTGGCGTCATTATCGAACGGTTCTCGAACAGCTCAGCGCTTATGGTCTTCTACTGACCGGCATTTCGGTATGCTTCCTGCTCCTGTTTTCTCGGTATCCGTGGTTTCAAGCCGGTGCAAATAATGTCTCAGCCAGCGTCTGGCTGTACGAGCTCAGTCTTCTCGGCTGTGCGGGAGCTGTGTTATGGGCGCTGGGTGGCCGTGGTGTCGGAATGCTAAAGCTAACACCGCTGGTGTACCTCGGAAGAATAAGTTACAGCTTTTACCTGGTCCACTTCACAGTGATTTCTGTTGTCCGGAATCATTTGCATCATATCCTCCTTGCAAGAGCGATAGCCTTCGCCGTTTCCTTTATCTACGCGGCGCTTTCCTGGCATCTCCTGGAGCGGCCCACGCTGTATGGTCTTGTCAGTCCTCACAGTCAAATGGGGGTAGAGGTAGAGGTAGAGGTAGAGGTAGAGGTAGAGGTAGGGGTAAGGGAATAGGAGCTGGGCCTGCTGGTGGATCTCGCCCGCGAATCCTTATTTCGCTAGCCGGGTGGCATCATGGACCACGTTGAAGCGAAAGCAGCCGTCGCCCGCGAACCGTTTGGGGAGACTTCTGTAGAGGCAAACCACAGGAGAGACGACGGCCATCCGCATTCGTCGAATGGACAGGGCTGCGTAGATGAGAAGGATTGACAAGTGTGGCGGGCAAGCAGAAAGGGCACAGCAGACAAGCAATGAATCTCAGCCCAATCTGTCGCCTCCGAATCCTGTTCTAAGGATGGGGCAACGACACGTTGGCTTTGCAGAGCTACGACGTTATTGCTTTGCAGCTACATTGTCACTATACAGAATATCCGTTATCGGACATAGATGTACTTTGCTTTATTGTTCAAGCATCCCTCCACCAGGCCGTCTCTGCTTTGCAGCATGACAACCTGATGTTGGGATGATTGCTGAACCTTTCGTTCGAAAGCCATCGGACGCGAATCCTAGTGTCTTTTCGACAAGTGGCGAGTCATCATTTAGCGACCCTTACATTGAAGGTCACCGTGTTGATTCCCCCGGCGTTCTTGATGACAAACTTGTACTGCCCGTCCTTCTCCGGCGTGAACTTAACCGAACACTTCGGTCCGGATGAGACATCCTTAGCGACTTCCGCGCCTGTGGAGTCGTAGACGAAAAGGTGCACATCGGTATTCTTCAGGCCGTCCGTGGTGGCCTCGAACTCTTTCCCCGCCGTGAAAGACAGGAGGTACGCGGCCACTCCGTTGTCCTTCATCTCGAGCTTCTTGCCATTGAACGCCGACGCCGTGCCCAGATTCTTCGCCTTGGCGTCCTGCGCGGGACACAGTACGGTGACCATCAACATAACTGCCACCACTGCTGTGATAAAACGAGTAATCGATTTCATTGCTATTTCCTCCAGAGTCGGATCAGATCCGCACTTCTGGCCCCAGTAGACGCTGAAACATATAAAGAATGTATGTGCATTGACCCATTTAGCGTTCTACCCCAACTTGGTTCGGCGCCTAAGAGGGGTTGCGGGTGTCTGATATAGCTTGGATAACCCGCAGAGGATGATCAAACGAATGATCGCATTCGGGCCCGGACCTTGCTTCGGCAGCTTTAGCCATTGCTGAGCGGATTGCCAGAGCTGTCGGTGTTCCATGACTCGGTCTGGAAGGCGATGAAGATGGCGGTCCAGGTTGCAGTAGACGGTAGATAGGTGAAAATAGCGCCATCCTGCCAGATGCCATTGTCCTTGCCAAAGGTGCTGATGGGGTTGCCCTGGTTCATGTGGATGTCGTGGATACCGTCCACCTTGCCGCTATCGGCGTAGGCGCTGCCAAAGGCAAAGATCATTCCCTTTTCGGCGACGGCTTGGTTGAGCAAGGTATCGACGGCGTTCTCGAGTGGAGTGGCGTGATCGCCAATCCTTTCGCTCTCAGGCAGAAGGGTCATCTGAGCGAGGGTGATCATCGGTTTGCCGCTCACCTCCTCACGTACGAAATCCAGTGCGAGGCCGCCAGAGGTACTAGGCAGAGAGTGCATGCCGGATTTGAGGGCAAGGAGTCCTGCTGGATCGGGCGGTTGGAAGCCCTCGACGATGGCATAGAGTACCTCGGAGCCATCGGTAGACTCGATATTGACAGCGACGGTAAAGGGGCCGCCGGTGGCCTGCATGGTGATCTGGTAGTGGGTGCTCGTACCGGTGACAACTTTGCCTGCTGTTGGCAGGCCCTGCAGAACGCTGTAATTAGTAATCGGCATAGATCTTTCCTCTATGCGTCGATGATAGATCCTATTGCGGAGCAGCGATCGCCGGCAGGCCGTGTAAGTATGGCGCAATCGTATTCGACAATGCGAATCCATTGACATCGTCCCAATTAATCGAGAAGGTCATCAGGCCACGTAACCCCGGATACCCTGCCGGATTCTGCAGCACATATTGGCCACCAAAAGGCACACCGGTAATGAGGTAATTCAATGCCTGCTCTACGGCACTTGGTGCTGTGAATCCTCCCCCGGCGCTCGTGCTGGCGGGTACACCGAAAGCTATCTGTCCCGGGGGAAAGCCTGGAAAGTTTTGTCCGTTGGCCAGGGTGAAGCCATGCAGCAGCAGCTCGGTCATCGCAACCTGGAAATCAGCTGTGCCTTCCGTGTAGTTCTTGCCATCCAGAGCGTTCGTTCCGCCGGTGTTGTAATCCTGGACCTGAAGGAACGACATAATATCTCTGCACCCCCACACCAGAGGCAATTGATCGCCAAAGGTGGAGACGTAGGCGACATTCGCCTCCTGTATGTCCGCAATCTGAGGGGCAAACGACAGCATAAATCCGGGGAATTTACTCGCCAGTTGGTGTAACGCATTGATCATATTCACGGTGGTCGGTGTCTTCGGGTTGGTAAAGTCGTTATCCCCGGAGATCAAGGCAAATGAATTGTTCTCAATGTCGATATCCACTCCGTTGAACCCGAATTTCTGTATCAGCCCGGAAACAGAGTTCACAAAGTTGGTCACGTCTTGAGCCGTGTTCAAGGCAACATTGCCGTTCGCGCCGCCAATGGAGAGTATGACCTTTTTACCGCGACCTTGCAGCGTGGCAACGTCCTCAATAAACTGCGCCTCGCTTTCAATATCGACAGTGTCCACATCGAACGAAATGGTACTCGTGTCGGTGGTCGTGCCGGCAAAAGCAACATCAATCACATCGAAATTGGAAGAGACCTGGGCTAAAGGCAGGTTGACCGAACCATTGCTGAAGTCATGCCAATAGCCAATAAGAACGCGCCCGTTGCCACTTCCTGATGTCGGAGGCGGGTTGGTAGGCGGAGGGTTGGAGGGCGGCGGCGGTGGCGGTGGTGGTGTCGTCGTACTAGATCCGCACGCACCTACCAACGTCCAAAGTGCTGGTACATTCGGAGGCTGCCAGTTTGAAACAGCAAATGTCTCGGCCTGTAGCGCTCGATAGTTTTCACCATTGTATGAAACCACCTCGCCAACGGTCACGCTCATACCTGCAGTCCAGGGAGAGGCGCATGCGGGCACGCTTTGTGCAGAAGCACAGCGCACACCTGATAAGAGGAAAGAAAGACCCCAAACGCTCACGTTGAAAATAGAAACTCTTTTCATGCTATCTCCTAACTAAGCTGAATTTCTTCTATCTGTTGCGATGACAGCTTCAAAAAGCGGCGCTGAAAACTGGCTGAAACGCGGTTTCCGGAAGCAGCGTAGGCTCTGCTTCCCTGCCGTTGATCCGTGAATTGCCTACAACCTCTATATTTCAATGATCTCGATGCAGGAACGATAGCGGGTTCTTGAGGTGGCTATCCTGCATACTTTTTATTCATTCATAAGTAATGTCCGAAACGGTAACAGTCGAACATCAGCCTGTCAATAAATTTATGAAGGCTGGGGTTTGCCTCTATAGCGGTTCATTTGTTTATAGAACTGCTCTCACTCTAGAGGCCCACCTGCGTTGCTTATCGGCAAGAAAGGTATTGTTCCACTGGCCCTGCTTACACACGGCTGAGCCGGATGAGGAAACCATCAAATCCGGTTTTCGGGTAAGGGAGCAGCAGGAATGCTGTTCCCTTACCCGACTCCCTCATGGATACAGAGAAAGACAATACGAAAGAGTACGGTCTCAGTGGTTTGAATCAGTTGCCGCCGATGTCATCGGAGCCAAAATCTCCGTCAGCATGTCCGGCGTATTGTCGGCGCGAGAAAGACGAGGATAGCGCGGGCCCTCGTTATAGAGGAGGCTCATCGGAGCGATCGTGTCCTCATCCTGCACCATCAACTGTATCGGCGTGTTTGCGCCCTTGGCGGCCTTCAGGGCATCGGTCAAGGCCTCAATCGTGAAGACTCGTCCGTTGACCGCCGTGAGCTTTTGCCCGGGCGCGAAACCCGCCTTATCCGCGACACTTCCGACGCGCACATCGCGGATCGTCCCTTCCCTATCCTCACTCAAGCCGATCGAGAACCATGTCGCGAGTGACGGGTTTCCCTTCAGTGACCGTTCCATCTCGGGCGTGAGCTCCGAGGTGTACTCCAGCCGATACCCACCCTGCTCGATACCTTCGGTGTTCACATTTGGTTGTACGTCGTACAGACGCGTCTTGATGAAGCCAGCCCAGTCATAGGCGACTACCTGATTAAGATCCGCTTCTACCTCGCTGAGGCTGTAAGGCACTACGCGAGCAACGCCGCTTCCACCTTTCTGCAAAAAGATCTGCAGGAAGTCGCGCAGAGATTTTTTGTCCTGTGTGAGCCTGCGAATGGTCGTGTCCACATCCAGCCAGAAGAGCGAACCCTCGGGATAGTAATCTGTTCCGCGCTTCCAGCTACTCCAGGCACCGCCCCTGCCGCCACCGTTGCGAGGCATGGCTGAATCGAAGGTAGTGTCTTCGATGCTGCGCCATGCGCGGCCACTTGTCGCATCCTGCTCTGCCGCGGTTAGGGCGAGGTCCTGCCGGTACTGCTCGGCGGTCACCATGCCAATGCGCTCGCCCATCACGTCGCCCAGATAGTTGGTCAGGCCCTCATACACCCAAAGCAGGTTGTCCTGCATAGGCGTCGCGTAATCCGGCGTCGAAAGACCATCGGGACGGCGATACTTGCCGTTCCAGGAGTGCGTGAACTCATGCGGGAGCAATCCGGCCATACCGACCGACGGTTTATAGCCAGTAAAGAAATCCTTCTGGATCGTATTGTCGGATGACTCATGGTGTTCCAGACCACCACCGCCACCGTCCCCCTGCAGCAGGATGAGAAAGTGATAACTGGTGTAATGGGGTGGCCCATACATCGCAAAGGCCTCATGCACCAGACGCGACATCTGCTCAACCGTCTCAGGGCGAGCCTCTATCGAAGCAGCCGTTGGTCCGATCACATCCATATAGTGTTGTGGCGACACGCCGGGAGCGAGAGCATACTCGTGAAAGTAGAGTCCCGTCATGACGGGCGAATCCTCAAGCATCTCAACGGTCGTCGCTGCATACTTTACCGTGCCGCCTTCCGGATGCTGCGGGTCATAGGGAGTCAGCGGCTTCAATGAGGTACCGATGCCCCAATGCGCAGGGACGGTGACCGTAGGCTGGATCGCAATCTCATGCACCGGCATGTGCGCCGGATAAAGCATCAGGTCTTCCCACTCCAGCGTTGCCGCCGTGCGGGTCGCGCGGCTAAAGATGCAATCCAGATGCGCATGCAACAGAGAAACACCCGCGGGGATCTCAAGGTGATATTCGTAGGTGTCCACCGGATCGCGGTGCCAGGGAATCGTCTTGCCATCCGCTTCAAAGCGAATCCCCGTGATGTTGCCAATCGGGCCATCGGGACCGTGCGCACCGGGAATCCACTCCGGCGTGATCAGCTCAAGAGGGCCGCGATGTACAGGAAGGTCGACATCGGCGTGATAGATTTTGCGCGGCGCATCTGTGAGGTCTGCGTGAATCTGGATTGGCGTGTGCTGTGCGTTAGCCGTAAGCAGACTTGAGGCAAACACAATCGATAGAAGCTGGAATCGCAGTTGGATTTCCTTCATGAATGAGCGGACCCTCTCTAAACACTTCTTTGGCTCTTAGCCGTTTGGTGTCTTATGCCCCATTCTAGGGCGTGTCATCAAATTGCTGTTTTGGGGTTGAAAATTGAGCCGTGCAAATCGCATGCCGAGGCAAGACCAGGAAGGGCCCGGTTTCAACCGGGCCGGAAAAGTCCGGACAAAGCCTCCTTCCACTCTGCCGAAGGCTGAAGCCAGGCCCTTCCGCTCAGTGCCTCAACAAACTGGTTGCACAGTTCGATTACGTTCCAGAAGCAATTTGCTGACAGACCGGCCAACGCCCGCAGTAATAGCCGAAGCGATCGATGCCATCCTGGAAACGGATACCTACCGAAGCCATTCTCGCGCCATAGCTGAAGAAGAGGCCGTGCTGACAAGAACAAGCCCAATCCTCGTAAACGCATAGATCGTAGGAGTCAGCCACAGTGCGTCCGAGAAAATCGCGCACTGTGGCTCGCCCTGTTGTATCGAGTTAGTCGTCATCATCGTCGGTGTACTTCTTGGCGGCCTTAACAAATGGCCCAGGCATGAGCAGCTTGGTTTCTCCCGGATACGGCCGCTTCCAATCCGTTGCTGAATACCAGGTCACGTGATTGAGAAAATTCGGGTCCACCGCATCGGCTTTATCGTACTTCCCTTTCATCACTTCGGCTGTGGCCTTGAGCCATGCTTTCTGTAGTGGAGTGTAGTCGGCTACGGTTTTCCCCAACGGCAGGCCTGGACCTTCATTCAGCGGAATAACAGCAGCCATATGATCGTAGGGTGTGAGGTCCGGCGTGTTTTGGAACGCATCGAACATCGGTGAAGCCACCAGGTCGAACTGTGTCAGAGGTTGCATTCCCAGAATGTTCTCGATGGTACGGTTGATGTTTTCCGCTGTGTACGTAGTATGGATGGCTTTGCCCTGACCAGGAGTCTGAGGCGCCACTGTATAGGGGCTGATGACGTAGACCGGCTGCCGGTGACCGTCGACATGGTCGGTCCCTGCTTGAGAATCGTCTTCCTCCACAAAGATCGCTGAGTCCGCCCAAACTTTGCTGTGGCTGATGGCCTCCACCATGAGGCCCAGCGCGAGATCATTGTCTGCCTGGTAGTTGGCGGGATAGGGCTGGCCCTTCGTGGTACCGGCAGTATGGTCATTCGGGAGCCAGAGAATCGTGAAGTTGGGAACCTGATTCGCTGCATCCAGACGTTTGAATTCGGGAATCCAGTAATCCATGCGGTATTGATCCGGAATCACCAGATTGAAGGGCGGATAATGCGGGTCCATAATCTTCGCCGCCGATGGAATATCGGACGACACCTTAATGGCGTCGTCTGGAACGACGCAACTGGAGGCAGGAGCCTTGCCTTCCTTGCACAGGGATGTGTTGTAGAAATCGCTCCAGGTGTAGGCACTCCCGTCTGCTTTTTTCGCAACGGTTGCGCCGCCGCTCCACTCCCCGTACAGCTTCACAGAAAGCCCCCTGGCCTCAGCCGATGTCCATAGAAAGCCCTGGGGCGTATAGGTCAAGGCATCTTCCGAGCTGCCTCCGGGATAGGATCGGATCCAATCCGGCGACAGGATATCGTTGGAGTAGAACGACCCGGACATTCCGATCCAGGGGTGACCATCCGCGGACTGACGGCTTGGTGCGTACACATTGTCGAGCAATGGGAAGCGCTTTACGAGGGCATGTTGATTCGGAGTGTCAGACCCGAAGATGGCCAGAGCCGGAGCGCCATTACCCCAGGCAACGTTCCCCAGCATCTGGTCATAGGTGCGGTTCTCTTTGATGATGAGAAAGACATGTTTGATGAGCGAAGGCTCGCCGATATGCTTAGGAACCGCTACAGGGGTAGCATGCTGGTCGATGTACTGCTGTCCAACCTCGATGTTCGTGGTCAGGTCCCAGTGATTGTTCACAAACACCTGCTTGCTGAACCTCGCTAATTCGCTCGCGTTCGGCTCCGGAATCAGATTCACGACTCCGGTATCGGCGTGCGTGTTGTAGCCGATCACTCCATCCTTGGTACTTGTATTGCCCCGCGATCCCAGACCTTTGTCATCGGCAATCACAAGTTGTTTCTGCGCCTTGTCGTAGGTGATCGAAGTTGGGAAATAGGCAGTCGGGATATAGCCAATCACTGGATTGGCATCCCGGCCCTGGAGGTTGACGACGGCTACGGAATTGGCTTGTCCCAGCGTTACGTAGGCTTTCCCGTCTTCCGTCACGGCAACGCCGTTCGGACCGGAGCCAAAGACTCCGCGAGCGATCGGAACGCTGAGATTGATGGTGCGGATCACCGCATCGGTGTGGAGATCGATGACAGACAAACTGTCGCTATAGGCGTTGGCTACATAGAGATTGGAACCGGAGATTGCCATGCCAACGGGGTGTAGACCGACTTGAATTGTCTTGACCTCTTTACCTTCGGTGAGGTCTACAACAGACACTGTCCCGGTGAGGGTAAATGCATCCTTACGGTCTACGACGATGGGTGTTCCGTCGGAATAGTTTGTGAAGTCCTCACTGGTAGCCGGCCGCCCACCTTCATTGGTGACATAGGCATACTTGCCCCGGACAATGACGCTGTTCGGCACATTGCCGACAGGTATCTGAGCGATGAGCTTAGCCGGAGACGCTGTAAGATCGATCACGCCGAGCGTATTCGCCACGTTGAGCGCGACATACGCCTGTTTGTTGTCTCCGGAGAATGCAATGCCTCCCGGATTAATCGACTTCGCGTTGTGATAAGGCCGTCCATCCGCAGGTGGCTCAGGCAGATTGACCCTCTGCTGGTGAGTCAACGTTCCGGTCTCTCGATCTACATTCGCAACGACGACGTAATTGTTGTCCTGACTGAATAACAGCTTCTTGCCATCGGAGGAATACGTGATTCCGGTGAAGGAGCCAGTCTGCAACCCTTTGGAAGCATCTCCCGTAGCGCCCGTAGGAATGAAGCGCTGAAGCACTTTTCCGGTCACGGTATCGAATACGATGACCGGTTCCGGCGACCCCATCAGCAGCACGGCGCCGCTATGCGTCGCGCCGTTCGGATTGAGTACGATGGCTTTGGCACGTACAGGCGATCCGAGTTCAATAATTCTTCCGGCCGGGGTCAGTGTCTGGTTGTCCGAGACAACAATAGAACCATCCTGCTGGGGACCAACGGTGCGATCCGGACTGCTTGATTGTGACGCCGGAGGGTGGCCTGGAGCCATGTTCTTCCCTGCCGGCGCAACTCCTGTAGCAGCATCTTTTGCCGGGGCGACGTTAAAATCGGAGCTGCTTTTCGGAGAGGACTGTGTTTGGGCGTAAGCCAACCCAGAGCTGGCGAGCAGGCAAAACAAGACCGAATGAGTGGCTGAAATCGAGAACGGAAATTTTAAGTGCATATTGGATACTCTCTTTCAAGATGTATCGTAGCTATGTTCTTTCTCATTGTTATGAACATTTAAAGAAGGAAAGGAATAATTGGAGCGGACGCTAAGGAAGACCGTGCGACGGATATTCACTATGATCGCAGGGTTGGGCACAACAACATCCAGGACAGCACAGAATATTGGCCTCTTCTAAAGGGTGATTAGAAGAGGCCAATATTCTGTGCTTGCCCGATGTTTCATTCTTCCCAAGCCGCGGCGCCCTGTTTAGTTGCTATCGCAAGCGGTACCACCGGGTATCTGGGCGGTCTTCGTTGCGATGACTGCGCTGGGAGGAAACCAAAACTCTGCGCCTCCGCCGTTCTGGCCAAAAGCAGGGGCGACAACGCCCATATAGGCGCGCACTCCGGGCCTTACCGAGTCAGCGTAAGCAATGCATGCTGGCGAACTCGGCAATGCCAATTTTCTTTGGATAGCTTCTGCGTCGAGCAGCTGCCCGCCCTGGCTGACATTGTCGAGCGTCGTCCACCAACTACCACTGCGCGCGGAAATGGATCTTCCGGAGACGCGTACCAATCCACTGGTGCCGGTGAATGAACCGATGAATTTATCGGTAGTGATGAACGTGACCACCTCAGTGCCAGGCACGAACGCGGGATAGAGAACACCATCCATCTCTGCATTGACCCGGCGCGCGGACCTGAGTTCCAGATCGATCTCACCGCTTGCCAGCAGTCGATCATATACAGAACAGATGGGTGAATTGTAGTCAGTCGTTCCCTGCGTCTGGATCTCCGGATCTGCAAGACAACCAGGAATTGCCGGCCATGTCCAGTTATTCGGAGTGGCACTTGTTTGAGCATGGGCGAGTCCGCCCATCCAACCGCTCCCGGCAACAGAAATGCCTGCGAGCAGTAGAGGCGCTATGACTTTTGGGAATAGTGTTTTGAGGGAATGCGGAAGGCGTGCGTATATAAAAGACATAAAGCTCCTTGAAAAACTCAGCGGTTGGAAGCTTGGGCGAAACTGCGAGAATAGCTAGGGGCGATGCTAAAGGCGAAGCGTCGGCGCGTCAATAATTTTTATCAGACCGCATCCGCGTTTAGTGGCCTTGCTGCAATAAGCGGATATTTCTGAGCGTATCCTCATCCCCGGGTTTCAACTCCAGGACTTTTGTGTAAAGAGGCATTGCCAGGTCTCCTCGCCCAGCCTGTTGAAAGAGCGCTCCCAGGTCATAGTAAGGAACGATGTCGTTGCTCTTCATGTCGATCGCTATCGCGAACTGGTGCATGGCATCACTCTGTCTGTTCTCTGCGACGTACAGCACACCAAGATTCACGTGTGCGGCACTGCTTTTGGGATCGATCTGGAGGACCCGCTGCCACGTTGCATCCGCCTCAGGCAGTGCCCCGGCCCCCTGATAGGCTGCTCCAACGTTCAGCAAAACGGCTGCGTCGTTCGGGTCTTGTGCGAGCGCCTTCTGATAGGCGGCTTGTGCCTGGGCATAAGAATTCATCCGCAGATACGCATCGCCCAAGCCGGCATATCCCTTCGGAAATCTTTTGTCGATATCAACGGTACGTTGATACTCCGCGATAGCCTCCTGCAGCTGCCCTCTCTCCCTCAGTGAGTAGGCAAGGTTGAAATGAACCGATGGACTCTGCGGAGTCGCAGCAAGCGAGCTGCGATACAGGCGCACCTCGTCGGACCAATCGGCCACGCGTATCGAAGTTCGGCAAAGATTCCAAAGAGACCAGAGCGCCAGACAAACGGCCAAAGCCCTTCTCACCTGCGGCTGACTTACATCCATGCAGACAGCAACAATGGCGGCGACCATGCCGATAGCGGCAAAGTAGGCAAAGCGCTCCGCGAGGCCCTGATAGTTGAGCAGTATGCAAAAGGGGGCAACCCCGATGGCGAACCAGCCCAAACCGTCGAGCAGAACAGGCTGATCCCTCCGTCGAAAAAGCGCATAGCCCAGGACGAGTCCAAACCCAAGGAGTCCCACATAAGACCAGAGATGAGGCTGGCTTAACGAGAGGGTGGTGGAACGTTCCACACTCATGTGCACGGGGAGGACGGTGAGGGAAACATACTCCCACGAGGCCAGGCCTATCCACTTGATCGAGGCGAATGCCGAGAAAGACTTTACGCCGACTCCAATGCGGATAGCTTCGACGGCCATCACGGCCGCGGTGACAGCGCCAATCGTTAGAAACAGTCCTTTCGACCATTTCAGGCGTGTGACGAAGACCAGCACCAACAAGATGGGAAGGATGACGATTCCCAACTCATGGGAAAGTACGGCGCAGGCAGCAGTGAGCGAGCATACAATTGCCCATCGGGGTTGAGCCCGTTCCAGATGAGTGATCGCTGAAAGCAGACAAAGCAGGATGAAAAATGTGCAAAGCACGTAGGACCGTCCACTCACCCATGCGACTACCTCTGTATTGATCGGCAACGAAAGCCACAACAAGGCGACAGCGGCAGCCGTCGAAACGGGTAGCTTCAGCCTGCGAAACAACGCGAAAACAAGATTCCCGTTCAAGAAGTGAAGCAGTATATTCGTTGCATGGAATGCAGGAGCGCTAAGGCCCCAAACAGCACGATCCAGAAATAAGGAGAGCCAGAATAAGGGTCTGTAGGTGGATCCTCCATATCCCAGGTACGAGGTGTTCAACGACACCGGACGGAAGAAAAAGCGGTGAACAAAACTGCTCCAGGGTTGAAGATTCGGATTGTTCACGATCTGATCGAGGTCGTCATAGACAAACGGCGCACTGAACGCATGCCAGTAGAGCGCCAATACCAGCAGCGCCGAAAGGATCAGAAAATTACGCCGTGGCCGCTGAGCGAACCACAGGGAGAGAGAGTGCCTTGAATACATAACTTCCTGTTGGAATGAAGGAGTTTGTCCAGCCCCATTCTACAAACGCCAGTGCCGTCCGGAAGAGCGAAGCCAATCGCTTATGAGACTCAAAATGCCAGGCGAAGAAAGCAAACGTAGCGAATCTGATATCCGATTGACTCCATTACCCTGTTTCATTCGTCTCAAGTTGTATCAGCCCCTGCGAGGTTTGTCCTTGTTCTCTGTCCGGCCGCAAGCTTCTGCCTTTCGCGTTGCACTCTGGCTGTGGGTATCCCTGGTCTGTTTTTTAGGATCGGGCGTTCCAGCCCTGGCGCAATCCAGTCAGGCGCCTGCTGGTCCCACGACGGTCTCCGGTCAGGTCATCAACGCGGTGAGTGGGCAGCCTGTCTCGCGCGCCCTCGTGCGGCTCGCCGATCGTTCCATGCTGACCAACTACGAAGGCCGATTTCAGTTTGAGCAGGTGACGCAGGATGGCGTGCTTCTTGTGACGAAACCAGGCTTCGCCATGAACCCCGATTCGTTCAGCCCTGCCAATGTCATTCTGAGCAAGCTCTCCGGGCAGCTCACACTCCGTCTCTACCCGGAGGCCATCATTACCGTGCATGTCTCCGAGCCGGATGGCGATCCCTTGCAGGGTATCTTTGTGACCTCCCAGCGTTACCTCTTCGATGGTTCGCGCCGTTGGGCCACCGTGGGAGGAGGTTTGACGGACACCCATGGCGATGCCCGGCTTCCGCTTTCAGCCGGCGAATACCGGCTCGTCACACGCTATCTTGCCCCGAATGCAGATCGCGAAGAAGCTATTTTGCCTCTCGTAGTTCCAGAGCAAACCTCAAGCAATACCTTGCAAGCGGTGCACCTGCATAGCGGTCAGGAGATGCACTTCGATCTGCATCCCCAGCTAAGCCGAACTTACCCCGTCGACGTTACGGTCAAGGGGGCCGTACTTCGATCCGATCCCGCGATCATGGTGACGTCCAGCATTGGCGCTCGTATCTCCGTCTCTCCCCGGAAAGACGCTGGCAGCGGCGTGCAGCGTATCGATCTTCCCAACGGCTCCTATACTCTGACGGCTCGAAGCGGAGAACAAGGGGTGGTAGAGATGGCTGAAACCAGCGTTTCTGTCTCGAGCCAGGGACTTTCGGGAGTGGCCCTCAATCTTCAGCCAGCGCCCACAATCCCTATAGAGCTGACGATCGATCCGGCATCTACCTCCGATAACTCCGCAAGCTCCCCTCCGAACGTGAATCAGCTAGGGCTTTTCCTGGAAAATCAGCAGCAGGATTTCGATAGCGGGAACGCAAATGCCACTCTTATGACCCGTCGTGACGGGGTTTCTGCTTTCACAGTTCCCTTCGGCACCTATCGTCTCCGCGCAAGGAGTGCAGGCCAGTGGTACGTCAAATCCGCCACGTATGGCAGCTCCGACCTGCTGCAGGAGAATCTCGTTGCCACTTCCGGAGGGGGCGGTGTTCCAATCCGTCTCATAGTCTCCAACCAGGCCGGATCGGTGCAAGGAACGACCTCTCTCGGGGGCAAAGCTGCTGCCGGCTCGATCTACCTGATCAGCCTCACTCCCGGCCTGACCTCCATGATCAGCCTGCGTAGCCGTGATGATGGAAGCTTTAGCAGTTCGAGGATTCCGCCGGGTTCCTATCGGGCGCTTGCACTGGAACAGCCCAGGCAGATCGACTTTACCGATCCAACCCTTGCCGCCCCTTTCACCTCGTGGATGCAGAACATCACGGTCGGAACCGGTGTCGCCAGTAATCTTAATCTTGACGAAGTGCCTGTCGAGGACCTCTTCCCATGAGACTCCTCTTCTCAACGGCTTCCCTTCTTCTCACTCTGACGGCTTTTGTCTTCGGAGGCTGCTGGAGCTGCCTGGCGCAGTCTCAGGATCTGAAGGCCATCAAGACATCCAAGGCTCCTACCTTTCACATCACCGGAACAGTGGTCAACAGCGTAACGCAATCTCCCGTTCCCCGCTGCCACATGACGGCGACGCTCACCAATGCTCCTCAGGGGCCAACGTCCGACAGCTTCGAGACCGACGAGAGTGGCCGCTTCGATGTTCCTGTTGCCTCCGCCGGCGCGTGGAGGCTGACCGCCCATGCTCGCGGATACATCGTTCAGGCCCTGGATGAACACGAGGGGTTCTCCTCCGCGATTGTGCTTACCGCGGAGAATCCTACATTGGACGTGCTCTTCCCTTTGACGCCCAACTCTTCGATCTTCGGCACCGTACTCGATGAAGCCAATGAGCCTGTTCGCCAGGCACGTGTCACCCTTCAGTCTGTCGCACCTCGTGACAACGACAACGGGCAGCCAACACCCGCGGTGCGGGGCCAGGCTCTTACGGATGATCGCGGTCACTATGAATTGCCCAACCTATCCCCTGGAGACTATCGCGTCGAAGTACAGGCTAACCCCTGGTATGCTGCGGCGGTTCAACCCTCCAGTAACCAATCCGCAAGCGCTGACCCGTCTCTGGACGTGATCTATCAGCCGACATGGTTTCCGGGCGTGACGGATTCAACCTCTGCCGCAACGATCACAATGCACGGCGGCGAATCGAGCGAGGCCGACTTCCACCTGCTGCCCATTCCGGGAATTCATCTTCACCTTTCGACGCTTGCCGCCGCCGCGTCGTCCTCGTCTGAGGGACAGCCTACTCTTCGCTTTCCGCAGATTACCCCGATTACGTCTGCGGGGGGTGCTTTGGGATCAGTGCCTTCCACGCTCTCCACCGCGCAGGGCCAGGTCGATACGGGAGGCCTGGCCCCTGGTCTGTACAAGGTGAGCTGGCCCGACTCCGGCGGGCATAGCACGCTCATCCAGATCACAGCCAATTCGCCCCGTTCAATGGATCTGAGTTCAGGCTCGGTCGGCGTTCACGTCTCTCTCAAGGTCGATGGGACTGCGGTGATCGGCGCGGAACAGATTACCTTTATCGATGTCAACAACCCGGAGAACGTCTTCCCCGCCTCCGGCGCTGCGTCTCCCGGGCGTGCAGGGCGAAGGGGAAATCTCCAGGCGCGTGGACAGAGTTCTGAACCGCGTGGACAGAGTTCTGAACTAGGCGTCGATCTTCTGCCCGGTCGTTATAGCGTCCACCTTGCCGGCAATCCGGACACGTACCTCGCAAGCCTCTCTGCAATGGGGGCCGAGGTCGCCGGCCGTACCGTCACGGTGCATGGAGACGCTTCCCTCGCCTTGCATGTGACGAGCGGACGGTCCGTGGTCTCCGGCTTCGCCCGCTATCAGGGCAAGCCGTCGGTGGGGGCTGAGGTCCTGCTTATTCCCGCGACCTTTGGAGAGCCGGAGAGCATCACGACTGTTCGTCGCGATCAGACCAACACGGATGGCAGCTACCAACTCCCGGAGATCATTCCAGGCCAGTACATTCTCATCGCCATCGATCACGGCTGGCAGGTGAACTGGAACGACCCGGCAACGCTACGCGGATACCTGCTCCACGGCGTGCCGCTGGATCTCAAGTCAGGCGCGAATGTAAAACAAGAGATCGCAGCCCAGGCTCCCTAGGAAAAGTGAGACCTGCAAGTATGGTAGATTCAATAAGTCAGGTGCGACTGCGGAGAGATGGCCGAGTGGCTGAAGGCGCACGCTTGGAAAGCGTGTATACCGCAAGGTATCCAGGGTTCGAATCCCTGTCTCTCCGCCATAAACCTTTAGAATCTGTTGTTTGCGTGGAGTATAGCTCCAGGCCGGATTCTAAGGCGTGAGCCATTGGTATGGCGCAGGCATTCTTAAGTCCGTGCATTGAAACTTCAAAGTCGAAGCGTTCCTTAGTTCAAGGTGATTGGCGCTCTGAGTACAATCTGTTCAGAAGAAGTGCCCACTTCGATGGTGTATTTCCCTTGATCCGTCTTCCAGGTGTGCCCACTGATATCGAAGTAGGCAAATGCCCGGTCGCTTAGCGAGAGAGAGACGTGTTTCGTTTCACCTGGCTTTAGCCTTACCTTGGAAAACCCCTTCAACTCTCGGAGCGGGCGGGAGACGGGAGGAGAGTTTTCTCCTACGTAGACCTGAGGAATCTCTGTGCCTTCACGATCACCAATATTAGTGACGTCGAATTCAACCGACACCATAGGATTCTTTGCCTCCGTGCTACCACTGACCTTGAGATGATCGAGTCGAAAGGAGGTATAGGACAGGCCGTATCCGAACGGAAACAGAGTCGCTTTCTGGCGGCTCGTGTAATAGCGATATCCAACGAACAAGCCTTCGCTATAGCGAACACTAGGCGTTGGTTTCAAGGACGGGTCAGGATAATAATTCTTCATCGTAGGGTTGTCCTCGAGACGGCGCTCAAAGGTCATCGGCAGCTTACCTTCAGGACTATGGCCTAGAAGAATGTCAGCCAGCGCGCGTCCGCCCTCCTGGCCGAAGTACCAATCCTGTAAAAGAGCCGGCACCTGGTCTAGCCAGCTTTCGGTCTCGTAGCCACCGCCGCTCGCGACCGTCACAATAGTGTGTGGGTTATCGCGGGCAATGCGACGAATCAGCTCGGCCTGCCCATACGGTAGCGTGAACGTACGATCATGCGACTCTCCCTCAGATTCCGGACCGAAACCTGCGGCCACAATCACTGCATCCGCATTGCGCGCGATGGTGTCAACCTCTGGTGCGATCAAATGGCTTGTAGGCGCAATGGCCACTCCCAACCGATCCGCTTCCGCATCCGGCAGATATCGCACTCTTATCTTCACCCGATCTCCGGCGTGTAGAGATATCTCAGCAGAGTTGGGACTCTAGTCTTCCGACTTCGATTGGTGAAGGACAGTTTTTTCGCCGACGTTCACGTCATAAACATCCCGGAGCACGGCGGCCGCGAGCACCGTATAACTGCCGGTCACAGGCGCCTCGTAGGTTCCGGTCCACTCCTCGCAACGTCGGTCCTCGGCTACGGGGAGATTCGCAAGCGAATAGATGGAGGTCCGATAGTCCGCTATACGCGTCGCTGGAGCAGAGCGAATGGGTTTTCCGGTACAAGTCTCCGTTTCATAGATGTTCTTCGTCATAGCGTCGAAGTGCATCTGCGAAAACATATCCGTAGGGCGTATGACTCCACGCGAATAGAGAATATTTACCTTATTACCCAGCTTTTGCTTCAAAGCCTGCATGAGTGACGTGTACTGTTGCGGTGTCACCAGGGAGCTACCGCCACCCCCTATCGCCGGAGGGTCGGCGTCAGGACCGATCACTGCGACCGTCTTGAGGTTTGCTGGCGAAAGCGGCAGCACATCGCCATCGTTCTTGAGTAACGTAATACTCGCAAGCGCCGCTTGATAGGACACTTCGTCGCCACCGCTATCAAACTCGGAGAGACCTGGGTCCCACTGTTGCTTACCCATAAAACCAAACCGCACAGCGATCCGAAGTATTCGCCGGACTTTGTCGTCGATCGTTTCCATCGATAGCGTGCCCTTCGCCAGCTCGGCCCTGAGGCTATCCGGATTCATGTAGTGCCCGTTAGGCATCTCCAGATCGAGCCCTCCTTTGGCCGATGGCAAAGTGGATGCTGTCGCTCCCCAGTCGGACATCACGATGCCGTCGAACTTCCAATCCTGTTTCAGAAGTTGATTGTTCATTCGATCGCTTTGCGTCAATCGTTCCCCATTCAGTAGGTTGTAGCTATCCATCACTGCGCCAACCTTCGCTTCACGAACACTTGCTTCGAATGCTGGGAGGTAGATCTCGCGGAGGGTACGCTCGTCTACGATGGCATTTAAATTGTGCCTGTCGTATTCCGAGTTGTTCGCTGCAAAATGCTTCACGGTCGCAACCACACCTTCGCTTTGAAGCCCCTGGATGAAGCCCACAGCAATCCGCGAAGTCAGATAAGGATCTTCGCCAAAATACTCGAAGTTCCGGCCATTCAAAGGCGATCGATAGATGTTCACTCCTGGCGCCAGTAATATGCCCACGCCTCTGGCCTTCGCATCTCGCGCCAGGCTGCGGCCGGCAGCTTGAGCCATCTGCGGATCCCAGGCTGCGGCCAGCGAGACTCCAGCCGCGTAGGCTGTCGCTGACCCAAAGGTGCGCACGCCATAGGGTCCGTCGCTCATCTTGATAGCGGGCATCCCGATGGACGGTAACGCGTGAATGTAGAAGCTTCGATCTCCTCCTAAAACCTGAAGCTTTTCTTCCAGCGTGAGCTTACCGAGCAACGTGTCGACGCGCTGTTCCTCATTCTTCGAGTTTTGCTTCGAGATTTGAGCTGCGACATTGGAGACCATCACGGCAGCCCACAACACAACTACTACGTATTTCGCACAATCTGATGCCCGCATGACAGATAACACACCCTCTCCTGCTCTTCTTGAGTTCGGAATCCACGCAAATCAGCTTCTTCAATCGTTAGCGCGCCACTATAAGGATGTACAAGGAGCGTTGAGAAGCGAGGCAAGGTCCATCCCGATCCGTCTCACCATGCGGTCTAACGGAAGGCTCAAAGCATGGTTCGCAAAAGCACGTCCCACGAGCTGAGGGCTGCAGAAGTTTGAGGTAATTTTCAGGATTGCAGGAGATTCTGTTGAGTCTATCCGAGTGTTACTTGTTTCACATTGTGAGACGCAAGCATAGTCTTCTCCCGCCAATTAAGAACAACGCGTGTACCAGCATCTCGGCTATCACCCAGGATCATTCTCCGAACCGGTTAGAGAAGTCTGCGTGCGGCCTGGACAAAAACGCCAGCAATAGCCCGCTGAATACGCCCAGCCAATCCAGAAGGACGTCAGACCACTCCATCGGCATTTGGAAGATCAGATGTTCCCCTAGCTCTATCCCCAGGGCGAAAAGCACCAGCCCAAGAAAAAACAGAAGCCGATTCCGAAAAGTCTTCGGTGTCATCGCTCCTGCGAAGCCAATTGCCGCGAAAGCCAGCAAGTGCCCTAACGGATGAAATCTTCCCCTGGTGTGCAAGACGTGTTTGTCTCCCACCGGCAGGAATGAAACGAAGGCGATCAGAGCAACCATCGCAGCAAGGGCCGTGCCAAAGACAAGTTTTCTTTTACTCCGTTGAACCATCTCTTATAAGGATACCTGTTAGGTTCCGAGTTTAGAAAGATCATCAGAGAGTGTCACAGGAACCCACCATGAAGAGGGTATGGGGACAAAGCTGCGATCCTACAAGAAGCTTCCATTGTCTTCTATGGAAAAGGCATCCCTCTAAAACTTAAGTTGGAGCGACATCTTTGCGCCGGATGATCCTCTTCCGCCTGCTCCAGGAGCGCGTAGGCCACCAGCCCCACCAAAGTTCCCAGCTCCGCTATCGCCACCCAGTCCAAAAGATCCAGCGCCAGAGCCGCCCGTACCTTGGGAAAAGCTGCTTCCCAGCATGTCTTTCATGGAGAGATGGACGTCGAATATCGAAGTCTTCAGAGGAACGATCACCCCTACACCTCCCGCTGAGGCTTGATTGTTTCTGGATGCCGAGGTGAACGGGTTTTCAGAAGTTCCACCAAAGGCTGCTCCAGTCGAGCGCATGGAACTACCGTCTGAGGGAAACATGGAGAAGTCGCTACCCCCTGTAGACTTCATTCCTCCGGAGTCGAGAAGAGAGCCAAATCCCTGGCCTCCCATCCCATGATCCACTCCAGCGAAAGACAGCCTGGGCAGAGCCAACTGGAATTTGATCCCCGAAGAGGTCGTCTCCGTGAAAGATCGCGGCAAACCAAAGAGGTTTGATCCACCCGATCGAGACCCTGAATGGGAACCGGATTGTGAAGTCTGGCCGGATAGATCGGCTCCTGGCTTCATTCCCGAATCCGTACTCGTAGAACCACTTGCCACGTCAGGCAGATTCTGTTGCGTTGTATCGGTGGGTGCCGGAGGCACGGAACTCTGGGCGCGCAGAAGTGCGGAGCTCGAAAGGACAAGTGCGGTAACCAGCAGCATGGTGTGTTTCCTGCGGTGCCAGGAATGAGACAGTATCGTGCAAGAAAGAGCTCCCAATCTGGTTACCTCCCTGCGCAGGCACATGCCGAACACATCACTGCTTCGATAGACGCGATCTCCCGGTAAAAGTTTCCTCTGGTTTGAAGATGAGCGATAGCTCCGACCTGCAATGGATGCCGTTTATGGAGTCATTGTAATTGTGCGTCCGGTGCGTGCAGACTCCCGGGCAGCCTCAAGAATCCGCATGACTTTGACGTTGGTATCCGTTCCGGAGAGATCGTTTTGATCCTGGATCTGACCGTGGAGCACGGCAGCAAGATAGTTCAAAGGATCATTCTGCGGTGCGGAGAGAGGCGTTGCAGGTTTGAGTGTCTCGTCGGTTTCACCCGTGAGACGCACTCGAACCTTGTCGCGCTTCAGCGTGTCGACATAGCCGGTCGCCCCGTAGACTTCCATGTCCTTGCGATCGTACGGCTAGTTCCAGGAGCCTTGAATGATCGCCTGGGTGTGCGGATACGTCAGCAGGATGGTGCTGTCGTCGTCTACCTTGGGGTAGATCTCCGGCTTGATGTGCAATGTAATGGCCGTCACTGTAAGTGGCATCTCTCCGTGCATCAGCCATGTAGAGAGATCGACTCCATAGCAGCCGAAGTCGAAGAGCGCGCCGGCTCCATTTTCAACGGGATCAGTGAGCCAGCGGAAGAACTCCGGGGAGACGCCGGTCTCCTTGGGCCCGCGGTGGCCGTCGTGAACGACGATCTTGCGCAGGTCTCCGATCTTTCCGCTGGCAAGAATATTTGCTGCTTCGATGTTCGAGGGAAACCAGGTGGTGGCGTAGTTCACCAGCACGGGAACATGGTATTCCTGCGAGGCCCGTTGCATGGCCAGAGCGTCGTCAAGCGTGGTGCTGAAGGGCTTCTCGACCATGGAAGCAATATGATGGCGAGCAGCCATTTCGACGGCTGCACGATGAGCGAGCGGCGAAGTGTAGACGAGGATTGCCTCAGGGTGAGTATGGTCGAGCATCTCCGCTTCAGAGGTATAGAAGAGATTGTCCGGAAGATGGAAGAGAGCTTTGTACTTCTCGCGCAAGGTCGCGTCAGGCTCGGCAATGCCGACTAACGTGACCTCGGGATGAGTCGGAAGAAACTTCAGCAAGCCTGCAGTATGGCCATGAACCAGGCCAACGAGCGCGATACGCATCGGAACCGGTGTTTGTGCATTGGCATGCGGCTGCATCGTTGCAGAGCCGAGAGACAGGGCGAAAAAAATAGCGAGTATAGAACGAAGAAATTTGTGCATAGGTAATTCCGGAGATGCGGTACCTCAAGGTGTTAGTGAGCAGCGCCGTAGCGGAGGCACAGATGCTCCGCTACAACATCTCGATAGCGTGGTGAGTCGTTCATTCGTCGAAGCAGGATAGCCTGTCCAGCACAGCGCGAAGCGCATTCCCTGACGCTTCAGCGTCAGGGAGACGGAGGGTAAGGGAGGCAATCGCCTTTAGGCTACGGAATAGGAGCTCCGCAAGAATTGGCCTTTAGGCCCGGGCCTTCTTTCGGCTGCGAACAAAATGCCCGGGGCTGAAGCCCAATTCTCGCCTGCCCTTGATTCCGTGGCCTAAAGGCGATTGCCTCCCTTACCCTCCGTCCCGCGACGCTAAAGCGTCACGGTTTGCGCTTTGCGCCATTCGGAACGTTCTCCATCTTCGACCAATGAACGACTCCCCACACTGGTAGTTATTCGGAGGCGTGGTTCTGCAGCTTCCAGTCGACACAGCTATGGAAGTCGGCATCGCTCATCGAAGGCGGCGGCGTGACCGTACCCCAGGCGGAGGGAGCCGGTCCCATGGTGAGAACCAGAGTGGCTCCATCCTTGATCTGTGCATGACGGAACCACGCGTTCGGCAGGTCCACTCCATTGAGTGTGGCTGACTGTACGTAACGATTGAGCCCATCTCCATCGAGGTTCTTCGCAACGATGCGCAATTTCTTGCCGTTGCCCAGTGAGAGCGAAGCATCGGGAATGCTTGGTGTGCTGATCAGGTAGACATCCTGACCGGCAACAGGAAAGAGGCCCAGCGTGGAGAAGATGAGCCAGCTCGACATCGCACCTGAATCATCATTGCCGGGAATGCCCGCGCGAGTATCCGTAAATGCTTTCTCAAGGGTCATGTGAACGATGTCGGCAGTCTTATCGGGACGACCGGCATAGTTGTAGAGCACGGGAAGCATAAAGCCGGGTTCGTTGGTGACGTCGAAGTGACGGCGCAGGAACGTCCAATCGAGGCGACGGACGAATGCCTCATTGCCCCCGGCTAACTCGATCAGACGGCGCATATCCTGCGGGGCATAGATGGAGTAGGTCCAGATATCGCCCTCATAGAAGAAGTCCGGCCATGTACCGCGAACAACCACATACGGTGCGGCCCAGGAGCCATCCGGATTGCGTGGCCGCATAAAGCCCTTGAAGCCTTCGACCGTCATGTCCTTGTCCCACAGGTTCGCGAAGTTATGCGTGCGGCTGGAGTAGAGCGCAGCCTCCTTCGTCTTGCCGAGGCCGCAGGCTACTTCCGCGATAGCGAAGTCATCGTAGCTATACTCTGCGGTGCGCGAACCCGCACGCTCACTGGCCAGCGTGACATACCCCTTCTGGTTGTAGTCCTTCAGGCCGCCTCTTCCCTGCTTCTGCGGATCGGCGGGAGGCACCTCTGCATCGTGAACCATGGCGGCGAAGGCTGTCTCGAAGTCGATACCTTTGAGGCCTTTTACGAAAGCATCGGCTACAACGACGTTGGCGTTGGAGCCGCCTTGGGTGCGTCCGTTGTCATTGCCGCTACGGGCGTCGGGCATGTAGCCCGTATGGCGATAGATGTCGATCAGCGAGCGGATAATATCGCGCTGGCGATCGGGCGAGATCAACGTAAGCAGAGGGCTTGAGGTGCGGAACGTATCCCAGATGCAGTAGAAGTCATCGTAGTAAGGTTCATTGGACTTCCAGCCAGGGTTCTCGCCGGTGCGATCGGTAGGCATCAGCATAATGTGATACATCGCCGAATAGAGCTGGTGTCGCTGAGAATCGTTCTCGCCGGTAAGACTCAACTTCGCCAGCTCCGTATTCCAGAGAGCCTTGGCCGCGGCATGAACGGTAGCGAAGTTCCACGCAGGAATCTCCTGCTGTACGTTCTGCTTCGCCTGCTCGGCGCTGATGAAGGAGATTCCTACCTTGGCTTGGATCACCTGGTTGGCCTTCGTCGTGTAATCGAACGTCGCGCCGATAGGAGTGCTGTTTCCGACGGTAGCGTCTTTCGCGTCGGAGAGAGTGCTTCCGGTCCAGGTCTGCGTCGCTTCGGCAGGCGTGTCGAGCACCATGTAGTAGTAGACCTTGTACTCTCCGCCACGATTCCAACCGCCGATGAAGCGCGCTACGCCCTGCGCCTCGTGGTTGGAGGTGAGGTGAATCTCAGCGCCGAGAAACTTCTGTGCCTGCCAATCATTCCCGAGGCCCAGGGCTGCGGCCACGTTGATCGTAAGATGCGACTGCTTGGAGGCTGGAAACACATAGCGATGGAAGCCGACGCGGCGGCTGCTGGTCAGTTCAGCCTTGACCTGATAGCGCGTGAGCTTTGCCGCATAGTAGCCGACCTGGTTGACCTCGTCGGTGCGTGGAGTTCTGATGTCGTCCAGCTTAAGTGGACCGGTGACAGGAGCGACGAGGATATTGCCGTACTTGCCCTGCGCGCCACTGAGGTGCAGATGCGAAAAGCCGAGGATGTTGCCATTGCTGGAATAACCGAAGCCGGAGCGGCGGCCATCGAAGGTCTCCATGTCAGGGCCGATCTTGACCAGGCCGTAAGGAATGGCGGAACCAACAAATGTATTGCCACCCCAATCTACACCGATGAAGGGATCGACGTTGTGGGTGTAATCCAGCGTTGGTTTGGTCGCGGTCTTTTGCGTTGAGACAGACTGCCCTGTCATGGGCGCAGCGAGCAGCAGAGCGCCGAGCGAGAGCTGTATCGAACGCCGAAGGATGAATTGCATCTTCCCTTGCATCATGAATCGTTCCTTGAAATAGCTATTTGCAACCTGGTGACTTAATAAGACTATCGGGGCCTGTTTACACAGGCCCCGACACTATCCAGCAAAGGATAAGCCGTTAGAACGAGTAGCGAAGGCTGGCCTGCATTGCACGCTGACCTGTCTTGCTGGTGACTCTGCCGAAAGCCGCATCCGTATAGGTGGAATCCGGAGCGGAGAGGTTGGGATGGTTGGGAAAGTCGAAGGCATCGAACCGGAAGGACAGGAACTGCTCCTTGTAGGTCATGAAGCGCTTCTGCAAGCTGGCATTGAAGCTATCCTGCCCAGGGCCATAGAGAATGTTGCGATTGTGCTGGGTGGTAAAGGTACCCAGCGTTGGCGTTGTAAAGATCTTGCTGCCATCGCTGTTCGTGGTGTTGAACCAGAAGTTGGAGTCGGTGCCGTTCGAGAACTTACCATTGCCACGAAGGTTTGCACCAGGGGTAATCTGAAGGAACTGTCCCTGGAAGCCCGCACCAACACCGGCGATATCCTGTGTCGTTAAGACTTCGAGAGGAGTACCCGTCTGGAACTGGTAGGCCTGCGAGAGCTGCCAACCACCCAGGGCTTCATTCGCGATACGGCTGTGGCTGCGGAAGGGGATGCGATAGACGGAGTTGAGGACGAGTACCTGGCGGACGTCATAATCAGCCGTTCCGCAGAGGCCTTTGGTGTCGTCGGCATTGGGGAGAAAGTTCTTCTGGAAGGAACCGCAATCTCGCGAATGGGCAAAGGTGTAAGCAACACCGAAGCCGAGGCCATGGCTGAAGCGGTGGTTCACGTCGATCTGCAACCCCTGATAGAACGCGGTATCTCCCTGGTAGACCTCGGTGATGGCGGCATATCCCTTATACGGCCGGTAGGCGTTGACACCGTTGGTGCCTGTGGGCAGATAGGCGCTTCCCGCGGGGGCCTGATTGACGTCCGCTTCGAACTGCTGATGCAGCGCGTGACGGCCGACGTATGAGATATCGGCGACGGTATCGAAGCCGAGTTCGCGTTCCACCGAAACGTTCCAGATGTAGGCTTCGGGCTGGGGCGACTGCTGGTTGATCTCACCCGCCAGCGTTGGGTAAGAGCCTGTTGCAGCCGCTGTTCCACCGGGGTTGTCCGCACTGCCGCCGGAGATGGAAACAACCTGCTGCAAGGGGGCAAAGCCGCCCAGGAAGACGCTGTCCGAGGTGCCCTGACGGCTGGTGTACCGTCCAAAACCCGTGCGCAGAACAGTCTTGCTGTTCAACGAATAGGCAATGCCGACACGAGGCTGCAACAGCAGCTTCTGCACATGGATGTAACCGCGAGGCAGGTTGTGGAAGAGATTGTTGTACTGCCCCGTCGATGCGATAGCGACATGGCCGTTTGCGCTGGAAGGAAAGCCGTTGCCGAAGAGAACGGTACCGTCCAGAGGATCTCCGCTACCGGCAATAGGATTACCGGTAGAAGGGCTTACCTGCACGGCCGTGTTGGCGTTGTAGAAGGCCGGATCAAAGGTGCCGGCGTTATTCCAGAGGCTGTAGAACGGGTGGATGCTGCTATAGCGAATACCGTACTCGAGATGCAGCTTGGGCGTGGCCTTCCAGGAGTCCTGTGCAAAGAACTCGAACATATTGGCGCGGCTGGGAGTCTCGTTGCGCGGTCCAATTTCGGAGTAGGTATTGAAGATACCCAGTGCCGCGTTCGCGAGGTCATACCCCGTCCCGCCCGTCGTCAGGCTGGAGAAGTCAAACTTACCGTTTTGATTGTTGGTCTGTCCGGTCGTGCCGTTGGAGAAGGCGATCTGGTCGTCGTCGTTCTCACCCGCGCGTTCGTACAGTCCACCGGCGCGCAGGATGTGATTGCCGATGATGCGTGTAAAGGTATCGGCGTAATCGAAGATCTCGCCCTGTGAGTGCGAAGGATAGGTGCTGCCGTCCAGCGTCGTAATCCCCGTTGTATCGAATGCGATGGTCGGGATCTTATTCGGAAGGTCCTTCCCCTGCGGAAAGAGATAGGGATAGTTGATCCCGTAAGCCGCGCGGTTATAAGTGCCCGTGGAGGTATCGATGCTCAGACGAGCGGCGTCGTGGCTGGCCGTGAACAGTACCTCGTTCGTACTGTGGGGGCCGAAGGTGTGGACCCAGTCGAGAGAACCGGTCTGGTTCGGACGGTTATAGATACGAGGAACGATGTCGTAGTTGGAGGTCGCGAACGGGTTGACCTCGTAATAGAAGAAATGGATGAAGCGGAAGCGGATGTAATCCTTGTCTGTCGGGATAATGTCGAGGTTGCCGCTGTCGATCTCCTGATGAATCGGATATCTTGCAGTCTCCAGCAGGTTGTTCGCGCCGATCTGGAAGCCGGGCGTCGGCGTCGGGAACGCGGTAAGCAGACCTACGCCATTTGGGCTGAGGCGAGATTGAGGAATGATATTGCCGGGAAAACATCCAGGACCGCCATTTGCAACGTCGCAGACAAGGGGTGCCAGCTTTGGGTCTGCGATGTAGTGATTGGTCTTTGGGTTGCCGGTAATCAGCGAACTGAAGTCGCCTGTTCTGAAGGCCGCATTGGGCACCGCATCGGTTTCTGTGGAGAGCGATGGGTTATGAACAAAGGCCTCAGAGTACAGGAAGAAGACCTTGCCCTTGGGGAGAACCTTCGGGACATAGAGCGGTCCGTCGAAGACAAAACCAAACTGGTTGAAGGTGAACGGCGCTACAGAGTTGGTTTTGAGCGCGGCTGGATAGTTGGGGTTTGAATTGTTGGCGTTATCGTTGCGCACCCAGCTATTCGCGTTCAGAACCGGGTTCTGAAGATACTCATAGAGGCTGCCGTGGAAGCGGTCGCCACCGCTCTTTGTGATGATGCGGATCTGTCCGCCAATCGATCGGCCATACTCTGCCGGGTAGTTGGTGGAGAGGACCTGAACCTCCTGCACGGCGTCCAGATCGGGGGTGCCGACCGAGTCGCCGCTGGCACGGATGCGGACGGCCACCGCGCCGTCATAGGTCAGCAGGTTGTCGCGTTCACGAGCGCCATTGATATTGATGGCGCCAAGTCCCGTGCTGTAGCTCTGTGTCGAGACGTTGCTGGTGATACTGGTGATACCGGCTTTGGTGAGCGCCAGGTAGATGGGGTTGCGTCCATTGAGTGGCAGGTTATCCGCCTGGCTGCTGGTGATCACTCTTCCCAGCGTGGCGGTATCGGCCTGCAATGTTGTCTCTTGCGCAGTCACTTCGACCTGTTCGGTATCGTTGCCAACTGGGAGCATGACATTGACCGTGGCAGGGAGCGATGGATCGAGGTTGTTATTCGTTTTCGTTACGGTGCTAAAACCCGGCGCTGTAACCGCGACGGTATATTTCCCCGGCGAAAGTCCGGCGATCGTATAAAACCCCGACTTATTGCTGGCAGTCTTATGCACTGCGCCATTGAGTTCACTGGTGACGGTGATAGAGGCCTGGCCGATCTCCGCGCCGGAAGGATCGGTGATTGTGCCCGCGATCGAGGAGTTATCCGATTGTGCCCGAAGAGCGGTGGGGTGAATGATCACCATGCCGACGAACAGAAAAAGCATGAGAGAGATGGGAGCAAAGCTGGATGTAACGCGTGACAGTCCTTCGATCAGGAACTTCGCGGCGAAAGGCCTGCGGAACCGTTCGTTGGGACTGGATAGCGACATAGACTTTCTGAACACAGGTGCCTCCTGGGCAAGTGAGTAAAAATCATTCAGGACAAAGCGCTCCGTGAAGGACTCGGATGGGATCGCTATAAAGCCGATAGGTGTCAGGGCCGAATTTGGGTTTTCTTACTTCGTGCTTGATGGTTCAAGGAGCGAGTCCACACAGCCCGCAGGTGCCGTCACAGGGTTGCAACGCGCCACGAGCCCGTGTGGCAAACCAACAAAAAAGCCCGTCCATTGCGAAGGCTCGGAAGAGGGATAGTCCGTGCTCAACATCTGCGCCCCGCTGGAAAGTGCCAGCTCGGTGCGGGTACGGTCATTGGTGCGAGCCTCTTCGGTGCCATCGTCCGTACGTGTGCGAATCAGATAGCCCTGCTTGGCGAGCGCATCGATCTCTGCCTTCGTTCCGCTGTTCTCTTCTGTAAAGGCTGCGTCCGGAGCACCCGGGGTGGCATTGGTAAAGATCACGCGACCGCGAAGAGAGGGATGGCCTTCGGTATAAACGGCCTCCACGGGTCTCTGATCCATCAGGAAGACCACCTTGCCGCGGGCTTCCGCCAGCGTGGGCCAGCCACCGGCTTTCTTGCCCAGGGTGCCGCTTCCACTGGCGAGAACTGCATCGCGCAGAGTGTCGTAGCTACCCCGAACCTGGTCCGGAGTAACCATATCTTTCTCCGTAAAGACCGAACGGATCTCGGCGTCCAGCGCATCGAAGGTCGCAGCGGTGAACGGCTCCGGTCCATGAGCCATCGGCGCGGCGCCGGGTCTTCCCTGCTTCGTTTCGACCAGGATGAAGATCGGCACATGCCGGGGATGCTGCTTTGACCACTGTTTGATCACCGTCAGGCAGGCAACGAAGGTATGGCAGGAGCTGCGCTGGTCGAAGTCCAGCACATGCATGACCTTGAAGCCGGGCTTGTCCATCTCGTGGTTCGGATCGAAGTCCGGATCAGCAGGCAGACCCGCTGCCGCAACGTTGTCGACGATAGCCGGGTGGGCATAGCGGCCGCCCTTGGTATCCGCATAGACGTCGATCTCCAACTGGCGGACTCCACCGGTAAGCTGATCCGGTAATGGAGCGTGCGCATAATCGAGTGCTCGCATGGCCTTGGGGTTCTGCTGTTCGATGAACTTCCGCTCACTCGGAGCAATCCCTGTGTGGTAGCTGTTGTGGCTGCCGATCACCTGAATCTGGTTAATGCGCAAGGTCCGATCCTGCCTGACAGCCGTTGCCTGTTGCGCCACACCGCAGAGCGGAACCATTGCGAGCAAGGAGAGTGTTGCCAGAAGTTTCGTCATCTCATCCATCTTTCTGTCGTCCTGAAAAGAACCCGCAAGCCGTCTGGTTGATTGCAGCCACTGAGATAGGAAGAAACTTCCGGCTCCTGGAGACGCATCTTCGCCAAGTTCTTTCTGTCACCTGATTTTCTGCGGGCTGGACCTGTTTTGTTAGGGGGTTCCACGGTGTAAAGCGGGTAAAGTCGGGCGAGGTGGAAACTTCTATCTGCTGGAATATAAAGGCTTGCAGTAGCCATTGAAAAAATATTTTGATGCTGCCGTAATTAGCCGTCATCTTCGAAAGATGCGGATTAACTTTCCCGTAACATTGGAAACTCCTGTGTGCGTGTCTACTTATCACAGTGGAAAAGACTTCAATTGGCAGATCGACAGCAAGTTCCAATGCCAGACCGTCATTGGTTAAGGTGGCTGCTAAAGATCGTGTCAGTCTTGAAGAAGATCCGCGCTGGCAGGTCGCCAGACGCCTCGTTGCGAGCAAGGGCTTTGCCAAGTCCAGATTCCTTACCAGCTTCATCCTCTATATCTGTGAGAAGCATCTGCTCGATCAGGGCGACGAGATTAATGAGCAGCAGATTGGCGAACATGTCTTTGAGCGTCCCCAGGGCTACAACCCCGGAGACGACAACATCGTCCGCAACTATGCGCGCCTGCTGCGGCAGAGACTCGATGAGTACTTCACCGGAGACGGTATCGACGAGAAGATCCGCATCGTCGTTCCCCGCGGAGGCTATGTCCCCCTCTTCGTAGAAGAAGGCACGATGGTGGGGGAGAGCAAACCAGGCTACTCAGCCGTTGAGCCGCAGCCTCATGGCCCTTATCTGCAAGAGGACAAGGAACCCTTTCCGGCATCGCCGAATACGTCCATGACAGCTGCCCGGTCGTCCTGGGCACTCAAGTCTCTCTGTGCAGTATTGTTCCTCGCGCTGCTCTTTGTCTTGGTTCGCGATGCTCACCTGGTTAAGCCGCCGCAAACGGCAACGAACCGCTTCTGGAGTGTGTTCTTCAGCCCAACGCGCGATACCCTGGTGGTTCCTGCCGACAGCGGTCTGGCCATCTACCAGGATTTCAGCGGGAAGCACACTCATCTGGCGGACTATGTTGCCGGGGAGTATCACAAGGACATCTCTGTCCCTGCCGGCATTACTCCGGAGATCGTGAACGAGCTGGGAAGCCGCCGCTACACCAGCGTTGTCGATCTCCATCTTGTTCTATCGATCTCTCAGCTTCCCTCTGTAGTAAGAAATCGATTCAAGGTGCGCTACGCGCGTGAAGTGACGCTGGACGACTTGAAGCAATCCAATGTCATCCTGCTGGGTTCTCTCGATTCCAACCCGTGGGCAGAGCTCTTTCAGAAAGACTTGAACTTTCAGTTCGAGTGGCCCCAGAAGGCGAACAATGTAGTCATCCACAATCTCCACCCGCTGCCCGGGGAAAAGCCGTATTACGAGACGAACCAGACTGATCCCTCGCGCAGCACCTTCGGCGTAATCGCCGTCGCGCCAAATCTGGATGGAACCGGGCACGTCCTTCTTGTCGAGGGGATTAATATGGCCGGCACGGAGGCCGCCGCAGACTATCTCTTTAGCGATGCGTCCGCCGCACTGTTGAATCAGGTATTCGACACAAAGGGCAATGTGCTTCCGTTTGAAGTGCTGCTGGAGACAAGCAATATCGGCGCAAATGCTCCCCGCCCCGTGATCATCTCCCAGCGCATCGCACGAAGATAACCTTCTCTTCAGAGCCCATAAGCTTCTATTGCCGTCTTCGCCATGATCTGCTCTTGTTCGTCCGGCGAGAGTTTAGCAATCGCGCGTCTCACGAGCTCAATCCATGCTGTGTAGTCTGACGCCAGATTGAGTACAGGCCAGTCAGAACCAAACATGAGCCGCTCCGCGCCGAAGGCAGAAAGCACAGTCTCCATGTAAGGCCACAGCTGTTGCTCGCTCCACGAACTCCAGTCCGCCTCCGTCGTCATGCCGGAGAGCTTGCAATAGACGTTCTCGCGCCGGGCAAGCTCACGCAGATTCGATCTCCATGGCTCCATCGCCTGCTCGCGGATCAGGGGCTTCGCGATGTGGTCGAGGATGAAGATCTGCTGGGGATGCCGATCTACAAACTCGATCGTTTGCAGCAGATGCCGTTCAAAGACCAGCAGGTCATACCTTAGATCGAACTGCTGCAGGCAGGCGATGCCGCGATTGAAGTCGTCGCGCAGCATGTAGCGATCGTCAGCCTCGTCCTGCAGGATGTGGCGTAGCCCCTTCAACTTCGGATGCTTCGCAATCTCTTCAAGACAGGCTTCGATCTTTGGCTCTACCAGCGGCGCCCAACCCACTACTCCGCGAATGCGTTGGCTGTCCTTCGCCAGCGAAAGAAGCCACTCGGTCTCCGCAAGCGTTTGCTGTGCCTGGACGACGACCGTTCCGGTAACACCTGCCGCAGTCGTTACCGCATCAAGCTCGGGGAGAAGGTAGTCATGCCGGAGAACCTCCATCTTGTCCGACATCCAGGGATAGTCCTCAGGGGAATATCTCCAGAGGTGATGATGTGCGTCGATACATTCCATAGGCATGGGCTTCAACGATTCTCCAGTCGCCCTCTCATCATGACCGACAGAAAACCTGTACTGCAAGTTTCATCCAGTAGCACGCAAAAATGCCATGAAAGACGCATAGGTTCCAGATGAACCCCCACGTCTTTCATGGCTCCATGCTTGCAGCCCATAACAACCGTAGTACCGGTAAGCTTAGTTGGGCATCAGAACGGTATCGACGACATGGATCACGCCGTTCGATTGGAATACATCGGCAATGGTCACGGTCGATGTGCCACCCTTTTCGTCGGTCAGGATGATCTTCCCGCCCTGCATTGTTGCTGTCAGGCTTCCACCCTGGACAGTCTTCAGGACAGCCTTGCCGCCACCCGCCTTGATCTGCTTCTTCAGGTCCTTTGCGGTTACCTTACCGGAGACCACGTGATAGGTGAGAATCTTCACGAGCGTGTCCTTGTTTTCTGGCTTCAACAGCGTGTCCACGGTGCCGGCCGGCAACTTGTCGAAGGCTGCATTGGTTGGGGCAAAGACGGTGAAGGGGCCAGGGCCCTCCAATGTATCTACCAACCCGGCTGCCTTGACGGCTGCGACGAGCGTCGTGTGGTCTTTGGAGTTCACAGCGTTTTCGACGATGTTCTTCGTGGGATACATCGCCGCTCCGCCTACATCCGGGTCCTTCTGCGCATGGGCTGCGATACCGGAGAGCGCAAGTACTGCCGTCAGAACCATTACAGGAAACTTCTTCATAGATGTCCTATCCATTGCTGAGTTTTACTTCATTAGCAAAACGACACCCAGGGGTGAATGGATTCATGGGCGGCGGAATGATGCCGCTCCAAAAATATATTTAGAAATTTTCGCAATCCTTCCAATCCAAACTTTCATGTCCTGCGTTCCCCCATCGTGACAGTTCTGATTTAGTCAGCACTGGTCTTGCAAATACGACAAAGATCCCATGCAGAGGCCACCACTCTGCACGACATACTTACCTGCGTTCTGACTGGTTTCGGCTGCACGCCTTTTCCTGGCAACTCTTGGTTTCGCCAGGCTAAAAAACGTCTACTTCCGCACGTGTGCTCGCTCACTACAGGCGAATGACATGGCAAGCATCTATCAACGCACCTCAGGAGATGTACTGTGAAGACACTCGATTCAATTGTTGATAAAGCTCTCTCTCGGCGATCGTTTCTCGCAGGCGCTGGAGCCGTGGCCGCTACTACAGCGGTGGTCGGCTGCAGTGGCAATGGCAATAACATGCCCCCTGTCACGACCACACCGCCTCCTACGGGTGGAAGTGCTCCCGCCTTCACCGACACGGATGTTCTAAACTTCGCCCTCAACCTTGAATATCTTGAGGCACAGTTTTACCTCTATGCCGCGACCGGCGCAGGGCTTCAAAGCTCTGACACGACTCCAGGTTCCGCCGCGCCCTCTCAGACTGCGGGTACGGTCACCGTGGGCAGTGCTGCCGCAGTCCCAGGACTTACACCCGCACAGCAGGAGATCCTGAATGAGATCGCCTACGAGGAGCAGACGCACGTCCAATTCCTTCGCAAGGCACTCGGTTCGGCTGCGGTTGGCATGCCTGATATCGATCTCTCCTTCTTCGGACCTCTCGCAGTTGCAGCCGGTATCACTACGGCAGCCACTGGCGCAGGCGCTTTCAATCCCTTCTCCAGTTTTGACTATTTCCTCGTCGGCTCCTTCATCTTCGAGGATGTCGGCGTAACCGCCTACTCCGGCGCAGCTCCGCTGATTAGCCCGGCAGGCGTAACAGCCGGCTATCTCACTGCTGCCGCGGGCATTCTCGCCGTCGAAGCCTACCACGCCGGCTACGTCCGCACCTCACTCACTGGACGCGCCATCGCCGCCGGCTCCGCAGCTGCTTATCCGTACTTAGCTGCGGCCAACAAAGTAGCGGCTCTGCGAGCCACACTCACCGTCGGCAACAGCAATGCGCCTTCGACGAGTGGCTCAGTCGAGACGCTGCTCACCTTGCCTACCAGCTTGACCATGCCGAGTGCCATCGTTGCCGCCGATCCTGGCGATGCCGTTGGCTTCTCGCGCAGTGTGGACCAGGTTCTGCATATCGTTTATGGTTCGCCGATGGTCGGCGTCAAGAGCGGCGGCTTCTTCCCCAGCGGCGTCAACAGCGTCTTCGCCACCACTACAGCCTAAGCGGCAACAACCCCCAAAGGACGGTAAATTCCATGGCAAATCAAGAGACTCAACTTCTGGATGAGATCATCGTCACGAGCCGGCGCAAGATGTTGTCGCTCGGGGCCGCGTCGCTCGCTGGCCTGGTTCTGAGCGCAAGCGCTCCCGAGGCCAAGGCGGCAACGGCAGCCTACTCGGACACGGACATTCTCAACTTCGCCCTCAACCTCGAATACCTGGAGGCGAACTTCTACTACCTCGCAGCCTTCGGCACAACCATCGACAAAGCCAACGCAGCCTCGATGGCAGCCGGCGCTCCGCTGATCATGTTGTCGGGCACCGTCGGAACACCCGGCACGGTCTCCGGCGGCAGCCTGGTTCCCTTCACGACCATCCCAGTGGCGTCCTATGCCATCGAGACGGCCGTTGAAGAGGGTAAGCATGTCCAGTTACTACTCAGCGCGCTTACCACTTCAGCCGTTGCTCAGCCTGCCATCAATCTGGGCACGTCCTTCCAGACCCTTGCCACCGCGGCAAAGATCCCCGGCGGCTCAGCCTTCAGCCCGTATGCCAGCGATGCTACCTTTCTGATCGGCGCCTATGTCTTCGAAGACGTAGGAGTCACGGCGTATCACGGCGCGGCTTCCCTGCTCACCTCGTCCAAGAACCTGACGACAGCAGCCGGCATCCTCGCGGTCGAGGCCTATCACGCGGGTCTCGTCCGCACCACGATCAACTACCTCGATCCAGCGGGCACCAGCATCGCCGGTTACACCAACTTGATCTCGACGCTGCGCGCATCGCTCTCCCAGGCCGGTCTACTTGGCGTTGCCCCGACGGCTTCGCAGTACGACAACAACCCCGACGACTACGGCCTGGCTACCTTTCAGGTCGCCCTCGGCGGTGGAGGAAACGTTACTGCAACGCGCATCACCGATGCCGATCCTACCGACGTTGTTGCCTTTGCCCGCAACACCACGCAGGTCCTGAACATCGTGACAGGCGGCGGTGCAGTCAACGGAACGACAGTCGTCAGCCCTGCCAAAGGAGTCTTCTTCCCCGCAGGAATGAACGCAGGTCCTAACGGCTTCAAATAGACCATAAATGCAGCAAAAGAGCCGTCTCGGCTACGAGACGGCTCTTTGTTGTGTTCTATCGTAATATTTGCTATTCCCTTTTATGGGTGCTTGGCATCCAAGCTATGTACTATGGATGTTGCGCTACGAACCATGTACCTTGCCTTCTGTTTGATCCCTCGATGATAGAAAAATCCTCCAATCCGATTAGGGCCTCTGAGCGTTCCCTTAATAGCGATTTGGATCGCCTCCAGGCAGCAAATGATGAGCTCCTGCTGGAACGGGTGCGCGCCAACGATCAGGGGGCGATGGCAGACATCTTCGATCGCTATGGAAGCCTGGTGTATTCGGTATCTCTCCGAGTCTTGAAGGACCCGGGCCAGGCTGAAGATGTGATGCAGGAGATCTTCTTCCAGCTTTGGAAGAACCCAAACACCTTTGTCCAGGGCCGTGGTTCGCTGGGGGCATGGCTCGCAGTTGTGGCAAGAAATCGGGCGATCGACGTTTTGCGGCGCAGAAAACCGACCGATTCCGTAGACGAGGTCGTCCTGGTTTCAAAGACGAACATCTCCTCGGAGATCGAGCGCAACATCATGGTAGAAAAGATTCGCGAACTCATGAAGAGTCTTCCATCCGAGCAGCAGAAGTCGGTAGAACTAGCATTTTTTGAAGGGTTGAGCCACGCGGAGGTTGCGGCTAAAACGGGCGATCCCCTGGGCACTGTAAAGACGAGAATTAGATTGGCATTAATCAGCTTACGAAAGGCCATCCAGGCATGATGCAAGGCGAACACATCTCGCAGGAGGATCTAGGTCTCTATGCGATGCAGGCTCTCTCTCCGGAGGAGGCCCTGGCAGTCCGCACGCATCTGGCGGAGTGTGCACTTTGCCGCGCCGAGTTGGCTGAGCTCTCCGGCGATTTAGCGCTGGTCGCCCTAAGCGTCGAACAACATCCCGTGCCTGAAGGCGCGCGGCAGCGTTTCCTCAACAGGGTCTCCGCAGATTCGGCAGCAACCACGCAGCAGGCAGTAGGACTTCTGGCTGCTCAAGAAGCGCCCCGCAGGGCGACGCGTACGACAGCAATCTGGCTTCCCTGGGCAGCGGTCGCGGCACTGCTCATCGCGGTAGTCTCTCTCAACATGAAGATTGCTTCGCTCAAGGAGCAACTGAGCGAGCAGTCCAGTGCAGCGCTGAAACTGGAAGCAGAATCCTCACACGCGCAGCAGGTACTCGAGGTCTTGACCGCGCCCAAGGCCCAGCGCGCAACGCTGACGGCCAGCAAGGTCCCTGCCATTCCGACCGGGCGAGCTGTCTATCTGGCAGATCGTGGCGCTTTGGTCCTGCAGGCGAGCAATCTGGAACATCTGCCGGAAGGTAAGACCTATGAGCTTTGGGTGGTTCCGGCGAACGGTGCCTCGCCCATTCCGGCAGGACTCTTCCGGCCCGACGCAACGGGCTCCGCCAGCCTGGTGCTGCCGCCATTGCCCAAGGGCATTCCGGCGAAGGCCTTCGCGATCACCATCGAAAGAGCCGAAGGCTCCAGCGTCCCAACCGCTCCGATTATTCTCTCCGGCGCTGCGATAGGCGTTTAGCCCGGAAACACAATCGTTGGATCCCTGGTGTTTCCGCTTCTGTCTTTGCCCTTGCTTTTCTGGCTTGTCATTCCTGAAGGGAATCTGCTTTTGCAGTTGCTTCTGCTTTTCTGGTTGTCATTCCGAGCGCAGCGAGCGAACCTGCTGTCTCCCGTTTTTTGCCTGTGCCTTGAACAGACATGATGCGCCAGTACAGAACATAACCTCTCGGTTTTGCCTATATCTCCAGGAAACACACAAACGAAGAACGGGAGGAAGCAGATTCCCTTCGGGAATGACAAGCCAGAAAAGCAAAGGGCCCGCCACTACATCTTGTAACGCCCCATCTCGTCATCATTCAGGTTCTCCAGCCAACGCCGCAGATCCTCCGGTGCCAGCGAAGTCGATCCCCCCGAAGCAAGCCGGGCCTGCTCCAGAAGCTGCTTGCTGACAAAGATAGGGCAGTCCGCGCGCAGAGCCAGCGCGATAGCGTCAGAAGGGCGCGCATCCAGCGCAACGACTTCCCCGCCCTGATCCATCCAGATCGTTGCGTGAAAGGTATCCTCGCGCAGCGCCCCGACAACCACACGAGTCACGCGCGCATTCAGCCCGTGGATGATGTTGCGCAGCAGATCATGGGTCATCGGCCGTGGAGTCGTGGCCTTTTCTATTTCGAGAGCGATCGCGTTGGCCTCAAACAGTCCAACCCAGATCGGAAGCACGACCTCCCCGCTGAGATCGTTGAGCACGACGATGGGCATCTTCGTCGAAGGGTCCATCATGAGCCCGCGAATGCGAACCTCTACATCAGGTTCCGCAGACTCCTGGGGGTTGGACTCGAATTTGAAGCCGGGCAAGTGCATGGGTGCTAGTGTACAACCGGAACGCGTGCGTTCAGAGCCTGTTGGGCGGCCAGTGCCGGAGACGGTACCGTCGGGACGGAAATCGCCTCACCCACCAGCGAGCTCGGAAAGACCTGGGTGATACGTACGTCAATATAGCTCCCAGGCGGCGGAGTGCTATCGCACATGAAGTTGACGGTCTTATTCTGCGTGGAGCGCCCCGTAATCTGCCCCCGCGAGTTGGCGCCGTGCTCCACCATGACCTCGACGGTCTGGTCGAGATGCCGGCCATAGTTTTCGCGCTGAATCTCGCGTTGGCGGGCGTTGAGGATTGCGAGGCGGGCCACCTTCACGTCCTCGGGGATCGAATCGTGCATGTGGATCGCCGGGGTATTCGGCCGTGGCGAATACTTAAACCCATAGATGGCGTCGTAACCGACCGTCTCCAGCAGCGTAATGGTGTCCTCGAAGTCGCGGTCGGTCTCGCCCGGAAACCCGACGATGATGTCCGAGGTCAAAGAGATGTCGCGGCGCGCTGCTTTGGTCCAGGCGATACGCTCCAGGTACCAGTCGCGCGTGTAGTCGCGCTGCATGGCGCGCAGAACGTCGGTGGAACCCGACTGCACGGGCAGATGGACGTGGTCGCAGAGCGTCGGCACGGCGTCGATGGCGTCGACGATGTCCTTCGTGAAATCACGCGGATGCGAGGTTGTGAAGCGCACGCGCTTGATGCCGTTTACCTCTCCCACTGCCGCCAGAAGCTCGGCAAAGCTGCGTTTGCTGCTGGGATCGAGATAGCTGTTGACGTTCTGGCCGAGCAACTGGATCTCGGTAAAGCCCATCTGCGCGATGCGCTGGGCTTCGGCAAGCACCGAGGCCGAGGTGCGCGAGCGCTCTTTGCCGCGCGTATACGGCACAACGCAGTAGGAACAGAACTTGTCGCAGCCTTCGATGATGGTGATATAGCCGCGATGCGGATTCGTGCGGGCGGTGAACTCGGTGTCGAAGGTCTCATCGGTCTGGCGGTCGTCGAGCCCGGTAATACGGGTTTCGCCGGCCTCAAGGCGGGCGAGCATCTCCGGGAGGTTCCGATAGGATGCCGATCCGGCGACCAGCGAGACATAAGGCGCACGCTCGAAGATCTTGTTGCCCTCCTGCTGCGCCACACAGCCCAGCACGGCAAACTTCTTGCCTTCGCCCTGCATGCGCTTGTACTCGTTCAGGCGGTGAAAGACCTTCTGCTCGGCCTTATCGCGGATGGAGCAGGTGTTGTAAAGAATGAGACCCGCATCGGCCTCGTCGACGACCTGGCTGTAGCCTTCGCGCAGCAGCGTGCCGACGACCTTCTCCGAGTCGTGCGCGTTCATCTGACAGCCAAAGGTTTCGATATAAAACGTCTTCAAGTAAGTTTCCTCTACCGGCATGACAAACAAGCCAGGTTGCAAGCCGCCCTCAGCCTAAGCTTTTGTGCCTTCTGGGGACTCTATCCAGTATAGATGGCGATCTAACCGATCATCGGTTTCGACGAACTGTCCATAAGCGAGGTTAAGAACAGGGCCCTTCGGCTTAGGGGTGCCATCAAACGGCAAATGCCGAGTGCGCCGGGTATGCCAAGGTGAGGCAAAGAAAACTCTGCGCAAGCTTGGTGTCCTTTGCGCACTCTGGGTTTGCCGTTTGGATTAGCTCGGCGTGCAGCTTTGTTGCCCCTAAACGCGCGATAGTGCTGCCCATTATAAGGTCTCCGGTAACCTTACCGGCAGATCAGACTCTAACTAAATAATCGTACAGTCCAGCCTCAACCGCTAATGCAAGACCAAGAGAGGTCTGATGAGCAGCCAACGGTATGTCTATGTAGCAGCACAACGATAGTACGGAGAAAGACATGTTGAATCGCAGGGATTTGGTGAAAACGGGTGGATTGGCCGTGGGCGCGCTTACTCTCGGTGGATTGTCTGCACAGCCAGCGGGCGCGCAGAGCACACCACCGGCTGTGCAGAGTATTCAAATTCCAGCAAATGGTTTTATCTTCGAAGCCATTGCCTGTGGACCGCAGAGTGGCGAAGAGGTGGCGGTGAATACGGCGAACTTCGTGGCAGGGCCGTATACGTTCATTCAACTGCCGAATGTAGGGCATTTTATTGCGGACCAAGTGCCTCAGGACGTTGTAACAATCTTCCTGCAGCAGGTGCAGGCGAAACTCACTTAGTCCGTCCCGTCACACTTCACCTGGTTTCAGTAAGTAATGATTTCTATTACATACTGAGAGCGGTCCGGACAGCCGGACCGCTTCTAATTTAACTCCACTCGCGGTGATCAAGGATCACAAGACGATCGTTTGAGTTGCACCCCAGGCCCGGTCGCCGGGGTGCCTTTCGGGACTCAGTGATAGCCCAAAGGCTAGAGCAGTTTCCCTGTAGGTGTATAGCGAAGCCACGACACTTATGGCCGTTTTTTCTCAACAGCGCGAATCGCGTTCCCTGATGCGTCAGCATCAGGGAGACGGGGGAGCGTAGCCTTATAGGCTACGGAAATAGAGGCACAACTCGAATCTCGAAGCCGGCCTCACCCCCTCTTCGCTAAACTCCTCGCCGCTCTCTGCTCAATAAAACCCGCCCTTTCCCCTGCCACTCTAGACGTCATCGGCAACCCCTTATTCCGTAGCCTAAAGGCGATTACCTCCCTTGCCCTTCGTCTGCGACGTTGTTTGCGCTTCGCGCTATGGGTAGCGCTGGTTCTTCAACAAACAAATGACTCATCACTCTAGAAACAGCTCCATAAGGGCTTTATTGCTCCCAGAAGTGCGGCAGGAGTAACCCTCTCTCCGCGCAGCTAAAACTGCAGCCGCAAAACGGCTCCTCATAAAATTAAATCCACAGCGTTTAGATCAAACCCTGCTCAATTCAAGGGCTTGAATGTTTCAATTCCCTCCTTGAACTGAAACCGCCAAAGTTTCAAGGCTTGACAGCCAATACCGGGCTCGGGCAGTATCGTTTGCGGTTTGAAAGACAAGCGTTTGTCTTTCACTAAAAAACAGGAATGCAGAAGCCATGACAAGGGTATGGGGACAGGATGAGCGCGGCTGGGGCTAAAGCAGAATAAGAATGATCCGCAAATGCAGTCGTGGATTGAATGCAGAAGCGTGGCGCCAAACGCTGCTTTCCTCTGTATTTAATGGGCGTTGCTTTTTCTTGTTCAATCAGAATTTCTTCCCAAAAGACAAAGGTTTGTCTTGACAATAAAATGACAAAAAATCAATTGACAGTCTTCCCTCAAACTTGTTTTCATTCGCAGGAGCCAACAACACCCGTCTACTTTGTTGAGTAGCTAAACGGTTGTCTTGGTGGTTCGTGTTGGGGGTGCTCGGGGAGGATTTTGCTCTTAGGGCATAAGCACCGGCCTGTAACAGGACTGGGTGAGCCGCTTTGCGCGGTTTTCCAACGCGTTATCCAGGAGTAAAGAGCTTCAAGACTATATATCAGCGGGGCTCAGTGAGTGAACGCAGGTACCGGGCCGCGCAGTCAAATGGCAACATTTTCAGGAGGCAATATGAAGCAGTGGATCCGCGCCAGCCTTGGGCTGACGCAAGAGTGCAAGCCGTGTCAAACAACGGATAAAAGTAAATACCGCAGTCCGCGAAAAGATGAAAGCAACGTACGCCGTACACTGTTACCTGCTCTTGCCCTGGTAGCTTTGCTATTGTCGGCTCTTCCGGTCTTGGCCCAGAATACAAATTCAGGTGACCTTCGCGGCACAGTGACCGACGCAACCGGAGCGGTCATCCCAGGGGTAACCGTTGAGGTCAAAGACGTGGACAAGGGCGTCGTCAAGGCTTACGTCACCAATGGAGCCGGCTTGTACGATACCGGTTCGATCACGCCGGACCACTATTTGCTGACCTTTACCAGGCCTGGGTTTAGCTCCTTTGTGCGCGGTCCCATTACGCTGGACGTCTCAATTCAGACCATCGATGCGCAGTTGAAGGCGGGCTCGACGCAGGAGCTGATCGTGACCACCGATGTGCCCCTGCTCAGCACCGAGTCGGGCGCGGTAGAGGCGACACTATCTTCCGACGTTATCTCCCAACTGCCCCAAACGAACCTTGGAGCGGACTGGGAGAACTTTATCGTATTGCTGCCAGGCGCCGCCGGCGCTCCCGAGAATGCCAGCAGCGCCTCGAACCCCGGCCAGGTAGCCGCTATCAACGGTAATCTGCCCTTTGACAGCATCCTGGCCGATGGCGCCACGACGACGCTGCCGAGCAGCGAAAACTCTGATGTCACGATCTTCGAAACGACGTCAGAGGTGAAGATTAGCACCAACGGCTTCTCGGCCCAATATGGCCAGGGAGGCATTATCTACAACCAGATCACCAAAAGCGGTACGAATCAATTCCACGGTGCGGCATACGAATATTTTGCCAATGATGCCCTGGATGCTTTTGCTTACCAGTTTGGTGCAACCGGCGTACAGCTCCCCAGATTGCGCTTCAATAACTTCGGCGTTGCAGTGGGTGGGCCAGTCATCCGCAACAAAGTCTTCTTCTACTTCGACTTCGACAAAACCATTAACAACACGATCAATCGCAACTATGAAACACTTCCGCTTGCCCAGAATGCAGCCATAGCAAATGGTGACTTTACCGGTCCCGGCTTCCCTACTATCTACGACCCGACGACTCAGGTAATCCAGGCTACCGGCTCCCACACGTACACACTCTCTCCCGGCTCCAAGGTCGCTTCCGTTACTCAGCAGTGCCCGTGTGTGATTCGCCAGAGTTTTGCCGATGAGTATCACAATGGCAACCGTATTCCAGCTAGCCTGATCAGCCCTGTATCTCAAAACTTCCAAAACCTCCTGAATACCCAGGCCACGAATGCGGTTTTGCAGCCGGCTAATGTAGGCAGATCGCAGACGATTCAGGGGATCATCACCAATAACTACGCTTTCGTCACTCCGGGCATCAATCCATTTACCAAATTTTTCGGTCGTCTGGATTATGACATCGCCGCCAATAACCGGTTCACGGCCTCGGTAACAGAAAGCGATAACCCTGGATATGATTTCGGTAGCACGGTTTGCCCCATCAATTGCGAAAGCGAGGACGTCAGTCGGCACAATGCGCAGATCTCCGACGTCTGGAACCATAGTTCGACTTTTCTCAACGAAGCGCGCCTGGGCTTTACCGACCAGTTGAACTTCTTTCTACCAGCGACCATCAACCAGGGCTATCCCGCGAAACTAGGGTACAAGCTCGCAAAGGTGGATCTACTACCGGGCTTCGGGCCAGGAAGCAACATTTCAGGCTTCGGCAACGGCAATACCAGTCCGTTCATCTATAAAGAATTTGTCTACGATCCATCGGACGTAGTGACGCTGATTCGCGGGCGGCATGTCATACACTTTGGTGGCGAGTTCCTGATCAGCCTCTCGGACTCGACTCAGTACGGGTATGTCAATGCAGGCACTCCGGGCTTCAACGGCAACTACACGTCGCAGGGCGGACAGGTTACGCAGGGGACAGACACTGGTATCGGTAATGGCTTCAGTTACGCGGACTTCCTTCTTGGACAACTAAACAGTTTCAGCGCCAGCCAGACACCGGAGTACGGTGCACGAACCAAGAGTCCGCAGTTATTCGTTCAGGATGACTGGAAGATGCGTCCGAACCTCACCATCAACCTTGGCCTGCGCTATCAGATTCACACTGGCTGGAGCGAAGTGAAAGGCAACGAGGCGACCTTCGATCCCACAGTGATCAACCCTGCCAACAACAGCCTGGGAGCTATCTGGTATGGTTTCAGCAAAGCGAACGGACGCAATCAACTGATTGCGCCAAACTATAACATCTGGCTTCCGCGCGTCGGCGCCAGTTGGCAGCCTCTTCCGAATACGGTCATCCGTGGCGGCTTCGGTGTCTATGCTTCTACCCTGAGTCTCGACACCTATGGTGCAGGCATGGGAGCCGCCTTCGGCAGTAGCGGCAACGTTAGCGACCTGACCAGCGGCATCTGCCCTGTTGCGCAGATCGACAGCGACGGCAGCGCGCCGGATACGACAGATCCCGGTTGCGGTGTAATCGCAAACGGCAAAAACTACAATACGCTTTCCCCGAATGCGGCCTATGTCAATTCACCGACTACACCGGATGCCCTCAATGGCCAGGGCGTAAATTACAACCAATACCATACGCCCCTGCCTGAAAATTTACAGTGGAACCTCGACGTACAGCGGCAGCTTGGACACGACTATTCGATCGATGTCGCCTACGTCGGCAATCACGGATACCATTTGAGCTTTCCAGTAGATCTCGACCAGGTTCCTGAAAACCTGCTTGGGCCTAACGATATTAACAACAAACCGTATCCGCTTTACCAAAGCGTAACTGGAAGTACGAACAACGCCGTTTCGAACTATAACGCCCTTCAAGCTCAAATGACCAAGCGCCTGAGAAACGGCTTTCAGTTCAATGTCAATTACACCTGGTCCCACTTTCTGGACGATCTGGACTCTGCCGGGTTTGGCTCACGCGAGGGCTACCAAAACTACCAGAATGCCTTCAATCCTCACGATAACTATAGCAATGGAAACTTCGACATCCGGAACATGCTAAAGGGACAGGTAATCTACCAGTTGCCCTTCGGCAAGGGCAAGCTATTCCTGAATAACAGCTTATTGCTCGATGAATTACTGGGCGGCTGGCAGGTGTCCAGTGTATGGGTGATTGAAGGAGGCAACCCAATCGGTATCACGACCGGCGGCAATAACACGTCAAATAACCAGTCGGGCAGCTATACGCAGGAGGCGAATCGGGTTCCCGGCCAAAGTCTTCACCTGCCCGGCAGCACGAAGCAGCGCCTGAACGAGTATTACAACCTGAATGCTCTAACGCTCCCCGCTCCTTATACCTATGGCAACTTCCTAAGGAATACCGTTTACGGGCCCGGAGTCGTCAATGTCGCTGCCTCACTGGGCAAGACGTTCGATGTCTGGCCCAGCCGCGGAGTGAAAATGTTGTTTCGGGCCGATGCAGGAAACGTGTTAAACCATCCCAGCTTCGGCCAGCCTGGAAACAACGCTATCGGACCAGGTCAGACTGCTAATATTACGAGCACCACAGTAGGCGGCAGACAGATCCAGCTCTACGGACGAGTCTCCTTCTAATCGGCAACAGGCAACAAAGGCAGGGGCGGTGCGAAAGCGCCGCCCCTGTTTCATTTCGACTAGCATCTGAAATATATTTTTTGTCGAAAAAAATAGACAACGAGACAAACGTTTGTCTACAATTGCGATGCTGTTCAATCTCAAACTCCTCTCATTAATTACGCTAAACGCCCTTTGCGAATACGCGACTGATGCAATTTCCATTTCTGGAGATATACCGTGCGAACCCATGTTGCTCCTGCCCCGAAGCTGTTTTGCGCAGTCTCATCCTTTCTACTGCTGGCTTCCCCGCTTCTGCTCTCCACTTCGCACGCAGCGTACGCACAGCGGCCAAATTCGACAGTTCGCGCCACTTCCGGGCAGGATGGCGAAGCGTTTGTAAACAGTCTGCTGGGCAAGATGACGCTGGAAGAGAAGATCGGGCAGATGAGCCAGGTAGCGCTCAATACAAAGCTCGATACGCCAGCCGACGAGATGGCTCGTAAGGGGCAGGTCGGATCTTTCCTCTTCCTGACAGACGCGGCAGAGATTAATCGATTGCAGCATGTAGCTGTCGACCAGAGCCGGTTGCATATTCCTCTCCTCTTTGGCTTTGACGTGATTCACGGGTTTCGCACGATCTATCCTGTTCCGCTGGCGATGGCCGCGAGCTGGGATCCTGCCGTGGCGGAACGCGCACAGAGCATGGCCGCAAAAGAAGCCAGTGCCACGGGTGTTCAGTGGACCTTTGCTCCGATGGTCGATATAGCGCGCGATCCTCGCTGGGGCCGCATCATGGAAGGAGCCGGTGAAGACCCGTTCCTCGGTTCGCGGATGGCGGAGGCGCAGGTGCGCGGCTTCCAAGGTGACACTCTCGGAGCACCGGATCACATTCTTGCCTGCGTCAAACACTTCGCAGGGTACGGCGCGGCCCTGGGAGGCCGTGATTACGAAGAGTCAAACATCTCCGATGAGCAGCTTTGGAACGTCTACTTCCCTCCGTTCGAGGCAGCGATCCATGCGGGTGCGGGCTCGTTGATGAGTGCGTACATGGACTTGAATGGTGTTCCCGCTACCGGCAATCGCTATCTTCTGCACGATGTGCTGCGCGACGACTGGAAGTTTCAGGGCCTGGTGGTGAGCGACTGGGAGTCGGTGATGAATCTGACCACCCACGGTTTTTCACGCGATGCCGAAGATGCAGCCGCCCGGGCCGTCAATGCTGGGGTGGATATGGAGATGACCAGCCATACTTTTCGTGATGGACTGCCGGCCGCGCTTCATCAGGGCCTGGTTACCCAGGCGACCCTCGACACAGCTGTGCGCCAGGTTCTGTTGACGAAGTATCGGATGGGCTTGTTCCGGAATCCCTATGTCGACGTTTCCAAAACGGCTTCTCAGATGGTGACACCGGAGCAGCGCGATGCTGCGCGGCAGGCGGCCACTCGCGCAGCGGTACTGCTGCGCAATGAAGGCAATCTTCTTCCTTTGAGCAAGCAGTACAAATCAATTGCGCTCATTGGTTCGCTCGCGGACTCCAAAGCAGACATCATGGGATCGTGGAGCCTCGCAGGTCATCCTTCCGACTCTGTCACTGTGCTCGAAGGCTTGAAGAAGCGGTTCAGTCCCGGTACGCAGGTTGAGTACACCAAGGGCGTTGAGATCGAACGTGAACAGACTTCTATCTTCGATGAACAGTTTTCAAGTCCGAAACCGACACTGAAGACAGAGGCTGAACGGGATGCAGAGTTTCATCATGCGATCGATCTTGTTCGCCAATCGGATGTGGCTGTGCTCGTTCTTGGTGAGTTGCAAAGCATGAGTGGTGAGCGGGCTTCCCGGTCGAGTCTCGACCTGCCAGGCAAGCAGGAAGAGCTTCTGGAGGCTGCGGTGGCCACGGGCAAGCCTGTCGTGCTTGTGTTGTTGAATGCCCGCCCCCTGGATATCAGCTGGGCCTCCCAGCATGTCGCCGCCATTCTTGAGGCCTGGTATCCCGGAACGGAAGGCGGCGATGCAATTGCCGATCTGCTCTCCGGTGATGCGAACCCCGGCGGCAAGCTTCCTGTTGCGTGGCCTCGCAGTGTTGGACAAATTCCTATCAACTACGCGCGCAACCTGACGCAGATTCCTAATGATCCGGATACGCGCTACTGGGATGGCTCCAGCGCGCCGCTCTATCCGTTCGGATATGGCCTCAGCTACTCGAGCTTTTCCATGACGAACCTTCACCTCGCTTCGAACTCAGTACACGCTGGTTCAAAGCTCGAGGTTTCGGTTGATCTTCAGAACACGAGCTCGCGTGATGGCGATGAAGTCGTGCAGCTTTACACGCATCAACGCGCGGGGAGTGCTTCGCGGCCAGTTCGGGAGCTGAAGGGCTTTCGTCGCGTTACCTTGAAGGCAGGTGAGAAGCGAACGGTTACGCTTGCGCTCGACACGCACGATCTTGGGTTCTGGAGCCCTCAGACTCATCATTGGAGTATGGAGCCCGGCGCGTTCGATCTATGGGTTGGACACGATTCCTCTGCCAGCGATCACGCTTCCTTCACACTGCAACCGTGAGTAGATTCACGGTTGCAGTGTGAACATGCCCGGGAACCTTTTGTATGCGGAGTTCGTCCAACTCCCATATGAGAACGATTACCCTTGAAGAGCACTTTGTTACCGAGTCTTTCCTCCGTGCCACAGGAGCTTACGGTAAAGATCTTCCTGCATACATGGAGGCGCTACAGCCAAAGCTTCTCGATCTCGGAGCGGGACGTGTCGCGGCTATGGATGAGGCTGCCGTCGATTTTCAAGTTCTCTCCCTTGCTGCGATGGGCATTGACCAGCTGGACGCGGCTATGGCCAATGCGCTCGCCCGGGACGTCAACGATGAACTGGCTGAAGCCGTTCGTGCTCACCCCAGCCGTCTCGGTGGCTTCGCCACACTCGCACTGAAAGATCCCGATACCGCAGCCGTAGAGCTTGAGCGTTGTGTCACACAACTGGGCTTTCACGGTGCTCTCGTCGATGGCACTACCGACGGCTTATTTCTGGACGATCCTCGCTTCCTTCCGATCTTCGAGGCTGCAGCCCATCTTGGTGTTCCTGTCTATCTTCATCCTGCGCTGCCACCCGAGCCCGTTAAGAATGCGTACTTCTCAGGCCTCCCCGGAGAACTTGGCCATCTGCTCTCGATTGCGGGCTGGGGCTGGCATGCGGAGACGGGACTTCATACGTTGCGGCTGATCCTCTCCGGCCTCTTTGACCGATTCCCCTCCCTGCAGCTCATCATCGGCCATATGGGAGAGGGCCTGCCGTATGCGCTCGCTCGCTCCAGTGGTGTGCTCTCTCAGGCAGCGCCCCATCTGCGCCAACCTGTGGCTGCTTACTTCAAGTCCAATATTCACCTGACGACCAGCGGTTACTTTAGCCAGCCGCCTCTGCGTTGCGCAATGGATGTTGTCGGCATCGATCGCCTCATGTTCTCCATCGACTATCCCTTCAGCCCCAATGGCCGCGGCCGCGCCTACCTGGATAGTCTTCAGGAGCTGCTTTCATCAGAAGATCTAGCCAAGCTCGTCCATCGAAATGCTGAGGCACTTCTTGGCTTGTAGCGCTCCAGCGGAGCCTCAGCATCGATCTCATGCATCAATGCTGAGGCTCCTCTGGATTAACTTGCCGAGATAGGATCGAAGGGCTCTATTTCGTGGTTGGCCCCTGGTGCAGGATCTCTTCGAATCGTTAGTGCCTGAAGTATGTCTGACTTTGTCACAACCCCTTCCATCCGGCCCTCTTTCGAGATGACCAGCAATATGGGTTGCTGGTGCTCCTGTGCAAGTAGCCGGAGGGCTTCCATCACATCGCACTCAGGAGAAATCGTTTGGGGGTCCAGCTCGGTGATCTCCCTGACGGTTGTCGTACTCCATTTGTCGACGGGGACCTGGGCTATCGACCAAAGTGCAACCGTTCCCAGAAGCTCCTGATCTTCAAAGACAGGAAATACCTCGTGGCGATGGTGTGGGGACAGAGTGCTGGCAAACTCACGGAGCGTTAAGGATGCCTGCACTGAAACCATCTGCCGCTGCATGACCTCGCGGACAAAGATGTCTCCCAGTTCCTGAATCTTTACCCCTTCATGCAGACGTTGATCGCCTGAGGCAGAGGCATCTCCGGAGACCGCATAAGCCACGGCGGCTCCAATGAGAGCGGGGATGATGAAGGCATGACCACCCGTTGCTTCTGCCACAAACACGACTGCGGCCAGAGGGGTCTTATACCCCGCCGAGATGAAAGAGGCCATGCCTACGGCAGCGTACAGCCCAAGCGCAGGACTATGGACGATGGATTGAGCGAAGGCCGTTCCGATAGCTCCGCCGGTCAGAAAGAGGGGGACGAACATGGCGCTGACGCCGCCAACGGCAAGGGTGAATAGCGTGGCGGCAAGTTTCAGCGCACTGAAGATAAGAAGCTCGCCGGAGCTATGGTGTTTACCCAGGATCTCTCCCACGGCCTCGTAGTTTGGGCCGATCGGCATCAACGTACCGTGGTAGAGATGCAGGAAGAGGATGCCGCACAGCCCGGTTAAAAGGCCTCCGATGGCGAGCTTCAACCAATGGGGCAACCCGTTCTTGACGAAGAAGGTCCGGGCGCGGCGAAAGGTCACCACAAACGCCATGGCGATCAAGCCGATGATCACGCCAAGCAGTGCGCACCAGACGATATCTTTGCCTGTATACGATGAGCCGCCGGCGAAGTTGAAGAGTGGCGTTCCGCCGAGGAAAGAACTCATGGTTACAAAAGAGACGACGGAGGCGATCAGAGAAGGCACCAGGGCCTCGTGTGCGAGATCATCCCGATAAGGCATCTCGAGGGCAAAGACAATACCTGTGAGTGGCGCGCGGAAGACAGCTGACATGCCGGCGGCCGCGCCGCAGATCAACATGATGCGGCGGTCTCGTGAATCCAGTCTCAACCGCCCCAGCTTCGTCCAGAGCCACGACCCGATGGCGGCACCGCCATAGATGCTCGGACCCTCCAGCGCAGCACTGCCTCCGAATCCGACGGTCGTGACCGCCGCGAGTAGTTTCGGGAAGAAGGGGCGCATGTCGATATCGCCCTGATGCTCGTGGTAGGAGCGGATAATCTCCTCGGTGGAGTGCTCGTCCGGATCGGGCGTAAGGTACTGCATGATCAGTCCGGTGATAGCAAAGCCCGCAACCAGGCTGGGAACGATGGCCCAGTGATGGCCCAGATAGTAAGCCATCACTGCAGGCCACATCTTGCCGAGAATGATGACGGCAATCGCTGTGATGGCCAGGCCCGTTGTTACACCGATGATGGGGGCGATGATCAGCCACTTGATCAGGTCTCGCGAATAGATCACGCCCAGGTCTTCATGGACCAAAGGCAAATACTTTCGTAGCAGCGGGTGCTGCAGCACCCTGTCCATTCTTCTTTGCGGCTTTGCTTGTGTCGTCTTCATTGAATTGTGTGACATTTCCTTGCCGGTTATACGACCGTGTCTATCCTCAGAACAAGTCTGGCTGCCTTCTCGCTGAAGCGAAGGAGCTTCCGCAGGCTGTAATGAAACATTGCGAGTTCTCGAATAACGGCTGGTGGCATCTCTCCGATTGACGCTGGATTGAGATGTGCTCACCGCATGTCTAGATTATATCGTATTACGACTTATTAAGGCTCACATTGCTGGGAACATCCTTGAAACGGGTTCAAACATAAAGAAGAGGTCAGGCTCACGGGCCTGACCTCTTCTTTTATGCACGAAGCATCTCCGTTTAGGGATGACGACCAGCAAGGGCCGACGGTTTTACCATCGAATCGTTACCTTCATGGTTTGATACCCCTCGCCTGAAGGCGCATGTACCTGAAGCAGATCGCCATGTAACTCACCTCCGCTAACCATTAGAGAGGGCGCCTTATCCGCGTGGTCCATATTGCGACGGACTTTGAGAGTTTGATCGCTCCCACCAGGCGCTTCCAGGGTGAGTGTCAGAGACTTTGCTTCACGCTGCTCGTTGAGCACGTGCATGTGCTGTGACTGCATCCCCTGTCGCGTCTCTGCTTCCTCACCCAGGCTTACCTCTACAGGGGTGAGCGGTAGATGCAGGGAGTGATGCGATGCGGGCGGCTCGTTGCAGGGGGTATTGTTCGTAGCAGCCGTAAGACACAGAACAGTCGCTTCCGTTGAGTCTGCATCGATGACAAGCTCGGGACCTTTACGATCCATCGTTACGTTGTAGCGTGTGTTGCCCACGGTCACATTGCGCAGTGCGACATGATTCCAGTCCGCCGGAAGCTGTGGAGAGATCGTCAGCCGATGGTTCAGGGCATCGGCATTGATGCCGAAGAGGCCGCGAATCGCCGGGCTCAGCAGCATCGCCGAGGACCACAGTTGATGGGAGCTGCTCCGTGCGAGCGGTTGGTAGAACTCTCCCGAAAGCACTTCCGTAATGGCTCCGGGGTCCTGTAAGTCGGTTAGTCTCACGCTCGATTGCAGGTGCTCGAACGCAGCAAGACTGCGGCCTGTACGATACTCCGCCATGGCTGTCCATCCGGTATAGAGCGGCCACACCGAACCGCGGTGATAGCTGATCGGATCGTAGATCGTCTGCGTGTTGGCTACGGACCGGACACCCCAGTCGACGGTGAAGTGACTTCCCTCCCAGTCGGCAAAGGTCTTGTCCGCTTCCGCCGGATGTAAGTCGCCCGTCCACCAGGCTACGCTCGGAAAGGTCGATCGCACATTCTCGAAGGAGCCGTCATGATTGCGACTGAAGCGGTAGATCCCGGTGGGAGAGCGATAGGCTGCAAGCCGCGCCTCCACCGTTCGCGCGGTTTCGAGCGAACCTGCTTCCAGCTTTGAGTCGCCCATCAGTTTTGCCAACCGTGAGACGGCAAGGTTGGCCTGGGCATCCAGTGCAACCATATAGATCTCCTGGTCCGGCTTATGCGGCAGCCACTCCTCGACCCATCCGGTGCCCTGCGAGTTGTCCATCGCACCCTCTGTCGTATGCGCGCGGGTGAAACGATAGGCTAGCAGGATCTCCTGCCAGTGGGCGCGAAGAAACTCCACATCACCGCTCATGCGAACGTAATCGTCCATTGCCATCAGCAGAAGGGGTGTGGCATCGGCTGCAGCGTATTGGTACGGCATCGATCGCCAGTCAACCTGCCCGGCGGTCTGCGAGAACTCGTGCATGATCTTGCCGTCTGCTCTCTGCTGCGACAGAAGAAATTCAAGGGCTCCCCGGCTGAATTGAAAGTCGCCATAGCTGTTGATCGCGTAGAGCGACCAGAGAGCGTCGCGCCCAAAGAACCAGCCATAACCTGGTCTAGCGGTGGTTCCGGCAGGAAGCCATCCTGCGGTCATGCCTGTACCTTTCGCGAGCGGCGTGCGCGATTGATCGACCGAGATCTCAGCCCAGCGGAGAGCTTTATCGAACTGGGGGTCTGGAGTCGTTACGTCCAGGCGCTCGTCAAAAAAGTGTTTGTAGTACTCCGCTGTCGAGCGATAGAGCTCGGGGATATGGTCTTCGAGTGCGAGAACGCGGTCGAGCAGCTCGCCCGTCGGGTCAGCTCCCTGCTTTGCCTGTGGGTTCAGGCCGCCTGCGTCGGAGACGCCGCAAAGCAACGGGTAGAAGGTGTGGTCATCGCGCTTTGGGTCGTAGGAGAAGGTCAGGACGGCTGGTGGCTCCGCTGCGCGCTCCTGGTAGGGGCGAATCTCTCCATGCGTCGCGCCCGGCATGGCGACTACACCATAGAGTCCGGGGCTATTGGTCTGCAGAACATAGCCGCTTCCGCCTGGCCGCTCCCTCCACCCGGCATTGGTGGGCCCGAAGTTGGGAGCAGGCCACTCCATCGTCATGGAGGGATCGAAGGTCAGCGTGATCTGCGCGGGCCGGACCGCGTGAACCTCAAAGAGAACCACCGCGGATGCAATCCCCGAGGCTCCTGTTCTGGGCAGGAACATATGCTGCCGCACCGTGATGGCTGCATGGGAGTATGTGATCGTCGTATGGTCAGGTTCGACGTCAACATCGGTCGCAAGCTTGTTCAGCTCGATGGGGAAATCATAGCCTTGGAGCCGTGCCGTCAGGTGGGCATTGCGCAAAACCTGAATAGGCATGAGCCAGAGCTCAAAGGTTCCGTCCTGCTCTCCCAGAATGGCGGCATGCTCTCCCACCAGCGTAAAGGGCTGTTGCGGTTGAGCTACATGGTGGATCGCCAGCGAATCGTTCTCCAGCTGAAACTGCGCGAGAGAGGGTGACGTTTGAGCTTGCAGTCCCAGAGAGAAGAAGACGAATTGAGCCAGAAGAAAGATCTTGAGCATTGAGTCTTGAGCCCCACACAGTAACAGCCTTTCAAAAGAGACACCGCGCTGTCACTATATTTCACCGTACTCTGCTGTATTTGACGGGTGAAACGGCATGGATTCTCTTGTGCTGCACGATTCTGAGGATTCTGGGGGTACCGCTACCGCTTACCGTCCTTCCACTCTGCGTAAGAGATTCGGGGAATCGTCATGAAGGCGTCCCTCGTCTTCACGTAGGCTCCAAGACCGTTCATCCGGCCGATCGCGTGCAACTCTTCCGCCTTTACGTAGGGACCGGCTGGGTCTACATACTGGTCTTCGATATAAATCGCAACGACCCTGCCAAGGATGATGCGTGAGCGGCCAATCTCCATCGTCGTAAATTCCCTGCATTCGAGTGCCGCATGCGCCTGTGCGATACGGGGTACCTTCACCGACTGGGAGGGTGCCGTGGTCAAGCCAGCCATCTCCAGTTCATTGATCTCGGCGGGAAAGTCGGTGGCGCAGATGTTCATCTGCTGCGCCAGGTCCTCGGTCACGACATTTACGACGAATTCGCCCGTACGCCGAATGTTTCTGGCCGTGTCCTTGGGAACAAAATGCTCCTGCGGGCGATTTGTGACGCCCATTCCGATAATCGGTGGATCGGTGCACAGATAGTTGTAAGAACTAAAGGGTGCCGCATTCAGGCTGCCATCCTCATTCATGCTGGTAACCAACGCAATGGGCCGCGGCGCAACGAGACCAATCAACAACTTATAGGTGACACTTGCAGCAACTTGTTCCAGATCGAATTGCATGGAATAGGTATCTCCTTGTTCGTTCCAGCTTAGAGCTTTTCGCAGAAGGTGCAATGCAAAATGAAAGGGTCAAAGGCTAGGCCTCTGACCCTTTCATTATTTATGAAGCGATGACGTTATACGAGGCCACCCATCAAAGGGTCGCTAAAGCTGGAGCGGCCTGTCTCTACACGGCCTGCATAGCGGGCTGCAGACGTTGCGCCGTCCGCCGTCACGGTGAAGTCGTACCAGCCATGACTGTGCTTGAGATTCAGGACAACAGACATCTCATGCCCGGCACGGATCGTCTTGTTCACAGTACCAGTCTTGTAGGAGTTATCCAGTACCGCGACCTTGAGGGGTTGGGTTCCGGGATTATGCAGGAGGACCTGTACATTGCCTGTCAGGTGCGAACTCTGCCGCTCGTAGGAGGTGCGCGCCTGCAGGCCGGTCGCCTGAGGCTCGCCCGTAAAGGAACGATAGAAGCCGTTCGGTCCGTGGACGTCGATCGAGTAGCGGCCGTCCGCAAAGAGCGACAGCGGAAACTCCTCGGAGAGCGTATCGCCCGGTTTCACCGCATAGGTTGCAACCATCATTCCGGGAGTCGCGTCACCCTTCGTATTGCGCAGATAGACATTGAAGGGAGCACCGGCTGCGCGCTTTCCATAGACGTCGTTGCCGGCCTTCATGTGCAGTTCGAACTTGCTGCCGTCTGCGCTTAGCTTGCCCTCTGCATAAAGTTCGTAGGGCAGCGAGCACGCCGGGCGAATGCCCTTCTCCTGATGAGACATCAAGTCGGAGCTCGTCTGGTTGCGGTTGATCTCCGCTATTTGTTCAGACGTCAGCTTCTTGTAGTTCGAAGGTACTTCTTTATAGCGAGCCTGCTGGATGCTGACAACGAACTTGTTCCGGTCGAGAAAGTCGAGCTTGGTCTCCTTGGCATCGTGAGGACGGAAGCAGGAGGTGAGGTCGCCGGAGATAGAACGGCGCCATGCGCTGATGTTCTCTTCCCTGACCGTCTTGCCGTGCTTTTTCTGTACGAACTCCTCCAGGAACATGAGCGTCGAGGTGTGATCGAAGAGCTGGGAGTTGACCCAACCGCCGCGGCTCCAGGGAGACGCAACGATCATGGGCACACGGAAGCCCATACCGATGGGCCCGGAGCGCGCTTCCTTTTCGGGCACGCCCTGGACCAGTTCGTCCTTCGCATAGCTGTATTCGAGACCGGTATCGATGCCTTCCGAGGCGCGGCCCGTCTGCGGACGCTTGGGGTCGGCGGCTACGAAGGAGGGTGCGTGATCGAAGTAACCGTCATTCTCGTCATAGGTAAGAATGAAGATCGTCTTCTTCCAGACCTCGGGGTTCTTGGTCAGGATGTCCATGACCTCGGAGACGTACCATGCGCCGTACCAGGGCGATGTCGGATGATCTGAAAACTTCTCCGGCGAGCTCAGCCAGGAGATCGTGGGGAGCTTACCCTCATTCACATCCTGACGGAACTGATGCAGAATGTCTCCCTTGGGGACTTCCATCGTCAACGGCTTCCCTGCATCTTCGAAGTCAATGGAGTCCAGGGACCTGTAGTGAGGATCATTCGCATTCGTGACGAAGGCGGCATCATGAAGCGAACGTTGCTGGGGTGTGAGCTGTTTGTAGCGAGCTTCACCGCTATTCGCCAGTGAGGCTTTGATCTTCTCTATGCGCTTTTGATCGCCTTCGATCCGGATGTGGATTCGTGCCGCAGCCTCCGGGTCCTGTTCGTTGGCTACCGTCTGCTGAAGCTTCGTCATCTGCTTTGTGAGCGAGGCGATCTGCTGCTGCATCGCCAGAACGCTTCCCGGATAAGCTTCGATGTTGTAAGCCGCAAAAGCCTCCAGGACGTTCGTGCCAAAGTTGGACAGCCATGCCGACTCTTCTCTGCTCATGCCGCCGGAGTTCGTCAACTCATTCTGATAGAGCTTCCAACTGATCCCAGCTTCATGCAGGCGCTCCGGATAGGTCTTCCAGGTCATGCCGCCGCTCATGATCTCGTCGTTGCGCATGAAGACCTTGGAGTCGGCACGCTGCTCATCGCGCACAGTCCCGGTCCAGAAGACGCTGCGGTTCGGTGTCGTGCTGGTCATGACGGAGCAGTAGTTCTGGTCGCATACCGTAAAGGCATCCGCGAGCTCGTAGTAGAACGGCAGGTCTTTGCGGGTGTAGTGCCCCATCGTGAGAGGAATGTGGGAGTACTCAGGCGAATACGCGCGCTTGGCTTCGATCCATCCGTCGTGATGTCCCTCGTTCCAGGCATCGACCTGGCTGTTACGAGAGTGAGGAATGGATCCCATCCAGGTAACGCGCGTATCTCGGATATCCAATCGCCAGGGAGCATACGATTCTCCGGCGGCATTGGTCTGTACGAACACGGAGTTGCCATTGGCCTGACGGATAGCGCGCGGATCGTTGAACCCACGAACGCCTTGCAGCGTTCCCAGTGCGTGGTCGAAGGAGCGATTTTCCTGCATCAGGATAACGATGTGCTCGGCGTCCAGATAGGTAGAACCGGCTTCCGGCTCGATGGCAAAAGCCCGTTGAATGGAATCGGGAAGAAAGCCAGATACGCCTGCAGCTCCTGACAACATTGCTGCAACCTTAAGAAAATCACGTCGTGTATGCGCCATGTTTTTCATCTTTTCACAATTGAGTGTGTAGTCGCGTTAAGGCTAGGTGAAACAGTACGGCTATTGCGGAAAAAATCAATGGCCTGGCTTCTGCTGAAGCCAGGCCATTGATGTACATGTACGTACCTCTACTCCGTTCCTTCACGAGCGCCCTTCCATAGATCGATTCCACCCTCTTGAGCGTGGTGATCAATGGCATCCAACTCATCCTGTGTGAAGTCAAGCTTCTTCACCGCATCAAGCGAGTTATCAAGCTGCTCGACATTGCGTGCACCAATAAGAGCTGAAGTAACTCGCTGGTCGCGCAGCACCCACGCAATCGCCATCTGGGCGAGCGTCTGTCCGCGGCCTTGAGCCATATCATTCAGAGCTCGCACCTGCTTGAGATTCTTCTCATTCAGGAACGACTGCAGGAACGATCCTCCCGCGCCTCCCGACTTGGCGCGCGAGTTCTCAGGAACTCCATTGAGATACTTGTTCGTCAGTAGTCCCTGGGCGAGTGGAGAGAACGCGATGCAGCCGGCACCCACATCCTCCAGGGTGTCCAGCAACTCCGTTTCGATCCAGCGATTCAGCATCGAGTAGGAGGGTTGATGGATCAGCAGCGGCACTCCTTCACTCCGCAGGATCTTCGCTGCCTCTCGCGTGCGCTCCGGGCTATAAGACGAGATGCCCACGTACAGAGCTTTGCCCTGTCGCACGGCGTGTGCGAGAGCTCCCATCGTCTCTTCAAGCGGCACATCCAGGCTGGGACGGTGCGAGTAGAAGATATCGACGTACTCCAGTCCCATGCGCTGCAGGCTCTCATCGAGAGACGCCAGCAGATACTTGCGCGATCCGCCCATGCCATAGGGGCCGGGCCACATATCCCAGCCGGCCTTCGACGAGATGATGAGTTCGTTCCGATACGGGTGAAGATCTTTGCGCAGAATCTGGCCGAAGTTCTCCTCCGCCGATCCATACGGGGGCCCATAGTTATTCGCAAGATCGAAGTGCGTCATGCCCCGATCGAATGCACGCCGTACGACCGCGCGGCCCGTCTCGAAGACGTCCGTGCCGCCGAAGTTCTGCCACAACCCCAGCGACACCGGTGGCAGCACAATTCCCGATCGACCGCACTGGCGAAACTGCGCACCCTCGTATCGCTTTGTCTCAGCTACATAACTCATCTGTCTAAATCTCCTTGACTGCGGTAAGCCAGGCGCTCTCCGCTGACAGAATCATAACTGTCGGCGGAGAGCGTTTGGTAATCGATCGTTTCTAGGGTGCAACCGGCAAGCTGATAAAGCTGGCTTCTCCCGGCGTGTGCCAGATGCGCTGCGTTGCCTTTTGATAGTCCGCAGGCTTCGCGTCAAAGATGTTCGGCACAAACTTCTGCGGATTGCGATCGTAGAGCGGGAACAAGGTGGACTGCACCTGCACCATCACCCGATGTCCCGGTAGAAAGACATGGTTCACCGTGGGCAGGCCGAAGTGATAGAGCAGCGGCTTGTCCGAAACGATGGCTTCGGGATGCTCAAAGCTGGTGCGATAGCGGCCGCGAAAGATGTCCAAAGAGACCGATAGTTCATATCCGCCCATCGACGGCTTTGAGGGCACCGTGTCGGGAAAGACATCGATCAGCTTTACGACCCAGTCGCTATCGCTTCCACTAGTGGAGGCGTACAGGCTTACCTGTGGCGCGCCACTCAAACGCAATGGAGCGGTGAGCGATTCGCTCTCATAGGTGAGAACATCCGGGCGGCCATCGACAAAGCGCTGATCGGTAACCAGCCATGTCTTCCAGCCATCGCCGTCGCCGGTGAATACCGGACGCGGTCTGTACGGCACAGGCTTCGCCGGATCAGAGACGTATTCGTCGAACTTGAGGCTAGCAGTATTTGGGCTATCGAACGACAAGCCACCGTTAGCCGTCAGATAAAGCGCGCGAGGCTTCGACGGGCAATTCGTCTCGCAGCTCAGAGGCCACGACTTGAAGCGGTCCCAATGGTCTTCGCCGGTGTTGTAGATCAGCACGGGAGGAGTGTCAGCCTTTGGCGCTCCATCCAGCAGGTACTGATTGAAGAATGGCAGCAGCACATCGCGCCGGAACTGTAGCGTGGTATCCCCGGTCCAGAGCAGCGGCCCAAGGGAGAATCCTTCAGTGTTCACCTGGCTGTGCCGCCAGGGGCCCATCACCAGGTAGTTCTTGTCATTAGCTGTATCCTTGGGCTCAACCGCGGCGTAGCTGTGGATAGCGCCCCACATATCTTCCTGGTCCCATAGCCCCTGCAACCACATCGTGGGTACAGTGAGAGGCTGTGCCGCCATGACCTTATCGAGAGCCAGTCCCTGCCAGAAGGCATCGTATGCGGGATGCTCGTCTACCTTCTTCCAGAACGGAAGCTGTCCGAGGCCCCCAGCGCGGGCAAAGTCTCCCGCAGAGCCCTTCCGCAGGAAGTTGGTGTATTCGTCATACCCTTCGCGCGGAATAGCAGGACCGCCTCCACGAGCCGTTGTCTGCTCGATGTAGTAATCAAGGTTGACCTGGCGAAAGGCTCCATAGTGGAACCAGTCATCGCCCATCCAGCCGTCGACCATGGGGCTCTCGGGAGCCGTGACCTTCAACGCCGGATGCGGGTGGATGAGTGCCATCACGACCGTGAATCCTTCATACGAAGAGCCGAGCATGCCGACTTTGCCGTTGGACTGCGAGATGTTTTTCACCAGCCAGTCGATGGTGTCGTAGGCGTCTGTCGTGTCATTCGGACCCTTGGGATTGAGAGGGCCGGTCGGCGGCGGAGTCATGAGGTACTCGCCCTCGGAGCCATACTTGCCGCGTACGTCCTGAAAGACGCGGATATAGCCAGCTTTGACGAAGACATCGTCGCCCTGCGGCAACTCATCCAGCATGTGGGGAGACTCCGTCCGAGCCGCACGGCCTGCAGCGTTATAGGGTGTGCGAGTCAGCAGGATCGGAGCGTGGGTCGCGCTCTTGGGAATTACGATCACGGTATAAAGCTTGACCCCATCGCGCATGGGGACCATCTCCACACGCTTCACGTAGTCGTAGTCGTCCTTCGGAGCGGTGAACTTCGCCGGAATATCCGGAGTCGTGGTCGGGGTTTGCGCGAAGGCAGATAGTCCCAGCGACAGGGCTGTCAGGGCGAGGGTAAGAGTACGGGGAGTAAAAGGCATGAGCCGTCCTTATTTCTCAAAAGATTTACTGGATGCGATGCGATTGGAGTGGTATCCCTGCTGCGAGCTGATTCGCAGTATATCAAGATGTATCGACGGAACCTCATTCCTGCGTAACAATGCACTAAGCCCCACTCGTGGAGAACGCCTTGCTGCTCTGGACTTTTTTTCTGCTCGCCTTTAGCGCGATGCTCCCGTTAATCAACCCGCTAGGGTCGGCCCTGGTCTTTGTCGGTCTCGTGGGCCCTGAGCCGCCGGAGGTCTATCGATCGCTGGCGCGCAAAATAGCTATCAATACGGTCATCTTCCTCTCGGTTATCGAGGTTGTAGGCTCGGCTATCCTCAATTTCTTTGGAGTCTCTCTTCCGATCGTGCAGGTTTCGGGCGGCATCGTCATTGCGGCTATAGGTTGGTCGCTTCTCAACGAAAACGATGCCCATGCAAACGTAAAGAATAAGCAGGCGGAGATGGAGGCTCAAGTCGACGCTGGGACGCGGGACCTCGAAGAAAAAGCCTTCTACCCGTTCACATTTCCTGTGACGGCAGGTCCCGGGACGCTCGTTGTGATGTTGACACTCAGTGCACATGCTTCAAATCCAGTTCTCTCAAAGAATGTGCTGGGCCATCTTGGAATATTTCTGGCAGTCATCGTTCTCAGCGCGCTGATCTATCTCTGCTATGCCTACGCTCCAAAGATCACAACTTCGATCTCGGAGTCCACGGCGCACGGAATCCTACGAGTCGTGGCTTTCATCCTGTTGAGCATTGGCGTCCAGATTGCCTGGAACGGCCTCTCCGTACTGCTTGCCTCTGTGCTTAAGAGATAGACAAGCACTCTGCTGCGGCAAGAACCGGAAGGGCAAGGTCAAAACCGAGCCCTTCCGATTCGTACGCACCATGACTACTGCACAATCTTGATAGGAGCCTGCCAGAACGTGCTCTTCATATCTGTTGGATCAAGTACGGTCACCTGACAATCGTATTCACCAGGTGAAAGCTGAGGCGGCAGGCTAAGGCTGAAGTTGAGAGGCACCATGCCCAGGTGGCTTCCGGCCGCAGGAGTAACGGCTATGGGCTGCGTCTCAAAGACCTTTGCCTGGTCACGGTAAAAACTTACGAACGCGACGAGCGGCTTGGGCGTTGTAGCGGCCTGCTCGTAAGCCTGCAGATAGACGTACATCTCCCGGCCACTGTTGAAGACTCGCGTTACGCTCGGAATCAGCTTCTTCCCATCCTGTACCAGCGGATTAACGGCTGCCTGCTTGATCTGATCTTTGCTCTTCGCGGCGTCATAAAGAGCGTCCTTCATCTCGACGCGCTGGCTGCTTAGAACTACAGAGCTGATAGGGACACGCTTGTCTTCTTTATTCAGGTTTGGAATGACAAAGTTTGTCTGATAGGTACCAATTCTTCCCGTCTCGTCATCACGAGCCAGGAACTTGATGGCGTATTTGCCGGGCAACAGCGTATAGCCTCCATCGTATTCAATCGGCCGATGGCTAAGCTCGCTGGCAGTGGCATCGCTCAGCTTGATGTTGACGTTGTCACGCATGTTCTCAACGGTAATGCCGCCGTAGATATCCTTGATCTCTCCGACAAAGTCGATGAGCGTATGGTCGGCTCCTCCACGCTTGGCCAGCGCCAGTTCACGCCCGGGAATCTTCACCATGATAGGAACGAAGTACTCCGCACGATTGAGTTGGAAGTAATTGATCTCCATCGCGACAGTGAGTTCAGTGATGGGATCGCCCAGCATGAGGGCATCCTCGAGTTGGCGCTCCTTGTCGGCGACCGAAAACTTGCTGAACACTTTACCGGCGAAGTATCCCTGCCGGTAGTCGAGCTTGGCGTTGGCATCCTTGTTGAGGGTGACCTTGATCTTGCGGAAGCGGCCGTCGAGAGAGGGGTTGGAGGTGTAGTACTCGATGATGTAGTAGTCGGAGATGGCCTGCTGCGCCTGTACGATTCCCTTCGTCAGGTCGTTGTAATCCAGCAGCGCCTTGCCTCCGGTATCGCCGGCGAGCGCGAAGAGTGTGTCTTGCGACTGCTGAAAGTTGCCCGTCGTCGCTAGTGCCGCGGCGCCGGTGTACATCCCCTGATTGCCGGGCGAGCCCTGCGTGGCATCGCCGAGTGGAGCTCCCGCAACGAGGCCACGCGCGTCGATGGGCCAGAACGAAACGCCTGCGCGGATCGCTGCATCGACAGTGGCATGAAGCTGCGCCTGGTTATCGACGCCATTCAGCCGCAGGCCGCTGGCAAAGTAGATCAGTGATTTTTTCTCGCTTAGCTGGCCCAGCATGTTCGCCGCGGTCTGCAGCGCGGAGAGCTGGCGGTCGGTGTTGAAGACATTGAACTCACCATCATCTTGACCGAAGGCGGCTCCGGTGTCGGCACTGCTGGCGTCATCGACGGACTCGACCGAGCCCTGGCCTTCTCCAACGATCAATGTTTCCAAAATGCTGAGAAGCTTATTTCGATCGGCAGTAAAGTCTTGCAGCACATCCACCGAGCCTCCCTGGTAGCGCAGGATCGAGACAAGGTCGACTTCAGTTAACTGGGTGCGAACGAACTTCTCGGCCGCGCTCAGAGCACGCAACTGCTCGGCGGGGCGCATGGCGCTCATATCGAAGTAGAGCGCGAGAAGGCGGCGGTCTTTGTACCTGAGATTATCGGTGGACTCCGGCGCAACTTGGGTATGAGCAAGCCGGTTATAGATCTTGATGTCTTCCTTGCCGGCAGGAACCGGTACGACCGGAAGAGGGTTCGTCGGAAGCACCTGATGCTCGCAGAAGCGAATCTTCTGCGGCACGCCGTCCTCGGTAAGCGTGAAATCCTGCGCCGTGAGACCGGGGACAGGATTGCCCTGCTTATCTTTGACGACAACCGTCTCAACAACCAACTGAGACCGCACCGACAGCGTAAAGGTGTTTGGCGCTTCCGGATCTTTATTCTGGCCGATTGTCTGGGCACCAGCGCCTGTGCTGAAACCAACCGTCGCGAGAAGGAATGTGATGAGTATCGATCGCATACTAGAACCTCAATCTCGCGGTGGTTTGCAGGCTGCGCATGGGATTGGGAGAAGTCGGTGTCCCAAAGAGAGGACTACTCAAGGCCGGATTCGAAACGGCGCCTGTAGCCGGATTCAGTATCGTATTCCAACTGCTGAAGACAACATGATTGAGCAAGTTGGTGGAATCTACTCGTATATCGAGGTTGTAACGCTTGGTCACGCGAAAGGTCCGCGCGAGTGAAAGGTTGAAGGTAAACTCTCCTGGGCCGGTAATAGAGTCTCTTCCCGCATCTCCCCATTGTCCGGGTTGAGGGGCGGTATAGGCTGCGGGATTTAGAAAACGCCCTCCAGTTGCTACATGGATCGGCTCGGAGCTTCTATCCGGACGGATGCTGCCCGTTACACCTGTGCCGGGTACGGCTGCGAGATAGATCGGTGTCTCCGGCAGACCGCTGCCTGCAACGATCTGACCTACAACCGTCCACTCTTTGAACGCCCTTCCTCGCCATCCGGTCAGCAAAGTTCCGCCACCAAGCCCCATGCCGGTCGTGTACTGAAATGTAGCGTTCAGCAGATGCCGTTGGTCAAAGGTCGAAAGCCCACGCTCTGCGTCCAGGTCGAGCCAGTTCTGCGCTATGGATGCGTTCGCCGCGGCCTGGCTCACCGCACCGGCAGCTACCGGCCCCTGGCCTCCAAGCACGGAGTCGTCATCGATCGATTTAGAGAAGGTGTATTGCAAAGAAGCGGTAAAACCGCTACGCAGTCTGCGCCGCAGTTGAATGCTTCCAGCCTGGCGCGTGGAGCTTCCGTTGGAGGTGCGGTACACAAAGCCCAGAGGGCAAGAGGGGCATGGATTGACGGTGCCGATGGGATAGGTGTTCGGCAAGAACTCCTGCACACCATGCGCACCCTTGATCCCGAGATAAGTTGCAGTCATCTGCAGCGCAGCAGGCAGGTCACGCTGTACCGCAACCTGCCAGGTCTGCGCGTAGCCTACGCGGAAGTTCGGATCGACGGCGAATGAATCCTCCGTCGTCGGAGGGCATGGAATAAATCCGTTAGCGAGCGACAGTCTGCAGGTAGCACTGTTGTACTGCACATTCAGGCTGGTTGAGAGTGGGGCTTGCTGCGCTAGTTGCAGCGCAGTCCCTGTGTAGACCGACGTGTCCTGGTAGATTCCATAGCCTGCACGAACCACCATGGAAGATCCCGGGATGGGGCGCCATGAAAGCCCAAGACGAGGTTCGACACCACTCTTGTCCGGCCGTATCAACGAAGTAGGATAGCTCTGGCCCGTCAGCGGGCCGGTAGGACTGCTGCCTAATACCGGCGCAACGGCTGAAAAGCCTGAAGCGACATCCAGATTGACGAGCCGTCCCTTCAACTCAGTGATGGGCGCGCCATACTCCCAGCGAACGCCGACGTTGAGGGTGAGGTCCGGCCTGATTCTCCAGTCGTCCGTCGCGTAGATTGCATAGACGGATTGCCGGAAATATTTATCCGCGTTGCCAAAGGCGATCTGGCTCGTGTCCGGAATGCCGGCAACGAAATCGGCGAAGTCTGAAACGCCCGTTACAGCGCCCGTAAAAGTGTAGGAGCCGCGCGGGTTTTGTTGCGAGAGGTAGTTGAACTCCTGCCTGCGGAAGTCGGTGCCGAAGGTAAAGTTATGATGCCCTCGATACCACTCCAAGGAGGGTGCAATGCCATCGGTGCGGTTGCGGTTGAAGGAACTCTGTGCATCCGTGAGCGAGGCGATTCCGCTCGAAAAGGTAAGGGACGGAGGACCCCAGTTGGTGGGGTCCTGGTTGTTCCCGTAAGGAGTCGCAGGAGTGTTGGCCGAGATACCCGCCAACCCGGATATGTTGGTACGGTTTGCAAAGTAAGGCGTCACCTGCGTTCTCAAGCGGCTAAAGCGAAACCCGGTATTCAGATAGAGGCTGTGATTGAAGCGGTGTTGCCAGTTGAGCGTCGTGTTAATGCCCAGCGTGTCGGTTGTATCGAGAAAGCCGAAGAGATTGGAGCCGTCCGCACGGATGCTCTGAAAGGCGAAGCTGCCATAGACCTCGTCCCTATGTCCGATGGACTTATCGAGACGCGTTTGCAGCGCATCCTGATGCGAGTTGTTGAGGACCGGAATCTGATAGTTGTAGAGCGAACTTCCCGCCACATTGGGCAAGGGATAGAGCGCCAACAGAGCCTGGGCTACAGGATCAATGGGGGTGGCACCGCGCTGGTCCGCTGTGGGGACCAACCCGGTGTCTGTCGTTGCGGTCGTGCTGCGTGTCAGTTGGTAGGCAACAAAGAAATTAGGACCGCGAGGCATCAGGTGGGGAATATTCAGCGGGCCGCCAAAGGTCAGGCCTGCGGTGATCGTATTGTAGGCCGACTTCGGGGTGTCCAGTCCGCTCAACGAATAAGGCCGCGCATCGAGTGCTGAGTTATCCAGGATGAGAACAAGCCCACCCGTGTAGAGACTCTTTGATCCCTTGCGCGTATTTCCGAATGCCTGGGCGAGTGTGAACTGCGACGTCGCCGCATTGTTCACGCTACCGTTGACGAGGAAGCCGTCAGAGGATTGCTGGTTGGAGGAGTCGGCCGGTTTTGGCAGAACCGCATTCTCAGCGGGCTTGGGCGCATCAATCTTGCCCGGTGCAGCTGCGGCGCTGGGGCTGGGCGGCGGTACTGGTGGCGCTTTAATGATCTTAGTCTGCGCGATGATCTGATCGAGCGGAAGCATCTTCAACTCCCACTTGATGGACGGCATATTGGAAGAGATCGTGACATCCTGCTCGACTGGCGAGAAGCACGACATCTCAACTTCAATCTTCCATGAGCCATCCGGAAGATCCGCAAAAGCGTAGTTTCCCTGCTCGTTGGAGATGGCGACGAATTTCTTGCTGCCCTGCGTAGCCGTGATCGTCGCACCCGGGACCGGCAGACCATTGAAGGTCACCTGGCCATGATGCTCCGACGCTACAGCTAAACCGGATGTAAATAGACATGCAAGAAGACAAAAGAGGCGAAGATATCTGCTCACTCGTTGCGACAATATCGAATACGTCATCCGCAGCTCATTCTCCGAAGGTCTCTCATGATCTATACGTTAGTTCAAGAAGAGATGTTCAATATGGTCGACAACAATAAAATCCACGGGACCCTTTTGTGCCTCGAGCTTTAGCCCGAGTTGTTCCTTCAAAGCCTCAAGAAACGTCGGTCCTGACGTATCAGAGGGCGTGTCCATGCCAGATGGCATGGAATGATGAGTTTCAGGAGCCCACTCAAGCGTGAAATCGAAGGTTCCACTCAGTCCGGTCCGATCCAGAACAGGCCGTCCTAAAGCTCCCCAATCAGGCAATGCGCTTGCGATCAATCCTATAGTCACATTGCGCGCGCCGACGCTTAGGCGGCCGGGGGCGCTCGCCGGAATCAATACAGGGCCCCCGCAGGTCTGGGGAAACCCATCGGCCGTTGACGAGGGTGCAGCGCTGGAACCGCGATCTGGTTCAGGTGCAAGTGTCGTAGAGCAGGAGGAGTCGTTTGGGTGGGGGCGGAGTCTCGGGCCCATCTTTTCTGGCTTCGACAGTAAAAGGGCGAGCACGGGAACCTGCCGAGTCTCGTTGTGGACCGTCAACTTGAAACGATCCGCGAGCAGAGATCGCATCATCAAGCGCATCTCGTCCTTGGTGGGAGAGCCTTCCGATCGTGCCTGGATATCAAACCGATCGGATGAAACCCAGTCCGGCAACCCAGACCGGAGAAATTGCAACTGATTGTTGGTCAGCTTGTAGGCAAAAGCAATGTACACGATCAAAGGGGTACTGCTCGCCGAGAACAAGCCTCCATTGGGAGCATAGACATCACCAGGCCCCAGAAGAAAGTTAGACTTCGGCTTGTCGTCAGATTTGTTCTGCTTGACGGAGGCCACGTCGAATTGAATCTTTTGGCCACCGGATGTCTCCGTTGAGGGCATAGCCGGTGGCAATTGTGCGCGGCTTTGGGTTGAAGGCACAAGTTGTATGGCTACAACGATCAACCCCAACGTAATCATCGAATGCCTTTTTCGACCCCATAGCTTGTGCCCGGCATGTTCGGTCAACATCCTGATGGTCCTTTTCTTGACTCAGGCTATAAGCTTAGACATTACTTTCCCGTGCACAACGAGTTCGCTCATGGCACAGATGGTCCCAACTTTGACTTCGATATTCGTCAGACGAAGCAAGTCTGACGATGTCATCGCCACTCGCTAGTTTGCGGAAGGTTTTTCGATGCGATCGAGGACAAGCACCTCGGTTGCAGTCTTCTTTGCCTCCAGTTTCAACCCAAGTTGCTGGATTGCCTCAAAGAATCCTGGCGCCTCTTCAACGCCTTCGGGCGCCTTTGTAACCGGGATCGGCGGATGCCCCTTGAATTGTGACTCGTCGGGCGCAAAGGTAAGGTTGAAGTCGTACTTTCCTGAAAGCCCTGTCTGATCGACCACTGGCCGGTCAACCACCAGCATTTGCAGGGCGTCCGCAAACTGCGTCATTGTGAAATTTGCCACAGGGATGGTTACTCCCCCAGGAGCTGGCCTCAACCCGAAGCCTCCCCCAGGTCCGGGAAATTGAGTTGGAGTCAGCTTCGGTCCGTCCTTTCCAACCGTCAACACGAACGCCGAGAGCTCTCGCTTGTCGTGATGGAACTTCAATTGAAACCGATCGGCCAGCAGCTTCTGAAATACAGTCCTTAATTGCTTAGAGTCCGGATCTCCCTCTACATTTACTGTGGCCACGATGTCGTAACGATCTTTGTCCGACCAATCCGGCGCTCCTACGACCTGTTTTGCCTGAAGGTTGTATGCAAAGCAGATCAGATCGACCAGAGACGTGTTGTTTGAGGTGGCATCATGACCGTTAAAGCCAATACCCTGCACGTTTGGAGACCCGGAGTTATTCGGTTTAATCGTCGCCACATCAAAAGAGGGATCGGCATCTACCGCCATCGCCTTCCTCGGCACAAACGCCGGAATCTCCCACGCTGTCTCCGTCGTCGCACGCACCAGAGTCAGCGGCCGCGGGGTGGGCCCCTGGCTCCAGGTTCCTACGATGGATTTACCATCCGCACTCAGCTTCCCTGCGTATTTTCCGAAGAACCACTCAGCCTTGAAAGTCGAATCATCCAATGCGTCAGAAGAAGCGCTCATCGGTCGAGCATCCTGATCGATGCTGTACATGACAGCCTTCAACTTGCCATCATCCTTCGAGACCTTCACAATGAGCCGGAGATCTCGATCGCCATGCAAGGTGCCCTGCCAGGTACCAACACTGCCTGTTGCATTCTCAGTTGTGACCTGGGCTTGCACATGATTGATATGCACCAGGCCAAGGACAACCGGCGTCGTCACTGCAACGATTGCAGCGATACCAAGCAGAAGCTTTCTGCCGAGATCGAGTTTCCGCGCTACCTGCTCGGTCATGATTCGCACGATGCGCCGCTTCAGGTCCGCCCCGGTAATTCCTGAGACACAAGCCAGCGGCGACTCGACGTAGAACTTGCAGACATTGAGGATGCTCTCGGCATAGAGGGGAGCGTCATTACCCGACTGCAGTACGGCTTCGTCGCAGGCCTGCTCACGCTCATCCAACAGCCGAGCCTTGATCCACCACACCGCAGGATGGAACCAGAAGAGCGTTTCCACGATCATGTGGATGGCCGCAGTGAGGTTGTCGCGTCTGCGGATATGGCACATCTCATGAGCGATGATCGTGCCGAACTGCGGCGGAGTGAGACGTTCATCAATTCCCTTCGGCAACAGAAGCACAGGGCGAACGATGCCGAAGACACCAGGCTCAAGCAGCTTGGAAGAGGAGAGAACAGGCAAATCGCCCAGCAGCGTCGTCTGGGTAGAAGCACTGACGATAGTGCGAACCTTCCACCAACTGCGTGCCCAGGAAAACACGATAGCCAGCGCGCCGCACAGCCAGACTGCAAGCAGTATCACCGGCCAAACCTCTGTGTGGGACAAAGCTGCAGCAGAAGCTGTGCCAGCATGAGCGGCAACGGAAGAAGTAGCAGTGGCAGAGGCCGCAGTCTGCGCAAAGGGCTGCGTGAACTGCTCCATCATGTCTGCGAATGCCGGCTGTTGAATAGGAGTGGCCATCTTCGCGCGCAGCGATTCACCGGCCGCAATAAGAAGTGAGAATGGAACTAGAAACTTCAGGGACGCAATCATCCATATCCAGTAGCGCGTCCTAGCATGATTGTTTCGCAGAGCCAGCGTGAGAAGCCACGCCATGAGCACCACAACGGTCGACTGCCAGAGATGATTGACCACCGCCGCGGTCCAGGTTTCATTCCAGAATGACAGGATCGTCATAGCTTCTTCTCCTTTGCAGAAAGGCTCCGCAATGTCTTCTCTGCTTCCTTTACATCCTCCAACGTGAGCTTGCCGGACTCGATCAGATGCACCATGACGGGCTGGGTGCGGCCGCCAAACAGAGCCAACAGGTCGTCGACCAACCTGCGCTGAGCTGCGTTGCGAGAGATGCTTGCTTCGAAGACATGGAAGTTTCCGACCTTCCTGACGCGCCGCAGTATCTTCTTCTCTTCCATGCGATACATGGTCGTCTGGATCGTCGTATAGGCAGGTCTTCCCTTCTCAGGAAAAGCTTCCTGGATCTCGCGGATAGAGGACTCGCCTCGGGTCCAAAGCGTCTCCATGATCCGCAGTTCGAGCTTCGTCAATTTGGGTCCCGGCATCTTTAGCAACTACCCCTGTGTTTTTCTCTACTACATCTGTGGTAGAAACTACCACGGACGTTTGACTGGATGCAAGAAGGTATGAAGAAAATTGATTCGTTCGTCAATGCCGCCAAAGATCTAAGGCGAACAGTCTTGACTGTCTAATCTGCCGAAGGCATCTCGACGTGGTCGACGACGAGTGTGTCTACTGGACCTTTGGAAGGTTGCAGTTTGAGGCCTAGCTGCTCCTGCAAGGCAGTGAAGAAGGGGGCCGCGGAGGATTCGGAAGAAGCATCCTGATCATCCTCAGGCGCCCACTCCAACAGGAGATCGTACTTACCTGTAAGCCCGGTCTTATCAGCGACGGTGCGATGCAGTCGATCCCCTAACATATTCGCCAAGATCGCCAAAGAAACAGCATGAGCCGTAAGTTCTGTGTTGTAGACTGTCACGCCTCCACGCCCCACGCCGTTCGGGCTTTTATCTTCAGGAGAGCCCTCAGGTGCGGACTCCTTGAACTTTGGACCATCTTTGACGAGGACCATCTCGTAGAGGGGAAGCACTTTGGTTTCGGTGTGGGCCTTGAGCTGGAAACGGTCCATCAGCAGTTGCTGGATCATTGACCGGCGTTGTTTGCGACTAAGCTTCTTCAGAACCTCTGCGTCTGGTTCGACGATCTTTGCTTTGACATCGAAGCGTGCGGAGTTTGCCCAGCCGGGCAGGCCAGAGACTAAATCTTCTTTTATGTCGTAGGCGTGCTCAAGAAGCATCTTCAATGAGACGTTTGTCGCAGAATAGCTGTCGTCGTTGGTGTTGACGCTGATGTTCCCGCTGTCGGACTTGTTGGGCTTAATCGAGACAATATCGTATGCAGGTGCTGTAGCTTCTGTGCCGACGGGCCGAGGAGGCGTTCCACTTTGACTTGAGATCGCCTGCCCAAACAATCTGCTTATCGGAATCATGAGCAGTACGGCTAGCAGCGCAAGGCAAACTGCCGTCTTCGCAATGATTTTGCTCATACCTTGATCGATCCTCTTCTTCATGGCTATTACTGGTACTCACTAATTTTTTGAAGGTTTTTCGACAGCATCGATCACCAGAGTCTCGACGGGCCCCTTTGTCGGTTGGAGTTTTAAGCCGAGTTGCTCCTGCAGCGCGGTAAAGAGAGTCGGCCCTGCATCCGCGGAGACATCGGCAGCCTCTCCTTCCCCGGGATTCCATTTGAGATCGATATCGTACTTGCCGGCGATCCCGGTCTTGTCCAGCACCGTACGCTGCATGGAAGAGGACAACTCGCCGGCCAGGTCCTGAAGTGTTACGGCCCCTCCCTTGAACATACCGGGCCCCAATCCTCGAAAACTCGGGGATGATGGTTGTGCCTCTTTGATCTTGAATCCGCCTTTTTCCTTTACCAGTTCATAGATAGGCAGCACCTTTGTTTCGAGGTGGATCTTCAGCTTGAAGCGATCGACAAGTAGAGACTGAAGCATCGCTTGGAGCTGCTCTGGAGACAACTTCTTGAAGGTATCTACATCTGCGCCGGTGACCTTGGCTTGGAGATCAAAGCGAGTTGAACTCACCCAGCCGGGAGCGCCGGAGATAAGATCCTGTCTAATCCCATAGGCATAAGCAATGAGTACCTCCAGCGAAGTATTCGTTGCTTGAAAGCCATCGGACATATACGTCGACAGCATTGCGTACTCGGCAGACTTACTTTCCTTGACGGAAACAACATCGTAATCCGGCGCCTTCACCTCGGTGTTCGCGGTCTTCGAGGTGGTGGATGGACTGGGCGAGCTTTGTGACGATGCATTCGCGGCGGCGCACAGCAGTGCAACCGCAAATACTGGAATATAAATTTGCCTGCGTATGGACCGTTTATTCATAGCGCGAACGAGACTCTCTTCGATATTGTCAGACGAAGTACTTACCCTCTGCTAATTCGCAGAGGGCTTCTCCACCTTGTCGATAACGATCACGTCGACGGGTGTCTTCTTAGCCTCTAACTTCAGGCCTGCCTGAGCTTGCAGGGCTTGAAAGAGATCGGGAGCAGTTTCTGTCGCATCGGTCTGCGGCGGCAACTTCGGTGGATGGCCGTTGAACTGCGAGTCATCAGGTGTGAACGTGAACTTGAAGTCGTACCTGCCTGTAATCGCTGTCTGATCTACAACAGGGCGATCCAACACGAGCATCTGCATGAAACTCGTAAAATCCTCCATCGTCGAATTGATCACGTTCATGGTCACACCGCCGGATCCTGGCCGCATACCAAACCCAGGGAGTGGACCATTCAGCTGCGTAGGCGTTAACTTTTGTCCGTCTTTTCCTACCGTAAGCACGAAGGCCGAAAGCTCTCGTTTGTCGTGATGGAAAGTGAGCTTGAAGCGGTCCGCCAGCAACTTCCGCATCATGCTTCTTAGCTGTTTGTCGTTGGGAACACCCTCCTGATCGGGCACACCATCGATGTCGTAGCGGTCTTTTTCAGCCCAATCGGGGCCACCTATGATCTGTTTCATCTGCACGTTGTAGGCAAATGCAATCAGATCTCCCAGAGAGCCGTTGCGGATGGTAAAGTTACGCCCTCTCACAAAGAGCCCTTGCATGCTCGGGGATCCAGAGTTGTTCGGCTTAATCGTCGCGACATCAAACGCCGGGTCTGCATCTGCTGCCATCAACTTCGGAGGTGCCGGAGGTGCTGGAATCTCCCATGCTGTCTCCTTGGTCGCTCGTACCAGATTCAGTGGCCGTGGACTGCCCTGGATCCAGCTTCCCGCAATCGACTTGCCGTCCGGACTCAGCTTGCCTTCGTAGTTGCCAATGATGAGTTCGACCTTCAACGTTGAATCGGCGAATGTCACAGACGAAGCCTTGAAGGGCTGTCCGCCCTGATCGATGCTGTTCATAACAGCCTTCAACTTGCCATCGTCCTTCGAGATCGTCATAACGATTCGCAGGTCTTTACCATTCGGCGGCGTCAACGTCCCCTGCCATGCGCCGGTAATGTCCTGAGCAAACAACGCGCTCCCCGATAACGTTAAGAACGCGATGATCCACAGAATCATCTTCTTCATACACAATCTCCTGAAACCTGTTGCAGACTTCGACCAGGGCTCGGCAAGAAAACGGCGTTGTGTCTTTATAGCAGTTAGACGATGTGCTGTAGGAAAATGGGATCGAAAATCGGCAACTCTCACACAAGAAAGACGCCATGCAGAGGCACGGCGTCTTCTGTGTTTGTATCGAAACAACTTATGCGTTGCGGAGATTGCCGATCATAGCCTGAACGTCCGCGACGTCCACCACGAAGCGTGATGTGCCATCGAACTGGTCTGTTTCCTCCAGCACCCAGTTGCGTTCATGCTGCATTCCGCTGGCTTCGCTACTGCGGAGTGAACCATGGAAATGGTTCGCACCAGTAGCTCGAGCGAGGGCGATTGCGTCCTTGATGCGGAGACCTCCGCCGACAGCGATTTCAATTCGTCCAGCAGCTTGCTGTACCAACTGCGCCAGCTTACCGGCTCCCGCCAGAACATCGGGTTCACCACCCGAAGTGAGAATACGTCTGCATCCTGTGCCAAGGATATCTTCGAGGGCTTGCTCAAGAGAGACGGTGTAGTCAAAGGCCCGATGGAACGTGACTTCCAACGGTGCAGCCAGCTCTACCAGTTCACGGGTGCGCTCGACATCCACCGTGCCATCGGCACGGAGAATACCGAGGACGAAGCCCGTAGCCCCAAGGGTGCGTGCATGAGAGAGGTCTTCCCGCATGAGATTAAACTCATCCTCCGTATAGAGGAAGTCGCCGCCGCGAGGCCGCAGCAGGACATGCACGGGGAGCTCGCTGCGCAGAACCGCTGCACGGATAAGACCGTGGCTGGGTGTGAGGCCGCCCTCACTGAGCGCGGAGCAAAGTTCGATGCGGTCCGCCCCTCCTTCGCGTGCTGCGAGGCAGGCCTGGATACTCTCCGCACAAAGTTCAAAGACAATCTTGCGCATTAAATCACACGGACGAAATGAAACATTTCAATTCTTTGAAAGCGGTGAAGCTCGCAGCCCCGATGCGCCGCACCGGGGCTGCAAGACTTTACAGAGTAAGAGAAGGAGGGAGGCTGGAAACATCCGCCCCAAGGGTAGTGCTAGGTTCGGGCCCCATTTCGAGAACGAGCTTTCCGCCCTGTGCTATGTCTTCGTGGCGGAACCAGGTTTTCTGTTGCGGCTTTCCGTTCAGCGAGAAGGCCTGTACGTACTGGTACGCAGGGTCCTTGCGTCGCACTTCGATCTCCAGCTTTTTGCCGCCGCCGAGTTCAACCGTTGCACGCTCGAAGAGCGGGGAGCCGATGATGTAGACGCCGCTGACAGGATCTACGGGATAAAAGCCGAGGGAGCTGAGAACGTACCATGCCGACATCTGACCTACGTCTTCGTTGCCCTGAAGACCATCCGGCTCTGCGGCGTACATGGTCTCGAGCAGGCTGCGAATGCGGCCCTGGGTCTTGTGCGGAACTCCGGCATACACATAGAGGTAAGCGATGTGATGCGAAGGCTCGTTACCGTGTGCATACTGCCCGACGAGGCCTGCGATATCCGGCGGTGCGTTGGCCGGCAGTGTCGATGGCGCACTGAAGAGGCCATCAAGCTTGGTGACAAAAGGATCCTTGCCTCCAAAAAGCTGGATGAGTCCGGCAACGTCATGCTGCACGCCGAACGTAGTCTGCCAGGCGTTGGACTCCGTGTAGTCGCGCCACTTGGTGGAGTGCCCCAAGTCAATGGGATTGAAGGGCGAGGTCCAGCTGCCGTCCTCCAGCTTGGGCCGCATGAAGGCGACGGAAGCATCGAAGTAGTTCCGGTAGTTGGTGGAGCGCTGGGTGAGCATCGCCGCGTCGCTGGACTTGCCGAGCTTGCGTGCCACATGAGCGATCGACCAATCGTCGTAGCAGTATTCGAAGGTCTTCGAAACCGACTCTTCTTCCTTGTCTGCTGGGATGAAGTGGAGCTTGCGGTAGTACCCCAAGCCGCGATAGTCGTCGACCATGGCGCGCTTCATCATGAGGCCATAGGCCTTCTCCCAATCAACGCCGGTGAAGCCCTTGTTGCAGGCCTCGGAGATGACCGCAGCGGAGTGGTAACCGGTCATGGTGCCGGTCTCCCTTCCCATCAGTGGCCAGACGGGCATTCCATCGGGGCTCTGCTCGGCCATGCGGATCAACGTGTTGACGAACTGCGGCACGCGCTCCGGCTCGATCAGAGTGTAGGTCGGGTGCGCCGCGCGGAAGGTATCCCACAACGAGAAGGTGGTGAAGTTCCGCTGTCCGGCAGGAAGCGTGTGGACCTCGTTGTCCATGCCGCGATACTGGCGGTCGACATCGTCAAACAAAGCCGGTCCAAGCGACATATGGTACAGCGACGTATAGAAGATGCGCTTATGCGTCTCGTTCTCTGTCTGGACCTGGATCTTGGAGAGCTGGCGGCGCCAGGCATTGCGGGCCGCTGTGCGTACCTGGTCGAAGTTCCAGGCCGGAATCTCCGCGCTAAGGTTCTTGGCTGCACCCTCCGGGCTTACGCCGGAGAAGCCGGTCTTCACCAGGATGGCCTCGTTCGCCTTCGTCTTGAAGTACAGAACGGCCTTCAGGTTCTTGCCCGTTAGATCGGTTCCGCTTGCCGGTGCTGCTACTTCCTGATTGTCGGAGTAGAAGACGATGCGCTCCGGCGTCTTCGAGAACTGCATGGTGAAGTTGGAGTGACGGTCATTTCCCCAGGCAGCAGTGCGACGGCCACCGGCGAGCGTGTCCGGCGCAGTCTGGCGAAGCTCTGCAGCGTTCACGAGGCCGGGACCAGTTCCATCCCCTGCACCGTAGCCATGCTGCAGGTCGACGATCAGGTAGGCCTGCTCGCTGGCAGGAAAGGTATAGCGATGAATGCCTGCGCGTTCCGTTGCGGTCAGCTCAACATGGACCTTGTAGTCCTTCAGGATTACGGAATAGTAGCCCGGCTCCGAGTGCTCATCCGCATGATCGAAGCGCGAGCGATATCCCGCATCGGGATTCTTGCGGTCGCCGGCGATCAGATGGGCAGGACCGGTGCCCGCCATGACCAGGAAGTCCAGAAGATCGCCGCAGCCGGTACCGCTAAGATGGGTATGGCTGAATCCCATGATGGAGTCATCCGAGATGTGATAGCCGGAGCACCAGTCCCAGCCATCATTAAACGTGTCAGGGCTGAGCTGAACACCGCCGAAAGGCATGGCCGCACCCGGAAAGCAATGCCCGTGTCCGCCTGTACCGATACGCAAATCGACCCAGCGAAGCGGATCTTCCGCGGTTTGACCATGGGCGGCATGAGCCAGCTTGCTGGCAGGGAGAGTGCTGATAGCGCAAGCAGCAGAGGCGCGCTGCAGGAAGGTCCTACGGGTGATCATAACTACTCCATGGGAGAGAGGAGTTCTCCCGGGTCGTACAAGACTTTGATCGGATGACTGCCGATGTTGCATCATTGTGACTGATTGAACGCTAAATGCGCAACTATGACAGAATGGCTCGAAAGTGAATCCATGCAAATTACAAATTCAGGGTACAGCAGACGTGATTTTATAAGAGCAACGAGCCTCGCTACGCTTGGTTGCGGAATTTCCGGTCTCCCCCTTTCGGGTACGGCTAACGCCCAAGTGCCGGCGACGGATCACTGGGACATAAAACAAGGCAGGCCGAAGCCCGCCGATCGCCGCTTCAGGAGCGCTGCCGTTGAAGAGTTCCTGACGGATCGCAGTGCCGGAATCGGCGACCCTGCGCTGGCAGCTCTGTTTATTAATTGTTTTCCGAACACCCTCGATACGACTGTCGCGCCGGGACAGTTCGAAGGCAAACCCGATACGGCGGTGCTCACTGGTGATATTCCCGCGATGTGGCTGCGGGATTCGTCCGCGCAAGTGTGGCCTTATCTGCAGTTGGCGGTAAAAGATCGTGCACTGCGTCAGCTTCTGGAGGGAGTGATTCGGAGACAGACGCGCTGCATTCTGATCGATCCCTACGCCAATGCCTTTATGGCCGATCTGGATGCACCTCCGCTGTCCTGGAGCACTAAAGATCTGACCGACATGAAGCGTGGCGTCGGGGAACGCAAATGGGAGGTCGATTCGTTGTGCTATCCGATACGGCTGGCCCACGGCTACTGGAAGCAGACAGGCGACACAGGCCCATTCGACCAGCAGTGGCGGCAGGCGATGCGGTTGGTCGTCGACACGCTGCACGTTCAGCAGCGCAAGCAGGGTCTGGGGCCCTACCACTTTCAGCGCGAGTCGACGGTTTCGACAGAGATGCTCCCCGCAGAGGGCTTCGGCAATCCTGTTCGTCCAGTAGGTCTGATTGCTTCCGGCTTCCGTCCCTCGGACGATGCCTGCATCTTCCCTTTCCTGGTTCCGTCCAATCTGTTCGCTGTAACATCGTTGCGGCAACTGGCCACGATGGCTCACGCAATTCTGCACGACGAGGCTTTGGCCAATGATGCCAGTGCCCTTGCCGGCGAAGTGGAGCAGGCGCTACAGCAACACGCTATTGCTACGACCCCTCAGGGCACGATCTGGGCGTACGAGGTCGATGGCTTTGGCGGCCAGCTCCTGATGGACGATGCGAATGTTCCCAGCCTGCTGGGACTACCCTATCTCGAAAGCTCGCCGGACAAAGACCTCTACGCGAGAACCCGCGCTTTTTGCTGGAGCGACCGCAATCCCTGGTTCTTCCGCGGCACCGCGGGAGAAGGCATTGGCGGGCCTCACGAAGGCAGAAGGATGATCTGGCCGATGTCGCAGATGATCTATGCGTTTACGAGCAGCAATCCGAGCGAGATTCGTCAGTCCCTCAAGATGCTGAAGAACTCCGCCGAAGGGTTTGGCTTCATGCACGAAAGCTACGACCAGGACAATCCGAAGAAGTTTACAAGGGAGTGGTTTGCCTGGGCGAATACCCTGTTCGGAGAGCTTGTCGGTACGTTGGCCGTGAGCCACCCTGAGTTGCTGCGCACAGTTTAGAAGTTTTGGTCACCCGGTTGGAGCGCTACGCCCAACCGGGCATGTGTGCGTTTTTGAAAAGGAGTTGTGATGGGTGTGATCGAATCGCTTGCTCCGGCTGACTGGGCCAGACAACTTGGCAATCCCGAGGGAGAGATTGGCCTCGCCGTTATAGAGCGGGTATACGAAAGTAACTCGAAGTCCAGCGTAAAGACAGTCGCGGCGCTAGGGTTGAATGCAGGCAGTCATGTTCTCGAGATTGGCTTCGGCAATGGCCGGATGACCCCGGAAGTTATCGGCCAGGCCGAGAATATCCGCTACGCGGGGCTCGATATCTCACCCACAATGGTGGCTGAAGCGGAGCGATTGAACGCGGCATTGGTCGCCGCGGGCCGCGCCAGTTTTTATTTAGGCTCAGCGGAGCACATGCCATTTCCTGACAGCAGTTTTGATTGCGTCTTCTCCATTGGGGTGGCTCACTTCTGGTCTGCACCAGACAAGGCTCTGTCAGAGATTCGCCGGGTGCTACGTCCGGGTGGTCTAAGTATGATGGGCTGTTTGCATCCTCTTACGGCTCCTCTATTTGCCCGGCCGGAGAATGGCTTTTACCTTCGCGACGCTGCCGAGTGGGAGAGGCTTCACCAGTCTGTAGGCTTTGTGGATGTTCAAGTGCAAGAGATTGAAATACCGCAGATCGATGCTGCAGGAGCACAGGTAAAGCGCTATGTCTTCAAGATGGAAGCACACGCCTGAACTGCGTTCGGATCGAGCTTGGAAGCGTGCCCCGTGGGTCTCTCCCAAGAGGCACGATTTATTTGTGCCCGGTCTGAACCGTAGAGTCGAAGAGCGAGCGGACTGCGAGTGCCTTTTGAAGCTCCGCCAGAGAGGCTTTACTCGCAACGTGAATTCTGCGCGGCTCATGAGGAAGAACGTCAAAGTAGTTGTCGTCCGGCTTCGCATCGAGATCGCCGAAGCTAAGAGCCACCGCACGCGCCAGCACCGGAGTGCTCAGATCTACGACAAAACCTGAGCCTTCAGCATGCACTTGAGCTTTGATCTGCGGCTGCTGAAGAGCAAGGTCAGCACTACGAGTGAAGTAGACGTTACGAGTCGCCAGAGACCGTCCCTCTTGCTCGAGTGTGAGCACCGCAACTGTAGCCGCAGGGTCAAAGCCTGGAACGTTAGTCAGTGAGATAGGAGCCACGGGAGTGCTGGCCAAAGCCGCGACCGAAACAGGCTGATGCTGATCGCTCAGAACCGTCCCATCGAAGCGCATCAACCGAACGCGGAGGACAGCGGCGCGCGGAGTGGGCTCATCGGAGACAATACGCAGACGCAGCTCATGCCCTGCACTGTCCAGCTCAGGCGCCACGATGATCGGCGCGTAGAAACGCTTCGCATAGTACTGGAGCGCCTTCCAGCGGCCGTAGTAATCGATGGAGGCCCATGAAGCCACCGGCCAGCAATCGTCGAGCTGCCAGTAAAGCGTTCCCATATTCTGCGGACGCAGACTGCGCATGTGCTCAACGCCAAACTGGATGGCTTCAGCCTGCATCAGCTGGCTCAGGTAAACGAACGACGGAAAATCACGAGCAGGCCGGAACTCAGCCTTGAGATACTGCTGCATGCGATCGAAGCCGTGGATGAAGCGTTCGTGGTTGAGGAGCGCGGGCGAGCTTAGATCCTCATCCTTCCCCGCGAAGCTACGGACAGTGCGCAGGTCGGGCATGGCCTGGAAGCCGAACTCAGAGAGAAAGCGTGGAGCCAGTTTGGCGTAGTCCGTATAGGGCGCTCCTGCGCTCCATACGCTCCAGGAGTGCACATCGCCATTGCTGTCTGTGCCACCTGCATCGTCAAAGTTGGAGCCGGGAGAGCTGGGCCAGTAAGGCACGCCATTGCCATGCTCGGCCACGGCGCTCTTGAGGATGTCGCGGAACATGACGACGTAATCCTGCCAGACACGCTCGCGCTGGGCCGGCGTCACATCCTTCTGGAACTTCTGTTGATCGCCCCAGTTGTGCCAGGCCGTTTCGACCTCGTTATTGCCGCACCAGATCGTCATGCTGGGATGGTCGCTGAGACGCTCGACCTGTTCGACAGCTTCGGCCTGGACGTTCTCCTGATAAGCCTTATCGCCGGGCACCATCGCGCCACCGAACATGAAGTCGTGCCAGACCATCAGGCCGAGTTCATCGCAGAGATCGTAGAAGTCGTCGGTCTCGTAGAACCCACCACCCCAGATGCGCAACATATTCATGTGGACATCGCGCGCCGAGGTCAGGATCTCGCGTTTCTGAGCGGTTGTCGTACGGGGTGGAAAGCTATCGAAAGGAACGACGTCCGCACCCTTCGCGTAGATCGGGACTCCATTGATGACGAAGGTAAAGCTGGTTCCCCACTGGTCCGGCACACGCCTCAACTCAACGGAGCGCAGCCCCGTTCGCAAGGTCGCGGTCGCAAGATGCTGACCTCCCCGCACTAAGTTGACCGCAACCGTATAGCGGTTCTGAGGGCCATAGCCGTTGGGCCACCAAAGCTGCGGATGATCGAGCCGCACGGGAACCAGCAGATGATTCGCACCGCGATCGAGCTCCACGGGGACCTGCCGCATGGGGAGCGCGTGGCCTGCGGGATCGGTGAGGTGTACTTCCAGCGTTGCCGGTCCTGCGACGTCAGAGTCCAGCGCAACGCTTACGTTCGTGATGGCACGGGCGGAGGTGACGGACTCCTGCTGAAGATGAAGGCTGCGGATGCGCGCACCGCTCCAGGTATCCAGATGCACAGGACGCCAGATGCCGGAGGTCACGAATCTGGGACCCCAATCCCAGCCAAACTGGTAGGGAGCCTTGCGCATGTAATGTCCGACGGGATAGATCCCCTTCGCGGGATTGAAGGGCTCGTAGCCAGTCCCAGGCAGGACATAGGGAGCCTTCGCCACCAGAGGCGTCACGGTGTTCATCGGCGAATGGAAGAGGATCGTGAGCGTGTTATGCCCAGCCACCAGATAGGGCTTGGCATCAAAGGTCCATGAGCGGAACATGTTGTCCGTGTGCAGGACAGGCTTGCCATTGAGTTGAATGTCGGCAAAGGTATCGAGCCCTTCGAAGACCAGTTCCGCGTGCTGCTGATGCAGCGAGGCCGTGCTCACCTCGAAATCGCAGGTGTACTCCCAGTCCGTTCGCTCGATCCACTGGAGACGCTTTTCGTTATCGCCGAAGAAGGGATCGGGAATCAGGCCCGCGTGTTCAAGATCGGTGTGAACTGCACCGGGCACAGTGGCCGAATGCCATGCCGTAGTTTCGGGATGGTCTGAAGACTGGACAGCACGAAAGCGCCAACCACTCGTAAGCTGCCGCTGCTGCAACTGGCCCGTTATGCCGACTGCTTCGGTATGCTGCATCTTGTTCTGGGCTGCCAGCCATGAGGTTGAGGAGAAAAAGAGACTAAATGTAAGTAGAAACAGAACTGCTTGTTTGATTCCCCGCAAAGAAAGCTCCCTCAGTAGCACGCCGTTCGATGATATCGTCTCCCGTAGTTGTGGTCATCTCTTTGGGGAGAATCGGCGACGAAAGCCCTTCCGAAGGAACAAAAAAGGGCAGAGCCGAAGCTCTGCCCCTTAGAAGTACATGATGCCTATTTAGAAGCTATATTTGGCGCTCACCTGGACGCGACGTTCAGTCGAACGCACGCCGGTAATCTGGCCGAAGTTTGAATCGGTGATTCCGGTGTCAGGATTGCCCAGGCTCGGGTGGTTGAATACGTTGAAAGCATCGAAGTGGAAGTTCAGGATATTTTCCGCGAACAGATGAAAATCCTTGGAAGCAGAGAGATCGGCAGTCCAGTAGCCAGGACCACGAACACTGCCGTTCGACGAGGAGCCAAACGCATTGGAAGCTGCTGCACCAAAGGCGCACACTCCGTTATCGACTCCCGCCTGTGTACATCCAAGAGCGGAGGGATCAGTTCCAAACCACGCGCCAAGCTGGCGATGAGCGATCTTCAGTGGCCGGTACTGGTTAGCACGTGAGACCCCATAACTGTTTGCACCATCGTCCGGTCCTGTGATCGTCTCCGGAAGGCCCGAGTAGGCGAAGCCGGTACTGGAGAGCTTCCAGCCACCAACGAAGACATCCACGAAGCGGTTCAAGCCAGATCCAAACTGCTGCCCGCGCCCGAAAGGCAGTGCGTACACCAGCAGTCCCGACACACTGTGCTTCACATCTGTTCCGGCTACACCGTAGTCGGCGTGGCTATCGTAATAGTTCTGGAATGCGCCGCTATATCCGTTGACATTGAGCGCATAGTTTCCAAGACTGTTCGTCATCGCCTTGCCGTAGGTGTAATTGAAGGTAAACTCCAGACCGTGTGTTGCACGCTGGCGCAAGGTAGTTTGCAGGGCGTTGTAGTTCATCAGGGCTCGCGACTCAGTAATCAACAACTTGCTTGAGCCGACGCCTAGCGCGGCGTTGTTGAAATAAGGAGCCGTTGTGGGATCGCCATTCACCAGGTACTGGTTGACGTTGCCGTAGTCTTCGATGTGCTGCCCCTGCTCCCCGAGATATCCAACCACAAGGGACGTTGTGCGAGTAAGAGCGTATTCCGTGGTCAGGCTCCACTCCTGCACATAAGCTGGCTGAATGTTCTGCGGATAGATGTTGTAGGACGAACCGTTGAAGTTAATATCGCTTGAGTTATCGACGGCGAATCCCTGCTCCGCCGTACGGGGAGCCTGTCCAGGATTTCCTGGCGTAGGCACGACCTGATTAATGTTCACGGATTGAACAAAGGGTGTAATGGAAGTCAGTCTCTGGTTAGCAGCGTTGCCCTCAAAGAAACTGGTTGCGCCGTAACCGCCACGAACAACGAAACGGTCCGTAGCCTGATAGGCAAAACCGAAGCGAGGCATGATTTGTTTGTAGTTTGGCTGGTAGCAGGCGCGATTGCTGCAAACCCCTGAGCCGGCCGGAGCATTGGCGGGAACGCTCCCTGCGTAAATGACCTGACCCGTGCTGACCAGAACATTGCCGGTCTTGTTGTTTTGCTCATACCAGGGCTGATCGTACTCATACCGGACACCGAGATTGAATGTCAGATTAGGGAAAGCCTTCCAGTCATCTTGGATGAAGCCGGCTGCACGCCACTGGCGATTGCCTACACGAATTCCCTGGGAGGTAACCTGTGCTGACTGCACACGATCCAGAAGAAAGTCGGCTGCGCCATCACCCAACCCGTCTCCAGCACTCTTGTTGGCCGTATAACCGCCGGTGTATCCCAGCGAGCCAAGAAAACCGGAGTTATTGTTGGTTGTGTAATTATTCTCGTAACGCAAGGCCTGCACACCTGCACTGATGAGATGCAAGCCACGCTGCCAGGTAATGTTGTCCATGTAGGTGAAGGTGTTGTCTGTGATGTCAGCGTCATACGCTGGACTGCCACCAGCCACAATAGAACTGGGATCCGTGATGCTCTGAAACGAATAGCCGGGATCCGTTTGTACACCGAAGGGGATTCCCACTTTCGCATTTCCAGTCAGGCCAAACTGTCCGCTTGGATCGCCCGGATTGGATTCGCGAAAGATGACGCGGGTATAACCCGCGCGAGCGGAATTAACGATTGCGGGAGAAAAGACATGGACCCAGTTTGCACCCATAATCTTGGTGGGATATCGACTGAGGGACGGGAATGAGATCGCCAGGACCGCGCCAGCCTGATCGTAAGCAGTTGATTGCGAGTAGAACCCGGTAATCTTATCTGCTGCACGAGGATCGTATTCGATTTTGACGTCGAATTGATTGTTGACCGTATAGCTCTTACTCGATCCCTGGTAGTTATTGGAAGCAATGCCGTCGCTGGGCACCGCATTGGGGAGGGGGTACAAGTCAGGATGTGCGAAGAGAAACTTTGCGACGGGATTCAAAATCGAAATTTGATTGTTTACAAAAGGGGCAAAATTATTCAGCGGATCATAGAGCTGAATGGGCTTGTTCGCTACGCCGGTGCTTGCTCCTACTGGCGGATTCAGCAATGCTGAAAAATCGCCCGTTCGCATGGCAGCGGTAAATACGGAGGCCGTTCCCGTAGTGGTGGTGTGATAGCGACTTCCCAGATAGTCGCCAAAGAAAAATAGTTTGTCCTTTTTGATCGGGCCGCCAATTGTGCCGCCGAACTGTGTTTGCGTGAAGGGGTTGATAGGAATAATCGGTGTGAGATGATCGTTGCCCCAGGAGTTTGCATCCAGGGTCTGATTCTGCACGTAGGCGTAGGCCGAACCATGGAACTTATTGGTTCCGCTCTTCAATACGCTGACAACTCCGCCGCCGTTCACATTGCCGTACTCCGCTGGAGAGTTGGCTGTGAGAACCTTGATCTCCTGAAGCGCTTCGGGTGCCGGGTTATACGCAATGATATTGTTGAAGGTCTCATTCATATCAATGCCGTCGAGGGTGTAATTATTCGCCTGCGAGCGGTTTCCATTGATGCTGGGGATATCTGAGTAATAGGTGTCGCGCTCGATGGCATTATTGCCCGTCTGGCCAGACGTGCCATTGGTATTGATAGCGCCGGGAATGAGCTGCGTCAGAGCAGAAAAGTTCAGTCCATTGAGCGGCACGTTCTGAATGGCATTGGCGGTAAACGTCGTGCCCAGCGTCGCATCGCTGGTGTTCAGAATGGGCGCGGCTGTTGAAACCTCTACTGTTTCAGCCGTGCTGCCTACCTTAAGTGCCACATTGAAGGTTGCGGTCTGGAGAATTTCCAGCGTAAACGGAGGCACGGTCTCCTTGCCGAAGCCGTTTGCCTCTATCGTGACCTCATACCGCCCGATCGGCAGATATTGGATGCGATACAAGCCGGATGAGTTAGTGCTTGTCGGCGAATCCACACCGGTGTCCAGATCATGTGCGATGACCCTGGCTCCCGGAACGATAGCGCCGCTCGAATCCGTCACTGTGCCGGTGATGGAGCCGGTGACGTTTTGTGCCTGCGCAAACGGTATACAGAAGAGCGTTGCCGTGGCAATCGCAATCCCGGAGAAATACTTGAGAAGCTTCTTCTTACTGGCGAATTTCATCATTGAGAGAACTCCAGGAGTGCATCGATATGGAAGGGCCCACATGCGGGTAGAGCTTAAGCTCTGCCGCATATCCGCTCAACGGGCTGCTATGCAAATCAAAATATGAACAAGAGCATAGAAACCTACCTGAACGCTTGTCAACATAAAATTTCATAATTATGACGAAACTTGATTCATATGCTCAAATGGTGGCACGACTTCCCTCTCCAACTTTGCTGACTGTAGATTTGTTCTTTATTCAGAAGGGACTTAAAACATGGCTCCAAAGACGCAGGACCGCGCAAATCAGATCCTTCATCTTCTTCTTCAGAAAGGCCAGAGCTGTGTTGAGGACCTGGCGGTTACGATCAATGCTTCCCCGGCGAGCGTACGGCGCGATCTCATTAAGCTCGCGCAACGCGGCCTTGTGAACCGCACTCATGGCAGTGTGGAGCTGGCCGGCAAGATGACCTACGAACCGTTCCGGTTTGACGCAGCCTTTCCGCTGCGCGCAGAACGCTTCGCCGATGAGAAGCGGCGCATCGCCATTGCTGCCGCCGAGATGGTCAACGAAGGCGATACGGTTGCGCTATCGTCAGGCACAACCACCACGCAGGTCGCCCGCAGCCTTCGGCATCGTGAGGGCATCCACATTGTGACGAATGCGGTGAATATCGGGATGGAGCTTTCCAGCCTTCCCAATGCACGCGTAACCCTTACCGGAGGCTCGATCCGGTGGCCTGGCGCGTTCTCGATGGTCGGCGCAACGGCCTTCGATTCCCTGCAGCGGCTCTTCTTCGACAAGGTGTTTATGGGCGCCTGCGGGATTCATCCCGAACACGGCCTGACCGTGATCGAATCCGACGAAGCTCTGATCCTCGGCGAGATGGTGAAGCATTCCAAGCAGGTGATTGCGGTGGCGGATGCCAGCAAGCTCGGCATGTTTACTGCGACCAAGGTCTGCGGCACCGATGCCCTGCATGCCATCATCACGGACGACAGCGTTGACCCCAGACTCGTCGAAGATTTTCAGCGCAAACAGATCAAAGTAATCGTTGTTTAGCTGGCGTGAATGCACTTGGCCGACAAGTAGCGGTATCTTTACTAATAGAAGTAGCTTTTTATTGGAACATCCTTTGCCCCCACCAGGAACCCAGGTAACACTGAAGGAGTAGCAATGAACCACCCGTCGCCCCTGCGTCATTACCGCAATCAACTTGTCCGTTTTGGGGTACTTTGCCTGATTGCCTCTCCCTTTATGTCCGCACAGACTTCGAACACCCTTCTTCCAAAGCCCGCGCAGATGACCGTTGCCACCGGTTCGATTCCCTTCACCGGAAACTTCACCGTATCGCTCGGCGGAACGCACAATCCGATCCTCGAAGCGGCAACGCGCCGCACCCTCGATGCCCTGGAGCTCTCTACCGGAATCCCACTGGGCAAAGAGATGCAGGCTCCCGACGCAACCCTGACGATTCAGGTGCAGGATCCTTCGGGCACGCGTCCAACTCTGGACACCGATGAAAGCTACTCCATCCACTCAACTGGCAACAAGATTGTTTTGAAGGCCGGCAATATCTTCGGAGCTCTCCATGGCCTCGAGACCTTCCAGCAGCTTCTTCAGGTTGAAGGAGGAAACTACGTCATTCCTACCGTCCAGATCGACGATGCTCCGCGCTTCCCCTGGCGCGGATTCATGCTCGATGTGAGCCGTCACTTCATGCCCTTGCCGGTGATCTACCGCACACTGGATGGCATGGCTGCCGTCAAGCTCAATGTCTTCCACTGGCATCTCACGGATGACCAGGGCTTTCGCGTAGAGAGCAAGCGATTCCCCCAGCTCACCCAGGTGGGGTCTGACCATCTCTTCTATACGCAGGACCAGGTACGCGCAGTCATCGCCTATGCCAGCGCACGCGGCATCCGTGTCGTGCCGGAGTTCGACGTCCCCGGCCACGTTACCAGCTGGCTGATCGGCATGCCTGAGCTTGGCAGCATCCAGCGTCCATACGCGATCGCCCGCACCTTCGGCGTCTGGGATGGAGCGCTCGATCCCACCAAAGATAGTACGTATCAGTTCCTCGACGCCTTCATCGGGGAGATGGCTGACCTCTTCCCCGACGAGTACATGCACATGGGCGGAGACGAGAGCAACGGTAAGGACTGGAAGGCTAATCCGCAGATCGTAGACTTCATGAAGGCGCACAATATGAAGTCCACCGAGGAGCTGCAAGCCTACTTCAGCGCGCGTGTCCTCGAACTGGTCAAGGGACACCATAAGCAGATGGTCGGCTGGGATGAGATCCTGACTCCCAACACGCCGAAGGATGCCATCATCCAGAGCTGGCGCGGTGTTGAGTCACTTGCCGTAGCCTCGAAGCAGGGGAACAGAGGTATCCTCTCCGCGCCCTATTACCTCGATGGGATGAAGACCTCCGAGCGGATGTACCTGGACGATCCGATCCCCGAGGGTTCCGCGCTCACAGCCGAACAGCAAAAGCTTGTTCTTGGCGGCGAGGCCTGCATGTGGGCTGAGCAGATCACCCCGCAAACCGTCGACTCCCGAGTCTGGCCGCGCACAGCCGCCCTTGCGGAACGCTTCTGGTCACCGCGCGAGACCCGGGACGTTCCCGATATGTATCGGCGTCTCGCGGTTGAGTCCCTGCGCCTGGATGCTCTGGGGCTCACTCATATCTCCGGTCCTCAGTCTGGATTGAGACAGCTTGCCGGCGGCGAAGAAGGAGCGGCCCAGCTTGCGGTACTTGCCTCCACACTCAGCCCCGTCTCCTTCGGCGAACGCTACCACCAGCAGAGAACCTCGCAGCTCACGCCGATGGGTAATCCCGTCGACTACCTGCGGCCCGATCCTGCCCTTCGCGAGAATCTCCTTCTGATCGCCGACCGCTATCTGCACAGCACCTCGCCGGCAGAGCACTCGGCAGCACGTCAGCAGCTAGAGAGCCTCTTCCAATCATGGATCGATTCCGGTCCCCGATTCGATAGCCTTGCTGCGGACAATCCCCGGTTGCGTCAACTCTCTGAGCGCCGCGTGCAACTGGTAAAACTTGGGACTCTCGGCGTTCAAGCGCTCAAGGCGATCGACTCGCACAAGGCTCCGAGTCCGACGTGGATCGAGCAGCAGAATGCGCTCCTCAAAGAAGCAGGAAGCCATGCCGAGCTGACCGATTTCGTCGTCCTTCCTCCTCTACAACAGCTCCTTGAGGCTGCTGGAAAGTACTAATTCGGAACGATCATCCACTGGAGTTCTTCGGCTTGGTCAACGCCTGTTGATGTTGCGTTGAAGGACTCCAGTTTTTATTTCTGCAAGGCTCTCACCTCTGATTGCCTTGATCCGCTCATGATCGTTTTAGCCCCTAGGCATTAGACTTCTCGGGAACCTATTTCTTCGTGATCGGAGCAGTACAGGATGGATCTCCAGGAACACCCCACTACGGCTAAGGAAACCTCTGTCTTCGAGAGCGATCTGCCGCTGGAGAACAAACTGGACCGGGCCCGAACGGATCTCCTGGATCTTTCGGCGCGCAACCGCCTGTTGCATGTGCCCCGTTCGGCAAAGAATGCTCGCATCATCGAGGTGATCGATGAGCGGTCCGAAGAGATCTTCCGGCTGCTTGTAGGCGAGAGCAAAACCTTTACCTTTCTTGCCGGGAAGGACAATTCGACCACACCGTCGGAAAGCTCAGAAGAGCCTGACGAGATCGCGGAACTAGCCCAGCCGGAAGACGATTCCATCGACGAACGCGGAGTCTTGAATCGTCATGCGGACACGAAGCTGCAGACACGGCTCACCTCCAAAGGACTACAGAAACGGCTTCTGGAACTCTACCTTGACGCAAATACGTTGGAGCAGGAACAAGGCGTCAACATCCTGTTCCTGGCCCTGGGTATGCTCCGCTGGGTCGACCCGAAGAACGCCGAAAATATTCGCTATGCGCCACTGGTTCTGGTTCCCGTCGCGCTTGAGCGTGGCAGTGCCGCAGAACGCTTCAAGCTGAAGTGCCGTCCTGAAGAATTCGCGTCGAACCTTTCGCTTGAGACCTACCTCGAACGTATCCACAATCTGAAGCTGCCTGCCTTCGAGGGGGGTGATGACTTCAACCTGTCCGCCTACATGGCGGCAGTGGCTGAAGTCATCGCGTCGAAACCGGACTGGTCAGTTGTCCCTGACGATGTAGTCCTGGGATTCTTCTCCTTCGCCAAGTTCCTGATGTATCGCGACCTCGATCCCGAGTGCTGGCCGGAGGATAGAAAGATCACGGCCCAGCCCCTGGTGCGCGGTCTTCTCAGCGAAGGCTTCCCACAGGCAGAATCTCTGCTCGCCGATCACGCCTCAGAGGAAGATACGTCGGTAGACAACCTCATTCCGCTATCAGAGATGCTGCACATCGTGGATTGCGACAGTTCGCAGGCCCTCGCCGTACAGGATGTGCGCCGCGGCGGCAACCTCGTTATCCAGGGCCCTCCCGGCACCGGTAAGTCACAAACCATTGCCAACATCATTGCTTCAGCGGTAGCAGATGGAAAGACGGTATTGTTCGTCGCAGAAAAGATGGCCGCTCTGGATGTCGTAAAGCGGCGTCTCGATCAGGCCGGTGTGGGCGATGCCTGTCTTGAACTGCACAGCAACAAGGCCAACAAGCGCGAGCTGCTGGAAGAGCTGCGTCGCACCTGGGAACTGGGATCGCCTCGCGGCACCATCGACGACGCGCTGGACAACTCATTTACTTCAGCCCGAGACCAGTTGAACAGTTACGTTAATTTGCTGCACCAGCCTCGGGTACCATCTGGACTTACGGCCTATCAAGTCATAGGAGAAATTGTCCGGCTGCGCCACGCCGGACAGACGCCCGTCGAATTTCGCCTTCTCGATGCCCCAACATGGGACCCACAGCAACGACGCGAACGAGCTGAACTCCTGGAAGAACTGTCTCAGCGAATTGCAGTAATCGGTGTGCCGGTCCAACATGTATGGCGAGGCATAGGGATCGAACAGATATTGCCTCATGACGTCGAACGGCTAACGGCACGTCTTGTAAAGCTTCGAGAGAACCTCTCCAGCCTGCTCGATCGCTATACGCAATTCGCCCCGACTCTTCTGATGGAGGTTCCACAATCACTCCATGACATGATCTCCGTGGAAGAGACTGCAGGCTCAATCGCCACGTCCCCTGCCGTAGATGCCGCAGCACGCCTGTTATCGGCGCAGACCGATGGAACGCCAAAACCCGCATGGCTGTCTACATTCTTCACGCAGAAGTCTGAGCTTCAGCAAAGCGTGACGACCTTATCCGAATTGCTGAAACTTTCAGTTGAAGAATCGACGAGTAAGTCGCTACAGCAACTGGTGGCAATGGCCACCCATGCGGCCTCGCTCCCTGCTTATGCCGCGTCGCTTGCAAATCCAGCCTGGGACAACGGAACCGAAAGAGCCGCGCGACTTGCAACGGCAGCCTCCGCATTAGAAGAAGCTCGAGTTGCAATAGGTTCTCAACTGAGCGAAGCTGTGTGGTCTGCTGACCTCAACAATGCGCGCCAGGTTCTGGCCTCTCATGGCAGCAGCCTCTTTCGCTTTTTGAACGGACAGTGGAGAGCGGCCAATCGTCTCGTACAGTCCTATCTAACCGGCGGCAAATCTCCTCTTGAAGAGGTGCTGCGTTTGCTGGATGCGCTCTCCAAAGGCCAGACTGCGCGAACCGTTCTGCTGCAGGAAGACAGCTTCGGGCGAGAGTCCTTTGGCGCAGCGTGGCGTGGCACTGATACCCCTGCGAAGCCACTGCATGCACTGGTCGATTGGATGCACAGTATCGCCCCGCTTGCTTCTGAAGATCGGGAGCATCTTCGTTCTCTTGCAGCAACCCTCAATCCTTCAGAAAGTCTGCAAGGGCCACTTCAGGAACTACTCCGCAAAGCTGTAGAAGTGCAGAGGCTACCACTTCACCTCATCGAGCCGTTTGTAGCCCAGCGCGTACTACTCACAACAGAGTTGGAACATATCTGCCAGGAGCTCAAGCTCGATCTGACAGAGACGTTTGGAGTAGGCACCCTGCCCGAGCTTGCGCTCGATCTTCTCGTTGAGCGCCTGGCGCTCTGGGCCGCGCGGAGCGAACAACTTTCCAACTGGATTGCCTACCGCAACCGTTCGGAGCGAGCACGTATCCTTGGCCTCGAAGATCTCGTCAGCCGTGTCTACAACGGCACACTCATTCCCGCACAGATTGTTCCTGTCTTTGAAATGGCTTACTTCGAGGCGCTCCTCTCCGCCATGGCCCAGGAGCATCCTGAACTCGGCCGCTTCGACGGACATCTGCATACGAGATTGGTCGAGAGCTTCACGGCGATAGACAAGCAGCGCATCCAGTCGGCGGCATTGCAGGTAGCCAGAATTCACCATCGCCGCATCCCGCAAGGCTCCGGTGGTGTTGGGCCTCTCGGTGTTTTGCGGGGTGAGATGGCGCGGCGACGTGGCCATATGCCCATTCGAAAGCTCATGCAGAATGCGGGGCCGGCTGTCCAGGCGCTCAAGCCCGTCCTAATGATGAGCCCTCTCTCCGTTGCACAGTTTCTATCTCCCGGCGAGATGATGTTCGACCTGCTCGTGATGGATGAAGCCAGCCAGATCCAACCCGTCGACGCGCTCGGAGCCATTGCCCGCTGCCGTCAGGTGGTCGTCGTTGGCGACGAGCGGCAGCTGCCACCGACGAAGTTCTTTGCCAAGGTCACCGGTGATGCTTCGGACGACGATGACGATACGGCACAGGTTGGCGACATCGAAAGCGTCCTCGGATTGTTCTCCGCGCGAGGCTTGCCGCAACGCATGTTGCGCTGGCACTATCGCTCGCGCCATCAGTCACTGATCGCGGTATCGAATAGCCAGTTTTACGAGAACAAGCTTCTCATCGTGCCGAGTCCATACACAGCGACCGCAGGGACCGGTCTCCGCTTCCACCACTTGCCGAACGGAGTGTTTGATTCCGGCGGCACAGGAGCGAATACGATTGAGGCTCGTGCTGTAGCCGAAGCCGTCATTCATCATGCCCTTGAGCATCCCCATGAATCTCTTGGCGTCGCTACGTTTTCAGTAAGGCAGAGACGCGCCATCCAGGATGAGTTGGAAGCCTTGCGGCGTCTGAATCCTCAGGCCGAATCATTCTTCACGAGTCATCCGACAGAACCTTTCTTCTTGAAGAATCTGGAGAACGTGCAGGGCGACGAGCGCGATGTCATCTTCATCTCGGTCGGCTATGGGCGCAACGCGGCAGGAGTCTTTGCGATGCGTTTCGGCCCGCTGGGCAACGATGGCGGAGAGCGCCGCCTCAATGTATTGATCAGCCGTGCCAAACGCAGTTGCGAGGTCTTCTCCTCCATCACCGATGAGGACATCGACCTTGAGCGCGCTCGTGGACGAGGTGTCTTCGCGTTCAAACTCTTTCTTCATTTCGCTCGTACCGGACATCTCGATATGGGCCGTACGGCCTCTGTCGATACGGTACAGATGCTCTTTGAGCGTGAGGTCAAGACCGCTCTCACGCAGCATCCGTCCTTTCGACAAGGCGGCTATCAGGTCCACGAGAAGATCGGCATCTCCGGGCTGGTCATCGATCTTGCCATCGCACACCCGGAGGTACCGGGCCGGTACCTTCTAGGAATTGAGTGCGATGGTCCTTCGTATCGCAGGGGGCGCTGGGCCAGAGACCGCGATCGGATCAGTCAGCAAGTCCTCGCAGATCAAGGCTGGATACTGCATCGGCTCTGGAGCCCTGATTGGCTGCATCGCCCGGCTGAACAATTGGAACGCGTTCTTGCAGCCATAGACCACGCAAAGGTACAGATCGTAGAAGGCACTCAAGAAGCCCAGGCGACGAACGCTTCAACACGTGCTGTTCCAATGCAGCTCCAAACCATCGAACGCGAAAGCGTTGTAGAGATCAGTCTCGAGCCTGCCTCTTCAGTTTCGCCCTCTCATTTGTACGTCGAAGCAAGTCCCGTCTGCCCTTCACCGCCGATTGAGCTTCATCTCACACCGATGAAGCTGTTGTCTGAGATGGTCAAGCAGATTGTTGCCGTCGAAGGGCCTGTGCACACCGACGAAGTTACCGCACGAATTCGCACGGCATGGGGCCTACAGCGGACAGGACCGAGAATACAGGCCGCGGTAGAACAGGCTATTGCTCTTGCCCTCCGTGAGGGGCAAGTCCTCGCGGAGGGATCGTTTCTTAGCAGCCCAACTTGCGTTCCCCGTCCACGTGACCGGAGCCACACGACGTCTCCGGGACTTCGCAGACCGGAGATGATCTGCGTGAGTGAAATCGACGCAGCAGTTCTTCAAGTCATTCACAGCAATCTGGGAGCGCGTCCCGAAGAACTCGAGCATTCAGTTGCACGTCTCTTTGGTTTCCGGGCGACAAGCATGCAGATGCGCGAAACCATTCAGGCCAGTGTGCAACGGTTGCTCGCACAGGACATCCTGCAGCTTCACTCAGGGCTGCTGGTTCTGCCAGATGCGTCACTGCGTCATAGGCTATGTTCGACTGGAGGAGTTCCTGAGCGGGCAGCTAGGCCCGCCCCGCAAACTCCTTGTTCTCCGTCGACACCTTCACCTTTTCCCCTTCTTTGATGAAGAGAGGAACACGGATCTCCAAACCTGTTTCCAGCCTGGCCGTTTTGGTCACACTGCCGCTAGACGAATCGCCTTTCACTCCAGGCTCTGTGTAAGCGACATCCAGTTCAACAAAGATTGGCAGTTGCAATCCAATGGGGTTGCCGTTGTACTTGTGCAACTGGAGCATCGCGCCTTCGATCAGGAACTCCAGGGCATTGCCGAGCATTCCCTCCGTAAGGGTGAGAGTCTCGAAGCTTTCCTGATCCAGAAAGTGTGAGCCATCATTGTCGCTATACAGATAAGAGGCAGGAACCAACTGCAGATCCGGCTCCTTGAATTTATCGTTCGCCTTGAAGGTCTTCTCAAAGACCGCGCTCGTAAGAAGGTTGCGCATCTTCAGGCGTACCAGGGTTTGGCCACCACGAGCGGTAGGTGAATTTACCTCTGCTTCCAGGCAGGCATACGGCGTGTTTTCAAACTCAAATACAGTCTTGCGCTTGACGTTAATTGCATCGATTAGTGCGGCCATGAACTCCTCAAAGATCGGATACGCATTGAATTCCTATGCGAAGCGGATGAACTTCCCTTTCAAGTATAAGTGGATGGGTTGGGTCCTGGTTTCGTTAAGGGCCAGGGCGTGGCATCAAACTGGAAACGCAAGGTGCGCGAAGGACACTAAGTTTGCGCCGAGTTTCCTTTGCGTCAACTCGTCGCACTCTGCGTTTGCAGTTTGAATTAGGGCGTGTTCACGCTATCTGAGCGCTTCGACGAGGAGTGCGAAGTGGAGGAAGCCGATAAAGAGTACGTCCAGTTTCTCGAAGCGGGAGAAGATTCTTCGGAAGCCCTTGAGCCTGCGGAACAACCGCT
>NZ_JACHIO010000001.1 GCF_014203225.1 Granulicella mallensis | reverse complement strand
GGTATGGCGAAGGCCAACATGGCTCTCGTCTCTCTGCATCTCGAAAGCTATTCCCATGCAAGACAACCAACACTCCGTATCTTGCTTTCGTATTCCAGAAAACACACTCGTGTCGATTTGGGATTTCACAGCAAGATACGGGGTGCCATAGACGGTAGGTGGCATTAGCCTCTTAGATCACTCATCGCCGGGGCGATTAGGAAACACGATGCATCTCAGCTCTACCTCTTTATTTCTGGAGCGTTGATACGATCGCTCGCGTCAAATCCTTGCCCAACGACTCGAACATTAAGTGAGCGGGGAGGCCCTTATAGGCTCTCGTGCTGGCAACGGTTTTTAGCAAAGTCTTTTATTGAGGATTCTCGATCAATGGCAACTCTGTACAAGTACCTAAAAGGCTTTTGGAAGCTGGCGCTCACCGCGCTCGTTCTGGCGGCGATCAATCAAGTCTTTTCATTGCTTGACCCTTTGATCTTCCGTCACATCATCGACTCGTATGCGACGCGGCACGCCGAATATACGAGTGCTCAATTCCTGCGGGGTGTCGGCCTGTTGCTGGCCGCCGCGGTCGGCGTGGCACTGGTCTCGCGCATCGCGAAGAACTTTCAGGACTACTTCGTCAACGTCATCACCCAGAAGGTCGGCGCGCGAATCTATACGGACGGTATCCGGCACTCCCTCGATTTGCCGTACACGCTATTTGAGGACCAGCGGAGCGGTGAGACCCTCGGCAAACTGCAGCGGGTCCGCAGCGATGTCGAGAAATTTCTGGCGCTGCTTGTGAACATGGTGTTTACGACGATCGTCGGACTGGTCTTCGTCACGATCTATGCTGCCAAGGTCCACTGGTCCATCGCGCCCGCGTACCTTCTCACAGTCCCGCTACTCGGCGGCCTCAGTTCTCTCCTGAGCCGTCGGATCAAGAACGTCCAGAAGCGCATTGTGACCGAAACCAACGCGCTCTCTGGCGCGACGACCGAATCGCTACGCAATATCGAGTTGGTGAAGAGCCTGGGCCTCGCGCAGCAGGAAATAGAACGGTTGAATGCGACTACCGAGAGAATTCTCAAGCTCGAATTAGAGAAAGTGCGTTATCTTCGCAGTCTCAGTTTCGTTCAAGGAAGCTTCGTCAATCTCCTGCGCACTTCAATCCTGTTCCTCATGCTCTATCTGATCTACTCGCAACGGATCACCGTCGGTCAATTCTTCTCGTTGTTCATCTACTCCTTTTTCGTGTTCGGGCCTTTGCAGGAACTGGGCAATGTTGTAAACGCATATCGAGAGACGGAAGCCTCCCTTGATAACTTCGAGGAGATCCTGAAGATGCCGGTGCAGCAACGACCCGAGCATCCGGTATCGCTTTCCTCCCTAGAGACGTTGCGCTTTGCCGACGTCTCCTTCCAGCACCAATCGGCATCGTCCCCGGCGCTGAGTTCGATCTCCTTTGACGTGTCGCGTGGCCAAACAATCGCCTTCGTAGGACCATCCGGCGCGGGCAAGACCACACTCGTCAAATTGCTCGTTGGCCTCTACCAACCCAGGAGCGGGCACATCTACTACAACGGGACGCCCGAAGACCAAGTGGCGATTGAAGACTTACGCGAGCGCATCGGGTTCGTCACGCAGGACTCCCAACTGTTCTCCGGCTCGATCCGAGAGAACCTTCGCTTTGTAAGGCCTGATGCGACGGACGAGGAGTGTCTTGAGGTCTTGAGGCAGGCGTCAGTGGAAGGCCTACTGGCCCGCGGAAATCGCGGTTTAGACAGCGTGATCGGCGAAGGGGGCGTCAAAGTCTCAGGTGGAGAGAAGCAGCGGCTATCCATCGCACGCGCGCTTCTGCGGCGGCCTGAACTGCTGGTCTTCGACGAGGCGACATCCGCTCTGGATTCCCTGACGGAAGAGGAGATCAGCCAGACAATTCGCGATGTCGCGGCTAAGCGTCATGCGATCAGCATCCTGATTGCCCACCGGCTTTCCACCGTATTGCATGCCGACTGTATCTATGTTCTCGAAAGAGGACGGATTGCTGAATATGGGAGCCACGACACGTTGATTGCAGCAAAGGGACTTTACTACGCGATGTGGCGGCAGCAAGTCGGCGAGGGGGAGAAATTCGCGACGGGGATATAGGGCTATGGCCTGCTTTTGCAACGACTGCGTGGTCAGTGGGGCGCTCCCCGCATCCCGAAGCGATCCCAGCCCATACACGCTAACGAGAAGCGGGGGCGGAGGGCAGCAGGGACTACTGCCAGCCGCCGCCCAGAGCGCTGTAGAGCCCGACAAGCGTCAGAGCCTCGCTTTGTTCTGCAATCGCAAGATTCAACTGTGCTGCGAAGAGGTTCGAGTCAGTCGTGAGCACTTCGAGGTACGCGGTCGCGCCGCCCTGGTAGCGGAGCCTCGCGAGGCGCGTCGCGTCCTGCGCAGACCCGACCAGCTTCTCCTGTTGCTCCCTGTATGCTCGTTGTTTGTTCGAGGCGACCAGCGCATTCGATACGTCGCGGAGCGCGCCTGCGATGGTCTTCTGATAGCTCAGCACCATCTCCTGCTTGGTAGCCTCGGAGAGCTTCAATTGGCCGTGAAGTTTGCCGCCTTCGAAGATCGGCTGGGCTAGCTGGCCGAGACCGGCGATGGTCCGCGAGTTGCTTCCGAAGATGGTGGGAAAGCTGTCCCCTCCAACGCCCGCCGCCGCACTCAGGGAAAGCTGCGGGAAGAACTGCGCACGAGCGACGCCTACGTTCGCGTTGGCCGCCTTCAGGGTGGCCTCCGCCTGCCCGATATCGGGCCGGCGCTCCAGGAGCTGGGAGGGCAGCCCTGTGGGTAGAGACTCCGGCGGAGGAGTCAGCGCATTCGGATCGGTATGGGCTATTGGGCCGGGGTTTGCACCCAGCAACAGGCTCAACGTGTTCTCTTGCTGCTGGATCTGCTGCTCAATCTGAGGGATCTGCGAGGTTGCTGTGAAGAGAAGTTGCTCGGCCTGGCGCACGTCAGAGAGCGGGGCGGACCCACCGCGCTCGAGCTCGGTGGTCAACTGTACGGAGTCCTGCCGCACCTTGAGCGTCTGTTTGGTGATCTCAAGCTGCTTGTCGAGTGCGCGGAGCTGGACATATGTCGTGACGACGCTCTCGATGAGCGTCATGCGCACCGCGCGCTGCGCCCAGACCTGTGCCAGCAGTTGATCGCGCGCAGCTTCCGTCTGCTTGCGGTAGAGACCCCAGAAGTCAGGGGTCCAGCTGGCATTCAGCGCGAAGAGGCCTTCAGCGATAGGGCTGCTGAAGGAGCCGCCGCTACCCAGCGATGGTATGTCTACGCCGATGCCCGTGCCCCCCGCGGTGATGGTGGGAAACTGCTGGGAACGGGCCACCTGGACCTGTGCCTGCTGCTCGAGTATGCGTTGCGCTGCGATCCGGACGTCATAGTTGTTCGCGAGCGCGGTGCGGATCAAACCCTGCAGCTCAGGCTCCCGGAAGACCTCCGTCCATCGTCGATCGCCGATCGAGGTTTGGCTATCGCCGTCCACGAGTGTGCCGTCCGCGCCCTGGAAGGCAGGCGGCGCTGGGTATACCGGTCTCTTGTACTTGGGGCCGACGTTGCAGCCGACACTGGCCACAGCGATTGAACCGATTGCGATGATAGAGGTGGCGCGGTTGAGCCAGGCCAAAGGTGTGTTCGTCATTAGCGACCTCCCAGGGTCGGCGGTGTGGGGCTGCTGCCAGCGGCTTCGATGGGGTCTGGGTCGGCCTTCGAGTCCATCGTGGTGCCCTTGCCGCCGCGCCCGAAGCGATGCGACAGGTACTCGACGACCGAGAAGGTCACTGGAATGAAGATGAGGCCGATCGCGGTCGACAGGAGCATTCCGCCAATGACGACGGTGCCGAGGATACGGCGGGATGCCGCGCCCGCGCCGGTCGCAGTCCATAGCGGCAGGCAGCCGAAGATGAAGGCGAGGGCCGTCATGACGATCGGGCGGAAGCGAAGCTTCGCGGCGCTCAGCGCGGCTTCCGAGATGCTCATCCCGGACTCGTAATTGGCCTTGGCAAACTCAACGATGAGGATGGCATTCTTGGCGGAGAGACCGATCAACATGACCACGCCGATGGTCGCGAAGATGTCGTTCTCGAGCAAGCGTATGTGCAGCGCCACATAACCGCCCAGGATCGCGACCGGCGTGGTGAGCAGCACTGAGAACGGCAGGGTCCAGGATTCGTATAGCCCCGCGAGGATGAGAAACACGAAGAGCAGCGACAGCCCGAAGACGGCGTAGGAGGGCACGCCCTTCTGCGCCTTGTCTTCCTGGTACGACATGCCGGAGTAGTCATATCCCGCGCCGGGCGGCATCGTCTCGGCGAAGGTCTTTTCGAGCGCGGCCCTTACCTGGCCGGAGCTGTAACCCGGCTTGGCACTGATGTTGATCTGCGCTGCGTTGAACTCGTTGAAACGGTAGATGTACTCGGGGCCGGTGGTCTTATGCACCTGCACGAGTGAGCCAAGCGGGACTTGGCTGCCGTTTGCGCTACGCACGTAGAACTTGTTGATATCGTCGATGTCGGCTCGCGAGCTGGCTTCCGCCTCAACATAGGTCTGCCATTGGCGACCGAAGCGATTGAAGTAGTTCACGAGATAGCCGCCCATGAAGGTGGACATCGTCGTGTAGACGTCCGACAACTGGACCTGCTGCTGCAGGACTTTCTCCTGGTCGACGTCCGCGTAGAGCTGAGGTACCGCCGGCGAGTAGGATGGCATAGCGAAGGCCACCTCGGGGAGCTTGTTCACGGCGCCGAGGAACGTTTGCAGATTTTTCGTGAGGATATCCGGATCGTCTTGACCGGAGCGATCCTCGAGGATCATGGTCACACCGCCCGAGGTTCCGATACCCGGGATCGACGGTGGCGGGAAGGCGAACGCGATGCCATCGGGATTGCCGGCAAGCTGTTTGCCCAGACTTGCGTTGATGTAGTCCAGTTGCTCTTCCTTGCTCTTGCGTGCCTCCCAAGGCTTGAACGCGACGAAGAAGAAGCCTTGGTTGGTGCTCTGGACCTGCGTGATCAATGAGAAGTTGGTGATGGCGATAACACTCTGGACGCCCGGGGTTTTGAGCAGAGAGGCGGTGATCTTCTGTTGCGCTTCGTCGGTGCGCTGTGCTGAGGCTCCGTCCGGAAGCTGGAGGGCGAGGAACATGTACCCTTGGTCCTCGGTCGGCAGGAAGCCGCCAGGAAGGCTCGAACCAAGGAACACCGCGGCCACTGCGATCAGCGCGATACCGATCATCGCAAAGTACGATTTGTGGATCAGCACCCCGGACGTGCGGACGAAGCTGTCCGTCGTGCGGCCGAAGAATCTGTTGAAGATGCCGAAGACCTTGCCGAGAATGCCGGCTTTCTTCTGTTTGTCCTTCGGTTTCAAGAGCAGCGCGGCGAGCGCGGGCGAGAGGGTGAGCGCGTTGAAAGCCGAGATCAATACCGAGATGGCGATCGTGACGGCGAACTGTTGATAGAGCCGCCCGGTGATCCCAGGGATGAAAGCGGTTGGAATGAAGACAGCCGCGAGAATGAGAGCGATGGCTACGACCGGCCCACCAACCTCTTCCATGGCCTTGATGGTGGCCTCCTTTGGTTCCATGCCCTCGTCGATATGGTGCTCGACGGCCTCAACGACGATGATGGCGTCATCCACTACGAGGCCAATCGCGAGCACGAGACCGAACAGCGATAGCGTGTTGATGGAAAAGCCGAGCGCCGGGAAGATGATGAAGGTTCCGATGAGCGAGACCGGCACGGCGAGCAGTGGGATCAGCGTGGCACGCCAGCCCTGAAGGAAGATGAAGACCACGATCACGACAAGGCCAAGCGCCTCGAGAAGCGTGATGACGATCTCATGGATACCTGAGCTGACTGCCTTGGTGGTGTCAAGCGGGATGTCATACGAGATGCCCTGGGGAAAGGTTACCGCCAGCTCCTTCATACGCGCATTGACCGCGGCCGCAGTGGCGACGGCGTTCGAACCGGGCAGCTCATAGATGGCCATGATGCCCGACGGGTTCTGGTTGAAGCGGCCAGAGATCGCGTAAGCCTGGTCGCCAAGCTCGATTCGAGCGACATCCGAGAGGTGAAGGATGGAACCGTCGGCGTTTGCGCGGAGGATGATCTTTCCGAAATCCTCTGGTTTGACGAGGCGCCCTTTGGTGCGAACGGTATAGGTAAACTTCTGGCCCTTGCGAATGGGCTCCGCGCCTATCTGTCCAGCGGGATTCACATTGTTCTGGGTCTGGATTGCCTGGATTACCTCGGGCGCGGTAACGCCGAGTTGGGCGAGCTTGTTTGGGTCTACCCAGACGCGCAGAGCGTACTGGCCGCCGAATACCTGTACACGCGCAACGCCCTTCACTCGGGCTATTTGGTCCTGAAGGTTGATGATGGCGTAGTTAGTCAGGAAGTCCTGCGAGAGCTTATTGCCCGGCGAGTTGACGGCTACGACCATGAGTGGCGAGGCGACCGCCTTGCTAACGGTCAGGCCTGCGGTCGTGACCTGCGCGGGAAGCTGGGACTGAGCCTGGTCGACGCGGAGCTGGGCGAGAACCTGGTCGATGTTCGGATCTGTCTTGACGTCGAAGTCTACGAAGAGCTGGACGACGCCGTTGTTGGCGCTGACCGAGTTCATGTAGAGCATGTTGTCCACGCCATTCAGCTGTTGCTCGATCGGCGTGGCGACGGCTTGCGAAAGGGTCTTCGAATCAGCGCCAGGATAGGTGGCTGTGATTAGAATCTCGGTCGGGACGATCTCTGGAAACTGCGACGTGGGCAGGGTAAGCATCGACACCGTGCCGACGATGACCGTGATGACAGCGATGACTATGGCGACGATGGGTCGCCTGATAAAGAATTTCGACATGGCCTACCTTCCAACCGAGTTGGTATCAACGGGAGTGGAGGCTACCGTTGGCTCTTGATGTGGGCTGATTGGCGATCCGTCACGGAGTTTCTGGAGGTTGTCCGTGATGACCTTCGCACCCGGCGAGACGCCGCCAAGCACGAGCCAGTTGTCGCCAACCTGCGGTCCTACTTGGAGGGTGACGGCATGGGCTTTCCCGTCTGCCCCGGCCACATAGACTTGCTGCAGCCCTTGCGTTTCCACGATGGCGATCTGCGGGACGAGCAGCGCGTAGCGGCGGATTTCGGTTTCAGCCTTGACCCTGCCAAATTGGCCGGGCCGCAGCATGTTGCCAGGATTCGGAAATACAGCTGCGATGCGGATGGCCCCTGTCTGCGAGTTGATCTGGCGATCGACGAATTCGATGTGTCCCTTCTGCCCGAACACTTCGCCGTTCGAGAGGGTTAGGGTCAAGGGAACGGCCGACGCACTCTTGAGCAAGTCGCCGTCGCCTTTGCGGGCTCGCGCTGTGAGCGCCAGATACTCGGAGTCTGATATGGAGAAATAGGCCTTGATGGGATTGAGCTGCGAGACCGAAGTAAGCACGGATTGCGGGTTGACCAGGTTCCCGACCTGCATCGTGGCCTGGCCGACAACGCCTGTGACGAGCGAGCGGACCTGGGTGAATCCGAGGTTCAGCCTGGCGTTGGCGACAGATGCCTCTGCGGTTGCGACGGAGGCCTGAGCCGATTCGACCGCCGCTTGCTGCTGTGCCATCTGCTGCGTGTCGTTGTCGAGCGTGCTCTTGGCGATGGCTCGCGCCTGTGCGAGAGGGGTGTCGCGATTCACGTTGATCTTCGCGAGGTCGAACTGGGCCTGAGCCTGGGCGACCTGCCCCTTCGCTTGGTTTAGCTGCCCCTCTGCCTGAGCGAGTGCCGCCTGAAAAGGGCGGGGATCGATCTCGAACAGCACTTGGCCCTTTGATACCTGGGCGCCCTCTTTGTAGTCCTGTTTCACGAGGTAGCCGCTTGCCTGCGGCTGAATGGAGGCGTTTACGAAGCCATCGAGCGTCGCAACCCATTCACGGGTCAGCGGTACACTCGCGGGCTGAAGTTCAACCACGGTGACGGGCATCGGAGGAGGCGGACTAGCGGGGGCTGGATTCTTTCCGCAACCCGAAAGCATGCCGGTGCCGAGAGCAAATGCACCAAGGCCGACGGCGAGCCAACGACCTACGGCGGTCTCGTTCTCTTGTTCCTTCGACACAGTGTTCTCCTTTTGCAGCGGATGTTGGCGAAGCTCAGTGCGACATTCGCCTCTGCATCTCGGAAGCTATCCCGATGCCTGGCGGGAAACACCCTGTATCTTGCTTTTGAATTCGGGATTGTTGTTTCCGTCACAGCCGAACCAAGAGTTACTGAGCAAGGAACGGAGTGTGGCGAACGATGGAAGTCGATAGCCTCTGAGAACGCTCGGTACAAGAGCGCGGGAGGACAACGAAATGCAAGAAGAAATGGCTCAGAGCTTACCTGGCCCGGTCTCTGCCTCACAAGTACTGAGCGAGTCGTGGGCTACCTCCCCGGCTGTGCGCCGCGTGATGCAAGGCAATAAGTCGAGGGACACAAAACCTGAGATCGCTGTGAGGTCAGCTGTACATGCGTTAGGGATGCGCTACCGCGTTTCGGCACGCCCGCTCCCAGACCTCAGGAGGACTGCTGACTTGGTCTTTCGGAACGCGAGAGTCGCGGTTTTTGTCGACGGCTGCTTCTGGCATGGATGTCCCGTGCATCATGCGCCGCCCAAGACAAATGCAGGCTACTGGGCAACGAAGGTCCAAGGAAATAGGAGGCGAGACAGGGACACGACTCGGCGGCTCCGCAAGGAAAACTGGACCGTGCTGAGATTCTGGGCACACGAGGCACCGCTGAGTGTGGCAACGCAGATCGCAACCGTCGTAAGAAAGAAAGCCAGCGCGGACAAATCTGTCGCTAGAGGGACGAAGCCATGTCAATGATTGAGCATTTTTTGATGGAATCACCATTGGGCACTCTGACGTTGGTGAATACGAACGGAGTTCTGAGCGGCATATACATGCCGGACCACCTCCGGGGGCCTAAGGAGGATTCGCTAGGATCGAGGACGACGTCGGGCTTCGACGTTGCCCGCTCGCAGCTCGACGAGTATTTCGAACGCAAGCGAGTTCACTTCGAGGTGCCGATCGCGCTACACGGAACGGCCTTCCAGCAATCGGTGTGGAACCTGCTGCGAACCATCCCGTATGGAGAGACGCGCTCTTATGGAGAGCTGGCGGACTTGCTGGGCAATCGCCTGGCTATCCGTGCCGTGGGACTTGCGAACGGCAGGAACCCGATCAGCATTATCATCCCGTGCCACCGGGTTGTCGGTAGCAATGGAAGCCTCACGGGCTATGCTGGTGGTCTCGAACGAAAACGTCGGCTGCTGGAATTAGAGGCGGCGGAAGTGACATCGCAGCAACAGCTCAGTCTTTCGTAGAACCGTCGCGTGGTACGCGCCAGAGGTACCACGCGGCAATGGTTCGGTAGGGGCTCCACCGCTGTCCTTCTCTCGCGATTTCCTTCGCCGAAAACGCCTTGGGTAGCGACTTCAATCGTCGATGTCCTTCTCTGACCCCAAAGTCATCTGCTGGTAAGACGTCCATCCGCTCCAGGGTGTAGATCAGGAACATCTCAACGGTCCACCTCCCAATCCCCTTGAGCGTCACCAGCCGTGAGATGAGGTCCTCGTCAGACATCTTGTCCGCAGACGTCCGGCCTGGGACCAAACCACTTAACGAGCCCGATGCGATCTCGCGAATCGTCTCGATCTTCCTCCCCGAGAATCCGCACGCTCGAAGCGAGTCGAAATCCGCCGCCAGAATGCGGTCGGGAGACGGGAACTTTGGTTCGCCGAACAATGCCATGAACTTCGTGAGAATCGCGTCGCCCGCCTTCGCGTGCAGTTGCTGATAGGCGATTGCGCGTATCAATGCCTCATACGGCTCCCGTGCCGGCTTGGGCAGGTGCGTACACGGCCCAACCTGTTTGACGAGGCGTCTCCAGTCAATGTCGATTGAAGCGAGATGACGAGTCGCCGCGTGGAACGGCCCAGACTCTGTCGAGAGTTTCCCGTTACCGGGGGTAGAGGTCTTGGTCATGAGGTCTCCAATCGTGATCCTACCCTTCAAATTTGAAAGCAAGATACGGAGTGCCGTCGCCGAGTGATCTCGCTAAGGTTGGAAATGAGATTGAAGGAGTTTGCCATGAGTAAGCAATTGGAGATCGAGAAGCTGGCCGCGGAAACGACAGGCGACCCGCGCTGGCTGTCAATCGTAGCGCGGGACAAAGAAGCTGATGGGAAGTTCTTCTATTCGGTGAAGACAACGGGAGTGTTCTGTCGTCCGTCCTGTGCTGCTCGCCTCGCGCGTCCCGAGAACGTTCGCTTTCATTTGACGACTGCGGCGGCAGAAAATGCAGGCTTCCGAGCCTGCAAGCGATGCAAGCCAACCGGCCTCTCGCTTACCGAAGCCAACACAGCCAAAATCGAGAAAGTGTGCCGACTCATCGAGCGTCTCGAAGAAACTCCCTCTCTTGAGAAGCTCGCTAAACACGCCGAGATGAGCGTTTTCCACTTGCACCGGACCTTCAAGGCTGTCACCGGCCTCACACCGAGCGGTTACGGCGCAGCACATCGCTCGAAGCGAGTCAGAAAGACGCTGGGCAAGAGCCAGTCAGTGACCGATGCGATCTACGACGCTGGATTCAACTCCAACAGTCGTTTCTACCAAAGCGCGAACGAGGTTCTCGGGATGACGCCAACCAGTTTCCGCGATGGCGGTGTAAATACCGTCATTCACTTCGCCATCGCGGAGTGCTCCCTCGGTTCCATCCTAGTGGCCAAGAGCGAGCGCGGTGTTTGCGCTGTCCTAATGGGTGACGACCCGCTCCTCCTCGTGCGCGATCTCCAAGACCAATTTCCCAAGGCAGACCTCGTCGGTGACGAGAGCGGCTACGAGGACCTGGTCGCCAAGGTGATTGGCCTCATCGAAAGGCCGGGCATCGGCCTTGACCTACCCTTGGACATTCGCGGAACAGCCTTTCAGCAAAGGGTTTGGAAAGCACTGCAGCAAATCCCCGTCGGCACGACCGCGAGCTATGCGGATGTCGCGAAGGCTATCGGTATGCCGAAGGCCGTACGGGCTGTCGCCCAGGCCTGCGGAGCAAATACGCTGGCCGTCGCAATTCCGTGCCACCGTGTGATCAGAAACGATGGAGCTCTCTCTGGCTATCGTTGGGGCGTGGAACGCAAACGAGCATTATTAGATCGAGAGGCCCAGGCATGAACACCCTATTCGCAGACGAAGCTCAAGTAGCCAAAGAAACCAGCGCAGGCTCGATTCCGTTTGAAGGAGCTGTCGCGCGAGTCAACGCGCTCGATTGGCGTCAGGTTGGGAAAGACCTCGACGAGCAGGGAAGTGCCCTGCTGCAGGGCGTCCTCTCCGCAGACGAGTGCAAGGCGATAGCGTCTCTTTATCCGGAAGAATCGATCTTCCGCAGCCGCGTCGTCATGGGACGATATGGTTTCGGAAGGGGTGAATATAAATACTTCAGCTACCCTCTCCCTTCGATTATCCAGGGCCTTCGCACTACTCTCTATCCTCGGCTCGCTCCAGTCGCGAATCGTTGGAACGAAGCAATGGGAATCGAGGTGCGATACCCGGGGAGCCACGCGGATTTCGTCCAGCGGTGCCACGACGCAGGGCAATTTCGACCCACCCCGCTGCTCCTCCAGTATGGCACCGGCGACTACAACTGCCTCCACCAGGACCTCTATGGAGAGCACGTCTTCCCGATTCAGGTGGCGATCCTGCTTTCCGAGCCACAGCGAGACTTCACGGGGGGTGAATTCGTGCTCACGGAGCAACGGCCCCGTATGCAATCGCGACCGGAAGTCGTTCCGCTTCGCCAGGGTGATGCCGTTGCCTTCGCGGTTCACCACCGGCCCGTCAAGGGTACGCGAGGCATCTATCGCGTCAACCTCCGGCACGGTGTCAGCCGCCTGCGCTCAGGTGAACGCCACACCGTTGGCATCATCTTTCACGATGCCAACTAAGAGGTCCGTATGATATCGACTCTTTTTAATGATGCCGCTGAGCTTGAGCCCCTGAGCCAAGATCTCGGACCTGGAACGGCGATCCTGCGCGGCCTCGCGCTGAACCGGGATGCTCTGGTCATCGAGGCCCTGCTTTCAGTCGCAGCGAAGTCCCCCTTCCGGCACATGGTCACCCCAGGGGGGTTCCGGATGTCAGTGGCTATGACCAACTGCGGGGCCCTCGGATGGGTCACGGACAGAAAGGGATACCGCTATGCCCCCGTCGATCCGGAGATCGGAGGCCTATGGCCAGCTATGCCAAAAGTCTTCATGGATTTGGCTCGGGAGGCAGCGACAAAGGCCGGCTATCCCACCTTCGTCCCAGATGCCTGTCTCATCAACCGCTACGAGCCTGGAGCTAGGCTCACCCTGCATCAGGACAAGAACGAGAACGACTTCGAAGAGCCAATAGTGTCGGTTTCGCTCGGGCTTCCGGCTGTCTTCCTGTTCGGCGGGTTGGAGAGGTCGGACAAGACAATTCGGGTGCCGGTGCTACATGGCGACGTTTTGGTTTGGGGTGGGCCGGCGAGGCTGCGCTATCACGGAGTTAACCCGCTCAAGGACGGCTCTCATCCATTGGCGGGCGGATACCGCTTCAATCTCACATTCCGCAAGGCGGCTTGAATGTCTAGGAAAAATCTCCGACTACTGCCTTCGGCGTCGCCTCCAATCGAAAGTGATGAGGCGTTCGTGAAACAAGCCATCGCCGACCTGGTGTCTGCAGGCTTCTTCTTCTATGAGGACGAAGTAGATTTCATTCCTGTTCTTCGCCTCATTTCAGGTGAGGTCTTCATGCTTGGGGCCAATTCGATGTCGCGAGTCAAATGAGCTGAGAGCGAGGCCCAGCGCCTCTACCAGACCAGTCAGTGAAAGTGATCCACGGTTCTGCCTTAGCTCTGACGCGTTGCTCCTGGAATACGGGCTACTCGTAAATTCTGCGTTGCCTGCTGCTTGCCGGCAAAAGAGTTTCGCATGGCTATCGGTATTGGAGGAGTACGCCGTGTCCTCGGGAATGAAGAATTTGTGCCGTGTTTCCAGCCACTGGTTGAGCGCTCGCATGTGAAGGACCGTGCAAGAGATAACGCTCGATTGGTTTCCGATGCTGCAGCCTCACCATCTCGAAACTCCGGGAGGCAAGGCCGCCCTGAGGTGGATGCCTCCAGGCTGCATAGTATTCCCTGAGAGAGGAACTCGCGCCCCTTGTTGTCGTGCCAACCGGAATTCGATGAGGCCCACGAATTGATTGAGATTCCTTTCAATTGAATACAAGCCACGCAGTCGCAGGATTGTTTGCCATACGACGGGAATAAATCAGAATTGTGCGTGTTCGCGTAATCAGAAGCGAGCGCACCCTTCGATTCGTCGGGATGCTCCTAGAGGGAATCACAATGTCGTCAGCTGAGACCGCCATTCACGCCGAAACTACAAGAGCTTCAATATCGCATTCCAACCCACTTATTCGTCCCCTCGGCGCTCTTGAGGAGATCATGTGGCTTATCGATCAGAGCTCGCGGGTACATTTTGCTTTGGTGGCGGAAATTGGAGGATGCACCACGGTCGGGGAATGGCGCGCTGCGCTTGACACATTACAACGTCGTCATCCGTTGCTGTCTACCTGCATTGATTCCAGGCATAGTCAGATCCCTCATTTCCGTCACATCGATGGAGCGCAGATTCCCTTGCGTGTCGTTGAAAATGTACCAGCACGCTGGGAATCGGAAGTAGAAGCGGAGCTACACAAGCAGTTCGATCCCGAACAGGCCCCGCTCATGCGCGCTGTGCTCCTGTATCAGGAGTCCAAAGCGGTCTTAATCCTTGTCGCCCATCACTCCATTGCCGATGGCTTCTCCTCGGCCTTTGCAATTCGGGATGTGCTGCGCGCGCTCTCCGGTCAACCGCTCGATCCACTCCCCCTAATGCCCTCTCGGGAAGAGATGTTTGGTCTGCCGCGGCGGCTGCCCTCAGAAGGCCGACCGCCCGTCCACCACAGTGCAGCCGTAGCTGCTTCGATCGCCAGTGATACCAGAAAGGATCCGATCCCGCATATCCGGCGGCTCAGTTTGGCTCCTGAGCTCACCAGCAGATTGCAGAGTCGTTCAAAAGAGGAGGGAACAACGGTGCACGGGGCGCTGTGCGCGGCACTTCTATTCGTCGGAAGGCAAATCGACCCTGGCTGGCATGACGACACCGTACGGATGAGGTCTTCCGTCAGCATTCGAACTCTGCTGGGCCTGGGAGAAAATTGCATGCCGGCCATCAGCGGCGGAGAGGTTTCAATCGATCCGCAGGCAACTCCAGAATTCTGGGACATGGCGCGGTTGATTAAGAGCGGGTTATCAGGAGTTCAAACCCGCGAAGGGGTGTCAATAGCGATAAACGCTGCCAATCAAGCGGTTCTTTCGGGTTTGGATGTTGAAACGGCAGCTCAGCTTCTCAAGCGCGCATTCGGAGGGCAGGCAATGGTGACCAACCTCGGCCGACTTCCGTTCGATACCAATTTCGGGCGATTGAAACTCGAGTCTCTATGGGGGCCGGCGGTGTTGAGGGGTGTTGATGGCGAACAGACCCTCGGGGCGGTGACGGTCAACGGATCGCTCAATCTGCTCCACACCAGCCATGCTCCCCTGTCGGCACTCCTCGAGAACATCGAAGAAGTTCTAGCCAAGGTGTGCGCTCACGCCGGCACCGTTTGAATTGGAGTTTTTTACAGACTGACTAGCTCTTGATGCGCCACTCGATCAGGCAGGCAGTGCGGCCTGATCGCATACTTCCGAGGGCAGAGCGTGGATCGTTCACGCAAGTTAGAGATGGAGGCGCTCAACAGTGAGCGCCTCCATCTGTGACTCTACCAGCCTATGCCGAAGGCCATGTGCTCCGGGTTCGGCGTGGTAATCGTGGTGCTCTGGTTATTGTTGTCGTCGTAGGAGAAGCCGTACGCCAGCCCTCCAATTGAGTGTTTGTGCCAGAACTGCGAGTAGAAGTTGGCCGGTACCGCGCCATAATATGCCGAAGCGTTGCTCCAGTCCTTAGGGCTAAGAAGTACGTGACGGTTGACCGCAGAGCAAATCTGATTTTGCAGCTGCAATTGTTTGGCGTTTTCGTCCTGGAGCTGTGGCGTGTTACCTGGGACTCCAGTGGCCATGGTGCCGGCGCATTCGAGCACATCCTGGGTGGAAGGCTGCGACACGATGAAGACCTCACCGGCGTTTGCCGCGGCGGGGTTGACCTCAGTAAACGTGAACGTCTGTCCCGAAGTGGTCCCGCTGAACTGGCGGCCATTTAGGGTGACTACAAGCGGCGTGGTGTTGAAGGTTGCCCACGAGCTTGCGATGAAGCTATCCAGGTAGTTTCCGTTTGCCGCGCCGGTGGCCATGGAAAGCTTGGCCGGCGAGAGGATGCGGAGGTTGGACATCGTGGGCGGTTGGAATTGCGCCGGCACTTCACTTGCGAACTCGCTATCGATTTGTGCGATTGACTCGGTGATACCGACCTGTTGGTGGAATGTACCGCCCGCGCCCCAGACATCGAGTGTCAGGGGAAGGCCGAACTCGTCGACTTGCGTGGTGTTGATGAAGATGCCGTTCTGGTTGTTGAATTCATACCAGTCGAAGTGGACGTTTGTATTGGGATCGGTGGCATTCTGCGGGTTTGGGCCAGCGTAGCCCACCACATTGCCGTTTCCATCCCCGTTGACCTGCACGTACAAGGGTTCGCCGAGCGAGACATACGCGCGGGCCGAGATAAAGGTGGGAATCTTCAATAGCTTGCTTTGGGCCAGCGTGAAGGAGTAGTTGCCGAAGTTCTGGCCATTCTTTGTCAGGTGATTAGTGGCGGCGCCATCGTTCAGGGTGAAGTCAACGATCGCGCCATCTGGAGTCAGATAGGAGAATTTGCCGTTTGAAGGATCTTGCCCGATTACGGTGACATAGACTTGGTTGTCGGTCCATGCGCCGTTCGTGTTGTTGTTGAGATCCACGCCGACGAATCCGGGATAGATCGTATAGCCCGATCCAGAGTTATCGACCGTGAGAGTGACTGCCGTCGAAGTGACGGTGCCATTTGCGTTGCCAACTTTGACGCTGTACTGGCCACCGTTATCCGTGGCGGCTAGTACAGGTGTAGTGTAGCTCGCAGTTGTTGCACCGACGATGGCATTGCCCCCCTTGAGCCACTGGTAGGTGAAGGGGCCGGTGCCGCCGGCGACTACGCTAAAGGTCGCGGTGGCTCCGGCGTTGACGGTCTGGCTCGCAGGTTGCGCTGTGATCGTTGGCGCGTTCGCTGCTTCGTAGACCTCGAACTCATACAGAGAATAGCCGTAAGGAGTTGCGCGCGTTGTCCCAAACATGCGGATATAGCGACCGCTCACAGGAGGAAAGGTAAGGTTCTCAACTCCACCTGTGCCGGCAGTTTGCGCGTAGGCGTTGGTCCAGGTCTGCTCATCGTTGGAAACCTGAATCAGATAGGCCGTTCCGTAGGCATTCTCCCAACGAAGAATCACCTGCCCAATGCTCTTCGGCGACCCGAGGTCCACTTCGATCCAAGAGGGATCGACAAAGGCTGACGACCAGCGCGTAGTCAGGTTTCCGTCTACGGCATTGGCCGATCCGAGGGTGCCGTCGTCCTGGCTGCCACTCTCCTTGGTCGGTTGATTGAGCGCCAGGTTCGAGCTAGACGGCGTGACGGAGTTGACGGTCACCGTAGCCTTCGCCGAGGCATCCGTTCCGTTTGCATTGGTGACGTTGACGGTAAAGACGCTGCCGCTGTCTGCAGACATCAGTACTGGCGTTGTGTAGCTGGTTGCCGTGGCGCCCGGGATTGCAACGCCATTCCGCAACCACTGGTAAGCGAATGGTCCATCTCCCGATGCGGCCACCGTGAAGGTTGCGGTTGCGCCAGCGTTCACCGCTTGGCTGACGGGTTGCGTTGTGATCGAAGGCACGTCTGCGCCAAAGACCTGGAACTCGAAGAGCGAATAGCCATATTGCGTTGCCCTCGTAGTGCCGAGGAAGCGAATGTAGCGTTTGATGACAGTTGGGAACGTCAAAGTCTCCACACCACCCTGGCCTGCGGTTTGGGTGTAGACCGAAGTCCAGGTCTGCTCATCATTCGATACCTGAATTTGGTAGGCCTTGCCGTAAGCCGCCTCCCAGTACAGCACGACCTTGTTGATGATCGTAGTCGCGCCAAGGTCAACTTCAAGCCACGATGTATCCGCGAAGGCAGATGACCAGCGTGTTGTGAGATCGCCGTCCACGGCATTGAGAGGGCCGAGTCCGTCGTTCTCATTGCCGCTCGACGTTGTGGGTTTGCCCAACGCCAGGTTTGCGACGCCAGGCGTCGGGTTGGTGACCGTCAATGAGGCGTTGCCGGAAGTAGTCGACCCGCTCGAATTGCTGACTTTGACGGTGAACAAGCCACCGCTGTCTGAGGATGAAGCCGCAGGGGTGGTATACGTTGCGCTGGTTGCGCCAACGATTGCCACACCGTTCAGCATCCACTGGTAAGTGAATGGACCATTGCCGCCCGCTACGACCGTGAACTGCGCCTGTGCCCCGGCGAGGACAGTCTGGCTAACGGGTTGGGTCGCGATTGTCGGAAGTACCGGACCGTAGACTTCGAACTCCCACAGCGAGTATCCATACTGCGAAGAGCGCTGCGTCCCATTCATGCGGACGAATCGCGCATTCACCGAGGGGAATACAAGGTTTTCACTCCCACCTTGTCCGCTGGCTTGATTGAAGGCCGTAGTCCAGGTGTGCCCGTCGGTCGAGGTCTGGATCTGATAGGCGACCCCGAAGGAACGTTCCCAACGCAGAACGACCTGTCCGATTGCCTTGACCGAACCGAGGTCGATCTCGATCCACGACGGATCGACGAAGGCGGAAGACCAACGGGTAGTGAGGTCGCCGTCGTTCGAATTGGTCGGCGGGTACGCGACGTTGTTCTCGTTTCCGCTAGACGTAGCCGTCTTGCCGAGTGCGAGATTCGGGCCTGCTGGCATCGGACCCGAATCAAATCCGGGAATTGCGGTATCCGTATTGTTGGTGTTTCCGGGAGCTCCCGCGCCTCCTCCAGTGTTCCCGCCACCACCGTTAGGCGGTGTGGCATTGTCGGTGACAGTAAGGACCCCAGCGGTGCTGGTAGTAGCCAGTCCGTTGCCGCCTGTGACCGTCACGGTGAACTGGGAGTTGTTATCAGCGTCGGCGACTGCAGGCGTGATGTAGAAGGGCACACCAGTGACGGAGACTGGAGTAGCGTTCCTGAACCACTCGTAAGTTGCGGGAGCCGTACCGGAGGTTGTCGCCGCGATAGCGAATTGGGCGGATTGCCCGACATTCGCAGTTGAGTTCAAAGGCTGGGCGGTGATTGTTGGAGCAACCGCAGTAGCCCCTTGGGTGCAAAGAACTCCTCCGGGCGAGTTGTTGATGATGCTGAAGTCGATGGCGCCCGCTGACGAGACAGTATAAGCACGCGTCGAGTCCTGCGGATCGACAGTCGAGGTCCATGTGCTCCACGGGTTGGGGAAGGCGCAGGACGCGGCATTGGCGCCACTGATGGCGATTGCTTCATCTCGTGTCGGGATACGCATGCCCTGCGCTGCGCAGTATGTGATTGCACTGCTCTGCGTGAACTGCGCGCCAGAGTCGGCGAGAGTGAACTCGGAGCGGCTCCAGGTCAAGTTACTGAGGTTGTCGATCAGCAGCCCGGTATTGGCACCGTTGATCGTATAGCGCTCCGGAGAGGCACCACAGACTGGCGCGTTATAGATGGAGAACTCCCATAGCGAATACCCGTACTGGGTCGCCCGCTGAGTGCCATACATCCGAACGTAGCGCGCTCTCTGACTCGGGAAAGTGAAGTCTTCCGTTCCTCCTCCTCCGGAATCCTGCTCATAGGCATTGGTCCAATTCACACCGTCGTTCGAGACCTGTATCTGATAGGCAGTTGCATAGGCATTTTGCCAGCTCAATACCGCTCGGTTGAAGGTCATGACCGCACCGAGATCCACTTCGAGCCATTGCGGATCACCGAAAGCCGAGCCCCAGCGAGTGTTTGTGGCGTCGCCATCGAAGGCAGCACTTGCCGGCATGGCGCCTTGGTTCTCGTAGCTGCTGGCGGTGGCGGTCTTCCCGAGTGCGAGGTCAAAGCCGGGAGGCGCGAGGCTCAGTGCGGCAGGCGTACTGGTTACGGTGCCAGCGATGTTTGTCGCCGTTACCATGTAGTTGCCGACGTTGCTATTTTGGACTGCAGGTAAGGTGAGCGTCGAAGTGCCGGAACCATTGCTATTCTGAACATTCGTGACAGTGGATGCATTAGAGGCAACGTTGCTGCCGCCTGTCTGCCACTGGTAGGCGATAGGCGCAGAGCCCTGGACCGTGACATTGAAAGAGGCTGGTTGACCCGGCAGTGCGCTCACGCTGCCCGGCTGAACTGTGATGGTCGGAGGCACGGCGGCATTGACGGTCAATGTCGCCGACGCGGAGCTCACGGTATTGACAGGATTTGTGATGGTCACCGAAAAGGCTTCGCCGCTGTCCGCGATAGTGAGCACAGGGGTGGTATAGCTTGAGCCGGTTGCTCCAGGGATCGGCGCGCCGTTCTTCTGCCACTGATATTGCAGCGTCGGAGAGCCCGTTGCGACAACAGAGAAGGTGATGGCCTGCCCGGCAGAGACGGTCTGTGTGGCTGGCTGGACTGTGATGGCTGGTGCTGCTGCTGCGTCTACTGTGAGGATTGCGTTGTTCGAGGTGACATTTCCTAGAACGTTCCTGACGACCACGCTAAAGACTGCGTTGTTGTCGGCCTTCGTTGCTGGCGCGGTATCCAGCGTCGTTCCGGTAGCCCCTGAGATCTGAGAGCCGTTCTCCATCCATTGGAAGTTGAGCGGAGACGCGCCCGAGGCTGTGACCGAGAAATGCGCGGGCTGGCCAACGGTGACCGCCGTGCTGACCGGCTGCGCGATGATCGAGGGAGTCGTGGCTGCCGGACTGGATTGCGCTACCGGTTGGATGGTGTAAGAGTTCGCGCCCGAGCCGAGACCTGGAGAGGTCGCGGTAATGGCGACGACGCCGGGTGTGAACTTGCTTCGGATTGCGATCTTTTGCAGACCGCCCTCGGCCTGTAGCTCTGGGTCGCCTGGAGAGTGATAGCCGAGCGGCTGGCCAGGCGTCACGAGCTGTTGCGTGCCGCCCACATAAGTTCCTGGGCCTGTGACAGAGAAGGTAATGTTGTTCGACGCGTTCGGGACTACTACGCCGTTTGTGTCTACGACCTTGGCCACAACAAAAGCCGTGTCTGTGCCATCTGCCGTCACGGCGAAGGAGGTGCCATCCGGACGCACGACGTCTGGAACGACATCGAGTTCGATGTGGTCCGGATTGCCGGCAGTAGTCAGTTGGTCAATTGTCACAACGTTGCTGAAGGAGTCGAGGCAAGCTGCGGTAACGGTGCCCGCGGCCCACGTTACATTCCAGTGGACCTGCCCGGCGAGACTGGTCGTGGTCTGCGTGGCTGCTATGTCACCATCGTTGCTGGCGACTGACGTCGAGGAATTGGGGATCTGGTCTCCGCCCTGGGTGACTCCGTTGATCAGCAGGCGAACCGCAGGGCAATTGCTGAACGCATTGACGGTGATGGCACCGGTTCGATTCCAGGTATTCGCAAGCTTGACCATCGGCTTGATCTGGTAGGGAACCCAGTTCGCCTCGTCGATGTAGTACAGCAATCTTGGAAAGCGATTGAAGTCGGTCATCGAATCGCCGATCGAGCGCTCGAGGGTCTGGTCTGTCAGATCGGTATAGGTGCCGGTCTCGCCCGGCGAGTCCGCGAAGTACCACTGCGATAGGCCGAAGACATGGGCGGTGACACCCTGGCTCCAGCTGTCGACAAAGGGCGCTGCGAAGGAGAGTTCGTTGTCGTAGTCATGACGGATGGTCCCTGTTCCCCAGTACTCCGCACCCCACGCTGGATTGTTGGGAAACTGCTGCTTGACGCCTATGTCGCAACCCTCGCGAGAGCAGCTCAGAATGTCTCCGTTGGCCGGATTCGGTGTCCGGTCCGACTGAACGCGGAGGGCCAGATTGTCCCACTGGGTGCCGATCTGCTTCAGTGATTGCGCAAGTGGCGTGTTCGTCTGGCCATTGTCCGCCTCCCATGCCAGGATCGAGGGATGGTTGCGATCCCTGACGATCATGTCCCGATGCAATTCCTTCTTCAGGGTCTCGCGATCGCAGGTAGGTCCGTCATCGCATTGGTTGGAAAACGAGTTCTCACCGTCACCACTCGGCTGCACAATCATGACGCCAAGCGCGTCGGCCGCGTTCACAAACTCCTCGCTCGATGTGGAGTGTCCCGGTCGCCAGAGGTTGCCGCCCGCAGCCGCTAGCTGTTGCAGGTCGCGCCACTGCTGTTCCTCGGGAACTGATGTCCCGAGTGCTGGATAGTCGTAACGGCCCGCCGCTCCCCACAGATGCTGCGGCTTCCCATTGAAGTATGGATAGTCCTTGTCCCAGGTAAGTGTGCGGATGCCGAGCGGACTCTGGACAGCGTCAATAACGACACCGTTGATGCTGACCGTATGGAACACCCTATACATATAAGGTTTGCCGTAGATGCTGTTGTTCGGATACCAGAGCGTCGGGTTGGTCACGGTCAGCGTCTGGTCAAAGGTCGGAGAATGCGGCGAGAATGCGGCAACCCCTGTTGGAGCAAGAGTCTTCTCGTCCTGTGCCGTGGCTACGACATTCCCGAGAGCATCGACGATCTGGGTCGTCAGGGTCACATCCTGGCTGCTGGCACCTTCGTTCAGAACGTTAGTCTGGACCTCGACCTGCGCTGTGGTCGCGCTGGCGGAGACCGTATTCACGTAGGTGCCCCACGTCCCAAGCCCCGCGTAGATATTCTGTGGGATATGTACAGGGTCTGTAATGTACATGTAGGTCGGACGGAAGAGCCCCGAGTCGGCCTGTCCGAAGCGGAATGATTCAGAGAAACCTGGGTCAACAAACCAGGCCGCATTCTTCGCAACGCGAACGGCCAGCACATTGTCCGAGCCGTCGAATTTCAGGTATGGCGTAAGGTCCACGATGAACGGAACAAAGCCGACAACGTGCGTGGCCTGCGGGTTGATCGCGCTGTTTCCCGGAAGGAACTGGCCATTGATATAGACCTGAGCGCCCGTGTGAGCGCCCTCGAAGACGACTTCGACCTTGCTGTTCGCATACTGCGGGTCCATGGTGAAGTGCTTGCGATACCAGATCACAGTGCCGCTCAGGAACTGAGCGCCCCCACCGGCTTGAGTGTTGACAAAGGTGTCTAGCTGATCGGCGGAATACGGGATGCCGACTTGCTGCCAGCCAGAGTCATTGAAGCTAGGCGACTGGGCATTCGTTGGGTCCTGATCCTTGATGAACTGCCACGGAGTCTGCCCCAAATTGACGACGACTCGCTTCGAGGGAGCAAGGGTGGCACCCTGGCCAGAAGCAGGGCGAACGGAACTGATGAAGAACGATAATAGGCAGACGAAACACAAAACACAAAGTACGTGCTTTTTCAAAGGGATCCCTCATAAAGGTTGAGTTTCACAGGTGGAACGCACGAGTCCGGCGAGTCACTGTCGCAGGCTCGTCGAGGAACGAGGCTGTGACAGTGATTCCAGAGCAGGAGGAGAGGGACTACATTGATTCAATCGAAACTGGAGACAGGGGTTAGAGTTGTCGAAAATTCCGCCATTCATGCAATGGAATGGCGGAATAAGTAGATAGCGCTGCCATAACCCGAAACTTCCGAATCTATTCCAATGAATTTTCTTTCAGGGTTGGCGCGGCCTCCCTCCCAAAAACACACATGATGCCTTGCGAGACTTGGCTCTCGAGGGACAGGTGGCGTCTGTTGGACGATTTTCCGCAAGCCAGCGTGTTCTCATACCAGCGGGAAATTAGGCCTCCCCGTCCCGATGGGAGAGCCGCCAATATTAAGGCGTCCGGTTAGCTACATCCAGCAAAGCCTCTCCCAGTTTCTGGGGTTGGGAGATGAATGGCGAGTGGCTGCTTTCGATAGGGTAGACTTTAGTCGAATTTGATGGGGTCAACGCATTGGCCTGCGCAATCCACCTATCCTGCAAGGTGGGAAGGATCACGCGATCCAACGCTGTCCTGACATAACTTCGTGGAATCGAACCCCAGCGCTGAGCCGTCCTCGTGACTGGCACGGAGAAAGGCCCGGCAGGATCATCTGGGGTGAGTAGATTAGCGACGGCGCGGTATGGTACCGGAGCTACGTCGTTGTAAAAGAGATTCTGCAGTGCCGGCGCGTACACGGGGTCAAGGCTGTTCCAGTCGAAGCGGAGGGCACCGATTTGTGGTGGAGCGCCAATCAGCGCGGCACTGATATTCTGGTTGAATCCATTGTCGGCGGAAGAGAGGTCGTCATTCGGCGAGACTCCATTGGCGTTCATCATTGCGGCCACGTAGACGATATGGCTGATGAGTTGCGGATATCGTTCGGCGACCGCCGTAATTGAAAACCCTGCCGAGCTATGCCCTACAAGGATAATTCTCTGTGCCCCGCCGGCGTTCGCGACGCCGATCGTCTCAATGATGCTCGCGATGTTGTCTTCGAGCGTTACACCAGCAACCGGTGATGGCTCCTGAGCGAACGCTCCGGCATCGAAAGGGCGCTGAAAATAGCTTGCGGGAAATAAGGCGTTGATACCGCGTCCTGGTAAATCACGGGCGATCACCGTATGCCCGGCAGCGATGAGCATAGGTGTGAGAGATTCCCAAACGCCGGTATCATGCCACGAGCCGTGGACGAGGACGAACGTCTTGCGCGTTCCTCCCGCTCCCAATGTCACGTCCTGCGCGGCTGCCCCGCTGCTGATTGACATCAAACCTGCGGCAGCGATCCCCGTGCCCAGGAACTTCCTTCTATCGATTCTCATGTTAGTCTCCGCATTCTCGGGGGCCTCTAAACCGCCCGGTTCGCTTTTCTACGTTGGCTCTCGTTACGGTTGAATTGGTGTTTGCTGCTGCTTTCTGGGATTTGTACCCTCACGCGATGTTCAACTGGCGTGAGTGCGTAGGGTTAAAAACACAAATAGCGAAAATATTCCTGCAGACTATGGGAATGATGGCTTGGTGGAAGCTTTGAAGATCGGGCGATGAACTGCCGGGCCACCCACCCCTCGCGCTGCCTCGGCTTTCAGATGGTGGAGGATCATTCATTTACCCCCTCTCCTCTCACAAAGAGAGGAACCACAGGAATGAAAGAGGCAGTGAGCGACGCGCCTGGATGCAGAGAGCGTCTCGATGTGAAGTGGTCAACCTATCCCCATGTGGTCCTTGTATCTGGGGATTTAGCTTGGACTTCTGTCCAGTTGACTCTTCAAAAGCCGGCATGGAAATGCAAAACGGGGTGCGGATGGATTGCCGGCGCGCGTACCGCTTCGGATGCCCAGTGTTCTGGAGGAAAGCCGACGCGGGAGCGGCCGTACCAGCCGCAAGGCAATGCAGCCCCGGCATTGTGGAATCCGTTGTCGCCCGGCACGGTTGGGCTGTCGCAAGTAGTCGCCATGGGCGACTCCATAGTGTGGGGCAATGGGGATAGACCCGGCTTCAAATTGTTGATCTTGTTGGACAACAGCGAGCCACATGCTCCGGCAGCCCCGTCCTTATGACAAGCTGGGTGCACTTGGGGGCGAATATGTTGAATGAGGTATAATTATTACTGAAATATGGTGTATTCGATATGGAGACAGTATCCAAATCGTGGGGCCGAACAATCCGAGATAGGCGCCAACTGCTTCGGCTCTCTCAATCTCAGGTAGCAGCGCTCAGCGGGAAAACACAGTCTCAGATCGCCCGGTTAGAAGCCGGCCTCGATGACCCGCGCCTGTCCAGTGTAGTGCAAGTCTCAAGAAGCCTAGGTACAGAGATCATTCCAGTGCCTGTGCGCCTCTTATCTGCAGTCAGGCATCTTCTCAAGTCCCACGAGCGATCCTCCCCGCCGAGTGAGATCCCCGGATTGGTAGGGAATGATCCCGAAGATAGGGCGGAGGATGCCGATGAGTAAAATGCGTCCTCTAGCAAGACTGTCTGTTTGGCTTGGGCAGACCCTCGTGGGCGGCATCACGGAACTGCCCAACGATAGAAATATCTTCGTTTTCGATCAGAGCTATATCGGGAACCGGAATCGTCCTGTTCTCAGCCTCTCCTTTTTCAATGCCGAGGGCAATCTCAATTCGGCAACCATCGAAACCCAAACAAAAGTCGCTCCGTTCTTTTCGAATCTCCTTCCCGAAGAAGACTTGCGTCGCTATGTGGCTAGGCTCGCCAACGTGAAAGAGGTTCGAGATTTGCCTCTGCTACAGCTTCTTGGTGAGGATCTCCCCGGTGCTGTGGTCGTTCGCTCCGAGAGCGATGGTCCTCCACCAGAAGGATTCGAGGAAGACCTGACAGTCCAAGGCCCGAGTCGCGAAAATCAACCGCTAAGGTTTTCACTCGCCGGAGTCCAGATGAAATTCTCGGCCGCCGGCTCTCCGGAGAAAGGGCTCACCATCCCCGTCGAGGGTAGGGGAGGCCATTGGATCGTCAAACTTCCCTCGCAACGATACCCGCTGGTACCCGAAAACGAGCATTCGATGATGCAGTTCGCACGTGCCGTGGGAATCGACACAGCAGAGACAGGGCTCGTTCCCACAGAGGAGATTGAAGGACTTCCCGAACCGTTCCGAACGAAGGCTAATTCTCTCTGGGTGCGTCGCTTCGACAGAACGCACGAAAATACTCGCATCCACATGGAAGATTTCAACCAGCTCTATCGGCAATTTCCGCGAGAGAAATATGACAACTATAGCTATGGAAACATGGCAAAAGATCTGGCGAGTATTGCGGACTTGGAAGCAGTGAGAGAGTTTGTGAGCCGTCTCATCTTCAGTGCCGCAATCGGCAATGCCGATATGCACCTTAAGAATTGGACTCTGCTTTACCAAGATGGCCGAACTCCGAAGCTCTCGCCGGCATATGACTTTGTTTCGACCATTGCTTATCTCGACGACTTTACGATGGCGCTTTCGGTCTCCAAAGAGAAAGACGTGCGGAAGTTTGACAGAGCGCTCTTGACAAGATTTGCAGCGAAGGTTCCTGTCCCCGAACGCCTGATGACGGATGCCGCAATGCAGACCGCAGAGCGGATGGTCACCGTCTGGCCGCAGATTCGGGAAGACCTCGTGATGAGTACAGAAGCGAAAGAACGCGTCACAAAGCGTATGCAGATATTTCCCTTGACAAGGCAATTCATGCAATAAGGACGCGCGACCCAGGAGTGCCGATGACTGCAGAAGGACTATCGAAGTTGGGTGAAGCGATAGACGATGCTACGGGCTCAAGCAATATTGCGGCGCTGGAATCTTTGGATGCGTATGAGTACATATGTGGCCCGAGGATGCCTATGCGTCCAGAAACCCACGCTTCATTGCAATCATTACCGCGTGAGTTCTATCGTTCGCACAAAGCTTAGCCAGAACGCTCTTGATGTGGCCCTTTACCGTTTCCTCAGAGATAGCGAGCCTGTCCGCGACAATCTTGTTCGAGCAACCGGACGCCACGACACGGAGCACCTCAGTCTCGCGGGCTGAAAGGGCATCAGCACCAATGTGCTCGGCGATCTCATCGGCAATCTCCCTTGGGATTCTTCGCTGTCCTGCATGGACGCCACGTATCGTGTCGATGAGTTCTGTGCGGAGCATGCTCTTAAGGAGGTATCCCACCGCGCCTGCCTCGAGAGCGCGCGTCGCCTGCACATCGCCAGAGTAGGTGGTGAGGACGACGATGCGAGCGCGAGGAAATTCTTTACGGATGGCAAGAATTGCTTCAATACCGTTCATCTGTGGCATCTGCAAATCCATGAGCGTAACGTCTGGTCGCTGTTGCCGGAAGGCAGCGACAGCCTCCCTCCCGTTTGTAGCCTCAGCTACGAGCTCCATATCCCTCTCAGCCTGGAGCGCGAAAGCAATACCATCCCTGACGAGCGGATGATCATCGACACAGAGGACCCTTATGCGATCGGATTTGTTCACAAAGCGCCTCCTGAAGAGTTCAGCCGTAGATACAGCGAGAAAAGTTCGCGAGAAGCCAGCCAAGATTTTGGGAGTGATGCTGAATCAGCCGCCAAGATATCACGTTTCCTCTCGGAAGGACCCCCTCATAAGGGTTGCTCTACGACGGTCTTCCTGCGGGTAGCCATTCTTGATCTTCGGACCTACTGTACAGAGGTGCAAAGGCTCCGCAGCTCCTATCCAAGTGGCATTCCAGGGATCGCCCTGGTCTTGCTTCGATTGTCCGTGGCGGCGCTCTTGTTCGCCGGAGGCGATTCGCGCTCGTCGCTTGTCAGGTCAAGCCCATTATTTTTCTTCAGCCTAGCCGTAGCTGTCGCCCTTTGTACAGGGGGCGGCACAAAACTGGCGGCATTCCTTGCGCTGGTTGTGCAGGGACTTCTCCTGGTTCGTTCGCCGCAGGAAAACATCGTGTTGAGCGCCATCTTCATGACGCAGAGCCTTTCAGCCGCAATGCTTGGAGGGGGTTATTACTCCATTGATGGTTTTATGTACGGACGGAAGCGAGTTATCTTCCCGCCTTCTCATAAGTGAAACAGATGCGATGCAGGTAAATTAGGGTATGGTGTTATCGCGCCGCCTCCTGCGTGTGATCTTCGGACTGTCTCTCGTGGGCGGTGGAGCGATCACCTGCCGGGCAGACGAGTACCCCCCGATCAGCGAGTTTCAGCACACTGCCTGGAGTGCCAGGGAGGGAGCACCGGCTATCGCAACATGTTTTGCGCAGACCCCAGATGGGTATCTTTGGATTGCATCGCCGATTGGCCTCTATCGTTTCGATGGCGTGCAATTTCAGAAGTTTCAAACCGCGCACGGCGAGCATCTTCTTGATATAGGTATATCGACGCTCTTTGTCGCAAAAGAGGGGGGACTTTGGATCGGTTATACCCATGGCGGAGCGAGCCTGCTCAAGGACGATCGCCTGACTAACTTCGTTGACGCGGAAGGACTGGCGGCGAACGTCAAGGTATTTCATTTCGCGGAAGACAGAGATGGTCGAATGTGGGCGGCAACTAGAGGCGGTCTATTTCGTCTCGAAGACGAAGGCTGGAAGGAAGTGGGGGACGATTCCGGCTATACCGAATCTTTGGCGCAGGAGGTGGCGATCGATGAAGATGGAACGCTCTGGGTGCTTACAAGTCAGAATGTTGTCTATCTACCAAGAGGCGCTTCGCGATTTAAGATAGCGGGGCCGCAAGTTGCCGGGTTCGGCTTTGTCTATCGATATGGTGGAACCATTTGGATGACGCGCTCAATTCGGCACAAACCCATGGGACATCAAACGCCAGAGCACACGCCCTATCTGAACGGATCTGTTGTGGGACATGATGCCCCCGGTTATTTTGTGGACCAGGCGGGCGGTCTTTGGGTCGAAAACACGGGCGATGGGCTCTATCGGGTCTCTGACGCATCACGCGTGTCAAGCAGCGATGGAGTTCCCCCTACCAGTGGCGTAGAGGAGTTTTCGAGTAGAGACGGGCTGAGTGGAAACGAGATCTTCAGTGTCTTTGAGGACCGGGAAAAGAATGTTTGGATAGGCACGCAAAACGGCATTGACCGGTTTACTCCAAGCAAGTTTGTATCGGTCAAATTACCCACGGGCGCGACCGATCTGGAATTGGCTCCTGGAGATCATGGATCAGTCGTCGTCACAACCTTCCACGGCTCAGCGATCACGATCGATGCCGACGGAAAGACAGGGAATAGGATAGGTGCCGGTGGGAGCGTCAGCTCCCTGTATCGCGATCCAAAGGGGGCTCTTTGGTTGAGCACGCCGCATGGACTGTCACGGACCATCGCAGGTCGATCGGAGCAGATTGCTCTGCCTGATTTCCATCGCCGGCGAGGGATCGACAACGTACTCGCCATGACGATGGACAAGGGAGGCGCGCTATGGGTCTCTATAGATGGAGAAGGGGTCTTTCGTTTGTCGGGCGGGACCTGGACCCAGATCAAGACACCCTCCATTCCATCGAAGACCGCCGCACTGTGTGCGTTCACCGATAGCGGCGGAGCCATCTGGCTGGGCTATCCCGATGACCTCATCCTTGAATTCAGCGGGAAAGGGGTGAGATCTTTCACTCATTCGTCTGGTCTGGAACTCGGAAACATCAAGACTCTGACGGAAGAAGCAGGGACTCTATGGGCTGGCGGGGACACTGGCATAGCGTTTTTCAGGAATCAAATCTTTAATCCAGTACAACTGGCAGACCGCAAAGAGCTGCGAGGCGTGTTTGGCCTCGTCTTCGCACGAACCGGGGATCTGTTCATTACGGATAGATCCGCTGTAGGTCGTATTGCTAGGTCAGAGCTCGCTAGACTGCCTAGAAATTTGGAACAACCGGTGACCTATCAGTCACTCTACCTCGATAGTTCTCCCCCCGGTTTGACTCCGCGTTCGAGCTCGGTTCAGGCCTCAGACGGCAGGTTGTGGTTCGTTTCGTCGAATGGGCTCGCATGGCTCAATCCCTTGCAGTCATGGAGCAATCCTCCTCCTCCGCCGGTGCTTATAAAGTCCGTGAACATCGGTGACAGGTCTTTCGAAGCGACCTCCAAGCTGGACTTTCCGCCACGAACCAAGAGCGTACAGATCAGCTACACCGCTCCGACCCTAACCTCTTCGGAGAATGTCCATTTCAAATATCGGCTCGATGGAAACGATTCAGAATGGCAGGATGCAGGAACGCGAAGAGAGGCTTTCTACACAAACCTTGCTCCGGGGAGCTATGTGTTTCATGTGATCGCCTCCAATAGAGACGGCATTTGGAACGACACGGGGGCGTCTCTTGCCTTCCACATCTCGCCAGCATTCAATCAGACGAGAGGATTTTTTCTCGCCTGCGCGGTGGTCTTTTGCGGATTGATCTATCTTCTCTACCTCTTCAGAATTCGACAGGTTCTCTCTCTGCACGAGACCATGGCCGCGGATCGAATGGCGGAGCGAGAGCGTATAGCGCGAGAGTTGCATGACACTCTCTTGCAGGGGGTGCATGGCCTCATCTTAAGGTTCGGCGTTCTCACAACGAATTACCCAGAAGGAAATTCGACCCGCGCCGCATTGGAGGACACCCTGGTTCTTGCAGAGAAGATGCTCATCGAGGGCCGTCAACGAGTTCGCGATCTCCGTTCCGAGGCGAACTCGGTTGATCTTCCAGAAGCTCTCTCTGAGGCAGGGCATGAAATGGCAAGGAACGCTAATCTCCCATTCGTATTGCAAGTACATGGCACGCCTCGACCACTACGGCGGATAGTGTCCGAGGAGATATTTAACATTGGGCGGGAGGCGATCAACAATAGCTTCCTGCACGCACAAGGTTCGAAAGTGGAGGCGGAGCTGGTCTATTCCAAAACCTCCATAACGCTTCAGGTGCGAGATGATGGCCGCGGCCTCGAACCCTCGGTCCTTAAGTCAGGTCGTACGGTGGATCACTGGGGCCTCCCGGGTATGCGAGAACGCGCTGCTTCTCTCGGCGCAGAATTCCAGATCTATAGCAAAGCGGGATTTGGAACTGAGGTTGAACTCCGTATCGCAGGCCGTATCGCCTTTCAAAAAGGGCAGCCTCTTGGCTATGGAGCACGGGTATGGAGAGGTATTCGCCGTACGATGGCCAGGAGCGGCGCCACGAAGAGAATGCCCGACTAGTTGAGAGGGCTTACGGCAAACCCGAGCTGGCGGTAGTATACGCTCCCTCAAAAGGGTTATAGGAACACGACCCTATTCAGCATTTACGGGCTTGACCTCATCAGGGACACTCATCGTGTCGATCTAGTTTTGGTCCACGTGAGAGATTCGAAGGATCTTTCCCCCGACTCCGTTCCCATCAACGTTTCCTTGTAGAGGTCATCATCGTGAGCACTTCGTGTAGCAGGCCTACTTGCGCTAAATTGGCACTCTTCCTTTCGTTCATGGTTCTGGTGAGCCAGCTCTGGAGCCCGTCAGCAGCCGCTCAGCTTTCTTCGGCATCGGTTACAGGAGGGGTCAAGGATGTGAGCGGTGCAGTCGTGCCAGGCGCGCGGATTGTGCTGAAGAATGGGGCAACGGGAGTGGAGCGCGCTGCGACCTCCAACGACAGCGGGAGCTATAACTTTCCTGCCGTCCCTCCGGGACCCTATACCTTGCAAGCGACGAAGACCGGATTCGCTACGTTTAGCCGCGGTGGCTTCACGCTCGTTGTTAGCCAAACGAGCACCATTGACATAACGATGACGGTCGGAGCCGTCAATGAGACCGTCTCCGTGCAAGCGGAAGGACAGACGCTCGAAACCGGCAGCTCCCAGTTGGGCACGGTCATCGGAAGTAGGGAAGTGACGGACCTGCCTCTGAATGGACGTAACTTCACCCAATTACTTTCGCTCACGCCCGGCGCCTCGCCGATCAGCGTGGCCCAGAATGGCAGCGGTGATCGAACGCCCACTACCTTTGGCTCAGCATTCACATTTCCCGCGGTAAATGGGCAGACGAACCGTAGCAACTTTTTCATGGTGGACGGCTTGAACGATGAGAACAGCTGGTACAACACCTACACCGTTGCCCCGATTATTGATGCGATTCAAGAGTTCAAGGTTCTCTCTCATCCGGATCAGGCCCAATATGGAGGCGTAACGGGTGGCATCGTCAATGTCGTGACGAAATCTGGGACGCAGCACTTCCATGGCTCTGCCTGGGAGTATTTACGCAACGACTTTTTCGATGCGCGCAATCCATTTCTGAGCTCTGTTACGCCGCTTCGACAGAACCAGTTTGGCGGTTCGCTCGGCGGCCCGGTAATACTTCCTAAACTGGCAGGACTGCGCAAGAACACCTTTTTCTTTGTGGCCGCCGAGGGATTTCTCTTCAGTCAGCCTTCCAATAGCTTCTTTATCGTTCCTACCGCCGCAGAGCTCAGCGGCGATTTAAGTGCGGTGCCTACGCAGATCTATGATCCCTCGTCGACTCGACCCGATCCCGCAAACCCTGGTCAATTTCTCCGGACGGCTTATGCCAATAACCAAATTACGCCCTCAGAGGTTGATCCAAGAGCGGTTGCCTATGCAAAGCTGGTTCTGCCGGCCCCGATCTTCATACCCAGTGCGCCGCAATATAACGCCATCAATACAGAGTCGAACAAGCAGCAGCAACAAAACTATACCGTCAGGATCGACCATAACTTCGGGGATCACGACTTCGTTTGGTTTCGCTACAGCGCAGAGCGCTTGAATGAAACGACGCCAGGAGGCCTTCCCAGCATCACGCAAACCCTCAGTGAGCCGGGTCAGAACTACGGAGCGAGTTGGATGCACGTCTTCGGACCTTCACTCAGCCTGCAGGCCCAATTCGCGCGTTCTCATCTTGGCTACGATAGCGAGAGCCTCTTCTCTATCCCCAATGTAATTGGGACATACGGAGCGACGCCCGCGATTGCAGGATTTGTCGGCGGCATTCAACTGATGCCACAGATTGGTGTCAATGGCTTCTTCAGCGGCGGGGAATCGTCTGCTCCTTCCCCCGATCTATCGACGACATGGCAGTACAAGAGCGATGTCACGAAGAGCTTCGGGCGGCATGTCCTCCAGGTTGGCGGAGAGTGGAATAGTCTGGGGCATACCGAGAAACAGCTCTACGGACAGGTCGGGTTTGCGCCTCAGCAGACAGCCGATCCGAATAATCTCGGCACCACGGGAAGCGCCCTCGCTTCCTTCTTGCTCAATGTTCCGGATAACGCCTACCGCCGTAACGTGAACATCGCGGAGAGACCGGGCGGCATCATGGGATTCTATGTACAGGATCAGATACGAGTCACGGAGAAACTAACGGTCAACGCTGGGCTTCGCTATGACCGCACCTTCATCCCTGGCTACGGAACAGAGAGTTCAGTCGGAACGCAGGGCAGCATCGAGACAGGAGACATGGACTTTGACAATGGCACCTACATTGTCCAACAGCTGCCGCCTTCCTGTGAGGATCGCGGGTACGCCCCCTGCATACCGGGAGGCGTTCTGCCCGCGCATGTCGTCGTAAGCCCTGATAGGCGGATACTGCATGACACGAAGGCGAACTTCGGCCCCCGTATCGGTGCAATATACCGTGCCAACCCACGCCTTGTGATTCACGTAGGTTTTGGGATCATCTTCGATAATTGGGCTGCTGCCATCCAACTGGCGCAGAACTATCAAGGCTCCTGGCCGGATATAGGAACTCAATCCGTTCAGAGTCTCAATCTGCCTAGCGGCACAAGCTTACTTCCAACAGTGACCGGGCAAAATCCGTTTCTCGGTGCTAGTGCCTCCGATCTACCTGCAAGTACTCCGTTCACTCCGTCAAATGCGAATTACTACGTAGATCCGAATATCCGGAACCCCTATTCCGAACAATACAACCTCGGAATCGAGCAGCAGCTGACCCAAAATATGAACCTTTCTCTCAATTATGTTGGGTCGGAATCGCACCGTCTGGATGTCGGAACCTACTACAACACCGCCGTCACACCCGGCCCCGGAGATCCAAGCGCGAGATCGCTGTACCCTTACATGATTGCCAGCAACTATGATCGCTCCATCGGAAACGGAACGTATAACGCCTTGCAGCTTGCTTTGAGCCGGCGCTTTGAAGGTGGCCTCGCCTATCAAATCTCCTACACCTGGAGTAAGTCGATCGATGAAGGATCCTCGGGTTACTTCGGCGTTGAAGGTACCAATGTCCAGAACCCGTACAACATCCGCGGTGACCGCAGCGTATCTGCATTCGATCTTCCTCAACAGTTCACGGCGAACATCAACTACGAGGCGCCGGTCGGCCGCGGCAAGCGCTTCTCGACCGGCAACAGATTGGCCGATTATGCACTTGGCGGCTGGCAGGGTAATGCCATCTTCAGCGCCCACTCCGGCCAGAATTTTAGTCTCAATCTTGATCCGGACATCGCCAACGTTGGAAATGAGGGATACGAAAGGCCGGATCTTATCGGCAACCCGAAGCCAGCACATCAATCGAAAGACGAGTGGTTCAACACCGCCGCTTTCGTCGCACCTGCGCAATACACCTATGGAAACGTTGGACGCAATTCTCTGCGGCAACAAGGTTTCTGGGATCTTGACCTCTCTGTCTTCCGGCAATTTCCAATGTACGGGTCGGCGCGCCTCGAGCTGAGAGGCGAGGCGTTCAACGCAACCAATAGTGTCATCTTAGGTACACCTGGAACCGATCTTTCGAGCCCGACGACCTTCGGAGTAGTCTCCAGTACGGCCAATGATGCTCGCAAGCTTCAGATTGCCGCAAAGATCATCTTTTGAAGAGAACGCCACTGCCTCTTGACTGACAGATGGCCTCGGGTCGCTCTATCGTGATTTGGTTTGCGCTGCAATGGCAGACGTTCTTCCCTAACAGTAATGCATAACGGGACGGCCCCTTTGCCGCAAGGAGAAATTGAGTGACGATCAGCCGGCGAGAATTCAACTATGGGCTCATGACAGCTGCGACGTTGCTAGGAGGCGCGCGCAGATTGGACGCTTTGTCCGCTCCGACTCAAGTGCGGGAGCCGTTGTTAGATCTGCAGCAGAAGTTTCTGGACTTGCGTTTCGGGATGTTCATTCACCTGAACATGGCTACCTTTGAGGAGCGTGAGTGGGGAGACCCAAAGGCATCTCCGAAGCTGTTCGATCCAGCTCATCTGGACACGGATCAGTGGGCAGAGGCGGCCGCGTCCGCCAACATGGGATATGGATGTCTGACGACGAAACACCATGACGGCTTTTGTCTCTGGCCCACAAGGACTAGTAGCCCAAGTGTCAAGGACTCGTCCTTCCCGCATGACATCGTCCGCTCTTATACCGATTCCTTTCGGAAGCGCGGGCTGAAAGTTTGCCTCTATCTCTCTATTCTCGATCTGAGGGCTGATATCCGTCCGTATCAGATCACATCGCAGAAGATCGACCTGATTAAAGTCCAGCTAACCGAGCTTCTGACCAACTACGGAGAGATCACGATGTTGATCTTCGACGGGTGGGACTGTGGTTGGGCGCGGTTGCACTACGATCAACTCCCCTTTAGGACAATCTACGATCATATAAAGAGCCTTCAGCCCAATTGTTTGGTCTCTGACCACAACGCGGGCCAGTATCCTGGCCCCGCTCTCTATTACTCAGATATCAAGGAGTACGAGCAACACGCCGGCCAGAAGATTCCAGCTGACAGTCTGGTTCCATCGCAGTCTGGCACTACGTTGCAGAGCGAATGGTTTTGGAAGTCTGACTATCCTCGGCAAGAGCTAACGTCAGCCAAGCAGATTGTCGACGAATGGCTAATTCCGTTCAATCAAGGACATTGCAATCTCATCCTGAATGTCGCTCCGAACCGGGATGGGCGATTTGATCCAAACGCAATTGCGAGGCTTGAGGAGATTGGCAAGCTTTGGAAGAACCCCGGTCCTTCCCCGAAGATAGCCGCCTCCATCCAGATCACGACTCCGAATCTGGCATTTGCCAAGCGTTCTTTTGCCAGCAGCAGTGCCGATACGTCCGGACCCGATCTCGCGAATGACAATAACTTTCGAAGTTCCTGGATATGCGATGAAGGGCAGAAGTCAGGCTGGCTAGAGATTGATTTTGATCAATCGGTCGCATTCAATACCGTTTCGATCGTGGAGTCCCGCTACGACTCGGACTCTGGAGCGAAGAGCCGAATTGACAGCTATCGAGTGCAGCATTGGCATGACGGCTCATGGTCCGATCTCGCAATAGGCAAAGGTGGGAATACATTCCAGCTGCACCAGTTCGAACGGATCAGTGCGGAGCGTATTCGGTTGGTATTGTCTGGCTCGACGTTACCTCCTGGCATTACCGAATTCGGAGTCTACAATGAACCCCTGTGATCGCAGCCTCCATTGGTCGCCGCAAATCCGGTGTCGGACCTCGATTCATGTTGGAGTGAGCAAAACCTGTTGGCATCCCCGTCCTCGCCATTCATGGCACAGGATGCCATCGACGTTTGGGCGTACTTGAGAGTTTGCGCTGCGCATCCCTGGTAAATGCCTGGGTAAACGCCGGTGCGTCGACGTCGCACTTTCCCTTCTTGGCTAATTCGATTCGAATCGGTCGTGGTTCCAGCAACTGTTGAGATCCGGCAATGATCGCTGCGAGATCATTGCCGGATCAGACGGTAAAGCCGCGAGTTCAGTGATTGCGTTGGTAGCGTGCACGTTCTGCCCCTCTAAAGGGGTGTTGGCGCGCGCCTCAAACGAGGATATGCCGCTTCGCCTTCTTGAGAAAAACTCATCGTGTTGACCCTCTGAAATTCGCGTGAAAGAAGCGAGAGTGGGCGAAGCCCATTTAACTCTCACGAAAGATTGATGGGGTTATGGGTTCAGGTAGCTGCGACTGTGCCTCGGCCTGCAGAGTGCTGTGAATTGAACCGAGATCTCCGAACACCTCAGGGCCCATGTTTCTGGCTGTGACGATGATCCCCAGGAATCCAGTCGAAAACACAGATTCAACCGAACAAGTACATCCATTTCAGAGGTCAGCAATGCCTAAGCTAATGTCAAATCTGCAACAGCGTCTCTTCCTCGGAATTTGCCTGTTAACGTTCTTTCTCTCGGCATGTTGTGGGGCTCAGGAATATCGAGGCACGATCACTGGACGGGTAACGGATCAATCAGGAGCGGTGATACCCAAAGCTGCGATCACTGCCGTAGGCCCGCAGCAGACTTATCATGCGGTGACAAGTGCCAATGGGGAATACACGATTCCCTATGTTCAATTGGGCGTGTACCGGGTATCTGCCAAGGCGCCGGACTTTGGCGAGGTTACGAAAAGCAATATTAATATCGAAGTCTCTTCAAAGATCAATCTGAACTTCGCTCTGCAAGTTGGTGGCGTCTCCGAATCAGTAGTAGTTTCCGCTGATGCCGTGGGGCTCAATACAGATGACGCCTCCGGTGGAACTGTAATGGATCCAGAGAAGGTCCAAAATCTTCCTTTGAATGGCCGCCAGGTCTATGGACTTTTGTCACTTGTTCCTGGGGTAAAAAACTATGCCACGACAGGCGCACAACAGGCCACCGGGCAGGACGAGAGCAATGCCTATTCCATCAATGGGCAATCAGGGAACTATAATCAGTTCTCTTTGAACGGCGCCTCAGTATCACAGCAGGGAGGAGGCGGTTCGGGAACCTGGAACATCTCGCCCAGCGTCGATGCTGTCGAAGAGTTCAAGGTGATGACCAATACCTATGACGCTCAGTACGGCCGCGAGGCGGGTGGAACCGTCAATACCGTGCTCAAGAGTGGAACCGACCAATTCCACGGGACGGTCTATGATTTTTGGCGCAATTCGATCTTGGATGCGAATTATTATCAGTTGAATCAGCAGGGGCAAAGTAAAGCATTTCACAATCAGCACCAGTTTGGTGGCACCGTTGGTGGGCCTATTCTCCATAAGAAGCTCTACTTCTTCGGTAGCTATGAAGGGTGGCGGGAAGTGTATCCGGTGGCCGTTGTAACGGGTACTGTAACTCCGGACATGTTGCCGGGACCGGATGGCAGTGTGAACCTGACAAATTATCTGGCGAACACCAGTGCGCACAATATCTATGATCCTCTGACAACACACTGCGTTGTCCCAGGTCAGAATCCATGTGAGAGTTACGCGAGGAATCCTTTCCCAAACAATACGATTCCGGCTAACAGGATCAGTCAGATCGGCCTCAATATCTTGAAGCTATGGCCTCATCCCAATGTTCCGGGCAATACCTATAGCAACAACTATATTGGGGATAATCCCGGCCGGTTCCAGTACAACCAGCCGATCGTTCGTGTCGACTATGCGTTCAGCGACAGAACCCGCATGTATGGGATGTTCGCGTGGTGGTCAGGTACATCGGATAGTAATTCGTCCGGCCTGCCAGGTGAAATTGCGCAGGGAAATATCAATAACTACAAATCGAGTTTGACCCAGGTCCTCGATTTGACGCATACGTTTACGTCAACACTCTTCGGAGACATTCGCGTTTCCTACAATCGAGCAACGAATATCAGCTACGACGGCGCGCTTGCTGCTGGTCTCGATAACAGTCTTACAGCGGAGAGTCTAGGGTTAAGCATGCCGCAGATTCCGACGACATCCAACCGATATGCTCCAGAGATTGGTATCTCCAACTGTTGCACTGCGAACATTATCGGAAATACCGTCAATCCAAATATGTACGAGACCTATGAATTGTCACCTTCTGTGAATCAGGTGTTGGGGCACCACAACCTGCACTACGGCGCAGATTTTATGCTATTCCACGACATTCCTGGGGGCGACGGACAGCCCAACGGTAACTTCTCCTTCGGGAGCCAATACACTCAACAGGATCCATATAACAATGTCGGCGATGGCGACGGTATAGCGGAACTCTTATTAGGGGTACCTGACAGCGGTTCCGTGGACGATTTTCTGACCGCCTACGAGAGCTACAACTACTATGCGGCCTACGCACAAGACGATTGGAAGATTCTCCACAACCTGACAATCAATTTGGGCCTGCGATGGGAGACTGAGAGTTCGCCGCGTGACCGCAATAATCGCTTGACGGCAGGTTTCTGTACGACATGCGTCAATCCGGTTACCAATCAACTGGATTACTCTGGTGCTGCTGCCTCTCTCTCTAATCCGATTTTGGGCGGATTACAGTTTGCGAATGGTAACTTCACTGCTTACCAAAACTACTGGGGCAGCCTGCTGCCCAAGGTTGGTGTGTCGTACGCTTTGGGGGACAAGCTCGTTGTCCGAGGAGGCTGGGGGTTGAGTTCAGCACTCGGCGTCGAACTAGGCGCACAGTCTACCTGGCAGGAGACAACAGGCTATACTGCCTCCCTTAACGGTGGCCTGACGCCAAGTGGTTATTTCAGCACAGGTAATCCGTACCCTAACGGCTTTACACCGCCTCCGGGCAATTCCCAGGGGTTGGAATCGGGTATTGGAAATGGGGTTCAATATGATCAGCGCGATCGGCGGATTCCCCGCGTGCAGTCGTATTCCTTTGGGTTCCAAGGGGCGGGCCCATTTCAGTCTGTGTGGGACCTTGAATATGTCGGAGCCCATACGACTCGGCTTCGTTCCACGATCCAGTTGAACTCTATTACCCCTGCAGAGTTCGCGGACGCGCATGTGAACCCAGGAAAATACAATGCTCAGGTGCCGAATCCTTTTTACGGTATTGCAGGACCGGCAACAACGCTCGGTAGCAGTCAGACGATTTCGGCCGTAAGGCTACTAGTTCCATTTCCCGAGTTCGACTATGTCGCCGACTATGCCGATCCGCAAGGATACAGCAACTACAACTCGTTGCAGGCGAAGTTTGAGAAGCGCCTCACGAACTCAAACGTTCTGGTGAAGGGTCTGAGCGTTCTAGCTTCATTCACTTGGTCCAAGATGATGACGGCGACGGACAGGCTCAACGATAGTCAGGATAGTTTCGTCGACGTCAATCCGACGTACCATATTGACCCCTACGACCGCGGTTGGGACTTTTCCTTCAGCGGTCTCTACACGTTGCCCATCGGCAAGGGTGGCCTCATTGCCAGCAACGCCCATGGCCTTTTAGGGCAGGCTCTCGACAGTTGGCAGTTGGACTGGATATTTCAGAATGATGGTGGCCAACCCATCGGTTATCCCAATGGTTATGTCTACAACTGTGGTGGGCCCTACAATATTCGTCCTGCACATAAGACCTATTACAGCTATCTGAATAACTCCGACAACTACAGCGCTTATACGAGTGGCACGCAGCCGAGTTGCTTCACACCCTTGGCCCAGTACACCGCCATAACGGCGATGCCCAACACTGGTGTGGTCCGCACCCCCTGGGCTCAACAGACGTCCTTGGGCGTGGAAAAGCGTTTCAACATCACCAACGATATAAAGCTTCAATTCAAGGCAGAGGCTTTCAACCTTACGAATACACCTATCTTCGGTGGGCCCAACACAGGGAATGTCACCGACCCGTTGACGCGGAATAATAATGTCGCAGACCCAAATGCTCCGGGCGCTTGGTCGGGATACGGGACGGTCGGTGCAAATCAGCAAAACAGCCCTCGACAGATACAGCTTTCGTTGAAGGTTCTTTTCTGATCAGGTTGATTCCTCTTCGTCGAAATGTGTGGTTTCCATGAGATGGAGACCTCGACTCCGAGCGGTAAGTCTGGCACCGAGCGAATTGTTCACGGTTCCCGGAACCGGCCATGCTCCAACCTACAGTCCAGTATCGCCGATGACTCAGAAATGACTATCGCCGACCACTAGCTGATCACACCAAGAAGATTGGCTTTCTCCTCCGAGAAGGCCAATCTTGGGCATTCTCTCCTGCCTATGATGTAGCCCATGCCTACAATCCCACCGGCGAATGGACCTATCAGCGCCAAATGAGTGTGAACGAAAAATTTAGTGGCATTACCCAAGAGGACCTGCTGGAAGTGGCTGACCGTTTTGGAGTGAGACGAGCCGAGAACACCTTGTCCGATGTCAACCTGGCCATCGACAATTGGTCGGAGATTGCCGAGGACGCAAATATCCCTGTGTCCGGTCGGAACCGTCTCGCCAAAGGCTTTGTCCTGATTGGGCGGCAACGCTGAATCTCAAGCAGCTATGGGTTTCCTCAGACGGTAGTGTTTGAATTGCTCGCGGGTTTCACCATCGGTTCCAACTCCAATTGAATCGGCGAGAACGAGCATCATCTCACCGATCCGCGCTTCAGAAGCCAACGACTGAATCTGTGCGACCGTCTCGGATGGTCGGCGGAAGTGGTAGGGACTGTGTTCGATCTTTGCGGCCCACATCCTTGCGATAGAGATTGCGATCGTTGTACCAATCTGACCCATCTGCGAGAAGTAGACCGAAAGATAAGGAATGCAAGAGGCCTGTACGACCAGGAGGCGCTCCGCAGAATCTGCCGCGATCACCCAGAGACCGAACGCGCGAAGCAGAACCCTGATGTCCGCTTGCCCATCCTTGCCGACAGGAGGGGCCCCCTGAATCTGCTGCCACCGCAGTCGCCCCTCAAGGATTTCAGCCAGGACATCGAGCCCAATTCCCCAAATCTCCGGGTCATCCTCTCTCAGTTTCTCCGCTTCGTCTTGAAGCGCTTCGATCTCCTTGCGCACTTCTGCAGGTGTCTGCTCTGCACCGATGCTCATCTCCAGCAGCACTGGAAAGAGCCCTAAATGAAGTCGTGCCAGCCTTGAGAACGGCTTCTGCGTTTTCCTTCTAGTATTGGCTGTCGCCAATTCGGCCTGTCGCTCCTCAGAGAGCTCAACGGGAAGATCACACAGCATCCCTAGGGCCGTTTCGTTCGCATGCCGTAACGCATCGATGAAACGGTGCTCCCGTACATCGAGCGGAATCGCGTGCATCTGGTACATCTGAGCCAAAGCGCTCCCCGAGGTCTTCCCCCCGATCTTCTCCGTAATCCCCGCCCATTCTGCTGCTTCGCGCTCTTTCCCCAGTTCGTCCGCCCACTGAGCCATGCCGCCTGGCATGAGAAAAACCAATCCGGGTCGATAACGGCTGGAGAGAGATTGGACTCCGCCGATAAACATGCCTGGGCGCGGTTCCGTCACCAAGTCTTCGTCAACTTGGGTCCGGGCAAGCGCCGACGAGTAAAATGACATGTTGTTTGCCGCCAACATGAAGAAGTTCTTCCAGCGTTCATCATCTTCACGATGTTCAAGCAAGCCGCGCACAACATCCGACCAAGTCGCAAAAAGCTCACCGATCTGGCCAGTCTTCCAAAAGAACGTAGCCAACTCCGCGCGCGCCTTGAGCTGATTGAACAACGTGAGGTCCTCGCTGGAGTTCCCAATCGCGATTGCACGTTCAAAGGGAACCGCCGACGGCGCGCCTTCGCGTAGAAGAAGATGCCCATAGCGCAATGCATTGAGCTGTTGATGCAATGGGAAGTCCGGTTTATCGAAGCGGTAGGCGCGCGTCACCCATGTCGACGCAAGGTCCCACCGATCAATGTCGATGAGCCAAGTTGCCAAGCCGTCCGACACGATGAACTGCGCGAGTTCGTGCGACTCATTCGCGCCGTAGAATCGCTCTGCCTCAATCTGCGGTGAATCCGTCTCCTTCAAATGCACGATCCGAACGGAAAGCTGAGACCTCAAGATACACGCCGATACCAGGGGTGTCTTCCAGTCCGAAGCAATCTCTTCGCACCGCTTCAAACAGTCGAGAACACTCTGCCAGTCTCGCTGATCGCCAGCCTTTTCCTGTTCGATGGACCACAAAGAGTCGAACATTCTCATCGCTGAAGGCTCGGCATATTCCGCGATCATTAAACCGTTCCGCTCGTCGTTACTTAATTCATTTACCTCAGCCATCCATGCGAGAACGTCCGCACGGGTTTTTATTCTCATCGCAGCGCCCCAGAAGAGTTCCGAGGCTTTGTGGTCCTTCAACTCACGCCGCAATTCGGCGGGACCGTCCCGTTCCGCCCGTAGAGCACTCGCGATGAAAGGGAGCGCTTTGCCTGGTTCTTTCTCGATGTACTTCATCGCAATGAGACCGGAAACCGCGAAAACCGACATCTGGTCTCGTTGCCCACGGGCACCTGCTATCAGCGAGACGAGGTCTTCCAGCGCGGGCTGATGGCCTTCATTTCGGCGAAGGCCATTGATGACCTGTAGACCTCGTATGAATATTCTCAGCCAAAGAGCCATCTCCTTCGGTAAAGGCAGGCTCTTCCAAAGGGACAATAGCATACCCGCGTGGACATCGACCCCCGCCAGGCGCAACGCGTCGAGCGCACGAATATACACCATCGCGGCTTCGTTCCATCGTTCTGCTTGCATCAAGTGGGTAATCGCTTCGGACACATCGAACTGATTCAGGGTGCCCTTGGCTAACACCCATTGGACGGCAGAGGAGTGGATCTCCTTCCTGATCGGGCGCGACAGGTTGCCGTCCCCCGAACCGGCAAGAAGTGGTGATGTGCGCCACCGGTCCTTCTTGATGCGGTGCAACCAATTACCGCTTAGCGAATACAGACGCTCGCGCGCACGATCAATCGTCGGCTCGATCTCGGCGATCGCGATTGCTTCCTTTTCGCTAAAGTCGCGATTGAGCAGTGTGAGACGATACAGCAGGTCCCGAGACCCGGGCTCTTGTGTTGCCAGCAACCGGCGTTGAGTCTCTGCGCGCAGATCTTTCGCGTAGTTCGAGCGGAGAGTGTCTTCCCAAGCGGCATCATCCAGATTCCAACTTCTTGACTGCCAATCTTTGAGGAGCAGAGTAACCAGGTCCGGCATCCCATGCGTCACACCGATGGCAACATTTAGAAGGCCATCTCGAAAGACGGCCTTCGGTGCTCCATACAGCTTCATGAGCTTCAGGATCTCTTGATCGTCGAGTCGATTCACCTCAACACGTTCGAAGAGAGTTGAGAGGCCGCGTGGAAGAGGATGCAGCGAAACCAAGATAACGAAAAACGTGTCCTTGCTAGCCAAAGACTTGATACGGGCCTCAAATGCCGGCTCCAGTATGGCGTCGTCCATGTTGTCGATGACTAGAAGGCGATTGCTGCCAGCATTGCTATCGGTTATTAGGTCGGCTGACAGGTCCCGCAGTGCGATTTCAAGCGCCATCACAGCAGGCACTTGCTTGTTCGCATGCAAATCCAACCACACTACGCGGCCATACCCTATGCTCAGACTTCTCGCCAGTTCGGTGCACCCGGAACCCATGTCTCCGTGAATCGACACCCCTTTACCTGAACTGAGCGCTTTCTGCGCCTGTCGCTCGAGCGTAGCGCGCTCCAGTCGTAGCTCGGGAGGAGGCGGAGCCTCCACATTTAAAGTTGGAATCGCCAGGACCACGTCGCCAGTTATCGGCAGTGTCCGCGCAAAAGTCTCGATCATCTTCGCGAAGATGTTTCCGGTTTCGTCTGCTGACAAGCCTATCGACACCGATGCCGTCGCGCCATTGGTAGCCTGCGCAATGCCGACTCCGCTTGCGATCTGCTCGCTGTTGGTTCGCGATTCCGACATTAGTTCCTATCACCGGTCATCGTGACGCTGGCAACGCTGCTTCGGTCGGCTTGAGCTATCCCAGTGCCATGGGCTACCTGCCCTCCCATATTGTTTCCTGGAAGGGCACGCACAAGATTCAACAGGCTGTTCGCCTGGGCGATAACCTCGTCGTTCGCTCCGATTCTCGAGCCTTGCAACTCCTCGGCCAATACTGCGCGCCGCGGTTCGGAGTCCGGTTTGGCCTCAACCTTCTCTAAGGCATCGGCGACGTCACCCGTGACCGAGTGGCGCTTGATGGCCGACTTAAGTTTTTCGTAGCCATCGGAAACCCCCTTCTTCGCCACGTCTGTCAGACCGTCTTTTGCTCCGGACGCTAGTGCACCAACCAAAGCTGCCATGATCGTTTCGACCATATCGCCCTCCTACGGGACACAGTGTCTAGTTTATCGGTGAGGACGTGGTTAAAAGGTAGCTTGAGTCATCTCTCTGCTGGTTGCGTCCCACTGTTCTGCAGTGGTGCTGAATATAACCCCCTCTGAGCCTATCTTCAAACCAGATCGCGATAGGCTTTCCGCGGTCATGAAGGGCCGAGATTGTTGCCTCTCAGGCTGTCATTGTTTGCCTCACCAATGCAAAGCTTGCCATCCGCAACGCAGAAGAGGCCGATCTCCAAAGGCAAGGCTTCGTGAGAACTGGCGCATTGCAGACGCGGCCGGAGAAAGCCTGAGTGACGATGAGATTGATCGGGAGATCAGTCTGGTCCGAGGCTCGGATCTGAGACTTCTGACGTCGGAAAAACACTTCAGCATTCATCGGCAATGTCAAAACTGTCTGCAAACTGGCTCTACACGGAAAAGATTTACCGTGCCACTATTGTCCTATGCATGGCTATGATCCAAAGAAAGTAATCGAAGTAGTTCGAAGGGCGCGTAGGCAAAGATGCTTGTCGTGCGCAAGACTGGCAGAGCTCTCTGGTCTGAGCACTAAGACAATCCATCGAATAGAGAAATCCGGGTTTTGTCATGCTGCTACTCTAGCGTCAGTGGCAGAGGTCGTAGGTATTGAACTCTCGGATTTTAAGTCCGACATTCGACACGAAGGTTCGAGCAGCGCATCACCTTTTGTCATAGCAGTGATGAATTTCAAGGGGGGAGTTGCAAAGACTACGCTATGCCTGCATCTAGCAGGTGTCCTTGCCAAATCCGGTAAATCGGTTCTCGTCCTTGATTTTGTCGGGCAGTTGCACGAGCTCCTAGCCGAACGGCCGCCAGAACTGCCCGCCATTACTTCATTTCGGGCCAGCGATACTTGTTTTAGGAAGTCGTGGCCTGTGCGCACTGAGTTCGATTGCATTCTCATTGACTGCAATACCAGCGACTACGCTTACTGTGCTTCCGTCGTGCATCAGGCAGATGTATTGATTGTCCCGACCCCACAGGCCTACATGGAACTCGAGGCAACGTATCTTGCCATCGAGGCATTCCAGAGAGTAGCACCCCAAAAACTGGTCATTTTGCCAGTCCTTGTCATGGAACGAAAGAGAATCCGCGGTTCTTCAGATACAAGAAAATTGATAGATGACATCGAACAGAAGCTTGGTTGCCCATTTGCTTCATCACGTATCAGCTACAAACAATTCTTCAGTTATCTTGGCGTCTCCATACCCGGCTGGAACGAGAAAATCGCGAAACCAAAATACACAGTTTCCGGCAAGACCATAGCCGATATCGATGACCTCCATTGCAAGGCCGCCGTTGCGGAATTCAACGGGTTACTGGCGGAAGTCTTTGAGCTTTCAAAATGCGGTGATCGCACACATAATGGGTTCCATCTCATCCAGTAGCTTGGCGCGCTAAGGCGTTGAAGTTGGGGATGACAGACCGGGTGGTGGACTAAGCGTCGATAGTTTTCTTGAGTTGTCTTGTCCAGATGACTATCAGCAACTTTGTCTATCGGCAGAATGATGGAGGGATGACTACCAGAATTCATGCCTGATCCAGCTCGTGCCGTGCTTCTCGGCCCCGCCTGAAAAGTGTCTCGCGATCTTTCTACATCACCCTGCGCGTGCTTCCCGTAGGAATGCGTGATCAGATTGGCCTTGCGTATCTCCTGGCACGAGCCACGGACACCATTGCCGATGCCTCACTGATTCCTCCGGGACACTCTTGTCCCTTCGCAATCAAGTGAATGGCACGCCCGACGGAGGAGCGCTCACGCGGATGTCGGTGGAAGTTGGCTCTCAACAAGCAGATTTAGACGAAAAGGTTCTGCTCGAGTCGCTTGGAGCAGCACTGACGGTGCTCTCTCGATTGAGTCAATCCGATCGAGAAGCCGTGCGCGATATCGTCACCACTCTTACGAGGGGGATGGGAGTTTGACCTGCTTACTTTCCTGATGAGTCGTCAGGCGCATCGTCGCACTTCGGAAGTTCTCCGAACTGGATCAATACATCTATATGGCGGCCGGTTGTGTGGGGGAGTTTTGGACGAAGATGACCTTTGTGCATGTGCCTTCCTTGCGTAAGATCAGATCGACATCCTTATAGGATAGTTTCTTGCACCGCTGCAGGGGTCGCAGAAAATATCCCCAAACTGCCGCAAATCAGAATACCAACCTTTATTTCGCGTGTGGGGAACGATGTGGAAAATAGACATATCCCTTTTATTTGCAACGCCCGTGAATCCCTGGGGGACAATCTTAGTCAGGAACGGGCGGCTGTCGCTGCAGCAAGAATTGACCCGGCAGTGATGATGCCGTGCAAATCGTCAACAAAGGGATTGAAAGTCCGTTCCGCTGGCCATTCTGTGGTCGAAGGGCAGAGGTTTGGTGGACAGAGGACGTGGGTTCGATAGGGGGTGCGATGTGCGTTCCTAATGGTGCCTCAGGGCGCTCAGAGAGCCACCCGTTACGCCTGGTTTCTTACGGTTACGAGTTTCTACTTTTCTGTCACAGTGGAACTCGTAGGTTCGAATCCTGCTGTGCATGCTAATTATTTAACAACTTATATGGGTATGACATTCGCATTACTTGCGGTCTCTTGTCGCAAGGCGCTGAAACCTGGACTTCTCCTGCTTTCGTTCGTGCTCGCTCTCGTCACTTCTGAGCCGAAGCCACCAACGGGTAATCTCGCATGCTCCTATTGCGCTGTCGCGTGATGCATAAATGTAGGCGCAGACAATAGGAATTCTTCGAGCATAACGATATAAGTGTTGACACGATGACCTTAATTCACCAGGTCAAACTGCTGTACAACTGCTGTACAGACAGCTCCAGATACGCCCCTAAACACCTCAAAACCGCCTGTAACGTTCTATAACTCGCAACAACTTACGCAAGACCCGGTCGTTTCGTAATCAGCAGGTCAGCGGTTCAAGTCCGCTCGTCGGCTCCATCATTTCAAAGACTTAGCCTTCAGTTGACCGCCATGTGCTGTACAACTGCTGCACAGGCTATTTTTCTTCCAATACATGCATCGCCTCCTGCGCCACTCGTGCGCAGTTTTGATATAGAAGCGCTGGGTCGTACTCACGTCCCAGTGCCTCAGGTGGAGACGCCCGATGAGCCCTCCAAGTGTGCATCGGAGGGGGCTACTTTCTGCGTCGGCTCTCTTCGTAGGAACCTTCAGATCACACAGATAGCTATTCCGAGTCAGGCGGTTCGATGGCGACGGCGCAGTCCAGTTCTCCGGTGAGAACATCACAGTTGCCGAAGAAGCCGATCTCGTTCTGGCATAGATCTCCTGCACCAAGTGAACCGCCCAGGAGGGTCGAGACGTTCAGTCCAGGTCTTCCGCACTTTTGAAGTCGTACCGACCTCGCAACCTCGGCTCTCCCGCCCCGCCGCGTGTGTACTACTGCCCTGAAATCACTGCCCGAGCGCACCTCTGTTGTCTCACGCAAGTCAAACCCCATCAATAAGTTGTTACCAATTGACAACCAGGTATCTACAAGTTGTATACAAGCTAAAAATGATGGTCTTTGCGTGGTGAGCAACGTTCCGCGTCCGATCGCCAAAAATGCTATTAAACTAGGAATTCTGTGGCTAGAAAATAATTTGCAGAAAATTATTGACAAAAATATGAATCACGAATATAAACCGTGTATGCCGTCTCGGCTATGGCCCCACCAATAAATAAAACCTAATGCGACTCCTCTCGGATTCGTAGCCAAGTCCTACTCATATCTTTTGGAGGTAGCATGACCATCCTGAAGTTACGCAGAGGTATTCTTGTCGCACTCACTCTCGTTTTTTGCCTGAATGGTGCTGTCGCGATGCACGCGCAGTCCGGGCAGGCGGACGTTCAGGGTGTCGTTACCGACGTATCCGGGTCCATCGTGCTCAAAGCCCAGGTTGTCCTGACGAACACGGACAACGGAGAAAAACGCACCGTTACCACAGCGTCGGATGGCCGTTACAGTATCCCCACCGTGGCTCCCGGTCATTACTCGCTTACCATCACCGCGCCCACGTTCTCGCCCGAGACCATCAATGGTCTCGTCATCCAGCTCGATAATCACGTGAATCAAAACGTCACATTGCAGGCCGGTAACGCCACGCAGAGCATCACGGTTCAAGGTGCCGTGCCGGCGGTGGACACAACCTCCTATGACGTGGGTGGTGTCGTCGAGCAGGCTCAGATCGAAGACCTTCCCATTCAAAACCGGCAGTATCTCGCTCTCGCGCTGCTGACACCTGGCACCACGCAGGCTGCCTCGCGCAGCTTCTATAGCAACGTGCAATCAGGAGGCGGCGTGTACTACTACGCCAACGGCTTCTACTGGGACGGTGTATCCAACCAGCAGACCGAAGAAGGCGATCCGCGCCAGAACATTCCGGAAGATTCCGTAGCTGAGTTCAAGACGTATACCGCATCCATGCCCGCCGATCTTGGCTGGGCGATGGGCGGCTTTACGACGGTCGTATCCAAGAGCGGCACCAACAAGATTCACGGCGATGCCTTCGAGTACTATCGCGACACCGCTCTCACCGCCGACACTCCGTTCCAGAAAGCCAGCGAGCTGGCCGAGCACACCGGTTCTCCGCTCTACAAACGCAATCAGTGGGGCGGCTCGATAGGAGGTCCAATCCTCAAGGATCGGATTCACTACTACGGAGCCTTTGAGCGCACACAGGCCACTACCTCCTGGACTCTGTTCGAGCCGGCCGGCAGTCTCGCTGCAACGGACTATGCCCCACTCCTCGGGACCTTCCAGAATCCCAGCCACGATCAGCTCCTCACCGTCCGTGTCGACGACGACCTCAAGCCGAATCAGCAACTTTTCTTCCGTTATTCGCAAGAGTGGCAGTTGTCTACGGCGAATGGATGCGGTGGACAGACCACAGCCTATTGCTACGATGGCGAGTTTCCACGCAAGGCTTACGTGGCCGGGCATACCTGGGAACCAAAACCGAATATGGTGAACGAGGCTCGTTTTCAATACGCTTATATCTCCTACGAGCTAGGCCCCTACAACACGCCCATTCCAACCAAGCCGGAACAGCTGGCGAATCCGGCCTATAGCCAGAATGTATCTCTGGCCTATGACTTTCCCAGCCTCTCCTTTGGGCATAACTATGCCGCAGTAGGCGTAGAGTCTCGCTGGCAGGTCAACGACTCCCTGACCATTCAGAAGGGCGCGCATTCGATCAAGATTGGTGCGGATGTAAGTTATATCCCCTACATTGACTCCGACGATCTCAATTTGAATGGAACCTACACCTTCCTTGCCGACCAATCCTTTGATAACACGGCCGCCACAGAAGCGAAGCTCACCAACCCCTACCAATTCACCCAGAATGCGATTCCTCAGATCTTCTACCTGCCGTCGACCCAGCAGTCGTATTTTGTGGAGGACAGTTGGAGAGCAAGGCCTAACCTGACTGTCAACGCGGGTCTCCGCTATGATCTCCAACGGGGTGCTTCCTTCCTCGATACCTATACGCCGAACACCACCACTGAGCCCGTGATTCCCGGTGAAGGAAATCCGCACGATCGCGGGGACTATCACAACGTTGGCCCGAGAGTTGGCGTATCGTGGGACCCCTTCAAGAAGGGGAATGATGTCATCCGCGCGGGCTATGGCATCTATTACAACTTCATCCAGACCGAGCTCCAGGAGTCGGAAAAACTTAACTTCAAGAATTGCAACATCTCGCTAACGACAGGCATTGCCCCTGCCGGCACGCCACCCAATAATGTCCTGCCCTATCCGAACCCCTATAACGGCCTGAGCGTCACGGACTATTGCTCGACGACGCCGCTGACCGTCGCTACTCTTTCTCCGTATCTGCAAAATCCCTATATGCACCAGTTTTCTCTTGGCTACAGTCGCCAGCTCGGCAAGGATCTTTCCCTCGCCGTCGATGGTCTCTATAATCGTGGCCTGCGCGACTACAAGATCTACGACCTCAATATTCCGGCCAACTATCCGGCTAACACCGCCAGGCCGGATCCCACCTTTTATCAGATCAATCAGAATGCCTCCACCTCGGCCAATGAGTACAAGGGCTTCTATATCAAGTTCGACAAAAGACTGAGCCATCACTACATGTACACCGCTTCCTATGCTCTTAGCTCGTCTCATGACAACAACCCGCACCAGGCTCCCACGAACTACAACAATCTTGGAGAGGACTGGGGCCCGGCGCAATTCGACCAACGCAATGCGCTGGTATTCAGCGCCTCTGTCGATCTGCCGTATCGCATCCAGGTTGGCGGCATCTACAGCCTCCGCAGTAACTTGCCCTTCAGCGTGACAACGTCTACCTTCAGCCCTAACGTGTTCCCGGCAAATCCCAATGCCGACGGTACGGCTCAGTATGTTCCTGGAACTACGCGAGACCAGGGCAATCGAGGGATCAACTATGCCGCGATCAACGCCTACCGTGCCGATCTCGACGCCAATCTCAATCCATACATGTTGGCATGCCGAACCACCGCTCCAGGTACCGGTTCCTGTCTCTCTACGAACCTCGGTCCGAAATCGATTGCTTCCACGGGCTATAACGACTTCGATCTCCATGTCTCTGTCATCGCCTACAAGCACAACTCTCTGCAGTTGAAGATCATCGGCCAGGCATTCAACCTCTTTGGCACTCAGAATAACTTGACCATCAACACCGCGCCCACAACCAACAGCTTCGGTGCAGCTACCTCTGGCAGCAACGTCCAGATCGGCTAGCTTGCAGCGCAGTTCAGCTTCTAGACAGTCATGGAACGTGGGCCCGGATACCATTGTCCGAGTCCACACCCTATCGGTAATTACCCACACCAAGGACAAATGCATGCGAATTCTAAGTGGGCTTTTGATTCTTAGCCTTGCTGGTTCTGTAAGTCTTGTGGCTCAGAAAAGCGATCCAGCACGAGTCGCCGAGTATGCCAAGACTCTTCCCTCCGTCACGCCGCCTGTATTCGACGAGCAGAGGAAAGAGACCCTTGCAACCTATGCCATCAGTTGCTCTGACCACCCGCAGGAGAACACCGGAACCCACGATAACTTTCTCTGGGGCTACGAGAAGATGCCCGTGCTCCTTGAAAGCTACGACAGAAATCGTGCTTTCTTTGGCTGCTCAAACTGGCATGACGCCGTGGGCTCTGTCTGGACGGTGATGCGGTTGCTCCTTCAGAATCCAAAGCTCCCTTTGGAAGGGTCCATTAAGGACATTGCGACCACCCACTTCCGTAAGACCAACATGGACGGCGAGTATGCTTTCTTTACTCAACCGAAGCCTGCCGCCATGGCTATCGTTGCCGAGCCGAACTTCGAAGAGCCCTACGGCTACTCCTGGTTGCTCAAACTGTACGGCGAGACGAAGGCTTCGGATTCACCCGAAGGCAAGAAGATGGCGACAGCCCTGGCGCCATTGGCCAAGTGGATGTCCGAACGCTATGTTTTCTATCTCTACAATCTCAAATACCCGTTCCGCGTGGGAACCGATGCCAACACGGCATGGGCAATGAGTCTTGCCCTTGACGGCGTAAACCTCTCCGAAGACACAACCATGAAGACCGCAATCCAGGCTACTGCCCTTCGTCTCTTTGGCAAGGACAAGGATTGCCCCACCGGCATGGAGCCCCAGAATTCGGATGACGTCTCGTCCTGCCTCACGGAGGCAGCCTTGATGGGCCGTGTCATGGACCAGCAGGCCTACCTCAAGTGGCTCGACGATTTTCTTCCCCCGGTCTACTCAAAGCTCTTTGAGGGATATACCAGGAAGATCGATACCAGCCACACGAATACGACAGACGCCGACGCGCAGCTTCAGCTGGATTATAAGTCTCACCTGATTGCCCTGAACTTTCAACGCGCCACCGATCTTCTCCTCATCTCCTACGCTCTACCCCAGGACGATGCCCGCGTTCCAGTCTTCAAGACCCTTGCCGCAATCAATGCAACTCATGGATACGAAGACCTCGGCAAGGCTGGGTATGAGGGCCAGCACTGGCTCGCTACCTACGCTCTCCTCTATGAAAATGCGGCGAAGGGACCTGCGCCGCTCGCCCCCGAGAAGCCCAAGAACCATGACAACGCCGCCACCGCAGACTAAGTAAGACCAGTTGCGAGCCGAAACGCAATCATGCCAATGCCCCATCACCGATCAGGAACCTAAAGGACGCTCGTATGCGCATACTATGGACGGTATCGATCATGCTCTGCTTCACAGGTGTTCACTCCCTGTTGGCCCAGCGCAGTGACACCGCGAAGATAGCGGACTATCTGAAGAGCCTGCCCGCAGTCAATCCTCCGGAATACGGAGAAGTGCAGCGGCTCTCCCTTGCCGCGAATCCTATAGGCTGCGAGGACCATCCGCATGCCCCCCGCCTGGGCGTAGCAACCGACACGCGCCAGGCCTATCTCTGGCAGCCCCAGGGGGCGCAGCAGATCCTCGAAGACTATGACAAGCATCGCGCCTTCTATGGCTGCCTGGATTGGCACTCCGCGGTCAACTCGACCTGGATGATGGTGTCGCTCATCAAGGCCGATCCCACCATTGAGGTAGCTCCGGCGATTCGGCTTGAGCTCGAAACCCATATCCAGAAATCCAATATTGATGGAGAGATCGCCTACTTCAAGGCCCTCAAAGGCCGCGAAGCCGACTTCGAAAAACCCTACGGATATGCGTGGCTACTCAAGCTCTATGGAGAGGCCAAGACATGGGACGACCCTGAAGGGAAGCGTGTTGCCACAACCCTGGAGCCTCTCGCAAAGTGGATGACCGAGCAGTACATCACTTATCTGCGCAGCCTCAATTACCCCATTCGCGTAGGGCTGCATCCCAACACCGCACTCGACATGAACTTCGTTCTCGACTACACCACGGAGACCAGAGATACGGCCACTCAGGCCGTCATCCATGACACCGCGCTACGCCTCTTCGGCAACGACCAGAACTGTGCTACGGAGTCCGAACCCGTCTTCGGCACCTTCGCGTCGCCCTGTCTTGCGGAGGCAGCGTTGATGGGGCGGATTCTCGATCCGTCCGCCTACAGCAAGTGGCTCGACACCTTTCTCCCGCCCGTCTATTCCGATCTCTTCCAGGGTTACGTGAAGGAGATCGATGCCATGCATGGAGACAATCTTGACAGGTCCGGTACCGATGAGGAGGGTCTGCCCAATGCGCATCTCGTCGGCCTCAACTATCAGCGCGCAGCCGACTTCGAGATGATCGCCAACGGCCTTCCGAAGGATGATCCCCGCGTCGCCGTCTACCGCAGGTTCGCCAACATCTCCGCTAAGGAGGGGTACACAAAAATAGGCACGGCCGGTTACCTCGGCACCCATTGGATTGCCACCTATGCGCTTATGTATGAGAACCTTGTCAACGGGCCGGTCGCGCCACCGGAAACCGTGCGCGCTGAGGTGAGAAAAAAATAGTATGTGCTCTGCAGTTGCCCATACAATCATCGCGGCGGATAGGTTTGCACACTATCACAATCACCATCCCGGAATGGATTCTGTTGTATACACTTGGTACATTCCAATGACGGAAGCTCAACGCATTTACAAGGAATTGAAGCAGGATATCGTTACCTGCAAGCTGTCTCCCGGGCTCTCCATTTCTGAGTTAGAGATGTGCGATCGTTACGCCGCAAGCCGAACCCCCGTCCGTGAGGCATGCCGGCGTCTCGAAGACGAATCATTGATGCAGATGATTCCTTTTCGCGGCTATAGCATCACTCCGCTGACGATCGAAGAGTACCGAAATCTGCGTGAGCTTCAGTCCGTCGTAGAACCCGCGGTCGCTGCTCTCGCTGCAGAGCGTGCAACCCCAGAGCAGATCAAGGAAATCAGTGGCTGGGCAACATACGAATATCAAATTGGTGAGAGAAATAGTTACTACACGTTTCTTGAATGGAATAAGAACTTTCATATTTCGATTGCGGCCGCTAGCCGAAATCAGTCCCTGCTCCAGATAGTCACCAACGCGCAGACCCGTCTCATGCGCTATTACTACCTGGTGATCGTGATGGATAGCTACGGCCCGCAGTTGGTTGCCGAACACCAGGAACTTGTCCGTGCGCTTCGTTCCGGCAATGCCGAGTTAGCTCGCGCGCGCGCCAGCGATCACCTCGAAAACACGGTGAAGCGCAGTATGAAGGTCGATCTCTTAGCGGTGAATCTTCCCAATGCCAACCCCATGAACACCGATTATTCCGACTGGCTCCGCAATCCTGAGCCGCTCGGTGCAAAGCGTCCCAAACGTGCAAGGCTTACACGCACGCGCAAGACCCTCAAACATTAAATGATTCAACCATATGCGGAACAATTTTCGTTCCAGGGGAAGACCAGGTTTCAAGTCCTATGCGTATAGCCATCGACACTGGCGGAACGTTCACCGATATTGTGTATTTTCAGAATTCGCAGTTCGTTGTGTTGAAGGTGTTTTCAACCCCGTCCGATCCTGGAAGAGCAGTGATCGAAGGGCTGCACAAGATCTCGCCCGATCCCGACGTCGTCGTTCGGCACGGCACCACAGTTGCCACCAATGCCATGCTTGAGCGCAAGGGAGCACGCGTTGCGTTTCTCACGACCAAAGGTTTTGAAGACACGATTGCGATTGGCCGCCAGGCACGGCCGAAGCTCTATGACTGGTTCCAGCCAGCGCCAGAGTGCCTCGTTCCCAAACAGCTTCGCTTCGGCGTCTCCGAGCGAGTCAGTTCGAACGGAGATTTACTCCTCGCGATCGATCCCGTTGAGCTGGAGATAATAGTTAATAACATTGCGGACGCCGGCGTGGATGCCATCGCTGTGTCGACATTATTCTCCTTCGCTAATCCGGAGAGCGAAATCAAAATCGCCGCAGCACTCGAACCCCTCGGCTTGCCCCTTTCCATCTCGCATCGCATCCTGCCTGAGTTTCGCGAGTATGAACGTGCATCCACCATCGTTGCCAACGCCTACGTCGCTCCCAAGGTAGGTTCATACATCACCACCCTCGCAGCCAACATATCGAAGGTCTACGCAGATAGCCGCCTTGAGGTCATGCAGTCTTCGGGCGGCATCATCTCTGCTCGCATCGCCGCAGCAGAGCCGGTTCGAACCATGCTCTCCGGACCTGCTGGTGGTGTCATCGGCGCCTATAAACTTGCAGGCCTTGCCGGATTCGACCAGATCATCGGCTTCGACATGGGTGGGACTTCCACCGATGTCTTCCTCGTCGACGCGACCGGCCCGCACATCAGCAATGAGTCGATCATTACCGGCATCCCCATCGGTGTGCCCATGCTGGACATCCATACCGCCGGTGCTGGCGGCGGCTCCATCGCTCGCTTCGACGCCGGAGGACTGTTGCGCGTAGGCCCGGAATCTGCTGGTGCCGATCCCGGTCCCGTCTGCTTCGGCCGTGGCACACAACCCACCGTCACTGACGCGAATCTTGTTCTCGGTCGACTCGATACCGACCGCTTCATGGGTGGCTCCATCAGCCTCGACCGCGATCGGATGCTGCAGTACATGGAGCAGGAGAAGGGAAGTCTCGCCACCGTCGAAGAGTTCGCCTCCGGTATTCTGCGCGTTGTTGAGACCTCCATGGAGAAGGCTATTCGTGTAATCTCCGTCGAGCGGGGCTATGATCCCCGAGACTTCACGTTGGTTGCATTTGGCGGAGGCGGTCCTCTGCATGCATGCTCTCTTGCGCACGCCCTGCAGGTGCCGCGTGTACTCATTCCAGCGCTGCCCGGCGCGCTCTCAGCAGTAGGCATCCTGCTCGCCGATACCATGCGCGAATACTCTCGTACCGTCATGCAAACCATCGATGCTGACCTCGAAGAAACCTTCGCCGAGCTCGAGAGGCTGGGCTTCAACGAGTTTGAAACCGAGGGTCTCGCAGGCAAATCCTTTCGCTCCGTCGACCTCCGCTACCGAGGCCAGGGCTATGAGTTGAATATTCCCTACGGTCCCGATATGGCCTCTGCCTTTCACGCCCTGCACCAGCGCAGATACGGCTTCGCGAACGAGGGCCGGCCCCTTGATATTGTGAACATCCGCGTGCGCGTCGCCGCTCCGGCAGAGACCTTCGAGCCACCACGGCAGGAGATTATCGATGGCGATGGCAGTGCTGCCCTCGTCGGCACCCGTACCGTCTACTTCGATGGCACGCCCCACCCGACGCGTCTCTACGAACGCGACAAGCTCCACGCGGGCGACACCTTCACCGGTCCCGCCATCATCTCCGAATACAGCTCCGCCACTATCCTGCCGCCGGGCGATGTCCTTCGCGTCGACGCCTTCAAGAACCTGGTGATCGAGGTGTATGCATGAAGCCGCAACCCGTTAGTCCCATCGAACTCGCTATCTTCAAGAGCGCTGTTCACTCCATCGCCGAAGAGATGGGCGCCGCTCTTCGCCGCACCTCGATCTCGCCTAACATCAAGGAGCGTCGCGACTACTCCTGCGCTCTCTTCGACCGCCATCAGCGCGTCATTGCTATGGGTGACCATATGCCCGTGCACCTCGGCTCCATGTCTCACTCGGTCGATGCAGTCGTAAAATCCCTCAAGCTCGGCGAGGGCGACATCGCCATCCTCAATGATCCCTATGCCGGCGGCACTCACCTCCCGGATATCACGCTTGTCCTTCCCATCTTCATCGAAGGCGTCGACGGTCCAAGCTTCTACGCAGCCTCCCGCGCTCACCACGCCGACGTCGGAGGCACCTTCGCCGGCTCCATGGGGCCCTGCCGCGAGATCTATCAGGAGGGCATTCGCATCCCCGCCATTCGTCTCGTAGTCGGTGGTGAAACCAACACTGAAATCCTCTCACTCATCCTTCACAACGTCCGGACACCCGAAGAGCGCGAAGGCGATCTCGACGCGCAGATCGGTGCCTGCCGCGTCGGCGAGCAGCGGCTAAAAGACTTAGTTGCCAAGTACGGCCATGCCAAGGTCAACGAGCTCTCCGACGGGCTGCTCGCCTACACGGAACGCCTGGTACGCGCTGAACTTCGCAAGATGCCCGCAGGCAGATATGAGGCCGAAGACTTCATGGACTCCGATGGCATCACCGACGATCCCATCCGCATCGCCGTGGCCATTACCTTCGATCCTGACGCTGGGTCGGCCGCCATCGACTTCAGCGGCTCTTCCCCGCAGGTAGCGGGAAGCATCAACGCGGTCTATCCCATCACCTACTCAGCCTGCTTTTACGTCTTTCGCTGCTTATTAGGAGACGATGCGCCAGTGACCGCCGGCATGATGAACGCCATCACCGTCTCCGCGCCGGCCGCCACCATCGTCAATGCGCGTCCACCCGCGGCAGTCGCCGGAGGTAATGTGGAGTGCAGCCAGCGCATCGTCGATGTCCTTCTGCGCGCACTTGCCAAGGCCGCTCCCGACCGTGTCCCCGCCGCAAGCTATGGCTCGATGAGCAATCTCACTGTCGGCGGCTGGGATGAGCGCTTCCATCTGCCCTTCACCTATTACGAGACGACTGCCGGCGGCATGGGTGCACGTCCTGGTATCGATGGCATCGACGGCATCCACTGCCACATGACCAACTCCCTCAACACGCCCGTTGAGGCACTCGAGTACGCCTACCCCTTCCGCGTCCGTTCCTACTCCTATCGCAAAGGCTCAGGCGGCGCGGGCGAGTTCAAGGGTGGCGACGGTCTCATTCGCGAAGTGGAGCTGCTAGCTGACGCGCAGGTAACGCTACTCGGCGAGCGCCGCAAATTTCAACCCTATGGTCTTTCCGGTGGTATGGGCGGCGAGGTCGGCCTGAATTTGCTCATCAGGCCCGACGGTACCTCCGAAAAGCTTCCTGCGAAGTGCAGCATCTATGCAAAGAAATACGACCTCATCCACCTCGAAACACCGGGTGGTGGCGGTTGGGGAGTGCCCGAAATTGGCTAGATCGAAGTTTTCGAAGTCCTTATAAAACAGCATCGTCAAAGCAGCAAAGAAGTAGCACTCAATATCGAATGGGGTATTACCGTAATTCGTTTCGTTGCAGTATGCGTTGCCTTTGCTCTTGAAGGAGTCAAGCAGTAGCGTCTGAATTCCGTGTTTCCGCGGGATTCTTCAACGCCTCAGGTAATAGAAGCGAGCATCCGGCCACGTACAAATTTCCAAACCGCGCCTCAGAAAAAGGAATCCCTCATGAGTGAGCCAGGCATCACCATCCTGCCAACCCGCAAGAAACTCTGGTTCCTCCAACTCGAATCCGAGGAGCGCTCCGCACTCGTCGCTACTTTCGCCGGCTGGATGCTCGACGGCATGGACGTCATGGTCTACAGTTTCGTGCTCCCGACTCTCATTCTGATCTGGCACATCAGCAAAGGCCAGGCCGGTTTGCTCGGTACCTCGGCTCTACTGCTCTCCTCTGTCGGTGGCTGGCTCGCCGGCCTCGCGGCCGACCGCTTCGGTCGCGTCCGTATCCTTCGCTTAACCATCCTCTGGTTCGCAGTCTTCACTTTTCTCAGTGGCTTCACTAATAGCTTCAATCAGCTCTTCATTATTCGCGGCCTCCAAGGCCTCGGTTTTGGTGGCGAGTGGGCCGTCGGCTCCGTCCTCATCGGCGAAACCATTCGAGCTAAGTATCGCGGCCGCGCCGTCGGCACCGTGCAGGGTGGCTGGGCCATCGGCTGGGGAATCGCCGCGCTCTTCTACACACTCTTCTTCGCTGTACTCTCGCCTAACATGGCCTGGCGCGCGATGTTCTGGATCGGCCTCGCTCCCGTCGTGCTCGCTATCTACGTCCGCAAGAATGTCCAGGAACCGGAGATCTATAAAGAGGCGACCATCCTCCGCGCCAACCATCCATCAACGAACAAGGGCTCCAATCTCACTTTTCTCAAGATCTTCTCGCCCGCAATTCTTCGCATCACCGCGCTCGCCTCCCTGGTCGCGCTCGGAGCGCAGGGTGGCTACTACGCCATCAACACCTGGCTCCCGCTCTACCTCAATGCGCGCGGCCTCAACGTCACCCACACTGGCGGCTATCTCCTGGTCGTCATCCTCGGATCCTTCGCCGGCTACCTTGTCAGCGCCCATCTCGCCGACAGGCTCGGCCGCAAACTCACCCTCATCCTCTTCGCTGCGTTCTCCGCGCTCACCGTCTTTCTCTACACCATCGTCCCCATCAGCGACACGACCACCCTGCTCCTCGGCTTTCCGCTCGGCTTCTTCCCCTCCGGCTCCTTCAGCCCCATGGGAGCCTTCTTCACCGAGCTCTTTCCCACCGCCATCCGAGGCTCCGCCCAGGGCTTCTCCTACAATCTCGGCCGCGGTGTAGGCGCCTTATTCCCCGCGCTGGTCGGCTACTTCGCCATCCACATGCGCCTGGGCCACGCCATCGCGATGTTCGCCGTATCTGCCTACCTGCTCATGATCCTCGGGGTCCTCCTACTGCCGGAGACCTGTGGCGTGGAATTGGAAGAGAACGAGAAGAGTGCGATTTTCTAAATACAAAGCTGTTCGCGAACTGAGAGCTGACGGCCTGTTGCCAAAGAGCACGAAGCTACGCTCTTCAAAGTATCTGAACAACCTGATTGAGCAGGATCACCGCGGGGTCAAGTCCAGAGCCCGACCTATGTTCGGCTCCAAGAACTTCTAGCCTGCCGTTATCACGATCGCTGGCGTGGAACTACTCCGCCGTATTCGCAAGAATCAATTTGCCTTAAGTCGACTGAGGATCAAAGGCCAAGCTGCGCCCGCGATCTGGAATGCCATGCTCGCCGACATTCGAATGAAGCTATTTTCCTTTCAATACACGCATCGCCTCCTGCGCCGCTCGTGGCGCAGTTTTAACGTAAATGCCCCACATCTCGTCGATGAGATGTGGGGCATTTACGTTTCGGCTGCACCGCTTTGGGCCGCGGCTAGAGCATTTTCCCTGTAGGTGTAGAGCGGGGCCTCGATCTTTATGGGTGTTTTCCCCAATGAAAACGCCGCTGCACGCCCGTTTCCGGATTCCCAGCAACAGGGAAAATGCTCTAGTTGAGGGAGAACCAGTTGAAGTTCGCGACGGTGTTGAAGAAGCCGCCGGTGTCCATGATGAGTTGGAGCGTGTGTGCGCCCTCGGGTAGCTTGACGTTGGGAACATCGAGCGTCTGCCATGTCTGCCAGCCGTTGGTTTGCGGGACGGATAGGGCCGGAGTGATGCGTTGGCCGTCGCAAGCCAGGTGGAAGACTCCTCCGCCTACGTCAGAGGCGACGCGGACGTGCAGGGTGTATGTTCCTGCACTGGCGATGTTGACCGAGTAGTTGAGCCAGTCGCCGGGGTTGGTAGAGCCTACGTCGAATCCGCCGCCGGTGTCGGTAGACGTTTCGATGGAGACTGTCTCGCCCGGACGGTAGTTGGCTCCGCCTGCGTTTGTGGTGGCGCCATTCCAGTAGCCGATGGATTTACCGCCGGTATCGAAGTTCTCGGCCTGGATCATGCCCGGGATGGTGGCTGGAGTGCCTCCGAACGGTGCGCTGGCTGTGGGAGGATTTACAGCGAACCAGTTGAAGTTGCCCATACCGCCGGAGGGCCCGTTGCCGTCGAGGGTGACCTGCATGATGTGCTTGCCCGGCTGGAGCTGGAAGCTGGGCGAGACCATGGTGGTGTAGGTCTGGAAGGCGTTGGTTTGAGGCACGAAGAGATTACCCGTGGCGTTCTCTCCGTCGAACGAGACGTGGTAGTAGCCGCCGGGACCGGAGGAGGCTACGCGCGCCTGAAGGTTGTAGATGCCGGCCTGGGTGACGTTGACTGTGTAACGAAGCCACTCGCCTTCCTTGGTAAAGCCGACGTCGAAGCCGCCGCCGGTGTCGCCAGTCTGCTCGACGCCGACAGTTGCGGGCGCACGATAAGACGGGGCGTTGCCCTGGTCGGTGGTGTCGAGGTTGAAGTAGCCGACGTAGTTGCCGCCGTCATCGAAGTTTTCAGCCTGGACGAGGCCGGGAAGCGCCCAGGGAGTTCCGCCGAAGGGCGTCTCCTGCCCGCCGATGGTGAGTTGAACCGTGGAGGACCGCTCGACGCCGCCCTGACGGCCGGTGATGGTGAGGGGATAGGTGCCGCTTTGCGCGTCCTTCGTGGTGATGATGGGAAGGAGGGCGTTGGGAGCGAAGGGAAGCTGGCCGACCGCGCCGAAGGCCCCGGAAGGTAGTCCCTTGAGATCGAGTTTGACCGGGGAAAGATCAAAGCCGTAGTGGTTGACGTTGACGGAGAAGAGAGTGCCTTCGCCAGGAGCGACTGTATGTGTGTCGGGACCGGCGGTGACGTCGAAGGTGTTGCCCTGGTATCCGGCCCAGGTGAAGGTGGCGACGGCTTTGGCGGGGAGAGCGTAGCTGGCCGTCTTGCCGTGCCAGTTGAGGCTGAATTGGCTGGGAGTGGATGCGGCGTTGTAGACAAGGACGGCGACGGAGCCGTCGGGGTTCTTGAAGGCTACATCTTCGACGTTGCCGCTGCCGAAGGAGTTCGACTGGATGCGATAGGCACCGGTCTGAACGAACTTCGAGAGGTGGCCGAGGGCGTAGTACTCGACGTTGCGGGAGACGGTGGAGGGGGTGGTGCTGGTGTCGATGGTGACGATGCCGCGGCAGTCGTTGCAGCCGTGCTCGACGGTGGGGCCACTGTTCTGGTCGAGATCCATGTTCCACATGGTGACGGTCTTGCCCCAGTTGCGGAGGACGTTGATGATCTGGCCTTCGACGTCGTTGCCGAGGTTGGTGGCGAAGTCGGGTGCGAAGGTGCCTCCGGTGCACTCGGTGAAGTAAATGGGGGTGTCGGGGTAGAGATCGTGAATGGCATTTTGCGCGTCGGCTACGTTACCCGCATAGCAGTGGAAGGAGATGCCGGCCAGATATTGGCGGGCCTCAACGTTATTAAGGAGGACTGCGGGATATTTGGGGTTGTCCCAGTTGTGTTCGTAGCCCAGGATGCCGGGGGTCGCGTCATTGGGGTCTGCGTTCTGACCGATGAAGTTCCAGTTCTGGTTGCGGAAGTGCATGTTGCGAAGAGCAGGACCCATGTACTCGGCGATGAAGCGGCCCTCGTCGGTGGGGTTCATGAACATGGAGGAGTAGCCGGTTGTCTGGTTGAGAGGCTCATTTTGAACGGCGACGTAGTTGATGGGGACGCCATTGGTCTCGTAGGCCTGGATGAACCTGGTGAAGTAGAGGGAGAGTGCAGCGAAATTGGCGGTGTTGAACGAACCGCCGTCGAGCGTGCCGCCGTCCTTCATCCATGCCGGAGGCGACCAGGGGAGAGCCATGACTTTCATCCTGGGATTGGCGGCGATGGCCTCGCGCAGGGTGGGAAGAATGTAGGCCTTGTCGTGGTCGATGGAGAAGTGCTGCATGTGAGGGTCGGTGTCGTTGGCGGCGAGGTCGTCGTAGGTGAAGCTGCTGAGCGAGAGGTCTGTGGAGCCCATGGGCTGACGGAGGAAGCTGAGGTGAATGCCGTCTTCGCTGAAGAGATCCTTCATCAGCGCAGTGCGCTGGGCGACTGTGAGTTTGTTCTGGACGAGCCAGGCGCCGGAGTCGTTGAAGGTGCCGCCGACGCCTTCGAGCTGCTGAAAGTGGATGGTGTCATCGACGTCGATGGCGAGCTGGCTGGCCGTTCCGGGGGTGAAGGTGAGGGAGGGTTGCGGAGCGAGGAGCGAGGTCTGATCGGGCGTGGTTTGGACGACGCTGACGACCTGCGCATGTGCGGGCAGGAGCGTGACGGAGAGAAGGAAGGCGAGAAGAGTCGGTTTTACAAGAAAATCGATTGTCTTGGGAGTTAGGGAGGGTGCGCTCATGATGGAACCCTTTCTGGTTTCGGAAGCGGACCATTAGATATCACACGAAAATTGGGGGTGTCAATTTAGCCGAGAACCTGTTGGAGATGCTGATACCCGACGCTCTGAATCCTCTGATCGACGAGGAACAAAGCGAGCTTCTTGCAGCCACGGATTGAGGCGAAGGCGAGCCACGGACTCGACGAACCGTTTAGCTGCGTTCAGGTCCGCAAACTCGATGCAGAGGTTCTCTCGCGCAAACACCTTAAAACCACCTGTCATGTTCTATACGCCACAACAACTTAGGCAAGACCCGGCCGTTGCGTAATGAGCAGGTCAGCGGTTCAAGTTCGCTCGCCGGCTCCACTTTTTGCCCTCCTGAACCTGTTTTGGTTCTAGATATCCACTGAAATCTTCTGTATAGCCTCACAACCCCCTTGAATGACGGAGGGTTGGCCCGCATACTCGCATCAGAGTCTAGCCGCGTGGGGCGGCAGCCTTGTACCGAGAGACGAGCGCCGTGAGCCGATACTGCCGAGAAGACGTTCTGCGCATCCTCCGCTTACCAGCCCGCCAGCTTGCCACCTGGGAGCGCGCCGGACTGGTGGCCTCTTCAGACAATTACTCTTTTGACGAACTCGTACAGTTGCGCAAGCTGCGCGATCTGACCGCAACCCGCATCTCCGTGAAGAGTATCCGGCGGTCGGTGGACGCGATGCAGAAGGTCGCCGGTATGGCCAATCCTCTGCAGGAGTTTGCGGCGGTACGCTCAGGATCGGGGGTAGCATTCCGGCAGTGGGGAGCGCTGGTCAATCCCGTGACGCGCCAGATGGCGTTCGATTTTGAGCTGACTCCCTGTGCGGGGATGCTTATCGTCCGCGCAAACGGACAGGCGCCTTCGCGGCTTTCCAATGAAGTACAGGATATGTTTCTGCGCGCGGTGCGTCTGGAAGAGCGCGGCGAGACGCTGGGCGATGCCAAGGTGCTCTACGAGACGATTCTTGAGATGCAGCCAAACCATGCGGCGGCGGCGATCAACCTGGGCACCATCCGCTACAACGCGCGCGACTATGAGGCGGCAGAGGCCTTCTACCGCCGGGCGACCGAAGCTGATCCCGAGTACGCGCTGGCTTTCTTCGACCTTGGCAATGTGCTGGATGAGCAGCAGCGCCTGGCCGAGGCTATTACAGCCTACGAGCGAGCCGTGGAACTCGTGCCCCAGTATGCCGACGCGCACTACAACCTCGCGCTGGCCTATGAACGGGTCAAGGAGCCGCGGCGGGCGTTGCGGCATTGGACAACGTATGTCCGGCTGGACCCCTCCGGTCCCTGGGCCAGCCATGCCCGTGGACAGGCCAAGAAGATTCTGGGCTCGGAACGGCTGGCGATCGTCTGCCGGCATGGACGGACGCTGAAGATCGCCGGGTAGCTGCTCGTCCAAGCAAGCAGTCAAGCCACGCTGATACACTCCCATCCAACGCTGCTAACTCTGTTTTACCTTTGGGAGACCCTGTCTGATGGCTGTACCCTCAACCTTCCGCCCCTTTGTGCCCGCTTCTGAAAATCGGAAGGAGCTGTCATTCCGGGCGTTGCTGCTCGGTTCGATCTTTGGCGTCATCTTTGGCGCGGTCACTGTTTATGTCGGCCTGCGGGCCGGTCTGACCGTGGCGGCGAGTATCCCGATTTCGGTGCTGTCGATCTCGATCCTGCGGGTCTTCGGCAGGGCGTCGATTCTGGAAAACAATATTGTGCAGACGACCGGCAATGCCGGTCAGTCGATCGCCTCGGGCGTGATCTTTACGCTTCCGGCGCTGATCTTCCTGGGGTTCGACCTGGAGGCCTCACGCATCTTCGCGCTGGCGCTGTTTGGCGGCTGGCTGGGCGTACTGTTCATGATCCCACTGCGGCGGCAGTTGATCGTCGAGGAGCATGGAACGCTGGTCTATCCCGAGGGCACCGCCTGCGCGGACGTGTTGCAGGCAGGAGAGCGCGGCGGGTCGTTCGCCAGCCGGGTGTTTCTGGGGCTGGGATTGGGTGGGCTCTATACGCTCTTCCAGAATGAGAACCTGTTGGGGCTGTTTCCAGGCACCCCTAACTATCAACCGAACTTCGATCCCAACGGGCAGCAGATTTTAAAGGGTGCGGCACTCCGCGCGGACGTTACGCCGGAGTACCTGGGCGTGGGGTACATCATCGGGATTCGTGTGTCGGCCATTATGCTGGCGGGCGGCGTCTTTTCCTGGTTGGTGCTGATGCCCGCGATCGTCTTCTTCGGCAAGCACCTGAGTGGACCTCTATATCCGGGCACCGTGCCGATCAGCATGATGAGCCCCAGTGATTTGTGGAAGACCTATGTGCGGCCCATGGGCGCGGGTGCGGTGGCGGCGAGCGGTCTGATTACATTGCTGCGCACGGCGCCGACGATCCTCGGGGCTCTGACCTCCGGTTTCGCGAAGATGGGGAAGAGCAAGACTGCGGAGGTAGAGACGGAAAGCCGTACGGAACGCGACATGCCGATGAGTGTGGTGGTCGGCGGCAGCGTTCTGTTGATCGTGTTGATGTTTCTGTTCCTTCAGTTCAAGCCCGTTCCCGGAGCCCAGGTGGGTTGGCTGGCGAATATTGCGGCCTCGCTGCTGGTGATCGTGTTCGGCTTCCTGTTTGTGACGGTGAGCGCGCGCATTGTGGGCATCGTGGGGTCAAGCGCGAGTCCGGTGTCGGGCATGACGATTGCTACCCTGATGGCTACGGCTGCGATCTTCCTGGTGAAAGGGTGGACGGCTCCGGCGTTTGGCGCGCTGGCGATTACGATCGGCGGCATGGTGTGCGTTGCCGCTTCGAACGCGGGCGATACATCCCAGGATTTGAAGACGGGTTATCTGATCGGCGCGACTCCCTGGAAGCAGCAGCTTGCGGTGATGGTAGGGGTGATCGTCTCGGTCTTCGCCATTGGCCCGACGCTTACCGCGATGAATAATGGATTCGAGAGCTTCCAGAAGCTGCCGCAGCCGCGTGCCATGACGTTGGCTACACTGCCGGATGGCGTGCAGGACCAGGGAGCCTTCAAGCGCGATACCTTCAGCCTGACGCCGTGGGGATCGAAGGCGAAGGGAACGGGTGGCTCCGTTTCGAACGGCAAGCAGTATGAGTTGCTCAACTCCATCGGGTCGTCGACGCTGGAGGATGGCAAGTATCTCTACAATCCCGCGACGAAGCAGATTGAGATCCAGTGGGTACAGGGCATCGGGAGCGAGGAGGTTGCGGCGCCCCAGGGACGTCTGATGGCGACGGTCATCAACGGCATCCTGAGCCGTAAGCTGCCGTGGAGCCTGGTGCTGCTGGGAGTGGCCCTGGTCATAGGCATCGAATTGCTCGGAATACGGTCGCTTACCTTTGCCGTGGGAGCGTATCTTTCCATCGGCACTACGCTGGCGATCTTCTGTGGCGGCGTCGTGCGCTGGCTGGTGGATCGGGCGGCGGCGAAGGCCGGCGAAGGGGAGAAGAGCGAAGCCGAGAATGAGGTCTCGTCCGGAAGCCTGCTGGCCTCAGGACTGATTGCGGCCGGTGGCATTATGGGTCTGGCCGGTGTGGGGCTGAAGCTGTTGGAAGAGTTTGTGACGCATCGTCCGACGCCGCATTTCAGCACGACCAATCCGCTCTACAGGGACTGGGTCAGTTGCGTGGCGTTTGCGCTGCTGGCTTTCAGCCTCTACTACTTCGCACGCAAACCGCTGGGAAATAAGGAGCAGTAAATCGTGAGAATCAAGAAGAGTTCGATGCAGCGCTGGGTTGCAGCCCTGGTGCTGGCCCTGGCCGTGGCCCCCTGTGCGCGTGCCGATGAGGCATCCAAGCGTGCGAAGGTGGAAGAGCTCGTCAGCGTCATGCACATGGATCGCATGATGGACCAGATGCTGGAGGCGATAAAGGGGCAGACCGAGCAGGCGATGCAGCAGCCCGGGGCCGATTCGATGACGCCGGAGCAGAAGAAGATAGAGACGGATTATCAGGCGAAGGCCTTGCAGATCGTGATCGACAGCATGGGCTGGAAGGCCATGGAGCCGCAGTTCGTAACTCTTTATGCGCAGAACTTTACAGAAGAAGAGATCGACGGAATGGTCGCGTTCTATAAATCTCCGACGGGACAGGCTGTGCTGAACAAGATGCCGCAACTGATGTCTTCTGCGATGCAGCTTACACAGTCGCGCATGGTCGATGTCCAGCCAAAGATAAAAGCCTTGATGGATGACATGGTGAAGCAGATGGATGCTGCCACTCCAAAGTCGAGTAGCCCCGCCGCGAAAAACTAGGCGTGTGAACGCCGAATCACGTATTTTGTTCCCCCACAGGAACGTCATCCTGCGCGTCCGTTCGACTACGCTCAGGACCGAAGGACCCCGAAGGACTTGATCTCACCCAGGATGCCGGGACCTTTTCCAGCACGAGAGTTCAGGCTCGAGCGCTCGGGGTAGAAAAGCTCCAAAGGGCATAGGCAAGAGGTCAACCCTCGGGGTCCTTCGACTCCACGTCCCCTGGTCCTGAACGGTATCCATTGATTGAAGGCAAACCTTCATGGATGTCCTGCTTCGATACCCTCGTAAGATAGGTCGGCGCAAGGATTGCTCTGTTGGCTTAGCAAACTGTCATTTGTTTTATTCCATCGCGATCTCACTGACAAAAAAAAGGCCTGTATCTCACTCCGTTGGGAGTGAGATACAGGCTGTGTTTCAGCTTCCGAACAGCTGGTTAGAATTCGATGCGGCCTGAAAGCTGCAGCACGCGAGGGTTTCCGTTGGTTGCGGTGAGCTGACCGAAGTTGCTCGTAGCGGTGATGGTGGTTTGCCCGCTATAGCTTCCATAGTCAAGATCGTCAAAGTTGGGATGATTCAAGACATTGAAGGCGTCAGCACGGAACTTGAAATTGATGTTCCTGGACGGGAGGATCGCGAAGGTCTTAGCCAGCCCTGCATCCATGTTGAAGAACTCGGGGCCACGAAGGATGTTGCGGCTTCCTATGCTAAGCCCGAGCGGCCCGGAGAACGCATTCACTGCTGCAGTGGGATCAGCAAAGACATTCGGCGAGCCATCCTCTCCCTTGTGAATGCCACGTTTAATGGCGTTCTTATCGCCATTGAAGATAGCCGGCGCATCGTTTGCGAAGCCGGCGACGAAGGCATTCGAGAGCGGTGACCATGCCTGTCCGCTGTGCCAGGAAGGAATACCACTCACACTCCAGCCACCGATCAGTTCATCGGCAAACCGCGGCAGAGTAGCGCCGATGCTGCGTCCGCGACCGAAGGGCAGCGCGTAGGTAACGTCGCTGGTGATGTAATGTGTCGTGTCAAAGTCAGAGTTGCCACGGCACGCGCGCGGGTGCACGAGATCGCAGATAAACCCGTATCCGTCACCGGCACCGTCGTTCGCGACCTCTGACGTGTTGTCAATGGAGTGCGACCAGGTATAGTTCACGTCGAACTGCAGACCGTGGCTCAGGTTCTTCTGCAGTGTGACGAGCAGACCGTTGTAGCTGGAGAAGCCCTTATTCGTGAAAAAGGTATTTTCGCCAAACTGGGCGGACATACCCACGTTGGGCTGCAGGTAGGGAGAGAGCGCCTGGATGAAATCGCCGAAGTCGCCAACCCTGACCAGATTTGTATTGGAGGCAACGGCAGCCGAGGTGTTATTAGGGTAGATTGTCGACCCGCTGCTCTTAAAGTTGCTGGCGAGCTGATGTTCGAACCAGGGCTCCGCGGGCAGGTTTTTCTCGCTCATTCCGGCACGAACTTCACGCTCGATGTTCTGCATGGCCTGGTTCATCGTCTGGCCCGATGCGGCATCGGGGAAGTCGATCAGCTGTGCGGCGTCGCCCTGCGCCAGTAGCCTGCGGCCAAGGCGACCGACATAATTGACCTTGAGCACGGTAGAACCCTTGAACTGGTGCTGCATGCCAAAGCTGAGCAGGATGGAATACGGCGTCTTGAGGTTGGGATCGACCGTGGTGTTGAATTGGCCTCCTTGCAGGCCATTGGTAACACCGTTGGTGACCCAGGGTTGAAAGGGAGCCTTGGGGGTAGGGGGGGCCGCTACGGTCGGTGCAGAAGCGATGCGCGGGTCGTTGGCGACGGAGCCGGTTGGGTCGTTAACATTGCCATTCTGATTGGTGACGTTCTGTTGGAACAGATAGGAGTACTCAATCTGCTGATTCAGAATCGCGTTGATGACGGTGCGGTCATAGACGAGGCTCGCGCTGGCGTTGAAGACAGTGGATGGATCGAAGCCAGGTGTATACGCGAAGGCCACGTGCGGAGCGAAGTCCAGCAAGTTTGACTTGTAGAACCCCGGGCCGTTGTTCTTTTTGCCGCCTAGCACGTAGGTAATAAACGGCACCGCGTTGTTGCCCGAGATGCCGGCCGCACTCTGCTTCAGGCGAGCATCAAAGTACTGGTCGAAGCCCGTGGTCTGGATGGTTTCAAGACCCTGGCTCTCATAGGGCACCGTAAAGAACTGGTAGTTCAAGCCGGCATTGATGGTGACTTGCGGGGTGATCTTCCAGCTATCGCTGATATAGGACTGTGTCTGGTAGTCGACCCATTTGCGAATGGAGGAAGAAGGTTGCGCCAGTGCGTTGCCGTTGACGTCATAGTTGAAGGTGCCTGCGGTGCTCGCAAGACGTCCCAGTGAAGAGACAAAGGCGTTGTCGAAATCCTCCGATGCCGTACTATCCGCCGGCAGAATGTTCTTCGGTTCAAGCTGAGGAATGCCACTGAGGTGGCCGCCGAGACCGATGTTATAGGTGTCGTAGCCACTCGTGGTGCTGTTCATGAAGTGAATCCACTTGAAGTAGCCGCCCAGCTGCAGCTGGTGACGTCCGAGGGTCCAGGTAAAGTTGTCATTCACCTGCGAGATGATCACGTGACGAGAAGTCGCGCCCGAGGGGTTGGAGTAAGGATCGTCCACAAGCGTGGGAGTGAAACCATTGAAAAAATCGACGTGGTAAAGCCCCTCGACATTTGAGGGTCGCGAGTCGTCAAAGTCCTGCACGGTGCTTCCATAGGTGAGCTGGTTGAACTTCGATTGGCTAATCTCCCAGTCCATGCCGGCTGCATACCTATAGCTGCGGTCGACGAACTGCTGTGACGGAGGATCGCCAGGGAACTGCTGCAAGCCGTTTGACTGTACCGCGTTTTGACGAGTGACGTTGCCGATACCGAAGAACTTGATCTGCGGGGTAAAGGCATAGTCAACGCGCCCAGTGTAGTTCGTTAGATTGTCGGGCTCCGGCGAATTAAAACGGAAGCCTGCAGTGTTCACTCCGTCGCCGTGGCTCAGATCGTTTGGTGCCGGATAGCGGTTTTGGAAGAGGGCAAGGATCTGCGGACTTTCTCCCACATGGGCCGGATCGATCTGCTGCACCTGGGCAGGGGTAAGAGAAGAGATGCAGTTCGCGGCGGTGTTCTGTCGAGAAGAGTCAGTGCAGTCCGTATTGTTGTTGATGTAGGAGATGGTGCCCGCAGCTAAGGAGGGAAGAGGAACCGTACGCTCTACCGTTGCCTGCTGCGCGATGCGCGAGTCCAGAAAATTGAAGAAGAAGAAAAGCTTATCGTGCAGGATCGGGCCGCCCACGGCACCGCCGAACTGGTTTTGGACCAGCTCCGGCTGAGGAACACCCTCATTGGCATCGAACCAGTTATTCGCCGTGGTGGAGTTGTCTCGATGATACTCATTGATGTTGCCGTGCCACTGGTTCGAGCCGCTGCGGGTGATGAGTTGGAACTGACCGCCACCGCCCGGACCATTGTCCGCGGTGAAACCGCCGGTGGTACCGCGGAACTCCTGGATCGAGTCGACCGGGGCGTTGCCCGTGATTGAGGCGAAGGTGCCGTTGGAAACATCGTTTACGTCCAGGCCGTCGACCGTAACATTGTTTTGGTCGGTGCGTGCGCCGGTGGTGGCACCGCTTGAAGTAATGCCGGGCTGCAGGCTAAAGAGCACGCTTGGCGTGCTGCGGTCATACACGGGCAGATCCTGCAACTTCGATACCTGGAAGTTGTTGCCGATGCTGGCGTCGGTCGTGTTGAGCGTCACGTCTGATGAATCGGTGACCTGCACTTCCACCGTCGAGATGCCGACAGTCAGCTTTGCGTTCTGCGTACGAGAGTTTGCAACGTTTACATAGATATCGTTGATCTTGAACGGGGAGAAGCCCGGAGCGCTGAACTCCAACGAATACCCGGGGCCCGGGGGAACGCTCGCGAAGTGATAGGAGCCAGCCGAATCCGACTTGACCTCGTAGCGAACACCGGTCGAAGCCTTGGAGAGAACAACCGTGGCACCGGGAATGACTGCATCCGACGGGTCGGTAACGGTACCATTTACTGAGGCAGTTGTCTGCGCATAGATGATTGCGGGCACTGCAAAAAGTATGAACAGGAGTACGGATCCTATAAAGCTTCGACGCATGGAGCTCCTTAAGAAGGTATGGGTGGACAAAACTCGTAACACTGGCAGAAATCGTTGTGAGTGTGGGTCCAGTGAGCTGGATTGCCGTCTCTTCAGAAGAAGAACAGCCCACCTGGGATGATCGTTAACATGCAATATACATGCCATTTTCGTTAAATTCATATTTGGGCATGTTCCGAGCATGGAATTGCGCAAAATATGGTTATTTGTAGGCAATCATCCGCAAAACAGACGGTTATCCCTCAGCGAAGAAATGGGAACGTTCATGGCTGTTTCACTTCGATAGAGTTTTTATGGGCGCAACGGGTTGCCTGAAGACCTCATGGCAATGCGAGATACCAGCTTTATCTTCGCTGGTGCTTGTGAGATAGGTTCGGGCTTTAGCCCGGACATGACTGGGCGGCCGATAGATAGGGCTTTAGGTCGTGTCTGACGAATCGGGGACAACAACGAATCAGATATTTTGTTCCTCTACAGAGACGTCATCCTGAGCGTAGCGCCTCGCGTTTTTTGCGAGGTGCGGAGTCGAAGGACCCCGAAGGACTTGATCTCACCCAGGAGGCCGGAACCTTTTCCAGCACGAAAGTCCAGGCTCGAACGCTCGAGGTAGAAAAGCTCCAAAGGGCATAGGCAAGAGGTCAACCTTCGGGGTCCTTCGGTCCTGAGCGTAGTCGAACGGACGCGTCCCCAAAAGCCGGGACGCTCCGCTCAGGATGACGCTTCTGTGGGGAGACCCAAAATAAAAGCTATGCGCGTAGCGAGCTTGGTTTCGCCCTAAACTACTATCTTCGATTTGTCAGACACTACTTAGCCCCTGGGATAGGCTCTCCTCTCCGCAAGCAGAAATGCCAAGGAGGAGAAAGCTCGTCCCAGGGCTAAAGCCCGGGCCTATCTCAGAGACAACAACAAAAGCGTAGTCGTCGATTGGTTAGATACGATCTGCGAACAGAAAGAAAGGCTGCTCTATTGAGCCGGAGGGGTGGGCTTTACCGCACCGCAGTCGGCACTTTTGAAGACCGAGGACGAGTGGTTGGTCCACTCGATGGTCTTACTGTCTGCGCCGACTTGAATCGATCCGAGGAAGTGGACCGTGCCCGTGGCATGGCTGTCGTCGCTCCAGGAGGACTCCAGGGTTCCCTTACCGCTCATCTTGCCGGAGCAGACCATATCCGCCGTCACGCTATTCGCTTTGGCGACGACATTCGATATCTGGCAACCGGCTACCTGGGGGAGGACGGAACCGTATTTATCCAGCTGCTGCTGGGTCAGGCAGACCAGCGTGGTGTGCGGCTCTCCGCCGGGAGGGATGATGCCAGCGGGAAGCGGAGACTGCTGCCAGGTCATGGTCGTGGTCAGTTCCCACAGACCGGCCTTCCGCGTCGTCGCCCAGAGGCAGGTTGCTGCGGACAAGAGGCAAACGGAGACAAGGATGGCAAGTCGGGGCTTGAGCATGAAGGATTTCCACCAGGGCGCAGTAGCACGCGAGTAGGATAACCCTGCTCCGTGAACTCTTGCATTGTGGGAATGATTTCTTTTGTTCTTCTCTCTGTCAGTCCGACAGAGAGAAGAACAAAAGCATCCGGGTAGGGGTTACAGCTCCAGTATTACAGTTCCAGGATGATGGGCATGATCAGCGGACGGCGATTGGCGTTCTTCTGGATGAAGCGCTTGAGGTCGCCGCGGATCTTGTCTTTCATCACGCCATAGTCGCGGCGCTCTTCTTCGCTGGACTGCTCCAGGGTGCGCACGACGATATCGCGTGCATTGCGGAGTAGATCGGGATCATCGGCTGCGAAGCCGCGCGTGGTGATCTCAGGCTGACCTTCGATGGCACCTGTGCGCTTGTTGATCGCGATGATCGGCAGGAAGAGGCCGTCTTCGCCGAGATGCTTGCGGTCGCGGATGACGGTGTCTTCGACGACGTCGGCGGTGGAGTTGTTGTCGATGCAGACGCGGCCGGTGGTGACCTTGCCGGTCTTCTGCGCGGAGTCCTTATCGAGCGTGAGCACATCGCCGTCTTCGAGCAGGATGACCTTCTCGGGGACACCGGTCGAAAGGGCTAGCTCGACGTGGCGCTTGAGGTGACGGTAGTCGCCGTGCACGGGGATGAAGAACTTCGGCTTGACGAGGTTGATCATCAGGCGGAGCTCTTCCTGCGAGCCGTGGCCGGAGACGTGAATCAGACCGTTGGTGCCGTCGTCATGGATCACGCGGGCATCGCGGCGCTCGAGATGGTCGATGACGCGGTAGATGCCCTTCTCGTTGCCGGGGATGATGCGGGAGCTGAGCAGGACAGTGTCGCCTGGATCGATCTTCGCGAACTTGTGGTTGTCCACCGCCGCGCGCGAGAGCGCGGACATGGGCTCGCCCTGGGTGCCGGAGATGAGGATGCAGAGTTTGTCCGGAGCGAAGTCGCGAATCTGGCCGGGGTGGATGATGAGGCCCTGCGGCGGATCGATGTAGCCGAGGTCCTGCGCGATCTCTGTCGAGTTGTCGATGGAGCGGCCGACGAGCGCGACCTTGCGGCCATGCTTGTGTGCGAGCTCCATGGCGATCTTGATGCGGTGGATCGACGACGAGAAGCAGGAGAAGAAGATCTTCTTCTTGGTTGCGGCAAAGATGTCGTCGAGGCGCGGGATCACAGCCTTTTCGCCGGGCGTGAAGCCGGGGCGGTCGACGTTGGTGGAGTCCTGCAACAGGGCAAGCACGCCCTGTTTGCCGAGGTCGGCGAAGGCCTGCAGATCGAAGGGGTGGCCGTCCGGCGAGGAGAGATCGATCTTGAAGTCGCCGGTGTGCAGCACGATGCCGACAGGCGTATGGATCGCGAGAGAGACGCAATCGACGAGCGAGTGCGTTACCCGGATGGGCATGACGCTGAATGGCCCGAGGGTGAAGCGCTTGCCGGGGAGGATCTCGATGAGCTCGGCGTCGTCGAGGAGGCGGTGCTCGTCGAGCTTGCCTTCGACATAGGCGAGCGTGAACTCGGTGCCGTAGACCGGAACGTTGAGCTCCGACAGAATCCAGGGAAGGCCGCCGATGTGGTCCTCGTGGCCGTGGGTGAGCACGATGCCGCGGACCATGGAACGGTTTTCGATGAGGTAGCTGATGTCAGGGACGACGATGTCGACGCCCAGCAGCTCTTCTTCAGGGAACATCAGGCCGGCGTCGATGACGAGGATATCGTCGCCGAATCGGAGAGCCAGGCAGTTCATGCCGAACTCGCCGAGTCCGCCGAGGGGGATCATTTGCAGTTTTTCTAAAGCCATGGACTTTCAGTCTAGCGCAGTAAATGGCCGTTAGACGCACAGGGCAGGCGATTAGCGGGTTTTACGCTAGATCGCACGAAGAACGCGGGCCGGAAGCGTGAAGATCGCGGAGATCAGTTCGAAGACGCCGCTGACCGCGATTCCGACAAGACGGAAGGGCAGAAGCACCAGCCAGATGAAGGGGTAGAGGATCAGCGCAAGCAGCGCGGCGGGCCAGCAGATGACGAGGAGAAGGCAGAAGAGAAGCAGTTTCATGGAGGGGACGAACTCCTTTCTTCAGTGAGTACGCAGAGGGGATGCGGCAGGTTCCCAGAGCGATTGCGACTAGGAGGCTTTGGCCTCGCGAGTTAGAGCATCGTGAAGGATCATCTTGAGATAGGTTTGATACTTTAGACCGCGCTGCTCCGCTTGTTTGCGGGCCATTTCGATATCTACGGGGTCGAGACGGATAGTTGTGGTCGGAATCCCTCCAACACGCGCAGCCGTGCCGCGACCAAGGCGGCCTTCTGCAGCAGCCTTGGCAAAATCCTTATCGAGTTCATCCTGATTCTCAAACCACCACTTTGCCTCTTCGGCTTCGGATTTGAATTCAGGAAGGATTCTCTTCTCCATTTTGCTCGAACTCCTTGTATTCCAGATACGTGAGACGCAATGCACGGCTCGGCGGATAAGCAGTCACAACGCGAGTTAGCCCATTGCGCAAAGTACTGACGACTACGAGAATGCGGCCAGCCAGTGTTTCTCCAACCTCGCGATATCTTGTCTCATCGTTATGAGATGAATAGCCAAGATCTAAAGGGCTATTTGCAATTACCTCTTCTGCCTCCGACGGTAATACGTCGTGTTCTGCAATGTGAGTAATGTTCGCTTCATCCCAATCAAACATTCAATGTGCCTTTATTAGTTTTTTGATCGTGGCACGAACGAAGTACAGCTTTGGGTGTACTTCGTGTTTATCCAGCTTTGTGCTCCAGAAGAGTTCGAACCTTCAACCTACTGGTTCGGATAAACACGAACGTACGAAAACATTGCACTTCTAAATCGTAGTTACTTCGTAGCTACGAGTCAAAAAGCTACCGCAACAAATCTTCAAGCGCCGTCGACAGGTCGGTCTTCTCATCGCGGTACTTCACGATAATGGGGGTGTAGACGCTGAGGCCGAGTTCTTTGCCGGGGCCGCTCTGAATGGCTCGCGAACCGGCGACGACGACGGCGCCCGAGGGGATGATCAGGGGCGTCTCGGCGGTGGCTTTGAGGATGGTGTTGTTGGGCAGGTCGTAGACCGGTGTGCCGCGGGTGAGGATGACTCCGGCGGCGAGCACTGCGCGCGAACGGACGATGGTGCCTTCGTAGACGCCGGTGTTGCCGCCGATGAGTGCGTCGTCTTCGATGATGACGGGCGAGGCGTTCACGGGTTCGAGCACTCCACCGATCTGCGCTGCGGCCGAGAGGTGCACACGCTTGCCGATCTGCGCGCAGGAGCCGACCAGTGCGTGCGAGTCGACCATGGTGCCTTCGTCGACGAAGGCGCCGGTGTTGATGTAGGCGGGCGGGACAACGACGACTCCCGAGGCGAGATACGCTCCGGCGCGAACGGCGCTGCCGCCGGTCACGATACGGATGTTCTGCTCCGGCGTAAAGCGGCGCGTGGGGTAGGTGTGTTTGTCGACACAGGACAGGACAGGGTCCTCGCCGACGGAGACCAGATGGCCCAGCCGGAAGCCGAGCAGGATGCCGCGCTTGACCCAGGCATTGACGCGCCAGCCCGTGGGCTGCGAGGCGTCAGGTTCGGCGGAGCGGAGAGTGCCCGCTTCCAGGCCTTCACGGAGCTGGAGGAAGGCGTCGAGAGCTTCAGTGTTGCCGATGGCCGCAGGGCCTTCGGCAAAGAACTTTTCAATGGTTTGTTCGAGCGGGTTCGCAGAGTTCATGGATGCTGCGATTGTACCGAGGACGCGGCGGTGGATTCCCCCGCATGGTCCGCGGCGAGCGCCCGGGACGTCCAGCCTTCGAGCGTGTAGCGGCTGCGGTCCTTCTGCCAGACAGCTTCGGGTACGGCCTGCAGTTGCTCGCGGGTGAGGCCCGGGAGCTGGAGATCGAGCGCGAGGATTCCGCCCTCTTTCTGCTCGACCCGGTAGCCGTGGGAGATGCGGACGCCGGTCTTTGCGACCCAGTCCGCCGCGCGAAGGGTGGGGAAGGCTTCGATCTGGGTGTCGGTCCAGTTGGGGAAGTGCAGTTGGTAGTTGAGCCAGAGGGCGGCGGGCCGCGTCATCCAACTGGGGCGGTGGCCAACCCCGGGAAACCAGAGGGTCTCGGGAAGATTGTTTTGCGAACCGGTCAGAGTAGCGATGCGACTGCGAAGGTCGTTGAAGAAGGGCTCGAAGTGGTTGGGACGGGCGACCAGCGAGTCCACGGTTCCGTTGAGGACGAGCGTGGGACCGGAGCGGGAGCGCAGGGCGTAGAGGTCCACGCCCTTGTCGGGCATGAAGCTGAGCGCGCGATAGGGGCCTCCCTGGCAGTTGATCTTGGTGCTGGAGTCCCAGGAGCCGCCGTTGCCGTCGAGGTCACCACCACCGGAGAGCACCAGCGCTCGGATGCGCGGGAGTTGCGGCCCGGCCAGCGCCGCTGCCAGTGACGCGTGGAACGAGCCCATCGAGTAGCCGAGCAGCGCGATGCGTTTAGGGTCGACCTCGTGCCGTGAGGCAGCGTAGTGCACGGCTTGCATTGCATCTTCGATCATGAGGCCGCCGACGCGTTCAGGATGGTCGAGGCCGGGGATAGGCTTGTCGTGCTCGCCGACCTCGGAGCCGCGCGAGGGAGTGCGTTCGAACTCGCCGATGGGATCGTAGGTCACGACGACCGCACCCGCACTGGCATAGAGCAGTCCGGTGTAGACGGCGTACCAGGAGCTCTTATCGCCACCGTGGCCGTTGACCACGACGAGCGCCGGGACTTGGCCTTTGGGGTGTTCGGGAGCGTAGACGATGGCCGGCACGCGCATGCCGTATTGCGTGCCGAAGGTGATGTGTTCCACACGAACGCCGGATGCTGCAACGAAGCTGCCGAAGTTTTTGGGGCTGAGCGTGGGCAACGGCGAATCGATGAAGAGTGTTCGTATGGACTGCTCACGCCACTGTTCCAGTTGCGCAGGCGTGGTGCTTTGCGCATGAGTGGCGAGAGCCGCGGCGAGAAGGAGCGTTGTGGTGATGAGCTTCATGGCTTGACGGCGGTAGGTTCTTCGACGTGAACGGCGAGGTAGGTGATCTGCTTGCCGGGTTCGAGGAGCCATTGATGGGGCATGCCGGCAGGGAAGTGGATGACGTCGCCAGCCACGATGTGCACGGAGGTGCCGTTGCGAATGCCGGTGCCGCGAACTTCGTTGGGCGAGGTGGTGTGCGCGTCGATGACCTCGCCTCCGTAGACGAGCGTCGCTTCGCCGCTCTGCACGATCATGATGTCGGCAGTGGCCTGGTGGACCTCGGCGATGCCGCTCTTGTCGTGGACCGTGATGGAGAGGCCATGGTTGCCGAAGTTGTCCTTGTGCTTGATGCCGAGTGGCGAGACGCCATGCGGCCAGATCACGACATCAGGCTTCGGCGCGGGAGCAACAGCCTGCCCCATGGCGGCTGCGATGAGAAGCAGGGGCGCGAGGAGCATCATACGGCGTCCTTGAAGTTTGCCGGACGGACGGCCTTCATGACCTCGTGCTTGGCAATGTAGGCGGGATCGATCTCGACGCCGACGCCCGGACTGGTAGGGACGGTGATGGCTCCGTTGTCGTCCGAACGCAGGGTGCTGGTGGCGCAGGTGTAAGGCAGGTCGTTATTGAACTCCTTGAACTCGTGGTACGGGCCGGAGTTCGGGATCGCCGAGACGAAGTGCATCATGTACAGGTAACCGAGGCCCGTGGACGAGATGTGCGGGATGCACTGCTTGCCCAGCGCCGCGGCCATCCGCGCAACGCGCATGCAGCGGATCATGCCGCCGAAGTAGAACATATCCTGCTGGACGATGCCGACAGAGTTATTTGCGAGCACCCAGCGGAAGTTATGAGTGGAGGGCTCCTGTTCGCCGAGCGCCATGGGGATGTCGAGCGCGTCCGCGACGGTCTTGAGGTCTTCGTACCAGTCAAAGGGGACGGGCTCTTCGTAGAAGGCGTACTTGTACTCCTGCATCAGCCTGCCGATGGGAATGGCTTCGGCGGCGGTGTAGGAGCCGTTGGCGTCGGCGGAGATCACCATCTGGTCGCCGAAGGTCTTGCGTACGAGCGGGATGAGTTTTTCACTGCGACCGGCGGGCGTCTCCGCGTGCGACATGCGGCCGCCGAGCTTGAACTTGATCGCCTTGGCCTTGGAGATGGCGACATCGCGCTGCAGATGCTCGATCGTGAGCTCGGGCGTGATGTAGCGTTCACCGTTGGCCTGGTAGACGTTGATCTTCGGGTTGTAGATCTTGTCCGAGATGAGCAGGCCGATGGAGCGCTTGGACATCTTGCCGAACATATCGAGGATGGCGAACTCGAGCGTTGCCATGGGGACGAAGATGGCGAGTCCGGTGGCCTTGTAGTTGCTCTCGTAGACCGTGACCTCTTCCATCAGGGCTTCGAGATCGCGGGCGTCCCGGCCGAGGAAGTAGGGCGCGATGCGCTGGACGAAGAGGGGATAGAGCACCTCCATCTGCTGCGAGTTGGAGATGGAGAGGCCTTCGGCGCCGTCCTTGGAGCGGACGCGGCAGAGCCAGCTCTTCTTGTAGTGCAGGAGCTCGATGGTGTCGATGAGAACGGGTTCGGGGAAGAGCTCGCGCTTGAAGACCGGTAAGGCTGCCGCGGCGTCGCACTTGGCGTAGTTGGCCTGCAGCTCGGAGGGCGTTACGGCGCGGTGGGTGCCGTGTGGCTTGGGATTGGGAAGCACTGCGGCAGCAGCGGCGGCCAGGCTGGACTTGAAGACTTCGCGGCGTGTGGCGTGCATGAAAAACCTCGGCATAACAATACCTGTCAGACAGGATTTTTGTCGAGGTAGAGCGTGAGTGGGGTTAGTTTGTGTCGTTGCCTGTTTTTCGTCGTCATCCTGAGCGGTACGCGAAGGACCCCCGCATTCTGCACGATGCCAAAGGAAGCGAACACCGCTTATGCGGGCATCCGCTGGTCGCACGCTCTTCGCACGCCCGAGACGCGAGTGGCAGCACCAATGCGGGGGTCCTTCGCCGTTGGCTCAGGATGACGACGAAAAACAGACCTCGACCTTTAGAAGACGCGCAAATTCTCGTGCGGGCTGTCGCGCAGCAGGCCCAGTTCGCCGAGGATCATCTCCAGCGTGTGGCGTGTCCTTGCCGAGACGGGAATCATCGGCAGGCGGAGCTGTTCGTTGCCGCGGCCCAGCAGGGCGAGCACGGCCTTGATGGGCGCGGGGCTTGGCTCGGTGAAGTGGGCCTGCATCAGGTGGAAGTAGTGGCGGTTGATGCGGCGCGCGGCGATCCAGTTGTCGCTCAGGGCGTAACCGATCATCTGAGACATCTGCTGCGGAATGGCGTTGGAAGCCACCGAGATGAGTCCTACACCGCCGACGGCGAGTGTGGGCAGGGCGAGGGAGTCGTCTCCGGCGAAGACCTTGAAGGCGCGGGGCGCCTGGGTGATCAGCTCGGTGATCTGGACCATGTTGCCGCTGGATTCCTTGATGCCGATGATGTTGGGAATCTCGGCGAGGCGCAGGACGGTGGCGGGCTCAAGGTTCGCGCCGGTGCGGCCCGGGATGTTGTAGAGCAGGATCGGCAGGTCGACTGCCTGGGCGATGGCGCGGAAGTGCTGGTACTGGCCTTCCTGGCCGGGGCGGTTGTAATACGGGTTCGCGGTCAGAATGCCGGTGAGTCCGTGGATGCTCGCCAGCTTCTTCGCATTGACGACAGCCTGGTGGGTGGAGTTATGCGTCGATCCGGCGAAGACGGGAACCCGGCCAGTCGCTGCGGCTACCGTGACCTCGATGACACGCAGCCACTCCTGCTCGGTAAGCGTGGAGGCCTCACCGGTGGTGCCTGCGGGGATGAGCAGGGAGACGCCGTTGGCGATCTGCCAGTTGACGTGAGCGTGGAGCGCAGTTTCATCCACCGAACCGTCGGGGCGAAAAGGAGTAACGAGTGCTGTACCGCAACCTTGCAGATTCATGCCGAAGGGTAGTTTAGAGCACATCGCCGCTTTTTGCGCGGTCGAAAGGGGGTATGAGAGCAATTTCCCATGAGGAAACCAGGGAGGAAACTCGAAACCCGGCTATTTGTGCGTGTGGGAGTGATCCATTTCGGGCTTGTGCGGAGCGAGTTCGTGGTGGGAGGCAGGGACGTCGCCGCCGTACGAACCCCCGAAGAGGCCCAGGGTTGGAAGGATCCAGATAAACGTGACGATGGAGCTGACCAGCAACGCACCACGAGGTGAAATGTGGGCGAGGCCGATGCTGATGGCGTAGATGAAGATCGATCCCCAATGCTTGATACGGGTGCCCCGATCGAAGCTTGTCAGCCGTCCCTCACGCACTACCTGGCACTCAACGGTATAGCGCAGGATAAGAAAGGTCACGCCCGCCGCGAACATGCAGATGCAGTAGATAGTGACGGAGAACGAGTCGAAGTGCTCGTTGATGTAGTCGGTGAAGAAGGGGATCAGCGACAGCGCGAAGAGCCAGACCAGGTTGGCCCAGAGAATGCGAGTGTTCGAGCGGGTCAGTGTGCCGATGAGGCCGTGGTGATTGACCCAGTAGACCGCGATGTACGTGAACGAAAGGCCATAGACCAGCAGCGTCGAGATGACCCCATGAAACGCCGCAAAACCGCTCAGTGCGGGCACCTTCAGCTCCAGCACCATGATAGTGATGATGACGGCGATAACGCCGTCGGAGAAGGCTTCGAGCCGGGCTGGAGAGGAGGTGGCCTGCATGGGGTCGTGCCTTAGATAGTAGGGCAAAAGGTAGAGATTTGAAAATAACAGGTATCCTTGACAAAAGGATAAATCCTTATATCCTTGTTTGCAGGGGGACAACATGCAAACGGTTGAGCGTGCTTTAGATCTCAAAGTTGCCGATGCGGTGTGGGTTGCAACCGCTATGCTGCACCGTGAACATTCGAAGGTTGAGGGATTCACCGTTGCCGAAATCGTGGCGAAAGTGAAAGAAGAAGGCCTGACCGAAAAGGAAGATATCAGCATTTATCTTCATGCGAATCAACACTGTGTTGCGAACCGAGCTCCAAATCAGGCAAAGCTGCGGATGCTTTTCGAGACCCAGAATGGGCTGCGCCGCCTATTCTGTCCTTCCGATCCCTTTCATGCGGAGCGTGATGGGCGAATTATCCCCAAAGCATCGGATCTTCCGGGGCATTTAATGCCACTTCTCCGATGGTATGAGGAATGGTGTGCGAAGAGGCGCAGTCGCGCATCCACAGATGACCCTTTGTTGGCCCTGGCCGGGTCGGGCAAGGGGCTTTGGGCGTTGGATGCGGTGGAATATGTGAATCGGCTGAGGGCCGAGTAACGATGAGCCGAATCTTCTGGGACACCAATGTGTTCATCTATTTATTCGAGAACCATGCAATTCATCAAAAAGAAGCCATGGCTCTACGAACCAAGATGCTGGTTCGTGGGGATGAGTTAATTACATCCTGGGTCACCGTCGGAGAGATTCAGGTGCAGTCGCCACGGAGAGCAAGCATCGGAAACTATTCGAAGTATCGTGATGTGATCGTACAGACGGCTCGCGTCCTCGCGTTTGAGGAAGTTGCGAGTGATCGGTATCGCGAAGTCCGGCAATTGACTTCGGTACGAGGCCCTGATGCCATGCAACTCGCTTGCGCAGCGGCTGCTGGGGTAGAGATTTTCGTGACCAACGATAAAAAATTGCACGGATTGCAGGTTCCCGGAATTCACTTCATTGCTTCCATTGCGTCAGCAGAGCACCTCTTGTAGCGCATGATCGATTAGAACAATTCTTCCTGTTACACCCAGTCGCCCGCCCGCATGAGAGGCTCGGCAGAGCCATCGGCTGCGAGGCCGTCGACGTTCATCGTTGGCCCGCCGATCATCCAGTCCACGTGAATCAGGCTCTCGTTTGCGCCGAGTTTGGCGAGCTCTTCGTTCGACATCTTCTCGCCGCCGATCAGGCAGGTGGAGTAGGCCTGGCCCAGCGCGATGTGGCTCGCGGCGTTCTCGTCGAAGAGCGTGTTCCAGAAGAGGATGCCGGACTGCGCGATGGGCGAGTTGTGCGGCACCAGTGCGACCTCGCCGAGGCGGCGGGCGCCGTCATCGGTGGAGATGAGCTTGTTGATCGCTTCCTGGCCTTTGGTCGCGGTGGCTTCGACGATCTTGCCGTCCTTGAAGGTGCAGCGAATGTTTTCGATCAGCGTGCCCTGGTGGGAGAGCGGCTTGGAGGCTGTGACGACGCCGTTGACGCGATCCTTGTGCGGCGTGGTGAAGCACTCTTCGGTGGGGATGTTCGGCTGGCAGTAGACGCCGTTGCCTGCCGTGGTGCCACCGCCGGCCCAGAGGTGCTGGTCGGCGAGTCCGACGGTGAGGTCAGTCGTGCCGTCCGGGGTGTAGAAGCGTAGCGAGTGGAAGCGCTTGTTGTTCAGGAAGTCGACGCGCTTCTTGAGGTTGGCTCCGTGCTCCTTCCACTGGGCGACGGGATCGGCGGAGGTGATGCGCGAGGTCGCGAAGATGGCGTCCCAGAGCCTGCCGAGAGCCAACTCCGGTGGATCGTTGGGGAAGACCAGCGCGGCCCAGGAGGGCGTAGCCGCGGCGACGATGGTCCAGTTGATCTCGTGGCGGGTGATGAGTTCCATCGCGGGCTTGGAGGCCTTGGAGGCGGCGATGTTGGCGCGGGAGACCTTGGAGGGGTCCTGCTGCGCGAGCAGAGCGGGGTTGGCTCCGGTGATGGCCATGCGGGCTGCGCCGCTCCGGAACGCCGTGGCGATGGCGTCCTGCAGCCACTGGGGCGCGTAGTCGAAGCTGGCGTCAGGCGCGTGCTGGAAGCGGGCGATGGTGGTGGCGTCGTCGGAGTAGAAGACGGTCACGAGCTTCGCGCCGGCCTTGTAGGCGTGCTCGGTGATGCGGCGGACGAGCGGCAGCGCATCGGTGGGAGCGGTCAGGACGAGCTCCTGGCCTTCGCGCAGATTGAGGCCGATTCGGATCGCCACTTCGGCGAGGCGGTCCAGCTTTTGATCGAAGGAAAGGGCGGCGAAGGCGTCGGAAGGAAGCGAAGACATGCTGAAAGTTTATCGCGAGTGGTGATCCTGGAAACCGGTCAGATTTGATCGTTTTGTGCGCGTTCTCCGTTACCTTCGAGTGCTATCCTGATTGCGCCTCGAACGGGGTGTATCCATTCTGAATGCTTCAAAGGAGTCGGTCATGGGATTTTTGGAAGAAGCGGAAAAGATCGCAGGAGCTGTAGTCGCGGTTGAAGGCGTGAAGAAGCTGGATCCGAATGCGTCGATCCTGACGGAAGGCGCAGCAGCCGTCGCAGGTTACAAAGGTGCTGAAGCCATCGAGGATCATTTCGAAAAGAAGGACGACGAGAACAACCAGTAAGCCAGAGGGTTAGATCCCGAACGAAATCAGAGGGCTGAAGGCTCTATCTCTTGTGGCGACACGGAGGGGCGGTCTTCGGCCCCTTTCACGTTTTGTTGAAAGAAGCGTGTTTCGTTACGTATAGCAAACAAGTCAGCGATTGTGGGCTGTGATCAGTCAGCGAGTCAGGCGCAACACTACAACTGACTTGCTGACGCGAAGCAAGCTGACTCGCTGACTTGCTGTTCCTACAGCTTGTCGAAGACCTCGCGCACGTTGTAGACGCCGGTGCGGGAGGCGAGCCATTCCGCGGCGCGGACTGCGCCTTCGGCAAACGGACGCCGTGATTTTGATTCGTGGGTGAGGAGCAGACGGTCACCGTGGCCGATGGCTTCCAGCGTGTGGATGCCTGCTACTTCGCCGGTGCGGGTGGCGTGAATCGGCACCTCGTTGTTGTTTCCAAGGGTTTCCAGCACGGCGTCGCGGAGGGTGATCGCGGTGCCGCTGGGAGAATCGAGTTTGCTCTCGTGGTGTGTCTCGGAGATGGCAAAGTGGTAGCCCATGTCCTTGAGCGCGGCCGACATCTTCTTCGCGAGGTCGAACATGATCTGCACGCCGATGGAGAAGTTGGTGCCGTAGAGCAGGGCTGCGCCACGGCGCTCGGCGAGCGACTTCATGTCGTCCAGCTTGTCGTACCAGCCGGTCGTGCCGATGACCATCTTCGCGCCGGTTGCGAGGCAGGCGCGCATGTTGGAGACGACAGCTTCAGGGGTGGTGAAGTCGATGATGATGTCGAAGCCGGCGACGAACGGCGCGGTGAGGGCTGCGGCGTCCTTGTTTTCCTTCGCGTCGAGAACGTGAACGCTATGGCCGCGTTCCGCCGCGACCTCCGCAACGAGCTTACCGGTCTTGCCTACTCCGAGTACGAGAATGCGCATGATTCAAAAACTCCTAAGCGTTCGTGGGCACTGCTCGCGCTTCAACGTCCCGTGCGAGTGTAGCTCGCGCTTCAACGTCGAAGATACTCGCGTCGGGTGCGGCAAAGAATCTCTTGTGCAGCGAGCGAACCGCCTCATCTACATCTTCTTCGTTAATCATGAAGCTCATGTTGATTTCGCTGGCTCCCTGCGAAATCATGCGCACATTGACGTGCGAGACCGCGCTGAAGACCTGCGAGGCGATGCCGGCGTGGCCGCGAATGTCCTCGCCCACCAGGCAGATGAGCGCCTTGTTGCTCTCGTACTTGACGTCGGCGATGCGGCCCAGCTCTTCGCAGATGGCGGGTAGCGCTTCCTTGGAGTCGACCGTGACCGAGATCGAGACCTCGGAGGTGGAGACCATGTCGATGGCGCACTTGTGCTTGTCGAAGACGTCGAAGACCGACTTGAGGAAGCCGTGAGCGAGCAGCATGCGGCTGGCCACGATGTCGATGATGGTCAGCTTCTTCTTCGCGGCGATGGATTTGAACGGACTCGCGCAGGACTGCGGCGTCGCGGTGATCTTGGTGCCTTCGTTCTCAGGATTGCGGCTGTTGAGCACCCAGACCGGGATGTTCTTCTGCACGGCGGGCAGGATCGTGGCCGGATGCAGGACCTTGGCGCCGAAGTAGGCGAGCTCGGCGGCCTCTTCAAAGCTGATGGTCTTCACGCGCAGGGCGTCGGGGCAGATGCGCGGGTCCGTGGTCATGATGCCGTTGACGTCGGTCCAGATCTCGATGGCTCCGGCGTGCAGACCGCCGCCGACGAGCGCGGCAGTGTAATCCGAGCCGCCACGGCCGAGTGTCGTGGTTTCGCCGCTGGGCGAGGAACCGATGAAGCCGCCCATGACGGGGATGGCCCCGGAGTCGACGAGCGGCAGGACCTTCGCGAGGAGAGCGCTTTCGATCTCTACTTCGTCGGGTGCGGCCTTGCCGTAGTGGCTGTCGGTGCGGATGATGGTGCGGGCATCGATGTGGGCGCTGGCGGTACCCTGCTCGGCAAAGGCGGCGGCGATGATCAGGCTGGAGAGCCGTTCGCCGAAGCTGACGATGAGGTCGGAGGTGCGTACGGTCAGCTCGCCGACAGCGGCGATGCCGCGCAGCAGCTCATCGAGCGCGTCGAAGTGCTCGTCGATGGAGCGGTGCAGCGCGGTGAGACGATCTCCGCTGGAGAGGCGTGCGGCGGTTTCGATGTGGCGCACGCGCAGGCGCGAGGAGATCTCCAGCGCGGGCTCGCGGTCGCCACGGCCGGCGTGAGCAGCAGCAGAGCAGGCGAGCAGGGCGTCGGTGACCTTTGACATGGCGGAGACCACGACGACGGGGTTGAGGCCCTTGCGCTTGCGTCCGGTGACGATGCCTACGGTGCGCAGGATGGCGGTAGCGTCCTCGACCGAGGTTCCGCCGAACTTCATGACGACGATGTGGTTGCGGGGTGTGCTCATGCCTTCACCACCGCTTCCGCAACCTGTACCGGCTGCTTCAGGGGAGGGAACTGGCGGAAGTCGAGCTTGCCGAGGACGGCGAGGATCTCGGCGTTCAACAGGGCGGCACCGGCTGCGCCGCGAATGGTGTTGTGCGAGAGCACGACGAACTTCCAGTCGAAGATCGAGCAGGGACGCAGGCGTCCCACCGTGGACGTCATGCCGTTGCCACGCATGCGGTCCAGGCGCGGCTGCGGGCGATCGACGGCGGTGTCGTACTCCACCGGGTGGAGCGGCGCGGTCGGCAGGTGCAGGCCGTCGAGGCCCTTGCCGCTGAGCGGCTGGAACTCTTCCCAGGCGGCGATGACCTGCTCGTAGGTTGCGGGCTTGCGGAGCTTGATGCTGACGCACTCGGTATGTCCGTCTTCGACGGCGACGCGATTGCAGTGCGCGGAGACCTTGGCGGGCAGCGGAGAGACCGAGCTGCCGTCAAGCGAGCCGAGCAGCTTGCCGACCTCCTCCTGCATCTTTTCCTCTTCGTTCTTGATGAAGGGAACGACGTTGCCGAGGATGTCGAGCGAAGGCACGCCGGGATAGCCCGCGCCGGAGATGGCCTGCATCGTGGTGACGAAGAGGCTGTCAATGCCGAACCTGTCTTCCAGCGGCTTGAGCGCGAGGACCAGTCCGATGGCCGAGCAGTTCGGATTGGTGACGATGTAACCGCCGGAGGTCTTGCGCGTGGCCTGCCGCTCGATGAGATCGAGATGGCCGGCGTTGACCTCGGGAATGACCAGCGGCACGTCCAGCGTCATGCGGAAGGCGGAGGAGTTTGAGATGACGGCGCAACCTGCCTCGGCGAACTTGGGCTCAAGTTCGCGGGCGATATCGGCGTCGAGCGCGGCAAAGATGATGCGCGGCAGTTCGGTGGTGGAGGCTTCGGGGGTGTTGGGCTGCACGATCATCTGCGCGATGTGCTTCGGCAGGGGGGTGTCGAGCTTCCACTTACAGGCGTCGGCATAGGTTTTGCCGGCGCTGCGGTCGCTGGCGGCTAGCCAGGTAATGTTGAACCAGGGGTGATTCGCAAGAAGCTGAATAAATCGCTGCCCGACCATGCCGGTCGCGCCCAGAATGCCTACGTTACGCCGTTCCATCTATCAAGAATAACGCGTGAATTGTGCGGCGTCACGATTGCTGCAAGAAACAACGGCTGGTTGTGCGACAGCTTGCCGCACAACCAGCTGTTAGGTCTCGCTTAATCTTCGATGACCCTGACGCGGCGACGGCTCACCACGCGGCTTCCGCCCCCACCCCATGCGACCACCAGGCCGATGGCGTGGATCAGGAACCAGAGGCCGATGCCCTGGTCCTGGTAGATCCAGAAGAGGATCAGGATGCGTGGAATCAGCAGGGCCACGATGATCTGGATCAGGTTGAGGGAGGTCGGGATGTAAGCCCCGAGACCATGCTGCAGCCACGCGATCAGCAGGCAGATGCGCGGAAGAAAGAGCGATAACACCAGAAACCACAGCGGCAGCGTGTGCGTGACCAGCAAAACATGAAGATTCATGGCAGTCGTGCTCCAGCGCCGCAAGCTAAAGTTTCCTGCGGCGAAATCCTACTTAGGTGTGAAGGCAAAGCTGGCACTGGCGGTTGCTTTAGGAGCCACAGTTATCTGGATATCCTGTTCGCCGAGCTTCTCATGCACCGCGGCGAGCGTGTAGGTTCCTGCCGGTAGACCCTTGATGGTGAAGCTGCCGTCCGCGCCGGTAACGGCAAAGTATGGGTTGGGAGCAACGTTGATGAAGGCGTTCATCCAGGGGTGGTTGTTGCAGCGGACGGGCAGCATCACCTCGGGCGATTTGAACGAGTGGGTTTGGGGCTGGCCCATGGGGGACTGAGAGATGTCTACGCCTTCGTTGCCGACGGTGGAGGGCATGGTGTGGATGTTGTGCATCGTGGGGTCGGAGTTATGGAACTCAACCGATCCACCCTGCTGCACGGCTACGACGTGGGGCAGGTAGCGGCAGCCCTTCTGGTCGAGCACGACGGGGGCTGTGCCTGCGGGGGCCTGCGAAGGCGCAATACCCGACTTGATGTAGATGTACACGTTGGCCAGCTTGCCGTCGGTGGCGACGAACTGCTCGCTGAGGTTGGGGTCCTTGGAGAACGCGCAGGCCGGGTCCATCGACATGTCGATGGGAATGCGGGCAGGGGCTTTGCCGTCGAAGTGCACGACCCCTGTGACGGTGCCGGTGGTGGCGGGATCGACCGCCGGCACCGGGCTCGACTGTGCGGTCTCGGTGGCCTTCGGGGCAGCGTCGTGCTTGCAGCCGGTGAGGGTGAGGGCGGCGAGGAGGAGGAGCGATGTCGAGCGGAGAGTCACGGTAGTCCTTTGAGGATGCGGTGATGGTGATTGGGAGGCTGGTGTTGCTTGTCTTGCCGTTGCTTTTCTGGTTGTTGCTGTTGCTTTTCTGGTTGTTGCTGTTGCTTTTCTGGTTGTCATTCCGAGCGCAGCGAGTGAACCTGTTGTCTCCCGTTCTTTGCTCGTACCGCCCAAAAAACATTTGAGTTGGAACAGGGCCAGTGCTGCCGCATAGCGTTTATGGCAGCACTGGCGAAAAACGGGAGGAAGCAGGTTCGCTCGCTCCGCTCGGAATGACAAACCAGAAAAGCAAATGCAGGAACAAAACTACAACGCGGCGATAATAGCCTCGCCAAAAGCGCGTGTGCCGGACTTGCCGCCGACATCGCGGGTCAGTGTCTTGCCTGCGGCGTAGACCTTCTCCAGCGCAGCCTGAATCTTGTCCGCGGTGGCTGCTTCGTCGATGTGATGCAGCATCAACACGGCAGACTGCAGCAGCGCTGTCGGGTTGGCCTTGTCCTGTCCGGCGATGTCCGGAGCGGAGCCGTGAACGGCCTCGAAGATCGCGCACTCTGCGCCGAGATTGGCGCCCGGAACCAGTCCCAGGCCGCCGACGAAGGCCGAGCAGAGGTCCGAGAGGATGTCGCCGTAGAGGTTCTCCGTCAGTATGATGTCGTACTGGTAGGGGTTCAGCACCAGCTGCATGCAGGTGTTGTCGACGATGTGCTCGGCGTAGGTGACGTCGGGGAACTCTTCGGAGACTTCCTTACAGCACTTGATAAAGAGGCCGTCCGAGAGCTTCATGATGTTGGCTTTGTGGATGGCGTGGATCTTCTTGCGGCCATGCTTCTTCGCGTAGTCGAAGGCCGACTTCGCGATGCGGGTCGAGCCCTTGCGGGTGATGATCTTCATCGACTGTGCGATGTCGGGATTGATCATCACTTCGAGGCCGGCGTACAGATCCTCGGTGTTCTCGCGGAAGATGACGAGGTCGATGTCCGGGTAGTTGGACTTCAGACCGGGGAGGCTCTTGACGGGGCGGAAGTTCGCGTACAGGTCGAACTTCTTGCGCAGCGTTACGTTGATCGACGAGAAGCCACCGCCGATGGGCGTGGTGACCGGCCCTTTGAGGGCAACGCGGTTCTGCTCGATCGACTTGTAGAGTGCCTTGGGGATGTACTCGCCGGTCTTGGCGTAGGCGTCTGCACCGGCATCATAGTTGTGCCAGTCGAAGCTGCAGCCGGTCTGCTTGCCGGCGGCTTCGAGGATGTTGACGGTGGCGGCGGTGACTTCCGGGCCGATTCCGTCCCCGGGGATGAGCGTGATCTTGTGCGTGCGGGTAAAGTCGGGCAAGGTTCTTCCTTCGTGTTAGAGATGAGGGGGAGGCTAGCGCGAGGCGAGCCGCTTGGATTTAGGGTCTTTGCCGCCGAGCAGCTCTTCGAGCTCCTGCTTGAACTCGCGAACATCTTTGAAGTCGCGATAGACGCTGGCAAAACGGATGTAGGCGACGGTGTCGATGTCCTTCAGGCGCGCCATGATGAGCTCGCCGACGGACGCGGTGGTGCGTTCGCGCTCCGGAGAGTCGATGACGAAGGCTTCGACAGCGTCCACGATCTCCTGCATCTGCGTGACAGAGACCTTTCGTTTCTGGCAGGAGTGCAGCAGGCCGGTGAGGACCTTCTGGCGGTCGAAGTTTTCGCGTCGGCCGTCTTTTTTTACGACCATGTAGGGGATTTCATCGAGGCGTTCGTAGGTGGTGAAACGCTTGTTGCAACGTTCGCATTCCCGCCGCCGCCGGATGGAGTTCGCGTCTTTGCTCTCGCGTGAGTCGATGACCTTGTCTTGAGTGAAGGCGCAATACGGGCATTTCATGTCAATCGGATTTTATCAGTGTTGCCGCTAAACCCTTTCAATTGCGATCTTTCGCTCGCTGCCTATGAACGGAAATCACAGTTTTGCCGGGTTACGACAGATTATGCTGTTTTGCTCCGCTTTCGGCGACGGCCTCCCGCAGGGTAATGCCCTGCAGCCGTGCGGCGATCAGCCCGATTGGAAGGATGTCGAGAGTGGTGACGAAGAGCATGACCGCGCCGCAGGCTGTCGCGGTCTCCCAGGGAACGTTGAAAAAGCCGTGCAACGCCGTGGCGAGGACGCCGGTCTGCGTAAACCAGCCAAGGATCGGCAGCTGCAGCATAGAGCCGCCCAGGCTGGCTGCGACGATAAGCATCGTGGCCGTAAAGCTGAAGTGAGACAGGGTTGGCTCGGTGGTGAAGGAGCGTGCCGACAGCAGGTAGCCGCATGCGATGCCGAGCCACATCAGCAGAGAGATCGCAGAGGCCGTGAAGAACTCTCTCCAGGTGGAGAGGATGTGGAGGCCTTTGCAGAAGTCGACGATGCGGTCATTGACGCGATTCGCAAGATCGGCGGAGAGCGGTGTAATCAGACGGCGGATGAGCTCGGCGACAGTAGTTCCGGCAAAACGCAGGGAGACGGCAAACGCGACGAGGGCGAATGTGGCGGCGAGTGAGAGTGCTCCTGCTTGAACGTAGAGCACGTGGTGCGGGAGATTATGTGGTGCGACCGCGAGCGTAAAGGAGAAGAGAACTGCGGCGGCCCCGACGTCGAAGGCTCGCTCCACGGAGTAGATCGCAAGCTGTGTGGCGACCGGGAGACCCAGGCGGCGGGCAATGAGGTAGGGACGGACCAGGTCGGCGATTCTGCCGATGAGCATGACGGCGGTAAAGCCGATGAGCTGGGGGCCGAGCAGTTCCATCGGGCGGACGCGCTGGACGGGTGTCAGGAGAATGGCCCATCGCCAACTGCGAAGCCCGTAGCCGAGGTAGAGCAGGGCAACGCCTGTGAATACGTATCCGAGAGAGACGGATCGCAGTTGCCGCCCGAGGGTGGCCCAGTCGAAGGTGATGCGGTTGTGGAGCAGCCATGCGAGTACGGCCACCGCAAGGATGGCGACGATCCATGGGATTAGCCGGTTTTTATGTTGGCCCGAGTTCGCTGGCATGCGGTAAGGCTACAGGAGCTTCAACGCGATGCGACGTTAGTGGTCGTCAATTGCGCGGTCTTGCGGCGATTGAACTCCCGGATGACGCGCGAGACGTAAGCGCGAGTCTCGCGATAGGGCGGGACGCCGTGATACTTCGCGACTGCGGCGGGGCCTGCGTTGTAAGCGGCGAGTGCCAGCGCGAGGTTGTCCTTGTAGAGCTTCAGCAGCGAGTCCAGGTAGGCTGTGCCGCCGGCGATGTTCTGGTCGGCGCGGGTGACGTCCTGCACGCCGAGATCGTGGGCGGTGGAGGGCATCAACTGCATCAGGCCCCGGGCTCCGGCGCGGGAGACGGCGTTGACCTGGAAGTTGCTCTCGGTCTTGATGACGCTGGCCAGCAGGTCGACATCGATATCGTGCTCGGCGCCGGCGTGGGCCAGCATCTCGCGCAACTGGGCCAGGGTGGGGGTTGCAGTAAGGTCGGCATGCGCGGCTGGAGCAGGGGCGGGTGGAGGTGGCTTGGGCGGATCGGGCAGCGTCTCGATGCTGGCGATCTCAGCCGACGCGAGTTCCTGGTAGTTGGTGTCTCCGGTATACAGCCGCGTACGATCGCCTACGGCCTCATGGCGTACGCAGTCGACGGAGAAGCCGTTGCGGAGCGTGATGTGCTCGAACGCGTGTGCGGCGGGGCAGGCCATGGCGACAAGGCTCGCCAGGGCGATGCAGTGACGGCTTGGAAAGCGGGAGAACACTGAGGATTCAGACTACCATTAGAGGCTTTTCGGTAGCATTAAGGGTGGATGTAATCTCCAGGGCGGCTTCGATGGCCACCGCGACCCCGTCTTCGTCGTTCGAGGGGCCGATCGTCCAGCCTCGTTCTCCGGCAATCTGCTTCAGATCTTCGGGAGCGTTAGACATCAGCACGGCTTGACCGGCGTGGTCGAGCATGGGCACGTCGTTCCAGTTGTCGCCGATGGCGAGGACGTTCTGCATGGAGATTCCGCGCAGCTCGGCCAGGTGCTCCAGCGCCGAGGCTTTCGAGCAGCCTGCGGGCAGGATGTCGATGATGCAGAGGTCGTGGTCTGGGTACTCGGTGCGGTGCAGGGCGATCTCAGCGTCAGGCCGGCTATCGGCTCCGATAGGGGTTACGAGCGGATGCTCCGCCAGCAGGGCCTCGGCCCGGCGCATGTGGGCGATGGGGCCGCACAGCATCATCTGGGTGGGCGGGTCGCCCCGGAGGGCTTCCTCAAACGAGGGGACGTGCGCGATATAGGGTTCGTTGCTCTGCATCCAGCGGTCCATGTTGGCATACAGGCCGCTGGTCTCTTCGACGACGAGAGCGCCACGGGAGTCATCGCCGTCTTCGCCTACGGTGTCGAAGGTGAGCACGAGAGTGCTGCGGAACTCTGCAACGTGCTCGCAGAGCCAGAGCGCCGTGGAGAGAGGGATGTGGCTGCGGTGCAGCAGTTCCGCCGAGCCGATGGTGCGAATGACTGTGCCGTTGGAGCTGACGAGGGCGCTTGTGCGCCGGAGGTTCAGTTCACGCAGGACGCGCATGGCGAAGGCATGCCGGCGGCCGGTCGCTATGACGATCTCGACGCCGGCGGCTTCGGCGCTGCGGAGCGCGGCGAGATTGCGCTCGCTGACACGGCCGTTGGAGCCGAGCAGGGTTCCGTCCATGTCGATGGCGATGAGTTTGGGAGGTGAGTAGGGTACGAGCATCTTTCTAAGGTTAGATGAGATGCGTGGCCGAGATGGTGAAGTTTCGGCTTTTGCCGTTGTTCTTGCCTTTCTGGCTTGTCATTCCGAGCGCAGCGAGCGAATCTGCTTTCTCCCGTTTTTCGCAAGTGCCGCCACAGTATTCCGTCCCCTTCTAGTTCTCCCCACACGCTTCCTGGTGATACGAGCAAAGAGCGGGAGGAAGCAGATTCGCTCGCTGCGCTCGGAATGACAAGCCAGAAAGGCAAGAGCAAAAAGCAAAGGAGGCAGTACAAGCTTCTACAGTCGTCGGCTAACATCTAAGAGATGCCTGCCATTGCTTACCTCGAGTGCGCTCTCTGCTTCCACCGTCTTCCTGCCGATACCCCCCAGACCCTTTGTCCCATCGATGCCGGGTCTCTCTACGTTCGCTATGACATGGACGCGCTGCAGAAGACTGCCCGCCGCGAACATGCGGCTGAGCTGGCCGCGGCCTCGCCTGCGAGTCTGGGGATGTGGCGCTACGCGGATGTCCTGCCGGATGCAGCGCCGGTGACGCTTGGCGAGGGCTGGACGCCGATGGTTCATAGTCGGCGCTATCCGGGCCTCTTCGTCAAGGAAGAGGGAGCGAACCCTACCGGAACCTTCAAGGCCCGCGGCCTGGCGATGGCCGTGACGATGGCGAAGCACTATGGCCTGCGGCATCTCGCGGTGCCTTCGGCGGGCAATGCGGCCGGGGCTCTTGCGGCTTATGCGGCTGCGGGGCAGATCGCCGCGCATATCTTCATGCCTAAGGATGTGCCGTTCGCCAACTATCTCGAAGGCGTGCTCTACGGCTCGGACGTGACGATGGTCGATGGGTTGATCTCCGACTGCGCGCGTATAGTGGGCGAACGCATCAAGCAGCAGCGTGAGAGCGGTGTGGCGGCGGAGGATGTCTGGTTCGATATCTCGACGCTTAAGGAGCCGTTCCGCGTGGAAGGCAAGAAGACGATGGGCTATGAGCTCGTCGAACAGCTTGGCTGGGAGTATCCCGACGCGGTGTTCTATCCGACGGGCGGCGGGGTTGGGCTCATCGGCATGTGGAAGGCGTTCGAGGAGATGGAGCAGCTTGGCTGGGTGAGCGGAAAGCGTCCGCGCATGTACGCGCTGCAGGCTTCGGGCTGCGCCCCGATGGCAAAGGCCTATGACGCGGGCAACAGCGCGAGCGAGTTCTTCGCCAACGCCGAGACCTTTGCCGCCGGTCTGCGCGTGCCGAAGCCCTATGGCGACCGGCTGATCCTCGACATCGTGCGTGCTTCTGGCGGAAGCGTGGTGGCCTCGGATGATGCCGCGATCCTCGCCTCGATTCTCGACTGGGCAAAGCACGAGGGGCTGTTTCTTTCGCCCGAAGGCGCAGCGGCGACGGTGGCTTATGACACGCTGCTGGCAAGTGGTGAGATCAAGCCCGGCGAGCGGGTCGTTCTGTTCAACACCGGCGCTGGCCTGAAGTACACCGATGTGGTGGCGGAGGCGATGCATCTGCGCCGCCCCGGATCTCTGCCTACATCCTTGCCGGTCGGTGGGATTATTACCCCAGTTTAATCGCGGCGAGTTCGCTGGCGGTGCGCTCAAGCACAGAAACCTGACGTTCAAGGCGGCGGAGCTGCTGTCCTGAAAACGAGTCCTGCAGCGTGGGTGCTGAATCGTTGGCAGCCTCGACTGCGACGAAGGATTCGTGCTGTTCGAGCGCGCGGGAGACGGCGTCGAGTCGTTCCGCGAAGCGTGCGATGAGGCGGCTGGTCTCTTCTTCACCGCCGTAGCCGATGGCCGCCAGCGTCGTGATGGTCTGGGTGAGACGGCGCAGGTAGGTGGTGAAGGTGAGCGCGGCGCGGTTGAGGATCTCGGTGCGGGCCTTGGCCGGATTGAGTGGGATGGAGTGTTCGAGCAGTGCGTGGTCGAGCGTCTCTTCGGCATCGTTGACGGTCAGGCCGCAGAGACGGCGTGCCGGGGCCAGCAGCGATCGCTCAGCGGCGATCCTGGCATCGACAGAGTCATTGTCCGTCTTCTGCCAAAAATTGAGCATGGCGCGCAGGTACGTGGCATCCGCGGCGGCGCCCCGAGCGAGCAGGCTGGGAAGCTGCAGGCTCTCGCGCTCCGGCCAGAGCAGCAGCATGGCCAGGACGGAGACCAGCGCACCTAGGCCGGTCATCTCCAGGCGCACGGCGGCAAAGTGCCAGTCGCGCAGGTGCGGAAGCGTCATGAGTACGACCGTCGGGGTGAGAAAGAAGCAGTACCAGGCGTAGTCGACCGCGTAGAAGGCCACGGCGAGGATCGACCCGACGGTAATGGCTACGAGCAGTCCGGCCTGGCCGTAGATGACGGCTGCCAGCAGTGACGCGACCGCGGCCCCGGCGACGGTTCCGATCGTGCGCTCGCCCGATCGGCGCACGGTCTCGCCCGCGTAGGGCTGGAGCACGATGATGGAGGTCATCGCGAGCCAGTAGCCATGCTGAATTCTCGTGAAGTGAATCAACAGGACGTCAATGGCTACTACGGTTGAGAGGCGCAGCGCATGACGAAACATGATGGAGCGCAGGGTGAGGTTGGCGCGGAGCGTCTCGGTCCAGAGCATGGGCGCAGAGACCTTTGTGGCGACGTCTTCGAGGCCGGAGTTACGCAGCCTTGCGGCCTCGCGGCTGCGCGGCTCGACGCCGGACCAGATCGCTCGAACGGCCTCATAGGTGACTTCAAAGATGAGCAGAGAATCGAGCAATGCCGAGACGAGGTGTGTCCTGGAATCGGAGGTTGAGGTGTCGCCAACAGCGGTTTTCAGACGCGCGAAGGTTCGATGCAGCTCTACCGAAAGCGAGCCTTCCGGCGCGAAGGCTGCTTCGTGATCGACGGGGCGCTGGCGTAGTGCGGACTCGATGGGAGCGAGCGAGGTCAGCAGCCAGGTGGTGATCTCGGGGAGATGCAGGGGAGCATCCGCGGTGAGGTGGTTGCCGTCCGCCGACCTGGAACCGAGTTCGGCAAACCGCATGATGCGGGCCGTCAGCAGGTCGGCGCTCTCGTTCAGGACGGAGAGATTGCGCGCGCGGATAGTGCGTGAGGTCATGCGGGCCGGCGTGGCGGCCAGTGCCAGTTGGGCCTCTTCGATGCGAAGGCGGAGGCGTGCCAGAACTTCATGGAAGTGCGGTTGGCCTTCCGCGGTATGGGCTGCGGGGAGAGCGCGTATGAACTCGCTGAGGGTGAAGTAGACATCGGCGACGGCGTTGCGCGCCGGACGAAACGGGTCAGCCGGCCAGAGCAGCAGAGCGAGTAACGAGGCCCACAGGCCTCCGAAGACGAAATAGCCCGTGCTGGTCAGGCCATAGGAGAACGTATGTTGCGAGCTGCCAAACGCGACGATGTAGGCGACCAGGATGGTAACGCTGGACGAGGCCAGAGGCTGCGAAAGCACGCGAGCCAGTGTGGCGACAAAGCAAAAGAGAAGGCTGACCACGACGGCAACGGGCAGGTTGACGCCTGCGATCACGCCGAGGGCGACTGCAATCGAGCCTCCCAGCAGTACGGTTACGATGTTGGCCAGGCGAGAGCGATAGGGGCCGCCGTTATCGGCCATGATGACTTGAAGACCGCCCAGCGCGGCCCATCCCATGGGTTTGCCGAGAAGATAGCAGACCAGCATGGCGCCGCCGACCGCGAGACCGGCACGCAGGCCTCTACCCCAGTGCGTCCGAAGGAGCGCGGAACGGAATCCTGTGATTTGTACGATCGGCATGGGTCAAGTGTAGCGAGGGGGCAGCACTTACATGGGTGCCACTGCAAAATGCGGGGGTCCTTCGCCTGCGGCTCAGGATGACGACGAAAAACAAACAACAGCAGAGGCAAACAAGGGCAAAACAAACGGCCCCACCGAGGGGCCGTTTGTTATCGAACAAGGGCTATTTGAAGCAGGTCTCGCCTTTTTGTCCGTGAGCGCCTGCGGCTTTGGCGTCGGCTTCGGTCATGTACTTACCGGCCTTGGTCTTGCCGTAGTAGCGGTCGCTGGGGCAGTGGTAGACGTTGCTCGCCGTGTTGACCCAGACCATGTTGGGGCCGCCGCCGGGAGCTGCTGTTGCTGAGGGAGCTGGCATGGACTTCGCGGGCTTCGAAGAGGGCGCCGGGGCCATCATCATGGTGGTGGAAGACTGGGGGGCTGCTGCAGGTGCGGGTGCCGGAGTGGACTTGGCAGGGGCGGCCGCAGGCTTGGCTGGAGTTGCCGCAGAGGCGGTGAACCACTGCTGCACGCCTTTGTGGCCGCGGCAGGCGCCGGCTTTGGTGGCGGCTGTGGAGTAGGTGCCGTCCTTGCATTGGCCGGTCGATCCGGCAGGTGCGCCGGCGGGGGCCTGGGCGAGGGATACGTGACAGCAGAAGAGCGCAGCAGCGAGTGCGGGAAGAGCAAATCGCAATTTCAACATGAGGATTCTCCGATCGGTATTGAATTTAGGGGCGCAAGGTTACCGCAGCATAGTAGCAAAGACCCCTGTGCTTTTGTGCAAAGAACTCAAAGCGGCTCAAGTCTGGGTGGGGGCGAGAGCGTGGTCAGCGCAATCGCCGCGCCGACGATCATGGCTCCGCCGACGAACGCGGATGGCCCCAGATGCTCATGCAGGATGAAGACGCCGAGCAGCGAACCCATCAGGGGTTCCATGTTGAGCAGCACACCGGCCTGTGAGGCGGGAACCTGTGTCATCCCCCAGTTCCAGAGCAGCGTGGTGATCGCGGTGCAGAGAACGCCGCTCGCCGCCAGCGCGGCCCAGGCCTTCAGCGAGATTCCATGGACAGGCGGCAGGCCGTACGCAAAGGGGACGTAGACCGCCAGCATCGCCGTTCCCAGGACCAGGCCATAGGTGGTGATCATGATGGGGCTATGCCGTTCGACCAGGTTCTTATTGAGCAGAATCCAGAAGAGCGCAATGAACATCGAGGCCACGACGAGCAGGTCGCCGGTGAGGGTCGGACCGCCGGTAGCGGTGTTGTGGTGTCCTCCGAGAGCGATCAGCGCAGCTCCTGCGGTCGAGAGGATAAGAGCCACCCAGCCGAGTTTGTGCAGGCGTTCGTGCGTGAAGAACACCGCGCCGACGGCGAGGATCACGGGCATGGTGCCGACCATCAGCGAGGCATGGGAGACGGTGGTCAGCGAGAGGCCGCGGAACTGCGTCAGGAACTGCAGCGGCACACCGAGAAAGGTGCAGATCAGCAGCATGCGCCACTCGGAGGCGTTGAGGCTGGGACGGTGCGTGATCAGCAGCGGCAGCAGGCCGAGCGTGCCAAACAGGAAGCGATAAAACACCATCGAGCCCACGTTCATCTCGGCGAGAGCGATCTTACCGAAGAAGAATCCACAACCCCAGAAGGTACTTGCAAGGGCACAGGCGGCGAAGCCAAGAGAGCGATTGGGGGCGAGACGGGGCACAATCTACTTTCGCATGAGAAGCAGAGGATAGAGCGTAGAGGATAGAGCGTAGAGAAAACCACGCCTTTTCTATCCTCTACGCTCTAAGCTCTACACTCTGTTTTTCTTACCAGATTCGGCAGGCGTCGGTTGGAACCATGGGTGAGGCCTTCTTGCAGCCGAATGCCGGACCAAATCCGGGTTGGTTGACGATGGCTCCGTTGGCGCGGAAGTGGTCCGGTGAGTGTCCGTCGGTGAGCACCTGCTGACGAACCTGCTCGGGACGAGCATTCTCGCACCAGTTCTGTGCGAACGCGATGTAGAAGCGCTGCGGCCCGGTATAGCCGTCGATCTTCTTGTTGATGTCCAGCCCGTCCTGCTTCGCGCGAGCCACATAGGCCATGTACGCCAGTACCAGGCCGCCGTTGTCCGCGGTGTTTTCGCCCAAGGTGAGCTTGCCGTTGACCTTGACATCACCGACGGCGGTGAAGCTGCCGTACTCGTTGACCAGGCAACCGGCACGAGACTCAAACTTCTTGGCGTCGTCAGCCGTCCACCAGTCGGTCAAGTTACCCGTGGCGTCGAACTTCCGGCCCTGGTCGTCGAAGCCGTGTGTCAGCTCGTGGCCGATGACGGCGCCGATATGACCGTAGTTCACGGCGACATCCGCCTTGGCGTCATAGAACGCGGGCTGCAGGATGCCGGCGGGGAAGTTGATGTTGTTCATGCTGGGGTCGTAGTAGGCGTTGACGGTCGGCGGTGTCATGCCCCACTCGAGTTTGTCGACAGGCTGGCCGATCTTGGCCAGTTCGCGGTCATTCTCGAAGGCGGTAGCGCGCTGTGAGTTGCCGAAGGCATCGTCGGGAGCGACGTTGAGCTTCGAGTAATCACGCCAGTGCTCGGGGTAGCCGATCTTGTCGGCGACGGCGTGCAGCTTCTCTTTCGCGCGAACCTTGGTCTGGGGGCTCATCCAGTCCAGCGTGTCGAGATCGTTGTTCATGGCGCTCTCGATGTCGTGGACCATCTCAAGTGTCTTGGCTTTGCTGTCGCCGGCGAAGTACTGCGAGACGTAGACCTGGCCGAGGGCTTCGCCGAGAGAGCCGTCAACGGCAGCGGAGCAGCGCTTCCAGCGGGGACGCTGTTCGGGCTGGCCGCTGAGCTTGCGTCCGTAGAAGTCGAAGCGCTCGTCATCGAAGCGCTTGGGCAGGTTGGAGGCGGCCTCGTCCACAACGTGGAAGCGGAGGTAGGCACGCAGCGTCTGCATGTCGGCGCTGTGAACAGCTTCGATCATCTTGGGAAAGAAGGCCGGGTTGCCGTTGACGAGGGAGTCGATGTGGGGGGAGTGGATGGCCTCGAAGAAGGGAGCGAAGGGGACGTTGCCGATGCTGGCTTCGAAGGCTGCCATCGTTTGCGGATGGTAGATCGCCTCGGGATCGCGGCGCTCGGTGTTGGTCATCGAGGCCTCTGCGAGTGTGGTCTCGAAGGCGAGGATGTTTTTTGCATCTACGGCTGCCTGCTGCGGGGTTTCACCGGCAAAGGTGAGCACCTTGGTGATGTGGGCGACGTACTGGTCGCGGAGCGTCTTGTCCTTGTCGCCGGTGCGTGTGTAGTAATCGCGTTCAGGCAGGCCGAGGCCGCCCTGATCGATGAAGGCAACCTGCTTGGTGGAGTCCTTGAAGTCCTGGAGCTCGCCGAAGCCGAAGAAGACGTTCACGCCATAGCGCTGCAACTCGCCTGCGAAGTAGGCCAGGCCGGGTCGGCTTACTTTGTTGATTGCGTCCAGCAGCGGCTGGATTGGTGCCAGGCCCCGCTGCTCGATCAGGTCGGTGTTCATGCAGGCGGCGTAGTAGTCGCCGATCTTCTGCTCGTTCGGGGTGCGCGAGGGATCGGCCGCGGTGTACTTCTTCAGGATGCCGTTCAGCTCCTGTGTGTTGACGTTGTAGAGCAGGTAGAACTGGTCGACGCCGGTCTGGTCGGAGGGGATGGGGTGGTTGGCCGCGAAGTTGCCGCAGGCGTACTTGTAGAAGTCATTGCAGGGGTCGGCCTTCGGGTCGATGGAAGAGGTGTCGAAGGCGGGCGCGGGGACGTAGTGGGTCTCAGGGGGAGCGTCGGCCTTTGCAGGGCTCTGCGCGGTGAGTGGCGAAGGACAGGTGGCAAGAAGGAATGCGGCCGAGAGCGCGGCTGTCGCCAGCGGACTGATTGCCGCCATGCGCAGGGACTTGTAGTTCATGGGTGGAACTCCCTAAAGGAATTTTGCGCTCCTCTCCTGTTCTTTTGGAGAGTGAGCAGACGTCAGGCTTCGGTTTACAATGGACACCGCGCTAGCCGTTTGTGCAAGAGTACATGTACGCGGAGTCGTCGATGCTGGTTCCCCTGCCAAAGAGACTGCGTTGCGATGGAGCCTGGCGAAGGTTTCTATACCTTCTGCCGCTGGCTGCCGCGTTTGCGGCGCCGCTGCAGACGCTGGCGTTTGAACCCTCCCATCAGGCCCCTCCCGAAGCTCGATTCTCCCTCGAAGATCTGGGTTTTCCAGGGACTTCTCCCAACTTCCTGAATGCCGGAGTCTCCCTGCTGACGGTGCACTTTGCCGACAGCGAGCATCTGCTGGTGACCTTCAGCTTGCGCTGCCTGGTGCCGCGACTGCCGGGTGATCCGCCGGATCATGACGATCGCATGGTTGCCGCTCTTCTGGTGGAGCTGCCCTCCGGCAAGGTGCTTGCCCGGACGGAGTGGCATCTCCATGACCATGGCCGCTACCTGTGGAATCTGGGGGGAGGGCGCTTTCTGCTGCGTGAGGGCAATGCACTGTGGACCTTTACGCCGATGGTGAACCTGAAGTCCGGCCAGCCTTTTGTGCGCAGGCCGTTTCCGCATCGCTCCGGCCAGGTTGAAGCGGTGGTGGTTTCGCCGGATAACCGGCTGGTAACGGTTGAGACAAAGGCTGCGAAGAACTCTGGTGCGACTACGGTCTCGCTTGGCGATGCTTCGTCGTCTTCGATGGTCGCTCTCGACTTCTACCGCATTGCCGGTGGGGGCTCGGATGGTTCTCCTCTGGCGAGCTCCGTTGTGGGGTCGGCGCGCTCGGCCTCAACGATTAACCTGCCGATGAGTGCCGACGGCTATCTCCGGTCAAACGATATGGGGCAGGGCACTCGATGGTCGGTTGCGTTTGAGCCCTTTGGCGGAAAGACGATCAAGCTGGCACCCATCGACAGCAGTTGCCCTCCCGGCCTCCGGTTGGTGAGCCCCACCCAGTTAGTGGCCCTGAGCTGTCGTGGAAGCGTGGACCGGACCATACTGATGGCGTTTGATTTCAACTCCCATGAGATGTGGCAGGAGCCCCTGGACAGCTTCACGGTGCAGCCGGTCTTCGCCTTCGCTCCAGCCGCTGGGCGTTTCGCGGTAAGCCGCACGAATGCCTCTGTAGCGACGGACATCCTGACGACCGATCAGGACAATGTGCAGTCCCAGGAGGTTCGCGTGTACCAGACGCAGACCGGCGATCTGCTGCTGAAGGTGAACTGTTCTCCGGTGCTTCGGACTTCGGAGAACTTCGATCTTTCAGCAGACGGGATGAGAGCGGTCGTGGTCCGGAAGGGGGCTATCGAGGTCTATCGCCTGCCGGAGTTGAGTGCCGGTGACCGGGCCGATCTGGCAGAGCTGCAAAAGGCGGTGCCACCATCCAGGGAGGGGCCTGTCGATCTTAGCGGGCTGGCGGTGGCTGAGACGAAAGAAGCCGTGCCGGAGGAGGAGGTTGTGGCGGGGCCTCTGGCTGTGAATACGGAGGAGGCTGCGGTGCCTGAGGCTCCGGTGGTGAAAGAGGGGGCTGTTCCGCGAAAGCCGCCGACGCTGCTTAATCCGGGGGAGAAGGCGGAGTTTGTGGACAAGTCACCGCGGTAGGACAAGCAGCAGCAAGGACGAAAGACACGCAACGCCAGAGCAAACAGAACAGGCCAGCGCGAGGCTGGCCTGTTCTTCAAATTTGAATGGTATTAAGCAGTCTTGACGACGAGTGCCTTGACGCGGGCGTTGAGACGGCCCTTGTAGCGGCTGGCGGTGTTCTTGTGCAGGATGCCCTTCTGGACGCTCTTGTCGAGGATCGACGCGGTCGAGCGGTAAGCTTCGGTGGCCGACTTGTGGTCGCCGCCAGCGATCGCTTCGCGCATGGCGCGAAGGGTGCCGCGGAGCTTGGACTTGTTGGCGCGGTTGATGGCCGTCTTGGTGAGGGTCTGACGAGCGCGCTTCAGAGATGAGACATGATTTGCCATACTAAAAACTCTTTTCTGTGACCCGAGCTGTGCGGGAAATGGGATGCAGGCCGGAGGCTGGTGGGCACACAGTCCTGCCGCGTCCCTCTGCAACTTCTGATTTTATGGGTTTTTCCGGGCTAGGTCAATGATACTTCGAGTACCCGAAGCAGATTACTGCAAAGACCGCGAAGGAAGCCGGTCTGCGATCTTTCCCGGGTAGATTGAGGAAGCCAGCCAGGTTCGCTTTTGCACAGTCTACCTTGACTCGGGTAAGGCAGCGGGGTTACGCTTTCGCCAACATCGTTACTCTATTGGCAACCCTAGCCAATCCGGTAGAAGCACAGCTCGCGGCGGAACATCCCCACGAGAGTTCGGCCAAACTGGCTGTTCGACAACCGGTCCGTAACATCCCCCTCATAACCTATCTCAAGGTACTTCCTGACGGAGGTCAGATCCTCGCTTGGTAAAAAAATCGCTGCATCTCACTCCCGGAATCGAGCCGCTGTATGGCACGCGCGACGAGAACCTTCGTCTGATGGAAGATGGGCTGAACGTCCAGATCGATTTACGATCGGATTCGATTCAGGTGCTGGGAGATGCCGCGGCCGTCGCGCGCGTCGAAGGCATCTTCACCGATTTTGAGCACTTGCGAAAACTAGGAGTACATCCCCATAACGGGGAGCTGAACGCATTATTGAAGATGGTGGTCTCTGACCCCACCGTGAACCTGCGCGGACTGGTGGAAAGCGGCAAGCAGCGCTCTGCGGGCGTCAAACGCATGGTGCAGCCGCGATCGCCGAACCAGCGCAAATATGTCGAAGCCATCGAGAGCAACGACATGGTCTTCGGCCTGGGCCCGGCGGGTACTGGAAAGACCTATCTTGCTGTAGCCATGGCGGTTAGCGCGCTGCTGGCGAAGAAGGTCTCGCGTATCGTGCTGGTGCGTCCGGCGGTCGAAGCCGGCGAGCGGCTGGGCTTTCTGCCCGGTTCGCTTCAGGAGAAGGTCGATCCGTACCTGCGGCCGCTCTATGACGCGCTCTACGATCTACTCGACCCGGCGAAGGTCGACAAGATGCTCGAGACCAATGTGATCGAGGTGGCTCCGCTGGCGTTCATGCGCGGACGGACGCTGAACGAAGCCTTCATCATCATGGACGAGGCGCAGAACACGACCAACGAACAGATGAAGATGTTCCTGACCCGCCTGGGCAATTCGTCGAAGGCGGTCATCACCGGCGATCTTACCCAGATCGATCTGCCGAACCCGAAGAAGAGCGGTCTGTTCGAGGCATTGCATGTGCTCGATGGGGTGGAGGGCATCAAGTTCTGCCACTTCGAGGATGTCGATGTCGTGCGTCACCAGTTGGTGCAGCGGATCGTCCGGGCGTATGACAGCTATGGACGGGCCGAGCAGTTGCCGCTGGCGATCGACGGTACGCCGTTGGCGTTGCCGGTGGAAGAGACGCGGAAGGTGGCGTTGAAGCCGCAGTAGCAGGGGATTTAGCAGGGATTAGGGCACAGGGATTAGGGATTAGTAGGCTTTCTAATCCCTGATCCCTGTGCCCTAATCCCTTGCTTGCGATAGCATCAGACCACGCATGATCACACTAGAACCTCCACGAAGACTGGAAGCCAGCGCGGACCCCTGGGGTGAGCTGGGGCTTTCCCGGGCCGGTCTGGGACGATTTGTACGGACAGCCCAGGCTGCGGTCGGTCTGCGTGGCGAAGTCGAGATCCTGCTGGCGGACGACCGTACGCTGCGCCGCCTCAATCGTGAGTTTCGCGGCAAGGACAAGGCGACCGATGTGTTGAGCTTTCCTGCTCCTCCGGAGCTGGAAGGGGAGCTTGCCGGGGATCTGGCGATCTCGTTGGATACCGCGTTGAAGCAGGCCCAGGAGCAGGGGCACACGCTACGCGACGAGGTGCGGGTGCTGCTTCTGCATGGGTTGCTGCATCTGTATGGCATGGACCATGAGGTCGATGAGGGTGAGATGGCAGCGCGTGAGACGGAGCTGCGGACGCAGTTGCGGCTGCGGAATGGGTTGATTGCGCGGGTAGAGGCTGTGGTCGTGCCTGAGCGGAAGCCAAAGCAGATTCCCTCCCATTCGACTACGCTCAGGGCGAGTGACAAGAAGAAAAGCAAAGGTAAGAAGGCGTCTGCGAAGAAGGTGTCCGCATGAACTGGATCTTCGGTGCTTCGATCTTCGGGTTGCTCTGCCTGCTGGCGCTCTCGGCTTATATCGACCGCATTTATTTTGAGATGGGCAAGTTTCTCTCGCGTGAGTATGCCGAGAACATCGACGCCTGGGAAAACAACGTAGAGCCAAAGCTGCTGCTGGGGCGGGAGTCGGCGGCGATGTCGGCCTCTGTGCTGCGCCAGATTGCGCTGGGTGCCCTGGCCTTTCTGCTGGCGATGCGCCTGCATGGAAGTGCCGGTGGACATAGCCTGGTGGAGATCTCTCGCGCGGTCTTTGAGCTGGTCCTGGTGCTGCTCTTCTTCGACCGCCTTCTGCCGCAGCTCTTCTTTACCCGCACGCGAGGAGAGTGGGTAGCGCCCATTACCCCGATTGTGCAGGCGCTCTTCTATCTCGTATTGCCGGTGACGCTGATGATCGGCCTGCTGCTCTCAATCGCAGGCCTGGCCGAGCCGGAGGTCGAGGTGGAGGAGCATGCCAGCGAGGCGATGGATGCCCTGCTCGAGGCCGGTGAAGAAGAGGGTGTGCTGGATGAAGAGGACCGGGAGCTGGTGCGCAGCGTCGTGGAGTTTGGCGACAAGGTGGTGCGCGAGGTGATGACGCCACGGCCGGAGATGTTTGCCGTGCCGGGAACGATGTCTCTCGAAGAGTTCACGGCCCAGGTCAACGAGCACGGGTTTTCGCGAGTGCCTGTCTATGCCGGTTCGATCGACGAGATCACAGGCATTGCCTTTGCGCGCGATCTGCTCGGCGTGAAGGACAGCGAGGCGGAAGAGCGCAAGGTGGCTGAATTGCAGCGTCCGGCGGAGTTTGTGCCGGAGAGCAAGAAGGTGAACGAACTGCTCCGCGAGATGCAGGGGCAGAAGCAGCATATGGGCATCGTGATCGACGAGTACGGCGGCGTTGCCGGGCTGGTGACGATCGAAGATCTGCTGGAGGCCATCGTCGGCAATATCGAGGATGAGCACGATGCCCCAGCGGTGGACGAGCCGGTAGAGGAGTCGGATGGTGCATTTCTGGTCTCCGGCAGCTTCGAGGTGAGCCGGTTGCGGGAGCTCTTCGGGGAGAGCCTGCAGTCGCGGGCTAGCTCGGAGGATGGAGCTACGGAGGACGAGCCAGCGGCGGAGGACGTGCTGCCGCAGTTGTTGACGGACTATGAGGCGACGACAGTGGGTGGGCTGGTGAGCGAGATTGCCGGACATATTCCGCTGCCGGGCGAGGTGGTCGAGGATGGGCCGTTGCGGCTGGAGGTGATTGCCTCGACGGATCGGCTGGTGGAGCGGGTGAGGGTTTGTCTGGCGGGGTCGCAGACGGCTAGTGAGCCGGAGTAGTAGCTTTTCGTCATTGCTTTTCTAGCTTGTCATTCCGAGTGTAGCGAGCGAACCTGCTTCCTCCCGCTTTTTGCTCGTGTTGCCACAAGCGTTATCGTTTGTGCGCAAATCGTATCTTCTCGTTCGGGTCGCGTGTTTTCTAGCCGTCACGAACGAAGAGCGGGAGACAGCAGGTTCGCTCCCCTTCGACTGCGCTCGGGGTCGGAATGACAACCAGAAAAACAAAGACAGAGGCAAAAGCAACGGCAAAGACCGCAGAGTCCATCGGACATTGCACACTATCGGTGTCATCATAAAGATATGGCACTTCGCTCCGGATTCATCTCGATCGTCGGGCGCCCCAATGCGGGCAAGTCGACGCTGTTGAACGCTCTGCTCGGGCAAAAGCTCGCGATCGTCACCCACAAGCCGCAGACCACACGCACGCGCATCCAGGGCGTGCTGGAGCTGCCGGTACGCAAGAAGACCAAGACCGATGGCGGACGCCCCGCGTCGCAGATCGTGCTGGTCGATACTCCCGGAGTTCACAAGCCCGAGACGCAGCTCGACAAGCGCATGATGCAGGAGGTCCACGACGCGCTGGAGTCGCGCGATGTCGTGTGGTTCATCGTCGATGTGACGCACCGTCTGCCCGAACCCAAAAAGCTGCTGACGAGCGAAGAGTTTGCCGAAGCCCGCAAAATCCGTACCCTGGGCCAGCATCGCCGCGCGCTGTCCAAGGCCGAAGACGACTTTGCTCTGCAACTGGTGAAGAAGCTCGACTGCCCGGTGATCCTGGTGCTGAACAAGATCGATGCCTTGCCCAAGAGCGCGCTGCTGCCCTTGATCGCGCACTGGACCTCGCTGCATGAGTTCGCGGACGTGATCCCGATTTCGGCGAAGAAGAACGATGGGTTGGAGCTGTTGCTGGATAAATCGGCGAGGCTGCTGCCGGAGGGGCAGCGCTACTTCCCGAAGGACCAGCTTACGGACCAGCCGGAGCGCTTCCTGGTGGCCGAGTTGATTCGCGAGAAGATCCTGCTGCTGACGGGCGAAGAGGTTCCCTATGCGGCAGCGGTGGTGATCGAGCGCTTCGAGGAGCCGGCATCGCTGAAGAAGACCAAGGACGGCAAGCTGCCGGTGACGAAGATTGCCGCGGCCATCTTCGTGGAGCGCAACGGCCAGAAGGCGATCATCATCGGCAACCAGGGCTCGATGCTGAAGAAGATCGGTTCTACCGCACGCAAAGATATCGAATCGATGCTGGGGACTCGGGTCTTTCTGGAGCTGTTTGTGAAGGTGCAGGAGGAGTGGCGCGCCTCGCGCGGCTTCATCGAAGATCTGGACTGGCGGCGGCAGTTGGAGCAGATCGCGGAGAAGCAGCATCGCAATAACAAGCTGGCGGATAGCCGCAATGGGACCTCGGAGTTCGATGGCTCGGAGTTTGGACCTTCGGATACAGAGGACGAGGGATGATCGGTCTCCTGCGGAGCCTGCTAGGGGTCCCGGAGTTGAAGACGGCGCGGCTGCGGCTGGTTGCTATGACCCCCGCCATGCTCGAGGCGGATGCTGCGCGAGACAGCAGCCTGGAAGGGCTGATCCATGCGGAGGTGACTCCGGAGTGGCCGCCGGTCGAGTGGGAGACCTACGTGCTGGCGACGATCTTTTCGCACTCAGCGGCATCGCCCTCGTCTTTGGGGTGGCGACGCTATACGCTTCTGCCGATGGAGAACGGCAGGCGGAGACTGATCGGGTGTGTGGGTGGATTTCCGAAGGCCGATGGGGTGGTCGAGATCGGCTATTCGACGCTGCCTTCATTTCAGCGCAGGGGGTTTGGCAGCGAGGCTGCGTCGGCGCTGGTGGAATGGTTGTTACAGCAGGACGGCATACGGGCTGTGACCGCGCAGGCTTATTGCGGCAAGGTGGAGTCGATCAAGGTGATGGAGCGTTGCGGCATGGTCTATGTGGGCGAAGGCGATGAGCCGGGGACGGTGCGGTATCGGCGGGAGCGGTAGGTCATCGCTTTTGCCTTTGCTTTTCTAGTTGTCATTCCGAGCGTAGCGAGTGAACCTGCTGTCTCCCGTTTTTTGCGAGTGCCACCACAAACCATGTCTCTTGGGATCTAAGCACGATTTTCTGGGTGATCCGAACGAAGAGCGGGAGACAGCAGGTTCGCTCGCTGCGCTCGGAATTACAACCAGAAAAGCAAAAGCAACGGCAAAAACACTTCGGGATAGGTGATTAGACAGCCCTCTTGAGGCGAGCGGTGAGGTTGGCCGCGGCCTCCGGCCAGGTGGGGAAGCTGAACTCGAAGCCATGCTTGAGCAGGACTGTGGGAGCGACTCGACGGCTCTTGAGGATAAGCTCTGTCTCCGTACGCATCGCCATCGCGCCGATCTCGAGCATCCATTTTGTTGCGGGAAGGCCGAGGGACTGTCCCCAGGCCTGGCGCAGGATGCGCAGGAAGTCGCGATTCGGAAGGGGTTCCGGTGCGGTCATGTTGACCACGCCTTCAGTCTCGTCGGTGATCTCGGGATGTTCCATCAGCAGGTCTGTGGCGCGGCAGTAGTCGATGTCGTGCATCCACGAGACGAACTGCCTGCCCGAACCTTGGGTTCCGCCCAGGCCCAGGCGTGCGAGCTTCGAGAAGACGGAGAAGACGCCTCCGGCATCGGGGCTCATGACCATCGACGAGCGCAGGCGGATCTTGCGGGTGCGGGGTGTGGGGATGGCGGCCAGCGCTTGCTCCCACTGGTGCGCGACGTCGACGGAGAACGACCATGTCTCGGGCAGGTCGACGGGTTCGTGTGTGCCGCGCTGGCTGGGCAGATCGCCGAGTTCGCCGGTGTACTCGTCCTGGGGCTCGTCGACCGCGTTGCGATAGAACGTGCTTGTGCTGGCGTTCATCCAGATCTTCGGCGGAGTGGGCGAGGCGGCGATGACTTCGCCGAGCAGCAGCGTAGGCTTCACGCGCGAGTCGAAGATCTGTCTGCGGTTCTCGGGGGTGTAGCGGCAGTTGACGGAGCGTCCGGAGAGATGAATGACGGCATCGCTGCGGTCGATCTCCGTGACCCAGGGGCCGCGTGTGAGGCCGTCCCACGGAAGCGTCGGCCAGGGGCTGGGCTGGGGATGGCGGGAGAGGACGGTGACGTCGTGGCCTGAGGTGTGCAGGTGGCGGGCGAGGAGGGTGCCGACTTGTCCGGAGCCGCCGGGGATGAGGATGCGCATGGTGGTCTCTTATGCCTCTTTTGTAGGTAGATGCGTGAATTTATTTTTCGGCGTCATCCTGAGCGGTACGCGGACCCCCGCATTTTGCACGATGCTGGTGGAGGATGCAGGAGGCTGTTCTTGGCGATGTTTAATGCGTGGTCCCGATGCGGCTTGGGTGGTTCCGAATGCGGGGGTCCTTCGCCTACGGCTCAGGATGACGACGAAAAACAAACAACGGCAACGACAAAGACGTTTGTTCTGGTTCACTCTCCCATGGAGATGCCCAAGGTCTTCATCTTGCGGTAGAGGTGGGAACGTTCGAGGCCCAGGGATTCGGCGGCTCGGGTGACGTTGCCGTGCGAGCGGTCGAGCTCCTTCAGGATGTAGTCGCGCTCGTAAGCCTCGCGAGCCTGCAACAGGGTTGTGAACTCCTCGCGATTGCTGCTGGCCGGTCTTCCGTCGGTACGTTGCACGAGCATGGGGAGGTGCTTGGTTTCGATGCGCTGGGCCTTGGGATTCAGGATCAGTACGCGCTCGATGACGTTGCGCAGCTCGCGTACGTTGCCGGGCCAGTGATATTGCTTCAGTTGGGTCAGCGCGCTGTCGGAGATTTCGACGCGTGGTCTGCCGTACTGTTGGCCGAACTCCTGCAGGAACTCGCGCGCCAGCAGGGGGATATCTTCCTTGCGATCACGCAGGGGCGGAACGAAGAAGGGAATAACGTTGAGGCGATAGAAGAGATCTTCGCGGAAGTTGCCGCGGGCAATCTCCTCTTCGAGGTCCTTGTTGGTGGCGGCGATGACGCGGGCGTCCACGTGGACGGGCGTCGAGGCACCGACGGGGTAGAAGCGCTGCTCGTCGAGGGCGCGCAGCACCTTGGCCTGGGTCTTCAGGCTCATGTCGCCGACTTCGTCGAGGAATAACGTCCCGCCGTCGGCGCGCTCAAAGGTGCCGCGTTTTTCGGTGGGCTGGTTCGGGCCGCCGGGGCCTGCTCCGTGGCGATAGCCAAAGAGCTCCGTCTCGATGAAGTCCTCGGGAATGGCAGCGCAGTTGAGCTCGACGAAGACGCGGTCGTGGCGCAGGGACTCCGCGTGCATGGCGCGGGCGATGAGTTCCTTGCCTGTGCCCGATTCTCCGAAGATGAGCACGCGTCCGTTGGTCGGGGCCATCAGTTTGATCTGCTGGCGCAGGGCCTTCAACGGCACGGATTGCCCGGTGACCGAGCCCTTGGCTGCAAGCTGCCGGGCAAACTCCTGGTTGTCTTCGCGGAGTTGATGCGCCTTGATCGCGTTGCGCAGCACCAGCAGTGTGCGGTCCAGCGAGAGCGGCTTTTCGAGGAAGTCGTAGGCGCCGAGCTTGGTGGCGCGCACGGCGGCCTCGATGGTGCCGTGGCCGGAGATCATGATGACCTCGGGCGCGCTGGCGCGCTGGTCGGAGCCGGACTCGCCGCGGATCTGGGCGAGCACGTCGAGGCCGTCGCTGTCGGGCAGCCAGATGTCGAGAAGTACGGCCTGGTAGTCGGCGTCGCGCACCAGTTCGAGCGCCTCCCTGGCCGTGCCTGCCGTCGTGATGGCGTAGTCCTCCTCGCGGAGGATGGCTTCGAGCGAATCGCGGATATCGGCTTCGTCGTCGACGATGAGGACGTGATTCAAACGGCAGCTCCTTTGTAGGTTCGCTCTGTAGCTTCGGCTGGGCCCTGCATGGGCGTCTCGCCTGAATCATTATCCCGGAAGGCCGGGGGACGGAGTTCGATGATGAAGCGAGCTCCTGCCGGCACATTCTTCTCTGCACGAATCGTACCCTGATGCTCCTGCACGATCTTTGCGGCGATAGAAAGACCCAGCCCGGTGCCGCGCTGCTTGGTCGAGAAGTAGGGGAGGAAGAGGCGCTCGCGCATCTCGTCGGTGAGGCCCGGACCGGTGTCCGCGATGACGAGCTCGACCAGGCCGGAGTCGAGCAGACGGGTGGTGATGTGCAGTTCGCGCAGGAGGCTCTCCTGCATGGCCTCGGCCGCGTTGTCGATCAGGTTGGAGAGAGCGCGTTTGAGGGCCTCGGGGTCGGCCAGCACTAAGGGCAGGCGTGGCGATAGTTCCCGCGTCACGCGGATGTTGCCGAGGCGGCCGGCGAAGAGTGCGAGGGAGTTTTCGACGATCATGTTCAGATCGGCGGGGTGCGGACGAGAGCTGGGGAACTCAGCGAGGGCGGAGAACTGATCGACCAGCGAGCGCATCGTCTCGACAGAGGAGGTGATGACCTCGGAGGAGCGCTGGATGATGGCCGGAGACCGCGACTCGACTCCGTGCTCTGTGAGCTCGGGAACCAATCGCACAATGTGTCGATGGATCAGTTCTGCGTTGAGCGAGATTGGAGTGAGGGGGTTCTTGATCTCGTGCGCGACTCGCCGCGCGACCTCTTTCCAGGCGCTCTGCTTCTGGGCGTGCAGCAGTTGGGTCACGTCTTCCAGCACCAATACGTAACCAAGATGCTCGCGTTCGGCGGTGGACCGGCTCTCGAGCAGCGCGACGGTGGTGGAGAGGTGGAGGATGCGCGAGGCTGAGGTCATCTGGATCTCGGCAGAGGCGTCGCCCATGCGGTGCGCCCGGCGCAGCAGGCGGTCGAGCGACTCCACGATCTCGGCGGGGAAGACCTCACCCAGCGCCGCACCGATGAAGTGCTTCTGTCCGCCCGGGTCGAGCATCTCGGAGAAGGCGCGATTGGCGAGGACGATGTGGCGGTCGGCAGAGAGGGTGACGACGCCGTTGGGAATCGTCTCGATGATGGTTTCGAGCTCCGTTCGACGGGCCTGCAGCGCGGCGTTCAGTTCGGAGAGCTGGGCCGTGGATTGGTCCGCGACGGACCGTGCCGATTCAAGATCGGAGGCCATCGCATTGAAGCTGTCGACAAGCTCGCCGAGCTCTTCCGTGGCTGAGGCGCTGACGCGGTGCGCATAGTCTCCGGAGGCGATGGCCTCCATCGCGTCGGCGAGCGACTCTACCGGTCGTGTGACCTGTTTGCTGAGGTAGAGCGCCAGCCAGCAGCACACGAAGAGCGCCAGACCGGTCATGAGCAGCAGGTAGCCCATGTAGAGGTTGCGCACCTGGCGGCGCTCGCGGAAGAGGACCCAGTAGGCGTCGGCGGCAGAGTGCAGACGCACGGTGGTGGTGGAGATGCCGGGAGGAATGGGCAGCGCCACGAGCACGATGCCGCCGAGCTTGAGCCCTGCGGTCGCCAGCGTGTAGTCGGTGCCGTTCACGCTGTAGATCGGATCGTCGCTACGCTGTGCCGTCGCCAGGATGGTCTGCAGTCCCGCTCCCTGGAGCGGGGTTACGTAGACGACGGGCTTTTGGTTGGGGTTTTCGTCGGTCTCGGTTTCAGCCGGCTGCAGCGACTTGAGCTCGATATGGCCGGCCTTGAAGTTCGGAAGTTGAAACGAGGTGACCACCTGACCGTTGCGATAGAGGATGGCGAAGCCGCCCTGCAGGGTCAACTCGTGATTTTGCAGGACGCGAGCGACCTTGGCGAGTTCAGCGGGGGTGGGCTTTTCCTGGGCTCCGATGGACGAGTCGGAGAGCGCGGCCGCGATGGAGTCGGCCTCGGAGCGGGAGTTCAGCGCGGCGTAGTGAAAGAGCTCGACGGCCATGCGGTTGGCGTCGTCGCGCATCTGGGTGACGGGCTGGGAGAACCAGCGGTCGACGGCCCGGTTCATCAACAGATAGCTGAAGGCGAACATGAAGACCAGGGGCGCGAGGGAGACGAGGACCGCTCCCCAGAGCATGCGCGTGCGCAGGCGAGTGCCGAGCACGCGGCTGCGCTGGTCGGCATAGATCTTCAGCACATTGCGAACCAACAACACCAGAACGCCCATGAAGAGCAGGAAGGCGAGGGTCGAGAGCGCGATGAAGATCAGCGTCTGAAGGGGCGAGCCCGGGTTCAGAAAGTTGAGATTGAACGCGTTGAGGGTAGCGAGCACGAGAAACAGCAACAGCAGGCAGACGCCTAGCCCGATGACGAGCGCCTTGCGTCGGCCTGCTGCTGTTCCCATGCGTGAAAGTGTACTCGTTTCGCTACTTCGAGAGGAGCTGGGAGATGGGGGTGAACGCGCGTTCCTGGCCTTCGGCAACGGCCTTGTAGGTCAGGTGCCCCTCGTAGGTGTTGACGCCTTCCGCGATGCCAGCATCCTCGAGGATAGCTGCCTTCGCCCCGAGTTTTGCGAGCTTCATGACGTAGGGGAAGGTCGCGTTGGTCAGAGCGAGTGTGCTGGTGTTCGGCACGGCCGCGGGCATGTTGGTGACGCAGTAGTGGACGACACCGTCGACCTCATAGCTGGGATCGGAGTGCGTGGTTGGCCGTGCAGTCTCGATGCAGCCGCCCTGGTCGATGGCGACGTCGACGATGACCGCGCCCTTCTTCATCTTGGAGACCATGGCCTTGGTGACGAGCTTCGGTGCAGCCGCACCGGGAATCAGGACGCCGCCGATGACCAGGTCAGCTTCGCAGACCGCGCGTTCGACGTTGTAGGCGTTCGAGGCCAGGGTGTAGACGCGGCCGGAGAAGATGTCGTCCAGTTCGCGCAGGCGGTTGAGGTTCAGGTCGACGAGAGTGACCTTCGCTCCCATACCGAGGGCGATCTTTGCCGCGTTGGTGCCGACGATGCCGCCGCCGATGATGCAGACGTTGCCCGGAGGAACGCCGGGGACGCCGCCCAGCAGGACACCGCGTCCGCCGTGCTCTTTTTCGAGGTAGGCTGCGCCGACCTGTACAGAGAGGCGGCCTGCGACCTCGGACATGGGGGTCAGAAGTGGAAGCGAGCCGGCACGATCGCGGACGGTCTCATAGGCGATGCCGGTGACCTTCTTGGCGAGCAGGGTGTCGGTGAGCTCCTTGAGGGGAGCGAGATGCAGATAGGTGAAGAGCACGAGGCCTTCGCGGAAGTAGCCGTACTCCTTGGCGACCGGCTCTTTGACCTTGACGACCATGTCGGCCAGGCCCCAGACGGCGGAGGCTTCGCCGACGATCTCGGCGCCGACGGCCTGGTACTCGTCGTCGGGAAACGAGGAGAGGTGCCCGGCATTGTGCTCGACGAGCACTTTGTGGCCAGCATCGACGAGAGCTCTTACGCCTGCTGGGGTTATGCCTACACGGCTCTCATGGTCTTTTACTTCTTTGGGAACGCCAATTATCATCGCGGTCAGTTTCCGTCCTTTAGGTCGATTGTACCGAGAGTAGGGGAGAAGTAGAGTGCTCAGATCGCAGTGAATGTGACAGGACTGTGGTTATCTTCCAGAGGGAAATGCCGGTCGGAGAGCTCTTTTCGCCCTTGAAGGGGGTGATTTTCCGGTCTGCGCTGTTGTGCAGTCGGATGCTGGCCGGTCAACCGGATGGGCCCGGCTGCGAAGGATTACACTAGAGTGAGTCTAAGAGCTTATTGGAACAGGATCCGCCCAACAAAATGTCATCGAAGAACTTTCAGTCGCGTACATCGCGCGTGAGCAACATGCGCTCTATCTTCTCGCTCTTCTCCAGCGATCTGGCGATCGATCTTGGGACGGCGAATACCCTCGTCTTCGCGCACGGTAAGGGCATCATTGTGAACGAGCCTTCGATTATCGCCGTCAACCGCGTGACGGGCGAGGTGGAGGCTGTGGGTAAGGAAGCCAAGGAGATGCTGGGTCGAACTCCTGGCAACATCATCGCGATCAAGCCGATGAAGGATGGCGTGATCGCCGACTTCAAGCAGACCGAGAAGATGTTGAACTACTTCATCCAGAAGGCGCACAACCGCAAGATGATGGTGCATCCGCGCATCGTCATCGGCGTGCCGAGTGAGATTACGCAGGTGGAAAAGCGCGCAGTCATGGACTCCGCCTATCGCGCCAAGGCCAGCGAAGTGCATCTCGTGGAGCAGGCGATGGTGGCCGCGATTGGCGCGGGTCTGCCCATCACTGAGCCCGGCGGCAATATGGTCGTCGATATCGGCGGCGGAACGACGGACATTGCGGTGATCTCGCTTGCGGGCATCGTCTACTCGCGCTCGGTTCGCATGGCCGGCAACCAGATGGACGAAGCCGTGATGACCTACCTGAAGCGCAAGTACAACCTGCTGGTAGGCGAGCGCACGGCGGAACAGATCAAGATTGAGCTCGGCTCGGCGTTCCCGCTGGACAAGCCGCTGACGATGGAGATCAAGGGCCGCAATCTCATCGAGGGCGTGCCGAAGACCATCACCATTGAGGATTCGGAGATTCGCGAGGCGCTCGGCGAGTGCATTGCGACGATCATGAATGCGATTCGTGTGGCGCTGGAGCGTACTCCTCCTGAGTTGTCGGCGGATATCTCCGACCGTGGCATTGTGCTGACGGGTGGCGGTGCGCTGATCAAGAACCTTGACCGCCGTATTCGTGAGGAAACAGGTCTGCCGGTTTCGATCGCCGACGATCCGCTTGCCAGCGTGGTGCTCGGAACGGGCAAGATGTTGTCGGATTTTCGGTTGTTGCGGAAGATCTCGATCGACTAATTTTGTGGTGCTGGGAGAGGCCGCCTGCGGGCGGCCTTTTCTATTGGGTGCGTGGCACCATGCGCTTGTGGTATTTCTAGGAGCCGCAGCCCCAATACAGCAACCTGGAGAAAGAATCATGAAGCAGGCAAAGGGAACGTTTGAGGTGAAGATCGCTCCTGCCGAGGCGTCGGCTATCGGAAAAGAGGCCAGAGTCGGACGGATGACGATCGACAAGGTGTTTTCGGGAGAGCTGGAAGGCACCAGCAAGGGCGAGATGCTGACCGGGATCACGGAGAGCACGGGAGCGATGGCCTACGTCGCTATTGAACGGGTCACAGGCAGGCTTGACGGTCGGGCTGGGAGCTTCGTTCTGATGCACAATGCCACGATGAACAAGAATGATCCGAAGTCGAGTCATCTGCAGGTTGTCGTGGTGCCGGAGTCGGGGACGGAAGGTCTCAGCGGATTGAGTGGGACGCTGGCGATCACGATAGAGGCGGGTAAGCATTCTTACAATTTTGAGTATGAGTTGGTGTAGGTGTGGGTTGTTTTTGGTGTGCTTGCTTTGTTTTGCCTTTGCTTTTCTTGTTGTCATTCCGAGCGCAGCGAGGAACCTGCTGTCTCCCGCTTTTTGCCGATCATGGCTACAAGCGCTGTGCGTCCATTTAACCAATCCCAGGTTTAGTTCACGTGGTTCTGGGGAATACGACCGAAGAACGGGAGACAGCAGGTTCCTCGCTGCGCTCGGAATGACAACCAGAAAAGCAAAGGCAACAGTTAGCGGCGGGGTTGAAGCCCCGCCCTTTCAAAATAAAAACTTCGTTACGGCCTGCTATCGTCCCATCCAGCCGCCGTCAACGGTGAGGACGGTTCCCGTTACGTAGTCGCTGGCCGCTGAGGAGAGGAAGAGCGCCGCGCCTGCGAGGTCCTGCGGCTTGCCCCAGCGGGCGGCGGGGATGCGTTCGAGGATCTGGCGATTGCGTGTCTCGTCGGCCTGCAGGGCTTCAGTGTTGGTCGTAGAGAAGTAGCCGGGGGCGATGGCGTTCACCTGGATTCCCTTGGGGGCCCACTCGTTGGCCAGGGCCTTGGTGAGTTGGGCGACGCCGCCTTTGGAGGCCGCGTAGGCCGGAACGCGGATGCCGCCCTGGAAGCTCAGCAGTGACGCGATGTTGACGATCTTCCCTGCGGCTTCGCGCGAGATCATGTCGCGGGCGACGAACTGCGAGAGCTGGAAGACGCTGGTGAGATTGACCTGCAGGACGTGCTGCCAGTCTTCAAGCAAGGTGTCTTCGGCGGCGTTGCGATGGATCGTTCCGGCGTTGTTGACGAGGATGTCGACGCGTCCAAAGCGCTCTTTGACCGCACCGAAGAGAGACTCCGCACCGCTGGTCGAGGAGAGGTCGGCCTGGAAGGCTGCGGCTTTGTTGCCGATGGCCGTAGCGGTCTCGGTGGCGGGCCTGCGATTGCCGTGCACGGCAACCTCGGCTCCGGCCTGTGCGAGTGCCGTGGCAATGGCTGCACCGAGGCCGCTGGCGGCTCCGGTGACGAGCGCGACTTTGCCGTCGAGGCGAAAGAGATCGAGGATGGTCGGAGCGGTGGCGGAGATAGACATGATGAAGAAACTCTACGCGGAGTGACACACGAAGAGCAAAGGGTGGAGGCAATGCCCGAGGCGGACATTTTTATGCTGCCGAAAAATTATTCTCCGTGCAGTCATCCGGTTGTATAAAGCTGACGAGTCTATGCGCTCTTGCGTATGCTGTTGGACAGGTTTGTTGAACTGCGATACCGGAGGCTTGAGATGAAGGACCTGTTGTGTAGGTGGGGACGGCCTGCGCGGAGACTGGCGGCACTGGCGTTCATAGGATCGGCGGCTGTGATGAGCGCACAGTCGGCGATTCAGACGCAGCCTGAGGCATTGAACTTCGATGTGCTTGCGCAGCAGGGCAAGGCCCTTCTGGAGCAGGCGAAGGCAGGCAACGGAAGCGCCAGTATTACGCTGGCGAACTACAACGGCCACTACACGATGCTGTCGGCCCGTACCCAGAGCGGCGGCGGCGAGCTGCATAAGCACTTTGCCGATTTCCTGATCGTGATCGATGGTGAGGGCACGGAGTTGACCGGCGGCACGATGGTCGATGGCAAGGAAGGTCCAAACGGCGAGGTGCGGGGAACGCGGCTGGAAGGCGCGACGCCCCATGTGCTGCACAAGGGCGACTTCATTCACATTCCGGCAGGTACGCCGCATCAGGCGATTGAAGCTCCGGGGCAGACGATTACGACTTATGTGATCAAGGTTGAAGCGCGGGGTGAGGGTGAGGTGGCGAAAGCTCTGGCGGCACCTCCACCACCTCCACTGCCTGCGAAGAAGTAACGTCCATATGCAATAGACAACGGTATGCAATCACAGCGCGCAATCAAGGCGCGTTATTCTTAGAGCCACAGACAAGAGGAGATTTACGATGAAGTTGCTGCAAATGGCAGATCCAGTTCGCTACAGCCGCATGACGACGCCGGAGCTGCGCGAGACCTTTTTACTCGAAGGCATGTTTCGCCCTGGTGGGCTCGATCTTGCGTATGTCGATCTCGACCGCACGGTGATCGGCTCGGCTGTGCCCACGACGTCCGCTTTGCACCTGGAGACGCAGCCGGAGTTGCGGGCTGAGTTCTTCTGCGAACGGCGCGAGCTGGGCGTGCTCAACGTCGGTGGTTCGGGTTCGGTCACGGTGGATGGAGAGACCTTCGAGTTGGGCAAGCTCGATTGCCTTTACATCGGGCGCGGAAGCAAGGTGATCAGCTTTTCCAGTGAGGATGCGGAGAAGCCCGCCGCGTTCTACCTGTTGAGCTATCCGGCCCATGCGGAGTTTCCGACGAAGATGGTGCGCTTCCAGGACCTCGAAGGGCTGAAGCTCGGCGCGGTGGAGACCTGTAACAAGCGCACGATCTACAAGGCGATCTATAAAGAGGGTCTGCGTAGCTGCCAGCTCGTGATGGGCTTCACGCTGCTGGATGAAGGCTCGAACTGGAATACGATGCCGCCGCACACGCATATGCGTCGCAGCGAGGTCTACCTGTACTTCGATGTCGATCCCGCGCACCGCGTGCTGCACCTGATGGGGCCGCCGCAGGAGACACGGCATCTCTTCATCGGCGACCGTGAGGTTGCGGTCTCTCCGGGCTGGAGCGTTCATGCGGGCGTAGGCACCAAGAGCTATGGCTTCTGCTGGGGCATGGGTGGCGAGAACCAGGCGTACGACGACATGGATGCCGTGGCCATTGCGGAGTTGAAGTGAATCAGCGAATCAGCGAGTCAGCGAGTCAGCTAGTCAGTGATTTGGTGCAGGGCCATGGCGGTTTGATCCTGCGCGATCCTGTGCTTTGTGAGTGGGACCTGGTTTCGCTGGGCGAGGTGATGCTGCGCTTCGATCCGGGCGAGGGGCGTATTGTGGGCTCGCGGAACTTTCGTGTGTGGGAGGGTGGCGGCGAGTACAACGTGGCACGTGGAGCGCGCCGCTGCTTCGATCTGCGTACCGCTATCGTTACGGCGCTTGTGGACAATCCCGTGGGCCGGCTCGTCGAAGATCTGATGCTGCAGGGCGGCGTTGACCTGCAGCATGTGCTGTGGCGGGATTTCGACGGCGTCGGACGCGAGGCGCGCAACGGGATTTATTTCCTGGAGCGCGGGTTTGGCGTGCGTGGCGGTCTGGGCATGATGGACCGTGGCAACACGGCGATTTCGCAGATGAAGCCCGGCGATGTGGACTGGGACGAGATCTTTCAGGATGAGGGTGCGCAGTGGTTTCACACCGGCGGCGTTATGGCTGCGTTGAGTGAAGACTCTACCGAGGTGGTGCGCGAGGCGATGGCTGCGGCGAAACGCCATGGCACGATCGTGAGCTTCGACTGCAACTATCGGCCTTCGCTTTGGAAATCACGTGGCGGCAGACAGGGTTCTATCGATGTAAATCGATCGCTGATGCCGCTGGTCGATGTTTTATTCGGCCACGAAGGCGATATCGCGGCGACGCTTGGCGAGGCCTCCCAGGGGCCGGTGTGGCACACGCTGGACAGCTTTCGTGCCATGGCAGGCCGCGTGACGGCGGAGTTTGAAAACCTCAAGGTGATCGCCAGTACAGTGCGGCGTCCGCATACGGCGAACCGCAATGGTTGGAGCGCCTTTGGCTATGCGGAGGGCGAGGCCTATGAGGGCCTGCGCTTCGATGACCTAGAGATCCTGGATCGCGTTGGCGGGGGCGATTCGTTTGCCTCTGGGTTGATCTATGGCCTGCTGCAAGGTAAGGGGATGCGCCACGCCCTGGACTGCGGGATTGCGCATGGAGCGCTCGCAATGACGACCGCGGGTGACTCGTCGATGGCTACGCTGCCGGAGGTGGAACGATTGATGGCGGGTGGTTCGGCGGGGACGGTTCGGTAAGGCGCTGAGAGTTGTTGGGGTGTTTTGAGCTACGAGCTATGAGTAGTTGAGCTATGAGGGGATAAAGATGAGCTTGAGCAAGAGTGAAGTGTTGCAGGAGATACGCAGGATCGGGCTGCTTCCCGTATTGCGTGCGGAGAGTGAAGATCAGGCGCTGGCATTAGCCGAGGCCATTGCGGCAGGTGGCGTCACCGTGCTCGAAGTGACGATGACCGTGCCCGGTGCAGTGCGGGTGATGGCGAGGCTCACGAAAGAACGCCCTGACATCCTCATCGGCGCGGGGACGGTGCTCGACCCAGAGACCGCGCGTATCTGCATGCTGGAAGGCGCGCAGTTTGTCGTAAGCCCTGCGCTCAACGTGAAGACGGTGGAGATTTGCCAGCGCTACTCTGTCGCGGTGTTGCCGGGAGCTCTCACGCCGACCGAGGTGGTGACGGCCTGGCAGTGCGGCGCGGATATCATCAAGGTTTTTCCGGCGAATGCGCTGGGCGGAGCGAAGTATCTGAAGAGTCTGAAGGCTCCTCTGCCGCAGATTGAGTTGATTCCTACGGGCGGCGTCTCGCTGGCGACGGCCCATGAGTTTCTCGAGGCTGGGGCGTTTGCGCTTGGTGTCGGAGCGGACCTCGTGGACACGAAGGCGATTGCCGCTGGGCAGCCGGAGACGATTACCGAGAATGCACGGAAGTATCTCGAGATCGTGAAGCGCTTTCATCACCGCGCTTCAGCGGCCTGAGCAGGGAAACCCGTGTGTCCGTAGCTGTTCCGCGATTTCCGGCGGAGGCTGGGCATCGCAGAGTGCCTGGGCGGCGAGTTTTGCGTCCTGTGCGCCGGAGAGGACGCGCTGCAACAGCCAATCCGTAGCTTCGGGCAGGCGGGTGGAGGCGATGGCTGTCAGCAGCGTTGCGCGGAAGTCACGGTTGAACGTCGCGTCGTGAGCGGTCTGCAGGAGCGCGACGGCCTGGGGTGAGCGATGCTCGGCCAGGACGAAGGCGGCTTCGGCGGAGAGATCGTCTCCGAGTGCAAGAAAGCCTGCGACCCAGGGCAGAGCGGACTCTCCGTCGAGGCGAAGAACTCCACCAATGCAGGCTCCGATCAACTCCGGGGCGTCGCTGCCAAGCTCCGCGCGCAGCCGCAACATCAGGGCTGCGGCATCGGAGCCTATCTGTTCGACGGCGCGAGCGGCGTTGACGCGAACGGGCAGCTCTTCATCGCGAAAGAGCGGGGCGAGATGCCGCAGCAGGGTTGAGGAAGAGATCTCGCGGCACTGCACCAGGGCAAGCGCGCAGGCGCCGCGCAAAGGGCCTGCACTGTCGGAGGGGCCACCCCAGGTGGGTTCCGGCTGGTGATGTCTCATGCCTGCGAGAAAGAGTTCGACATCCTGATGCCCAAACGCGGCGAGTGCTTTGCCGATCTCATTCTTGGCCCAGCACTGCGGATCGGTCTTGGCGGGGTTGCCGGCCGCCGGCATGAAGCGGTAGAAGGCCTCGGCGAGAACTTCTGTGAGGACCGTCAGGTGGAGGCCTCCCGCATGCTTGGCTGCACGCGAGACGATCAGGTTGCTGCGATGGTTGAGGGCCTTGCGAAGCAGCGGCAGGGCTTCGTCCGGCGGGAGCTCGGCGGCAGCGTTCACCGCGTCGAGCTCGGCGTCGAAGTTTCGCGCGGCAGTCATGGTCAGTAGAGCGGAACGGTGGGATCGATGGAGCGCGACCAGGCGTTGATGCCGCCTGCAACCGACTGTGCCTTGTCGAAGCCCTGCTGGCGCAGCCAGGCGGCGACCGAGAGCGAGCGGGCTCCGTGGTGGCAGAGGACGAGGATGTGCTGCTCTTCGTCGAGCTCCTGGTGGGCGCGGGAGGGGACTTCGTTCATCGGCATCAGCGTGCTGCCTGCGATGCTGGCGGTGTTGAACTCCCATTGTTCACGCACGTCGAGGAGCAGCGGCGGCGTGGCGGAGGAGAGTTGTTGCTTGAGTTGGTCGACGGTGATTTCGAGATCCATGTCTTCAGGATATAGCTATTCGTCGTTGATTTCGACGAAGGACTTAAGCCGGGAGAGTGTCTGGTTCCATCGTTCAGAGACTAGATCCAGATATCGTTTGAGTTCGTCGAGGGGCTCCGGATTGAATGCAAAGAGACTTTCGCGGCCCGCGCGCGTGCTGTGCACGATGCGCACGCGCTCCAGGATGCGCAGGTGTTTCGTGACGGCCTGACGCGTTAGCTTAGAACCTTCGGTGAGCTGAGCGATCGACTGTCTCTGCCCGTCAGAGAGCCTGATGAGCAGAGACAGTCTCGTCTCGTCGCCGAGTGCGGCAAAGATCTGTGCCTTGGCTTGCGGCTTATGACTAGAGAGCCTGGGCGACATAGGTCTCGATGTTCTTGAGTTGCTGGGTCCAGCCGGAGTCGTTCATTCGGAAGGCGTCTGCGAAGCGTTCGCGGGGAATGTGCTCGAAACCAGACTCTGTGACGGTGAGTGCTGTGCCGGTCAGGGTCTTCGCGAGCTTGAACTCGACGAGGGTGGGTGTTTCTTTCGAGTAGTCCACGTTCGGATCGATGGCATAGGGGTGCCAGGTAAAAGAGAAGAGGTGCTCTGGCTCTATCTTTTGCACGACGACCTCCATGAGGAGGTGCTCGTAGCCGGGCCAGGTGATGTAGCCGCGAGCGGTCTCACCGGGAACGAAGGGGCCTTCGAGATTGAGGCGGAACCATTCTCCGAACTGGCGGTAGTCGGTGAGGGCCTGCCAGACGCGTGAGAGTGGAGCCTTCAGTTCGATATGCTTTTCGATGCGATTGTCCATAGGGCAACCTCCTGGTTGCATATTATGGGGAGACAAGCAAAAGAGCAACCTTTCGGTTGCTCTTTTTCGGTGCTCTCGATTTGTCGTTAGGCGTTCGCACCGTGGCACTTCTTGTACTTCTTGCCGGAGCCGCAGAAGCATTCGTCGTTGCGGCCGATCTTCTCACCCGAGCGCCGTGGGGCTGCGGTATTGGTGGTTGCCCCGCCAACGTTGCGAGCAGCGTCGAGGTCGCGCTGCTTCTTGCGCTCGAACTCACGCTCCAGCGCGTCGATGGTGGTTGATGGCGGGCGGGTGGGAACGGCGGGCGGTGGCGTTGCAGGCTGCGAGGGCGGCAGGCCGATCTCGTCCGCGATCGAGCGCTGCTGTGGCAGGGACGGAGGCGCGGGCTGTGCCGACTGCAGCGCGGCGAGCTGTTCGGCTGTCTCGATCGGGGTACCATCGGGAGCGAGGATCTGCATGCGGAAGAGATGACGTGCCGTGTCTTCCTGGAAGCGCAGCATCATCGTCTCGAACATCTCGAAGGATTCCTTCTTGTAGGCCACCAGCGGGTCCTGCTGCGCGTAGCCGCGCATGCCGATGCCTTCCTTCAACTGGTCCATCGAGAGCAGGTGTTCTTTCCAGAGACCGTCGAGCACGCTGAGCATGACGATGCGCTCGTGATAGCGCATGTTGGGCTCGCCGAGGATCTTCTCCTTCACGTCGTAACGCTCGCGCAGCTTGTCGAAGATGGTATCTCCAAACTCGTGGCGGTTGAGCTGTGTCGGATCGATGACGCCTTCGAAGTTGGCGCCGAAGATGTCGTAGATCTGGGTGAAGATCTGCTCGACGTTCCACTGGTCCGGGTGGGCCTTTTCAGGAGCAAACTCTTCGAGGATGCCCGACAGGATCGTCGAGACATAATCCTCGGTGATGAGCTGTTTCTGCTCGGTGCCTTCCATGAGCTGGCGGCGCAGGCCGTAGACGGCTTCGCGCTGCTTGTTCATGACGTCGTCGTATTCGAGCACGTGTTTACGTGACTCGAAGTTCTGCGATTCGACGGCCTTCTGCGCGGATTCGATGCGCTTGGAGATCATGCGGCTTTCAATCGGAACGCCTTCTTCCATGCCCAGCGATTGCAGCAGCGTGCCGACCCACTCGCGCGCGAAGATGCGCATGAGGTCATCTTCGAGGGAGAGGAAGAAGCGCGAGGAGCCGGGATCGCCCTGACGTCCGGCGCGGCCGCGGAGCTGGTTGTCGACTCGCCGCGATTCATGGCGCTCAGTGCCCAGGATGTGCAGGCCGCCCGCTTCGATGACGGCATCGTGCTCGACCTTGGTGGCGGCGGAGTGCGAGGCGATGATATCGTCCCACTGCTGCTGCGAGGTCTCGAACTCCTGGGACTGGTAGTAGAAGCGCACAAACCCAGGGGCCGCAACAGGCTGGATGGAGCCTTCGGCGGCGGAGACGGCGCGAGCCAGATTGCGCTTCACGAGGTCCTGGCGGGCCATGAACTCGGAGTTACCGCCGAGCAGGATATCCGTTCCGCGGCCGGCCATGTTGGTGGCGATGGTTACCATGCCGAGCCGTCCGGCCTGCGCGACGATCTCGGCTTCCTTTTCGTGGAACTTGGCGTTCAGCACGACGTGGCGCACGCCCTTGCGCTTCAGGATGTCGGAGAGCAGCTCGGACTTCTCAATGCTGGTCGTGCCCACGAGCACAGGCTGCTTCTGCGCATGCAGGCGTTCGATCTCGTCCGCGACGGCGAAGTACTTTTCCTTCGCGGTGCGGTAGACAACGTCCGAGTTCTCGATGCGGAGCATCTGCCGGTTCGTCGGGATGACGACGATCTCGAGCTTGTAGATGCTTTCGAACTCGGAGGCTTCCGTCTCGGCGGTGCCGGTCATTCCGGAGAGCTTCTTGTACAGGCGGAAGTAGTTCTGGAAGGTGATGGTGGCGAGCGTCTGGTCTTCCTTGCGGATGACCACGCCTTCCTTGGCTTCGACGGCCTGGTGCAGGCCATCGGACCAGCGGCGGCCGGGCATCAGGCGGCCGGTGAACTCGTCGACGATGATGACTTCGCCGTCCTTGACTACGTATTCCACGTCGCGCCGATAGAGAGCGTGCGCCTTGATGGCGACCTCGATGTGGTGCTTCATGTCCCAGTTTTCGGGGTCGGCGATGTTGCCGATGCCGAGGAGAGCTTCGATCTTCTCCCAGCCTTCGTCGGTGACGGTGACGGCGCGTGCCTTTTCGTCGACCACGTAATCGCCCGACCAGATCTTGGTTTCGAGCGACTCAATCAGTTCGCCTGCCTCGATCTTGGGGATGATGGTGTTGGCGATGGCGTATTTGTCGGTGGTTTTGTCGGTGGGACCGGAGATGATGAGCGGGGTACGCGCCTCATCGATGAGGATGGAGTCGACCTCGTCGACGATGCAGTAGTAGTTGCCGCGCTGGACCTGCTCGCTGATCTCGAACTTCATGTTGTCGCGCAGGTAGTCGAAGCCAAACTCGTTGTTGGTGCCGTAGGTGATGTCCGAGGCGTAGGCTTCGCGGCGCTGGCGGTCGTCGAGGTCATGCACGATGACACCGACGGAGAGGCCGAGGAAGCCGTAGATCTTGCCCATCCACTCGGCATCGCGTTTGGCGAGATAGTCGTTGACCGTGACGACGTGCACGCCGTGGCCGGCGAGTGCATTCAGATAGCAGGGAAGCGTCGCGACGAGGGTCTTGCCTTCGCCGGTCTTCATCTCGGCAATCTTGCCGGAGTGCAGCACCATGCCGCCGATCATCTGGACGTCGAAGTGGCGCATGCCGACGACGCGGCGTCCGGCCTCGCGCACGACGGCGAAGGCTTCGGGCATGATCTCGTCGAGCGCGGCCTTTTCGGCGGCGGTGATCTCGTCGGCGTCGGTCAGGCCTTCGATGGCCTTGGCGATGCGGGCTCTGAATTCAAGGGTCTTGGCCTGGAGTTCGGCGTCCGAGAGGACCTTGATGGACTCATCGAAACCGTTGATCTGCGCGAGTACCGGGAGCATGCGCTTTACGGCACGTTCGTTGCTGGTACCAAAGACTTTGGCGAGTACAGTGTTGATCAAAGCGGGTGTCCTTTTTGCGTGGGCGCCGGGTGGAAACACGGGCACAGAGGATCGCAATCTCTAGTTTGTGTGGAACAGATGGGCTGAGCCAAGTGGCGGCCTGCACGGAATGCGCTGGGGAGAAGGGGCCTAAAGGCTGAAGCCGGTGACGGCCTGAAGCTCTGTGCAATGGGCAGAGGGAGGACGCATGGTCCAGACAGCACGGTGCTGGACGAGCGATGCGACAGGAAGATCGAACCGGAGGGCGTCCTTGCTGCCTGAGTTGAGCTCCGCCCAGGCGTCGACTCCGGCGTAGTCCTGCGCCAGCAGGACGCCTATATAGTGGACGCCGCTACGGAGGTCGCCCTCGCGCAGAACCGATCCTTCTGCCGCGCCGAGAGAGGCGAGCAGCAGCAGGACGCTGGCGAGATGGAGGGCGCGAAGTCGCATTAATTGGATTTTAGACGAAAGAGGGCGCCTCGGATGTAAATACACGTCCAAGGGCTTGGCTACCAGCTAGGGCTTGAGGTAGCCGACGAGGGAGACATGGCTCGCACGGAGGGCATCGGCTACGGACTGGGCGTTCTTTTCAGCTCCCTCAGGGCTGGTGTGGGTGTGGTCGATGGGAAAGAGCAGGGCGGTCTTTTCCTGTCCCAGGGCCTCCAACCGGTCGGCTTCCAGGGTAGCCATGTCGATGACGGGGATGTGCTCCTGGTCGGCGATCTGGCGGATGAAGGTGGTATAGCCCATGTCGCGCTCGACGTGCCCATCTTTCCAGATGTTGCGGATGGTAAGGGTAAGGATCATGGGCTGGACGCTCTTGGCTTTGGCTTCATCGATCATCTTGCGCATGTACCAGCCATAGGTGTGGACGGTTTCAACCTGACCGGCGAGCGGGCCGGTGGTTTGGGGGACGTCCTTGGTTTCGTCGCCGATGCCCTTCAGGGTGCCGCGCGGTTTGGCTCCGCCGAGGTCGCCGCCATCGTTGTGGCCCATCTGCAGGAGGAGGAAGTCGCCGGGCTTCATCTCGCTGAGAACCTTGATCCAGCGGCCTTCATTGATGTACGTGCGGGAGGAGCGTCCGGCTACGGCGCGGTTGGCGACGTTGATGCGGGAGGTGTCGAAGAGGGGTCCAACGTGGTCGCCCCAGCCGAGGTTGGCTCCGTTGCGAGCGGTGGAGTCTCCGACGATGAAGACGGTGGGCAGCTTCGGGTTGAGCGCAGCGTCGGTGGGGAGATTGGTCTGCGGGGGAGCGTCGGGGGTAGCGGGCACGCTTTGCTGCGCCGGGGCCAGCGATCCAAAGCCAAAGGCAAGCACGGCAGGAAGTACCAGGCGGCGGAGAGCAAGGGCTCGATTCATGGGTGAAATAGTATCACCATGGAATTGCCATCATGTCTCCGCCTGCCTTGAGAGCTATGGCGGTATAGACGTTTTAGTCTTTGTTGTGAAAGAGAGCGTTGTTGATGTCCGGCCAGAACTCTTTGAGGACGAAGGTGGCTGCGTCGATGCCGATGCTTGTGCCCCATTGGGTGCCGGTGTTGCCCAGGCCGCGCTCCCGGCTGGGATAGTAGAGGTTGGAGAGACCGGCTCCGGCGCCCGCTCCCACAACTTCACCAGCGTTGAAGACCTCTTTGCCGGAGTCCGAGCGGGTGATGACGGTGCGGCTCAGGGCATAGCCGGTGCGCTTGAGAAAGCCTCCGTGGCCCAGCGTGTAGTAACGGGTGTCTTCGTGGGTGGCGGCGGGGACGATGAACTCCACCATGTAGTTTTCGACGGTCTGGTCCACGAGGGAGTGCCAGAAGTAGCGGCCATAAGCAACTCCGCCGTGGCCGAACTCGGGCGTGGCGTTGCGGGCCAGATTGAAGCCTGCGAGCCCTGCCGGTACGACGATGGCGGAGTAGTCGAAGGTGTCCTGGCTCGCGGTTATGAACTTATCTTTGACCGTTTGCGGCGGCAGATGCTGATCTGCGCTTACGGCACGGAAGTTTGGGATGATGCCGAGAATGCGCTTCGTCTGCTTCCCGGAGGAGTCGTCGGACTGGGATGTCGGGATCTGGGGTGTCGGGGCATCGATGAGGGCGGGTGACACTGGAGGATCGCCTGCCCCGTTCGAGGAGCTGTAGGAGACGTTGGCCACCGGTGCTGCAGGAAGATTGGGGGTATCAGACGCCGCAAGCTGCTGCGCACAGAGTTCACCGGTGCAAAGTAATCCGAGGAGAAGAGCGATTGAGACTGTGTGGCGCGGCGTGATCTTCGTCATGCTTCCTTCTGGGTTGGCTGATTCTGAGATGAGTTTTGCAGGATTGAGCTGCTTCGTAATTTATAGCGCTGTAGTTGTTATAGATGGAGAAGTGCCCATCAAAGATGTAAAGAGATCGTAATTCCCTTCGCGGCAGGTTGGAGGCGAGAGATAGACGGACTATTCTGGGGGCATCGGTGTATCGTGCCGGAGCGGTTTTGAGGAGTGTTTTGATGAGCGGCAAGGCAGTGGAGTTTGCAAAGGACAATGGCGCACGGTTTGTTGAGGAGTTGAAGGCGCTGTTGCGCATTCCGTCGATTTCAACCACTCCGGAGCGTGCGGGCGATGTGCGCAAGGCGGCGGAGTTCGTTGCCGAGGGCCTGCGTGCGGCTGGCATGGAGAACGTCCGGCTGATCGAGACGACCACGGCGACTCACCAGGGACATCCGCTGGTCTATGCCGACTGGTTGCATTCTCCCGGGAAGCCGACGGTGCTCTGCTATGGGCACTACGATGTCCAGCCTCCCGATCCGCTCGATGAGTGGAAGTCGCCGCCGTTTGAGCCGGAAGAGCGCGATGGCAATATCTACGCGCGGGGCGCGGTCGATGACAAGGGCCAGATGTGGATGCATGTGAAGGCGCTCGAGTCTCTTCTAAAGGCCGAAGGCAAGCTGCCGGTCAACATCAAGGTGATCGTCGAAGGCGAAGAAGAGGTTGGCGGAGAGGGCATTGCGGCCTTTGTGCGGGAGCATGGGGATGTGCTCAAAGCCGACGCCGCGCTGGTGAGCGACACGGAGATGTTTGCGCCTGAGTTGCCGACGTTATGCGTCGGTCTGCGCGGCATGATCTATACGGAGCTCGAGGTTCGCGGCGCCGCGACCGATCTTCATTCCGGCATGTACGGGGGCGCGGCTCCGAACCCGTTCGTTGCGCTGGCGCAGATCATTGCGAAGCTGAAGGATGAGACCGGACACATCGCTATTCCCGGCTTCTATGACGGCATCGAGGCTCCTACTGCGGATGAGCTGAAGGCCTGGAAGTCATTGCCGTTTGATGAAGAGCACTATCGCAAGACAGAGGTGGGCTCGACGGAACTGACGGGCGAGCCGGACTTCAGCGTCCTGGAACGGACGTGGTCGCGTCCGACGATGGATGTTCACGGCATGCCCGGAGGCTTTACCGGAGCGGGCGCGAAGACTGTGATTCCGGCAAAAGCGCTGGCGAAGATCAGCTTCCGTCTGGTGCCGGGAATGACTCCCGAGGCCACGTTCGAGAAGTACAGGAAGTTCGTCGAAGGGATCGTCCCGAAGGGAACCCAGGTGACGGTACGGATGATTCACTCCGGTGAGCCGATCGTGGTGAGCACGGACAACGACTACATCCGCGCCGCAAAAGAGGCGATGGGCGAGGTCTTCGGCAAGGAGACGGTGTTTGTACGTGGCGGCGGGTCGATCCCGATTGTCGGAGACTTCGTACGCGAGCTGGGAATTCCTACGGTGATGATGGGGTTCGGGCTGCCGGACGATAATCTTCATGCGCCGAACGAGAAGTTTCACCTGGCCAACTTTCATCGCGGGATCGAGTCGATCGTGCGGTTCTTTGGGCTGGTTGGTGGGGCTTAGGCCTTCGAGTTGCGAGATTCGAGAGACGAGATTCGAGAGGGCGACACAAAGCTGCCTGTGCATGGATTCGTGCTGGCCGGAGGAAAGAGCCTGCGCATGGGGCAGGACAAGGCGCTGCTGCCGTTCTGCGGCCGTCCGATGGTCGAGATTGCGGTGGAGAAGCTGCGGGAGTTTTGTGTCGACGTAAGCATCGCGGGGAATCGTGAGGATCTGGCGGGGTATGCGCCGGTGGTGCGGGAGACCTGGAAGAGCGCAGGCCCTGCGGCTGGAATCGAGGCGGGGCTTGCTGCGTCACGGCAGGAATGGGCCTTGTTTATTCCGGTGGATGTGCCGTTGGTGCCTGCTGAAATGCTTCGACGATGGGTCCAGAGACGTCTTCGCTCAAACCCAAGGCTGTTCGGCGGAGCCTATCTGGAAGCGAATTGGGTCAGCCAGCCGACGTTCTGTTTTCTGCCGCGCGATAGCCGAATGCAGCTTTCAAGCGCGCTTGCTGGGGGCGAGCGGAAGCTCGAAACCATCTTGCAGGGAATCAAGCCTTCCGGTATCGGATGGATTGGCCCGGAGAATGCCGCATCCTATGCTCCCGCTCCCCCCCCCACTGCATTGCAAATGGAGTTCTGGTTCTCGAATGTGAATACGCCACAGGAATTGGCTGAAGCCGAGATCTGGGCCCAGCATCGAACTGCATAAAGCCGAATGGGATACTAGCTGGGAGGGAGAGCCATGACTGACGACCACGAGGCCAAGCTGCTGCCGGATGAAGAAGTGTCCCTGACCGCGGAGGTTTCGGCGGACGTTGCTCCTGTGGTCGAGGAGTTCATGGCCGAGTCGGCGCAGGCTAACGAGGAGGAGGCTGAAGCCATTGCGAATGATTCGAATATCGAGGCTGACGCGGGGATTGCCGGTGCGGAGTTCTTAAACTCCACCCAGGTCGGCCCGTACATCTCCTTTGAGCACGTCTGTAAGTCGTTTGGCGACTTCGTTGTGCTGGAAGATGTGAGCTTTTTCGTCAATCCGGGGGAGACGCTCTGTATTTTGGGCCGAAGCGGCGTCGGCAAGTCGGTTTCTTTGCAGATCCTGATGGGTTTCCTCAAGCCGGACCAGGGGACGGTGCTGGTCGCCGGGCAGGATATCTCGGGTCTCTCCGAGCGGGAGATGCAGGAGGTCCGGCGCAAGGTCACGATGGTCTTCCAGAACGGTGCGTTATTCGACTCCATCTCCGTGGGGGAAAATGTGGCTTTTCCCCTGCGCGAGCGCAGGACCATGGAGGAGGACCAGATCCGGCAGGTGGTCAAGGGTTTGCTGGAGATGGTGGGGGTTGCCGGCATGGAAGACCTGCTGCCTTCGGACCTTTCCACCGGTATGAAGCGGTCGGTGGCGATTGCGAGGGCACTCGCGGCTCAGCCGTCGGCCGTCCTGTACGACGAACCGACCACCATGGTCGATCCCCTGATGGCTCATCTTTTGGGAGACCTGATCCAACGTTTAAAAGTGCAGCTGCATCTCACGAGTATTGTGGTCACCCATGATATGCGTTTCGCTCAGAAGTTGGCTGATCGCGTTGTCTTCCTGCACGAAGGCAAGGCGCATTTCTTCGGGACGATGGAGGAGATGCGCTCCAGTAAGGATCCTGTACTTCAAGAATTCCTTGCCTTGGATGCCCTGATTCTGCCAAACTAGGGTTAACAATCATTCACCCTTCGGGGTTCAACGTTTTTGAAATGATGTTGTTACGGGTACGGGCTTGTTAATGTTTTCGAACGCCGTTCAACCGTTGCCCATAGAGTATGGGACACTTCCTAAAGATATATAACAAACACCGTTCCTCGGTGTGGGGCCATTTACGGTAGCTCAAGATGACGACACCTGACTATCTCCAACAGATAGTGATTTCCGGTAGGCACGGGAGGCATGGTGCCTCTGCGGCTGGGACTGCGGGAACTTTATCGCAACCGGCGTTGACCAGTATCGTTTGGGCTTCTTTTGACTTTTTGACCGCTATGTTTGCCGGTTTCATCGCCTTCCGGCTCCGGTTTATCCCTGAAAGCCCTATTCCTGCCGATAGAGTTCTGGCCCACCTGGTGCCGGCGCGACCGGCTGTCTCGTTTATGTTCCTCGCGCTCTTCGGCCTCTACCTGGTGATCTTCGCGCGGATTTACGGGCTGTATGGTCTGGCTCAAAACCACAGCGGCCTGCACGAGCAGCGGATGACCGTCCAGGCGACCCTGACCGCCGGCCTGCTTCTTTGCGGCAACCTGTACGTGATGCACGGGTACGCCATCTCGCGTGTCATGGTGCTCCTGACGGTTGTGATCACGATGGTGCTGGTGATGGTTCGCCGTGCCGTGATGCGCAAGCTGCGAGAGCGCCGCTACCTGCAGGGGCTGGAGACGCGCAATGTCCTGATCGTGGGGGATGGACGCGTCGGGCATGCGCTGCGCAATCACCTGGAAGCTCTTCGCCATATGGGCTTCCGTTTCATGGGTTTCATCTCGCTTGCCCCGAGGGGCGATGATCGGGTTGCCCCCGATGTGATCGGCGACGTCAGCAACTGTGTGGCACTGGCCAGGTCGTTATTCGTCGACGAGATTTACTTCTCGACCCCTGCCGATAAGCAGACCGTCATGGCTGTTGTGGAAGAGGCGCGCTCGCAGGGAATTGATGTGCGCGTTGTGCCCGATCTGTATGACGGCCTCGCCTGGAACGCACGGGTGGAGTACATCGGACAGTTTCCGACGATCCCCTTGCATCGGCGTGACTTCCCACGTGGGGCCTTCCTGCTGAAGCGGGTTCTGGATGTCGTGCTGTCGGTCATCATTCTTGCGATTGCCTCACCTTTGATGATTGCGATCGCCATCGCTGTGCGGCTCGATTCCAAGGGACCGTTCTTCTATCGCGCCCAGCGTATTGGCCGCAAGGGACGGACTTTCACCTGCTACAAGTTCCGCACGATGGTGGTCAATGCCGACCGGCTGCGTGAGAACCTGGCGCATCTGAACGAACGCGAGGGCGTGCTCTTCAAGATCAGCAACGATCCGCGCATCACCAAGATTGGCGTCATCCTGCGGAAGTACTCGCTGGACGAGCTTCCCCAGCTCTTCAATGTGCTGATTGGCGACATGAGCCTGGTCGGCCCGCGGCCGCCGATTGCTGCCGAGGTCGAGCAGTACGAGCTCTCTCATCTGCGCCGTCTGGATGTATTGCCGGGGATGACCGGGCTGTGGCAGGTGGAAGCCCGTCAGGACCCCTCGTTCGACAGCTATATCTCGCTCGACACGGCCTATGTCGAGAACTGGAACCTGTTGTTGGATCTGCGCATCCTGGCACGGACGATCAGTGTCGTTGTGGGCGGCACAGGCTCCTGAGGAACCCCGGGCCGCGATAGACTGATTCTGTGCGGATTGCCCTGGCCCAAATCAACCCGACTGTCGGAGACTTCTCCGGCAATTTGCAGAAGATTCGTGAGTTTACGGAGCGCGCCGTTGCGGAACGCGCCGACCTCGTGATTTTTCCGGAACTCGCGATCTGCGGATATCCACCCGCGGATCTCCTTGAAAAGGAATCGTTCGTCAAACGCGCCGAGGCATCGCTGGCGGAGGTTGCCGCGTTGACCAAGGGGGAAGGGCGTCCAGCCATCCTCTGCGGGACGGCATTGTCCGTTGCACAGCCTACCGGCAAGCATGTGCGCAACGTCGCGGCGCTGCTGGAGGCGGGAGAGATCCGGTGCCTGCAGCAGAAGATGCTGCTCCCGTTCTACGACGTCTTCGATGAGCAGCGTTATTTTGAGCCTGCGACCCATCAATCCCTCGCCGTGGTCAAAGGTCAGGCTGTGGCGCTCACGGTATGCGAGGACGCCTGGAACGACAAGGTGTTCTGGCCGCGCCGCAATTATTCTGTCGACCCTGTTGAAGAGCTGATGAAGCAGTGGGCTGTGCTGCCGCAACCGTTGGGAGGGCAGCGGCTGATCCTGAATATCTCGGCTTCTCCTTACTGGCATGGCAAAGTTGAGGTCCGGCAGCGGATGATCGGCGCGCTGGCGAAGCGGCACCATGCGACGGTCGTGCTGGTGAACCAGGTAGGGGCTAACGATAGCCTGGTCTTCGATGGAAACTCGTTTGTCGCCGGGCCTGACGGGGAGATCGTGGCGCAGGCGCGTGGGTTTGCCGAAGACCTTGTGATCTTCGATACGGACAGCGCTCCGGCCGTTTCCGCAGGGATAGCTCCTGTGCCGGAGACGGACGCCGCAACCCAGACGGCGCTTACCTGGCAGGCGCTGGTGCTCGGAACACGCGATTATGTGCGCAAGTGTGGCTTCAAGAAGGCGATCCTGGGACTGAGCGGGGGAATCGATTCGGCGCTGGTCGCGGCGATTGCCGTAGAGGCTCTCGGTGCGGAGAACGTGCAGGGAATCGGCATGCCGAGCGAGTTCTCGTCCACCGGCTCGGTCAGCGATGCCGAGAAATTGGCGCAGAACCTGGGGATTCCGTTCTCGGTCGTGCCCGTGCGCGAGATCTATACGCAGTTCTCTGACTCGCTGCAGCCGTTTTTTGCCGGTACCCCGTTTGGCTTGGCGGAGGAGAATCTGCAGCCGCGCATTCGCGGCAGCCTGCTGATGGCGCTCTCGAACAAGACCGGAGCGCTGGTGCTGACGACCGGCAACAAGAGTGAGATGGCGACCGGCTATTGCACGCTTTATGGCGATATGGTTGGTGCGCTTGCGGTGATCGGCGACGTGTACAAGACCGAGGTCTACGCGCTGAGCCATTACGCCAACCGTGAGCGTGAGATCATCCCGGAAGACACCTTGACCAAGCCTCCCTCGGCGGAGTTGCGGCCGGGGCAGAAGGATACCGACTCTCTGCCGCCTTACGAGGTGCTCGATCCGATCCTGAGGGCATACATTGAGGACTATGTCTCGGCCGAAGAGATTGCGGCAACGCAGGGTGTTGATGCGAACCTGGTGCGCTCGGTGATCCAGTTGGTGGAGCGCAGTGAGTACAAACGGCAGCAGGCTGCGCCGGTGCTCAAGGTCTCCAAGAAGTCCTTTGGCATGGGGAGACGCTTTCCCATCGCCGCAAAACGCGAAGTCTGAAGTTCAACCGGGGTCTAATGGTTCAAACAGGCCCTAATGGAAAAGCTCGACAAAATCTGAAAGAAATAAACGGCTGAGGCGGAGACCGCTGAAGCCAGGAGACGGAAAGACGTGAAGAACAGCACCCTCGCAACGGCAGCCGGTCTGGCGCTGCTGACAATCGCAGTACCGATGTTCGCGCAGGCGCCGGGCACACCCAAGCTTAGTCCCGCAACGCAGGCTGCAGAGCCCCAGGCTCCCAAGCCGCAGAACGCCGTGCCGCCTGCCAATCCGTTTCCTCCGGTAAATCCGAAGAACTTTACGGCAACCACCCCCACTGCCGATGAGGTTAACAGCTTCCTGAAGGCGATCTGGGGTTACGACGAGAATCGCATCTGGAGCGTTGCCGCAATCCTTGCGACGCCGGCCCCTGGTGTCAGCAAGGTCGTCGTCTTTGTGTCGGATAAGTCGCAGCCGGGCAAAGGCACGCAGACTGTCTTCTTCACCACGCCGGACGGCAAGCACGCGATCGCCGATAACGTGATCGACTTCGGTGCGACGCCGTTTGCCGCAACACGGAAGATTCTGCAGGATCGTGTCGATGGCCCCGCTCGCGGAGCTGCGGGCAAAGAGCTTTTGCTCGTAGAGTTTGCCGATCTGCAGTGCCCGCACTGCAAGGAGGTCCAGGCAACGATGGACAACATCGCGCAGGACTTCCCCCAGGCGCGCATCGTGTTTGAGAACTATCCCCTCAGCGAGATTCATCCCTACGCGTTCCGCGCGGCGGCTGAAGGCGAGTGCGTACGCAAGGCCAAGGGCGATAGCGCGTTCTTTACCTATGCACAGACCGTCTTCGACATGCAGGACGGGCTGACTCCTGAGCGTGCTGATGCCACGTTGAGCGCTGCTGTCACGAAGGCTGGCGGAGATCCTGCGGCGGCGGCTGCCTGCGCGGAGACTCCGGCGATCAAGGATGCCGTCAAGGCCTCCCAGAAGCTGGGTACGGATGTTGGTGTCGACCAGACGCCGATTCTTGCGGTGAACGGTCATCTGCTTCCTGTTGCGGGCATCCCGTACGAGACGCTGAAGAAGATCATTGCGCATCAGGCTGGGCTGGACGGGGTCGTCGTGCACCTGCAGCCTACGCTTTCGACCTTGAAGTAGAGAGCCTGGAAACCCCGTTCTCGACGCGCGGTTTGCGCGGCGGGGATGGGGTTTTTGCTTTTAACAGGCATAAGTCGTCTTTGCTTTTCTGGTTGTCATTCCGACCCTGAGCGCAGATGAAGGGGAGCGAACCTGCTGTCTCCCGTTCTTTGTTCGTATCGCCCGGAAACATATAAGTCAGAACTGAAGCGTCATTTACGCCGGAACGTAATCTTTGTGACATCAACGGCAAAAAAGCGGGAGACAGCAGGTTCGCTACGCTCGGAAGGACAACCAGAAAAACAACAACAAGAGCAGAAGCAGATTCCCTTCGGGAATGATAGCCAGAAAGGCAACAGCAAGTGCCTCCGGACCCGTGTCTTGTGAATGATTGCTTTTGCCTGTAAGCCCTTACTCACAGGGCTGCCAGCGCCAAATGTCATCCTGCCGTAAACTAAGAGTAATGTGCGGTATTGTTGGTGTCTTTGGGCACAATCCGGTTAGTCAGGTTATCTTCGATTCTCTGTCCATGCTGCAACACCGTGGGCAGGATGCTGCGGGTATTGCTACCTATTTTGATGAGCGTTTCTATCTCGAAAAGGGCAATGGCCTGATTACCGAGGTCTTCGATGCCGGCAATATGGCCCGGCTTCTGGGAAACATCGGCATTGGTCATGTGCGGTATCCGACCGCCGGTTGTGCGTCGGTGGCCGAGGCCCAGCCCTTTTATGTGAATTCGCCGTACGGCATCGTCTTTGCGCATAACGGCAATCTCACCAATGTCGCCGATATCGTTCAGAGCCTGTTCGAAACGGACATGCGCCATCTGAACACAAGCTCCGACTCCGAGGTGATGCTGAACGTCTTCGCCCACGCCATGGCGCGGCGTGGCGCGGTGAAGCCCAATGAGTTCGACATCTTTGCCGCCGTGGAAGAGGTACACCGCCGATGTAAGGGTGGCTACGCCGTCGTTGCGATGATCGCGGGCGTTGGCATGGTGGCATTTCGCGATCTGAACGGCATTCGGCCGCTGGTCTTCGGCACCCGCCAGGAAGGCGGCAAGACCGAGTACATGATCGCTTCGGAGAGTGTGGCTCTCCAGGTCAGCGGCTTCAAGCTGGAGCATGACCTTGCCCCCGGCGAAGTGATCTTTATCGACCACAATGGCGAACTCTTTAACCATGTGAGTTTGCAGGCACACGAGAAAGCTCCCTGCCTGTTCGAGTACGTGTACCTGGCACGGCCCGATTCCACGATGGATGGCGCTTCGGTGTATCAGTGCCGCATCAACATGGGCATCAAGCTGGCAGAGAAGATCAAGCGCGAGTGGTCGCATCTACCGATCGACGTCATCATCCCGATCCCCTCGACCAGCCGCATTGCGGCGCAGGAGATCGCAACGCGGCTCAATATCCCTTACCGTGATGCCTTTGTGCGGAACCGCTATGTCGGACGCACCTTCATCATGCCGGGGCAGGCGCAGCGCAAGCAGTCGATTCGCCGCAAGCTGAACCCGATTCCGCAGGCATTTCAAGGCAAGAACGTGATGCTGGTGGACGATTCCATTGTGCGCGGAACGACGATCCGCGAGATCGTCGCGATGACCCGCGAGCAGGGCGCCAAGAATGTTTATGTCTGCTCGGCTGCACCGCCGGTGCGCTATCCCAACGTCTACGGCATCGATATGCCGGCACGCTCCGAGCTGGTAGCTACCGGCAAGACCGTGCAGCAGTTGGCGAAAGACATTGGCGCCGATGAGCTTATCTTCCAGGATCTGGAAGACCTGAAGGATTCGATCACCGAAGCTGCGCCCGATCTGACGCACTTCGATACCTCGGTCTTCGATGGAAATTATGTGACGGGAGACGTCACAGAAGAGTATCTTGCCACACTTGAAAAACAACGTAACGACGCCGCTAAACATACAGAAGATGTCGCCAGCCACATCACCAGAAACCTCTCTTCCCGACTCTAGCCGCCAGGCCTCGGTGCGTCTGCTGCCCGGTCCGGGGGCACTGACGCTGTTCGAGGCCGAACGGCTCGCAGAGCGCCTGCGCGCGCTCGACGCGGGGGTGTCGGCGGTCACGGCGTCGTATCTCTACATGCTGCTCGTTCGCGAGGGCGAGATCGACGAGGCTCGGCTTGCCGAGCTGCTGGGGCCGGGCGATGAGACTCGTTCCGGGGCGAGCGTCTGGATTGCTCCGCGCATGGGAACGCAGTCGCCGTGGTCGAGCAAGGCCACCGATATCCTGCACAATACGGGCTTCGGCAATATCGAGCGGATCGAACGCGCGCGTGTGGTGCATATTGCCGGCGCCCACGACGTGCAGGCGCTGGCCGGTGCGCTGCACGATCGCATGACGGAGAGCGTCTTCTTCAAGAGTGCCGAAGAGTTGCAGGCACTGTTTGCGCCACGGCAGCAGAAGCAACTGGCGCATATCGATGTGCTGGGACAGGGCGCTGTAGCGATTGCGGCAGCGGATCGCGAGCTTGGCCTGTCATTGGCTGCGGATGAGATCGATTATCTCGTTGCAGAGTTCAAAAAGCTGGGCCGCAACCCGACCGACGTTGAGCTGTACATGTTCGCGCAGGCGAACAGCGAGCACTGCCGCCACAAGATCTTCAATGCGACCTGGACCGTCGACGGCGTGAAGCAGCCGCGCTCGCTGTTCCAGATGATTCGCAATACGAATGAGGTCTCCGGCGATAACGTACTCTCGGCCTATCGCGACAATGCCGCGGTGATTCGCGGGTCGCGGGGCGGCCGCTTCTTCCCCGAGCCAACAGGGAATGCGTATGGCTATCACGACGAAGACATTCACATCCTGCTGAAGGTTGAGACACACAACCATCCGACGGCGATCTCGCCGTGGCCGGGTGCTGCGACTGGCTCGGGCGGTGAGATTCGTGATGAGGGTGCAACAGGGCGTGGCGCAAAGCCGAAGGCCGGGTTGAGTGGATTTACGGTCTCGAATCTCAACCTACCACAGGCCCCGCAGCCGTGGGAGCAGCCGTTTGGCCGTCCCGCGCATATCGCGTCGCCGCTGGACATCATGATCGAAGGACCTCTGGGTGCAGCGGCCTTCAACGATGAGTTTGGCCGGCCTAATCTGTGCGGCTACTTCAGGACGTTTGAGCAGAGGAATAACGAGAGCGTCGGTCAGGCCTGGGGATATCACAAGCCGATCATGCTCGCGGGCGGACTGGGCAATATTCGCGCGGAGCACGTCGAAAAGGGTGCGATGAAGCCCGGCTATGCGCTGGTGGTTCTCGGCGGCCCGGCGATGTTGATCGGCCTCGGCGGTGGAGCGGCTTCGAGCAGTGCGGGGAACGGCAATACGGAGCTGGATTTTGCCTCGGTGCAGCGCGACAACGCGGAGATGGAGCGCCGCGCGCAGGAGGTCATCGACCGCTGCTGGCAGTATGGCGAGGGCAATCCAATTGCGTTTATCCACGATGTCGGCGCGGGCGGTCTGTCGAATGCCTTCCCGGAGTTGATCAAGGATGGCGGCTGCGGCGGCACGTTCGACCTGAATGCGATTCCGCGCGGCGAGGCGGGCTTGAGCCCGCTGGAGACCTGGTGCAACGAAGCGCAGGAGCGCTATGTGCTGGCGATTGCGCCGGAGAACCTGGCGGCCTTTGAAGCGATCTGTGTGCGTGAGCGCTGCCCGTTTGGAGTCATCGGTTATGCGGAGCAGGAACCGCACCTGACGCTGAGCGATGGAGCGGAGAAGCCTATCGACCTGCCCTTGCAGGTGCTCTTCGGCAAGCCGCCGAAGATGGAACGCGCATTTACCCGCACGGACTTGAAGGCAACACCGCTGGAGCTTTCGGGCGTGACGGTCGAGGCTGCGGTGGAGCGCCTGTTGCGTCTGCCTGCGATTGCATCGAAGTCGTTCCTGATTACGATTGGCGATCGCAGCGTCGGCGGCATGGTGGTGCAGGACCAGATGGTTGGCCCGTGGCAGGTTCCGGTGGCTGACTGTGCTGTGACGATCACTTCTTACGACACGACGACCGGTGAGGCGATGGCCGTGGGCGAGCGTACGCCGCTGGCGGTGATCGATGCCGCGGCTTCGGCGCGCATGGCGGTAGGTGAGGTCATCACCAACATGGCAGGCGCGGCCATCGACAAGCTTTCGGACATCAAGCTTTCAGCCAACTGGATGGCGGCTGCAGGGCAGGGGAACGAAGATCAGAAGCTCTTCGACGCGGTGCATGCTGTCGGCATGGAGTTCTGCCCTGCGCTGGGGATGACGATTCCCGTGGGCAAGGACTCGATGTCGATGAAGACGAAGTGGCGCGAGGGCGAGGCGGAGAAGTCCGTGGTGTCGCCGCTGTCGCTGATCGTCTCGGGCTTTGCGCCAGTGAGCGATGTGCGCCGGACGCTGACGCCGCAGTTGCAGACGGGCGATGCCACGCTGATCCTGATCGATCTTGCCGCAGGCTGGAATCGTCTGGGTGGGTCGTGTCTTGCACAGGTATACGGCCAGGTGGGCGATGAGACACCCGATGCGCCGCAACCCTCAGTGCTCAAGGCCTTCTTTGAGGCGATCCAGAAGCTCAACAGCGAGCAGAAGCTGCTGGCGTATCACGACCGCAGCGATGGCGGCCTCTTCGTCACGCTGGTGGAGATGGCCTTTGCCGGGCACATGGGGCTGGCGATCGATCTTGCTCAGGCCGATCTCGGTGCCTTGTTCAGTGAAGAGCTCGGGGCTGTGATTCAGGTTGCCAGTGCTGATGCTTCTGCCGTGCTCGACTCTCTGACGGATGCGGGACTTGCCGCGCAGGCGATTGGTCATGGCGTTGCCGGGAACGAGATTGTGTTCCGCCATGACGGACAGGTGGTCTATCGCAACACGCGCACCGCGCTGCAGAAGATGTGGGCGGAGACGAGCTTTCATATTCAATCGCTGCGGGACAATCCGGAGTGCGCCGCTCAGGAGTTTGCGCTGCTTGACGATGCGGAGCGTCCAGGGCTGTCGGTGAGTGTGCCGTTTGAACTGGCAGAGCGTGTCAGCGCGCCGTTCTTCCATAGCGAGCGACCTCGGGTGGCGATTCTGCGCGAGCAGGGCGTGAACGGGCAGGTGGAGATGGCAGCGGCCTTCGACCGCGCTGGCTTTACTGCGGTCGATGTGCACATGAGCGATCTGCTGGCCGGTCGCGCGGAGTTGAAGGATTTCAGCGGCCTTGCAGCTTGTGGCGGGTTCTCCTACGGCGATGTGCTGGGAGCGGGAAGCGGCTGGGCGAAGACGATTCTGTTCAACGATCGTCTGAAGGATCAGTTCACGGACTTCTTCCATCGCGAGGATACTTTCTCGCTGGGCGTCTGCAATGGCTGCCAGATGATGGCGCAACTGCGCGATATTATTCCGGGGGCGTCGGACTGGCCGCACTTCGAGCGCAATGTGTCCGCACGCTTTGAGGCGCGGGTCTCCATGGTCGAGATTCAGGACACGCCTTCGCTGTTCTTCAGCGGCATGGTGGGGTCGAAGATTCCTATCGTGGTGGCACATGGCGAGGGCTATGCTGGCTCGGGCGGGGATTTAACAGCCCTGCGTTACATCGACACCTATGGCGCTGTGACGGAGAGCTATCCGCTGAACCCCAACGGTTCGGCGCAGGGTGTCGCAGGATTGAGCAGCGCCGATGGCCGCGCGCTGATCCTGATGCCTCATCCCGAGCGCGTCGCGCTGGGGCTGCAGCACTCCTGGACACGGAAATTGCGGCATAGTCCCTGGCAACGTATGTTTGACAATGCTCGTCGATGGGTTCGGTAGTAACGAGTCCGGCGGGTATGTAAGAGAGCGGTTCCTGTGAGCTACGAGCTTTGAGGTTTAGAGCTACGAGGAAGAACAGGCCAGAATTGAGGAGAGAGCTTGAGCGCGAAGATTGATTACAAGTCTGCTGGAGTGGACATTGAAGCCGGGAATGAGGCGGTGCGACGCATCAAGTCGCATGTAGCACGCACGCATTCGGCTGCGGTGCTGACCGGGCTCGGATCGTTTGGCACGCTGTTCTCGCTGAGCGATGCGATCAAGGGCATGACCGAGCCGGTGATGGTGCAGAGCACCGACGGCGTCGGAACCAAGACCAAAGTGACGGTGATGGCTGGTCGCTATGAAGCTCTTGGCCATGACCTCGTCGCTGCTGTTGCGGGCGACATCGCTGTCATGGGCGCGAAGCCTCTGACGTTTCTCGACTATGTGGGGCTGCACAAGACCGACCCTGCGGTTGTGGAGGAGTTGGTGCGCGGCATGACTGCGGCCTGCTTCGAAGCGGGTATTGCGCTGGTGGGCGGCGAGACCGCCGAGATGCCCGCGGTCTACGCGGAGGGCGATCTCGATGTGGTCGGCTTCGTTACGGGTGTTGTCGAGCGCGAGAAGCTGCTGACGGGCGCGGGTATTGTTGCGGGCGATGTGCTCTATGCAATCAACTCCAGCGGCCTGCACACCAATGGGTTTTCGCTGGCACGCAAACTGTTCTTTGAGATCGGTGGTTATGCCATTGATGCGACGCCGGAAGAGTTCGGCGGCAAGTCGCTGGCCGATGTGCTGCTTGCGCCGCACGCCAACTACGTTGCACCGATCCAGAGGATTCTTGGGGCCGGTATTCCGGTGAAGGGGATGGCGCATATCACCGGCGGCGGGCTGGTCGAAAACGTGCCGCGCATTATTCCCGATGGGCTTGGCGTGGTGGTTGATCGTGCGACGTGGACGCCACAGCCTGTATTCGCGACGATGCAGAGGCTCGGCGATATCGACGATCTGGAGATGCACCGGACGTTCAATATGGGCGTTGGTCTGGTGATCGTTGCGCCGGCGGGTTTGCAGGATGATCTGGCCGCCGCGATTGGTGATTTTCCGGCGTTGCGCGTCTGGGAGCTTGGCCGCGTCGAAGCGGGCACGACCGGCGTGCGGTTCAGCGGGGTGTAGAGATGGAACGACAGAGATTGATCGACGCCATTCCGTATTGCCTTACGGAGACCAACCTGCCTTTGCTGGATAAGTATCCCGGCAAGGTGCGTGATACGTACGACCTGGGAGATGGGCGTTTGCTGCTCGTCACGACGGACCGGCAGAGCGGTTTCGACCGCATGCTGGGAGCGATTCCGTTTAAGGGACAGGTGCTCAATCGCACCTCGCTGCACTGGTTTGCTGCGACGAAGCATATCGTTGGTAACCACGTTCTCAGCAGCCCTCATGCGAATGCGCTGCTTGCACGGAAGTGCCGGGTGTTGCCGATTGAGTTCGTTGTGCGCGGCTATCTGACGGGCTCGACCGATACTTCCATCTGGACGCAGTATGCGAAGGGTGTGCGCCAGTACTGCGGTCATGCGCTACCCGAGGGAATGCGCAAGAACGAGAAGCTGCAGCAGAACATCGTTACGCCTACGACGAAGGAGACAGCGCATGACCGTCCCATTACGGCGCAGGAGATCGTTGCCGAAGGCTGGATGACGGCGGAGCAGTGGGAGTTCTGTTCGGCCAAGGCGCTGGCGCTGTTCGCATTTGGGCAGAAGATCGCCGCGGAGCATGGGTTGATTCTCGTCGACACGAAGTATGAGTTTGGTGTTGGAGACGATGGCGAGATCCTGTTGATCGACGAGATTCACACGCCGGACTCCAGCCGTTACTGGCTTGCGGACAGTTATGCGGAGCGCCTCGCGGCAGGGCAGGAGCCGGACATGATCGACAAGGAATTCTTCCGTCTGTGGTTTCGCGAGCGCTGCGATCCGTACAAGGACGCAATTCTTCCGGTACCTCCTGATGACCTCATCGCCGAGTTGGCCTCGCGTTACATTCAACTCTTCGAGAGGATTACGGGCACGGCGTTCGTGCCGGATCTGCGTCCGCTGGACGCGACCGTGATCGCGGGTTTATCGGCATGAAGGAAAAGATTCTGATCATTGGCTCGGGCGCGCGTGAGCATGCCATCGCTGTTGCGCTGGCGCGTTCTCCGGAACAGCCCGAGTTGATCTGCTTTAGTGGAGCGCGTAATCCGGGCATTGCAGAGCTCTGCGGTGCTTATGGGATTGGCAGCATCACGGATGCCAGCGCCGTTGTGGCGTTTGCGGTAGAACATGCGCCGACGCTGGCGATTGTCGGACCTGAAGCGCCGCTGGCTACGGGCATTGCCGATGCGCTGTGGGCTGCGAAGATTCCTGTGGTCGGGCCGACGCAGGCGCTCGCGCGTATCGAATCGAGCAAAGGTTTCGCGCGTGAGTTGCTCGCGAAGTACGACATTCCCGGTAACCCTTTCTTTCAGCGCTTCGAGTCGCTGGATGGGCTGGAGGAAGTGCTCGGCCGGTTTCCGAACCGGCACGTTATCAAGGACGATGGGCTGGCTGGCGGCAAAGGGGTAAAGGTCTGCGGCGATCATCTGCTGTCGCAGGATGATAGCTTTGCCTTCTGTCGTGAATTGGTGGAGAGCGGCCATCCCTTTGTAGTGGAAGAGAAGATTGAAGGCGAAGAGTTTTCGCTGATGAGTTTCTGTGACGGCAAGACGCTGCGGCATATGCCTGCAGTGCAGGACCACAAGCGTGCCTACGAGGGCGACAAGGGCCCGAACACCGGCGGCATGGGAACCTACACTGATGCCGACCACAAGCTGCCCTTCCTGACCGATGCCGATATCGCAGAGGCGCAGACGATCAATGAGCGCGTGACGGAGGCTCTTGCGCAGGAGTGTGGCGCGCCATATCAGGGCATCCTGTACGGTGGCTTTATGGCGACGAAAGACGGCGTCAAGCTGATCGAATACAACGCACGTTTCGGCGATCCGGAGTCGCTCAATCTGTTGTCGCTGCTGGAGACGGACTTTGTAGCGGTGTGCCGCGCGATTGTGGATCAAACGCTCGATCAACAGACTGTGAGCTTTGCGGGTGAGGCCAGTGTTTGCAAGTACATCGTGCCCGATGGCTATCCGGATGCGCCGCGCAAGGGTGATGCGGTGTCGCTGCCAGCGCAGTTACCGCCGGAGGTTACGCTGTTTCTGAGTGCGGTGGATGTGAAGGACGGTCAGTTGATCGCGACGGGCTCGCGTACGGTGGCAGTGGTTGGCAGAGCTTCTACCATTGCCGAAGCTGAGGTGCTGTGCGAGCAGGTGGTGCAGCAGATTCCCGGCCCGTTCTTCCATCGCACGGACATCGGTACGGTGGCGTTGATTGTACGCCGTGTCGAACATATGAAATCGCTGAGGTCCGCATGAGTTTGAAGATTGGTGTTCTCGGATCAACGCGCGGTACGGCCTTGCAGGGCGTCATCGACGCCATCGAAGGCGGCACGCTCGACGTGGAGATCGCGTTGATTGTGTCGGATAAGGCTACGGCCCCGATCCTGCAACGAGCAGCGGATCACGGCATCCCGTCGGCCTTTCTTTCTCCTGCCGGATTGACGCGTGAGGTGTATGACGCGCAGGTAACGGAGGCGTTGCAGCAGGCGGGCGTGCAGCTTGTTTTGCTGATCGGCTATATGCGGATCGTCTCCGCCTCTTTTGTTGAGGCGTGGCGCGGGCGGCTGCTCAATGTGCATCCTTCGCTGCTGCCGGCCTTTGGCGGCAAGATGAACAAGAGCGTGCATGAGGCGGTGCTTGCCGCTGGAGTGACCGAGACCGGCTGCACGATTCACCAGGTAACGGAAGACGTGGACGCGGGGCCGATCGTGCTGCAGAAGCGCTGTGCTGTGCTGCCGGACGATACGGTGGATAGTCTGAAGGACCGTGTACAGGCGTTGGAGCAGGCCGCATTCGTCGAAGTGCTGCAGAGTTGGAGAGTGTAATGGCGAAGCAGAAAAATATCTATGTCGGCATCATCATGGGATCGAAGTCCGACTGGCCGACGATGGAAGAGGCCGCGAAGATGCTGGACGAATTCGGCATCGGCTATGAGGCCGAGGTCGTATCTGCGCATCGCACGCCGGACAAGATGATCAAGTACGCCGAGAGCGCGAAGGATCGCGGTCTGCGACTTATCATCGCGGGCGCGGGCGGAGCAGCGCATCTGCCGGGAATGGTGGCATCAAAGACGAGCCTTCCTGTGCTGGGCGTTCCGGTGAAGAGCCGCGCACTGGATGGACTGGATTCGCTGCTGTCGATCGCGCAGATGCCTGCGGGCATTCCGGTGGCGACGTTCGCCATCGGTCCGGCGGGAGCGAAGAATGCGGCGCTGTTTGCGGTGGCAGTTCTCGCGCTCGAAGACAAGGCCCTCGCCGTGAAGCTGGAGAAGTTTCGCAGCACCCAGACGAAGACCGTTTTGAAGAACCCGAATCCGCGCGCATGACACAGACAGCACGAACCCGTATTGGTATCCTTGGCGCCGGGCAGTTGGCGCTCATGCTGGCGGAGGCCGGCAGGCGGCTTGACGTGGACATCGTCTGCGCAGGTCAGGCTGGCGATTGTGCCGAACAGGTTGCGCCGGTGGTAGCTGTCGATCTGAACGATGCGGCAGCGGTCACGACGTTTGCGGCTCAGGTCGATCTGGTCACGATCGAGAGCGAGAACATTGATGCCGCTGTGCTGCACGGGCTGAACCTCTATCCGAATGCGCGTGCGGTCGGCATTGCGCAGGATCGTTTACCGGAGAAGAGTTTCTTCCAGGCCTGTGGGATCGGCACTGCGCCGTTTGCGCCAGTCGATAGCCTGCAGGATTTGGAGCAGGCGATCGTTTCTACCGGACTGCCGGCGATTCTCAAGACGCGCCGCATGGGCTACGACGGCAAGGGGCAGGTGCGGTTGCATCGTCCTGAAGATGCTGCGGCGGCGTGGGAAGAGATCGGCGGCGTGCCTTGCATTCTCGAGGGAATGCTGCGGTTCGATGCCGAGGTATCGTTGATTGCGGCACGCGGACGGACGGGGCAGATTGTGTTCTATCCGCTGATCGAAAATCATCATCGCGACGGCATTCTGCGGACCTCTATCGCGCCTTATGCTCATGCTTCAGATCTCCAGGCGCAGGCTGAAGCCTACATGACGAAGATCCTGGAAGAGCTCGATTACGTCGGTGTGCTGGCGATTGAGTTCTTTGTGCAGGGAGATACGCTGCGGGCCAATGAGATGGCGCCACGCGTGCATAACTCCGGCCACTGGAGCATTGAAGGCTCGAAGACGTCGCAATTTGAAAATCATCTGCGTGCCATTGCTGGGATAGAGTTGGGCAGTACGGAGAGCCAGCCGACGGTCATGCTGAATTGCATTGGAACGATGCCTTCGGTAGAGGAGACGGCGCAGTTTCCGGGGTTGTTTCGGCATGACTATGGCAAGGAGTCGCGGCCCGGGCGCAAGGTGGGGCACCTTACGTGCGCGGCGTCTGAAACAGCAGTGATTGCAGAGTGGCAGCGGCGGTTGGGGTAGCTTTAGACAAGCTATATCCGGGTGCCCCATCCTTGACGCGTGTTTTTTGCGCGGCAGGGTGGGGTATAGACGCTAAGCGAACCCCACAGATCTTCGAAGCGCGCTCTGCGTCGGGGGTATCGTGCGAAGCACGACCGCTTTTGCTTGTAGTAGCAACATCACCTAAATGGAGGAGTGCGGTCGTTTGCTACCACAAACGATACCCCACCCTGCCGCGCAAAAAAACGCGCGTCGAGGATGGGGCACCCAGGTGTGATGTGCAAAACGCGCTACGTCCCTAGTCGGTTTTGCTGTCCTTTTCGATGGCTTTCAGCACAATATCCTTGGTCAGCAACTCAGGCAGCACATCGGCGTTGGAGTTCTTGCCTCCGGGGTAGATGACGTAGGTGGGGACACCGCTGCGACCTACCGCAGCCAGTTCCTGCGTGATCTGCGGGTCGTACTGTGTCCAGTCGGCCTTGAGCAGTTGGACGTGGTTGTCGATGAGCTTCGACTCGATGTCCTTTGAACGCAGAACGGCGCGTTCGTTGACCTGGCAGCTCAGGCACCAGGCGGCGGTGAAGTCGATGAAGATGGGCTTGCCGGAGGCGCGTGCGGCATCGAAGTTCGCCTGGGTATAGGGCTGCCAGATGAGCGTCTCAACCGCAGGCTTACGCAGCGGGATGAAGAGTCCTCCAAGGATCAGCAGGACAGCGACGATAGTCGAGCCCCACTTTGCTGGCCAGCGTCCCAGCACCCAGCCTGCAATTGCCAGCACCAGGAAGCAGGCCAGTAGCGCGACCATGCGGTCGATGCCATCGCTTGCGTAGAGGTGTCCGAAGACCCAGGTGAGCCATATGGCAGTGATGAACAGGATCACCGAGGTGAGCTGCTTGAACACTTCCATCCAGGCGCCGGGCCTGGGCAGAATTTTCGTCCACTGCGGTTGCATGGTGAGTGCGAGGTAGGGCAGTGCGAGACCCAGGGCCAGCGCTGTGAAGACGAGGAATGTGAGCCACGCCGGTTGTGCAAGGGCGAAGCCGATGGCCGCGCCCATCAGAGGACCTGTGCAGGGCGTTGCGACGACGGTGGCGAGCACTCCGGTGAAGAAGCTGCCTGCCAGGCCTTGCTTCTGAGCCAGGCCTCCGCCGGTGCTGGTGAGAGAAAGTCCGAGCTCAAACTGTCCGGCGAGCGACAGGGCGAGGAAGAAGAAGAAGCCGGCCAGAACGGCGACGAACGCCGGAGACTGAAGCTGGAAGCCCCAGCCCAGCTCTTTGCCCGTTGTCCGCAGGACGAGCAGCACGGCGACCACAACCCAGAACGAGGCGACGATTCCCAGCGTGTAGACAAGCCCATGGGTTCGCTGACGACCACGTTCCTCCGTGGAGGAGTTCACCAATGCCATGCCCTTGATGAAGAGCACGGGGAAGACGCACGGCATCAGGTTGAGGATTAGTCCGCCGAGAAACGCGAGACCTATGGCGCCGAAGAGGGTCACGCTGGTTGCACCGGTGGTATCCGTGCCTTTCTTCGCTCCGGCAGTGGGGGTTGGAACTTCCCCCGGAACGACCTTTGCCGTGAAATCGTAGGCCTCGGTGTCGGTCAGTTTGAAGAGGCCATGAATCGTTGCCGGGAGGGGCGTAAGCTGATCGGACTCGGGCGAGACGTGCGCCCGCGGCACACGCACGCGGATGCCATCGGGCAGCGGCTCGACGGTCTGGTCGGCGGTATCGCTGATCTGGCCGGAGTCGAACGGATAAAGTTCCGCTTCTGCCTCGCGTCCGCCGGTTTTCAGGGTGAAGACGACCTCTTTGGCCCCGCCGATCACGTCAACGCTCATGTCTGGGCGCAACGGACGGGGAAGGCTGCTGACAGCTGCGCCAAGTGTGCCAACGACGGGCGGTGTCGGCAAAGGACCTTTCGCGACGTCGAGGTCAAGGCCGAGGTGGGCTCTACCCGGCAGGCAAACGCTGCTGCATACCAGCCAGTTCACATGCGCATCCAGATGCACTTTGCCAGGTTTCAGCGAGGGCGAGGCGGTGACGGTGAAGGGCAGCGCTACGTGGTCCTCGTAGCCGTAGTCCATGAAGGTGCCGAGCGGCAACCGTGAAGGCGGCGGAAACTGGAGGGGGCCGGTGGTGATGCCTGTAGGCAATGTCCAGTTGATCTTTGGCGGCTCTCCGGAGAAGCCGGCGTTGACCCAGTAGACGTGCCAGTGCTCCTCGATGGTGATGACCAGGCCCGCCTGGACCTGTCCGCCAGCGGCGACCTGCGGGGACAGGCTTGTGAGTTCGACCGTGAGGTGCGGGGCCTTTACAGGCCCTGGACCGCCATCTCCCACTTCGGTTAGCTGGGCCCGTACGGCAGGGGTTGCAGCGCAAAGCATGAGAGCGAGCATGGCCATTGCCAAGCGCGGCAGAGCACGGAGGGAGCGTCGTAGATCCATCAGATGATTGTAGAAGCTCATGGAAGATATAAATATCCGAACATTGTCATCTCGGCAGAAGCTCGGAATTTCGCCTTTCAACGGGAAGATGGTGTTATGCATGGGACAGTACAGTCCCCTCGTTTACAATCAGATGTTGATAGACCCGATATCGAGTCATCGGCTTGAGCGGTTTCCCAAAGGTTTGTTAGGAGCAGTTTTGCACGGAGCAACGATGCAACAAACAGCAGTAAAGGAGCGGCGCAACCTGTTGGCCGTCTTCACGGTAGCCGCTGCGGCGGCGGTTTTTGCGTGCGGTTGCGGCAATCAGTACCGCCCTGTCGTTACGGCTACCAATCCGGTTGGGCCCGCTGGGCAGCCATCTGGTCAGTACGCTATAGCGATCTCCAATCCTGGACCTGATCCTGCAAACGCGGCCACATGCCAGTTTTTGCCTGGCCTGCTCACGTTTGTCGATGTCTCTGGCGATACGGTGCTTTCAACGCCCAACATCCTTCAGCTTCCGACGCTTTCGCCAGCGCTGCCGTCTCCCTGCGGTGCTCCGACCCCTGTCAATCCGAATATGTTTGCGCTCAATGCCGCCGGAGCGACGACAACCAGTGGATCGACGACCGTCAGTACTTCCGGATATGTGGTCAATCCCCAGGGAAGCTTCAATGAGTTCCCGCTCGGCAATCCGACAACCCTGCTGACCCAGGACGTCGTGCAGACGGCCCTTTCGGAGGGAGCAAATCCTATCAGCATGTCGGCGATCTCGGTGGGAACCGCTGGTGAGACGGTGTTCGTAACTCAGGCAGGCACGCTGCCGAGTGTCGGTGCCTCGATCGCGGCACTGAGCGTCTCGCCCACTCCGTCGTTGCTGCAACCTATCAACCTTCCTCCCGGCCAGATTCCCGGATATGTGGTCGGCGCCGATGGAACGCAGCGCGTTTATGCGATCAGCCAGGATGCAAGCGGCAATGGGGAAGTGTCCTCTATTGAAGGCACGCAGTTGGCTACCTCGGCCACTATTCCCGTGGGAACGAATCCGGTCTATGGTGTGATGACTCCCGATACCAGGCGCGCTTTCATCCTGAACCAGGGGTCAAACAATATTTCGGTGATCAATGTGGTGAACAATGCACCGGATACCGGTGTACAGGTTCCCAATTCTTCGGTTGGCACGATTCCTTTGGCTGTCGGTACGAATCCTGTCTGGGCAGATCTTTCGACGATCAACTCCCAACTAGCTGTACTGAGCAAAGGTGACGGCACGACTCCCGGCACTCTCACCATCATCAACATTCCGCTTTGCAACATCGCCTCGCCAACGGGCAATCCGAACTGCAATCCTGCCAATCCGACGGATGCGAGTAACTTTGGAATGGTTTTGGGGACGGTTTCCGTTGGTGTTAACCCGAGCATGGTTTCGGTGTTGAGCGATGGCACCAAGGCCTATGTTGTGAATAACACCGATCCTGTGCATTGCGCTGCCACGGAAGGTTCGGTCAGTGTCGTGAGTCTGTCTTCGTTCACGGTGACTGCAACGATCTGCGGCATCACAACGCCACTGGCATCGGACCCGAATGCGAACCCCACGCTGGTGCACGGACATCCGGCTACGATCGCGTCGACCGCCGGTAAGCCGACCGGCAAGGTGTATGTCACCTCTCCGGACAGTGAGGACCTCACGATTATTCGCACCGATGATAATACGGTTGAGACACATATCACTCTGCAGGGCGTGGGTATTCGAGTTCTGACCACGCAACGGTAGATAACCCCCGTCGAGTTTCGGCTCGATATCAGCGATAGAATCCCTCGCGTGTTTGCGGACTGTCCTTGTCGCAAACACGCGAGGAGTTTAACAAGGAGTGCTATGAGGGCATGGTTTGACCATGTTCCTCCGATCTCATGAAACTTCGACTGGACAAGCTTCTGGTGGACCGTGGATTGGCGGCTTCGCGCGAACGCGCGCAGGCGCTCATTCTGGCGGGGCGTGTTCTGGTCGAAGAGCAACGCATCGACAAGCCGGGAACGTCGGTCGAGGCTGAGGCCGTAGTGCGCATGCTGGGCGATGACATGCGCTTTGTCGGGCGCGGGGGGCTCAAGCTGGAGCATGCGCTCGAGACCTGGTCGATCGCTGTAGAGGGGCTCTCCTGCGCCGACATCGGCGCCTCTACAGGCGGCTTTACCGACTGCATGTTGCAGCGCGGCGCGGCCAGTGTGCTGGCGGTCGATACCGGCTACGGGCAGATCGCGCACAAGCTGCGCGTCGACCCGCGTGTGACCCTGATGGAGCGTACCAACGCGCGCCTACTTGAGCCGGGCTCCCTGGTGGAGCATGCGCCGCAGCCTATCGGTTTTTTTTGCATGGATGTCAGCTTCATCTCCGCGACCCTTGTGCTGCCGGCGGTGGTAGCCGCGCTCGCTCCTGCGGGCAGTCGCTGGACGGGCGATGCGGTGGTGCTGGTAAAGCCCCAGTTTGAGGCTGGACGCGAGCACGTCGGCAAGGGGGGCATCGTACGCGATCCGGCGGCCCAGCAGCTTGCTGTAGACCGCGTGGAGGCTGCCGTGCTTGGGCTCGGAGGCGAGGCGCTGGCCCTGATCGACTCCCCGATCCTTGGCATGGAAGGCAACCGCGAGTTTCTGTTGCGCGCTCGTTTTGCCTGACGCGGTTACACTGACATTACAGACGATGCCAATAGCCGCCATCATTTCCAAGCCGCAAAAACCCGAGTTGGAAACCCTTCTGCCCGAGTTGATGACGTGGCTCAAGGCAAACAACTTCGACTCTATCCTCGACCCTGAGAGCGCCGCCTATGTCGGCCGCAGCAACGATGCGATCGAGCGCCCCGATATGTGCTGCCTGGAGCCCTCGATCGTGATCTCGCTCGGCGGCGATGGGACCCTGCTCTCGGCTGCGCGTGCCTTTGCCAAGACGGACACGCCTATTCTCGGCGTCAATCTCGGTTCTCTCGGGTTCCTGACCGAGGTGCCGCTGCCTGAGCTGTACATGACGTTTGAAGCCTGGATGAGGGGCGAAGCGATTGTCGACGCGCGCAGCCTGATGCACGCGGAGCTTATCCGCGATGGCCAGCTCTTTCGCCAGTGGGATGCGCTGAACGACGTCGTGCTCTCGAAGGGCGCGATCGCCCGCATGGGCGAGTTCGCCATCGAGCTGGACGGCCAGTATGTGGCACGTTTCCGAGCGGACGGTGTGATCGTCTCCACGCCGACGGGTTCGACGGCGTACACGCTGGCTGCGGATGGGCCTATTCTGATCCCGAGTGTCGATGCCATGGTGCTGACGGCGATCTGTCCGCATCTGCTGACGATCAGGCCGATTGTGGTCCCTGGCAGCTCCGAGATCTGTGTCTCGGTCGACGGGGTGCCGCATGAGACCTATCTCACGGTCGATGGGCAGGAGGCTGTCGAGCTGCTGCTTGGGGATCGCATTCTTTGCAAGCGGTCGGAGCGCAGTATCCAGTTGCTGCGGCTGCATCCTAATGGGCTGTTCAATGTGCTGCGGTCGAAGTTGAGCTGGGGCGAGCGGTAGGTTTTAGCTTTTGCCGTTGCTTGTTTTTCGTCGTCATCCTTGAGAGAGCGTAGCGAACGAAGGACCCCCGCATTTTGCTCGTGGTGGCACAAACGCCAGGCGCAGCACCAACGTTGATGGTGCTGCGCCTGGCGTCTGTGGTGGCACTTAATGCGGGGGTCCTTCGCCTACGGCTCAGGATGACGACGAAAAACAAGCAACGACGAAAAACAAGCAACGACGAAAAATAGGCAACGGCTAAAACAGGCAACAGCAAAAGCGGCCTGGAGTGTCTGAGGTTACTGGCTTAGCTTCACCACATTCGACACGGGATGGCAGAACACCTTGCCATGGCTCAGGGCAATCTTGCGCTGTGCCAGCGCGGCCATTTCGGGATCATGGGTGACCATTACGATGGTGTGTCCGTTCGCGTGCAGCTCGGCCAGAATCTCCGCTACGATACGCTGATTGGCCGCGTCGAGATTGCCGGTGGGCTCATCGGCCAGAAGAATGGGTGGGTCATTGATGAGGGCGCGGGCGATGCAGACGCGCTGCTGTTCGCCGCCACTCAATTCGCTGGGCAGATGCTCGGCGCGGTGGCTGAGGCCTACGCGGTCCAGCGCGGCGCGGGCATCGCTCTCGTTGGTCATCGAGTGAAAATATTGTGCGAGCATGACGTTTTCGAGCGCAGAGAGGTAGGGGATCAGATGGAACTGCTGAAAGATGAACCCTACTTTGTCGGCGCGGAAGCGGTCCAGGTCGCCGCCGCCCATCGTGTGGACTTCGGTGCCGTCGATACGCAGTGTGCCGGCGGTCGGGGTGTCGAGACAGCCCAGCAGATTGACCAATGTCGATTTGCCGGAGCCGGAGGGCCCGGTGATCGCGACCCACTCGCTCGCGCCGATGGTGAAGCTGGCATCGTTGAGCGCGTGAACAACTCCCGAGCGTGAAGGGTAGACGCGCGAGACGCCGAGCAGCTCAATCACAGGAGCTGCGCCCTCGAGCATTGCCTCTGCGTGTTGCCGTTGTGCTTCCGAGACCATCTTCATGGTTGTTACTCACCCTTCAGTAGCGCGGCAGGCTGCAGGCCGCGGAGGACGCGCGCGGGGAAAAGTGCGGCGCACGCTGCGATCCCCAGGTTCAAGAGTAAAACGAGTGGCAGGATCGAGAGCTTCGGCCAGGTGGCCGTGCCAAAGTTTGCGATACCGATCGCCCAGGCCAGCCCCGAGCCGAGGAGATAGCCGGCGACGACTCCCACAGTGGCAAGGACAAGCGCCTCCAGCAGAAAGTGCGCGAACAACTGAGACTGAGAGGCTCCCAGCGCCTTCATCAGCGCGAAGTCGCGGCGGCGTTCAAGGACGCTCGCTGAAAGTGTCGCGAGCACGCTGACCGCTACGGTCAGCGCGATCAACAGAACAGCTCCGTACATCAGCGCATGGGTCTTGTCGACGATGCTGGACTCGCCGGCGACGAGCTGGCGTACGGGTTCGGCATGCAACTGCGGCAGATCGTGCTGTAGCTGCGAAAGAACGGCGTTCACGCGTCCTGCGCCGCCGGGGACTTGTATCTCGAGGACATGAGGCTGCACGCCGATCCAGTTCTCGAAGGTCGCGAGCGGCAGGTAGATGCGGGAGTCCTCGTCGCCGCCGGTGCTCAGGCGTCCTGTGCCGTGCAGTGTGAGCGCTTTGCCGGCGTAGGTGAGCGTTACTTCCTTCTCGTTGGCGATGAAGCCCGCGGCACGCTGGCCAAGCAGGACTTGATCGGGTTGGCCAGGCCAGGTGCCGACCTTCCACCAGTTGTCGAGCTTCTGCATGGTGGCGAAGTCCACCCCCGCAACAACGACCGGAGTTTTTCGGTCGGTCTCTGCTATGGCGTAGGCAATAGGGGCAGTGAGGGAGTTAGTGCCCGCGATGTTCTGGACCTGCAGGATCTCATCCGGAGAGATGGCAACGCTGGTCGAGTTGACAACGACGTTGGCGCCGAAGCTGCGGAACTCGTGGTGCAGCTTCGCGTCGAGATCGTTGTAGAGCGTGAGCAGCGCCGTCGACACGGCTGCTGAAACCGTCAGCGCGGCTAGTGCGGAGAAGCTGCGTGCGCGGCGATGCGCGAGCGAGCGCAAGAGCATTCGCCCAAGAGAGATGTTCGCCTTGCTGGTTGCCGTCGTGCTCATGCGTTATTCCTTAAGACGGCGGAGGGATCCATACGTAAGGCGCTACGGATCGACGCGGTGCTTCCGGCGATGGCGACCAGGAGCGCAATGCCCAGGACCACCGGCAGCAGTGCTGGATTGAAGGCATGAGCCATGGCCACACGCAACGTGATGCCGGACTGTTCGCCAAAGATTCTCGCCGTCAGCAGTGCGGCGAGGAGGGAGCCGATTCCATAGCCTACGATCCCTCCCAGGAGCGCCAGCAGACCGGCTTCGGAGTAGAACAGGGAAGCGATGCGGACCTTGCTGGCGCCGAGCGAGCGCATCAGGCCGATCTCGGTGCGGCGTTCGAGCACGGCGGTCGCCATCGCCGCGGAGACTGCCACGGCTGCAGCCAGCATCGCTGCGGCGCTTACCAGCCACATCAGGCCGCTGATGCGTTCGAGGATCGTGCCCTCGCTCTGTTCCACCTGCCGTACCTGTTCGGCCGCAGCTCCGGGGATCGCTTCACGGATCTGATAGGCGATGGAGTTCGCGTAAGGGCGGCAGTACCAGAGGTCGCGCTGTTTTGGTGAAAGGGTATCGGGGTCCTTGCGTGCGAAGGCATCTTCCGGCTTGGTGCGTGCGCTGACATCGACACGAGAGACGGCATCGGGAAGATCGGCGTATTGCTGAAGCGTGCTCAACTCAAAGATCGCTTTTGCTTCGGTGGCATCACCGGTTGTGAGAATGCCCGTCACCGTGACGGGGTCGGCTACGTCAGAGACTCCCAGCACCATGAGGCGGTCGCCAATCCCTACTTTCAGGCTCTTTGCGAGGGTCGCGCCGAGGACGATCTGGCCACTGCCCTGAGGGGCTGAGCCCTGCAGCTTCCACCACGGATGCAACTGCGTTGCGCCGGTGATGAGTTTTACCTTTGCGTCGCCGAAGTTGTGCTGGAACCAGAAGCCGGCTGCGGGAACAGGAGAGGGTGGCACGGAGTCCAGCTTGCCGAGGCTGATGCTGGAGTCCAGTTCCGGACTCAGGCCGGTGATGTTGTTGGCCCAGAAGATGCCGTGCAGCTTTTCGAGGTCGCTCGCATGCAGATACACGCCGCCGGTGGTGGGCCGCAGCGTCTGGCCGCCGATCTTTACGTCGAGGGTATCGGCCTTGGGATAGACCGTGATGTTGGCTCCATAGACGGCCAGCTCGCGGTGGATGCGGTCGCCGATGGTCGTGGCGAGGGCCAGCATCGCGGTCACGGCAGTGGTGCCGAGCAGGATCGCGAGACCTGCAAGCAGCTTACGCCGCCGCTGCCGCACGAAACTTTCACCCAGCATCCGCAGAAACATGGGCCGCTACTTTCCGAAGACTTTGACGAGCGGTTCGAGGTCGGCACGGGCGATGACGATCATGCCGCCTTCGATCGTCGACTTCAGAGGAATCGGGTTGCAGCCACCGGGCTGGCCCATCGAGCTCGCCACCAGGGGCGAGGAGCACATCTTGCAGGTGATGCCCTGCTCGCCGATGTAGAAGCCGACCGGCCCGCAGATGGAGCACGCATCGGCTGCGGCGACCAGGTTGCCGTCGGGCTTGCGGAAGAGCAGGAAGCGCACTTCGGTCGATTTGCCGTCGCCGTCAATGTGCACGGAGTAGCGGTGCAGCTTGGCGTCGTTGATGTCCGCTGTCGGCACGGTTACCTGCGAGCCCACCAGGGTGACCGGTGTGGCTGCGCTTAGCGCTGTGGAGCTCTGCGCGTAGATGAACTCGGCTGTCGAGAGGAAGATGAAGAGGAAGCTGATGACGACGACGGAGGTCATCCAGACGCGTTCACGCTTGGCGGTCCACTCCAGCTTGCGGCGGTCTGCGGGGGTGGCGTCGGAGGGAACGACTTGCGGGGCGCGGCGGCGGTACTCAAACAGCACCATCAGGCCAGCGAGCGCGAGCATCGTGACGAAGAAGAAGAGATCGTTGCGTACGATAGGGCCGATGTAGCGCATCTCCGTGGTGCTGGAGGGCAGGACGCCGTTCTCGGAGAGCTCATGCAGGCCGCTGACCAGGAGCTGGAAGACAACGAAGTAGAGAATGATCGTGGTGACACGGAAGAAGCGCTGCAGGTTGATCCGCACGCTGCCGCGAATGAACAGCACGCCAAATACGACAGCTGCGCCGATGCCGAGGAGCGTTCCGGTGAAGCTCATCAGCTCGGTTGAGTTCAGCGAGACGCCGGCGAGGATGAGCACGGTCTCAACGCCTTCGCGGAGCACCATCAGGAAGACGAACATGAAGAGTCCGAAGCGGTTGCTGGTGAGCTTTGCCACCTTCGACTCGATCTCGCCCTTCATGCTGCGCGCGGTCTTGTGCATGAACCAGATCATGCCGATGACGAACGCCGCGGCGACGAGCATCACCCAGCCTTCAAAGATGTCCTCATTGAACTGGGTGCGCGAGATGACGATAGCGACGCCAATGCTGGCGGCGACTGCGGAAAGCAGCGCGACAAAGGCAGTCTTCTTGAGCTCGCGGCGATTGATTTTGTCGAGGTACGCGAAGATAATTCCTACGATCAGCGCCGCTTCGACACCCTCGCGGAGCGTGATAATAAAGGCTTGCAGCATCCCAGTCTTCCTAGCTGGGCGAGCCAGTTGGCACCCATGCTCGCGACGCTATAACTTCCGTCGTTTCTAGCTCGATTCTAATGCGGACTAAATCGGTCGTCAATTGGCAAGGCGTGGCGAGGCACTCTGCGTAAGGGCAGGGAAGGCTAATTGGGAGGGGTGGGTTTGGAAGGGGTATGGTGCGCCCGGAAGGATTCGAACCTCCGACCTACTGGTTCGTAGCCAGGCGCTCTATCCAGCTGAGCTACGGGCGCACATTGCAATGACGCAACTAAGTAAGAATAACCGATGAATGAGGATGAGGCAACTGTGTTGTTTGTTTTTCGTCGTCATGCTGAGGTGAGGCTGACGAGTCCCTGAGTTTTGGGTGATGCGAGCTGCATGGGGGGCCCAAAATGCGGGGGTTCTTCGTCCATTCGACTTCGCTCAGGACTCAGGATGACGACGAAAAACAAACAAAAGCGAGCCTGCTAAATTGTTAGCAGATCCGCACGTTTGCGTAGGATGGCTCGCATTGCATCCGTGGCTGAAGGAATCTCGCTGAGGTTCTCGATGATCCAGGCGCTGCCACTGTTTTGTGTCTTCGAACGCAGCGCGGCTGCGATGACCACCATCTCTTTGTCCACCTCGCCGAGCTGGGACAACGTATGGGCTTCGTTACGGTGCCGCTGCCACATGCGATCGTTCTCCGGCGCAGGTGCGGAGCGTATCTGCGCGGCCACGGCGGTTAGCGCTGCGGCTACTTCGTCGATGGCTTTGGCGGTGCGTACGGCATCCGCGTTGGGAAATGGATTCTCGCGTGTCGGAGGCGGCAGATGCTCGTGGCGATACTTGATTCCTGCATCGACGATATCGGTGCGCGCGTCGGCCAGCAGCTCGCTGACCTTGCTGCGGACCAGCAGATCGTCGGTGCGTAACTGATTTTCGACACGATAGAAGTTGTAGCCCCAACCGTAGAAGAGATTGATGGCGAGCTGTTCGAACTCGTTGGCCTGATAAAAGGACGACATTTTCAAACCCCTGCTTCTAAAAGGTGAGCCCCGGATGCTCCGGGGCTCTTGGTACAAGTTTTGCTACTTGAGATTCATGTTCTTATCCAGGTTGAAGGCGCCCAGCGCAGAGCCACCGATATTGAACGGAAGTCCCGCAGCGGCGTTGGGTGCGGAGATCAGGCCCTTCTCCGCCATCTGCAGTGCCAGGTAGTAGCGCACGGCCTGCTCGGGTTCGAGGCCGAAGGCCTTCAGCGAGATCAGCTCACGCATCCGCGCATCTTTAGGAAGCATCAGCAGCTTCACGTCGTTCAATGCGATGCCGTAGATCTTAAGCGTGGCTGCGAGATGTTCCTTGATGAGCTCGACGATGTCATGCACGCGCTCGTTGATCTGTTCGAGCGGGGTGACCTGGATGATCTGGTTGATGGCCTGTTCCACGACGGGGCCCGCGTACTCGGCTACTTCGCTGGCTGAGATCGACATGCCGTCGAAGGGCATATGCGTGATCAGGTCGAGTGCATCATCGGTGCTGTCGATGTGGATGTAGTAGTCCACCTGGTACTGGACTTCGGCCATCTCTTTGCTGGTCGCGATGCCGACGCTGCTCAGGAGCAGCTTGCTGCGATTGATGTAGATGACCTCGTACACCCAGGGCGACGAGCCACCGAAGAAGCCCTGCGCAATGGACCCGAGCAGGGGCTTGTCCGGGGTCTGAATGGAATACTGGCCCGTCTCGTAAACGGACAAAACAGCGCCGCGTGACTTCAGAACACAAAAGTGATTGCTCTCGACCGTGAGCAGTGAGCCGCTGACGATGCTCTCATCGATGATCTTGATGGCAACCGTTTTTCTGCCGAGTAGATCGGAGCCGTCTCGTCCGAGAGAGGTTATAACCTGCCGCGTAATAGCCACTTGTAATGCCTCGTGTTGGGATGCGAAGCCGAAACCGCAGAAGGCAGCTCTGCCTCGTTGGCAGAGAATTATACGGTTGGCAGATACCCTGGGCGTTACAAGGAGGCGCTTAGCTTGCGGCAGGAGCGGCAACGGGTTCAGGTGCAGGTTGAGGGGGAATCAGCGAGACGCGTTCCACGACATCCAGACCGGACCGGCGAAGCAGTTGATGCACGATGGGTTCGGTAAGGCGGGTGGCGTCGTACTCTATACGCACGGTCTTCGTGGCCTCGCTGAACTCCATCTTCCGAATGCCGTAGACCTCGCGAATCCGTCCCAGAGCCATCATGGCGGCCTCAGTGGGCGCGGCGCCGTAGCGATACATTACATCAAGCTGCGTCATAGGGAAATTTTAGCAGTGCCCGGTCGAAATGCTTTTGTTGGGAGCTCAGGCAGCCAGTTTTTTGAGGAAATCGACGATCTCGGGGCTGGTCCAGTCCTGCGGCCCGATGAACTTGCGCCGGACGACACCGTTCTTGTCGATGGCGTAGGTCTCGGGGAAGCGGAAGCTGCCGTAGAGGGAGTTGGACTCCTGAGCGCTGTCCAGCACGGTGAAAAGATGGACGGGGCGGCGCTGTAGGAAGCTCTTGTAGGCGCTGGAATCGTCGTCCGTGGCGACGGCTACGACCTGTACCTGCGGCAGTTGCTGCTGCAGGGCTTCAAGGCTTGGCATCTCTTCGATGCAGGGCGCACACCAGGTCGCCCAGAAGTTCAGCAGGACGACGTGGCCACGCAGCTTGGCGAGGTCTACGGATTGCTGGCCATCGCTGATGTGGAACGTGGGCGCGGTATTGCCGAGCTGGCCCGGGTGCTCGTTGCGGTCGCAGCCGGTTGCGCTCAAAAGCGTCACTGCCGCCACCGCTGCCAGGGTCCGAACTGCGCGCTGAAGTGTCATCACTTCCTATAATACGAATCTATGCTGCCTGAACCCAACTCGGACGGTGGTTCGCGGTCTTTTGCGGGCCAGAAATTGAGTCCGATCCTTGGACTTCCTATGGATGAGCCGATATCCGCGCCGGTGCGGGGGAGTGAAGAGGGAGGGGCTGCGCTGCGGTTGAGCGTTATCGTTCCTGCCCGCAATGAGGAACAGAATCTTCCCGCCTGCCTGGCCTCGCTGCTGGCGCAGGCCGATGAGTTCTTCCCTTTGGACCATGATTGGGAGCTGATTGTCGTTGACGATGACTCCAAAGACCGCACACGGGCGATTGCGATGGAAGCCGCCACGCAGCATGCGGGCGTGCGGGTGATCGAGGCTCCGCCGCTGGAGCTGCGTGCTACTCAGCGCGCTTTTACGGGCAAGACCAACGCCTGCTGGGCTGCGGCGCAGCAGGCTCGTGGCCAGTGGCTGCTCTTTACCGATGCGGACACCGTACACGAGCTCGGCGATCTTGTCCGTGCACTGCACGAGGCGGAGAAGCATGAGGTGGCGTTGCTTTCCTACTCGCCACAGCAGATCGTTCAAGGCTTCTGGCAGCGAGCTCTGATGCCGCTGGTCTTCTCGGAGCTGGCAAGCGTCTACCCGCTGGATCAGGTTAACGACCCGGATAAACGCATCGCGGCTGCCAACGGGCAGTTTCTGATGGTGGAGCGCGAGGCGTACTTTGCGGTGGGGGGCCATCGCGTGGTGGGGCGTTCGGTTCTTGAGGATGTCGATCTGGCCTACAGCATCAAGCGTTCCAAGAGAGGTCTGCGCTTCCGCTATGCGCCCGACGCCCTGAGCACGCGCATGTATCGCGGATTGAGCGACATGGTCGAGGGGTGGACGAAGAATTTAGCCCTGCTGTTTCCGCATGCGCTGGCACTGGCTGCGTGGAGGTTACTGGATCTGGCCCTGCTTCTGCTGCCGCTGCTGATCTTTGCCTTGCCCTATCTTGTGCTGTGGCAGAAGATAGCGATTCTCCTGCTCTGGGCGAGGACGCTGTTGCGGTACTCCCGCCGTGTCGCGCGGTCGAACTTCAGCTTTTTGAACTGCTCGCTCTCGGTGTTTGCCCTGCCGCTGTTTATCGCTCTATTGGTACGCAGCTGGATGAAACACAAGCTGTTTCACCATGTCACGTGGAAGGGCAGGGACTACCGTACAGGGCGGTGAAGCGTTTGTTGATGTCGTTGTTTGTTTTTCGTCGTCATCCTGAGCGGTACGCGAAGGACCCCCGAATTGGTGATGGCACAACCGCATGGGACTACCCCGAACAAGCGATGTCGGGCCGAGCATAACTGGCCGGTGAGCCGTGTTCGCTCCAGTGGCACCGTGCAGAATGCGGGGGGCCTTCGCGTACCGCTCAGGATGACGACGAAAAACAAACAACGACGAAAACACAACGACGAAAAACAGGCAACAGCCTCTGTCTAATATCCTTGTTACAAAGCTGCAGCCCGGGTTGAAGCGCAATAAACTCCTCGCGCATCCAACTATCTCGATGTAGTCTTAACTGTTTACTGAATCCTATGATCCTGCTCACTCGCAAAGCCGACTTCTCCGCTGCTCACTTCTACTGGAACGACTCCTGGACTGAAGCCGAAAATTTCCGTGTCTTCGGCAAGTGCGCCAATCGCCAGGGTCATGGCCACAACTACACGCTGGAGGTCACGGTCGAAGGCGAGGTCGATCCTGTTTCGGGCTTTGTCGTCGACCTGAAGCAGTTGAAGGACATCCTGGAGCAGGAGGTCGTTTCGGTCTACGACCATCGCCACCTGAATCATGAGGTTCCCGAGTTCAAGACCGCTGTCCCTACAACGGAGAATATTGCGATTGCTATCTGGCACAGGCTCGACGGCAAAGTTCCCAATGCGAAGCTGCATCGCGTGCGCGTCTACGAGATGCCCGAGCTCTTCGCCGACTTCTACGGAGAAGGCGCATGAACGGCCCGATTGCCCATCTGAGCCGCCGCTATCGCTTTTCGGCGTCGCACCGCCTGCACGTCGATGCTATTTCGCCCGAGCGGAATCGGGAGATGTTCGGAAAGTGCAACAATCCCTTTGGGCACGGGCATAACTACATTGCGCAGGTTACGTTCTCCGGCCCAGTGGATGTGGCGACGGGCATGGTGACGAACCTCGCCGACCTCGACAGCTTTGCGCAGCGTGAGCTGCTCGATCACTTCGACCACGCGAACTTGAACTCGCTGGAGTTCTTCCGCGACCGGGTGCCGAGTACGGAAAATGTATGTGTTGAGCTATGGCGCATCTTTGCCGAGTATCCGTATGCGAAGCTCGAGCGCGTCCGCGTGGAAGAGACCGGCAACAACTCCTTCGACTACTTCGGAGAAGGGGCAAAGATACAACACGAAGAGTAAGATTGCGAATCCTTCGCGAGCGATATTGAAAGGCTGTAAACAGACCCTCCATGACCAAGAAGAGCAGTAAGCCATCTGCCGAATCTTCCACCCCTACGCTCGCGAGTGCGAGCCTGCAGCAGATCTATGCCGAGTTGCTGACCCGCATTGGCGAAGACCCTTCGCGTGACGGGCTCCTGAATACGCCGAAGCGTATGGAAAAATCGATGGCGTTTTTGACGCAGGGTTACACGCAATCCATCGACGCCGTGCTGCACGGCGCTCTGTTCGATGTGCACTACGACGAGATGGTGATCGTCAAAGAGATTGAGTTCTACTCGCAGTGCGAGCACCATCTGCTGCCGTTCTTCGGCAGAGCCCACGTGGCTTATGTGCCGAACGGCAAGGTCATCGGCCTCAGCAAGATTCCGCGGATCATTGATGTCTTCGCGCGCCGCCTGCAGGTGCAGGAGCGCCTGACACAACAGATTGCGAAGGCCATCGAAGATGCGATACAGCCGCAGGGTGTGGGTGTCATCGTCGAGGCACAGCATCTCTGCATGATGATGCGTGGTGTCGAGAAGCAAGGTTCGAGCACGGTGACCAGTGCGATGCTCGGTGTCTTCAAATCGCAGCAGCAGACGCGCAACGAGTTTCTCTCACTCGTCGAACGGCGGCGCTAGCTGCATGAATGGTCTTCTGGTTCTAGATAAACCTGCTGGTATTACCTCTCACGACGTCGTCTCGATTGTGCGCCGCGCTACAGGCGAACGCTCCGTCGGCCACCTCGGCACGCTGGACCCCATGGCTACTGGGGTTCTGCCGCTGCTTCTTGGCAAATACACGCGCCTGGCGCAGTTTTTTGGCCAGGCGGAAAAGCAATACACCGGCGATATTCGCTTCGGTTTTGCGACCGACACTTTCGATGCAGAAGGCACACCTGCGGCCGAGCCGCAGGCATTGACGCAGTCGCTCGACGAGCTGCGTGTGCTGGCACAGCACTTCCATGGCGAAATGGACCAGATGCCGCCGGTCTTCTCCGCGAAGAAGATCAACGGTGTTCCTGCGCACAAGCTCGCACGTGCGGGAAAAGAAGTTCCGGTGAAGCCGGCGCGTATCTGCATCCACTCGTTTGAGCTAAAGGGTCTTGAAGGCAACACTGCTGACTTTGCAATGCATGTTTCAGCGGGCGGCTATGTGCGTTCGGTAGCCCATGAGCTTGGACAGTTTGCCGGTTGCGGAGCGCATCTCTCGTCGCTGCGCCGTACACAGGCCGGTGCTTTCACTCTGGAGCAGGCGATTACAGTTGACGATCTGAAGACGCTAAATGCTGCTGAGATCGAGGCGCGACTACCGCATCCGCGTACGTTGTTGCCGGAGATGCCTTCAGTCACAGTGGATGAGCAGACGGCAGGCCGCATTCGCAACGGGATGCAGGTGAATGTGCCGGAGTTCTCGCAGGCGTCGCTGGTAAAGGTCTTTACGGGGCCGAGAGAGATGATTGCGATCACTCGGCGTATTGCAGGTACGTTGATGCAGCCGATTGTGGTGCTTGCGTAGTTTTTGTTGCTGCTGTCGTTGTTTGTTTTTGCCGTTGTTTGTTTTTCGTCGTCATCCTGAGGCGTAGCCAAAGGACCCCCGCATTCGTGGTGGCACCGAGGCATGGGCGGCGAACCACGAATGCGCGCCCGAACGCCCGTGGTGGGTATGGGCGTCTGTGGTAGCCCCAATGCGGGGGTCCTTCGCGTACCGCTCAGGATGACGACGAAAAACAGGCAACAGCTGACTCTCGCAGCGGTTGCGTTGTCGTGGCTCAGCGCCTCAACAGTGGCTCGATCAAATGCTGGACGTTGATCGCAACCTGCTGATTGCCCTTGGCGGTGGCATGGGTGCTGTCGTCCTGCATGTCGCCGGGCACGCCGTACACTCCCTGTAGCAAGAACGGGAGCAGCGGCACGTGATACTTTTTCGCCAGTGCCGGATACATCGCGTTGAACTTTGCGATGTAATCGGGGCCGTAGTCCGGGGGCAGGGTAATTCCGGCGAGTACGACTTTGGTACCGCTGGCCTGCAGTTGTTCGACGATGCTCGCAAGACTCTGTTGGGTCTGTTCGAGTTGCAGGCCGCGTAGACCGTCGTTGCCGCCGAATTCGACGACAACTAGTTCGGGATGTTGTGCGATCACACGCGCGATGCGGCTCAGGCCATCCTTCGTGGTATTGCCGCTTACACCGGCATTTACAACATGATAGTGAAAGCCTGCATCGTCGAGCCTCTGCTGCAGGTAATCCGGATAGCTCTGGCCGGGGTCTGTCCCATAGCCCGCGGTCAGACTATCGCCGAAGCAGACGATCACGGGGCGGTCCGAGACCGGCGCCGTGGTCACGGGCTTTGGCGGGACGGGCTGCTGCGTGTTCTGGCTTGTCTCCGGCTTGGTTGTGTCGGACTTACAGCCGCTGAGCGCCAGGGATGCGCAGAGCACAGCTAAGATAGGAAGCATATTGAGTCGCTGCACAAGTCGATTCTACCCAGAGGGCCCGCCGCTTGCTCGAAACTCCGTCAGCTTCTTCATCGTCCATGATCGTCGTCGAGTCTCTGCGCAAGTCGCTGCGGACAGGAACCACCACGGTTGAGATCCTCAAGGGCATCGATTTCACCATCGATAAGGGCGAGTTTGCCGCCATCATGGGGGCCTCGGGCTCGGGGAAATCGACGCTGCTCGGCCTGCTCGCGGGGCTTGATAATCCGACCTCCGGCAACGTCCATCTCAACGGCACGGCGATCAGCTACCTGCCTGAAGACAAGCTCGCCAAGCTGCGAGGACGCACCATCGGCTTCGTCTTCCAGAGCTATCAGCTCATCCCAACGCTGACTGCATTGGAGAATGTGCTGTTGCCTTATGAGTTGAACGATGAATCCGGCGACCGCAAGGCGGGCCTGGAACGCGCGCGGCAGCTTCTCGTGTCGGTGGGCCTGGAGTCGCGGCTCGATCACTATCCGGTGCAACTCTCCGGCGGCGAGCAACAGCGCGTTGCACTGGCGCGGGCGTTTATTCTGCGTCCGCCGATCGTGCTGGCCGATGAACCTACCGGCAACCTCGATACCTCCAACGGCAAGCATGTGCTCGATCTTCTGCTCCAGCTCAATCATGCTGAGGGCACGACGTTGGTGCTCGTTACGCATGATCCTGCGTTGGCCGATTATGCGACCCGCGTCATTACACTGCGCGACGGTCTGGTCATCAGCGATCACCGACAATCTCCTGTTGCAACACAGCTCTGAGGAAGGGAAGACTACCGATGCCCAGCCTCAGCTATTCCACCGCCGCCCGTATTGCCGCTCGCGAACTTCGATCTTCGCGTGGCAAGTTCACGTTTGTTCTGTTGTCCGTGGCTATCGGCGTCGCCGCGCTCACGGGCGTGCGTGGTTTCTCGTCTTCGTTTCGCGCAATGCTCCTGCTGCGTGCCCGCAGCATTATGGCGGCGGATGTTTCCGCGCGCACAACGCAGCAACTTACACCGCAGGAACAGGCTGGTCTGGATAAGCTCGTTGCAGGCGGTGGCGATGAGACCCCGATTACCGAACTGCTTTCGATGGCCTCGTCCACAACCTCGCTCGATCCTCTCCTGGTCTCGGTGAAGTCGGTTGATCCTGCGAAGTATCCGTTCTATGGAGCGGTCGTTCTGGCGCCCGCAATGCCTGTTGCCCAAGCTTTGACGCCTGCGACTGTCGCTGTCGGCGACGACCTGCTGCTGCGCCTACACCTCAAGATTGGCGATTCCATTAAGCTGGGCACGCGCACGTACCGCATCGTCGCCACAGTGGTGGACGAGCCGGACAGGCTCTCGGGCTCGTTTGCTGCCGGGCCGCGGGTACTGCTTTCGCAGACGGCCCTGGTGGATTCGGGATTGCTGGCTGCGGGGTCGCACGCCGCGCGGCGTTATCTCTTCAAGCTCCCGGCTACAAAGCAAGGAAGTGCAAGCTCTGACGATGTCGTGGCTGCGCTCAAAACGCAGCTCGAAACGCTACTGCCTGAAGCGCAGATCACGGACTATCGAGAGGCTAATCCTGCACTGACGAAAGGGCTGGACGGCGCAACTGGACTGCTCACGCTGATGTCGCTGGTGGCCCTGGTCCTCGGAGCGGTGGGCGTGGCGATGGCCATGCGCGCGCATCTGCAACAGCGGCTCGATTCCATTGCGATTATGAAGTCGCTGGGTGCCGGTTCCGGGCAGATCATGAAGATCTATCTGCTGCAGACGCTGCTGCTGGGGCTAGGCGGAGGCCTGCTCGGCGTTGTGCTCGGTATCGGCGTGCAGCTTTCGTTCCCGCTCTTCCTTGCGAAGCTGCTGCACATCACGCCGGACTTCCGGCTTGACCCTCGCGTGTTTGCAACTGGTCTGGGCGCGGGCCTGCTGACCACGCTGCTCTTTACCTTGCCGCCGCTGCTCGATATTCGCAATGTTCGTCCGATCCTGATTTTACGCAGGGCAGTCGAGACCAGCGACGATCCGTTCACTGCCCGGCTGGCGCGTAAACTGCGCGGCTCGCTCGCACAGCTCAGCGCGATTGTTCTGATCCTTGCGTGCCTCACGCTGATCGCGTCGCGTGTATCGGATTCACGGCAGGTGGGTGGCTACTTCGCGGCGGGGCTGGCGTTGGTACTGCTGGTTCTGTTGGCGATGTCGTGGCTCACGCTGTATCTTCTGCGCGTGTTTTTGGGACGCACACGACTGCATCTGCCTTCGGCGGTGCGGCATGGTCTCTCAAATCTCTATCGTCCCGGCAATCCATCCGCCGCGCTGCTGGCTGCGCTGGGTCTTGGCGTTATGCAGATTGTGGCCGTCTACATTGCGCAGCGCGCTGTCGTGCAGGAGATGCAGATTTCAACGGCTGCCAATCTGCCGAATATCTTTCTTCTCGACATCGCAACGGACGAGGTCGAGGGTGTGCGTTCCCTGCTTGCGCATCAGTCCGGCGTTCAAGGCACACCGGAGATCCTTCCCATTGTTGGTTCGCGGCTGCTGTCGATCGACGGTGTGCCGGCTTCACAACTCAAGCTACAACACCTGCCGCGCCGCGTGCTGCAGTCGATCAACATTACGTGGCCGGCAACGGCCGATGCGCCTCCACTTGGCGACAAGGTGGTAGAAGGCGAGTGGTGGACCGCGCAACAGTCGGCGGACTCCGTGCAGCATCCTCTGGTGGCCATTGCACGGCAGGCGGCGGATCATCTGCACGTCCATCCCGGGCAGCAGATGACCTTTGCGGCGCAGGACACGCAGTTTACCGCGACGGTTGCCGCGATCTACGAGCCGGATAGCCGTCATGCATCTTCACGCGCAGAGTTCGTTGTGCCGCAGCCTGTGCTCGCCGGACTGCCTGTGGTCTGGTATGGCGGTGTGCATTGCGATACGGCTGCCACCTCGCTGCTGCAGCGCGCGCTGTATGAGCACTATCCCACGATTACGGTCATCAATGTTGCGGCCACGCTGGAGACGGTGCGGCAGGTGATCCTGCAGATCACCTATGTCATCCAGTTTCTTGCGGCGTTCAGCATCTTTGCGGGCATCGTGATTCTGGCAAGCTCTATTGCGGGCACGCGCTATCGCCGTATCCGTGAGGTCGTCGTGCTGAAGACGCTCGGTGCCACTCGCGTACGTATCGCCACGATCTTCTCTATCGAGTTTGCGGTGCTGGGATTAGTTGCGGGTGCGGTGGGTCTGGTATTTGCGAACCTGCTGGCGCGCCTGATTCTGATTCATGCGCTGCACTTTGAGTATCATTTTCAGCCCTGGCTGAATCTCGGAGCATGGGCGGCAACGGCAGCGCTTACCGTGGCTACGGGATGGCTGGCGAGCCATCGGATCCTTGGTCAGAAACCGCTGGAGGTTCTGCGCGAGGAGTAGGGCCAAGCTGTTGACCCAATGGGCGATGCAACGTACACTCAATAAGGCGGCTGATTGTGGCTCCCGCCGAGCCTGCAGCTGCCGTACAACCAGCATTGCCCTCTCGTTCAATGGTAGGACTGACGACTCTGACTCGTCCAATCGGGGTTCGAATCCCTGGGGGGCAACCAAAACTCTTAAAAACCGAACTTCCTCGCACCTCCCTGAACATCCTCGCACGTGAGGATGTTCTTGTTTTACAACGACTTACGCGAAAATAGCGTGCGAAGGAGTCCGAGGGCGTGCGACCAGAGCCAACCTTTTCATTGGGGAATAAGTTGGGGTACGATCTACCAAAGTTTGGGGAATGAAATTCCCCAAACTTTGGAGGCACACGATGGCACTGACGATCAAAGAGATCGAAAATGCGAAGCCGAAGGACAAGAAGTACAAGATGCTCGACGGAGGTGGCCTCAGTCTGCTCGTCTTGCCGACAGGCACGAAGCTTTGGCTTTGGCGCTATCAGTTCAATCGCAGCGAGAAGAACATGACATTCGGGGAGTACCCAGTTGTCGCTCCTAAGAAAGCTCGAGATCTTCACTTCGCTGCGAAGAAGCTACTAGCTACTGGCATCAATCCGATGGCGGAACGCAAGGCAGAGGCCGAAGCGAAGCAGCAGGAGTTCAGAGCACTTGAACGCGAAGCTGATAGCAGTTTCGAGAAAATCGCCCGAAAGTGGTGGGCATGGTGGTCGATTGGCAAATCTCCCAGGCACGCAGAGATTCTGATGAATCGCCTTGAGAGTGATGTCTTCCCCGTCATCGGGCACCTGCCCATCGATGGCGTTCAAGCAGGCCATATCCGAGACATCATGCTTGCGATCGAGAAACGAGGCGCTAGCGATGTCGCCAAGAGAGCACATCAATCCATTGGGCAGATTTTCCGCTTTGCAACCGTACGCGAACTTGCGAGCCGGAATCCTGCGGCTGATTTCATGCCGAGAGATATTTTGGCTGCAGCAAAGACAGAGAACTTCGCGCGAGTCGACGAAAAAGATCTCCCCGAGTTGCTGGCCAAGATGGATGAGTACAACGGAGACGCGCTCACACGCTTTGGGCTCAAGCTTCTGGCCTATTGTTTCCCTCGTACAAGCGAACTGATCGAGGCCCCGTGGATAGAGTTCGACTTGGTCCAAGCGCGATGGGTCATCCCGCCGGAACGAATGAAGATGGATACCCCTCATATCGTTCCTCTGTCACATCAAGCCGTGGCCGTGCTTCGCGCTCTCAAATTGCTTACCGGGAATGGCGAGCTGGTATTGCCAGGTGCAATGGACAAGAAGAAGCCTATGAGTAACAACACGCTACTGTACGCGCTCTACAGGCTTGGATATCGAGGACGCATGACTGGACACGGATTTCGTGGCATCGCCTCAACCATTCTTCATGAGAACGGTTTCGAGGAAGCACACATCGAACTGCAGCTTGCACACATGAAACGCGACAAAGTAGCTGCGGCCTACAATCACGCAAAGTATCTGAAGCCGCGTGCGGAGATGATGCAGTGGTGGGCGGATTACTTGGACGCTCAACAAGCCAAAGGAAGGCTGAAGTTGGCGGCCTAAGCCCACTTCTTCGACGCCCACTGTCCGGGGAGAGCGCGCTGCGGTTGCAGTCTGCTGCCGACAGGGGGCGGAGGCGTTCTTGAGTTGAGGATGCGCTCCGCAGCCCATTGTCTTACCTCCGAGCTTACCCAGGCTACGGTGCGTGGTCCGATCTGGACAGGGGCAGGAAAATTATTGGCGCGAATCATTTCGTAAAGGCTCGATTTAGATAGGCCTGTTACAGCCTTCACTTTAGGTAGGCGCAAGAAGATCACCTCATCGAGGTTGCCCGGGACCTGCTTTCGAATCCCCGATGTGATTTCTATGTTTTCGATAGCTCTTGGTTCCGTGGTTGATCGACCACTCATTTCCACCTCCAACTCAGTGATCTGGCGTTGCTCTGAAGTCGCCCAACTCCCAGAGATATGTTTAGGTATTCACGGTCGGTTCCTTGCTCAGTCAAGAGTCATGCAATCCACCTACAAAGATGTAATGTCGCTACCAGCGGACACTCGAATTACACCTAGCCTGTCTCGGCTGGAGAGTCCTGTCTAATACTTTCCATTTATCGGGTGATACGTTTTACGTATCACTTCGGGACAACTTCGCCTCATGCAGGTAGCGCGCCGCGCGTGCGTAAATATGGCCAAAATGGAGTTTTCTGTTGATTTCTGCAACTTGGATTGACGGAATTTCCATAGGTGGGGACGCGATTATCCGCTCGTTTGAAGTCGGACCGAGGGCGCTCCTTCTTGTCGAGCAGTGCGCTATGTATGAATGGGCCGAACTTCGCCATTTCAGATATTTGCTGACGATCCTTGAGAGACAGGGATTCCGAGCCGCCGCTGAGGAACTGCGTACCGCGCAACCCAACCTCAGCGTCCAGGCACAGCAGTTCCAGGAGAATGCTTCGGTTCGTCTCTTTCGCAAGATGAAGGGCGGCCGTATCCGGCCCACGGACACCGGAGTAGCCTTCAAGGTCTTAGCCCGGCTCTTGTTGGAAACACGCGATGAAGTGATCGATGCACTGATAGCGATTGAGCGCGGTGAGATTCGTTCCGTTCGATTTGGATGCAGTCCCTTGGTTGAACAGGGCTTGTTTCGAACCTTCTGCGATCTACATAAAGAGCTCCTCCCTGTGTGCCCTGTGCGGCCAACGCATGGAGACACCGTGCATCTGGCGGAAGAAGTTATTTCGGGAAAGGTCGATGCTGCCTTTGTGACTTTGCCGCTGCGGCACCCGGATCTACGTATCGAGGAGTTGCGGCGAGACCGGCTTGTTGCCTGCCTGCGACGAGACGATTCGCTTGCAGCAAAAGCCTCTCTGCAGGCCAATGAGTTGCAGGGCAATCTTGCAGTCCTGTATCACCCGCAACGACATCCGGATGCTCATGAGCGGCTTCAGGAACTTCTCAGAGAAGCCGGTGTGTATCTCGAAGACTACTCGTGCGCCTCGCATCCCTCCGAGATGCAGGCGCTGGTTAAAGACGGACATGGCCTGGCATTGATCTGAGAGGGAACAACCCTCGATGAAGAGTTGACGACTCGCCCGATTGCCGGAGTGGACTGGACCGTGGATACAGCTTTGATCTATCACAAACTGCGTCATCCGAAGACGGTTCCGATTCTGGTCAAACGGCTCATGAAGCACCTCTCTCAGAATGGCAAAGAGATGTTAACGAACAATCTATCAACACCCGTACAAGCGTCGATCGCAAACGGAAAGCGTCCTTCGCGACGTGCGACAGATGGTCCGGTTCAGATGACGCTCATAGATTGAAACTTGAAGCATCGGCGCGAGATAGCCCGAGGTGATACTTCGGAGCTATCGGCTGATAAATAATATGTATTGGACGTGAGCCAGGTGCGAGCCTAATCATCACGGCATATTCCCGACTGAGACCAGTCGATGGAGGAGCCGATGTCCCGTAGATACCGCGTCGTTATCCCAGGCAATTCAGCCCACCTTGCCAAGCGATTGGCACAACCCTTCTCCAAACAAAACCTGCGCAGCGTGGCCCGCGCGGTATCGCCTGTTCTGTTTGGGCTCGCACTCTCAGGCGTCGCCCATGCGCAAGGCACGATGGATTTCTCCGGAGCGCAGACGCTCATGGGAACTTTCAATATGGGTTCGTCCGCCATTCAATCGACGGTCGTATTCCCGAATCCCGTCCAGATCATATCCAAACAATCGGTGAGCGCCTTCGATCGTCAGCGAGAATGTATCCGCAATCTCCAGCAGCATGCTCAGCGTCGGATGGTTTCCCATGCGGCTTAGGTTGGAGAGGAGGTTTTTGGTTACGAGTTCGCGTCGTTCGAAGGCATAGCGTTCGCGATCATTCGACGGCGTGAACTGTCGATGCAGTTCACGGAGATGCACGACCGCGTCAGAGATCTCGTTACGGGGAACAGGTCGATACACAGCGAAGGGCTTCTCTCAAAAGGACTCAGCATCAGAGCTGCGACATCGAAAAGCCAGGAACTGAGTGTCACATGTCGTTCAGTGGCTTCTGAATGACAGTGTCCCCCCAAAGCAGCACTCACGAATATGTCCCGAGAGCGAAGTTATCCCTCTCCCCCTCGACCGAAGATGGCTGGCTCTCACGCGGGCAATTCATCTTGGATGGATTCCGCGATGTAACTTTTCATCGCCTGACTCAACTGCGAATCCACTTCATCGGCAATCGTCATGATGCCGAGAAGCAGGATGCTGAAGTCGATGGTGCCGAGGTTTTTCTGGAGAGTGTGGAAGATTGTTACCTGGAGAATGCGGCTCTCTTCCACCATCATCGCTGCGGTGTATCCCTGTCGGCGCCGTTCCAGCCCATGGTTCGAGGCAGATTCCGATTTCAGTTCTTTGGTGCCCAGTGGCTTAAAGACTTGCAGACGCCTTGCCAGGTCAAGGAAGACCTGAGGCAGATGCTTGCAACGCTCCTCGCGGGTGAGAAGAACTGCCATTAAGGCGTCTTCCTTCTCTACTGCTTCATACCAGTCAGCGATGCTGGCCTCGGTCGTACGTTCCAGAATCGTGGCCAGGGTTTCCACCTTGCGCTTGTGCAGTGGTCCCTTGGCGAGCCGCTGCGTGATCGCGTCAATGAGGTCCGGGACATTCATCGGCTTCACCAGAATCTCGTCTGTTTGCATCAGGATGGCGTTCGCTGCCGCGGACATCTCAGGAAATGAACTCAAGAGGAGGGTCACGGCTTGAGCATTTGCGTGACGCATGGCACTCACTACGGTGAGGCCGTCTCCGGCGCCGGGCATGTGTAAATCGCTCAACAGGACATCGTATTTCTGGGAGCTGATGTACCGTAATGCTTCGCTGACGTCGCCGGCAGCGGTGGTTTCGAAGCCATGCTTTTCAAGAATGGCGCATAGACTCAGACGAATTGATTCACTGTCGTCAACCACCAAAACCCGTGCCCGCGCCATAGATACCTCCGCATGGTCGCAGACGAGTGTCCGAGTGTCCCCAGTTAAGCATAAGCATACGCTCTGTCGTCCAGCCGACAGATGAACATCCAGAGCTTCGGTACGCAGAACGCGCCATGCACCCTTATCGCTGTGAGCATAAAAGCATTGGGGGGGAAGAAGTCTCTTCCCGCGCTTTAGCCGCGTGTGCGTCTCTCGCTGCCATCTCAGCGGGATGTTCCTTCCTGCAATGCCCCTAGTTCCGCGTGCTGCGCACGTAAATATTCTCCTTCAAGGGATCGCTGTCACAACGGCTCGGTTCCCGCCAGAAAAAGAAAGTTGACAATGTTCCGTTCGGATGGCTATATTTCCGCTGTCGAAATGATATCGATATCATTCATAGCGAAAAGGAAGAATCTAAGTATATCGAACGATTCCAATCGGTTCTCCCGGCATCTACCTCGAAGAGGTTTTATGTCTTGCCCAGGCTACGGTGCGAAACCGCGCTGAAGACACTGCGGAAGATTAATCTATTCGGTTCGCAGGGTTTCTGGCAGATTCAAGCTGGAATAGTGAAACGCAAGGGAACTGCATCTCGTTCCGACCATCCACCCGTCGTTTTCAGCACGCTTCGAAAACTCAATCACAACCAAGAGTATTGAAAGTTTTTGCAGTAAACCTATTGGAGCGATAAATGATACCGATATCAATCGATAAGTACCTGAAATTGCTGGGCATTACGGCCTTGCTGCTTCTACTGGTCCCTGGCACTTCGCGGGCACAAAATATCACAGCAGACGTTCTCGGCACAGTGACTGACAGCACTGGCGCTATTGTCCCCAATGCGGCCGTCGTAATTGAAAATTTGGATACACATGAGACGCGTAACGCCACCACCAGCCCTGCAGGTGAGTATGGCTTCACCCTCCTCCCGATCGGTACGTATACTCTACGGGTCACCGCGCCTGGTTTTTCCACCTTCAGCCAGGCAACGCTTCCGCTCTCGGCAGGAGATCGTAGACGTGTCGACGCTAAACTGCAGATCGGAGCTGCAAGCGAGCGGATTACCGTGACCGGCGCGCCACCCGCGCTCCAGACCGATGACTCGACGATTGGCACTACGATTGGCGAGCAGGCAGTCCAGGATCTGCCCACAAATGGTCGCAACTTTATCAATCTGGCGCAGCTCGTGCCCGGTGCGAATTCGGGTACGGCAAACTCCATTGCCAGCGGCTCGCGTCCCGACGACCGCCGCGAAACCTCGGCGGTCTCCGTGAACGGTCAGAGCACGATGGTCAATACCGAGGAGATCGACGGTCTCGACAACAATGAGCGCATTATCGGTACTATCGGTGTCCGCCCGTCAATCGATGCTATTCAGGAATTTCGAGTTGAGACGAATCAATACACTGCGGAGGTAGGGCGTACAGCGGCCGCAGTCATCAACATTCTGACCAAATCAGGCACCAACACCTTCCATGGCTCGGCATACGAGTTTCTGCGCAACGATATCTTAGATGCGCGCGACTACTTCTCGACAAGCGGCCCCAAACCCGAGTTTCGTCAGAACCAATTTGGCGGTTCCATCGGTGGTCCGATTATCCGCGATAAGACCTTCTTTTTTGCTGACTTTGAAGGTCTGCGTCGTGTCCAGGGAACGACGAGCACTGTGACCGTTCCAACGCTCTTCGAGGAACAGAATCCAGGCAATTTTTCCGACGCGGGCGGCCCGGTGCTGACGGCAGCCCAGCTCAATCCGATTGCTCTTAACTATTACAAGCTTTATCCCACACCCACGTCGAGCGGCTTCTCGAATAACTTCGTAAGTTCTCCAAACGACACGCAGAATGCAGAACTCGCCGATGCACGCATCGATGAGCATTTCAATCAGAACAATCTCTTCTTCGCTCGCTATTCGATCAACCGAACCAACACAAATACCCCAGGACCCTTTCCTGCGGTAAATGGGATCGAACCTGGCGGCAATGTGTACGGTGAAGACGGCGTTTCGAACCAGCAGGAGCAAAATGTCGCTCTCAACTACATTCATATCTTTACGCCGTCTGTTCTTCTTGAGTTGAAGGCCGGTTACACGCGCATCAACAATGCCTCTCTCCCGCTCAACTTTGGCAACTCTGTCTCCTCTCAGTTCGGATTAACAGGGGCAAACTATTCCGACCCTACCTCTCACTTCCTGACACCCTTCGTCCCAAGCGGCTATGGGTCGGTCGGTGACGGCGAGTATCTGCCCCTGCAGGACATCGACAACGTCTTTCAATACAACGGGTCGATCTCCATCAATAAGGGCAATCACAGTATGAAGATGGGGGCGACGCTAATCCGCCGCCAGGCCACCAATATCCAGAGCGCGTTTGCCGCAGGAGCCTTCAACTTCAACGACAACTTTGCGGCAGGCCAGGTTAGTGCAGGGACCTTAGGGGCCTGCAATAATCCTCAGGCAGACACCTGTACTCTCATCTCTATGCTCGAGGGAGTAGCGTTTACCGCGCAGCGCAGCAACCAGCTTTATCCCATCTCCTATCGCACCTGGGAGCCAAGTGTGTACTTCCAGGACAACTGGCGTGCTCTGCCGTGGCTGACCCTCAACCTTGGGGTTCGCTACGATCTCTTCACCCCCTATACCGAAAAGCACAATCGCCTCTCCAACCTCGACCCGACGACGGGCACACTGATTTTGGCGGGAGTTGGCGGAGTGAATAACGCAGCCGGAGTTGAAACCGACTATAGCAACTTTGCTCCTCGCTTCGGATTTGCCGCTACGTTGCCTTATAAAGCGGTCGTCCGTGGTGGCTTCGGAATGAGCTTCTTTCCGGATAATTATGGGACCTCGGGCGATCGGCAGAACCAGCCCTTCGTCTTCAACTTTCAACCGGCCCCGGAGTACAACATCTCACAAGGCCTACCGGTGCCATCCCTCGACAACAGCCAGATCGCGAACCCGCAGGGTGCTATCGCGAATGCCATGGACCCCAGCTTTCGTAACGCGTATATGTATCAGAGCAGCCTGACTTACGAGCAGCAGTTCGGTGCGAATGTGCTTACCGTTACCTATGTAAGTGATATTGGACGCCATCTAGCTCAATTTATCCCGAACATTGATGTACCGCTGCCATCGGCGCAGCCCTACCAGGACAATTGTGCTCCGGCCGGCAGTGCGGCCTGCACCGCGCTTCCAACACTTCAGTCGGTTCGTCCCTTCAATGGGACGTTGCCTGGAATCACGAGCATCACTCAGACTTACAGCCACGGCGTTTCTTACTACAACGCAGGCGAGATCGCTTTCCAGCGGCGCATCAGCCAGGGCCTCACCTTCAATGTGAACTATACCTTGGCTCACATGCTCGACAACGCTGCCGATCTGAATCAGGACAATCAAGCCGGTTACGGTCTGATTCCGTCGTTGATCTCGACCTACGACTATGGCAATAGCGACGCAGATGTGCGCAATCGTCTTGCAGGCTCCTTCAACTACGATCTGCCCTTCGGCAAGAGCTTGACGGGCTATAAGAAGGCAATCGCAGGTGGATGGAAGACGAACGGCATTCTCGTCTGGCAGTCGGGACTGCCATTTACTGTGCAGAATAATGTGCCTCAGATCAACACGGGAGCAGGTGACGACCGTCCGAACCTGGTCGGCAACCCTACCCTCAGCCATCCAAACAATACGCAGTATTTCAATGTCGCGGCCTTTCAGCCTCAAGCATTCGGTACTGCCGGTGATGCCCCGCGCAATCCGCTGCACGGGCCGCACTACCGCCACTTTGATTTTTCCGCATTCAAGGAGTTTCCAGTACATAAAGATCTCCACCTTGAGTTCCGCACAGAGATCTTCAACTTAACGAACACGGCAAGCTTTGCGGTGCCCAATGCCGCGCTCGGTACCAACGGAGTTGGCTCCGTCAGCGGCGATGCTCCTTATTACACGCCGCGCGAGATTCAATTCGCTCTCAAGCTGTTGTTCTAAAAAGCGGATGAGGCGGCTCTCAAGTACCCCACCCTTGTCGACGAACAAGGGTGGGGCCTTACGGTATTGTCGCTACTGGCATATATAAGTAATGGCGAAGGTTCTCAGGTAAATAGAGGCTTCGTGTGTCCTGCCCGCATGAAATGGTATGCATCGTTTGAAACCGCATGGCTATCCGCTTCAGCAAACATACTTGTCCGTCAAAGCGAACTGCCGGGCAGAAGAAAGGGTTCACCCTCTATGAGCAAGTGGCTTCGATCTTTCACCTTCGCATGGATATTCTTTGCCTTTGGGGGTGTATGGCGAGCCTCTGCGGAGGTTCGTCTGCCGAAGATCATCGGTGAGCACTCTGTACTGCAGCGGCGAGTGCCGATTCACATCTGGGGATGGGCTGCGCCGGAAGAGCAGGTAAGCGTGAGTCTTCATTCACAATCGAAATCGACTGAAGCTAATACCTATGGTGAATGGAGCGTGTGGCTCCAACCCGAGCAGGCTGGCGGCCCCTACACACTCACGGTCAAGGGCTCAGCTTCCGACAGTCATCCACTCTCATTCTCCGACATCCTCATCGGAGACGTTTGGGTTGTGTCCGGTCAATCGAATATGGAGATCCCGCTACGAGGCTTTCCCGGCTCCGCCGTCATCAAGAACGCCGATGCTGAAATAGCGTCCGCGAACCGACCCCAAATCCGATTATTGCTCATCGATCACAAGATCTCTGATACTCCAACGAATGACATCGGCAGCGGCTGGACGCTCTGCACGCCGCTGACAGCAACCGAATTTTCAGCAGTCGCTTATTTTTTCGGGCGAGAGATCAGCAACGACGAACATGTTCCCATCGGGCTCATCGACTCGACCTGGGGCGGCACGCCTATCGAGTCGTGGATGAGTCTTGATGCGCTTAGTAGTGATGCCTCGCTGATGCCCGCGTTCGCCTTTCGAGCACGCTTTGCCGATGAGCAGAGTCGATTGGCCCAGGTGGAAGCGGCCGAGAAGCGAGAAGATGAAGCTGCCGCGCAGGCCCATCAACCGAAACCAAAACATCCCTGGCATCCAGCCGAGGGATCCTGGCTGCCGGCGGCCCTTTACAACGGCATGATTGCGCCACTCACGCCCTACTCGATTAAAGGGTTTCTCTGGTATCAGGGTGAGACCAATAGCGCCCCTGAGCGCGCACCGCTCTATGCCAGGCTCTTTCCTGTGATGATCGCCGACTGGCGCGCGCAATGGCGGCAGGGCAACCTGCCTTTCCTCTATGTACAGATTTCCAGCTTCCATTCTGACGGAGAGAATTGGGGAATTATCCGTGACGCGCAGCGACGCACACTTGCCGTTGCCAATACCGCCATGGCCGTTTCAATCGACGTGGGCGAAACAAATAATGTGCATCCGGCGGACAAACAAAGTGTAGCGGCGCGTCTGGCGCTGGCCGCTCATGGCATGGTCTATCACGATGGCTCCAGCAACTACGCTGGCCCTCTCTTCCGCCAGGCCACGACGGAGGATGGAGGTATGCGAGTCTGGTTTGATAACGCTGCTGGCGGACTCCGTGTTGGTAGGCCCTCACATTCAGGTTCATCCTCATCGACCAGCTTTGAGTCCGCTTTCGAACTGGCTGGAGATGACCGTAAGTTTTCGCCAGCGCACGCGGTAGTGGAGGGCGAAACCGTATTGGTCACGAGTTCCGCAGTGCGAAATCCACGCTATGTCCGATACGCCTGGGACAACGAGTCGATGGGAGGCCTATATAACCAGGACGGTTTGCCGGCCTCCACCTTTACTTCAGAATAGTGCAAGGATTTGTTCTGGGCCTCCCGCAAACAGTATTTTTACCGCATTGAGGATGGTGTATCTTGCAACCAGTTAAAGCAAGAATGCGTGATGTTGCTAAGTTGGCTGGGGTCGGGACTATGACCGTCTCCCGCGTTCTCAACGGCAGTGCCCCGGTCACCAAGGAGACCAGGGATCGCGTCTATCAGGCGATCAATCAACTTAACTACCAGCCCAATCCCGTGGCCCGGTCGCTTCGGCAGGCGCGGTCGCGCTCCATCGGGATCATCGTTCCCAACTTCTACGATCCGTTCTTCGCGACCTGTGCGCATGCAATCGGTCTCGTTGCGAAGAAGCACCAATACTCTGTAAGCGTGACGACCTCGGATGAAGATGCCAGAGCCGAATTTGCGGAGGCCAATTTGATGGCGCTCAATCATGTCGATGGTTTGGCCGTTATTCCCGCAGCCTTCGGCAGGTCTTGCTTTGACCGCCCTGAGTTCCATTCAACGCACATTGTCGCGTTAGATAGGCCAATTCGAGGCCATCGCTTTAATAGCGTTTTGGTGGAGAATCGGGAGGGTGCCAAGGAAGCGGTCGAGCACATCATCTGGCATGGGCATAAAAAGATCTCACATCTCGGCCTATCCGAGAAACTTTATACGCTCAATGAGCGTTACCAGGGCTATAAGAAAGCGATGCAGCAAGCTGGCCTTACCCCTGGCCAACACCTCACCTGCGGAACGGAAGAGGAAACCCGCGCGTGTATCCAACAGGCTATGTCCGGCCCCACGCCGTCTACTGCGTTCTTTATTGGCAACAACCTGGTCATGCGAAATGCATTGCACGCATTCTCCAAATTGAACATCAGAATTCCAGACGACGTCGCCGTCATCGGCTTCGACGATTTTGAAATGGCCGACATCTTCAATCCATCGATCACGGTTGTTCGCCAACCGATATTGGAACTCGGCCGCGTAGCAGCAGAGCTCCTATTCTCAAGACTGGAAGAGAGGAACGTATCTCTCGTTGGGCAGCAAATCGTTCTCGCGTGTGAACTTGTGATTCGTCAGTCGTGCGGCTGCAATTCTCAGACTTCACTCAAAGCCTCTCAAAAGACATTGATTCGAAAACCTGCGGTGCAACGACCTCCCGATAAGCATCGTCCGCTCGTGACATCCACTTACTAATCGCCGGTTTCCTCTTTTGAAATCGTTATCGTTCCTTAGGAGTTGATCTTCCATGTCCTTGCTTACAAGCCGCTTCTGGTCAAATCCAAACCTGTCCATGAACCTCCCGAAATATTCATGGTTTGTTGCAATTGCTGCGCTCGTGGCATGTTCTGCGGTAGCAAAGGCACAGCTTCCTCCGACCAACGATCCACCGCAGTATGGCCCCTACAATGGGACTTTTATCCCCGATGGCCCGGGCCTCGAAATACCCATGGCGAACACGCACGATTCGGTACTACTCGCCGATTCTCCCTGGACACTCTACTGCTGGATCAAGACTGCTGCGCCAAAGGATGCTGAGGAATTAGTAATTGGTGTTGGCGACACCTCGGCTGAGTATCCTCGATATCTCGGTGTGAATGCCGATAAAGTCGTACTGTGGATGGGCCAGGGCAATCAGCTTGCGGGAACTGCCGATTTCAGGCCAGGACAATGGCATTTGCTCACAGCCACCTTCGATGGCAAAAGCTTTCATCTGTACGGCAACGGACAGCCCGTCGCTAGTGGCGCGCTAACGCTCGGCAGTACGAATGCATTGCTTCAGATGGCACCTGCAGAATCCCCGCTTACCAATGGAAAGCATTTCGGAGGACAGATTGCATCGTTCACTGTCCTGCGCCGTGCCCTGTCGGACACTGAGGTTCGCCAACTTCAGCAAACTCCCCCTGACTTCGCAGCTATCCAGTTTGAGGAGGGGGCAAAGCCCTGGCCCGTGCAAACCCGTGGTCAGGCCGGCTACCGTGCCCCGCAAGACCCTTCCACGTTGCCGAGGAGCCGCGCCCCGTTCTCCCAGCCAGTTGCTCTCAAACGGCCTCCCGTCGGTGAGTCTCTCGTTGCGACCGGGATCGGCGAGTGGACCTTCTCCGACGGCTGGACTCTACGCGAAGCTCCAAAGGTCGATGCCGACGGTGCGCATTTGGCCACGCCTTCCTATGGCGCAAGGGACTGGATGCGAGCAACCGTCCCCGGTACTGTACTGACGACGATGATCGACGACGGTATCTACCCCGATCCAGACTTTGGCCTCAACAATCTGGCTATTCCCGAATCCCTCAACAAGCAGGACTACTGGTATCGCAACGAGTTCACAGTGCCTGTTCCCCTGCAGTCGAGCGACGGCGCACGGCATGTCGAACTTACCTTTCAGGGCATCAATTACGAGGCTTCGATCTGGCTCAACGGCACTGCCCTCGGCACCATCAAAGGAGCCTTCCGGAGAGGAACCTTCGACGTAACATCTTTGCTCAGGCCGGGGGAGAAGAATGTCCTGGCGGTTCGAATCTCGCCGCCACCGCACCCTGGCATACCACAGGAGCAATCCATCCTCGGAGGCCCGGGAGAAAATGGTGGACTGATGGAGCTCGACGGCCCCACCTTCCTTGCCACCGAAGGCTGGGACTGGATACCTGCCATCCGCGACCGCAACAGCGGCATCTGGCAGCCGGTCACACTGAAGGTTACGCGAAGTCTCAAGCTGGGCGACGCTCAAGTGGTAACTTCTTTTCCCCGTCACGATACCTCGCAAGCTGCCGTGGATATTGATGTCCCGATAACAAACTTCTCCGACAAGCCTGTGCAGTCGACCCTCAGCGCAACCATCGAGGAGACGACAGTTCAGAAGACCGTTACGCTCCCGCCAGGTGAGAGCGTCATTAAGCTCAGCCCCACAGAGTTCGCACAACTCAACCTTCAACATCCGCGTCTCTGGTGGCCTAACGGCTATGGCAGTCCCAATCTTTATCATCTCAAGCTGGCGCTCAATGACAGCGCCGCTGTGTCCGACACGAAGGACATTCGATTCGGCGTTCGTGAGATTACTTATGAACTGAGCCTGCTCGACAGTACAGGACACCTACGTCGCGTTGAGTACTCTCCCACAGTTGCACGCGGATCGTCAGACCCCGTTGTCGACGTAAGCCACGAAGGAATGCGTGAGATTCCTTTCGCTGATGCCAAGGTGCTCAACGCATCGGAGTCCTCCGAAGCTCACCGCGAAAGGCGCTACTCTCACGTGGCCTCGCTTGCGGCTGGTGCTGAGAACTCTCCCTCCCTCAGTACTGTGAGCGACACAGGTCCCGAACCCTACCTTGTGATTAAGGTGAACGGTGTTCGCATCGCGGCGCGTGGCGGCAACTGGGGAATGGACGACTCTCGTAAGCGAGTCTCTCGTGCCCACCTCGAGCCTTTCTTCCGCCTCAACCGAGATGCCAACCTGAACATCATCCGTAATTGGGTGGGCCAAAGTACAGAAGAGGTCTTCTACGATCTAGCCGACGAGTATGGCATGCTCGTCTGGAATGATTTCTGGGAATCGACTCAAAATTACAATATCGAGGCCGAAGATCCAGCACTCTTTCTTGCTAACGCCAGTGACACCATTAAGCACTTTCGCAATCATCCCTCGATCGCTCTCTGGTGTGGCCGCAACGAAGGCGTCCCGCAACCGATCCTGAACCTTGGCCTCGAGAAGCTCGTTCGTACGCTTGATGGCACACGTTACTATTCGCCCAGTTCCAACCAGGTAAATCTGCAGGGAAGCGGCCCCTATCGTTATCAGAACCCGGCGCTCTACTATTCTTCGCTCAATCGCGGCTTCTCCGTCGAGACCGGCACCCCTTCCATGTCCACGCTCGAATCTTTCCAAAGCACAATTGCGAAAGAGGACCAGTGGCCCATCAATGATGTCTGGGCCTACCACGACTGGCATCAGAGCGGAAACGGCGACGTCGCTCCCTTCATGGCCGAAATCCAATCGGAGTTCGGCGCACCGACGAGCCTCGAAGACTTCGAACGCAAGGCTCAGATGCTCAACTATGTAGATCATCGCGCTATCTTCGAAGGCATGAACGCTAACCTGTGGGCTCCCAACAGCGGACGCATGCTGTGGATGACGCAGCCCGCATGGCCGAGCACCATGTGGCAGATTCTCAGCGCCGACTACGACACTCAAGCCTCTTTCTATGGAACGCAAAAAGCCTGCGAGCCTTTGCATGTTCAACTCAACCTGGCGACCTATCAAGTCGATGTCATCAATACAACACCGTCCGCCCACGCCGGGCTTACCGCCATCGCGAAGGTGTACTCGCTCGCCAACACACTTCTCTTTCAGGGCACGGAACAGAAGGATATCGCTGCTGACTCTTCGACTGCCGGCCTAAAACTCGACCTTGCGCCATACCTCGCAAAGGGAATGGTCATTGTTCAATTAGAGCTTCGGGATGCAACGGGCAAACCTCTCTCGCAAAACCTCTATTGGCTTGGAGCGAAACCTTCTTCGTATCGCGAACTAACTCATCTCTCGTCCACTCTTTTGAATACAAATGCCATGGCGAGCACAACCGACAATATGGTGAAGGTGAAAGTGGAGCTGACGAATGGTGGATCTGTAGTAAGTCTGGCAAACAAGCTCACCATGATCACCACAAAGGATAGGCAGCGTATTCTGCCGGCATACTACTCTGACAACTACATTTCGCTCCTCCCTGGGGAGAAACGTACTGTAGAGATTGAATACCCGATCAGCGCTGCGAAGGGAAGTGCTGAGATCGCCATTCGTGGTTGGAACACTACGCCACAAACGATAAGGATTGACATGCAAAAGTGATTCTCTGGCGATAAGAACCACGTATTTGACCTGGTCTGATGAGGTGGAACAACTGCTTGCTCTATCGGTTCCTCAGTATGCCTTCATTGCCGTGGCAGTTAACGTTTCTATGAAGTATCTTCGAAGGAGATTCTTGCGATGCAGCAGACTCGACGTACTTTTCTGAAGGGCGCGGCGTGTTCCTTACCCGGAATTGCGGTCGCGACAAGCAACAGTCATGGATGGGCAGCGCCACTGGGGTTGCCGGTTGGGCTGCAACTGTATTCCGTGCGTGACCAGTTGGCAAAGGACTTTGCCGGAACTCTAAAACAGATCGGTGCGATCGGCTATCGCGAGGTGGAAGCCGCCGGCTTCTACAACCACACGCCTTCGCAGGTAAAGCAGGCAATGGCGGATGCGGAACTGCATTGCGTGAGTGGCCACTATAGTTACAAGGACCTCAGTCCCGCTACTGACAAGATCTTCGCGTTCCACGAGGAACTTGGCTGCCACTATGTGATCTGCTCGTTTCCGGGGTTTCGCGATCCATCGCGAGCGGCGGGTCTGTCGTTTGCGGACCAGGTGCGTGCGTTTACGGTAGAGGACATGCGCTGGACCGCTGACCAGTTGAATAAGATTGGTGAGAAGGCGCGGAAGTTCGGCCTGCAGGTGGGATATCACAATCACACGATGGAATTCGCTCCGCAGAATGGAGTGGTGCCGTTCGACGCGATGATCGCGGAGGCGGATTCAAATCTGGTGATCTTCGAGTTGGACTGCGGTTGGGTGAAGGTCGGTGGTGGAGATCCGATAGCCTATTTGAAGAAGTATCCGACACGGTTTTCGATGCTGCATATCAAGGATTTCAAACGCTCGAACAAGCCCGCTGACGTGGTAAATCCACCCCCTCCCGCCGAGCTGGGGCGCGGGACAGAGAACTATCTTCCAATCTTTGAGGCAGCTAGGGCTGCGCACATCAAACACTACTTTGTCGAGCAGGAGGGTTTTAACATGCCTCCGATGGACTCATTGCGCATTGACTTTGAGTATGTGAAAAACCTGAGAACCTGAAGCGTTTAGACAGCACAGGCAATGCAGGTGTGGAGACGTCACGTTGCTCCTGGAGTTGCTGCCGATGAAGCGTCTAGCCGGCATTGATACCGGTATCATTGATAAACGGAAGGCTCACTTGAAACCCTTTCGGGCAGCGTGCCGATTGGCGAATAGGCACGCTGAAGAATGAAAGTCTGCGTGGTTGATGTTGCCGCCGGTTTGAGTGGGGAATCTTGGATGTGCTTCAGTATCTCCGCGATCTTGTTGATGGCCTCAATTGCTGTGCTGAGAGAAGGAGTCGAAGTGAAGAAACATCGAGTCATAGGGCTACTGACTAACTGCGTGATCATCGTAAGTTCACAGTGGGGCAATGGTGCTCAGGCGCAGGTCGACGCTCGTCCATGGATGAACCCGAAGATCGCTCCCGACGTTCGGGCCGAGATGGTGCTCCATGAGATGACCCTGGACGAAAAGATCACGCTGCTTCATGGAACCGGCCAACCGGGTTTCGGTACACCTGGACCCAAGGCAGTTTTATCCAACGGAGGAGCAGGTTATGTCGATGGCATACCCCGGCTTGGGATTCCAGGTATTCAAATGGCCGATGCTGCCTATGGCGTGACTAAGAGTGAGCGCGCCGGGCGCTATGCAACCGCGCTGCCGAGTAATATGGCGCTTGCTGCCACCTGGGACCTGGAGAGCGCAACCGATTTTGGAACTCTGATCGGGAGAGAGCTTCGGGCTCAAGGCTACAACATGACGTTGGGAGGCGGCACCAACCTTGCACGTGAACTTCGGAACGGCCGCAATTTTGAGTATCAGGGAGAAGATCCGCTTTTAGCGGGCACGATGGTCGGCAGGACGATGAAAGCGCTACAGGCCCAGCATGTAATCGGTGATATCAAGCATTTCGCGATGAATGACCAGGAGAGCGGACGGAACGCCGTGAACGTCCAGATCGATGAACGCTCGATGCGGGAGACGGATTTACTGGCGTTTCAAATTGGCCTTCGCGACTCAGGCGCCGGTGCGGTCATGTGCTCCTATAACCGCGTCAACGGAGATTTCGCGTGTGAGAACAAATATCTGCTGACAGATGTCCTCAGAAAATCTTTTGGATTTCAGGGATTCGTAGTCTCTGATTGGGGCGGCACACACAGCACCATCAAAGCGTCCGCGGCCGGCCTTGACAACGAGGAACCCGGAGAGTTCTTTTATGGCGAGCCGCTCCGGCACGCTGTCCTGGACGGCACGATCTCTCAAAAAGAGCTGGACGAGCATGTAAAGCGAGTGCTGTTTGCGGAGTTCTCCGCAGGCCTGTTTGAGCATCCTCAGCAGCGGAGCGTCGTGGACGCTGAGCGGGGGCTTCAGGTATCGCAGGCGATTGCTGAGCGATCGATGGTGTTGTTAAAGAATCAAAACAACATTTTGCCGCTGGACTCGAAAGCTCTCCGGCATGTTGCGATCATCGGTTCACACGCCAATATCGCGATGCTTTCGGGGGGCGGGTCGGCGCAGGTAGATCCGCCGGTCGGCAATGCAATTGCGCCGCCAGGCCAGGGGCAAGAAAAATGGATGTCCGAAGTCTGGTTTCCTGCATCGCCCCTTCATGAACTTAGAGTGCGGTGCCCGAACGTCGCCTTCAATTTCGCATCTGGTGATGATCTGCAAGAAGCGGCAAAGCTTGCAAAGAACTCCGATGCGGTGATCGTCTTCGCCAACCAATGGGAGAGCGAAGCTATGGATCTGCCGACTCTGGGATTATCAGGACGGCAAGACGAGCTCATCGCGGAGGTGGCTCATGCAAATCCCAATACTGTCGTTGTTGTGGAGAGCGGTAGCGCTGTGCTGATGCCGTGGGCGGGAAGCGTCAAGGCGATTCTAGAAACATGGTATTCAGGCAGCCGAGGTGCAGCGGCGCTCGCCAGAGTGCTTTTGGGGGACGTGAACCCGTCGGGTCGGCTGCCGATTACCTTTCCCCTGGCGGACCGGGATCTACCGCAGGCATCCATCGTGCAGCCACCGAAGGCTTCGCAAGGACAGTTTTATGGGAACTATGAGGATGAGCAAAATCGAAAGGGCTTTCCGCCCTTTGATGTGAAGTATGATGAGGGCCTCAACGTAGGGTATAAATGGTACGCCTTCAAAGGGAAGCAAGTCCTGTTTCCATTCGGCTTTGGCCTTTCCTATACGACCTTTTCATATTCCGATTTAGTCATGTCGATTCATGGCGATCGGGTCTCAGCTACGATGACTGTCCGCAACACCGGCAATCTGTCTGGAGCCACAGTGGCGGAAATTTATGCATCCCTTCCCGCCAGCGCTGCTGAGCCTCAACGTCTGGTGGCTTGGAAACGAGTTGAGCTGGCTGCTGGCCAAAGTCAACAAGTCCATCTGGATCTCGATCCTCTTGCACTTTCCGTCTTTGACTCTGCCAGTGAGCGTTTTCACCGCGCTGAGGGCAGCTACGAATTTCGTGGAGGTGCATCATCCGCGGATTTGCCCGCGAAAACTGTATTAAACATTCGATAGGGATTAGCCGGTCTGAGGATTATTGAAATTGATCCGCATGTCGCAGCCTCACGAAAAAATGATCAGACAATATCATTCGTTGTGCCTTGTATCATTTGCAGAATTCAAGCTCAATGAAATCAGTTGCTTGCGTTTGATGTGCACCATAGCCTGTACAACCACTCTGACCGCCCCGTAATATCTGCAAATGATGGAAGCGAGCCACTCAATCGACACAGTCAGCGGGGATATATCTCCGGACACCGCTAGGCGGACTCCAGGGGCGCAGCGTAACGAAGATTTCGTCTCGATCGCCGAACGGCTCGCCCTGTCTCCGGTGACAGTTCGAATGGCTCTGAGTGGGCGGAATCTGGGGCATATGATGTCTCCCGGAGTTCAGGAAAGAGTCTTTCTTGCCGCCAAGGAATTTGAAGTGTCTTCGAGCAGCAATCTCTTTGCTCCTAGCCCGGGAGCCAGCTTTAGCATCGGGGTTGTTGTCCCTGAGGTCGCTGACGGGTATCTAGCTTCCGTCCTCAATGGAATTGAAAAAGAGCTTTTTGAAACGGGCTATCTTCACAGTGTCGTCTGCCACCATGGGCGGGAGGATCTTCTCACGGCCTATGCCGCGAGTCTTGTAGATAGCCGTGTCGATGGCTTGATCTTCGTCAACTCCATGCTCCCGCCCCCAACGAACGTGCCTTCGGTGGCCTTGAGCAATCACCAAACGGCGGCATGGGCTACCCGGATTCACATCGACCATGACTTAGCGGCGGAACTGACGCTCCAACATCTTCTCGGGCTCGGCCACCGTCGTATCGCATTCATCCGGGGACAAAAGGAGTCCCTCGACGCGAAGTCGCGCTGGACCAGTCTCTGTTATGCGGCCAAAACGCTTGGGCTGGATATTCATGAGGAATTATGCCTGCAGTTGGAGGAGAACCAGTGGAGTCCAAGACTGGGCTATCCGGTTGTGCGAGATCTTCTCGCCAGGAGGACGGACTTCACCGCGATCTGTTGCTTCAACGATTTCGTGGCGATCGGGGCGATCAAAGCCATCAGGGAAGCGGGCCTCTCCTGCCCCGATGACATTTCGGTGATCGGATTCGATGACATTGAAAGTGCGGAGTATTGCGAGCCGAGCCTGACCACCATCAGGCAGCCGCTCAAGCACATGGGCTCCCTGGCTGCCCGTGTCCTCTTAAACAAGATCCACTACCCGGAAGCGAAGGCCTCCAAGTCGATTTTGATGCAGCCAAGCTTAATCGTTCGTTCCTCCACCGGTCCCGTGAACTCCGAGCGGCTCCATATCGGAACAACTGCAACAAAACCTGGAAAAACGAACCGAAAACTTACCGTCTAGAAGGGGCGCGGGCGATTGCATGCCCGCTCTTGCGGTCATTCGATTCCCGTTGAATGAGTTCAACGGGTAAGCTTACATTTCCTTCTGATTTCAACTCACTATGCTCGATCTTGCCGAAGAGCATGTTGATGGCCAGGGTCGCCATCTCCGTAACGGGTGTACGGATGATCGAGACCGGCGGTATCAGGAGATCTGCAGCAGGGAAATCATCAAAGCCCATAAGGCATAGCGAAGGTGCCTTAATCTTTCCAAGAGACCGGAGGCTGCGAATCGTGGCGAGAGTCGCACTCTCATTCCCGGTAACAGCCGCTGTAATGCCTTCTTGGCTCAACGCCAGTTGTTTCCTGAGAACGGTTTCGAGTGTTTGCTGCGAATTGCCATAGAAGCATTCAATCGGTTTTAGTCCCGCATGCAACATCGCGTTACGATATCCCTCGTGGCGCTCGCGCAAAATGTATGTTGAAGCCCCCTCGGCGATGAACAGGATATTCCGATGCTCGCGCTCGACCAGGTGTTCAACGACCGCTCGCGCTCCCTGCCGTTCTTGAGCCAGGACAGCGTCGACCGGCATTCCTGGCATTGGGTTCAGAAGTGCAACGAACGGGACCTTCTCGATATTCTCATAGTGAAAACTGTGAGACTCCTGTTCGTTGGGGATGATGACGATCCCCTCGACGCCGCGCTGGATCATGAGTTTGACCTGAATGTTCTCCGTTTCAGGGCTGCCATTGGAAGTTGCCAAATTCACGGTGTAATTATGCATCTTCGCGACGTCATTGATCGCTGCGACGCTCACAGAGACGGCTCTGTCGGTCAGGTTCGGAACGATTAGCCCAATACTATGCGAGCGATTCCAGCGAAACGCCTGCGAAAGCTCGTTGGGCTGGTAGCGGAGCAGAGCGACTGCCTTTCGAACCCGTTCCGCCGTGGCATCTGCTACCTTGGCGGAGCCGGTAAGGACCCGCGAAACCGTCATAGGAGCAACACCGGCCATTCGAGCAACGTCACTAACAGTGGCGCGCATCCCCTGTTTCATCCAAGACCCCATTACGCAATGACTCTAAAATCAACGATACCTTCGGCGGACGAACCTTAGGACACGTCAGACGCCAGCTCTGAAAGCTAACATCTGTTGTATCATTTCGCACTTTTGTCGGCGACAGAGGTCCACGAATCGATAGCCATCGGAGCAATGTCTATCCATTGCGCGTCGATCCAGGAGCAGGTGAGCTGCCGTGCGAAATTTCGATGGAGGCATGGGCAGGGCACCGTGACCGACATCGGCGACGCACAGGATTATACCTAGATCGTCACGAGGTTTCACCACGCAGTCACGACAAGCTTCAGGGGAAGAGACCTATGCAGCTTGTCTATTCCGACGGTTTCTCACCACGATCTGCGTCCGTTTGACGCGCTGAGTCATCCTCATACCTCTGCGCGCCGTCGCGAGAACGGTCACGCTCACCAGCGTACTTCATGGTCATTGGTTCTTACGTTTTAAGGAACAATCCCTGACGCCGGCCAGTGCGTCGGCTGCGCATTCTGATTGTCCTGAATTGCTAAGGCACTATTCACAGCTTTAACTGTCACGTTATAGCCGTCAATCTCAATCACTGGAGGCTCCTGTTTCAGATCTTTCGTCGCGGCTTGGATAGTCACTCGCCTCGTCTCACCAGGTATGAGTGAGATGTAGTTATCCGAGTAGAAAGCCGGAAGCACTCGTTCGCCTGAAGGTCCCCGATGAAGTTGCAGGTGAGTCATCAACGCAATTGCGTTTGTATTGTTCTTCAGATCGACCTGGAGAATCGTTTCGTCACCCTCAACGTGAGAGGAACCCGAGGCATCGAGGCTGACGAGCGGCATCGTCTCAAGTGCGTCAAAATCATCCTGAGCAACGTTCTGCCAATAGAAGTTGGTAGAGACTACAGAACCGGATGAATCGGTCAGATCCAGCTTGACGAAGTATATCGATGAAATCCTGGCTGGCACTTCGATCTGCGCGATCTTGACCGTGGTACTGGCAGGGATGCCATTCACAGGATAGGATTTTCCGAGAGCTTTCTCCCCGTCCAGGCTGAATACCGTAGCCGTTGCTGTGAGGTCGGAGAGCTTCTTCGAGGTATTGTTTACGACCTGAACCGCGCCGTTCGACTCGTTCAGTTGTATATGGATTGGTTCGGAAGCCTTCTCGACAGCAAAGAGTGAGGCGTTTGGCTCCAGGTCGTAGTGATAAAGCTGCCAGACAAAGCTCGGCTGTGCTGGATGGCTCATCCAGGTAATGACGCCCGTGGTGGTTTTGAACATTTCGGCATTACGTCCCTCATACATCGCGCGGAAGGTCTCATAGTTGGCGAGTTGACTCTTGCGTACAAAGTCGGCCAGATTGCGAATCTTTCCATATCGCTTCGCTAACACGAGAGGGTACTCATCGCCCCGTTGAGCCCCTTTGGCTAAATCGTGCTGAGCCCAGTCGTCATTGATGGTCTCCCAATCCTCTTTCGGCATCATGCCTTGAATAGACTCGATCGTTGGGATCGAGACCGAGCCTACTTCTGTCTTGAAGCTTTCGTTGAACGCGTAGAAGTATCGTGGTGAGCGCCAGAAGTAAGGTCCGTGGGATGAGACCCCGCGACCGTCTGCGGAGTTCGACTGATAGAGACGGCTCGGATCGAGGATCAGCATCTTTGCTTTGATTGCCTCGTCGAGAGCCTTCGGAGGATAGCCTTCGTTGCGGGCACACCAGACAGCAATGGCCGGATGGTTGCGATAGCGCAATACCTTATCGGTGACGTTCGCCATATAGGTGGGAATATCGGTGATGTTGGGCCCGTCTCCCGGATTTGGCTGAAAGAACTCGTCCCAAAGGAGAATGCCATATCGATCCGCCAGGTCATAGAAGTCGGGACTCGTACTCTGTCCAACCCAGTTGCGAATCATATTCATGTGAGCGAGCGCGTGCATGTGAAACTGTGCATCCAGGCGTTCGCGAGGAATTCGCTTCATGGCCTCGTCGAGGCCCCAGTTTCCGCCACGGATCATGATTCGAACACCATTCACTGAGATCGTAAGGTTGTCCGAGTCAGGCACTTGATACTCGATCTTCCGAATTCCGAACTGAGTAGATACGGATTGCGAGACGACTCCTCCTACCTCGAATCGCAGATCCAGATGATAGAGGCTCTGTGCGCCATAGCCATTCGGCCACCAGAGAGAAGGCTTCGTCACATGCAGTTCTGGAATCGAGGTGCTGTCGAGTTTGATCTGCCGGCTACTGCCGGCATCCATCAAGACCGGTTCATGGAAGGTGATATCGCCTGAAGGGCCGGTAATCACACCGGTCAATATGCCCTTTACGGGATTGGAGGTGCTGTTCTCAAGAATTGTAGAGATGGCAAGATTCGCGTACGTGTGAGCGTCGTCCAGTTCACTGGTAACAAATGGATCCTTCACTAGGACGGGCCCTGTCTCCGAAAGCGTCACGGGGAGCCAGATACCTGTGTCGCGGTCACGGACTGCCGCCAGCCAGTCCCATCCGATCGTCGAAAGAAAGGTTGGTCCGTCGATAGCCGTTTCACCTCCGTTCTTCCCGACCCCGAGGGCTACGGTATGTTCGTGTGGAATACCCGGATGCGGTTGCGGAGTGACAAAGACAGCCACAATGGAGCTGTGGCCCGGTTTGACTAACTTGGAGACTTCGAAATCGCCCCGAAGAAAGGCACCCCGAATGGTGCCAACCTTCTGCGAATTAATCCAGACTTCGGCCGCATAGTTAATCCCGGCGAAGTGGAGCCAGACCTGCCGATGCTTGTATCTCGATGGGATCGTGACTGTTGACCGATACCAGTATCCCGTCTTGTTGAGGCTCTCGGGGATGTGACGCATATTCTCGCCATAGAGGGGCTCGGGATAGACCTTGTTGTCCACCAGGGTGGTAAGCACGGTGCCCGGAACGGTGGCCCGATACCAATCGGAAGGTTTGAAGTGGGAAGATGAGATCTCCTCCGGAGTCGCCGTCACCTTTGACGCATCCTGCATTGTCCAGTCTTTGACGGTTTCTTGGGCATGAGCGAGAGACAGCGGCAGGGCAATACCAATGGCAAGAATCCAGCGGAGCGTTACAAACACGAGTGCACTTCCTTTCGTCGGTGCGAGTTAGAACGTTAATGGCGATGGTCTCATTCATCAATTTCACCATTCGCCTAACGTGAAAGCATTCCTTGCATAACAAGTTCAACGGTCGCAAATCTACAATATCTGTCCACCGAGTAGTGAATCTCTGCACAGATTGTACCGGTGCCCAAGCTCCTGTCGTTCTGCATCCACTCTGATTCGCAAGGGTAACGGTGAACACCCAGGTCTAGAGACCCACGTGTTCCGTTACAACATACGATTCATTGCAAGACAGGTTATTGCCATTTGAGAAGCGCAGCACTGTATGCCGGGACCATGACGCTCGCACGGACATGAGATTTTCGCTCGGCAAGAGTAATTCCAGAGAGCGCATTGAGTGAGGGCCCCGTCAATCGCATCTCAGTTTTTACCTTGTGCTGACGGAGTGGCTCGTACAAATCAGCACAGCGTACACGCTCAGGGGCGGGGTTTGGCACTATTTCCGCAACCAACGGAAACTACACTCCACGCGTGCTGCAGTTTGTGCTCAAGGTACAGTTTTGATCCCGCGCAGTGACCTATCCCGTGCGGACGGTCACTGCGCGGCTAGCCGACGATTGCGAATTAACGAGCACGGAACGCAATGACTCTCGATATGCCGAGATGAACGGAAAAGACATGCACTAATATGCTGATTGTGGGCACATCGCAGAGCCGTTCGATTTGTGGGTGCGACCGGACGAAATGACGCCTCCACAGCGTGGAGGTTAGTAGACCAACAAACCCATCTATGCCTTTGGCCCGATCCCCGCATGCACTACCTCTTGCTTATGTTGGCCACCGTTCATGTTGGTAGTCACAATGCGTCTCCAGTTCAACCCACAAAAGGAGTTTCACGATGAAAATTAGTAGCCAGAGTTTCAACGACGGTGCAGCAATTCCTGGTGAATTTGCCTTCGCAGTCATAGACCCCGTCACCCGTGTCTCTCTAAGCAGCAACCGCAACCCTCATTTGGCATGGACGGAAGTGCCTGAAGGGACCAAGTCGTTTGTGCTCATCTGTCACGACAGCGACGTTCCGAGCCAGGCGGATGACGTTAACAAGGAAGATCGTGAGGTGCCCGCATCTCTGCCACGAGTCGACTTCTTCCACTGGACGCTCATGGATATTCCAGCAGAGGCTCGGGAGATCGTCGCTGGAGGTCACAGCAACGGTGTCACACCGCGGGGCAAAACGGGGCCTGAAGCACCGAACAATTTGCGTCACGGAATCAACGATTACACGAGTTGGTTTGCCGGTGACGCGAACATGCAAGGGACTTATTTCGGCTACGATGGCCCCGCTCCACCCTGGAACGATAGCTTGTTGCACCATTACGTTTTCACCCTTTACGCACTGGATGTGCCTCATCTCGAAGTGAGTGGTGACCCCACTGGCGCTAACGTTCGAGCGGCACTTGACGGCCACGTCATCGCAAGAGTCACGCTAACCGGGACCTACTCGTTGAATCCGCGTTTACAGAAAAGCTGAGGCTTGAATATCACGGAAGAGACCTTTGCCTTCCATTCTCCGGTAGTGATACTCCATTGAATCCTTCGCGGAGAACATCCATGCAAAGGCCCGAGCGTAAGCGCGCCCATGCGCGATGCACCGATGGGGTTTGCCGTCGCGATCATGAACCTGTACCCGAACAGCCGATGCGCGCCTTCGATCGTCAGCGAAAACATGTCTGCGATCTCCAGCAGCTTGCTCAGATGACTCTCGCTCTGATCAATGCCCTGATATGCCATCCCTTCGCGGCGCTTGTAGCAAACCTCGAGACCGATTTCTCATCCCTCCGTACTGTGACGCATAAAGTGAAGTTGGGATTGATCTATACGGCAAAACCAAATGCTGCGACCGAGTCACGACCAAATTTCGCCAGTGTTGTGTATCCGTCACGAATTCGTCAGCTGAAACTGTGTTGCCGTGCTGAATCTTCGCGGACATCTCATTGATCCGAAATGACTTATCTTCATGTCTAACCCTCGATCAAGGTTGGTATTTCGGTTGCACTAAAAATCTGTGCAATTTGTGGCACCTGACAATGATGTGCCACAAACATGAGAGAGCCCGTTATGAACCAAGATCTTCTGATGAGCGAAGGACGACACTTGCCTGCTGTCGGGTCTATCGTCCGATACCGCACGGTGAAGGGCGGCGAAATCAAGATCTTCTATTGGGAAGCCGGTCCGCAAGACGGACCCGCTCTCCTGCTTTTGCATGGATTTCCGGCGGCAAGCCACATGTTCCGGGATTTAATCCCACGTCTTGCAGATCACTTCCGGCCGATTGCCCCCGACCTGCCTGGCTTCGGGACAAGCCATTTTGCCATTGAGACACACTTCGTGGAGATTGCTGCTGCGATGAAGGAGTTCCTTGAGGCGAATGGAGTCGTCGGCCGGCTGTAGCGGCGGCAAGCCGTTTTAAGCAAACGGCACGGTCGTGTTGGTTCATTGAACTCGTGCCTGCGGATGATCGCAGGCACTTTATTGGGAACGAGGAGAAAATCATGGAACGTCGTAAATTTTTAGGTGCACTCACGGGTACATCTCTGGGTGTTCTTCTCAACGGGTCTCTCGGCGAATTCGCGCAGGCGCAAAGCACGACACAAGCCGCGAGTTCGCATAGCTCCGGGACGAGTCAGTTTCCTCCGAACTCAACCATCGTTTTGGTGCATGCGGCATGGGCGGACGGTTCGTGTTGGCGCAACGTTATTCTGCCTTTGGAACGCCACGGTCTTCATGTCATCTGCGCGCCACTCCCGCTCACATCCCTGACGAATGACACGATCGCGCTGAGTCAGGTTCTGGAACGGACCAGCGGCCCGGTGGTTCTGGTCGGACATGCCTATTCCGGCGCTGTGATCGCTGCGGTGCAGCAAGACCGGGTTAAGTCTTTGGTCTATATTACGGCGCTCGCGCCGGATGAGGGCGAGACCGTAGCCAAGGTGTTCTATCTCAACCCGAATTCTCCGGAAGCACCGAAGATGGCTCCGGATTCCCATGGCTTTGTATGGCTGCCTGACGATGCGTTTCCCCGAGCGATTACTCACAAGGCTTCTGCCGGTGAATCAAAAATTGCGGCGGCTCTGCAACGTCCGCTTGGGGTTAAGTGCATTCAGGAACTGGCCCCAACACCGGCATGGAAAACCAAGCCGTCATGGTTTTTGGTCGCCGAAGAGGATCGCATGATCAGTCCGAAGACCCAGCGTTTCATGGCGAATCGTATGCACGCAAAGATTCATTCGGCCCCTGCGGATCACTCTCCGATGATCTCGGATCCCCAGGCCGTCATCAACGTGATCCTGGAGGCAGCACATGAAACCCTCTCACTATAACGAGAGCGTTTATCGCAACGAGATTAAAGCCTGACCTAAGAAGGAGAATTCATCTATATGAATACCACTGGTAACACGATCCTTATTACTGGCGGCGGCTCTGGTATCGGCCGCGGCCTTGCGGAAGCCTTCCATAAACTCGGCAACCAAGTCATCATCGCTGGCCGTCGCAAACAGCTCCTTGACGACACCGTAGCCGCGAACCCTGGTATGTCCTCCGCCGTCCTCGACATCGAGAATGCCGTTAGCATTCGCACCTTTGCTGCCAAGCTGATCACCGATTTTCCAACCCTCAACACCGTCATCCACAGCGCCGGAATCATGCGTTTCGAAAACCTCCTGGCTCAACCGGAAGATCTCGCAGACTCCGAGGCGATGATCACCACCAACTTTCTTGGCCCTATCCGCCTCACTGCGGCGCTCCTTCCTCATCTTGAAAAGCAGCGCTCCGCCGCTATCGTCACCGTCACCTCCATCCTCGCCTTCCTGCCTTTGGCGATGGCGCCGACCTACAACGCCACCAAGGCTGCCATCCACTCCTACACTGAATCTCTGCGGTACCAACTCAAGTCCACTAACATACAGGTTCTCGAAATCATCCCTCCCTACGTTCAGACCGAGCTTACGGGCAGTAAACAAGTTTCAGACCCTCGCGCGATGCCCCTCACCGACTATCTCAACGAGACCATGCAAATCTTCAAAACTCAACCCAACTCCGCCGAAATCGTGGTCGAGCGGGCCAAGCCCATCCGCTTGGTGCAGCAAAAAGGCATAGAAGAATATGAAGCTTTCTTTAAAGAGTTTAACGACGCTATGAACGCAGACACCCACTAGGATCGGGTGTACTATCCCCTTGTCTCTAACGTCGTTCCTTTCTCGGAAATACCCCACCCTTGAAAGAAGGCTGGTCGCAGCCATTCCTTCTTTCAATGGTGGGGTACGAGCGTATCCACGCACCGCGAAGACTCTCACTGCAGGGTATAAAGAGGATTGTGAACGGTTCCATTTGAAACGCCCAGTCGAGAATCCCATGCCTAAACTCCTGTCCGTCAATGTCGGTCTTCCACGCGAAATTGAATGGCAGGGCAAGCTTGTTCGTACCGCGATCTTGAAGCGTTCCGTACCGCATCGCGTTCTTGCTCGGCGACTGAATCTTGATGGCGATGGCCAGGCAGATCTTCAAGGTCATGGTGGCGAACAGCGTGCCGTGATGGTCTATCAGATCCAGTCTTATCGATATTGGGAGCGCGAACTCGGGCGTAATGATTTTGAGTTCGGACAGTTCGGAGAGAATTTCACTGTCGATGGTCTGCCGGACGATGAGGTCTGCATCGGAGACCGGTACAGAATCGGCAGTGCGGTATTTGAGGTCACGCAACCACGCGTTACCTGCTATCGGCTCGGAATTCGGATGAACAATCCTCAGATGGCAGCTCTCCTCGTTTCACATCGGAGGCCCGGGTTCTATTGCCGCGTAATCGAAGAGGGAGAAGTGGGCGCCGAAGACCAGATTCTAAAGATTGCTGATGGGTCAGGAAGAATCTCAGTCGCTGAAATCGATTCTCTGCTGTACCTCCCTGACCATGACCCCGGCCGCATCGCGATTGCAACACAAATTTCCGCACTAAGTCCGGGATGGAAATACTCTCTGCAGGCATTACTCAACGCAGATAAAAAGGGAATCCAAAGTGGCAACGCGGGGTTGACGCCGTCCATTTCACGTCCTTCTGCATGGAACGGCTTTCGGCGGCTGAGGGTGGCATCGGTCCATCAGGAAACGAATGAAGTAATGTCAATTGAACTGGAGGCTGTGGATGGGGCACCGCTCCCAGACGCCCTTCCGGGTCAATATCTGGTGCTACGGCTGGTCCGCGACAAAGGGTCACAGCCCATCGTCCGCAGTTACTCCCTCTCAGGCCCTTCGGGTTCCGGCGTCTATCGCATCAGTGTCAAGCGTGGGATAGGTCCAGGGAGTCGCTATCTTGTGGATGCAACGCGGGTCGGCGATACGTTCGAGGTAGCTGCCCCACGCGGCGATTTCGTATTGCAAGCCGGTGCGCGTCCGGTCGTGCTGTTGAGTGCTGGCATTGGCGTCACTCCACTGCTTTCCATGCTGTATGCCCTTGCATCGGCCAGAGCCGAACGGCATCGGGAAGTGTGGTGGATCCATGCCGCACGCAATGCGAGAGAGCATGCCTTCGCCAAGGAAGCGCGAAAACTTCTCGACGAGATTCCGGGAAATCATTCAGCAGTCGCGTATAGCAAACCAGAGCCTGCCGACCGGCTCGGCATAGATTTCGACATCTGCGGGCACTTAGATCTGGCAAGCATAAAAGAACTCGGCCTTCCCGTCGAGGCTGATTTCTATTTGTGTGGCCCTACGGAGTTTCTCGCGGATATGCATCGTGACCTGGTCTCTTTGGGAGTTCCACCAGACTCCGTGCATCTGGAAGTGTTCGGTCCGGCGAACTCCATTGGACCGGATGCAGCGAAAGGGACAACAAAGAGCCCGCATCCTCCAGTCGGCTCTCAGGGGAACGGACCTCTTGTGTCGTTTACTCGCAGTGGTCTGGCGGTGCCGTGGGACAACCGCTTCCGGAGCCTGCTGGAATTGGCCGAGGCCTGTGACGTAACGGTGAAATGGTCATGCCGCACCGGAGTTTGCCATATGTGCGAGTGCGGAATCCTGGATGGCAGGCTACGCTACGCTCCCGAGCCGCTGGACCAGCCTGCAGAAGGCAATGCTTTGATCTGCTGCTCGACACCCGAATCGCAAGTGAATTTAGACCTGTAATCTACGCGAATCAGAGAGTTGACCTGATGATGGATTGTTTCGTTTCAGCAGCGACGGAATTTCATCACCCTTCAAATCATTGAAAGCCACAGCCGCAGGTTCGAATTGTGGCAGAGTGTCGAGAGATATCGCATGTGGCTCCCTAGTAAGCAAATTGTGGGCACAACTGGAACATTTGAGGGACGCAACTCGTTGTTTTTATGTCAAACATGAAAGCGATAGTCCACATATGAAATTACCAGCGCGTAAAATGTAAGCGGTCTCTTGAGAGATTGTCAGGATATTTCCAGACAAGTTTCTTGTATGAATTTTTGTTATCATTTGCAAAAAATTGCGCAGACTGGCTGAAGGCTGACGATCGCTCGACATTCCAGCTTGCACAAAGGGTTTTACTTCCAGCAGAGGGTTTTGATATGGCATCCAAGACGAGGCGCTGCCGCTTTCTCGAGGCTCCTGAATATGTTGATCTCTCACTGAGCCCTGTTCCTGGACTTGTGGCGAAGCAGGCGGCGGATGTGCGAGTCAAGCCAGTTAGTTTGTGGACATCCTAAAGGCGATGCTGATGCGATTACTCACTTTTTTTCTCCTGACATTTCTCGCCCTTCCTTCGGTCGCGATCGTATATGCGCAGGCGGTGGACGTATCGACCTTTGGAGCGGAACCCGATACCGGGAAGAATAGTACCTCGGAAGTTGCACGTGCGATTGCTTTCGCAATAAAGAATCATCGCTCATTGGTTACATTTCCACGAGGTCGATATGATTTCTGGCCAGAAGAGGCTGTTAAGCGCCGCCTGTTCATCTCCAATCATGACGATGTGGAGGAGCGATCGGTGGTCATGCCTATTGAACATGCTGACCGGCTGACGGTGGACGGTGGTGGGTCGGAGTTTGTGTTTCACGACTCAGTCTTGCCCATTGCCATTGCGTACTCAAAATTTGTGGACCTACGTCACTTCTCTATCGATTACCAAACACAACGCCTTATACAAGCGAAGGTGATAGGCGGAAGTGATGCGTATGTCGATCTGAAAATTGACGACAAAGAAAGCTATGCAGTGAAGAGCAACCACATCTATATACACGCCGAAAAATATGAGGAGCCGGCGAAGTTCAGTCTCGTATTCGACTCCCTGGAGAAAGGTCTGGCCGCCAGGACTGGAGATAACTGGTCGTTCTTCCAGTCCAGCGCGACATTGCTCAAGCCAGGCGTGATCCGCGTGATGGGTCTGGAGTCGCAACCACGAACGGGCGAGGTGCTCGTTTTGTGGAACGGGAATCGTCCCAACCCGGCGATACTCATAGATCAGAGCGCACATGTTTCCGTATCTGCTGTAACCGTGCACAGTGCCCAAGGGATGGGGCTGATCGCACAAAAGAGTGCAGAGATTCATCTCGATGGTTTCAGTGTGGCTCTCAAACCGAATAGCGGCCGTTATGTCACGACCATCGCAGATGCTGTTCACTTCTCAAATTGTCGCGGACAACTCACCGTCGAAAACGGTCTTTTCGAGAATATGCTGGACGACGGCATCAATGTGCATGGCTCTTACCTGCGGGTCACCGGGCATTCAACACCCAATACCGTTTCTCTGGAGTTTGGCCATCCACAGACATTTGGATTGCCATTTGCTGCTATTGGAGAAACTGTGCGCTTCGTGCACCGGCAAACGCTTGAGCCGTATGCAACGGCAAAGGTAGTGCGTGTGAGTCGCGTGGATGATAAGCACCTAGAGCTACGCTTAGACTCTGACCTGCCTTCGTCTCTCGAACCGGGAGACGGTGTAGAAAACCTGAACTGGCGGCCCAGGATGCTCTACCGAAACAACCACATTCGCCATAATCGCGCGCGGGGCACACTGTTTGGCAGCGAAGCCGTGAGTACCGTGATCGAAAACAATTTCTTCGATTACCTGTCGGGTCCCGCCATCCTGTTCAGCGCGGACGCAAGTTCGTGGTTCGAGAACGCCCCTGCCCATAATGTGACTATTCGTCATAATCGATTTCTAGATACAAATATGGGGCCCTTCGGTCCCGCCCCAATCGTGATCGATCTCCCATTTAAAGCGAAAGAAGATTCAACCTACTTCAGCGTCCGCAACATCCGCATTGAAAACAATCAATTTGAAGAATTCCAAGATTCTCTGCTCTATGCGACTTCCGTGGAGGGACTTATCTTTCGCCATAATACTGTCGTCCACAATCAGAATTACCCACCGAGTTTACCCCTTGATTCGCCCGTGTTTTACCTTAACCACGCGCGTTGCATCGATATAACCGATAACTCATTAGCGGATGGCGGTCGGACCGCGATTTACGACTCCTTTCTGATAAATGCTGAGAGCGTCAAGGGTACATTCAATCCGACGGGATGCGGAGCCAGCTTCAAGCCTCTTGCGGGAGAACATCAATGACTCGTAGCCTTGATCGGTCTCGGTGCGGCTAGCTATACGGCTTGCAAACTAGATTCGCCTAGCGACCCGCAATCTTCAGTTGCCTTTCTATTGAGTACTGCCTCAGCATGAGCAAGCCAAAGTGCCATTGCTCTCTGGAACGCTTGGATCTCTTCGTCCAAGAGCCATTGCTGCAAGTCCGTGCGGTTGTGGCTCTGCTGGTTTTTGCAGACTGCATCTCAATGTGGACCGCTCTGGTTTTGCCTCTGAGCGCGCCGCCTCTTGCACTCGCGCAGCGCGGGTTTTCAACCTGTCGGACACGTCGTGTTTCGTAAAAAAATCTGCAAACAATGATTGCCATCCTCGTTTGCGGCGGGGTAGAGTGGTTTCGCATTAAAAAATGCTTTTTCACTTCTGAAAACATCAAGATTCTTTCTGAGAGAATTAGTTCTCCGAATGAATACGGTTACACGCGCATTTCTCATGGAAATGCGCGCAGATGAAGGGAAAAGCAGACATCCTTACGAGGTGAACTTTATGCTGACGATACTCCGCCGCAAATTCCGCAGATGCCATGAAAAATCGGCACTGCGGATTTTTTTCACACTAATTTTCGCCGCTCTGATCCCTCTGTCCATTACTGCCGCCGCCCAGATGAATGGCGTAGGCGCAAAACCATACCTCGGCTGGAGCACCTTCAGCGAGCAGACGATTGTAGCCTCCAGCACGGTGATGAATGAGCAGAACATCACCGCGCAGTCGGATGCGATGAAGAAAAGCGGCCTTACCGACCGTGGTTTTGTCTACATCAACCTTGATGCCGGCTGGTCCTCCGGCAACGGCACGGACGATCAATATGGCAGGCCTCACTGGAACTCAACCGCCTTTCCTGACTTCCTGGGTCTGATCCGTCACATCCACGACAACGGTCAGAAGGTCGGCATCTACATCAACCCCGGCATCGCCAGCGATGACGTCAATAACAACACACCCATCTTCGGCACAGCCTACCAGGCAAAAGACATCGTCGCGATGCCCATCACTTGCGGCAACGCCTTCTGCGATACCGATAAGATTGACTTCACCAAGCCGGGCGCTCAGGAGTACATCAACTCCATCGCCGACCAGTTTGCCTCCTGGGGTGTCGACTTCATCAAGATGGACGGTGTTACCCCCGGGTCCGACAACGACACCCTCAGCATCAACAATATTCCCGATGTGCACGCGATGAATGTGGCTATCGCCCAGAGCGGTCGCCCGATCTGGTTCACGATCTCCTGGGCTCTCGATGAGGACTACATCGCCGACTGGCAGCAGAACGCCAACGCCCGTCGCATCGAAAACGATATCGAGTGCGAAGGGGACTGCCCCTTCCTCACCGAGTGGCAGCGCGTTCAGCTTCGTTTCTATGACCTCATCGGATGGGAGCGCACCGCGGGTCGCTCGCTGGGCTGGAACGACCTGGATGCCCTTGAGGTCGGCAACGGCGCAACCGATGGACTCACCAACACCGAGCAGAAGACAGCCATGACCTTCTGGGCGATGGCCAACACACCCTTCTTTCTCGGTGGCGATCTGACCAAGCTGACAGACTACGGAAAAAAGCTCCTCACCAATGACGAGGTGCTCGCTGTCAATCAGTCCGGTCATCCCGCGGTCCAGGTTACCGGTGGTTTTACGCCGGTATGGGTCTCCGATCTCGGCAACGGATCGTATTACGTCGCGCTCTTCAACCTCAACGCCTTCCCCTCGCAGGTCACTGTTGACTGGAAAGATCTCGGCTTTTCCGGAGCATTTGATGTACGCGATCTCTGGGACCACCAGGATATTGGACCTACCTATCAATCCTTCTCCGATGTGCTGCCCGGACACGGAGCGCGCCTGCTGAAGGTGATGGCTGCAACCGGACATCCTGCCGCGTCTCCATCGCAAATCTTGGGAGCTGAGACAGCTACGATTTATGGCGGGACCCAGCTTAACCAATGCTCCACCTGCGCCAGCGGCTACAAGCTGACCGATCTCGGTATCGGAGCCGCGAATTACGCCATCTTCAACGTAAAAGTAAAGGTGGCAGGAGTGTACCGGATGGAGGTTGACTCGATGACCAACGGCACCCGCTCCTTCATCATCAACGTCAACGACGATCCGGCGATCACCCTTAACCTCAGCGGCGGAAGCTCAAACCTTCCTTTCCCCACCACCATTCCCGTCCGCCTGAAAGCCGGGATGAATAGCATCGAATTTGGAAATCCGGCAAGCTATCCCCCTGACCTTGACCGCATCATTATCAGCGGAGATGGCCATGAGCCTTTTCCGGCTTCCACCACCTATGAAGGCGAACTCGCGACGTTGAGCGGTAGCGCCACCCAGTCCTATTGCGGCAATTGCTCCGGAGTTTCCACGGCAGGCAATATCGGCGACGGAGCCCAGAACACCGTGACTTTCACCAATGTGACGGTGCCGGTGGCAGGCACCTATCAGATGGAGATCGACTACCGCACCAGCGGCCCTCGGTCATTCTTCATCACCGTCAACGACAATCCTGCTCAGGAACTCGACCTGAACGGCTACACCTTCAGCACGCCAACCAGCACGGTGATTCCGGTGCAACTGAACGTGGGAACCAACCAGATCCAGTTCGGCAACCCAAGCAACTTCGCGCCTGATCTCGATTCCATCAACATTGCACCCACAATTCACTGAGGGTATCAACTATCTGGCCTTCCATCTTTCAAAGACGGAAGGCCAGTTTCGCCGATGCTCCGAGTTCGCCCAGTATCAGCGTTATGGCTAGCGTTTTCTCTGCGCAAAAAGAAGCGAAACCGTTATGATCGTCCCATCGCAAACGTGGGAGACTTATGGGGATAGGATCAGTAATTCTTTGTGGTCTGGCTTTTATAGGCGTAGCCGTTTCCCCTGCTATCACCTCCCGGGAGCCGCTCACAATCCCCTTCGATTTCTCACGATCCTCCATCGGCCTTGATGTCACAGTCAAAGGCACACCGCTTTATGTGATCTTGGATACCGGTGTCGATCCGTCGGTGATTGACTTGGCTCGTGCCGAGGCGCTTGGTCTAAAAATTGAGAGGCAGGACGGTGGCGATGCGAGTGGCTTTGGCGATGGAAAGGGAGCCACGGTGTTCCCCAGCAGCATCGACAACCTCGTGATTGCCGGTCATACCTTTACTCCATTCGACGCTTTGGCGTCGGACATGACCGGACTCTCTGCCCATTATGGCCGCAAACTCGATGGCGTCTTGGGATATAGCTTCCTGGTCGATAAGATCGTGCTGATCGACTACCCGCAGCAGACATTAGGCATCCTGAACCAAGCATCCGATGCGATGCCGATGGTAAGCACGTGTCGGACACACTGGACCACGCCACTTAAGACCGTCGAGAACATTCCAGTCATAACGAACTTTCATTTCGGAGCGGCCAAGGGGCGCATTACTCTCGATACTGGCTCCAATGGTGGCATTTCGCTATACCAGAGCGCATTAGATATGAGAGGAGTGCGGACCTCGTTATCGGAAAAGAGTGCGATCACTTTCGGAGGGGCGCGAGGCGACGGTAAGGTGAAGTCCTACACGTTCAATGCTTCCGTTGGATTTGGGCCCTTTATCCTGCCTCCGGGCCAGGTGGTCACTGTCCGCAATGAGAAGGGGTCCAAGGGAACACGCGTTGCGAACGTAGGTAACGCACTCTTTGCAGCGATGAAACTGAAGATGCTCTTGAATTACCGCGACCGCTCAATGACCTTCTACGGCGACTGTCGCTAAAGGCCCTCCCGAATCATGGGCAAACTGGAAATAGCATCAGAGCCCGCAATTCGTGTTGCACGCCCCATCCTGTACCGCACTGTTCTCGGACCGGTACGGCTCAGGATGACAACGAAAAAAAGCTCAGACGGCATTCGTCCACTTCAAAGCCCTTGAAAGGGCTGGGTTCTACTCTGTTTGTTACGGCGTAGCTAAAGCTGTGCCCTTAACGAAACTATTTCTTGTCTGTACTATTCCTTGCCTGTACAACGTGGATGACTCCCCCTGGAACAACCACCCACGTAGAACCTCATAAGAGACTAAATATTAGTCGCCCTCCGTGACCACATTCTTAATCAGGCTGTGGGGTATCTTTTTTTGCGCTTAGGCAACAGAAGGATGTACTTTACGCAACGCACAATCCGGAGGTAGGTTGCGGGCGTTAGCGAGATAGCTTATGCAGGATTGCCCTAGGCTTTTCGGCCAACCAGTTACAATCCGACCCTAAATATCCGTGCTATTTAATCAAGGAGCAAGCGTTCAAGAAAGTACAAATGATTTCTCTTGTAATTACTTTTTGCGAATGATAACTATGCACACAGTTACCGGAGATCGATAGCAATCCAAAATGATGGCATAAGTAGACTGCGTGCCTCTAAAGGGCAAGCAGGTCTGCTTATTCCGATTCTCGAACGTAATGATGTGTCAAAAACCTCATAGACGGGCTAAGGAGATAGCATGAAATTTGAAGTACGTTCCATAATTCAGATCGCAGTCGTCGCAAGTCTTGTGAGCGTCACCGGGCTTCCATCCGTGCTTGCCGCTCAGACCGCTGACCAGGTAGAAGCTCAGGCGCATGAGTCCTGGAGCGGGACCATGCACCACCTCAATGCACCCGGAAATGGTTGTTTTCATGCCTCGTATCCGAGCACTCAATGGCAGGCGATCGAATGCGCCGAAGCGCCAGGCTATCGCTCTGCGCTACCAAAGCCCACAAAGAGAGAACAAACAGTTGGCAATGGTTCTGATTATGTCGTTCAAGCACCATCAGGGAGTCTGTTCAGCTCAGCACTCGGCAGCTTCCCAACGGTGACGGACGTGAAAACTGAAAAGAGTGTCGGTGTTGCTGCATTTGGCGGTGGCGGCATTCTTGGATCGAATGAATATACGCTGCAGGTTAATACGAACTTCTACCCTGGCTCTGCAGCTTGTGCCGGCTTCTCAGGTTGCTTCGCCTGGCAGCAGTATGTGATGTCGACGAACACTCCCGTGTCACTTACCAGCAATAGTCTGACCGGTAAGACAGAAGTATTTATAGAATACTGGCTTATCAATTATGGCTCCAGGAGTGGCTCCAATGTTTGCCCTAGCGGATTCATCGATGGTGGTGCCGATGCAACAGGGCCGGGCGAAGACTGCGTCCAAAATACCCCGGCTGTAGTTATTGCTAGTGGGCAATTACCTATTACCGATCTCGCAGAGCTGACGCTCTCGGGTTCAGCTACGAAAAATGGGACGGATAAAGCCACGGTCACTTTTGGGACCGAGGCGTTTACAGCAACTGTCAGCGATAGCCTTACGGATATTGCGAGCGGTTGGACCCAGGCGGAGTTCAATGTGTTAGGCAACGCCGGTGGATCGGAAGCGCAATTCAACTCCGGTGCGGCACTTACGGTGAAAGTAGCGGTGACCGATGGGTCGACAGCTGCGCCGACATGCGTATCGCCCTCTGCGGAGGACGGTACGACTGGCGAAACCAATAATCTGAAACTCGGCACATGTACCGCGACCGGTGGATCTGCGCCTTCTATTCTGTTTACAGAGTAGAACTCATCGGCTCCGAGTAACTCAGGGTGCCGAAGTGGAAACCCTTCGGCACCCACTTTATTCCGAGCGTAAATAAGAAGTGACTCCGGTGGGTGGCCCACTTCTTATCTTCTCGCTCCAACAGCGTGAGGAGAGGAAACATCATGAAGAAGCAATCTGTATTAGGAATACTGGTAACAGTCTTTGCCTTCGCCGTTTTTTTCATGGGGACAGCAAGGAGCGCCTCTGCGCAGCAGATATGCGGCAACAATAGCTCGGGACCGCTCGGCAACGTCAACCAGTACATCTTCGGGGGCGACCAGTGGAATGCAGCTTTCTCCAGCACGAATCAGTGCGAAACGATTACGAACTCGACGGCTACGCCTCCGAGCGGCCCGAGCATGGTCTATTCCGGCAGCGCGTTCAACGACACCACGGGCACTCCCGCTGATTACCCGGATTTCCTTTATGGATGTTTTCACGGCGCCTGTTCGCAGAACACGCAACTGCCGATCCAGGTTTCGGCGCTCTCCAATTGGTCCATCACCAGCGGCGAGACGGTAGTGGAACCTTCGGGAGACAACAATGACGTGGCCTACGACATCTGGTTCAACACCGGAACGACTGCGCCTTCCAACCAGAACACGACCGGGACTGAACTGATGATCTGGGTACAGCACAATGGCGGCGCGGGGCCCATCGGCTGCTGCTCCCCTGTGGCGACGATCACCACCGGCGGGCATACCTGGTCTGTGTATACGGGCCTTAACACAGGCAACTGCAATTGCTCTGGACCTGTGGGAGCCCAGGTCATCAGCTTTGTGAACAATGATGGCGACGGGCCAACCAACGGCACTACCTACAGCCTCAATCTGGTCCCATTCTTTGAGGAAGCGTTGGCTCTGGGACAGATCCAGTCCTCGTGGTATCTGACCACCATCGAATTTGGCACAGAGATATGGGTTGGCGGTCCAGGAATACAGGTCAATAACTTCTGGGTCAATGTCGCCGCGGGAAGCAGCGGCGGCGGCAGCACGATCACTACCGGTACCCCGTACAACATCATCAATCAGAACAGCGGCTCCTGCGTGGACGCTACGAACTCCGGCACCGCGAATGGAACAACGGTGCAGCAGTGGGCCTGCGGCAGTGGCACTTTCAGTACCCAACCCAATCAGCAGTGGGAGTTCGAGCCGGCTGGTAATGGCGATTATTACGTCGAGAACGTCAATGCACCGAGCGAAACCTGGAATGTGGTCAATAGTGGCACCACCAGTGGCAGCCTGATGCAGTTGTGGACCTATGCCGGAAACCCGAACGAGGTGTGGGAGGCTGTCTCGATGGGCAATGGATACTATGAGTTTGTTGGCGAGGGCAGCGGTCTTTGCCTGGATACTCCAGCCGCCTCGACCGCCAATGGCGTGCAACTGCAGATCTACACCTGCAATGGAACGGGAGCTCAGTTGTTCAAACTTGTCGCGCCTTAGAGGCTCAAGGGCTTCCGTAGAATCTTCTTCCGCTTCGAGAAGCTCGACGTTCTCTTCCTCGGCTTCCTCCCTTCGCTCTTATCGTCGAAGCGCTCAGATGGCGTGAACACGCCCTGGTGCAAAAAGCAAGGACACCAGTGCTTGACTGGTGTCCTTGCTTTCTTTGTTTCGGTATTGGGGGACGTATGACAGACACGCTTCGCGCCGTTTAGAGCTGTTTCCCCTTTACTGTGGAGGGGTTCCTGGACCGCATCGCTCTTCACTCGACGTCTGTTTCCCATCCGGTTATTCTTCTGCAGAGTCTGTTGCGCCCGGTTTTCTACGCTGAGTCGCTACAGAGTCCCGCAGCCATAGATCGATCTACCTACTCCAGACCTTCGCCGCTCCAGAGGCTATACCATGCGCCGTCCGCTCCTCGCCGCTTTTGTGACACTTGCTGTTTCCGTCAGCTTCGCACCCACTTCCACGCAAGCCCAAACCCAGACGGAACGCCTAACCCCAGCGGCCCTCAAGCCCTTCCTTAAAGAAGACGCTCCCCTCCTCGTCCTCGAGCACGTCCGCGTCATCGACGGCACTGGCGCGGCGCCAGCAGAAGATCAGCGCATCGACATCGCCGATGGCAAGATCCTCCGCGTCCAGAGCGCCGTGCTCAAAGCCTCTTACCCGCCCAACGCGAAGGTTCTCGATCTCACCGGCAAGACCGTCATCCCCGGCCTCGTCGGCATGCATGAACACCTCTTCTACACCTCGCCCGAAGGAAGCCACACCGGTGTCTTCCTCCTTGGCGAGATGGCCGACAGCGCTCCACGGCTCTACCTTGCCAGCGGCATTACCACCGCCCGCACCGCCGGCAGCATCGAGCCCTACACCGATCTCTCCCTCAAAAAGAAGATCGACTCCGGCCTCACCCCTGGGCCCAAACTCCGCATCACCAGCCCCTATCTCGGCGGGTTGCTCAGCCGCATCCCGCAGCTCCACACCCTCACCGGCCCTGAAGATGCCGGCCGTACCGTCGACTACTGGGCCGACGAAGGCGTCACCTCTTTCAAGGCCTACATGGACATCACCCCCGACGAGCTCAAGGTCTCCATCGAGCACGCCCACGCGCGCGGCCTCAAACTCACCGGCCATCTTTGCTCCGTCGGCTTCCGCGAAGCCGCCGCGCTTGGCATAGACAATCTCGAGCACGGCATTATCGTCGACACCGAATTTTTCCCTGGCAAACAGCCGGGCATCTGTCCGCCCACCGGCGCGTCTGAAGACTTTGCCAAAAATGTCGACATTGAAGGCGCGCCCGTTCAGGCGATGATCCACGACCTCGTCGCTCGCCATGTCGCAGTCACCTCGACTCTTGCCGTCTTCGAGATCTCTGTTCCGAATCGCCCGTCTCTGCGTCAGGAAGCCCGCGCTCAGAGCGCGCTTACGCCGCAGGGTTGGACCACCTACCTTGCCACACGTAGCGCCATCGCCGAGCGCAACAGTCCTCTCGCCGCTGCGGCTCTCCAGAAAGAGATGCAGTTCGAGCGTGACTTCGTCAAAGCCGGAGGTCTGCTCATGGCCGGTTGCGATCCCACCTCCTTCGGCGGCGTTCTCCCCGGCTACGGCGACCAGCGCGAGCTCGAGCTCCTTGTCGAAGCTGGCTTCTCGCCGCTCGAAGCCATCCACATCGCCACCCAGAACGGCGCTGCCTTCCTCGGCGAAGACGCTACGATCGGCACGATCGCGCAGGGCAAAGCTGCCGACCTCGTCGTCCTCTCCGGCAACCCTGCTGTCGATATCAATGACATCGAAAAAGTTGACACGGTCTTTAAAGACGGACTTGGCTACGATCCCCTGAAACTTACGCAGTCCGTTCAGGGGCTCGTCGGTCTTCGTTAGGCTGGATCGCTAGAAGCTTTTGTCCTGCCGGACGGGCGCCCTGCGTGGGCAGCGGTCACTTCGTGACGTGTGGGACGGCTTCGCCGTGGTCCTTCCATTGGTCGGAACGAGGACTCTCTTCGACGAAGTGGCCAGTTCGTGATACCCCTACCCTATGCACATCGCTGGCTCCTGGATACTGCTCCTCTTCGTCGTCGCCGCCTCAGTCGCCATCCTGCTCGTGCTCCATCTCACACGGCTCGGTTACTTCATCCACCAGAAGATCCCCGACCGGCCGCATCGCCGTCTCTTCCTCGCCTCCATCAGCTTCTTCATCACGTTCCTCGCCGTCCGCCTGCTGGTCGCCTCTATCACCCACCACATCGGACCCTTCGGCTACGTCGAGATGGGCGGTCACCACATCCACCACCTTGTCTGGGGAATCCTCCTGCTCCTCATCTCCGGCTACTTCACCCTCGCCGAAGCCGGCACCGGTGACACCCCTATCTCTATTCTGGTCAGCCGCCTGCTCGCCCTAAGCTACGGCATCGGCGCCGCTCTTACGCTCGACGAGTTCGCGCTCTGGCTCAACCTCGACGCCCTCGCCTACTGGTCCCGCGAGGGACGCGAGAGTATCGACGCCGTCGTCCTCTTCGGAGCTCTGCTCGCCATCGGTACCTGGGGAGCACCTCTCTTCCAGCGCTTCGAGCACCTCACTCCAAAACAGCCCTCTAAGAGCTGATGCGGCGGCCTCAATCTTTGCGGAGAATCTCGCCGTTCTTCATGACGAAGGTTGGGTGGGTGAGGACGGTAATGTCGTTGAGTGGGTTACCCGCAACTGCAATGATGTCGGCGTAGAAGCCGGGCTTGAGCTGGCCGATGGCGTCGGACCAGCGCAGCAGCTTCGCACCGTTGATGAGGCCGGAGCGCAGGGTCTCCGCGGGGCTCATGCCATATTTCACCATCAGTACGTACTCGCGGGCCTGCGTGCCATGAGGGAAGGGGCCAACGTCGCTGCCGATGGCGAAGGGAACGCCGGCGGCCATCTGTTTCTTGAACTGCTCGGCGTGGAAGTCGAGCACCTGTTGGTCCTTCTCGCCGTCACCGGGATGGCGTGGGTGCTGGGCGAAGGCCTCCATCACAGCGAAGGTGGGCACGGCGTAGATCTGCTTGTCGCGCATGAGCTTCATGGTGGAGGGCAGAAGAAAGTAGGCGTGGTCGATGCTGGCGACGCCGGCCTCGGCGGCATAGGTTGCACCTGGTTCCCCGGTGCAGTGGACGCCGACGACGGAGCCGGTACGGTCGGCTTCGGTGACGGCGGCGGCGAGTTGGGCTTCGTTGTATTGATAGGGCGTGGTGAAGGTGCCTTCTACAAGATGGTCTCGGCCGGTCTCGTAGATTTTGGTGAAGTCTGCGCCTTCCTTGCGCTGTTCGCGCATCGTGGCGAGGATTTCGTCTGCGGTGTTAGCTATGTCGGCGTTGGAGAGGACATGCTGGGCGGGGTTGTAACCGATGGCGTCTTCGTGGCCGCCGAGGATGTCGATGGCGTTGCAGGAGACTCTCATACGCGGGCCGGGGATGAGGCCGTCGTTGATCGCGTTGCGCACGGCGACGTCGGCGCACTTGGCTCCTTCGGTACCCATGTCGCGCTCGGAAGTGAAGCCGGCCAGGACGTCGGCTTTGGCTGCTGCTGCGGCTTCAAGCGTGCGTTGCGGGACGGACTCCTCGACGGTCTGGAGGTCTTCGGCGCCGGGGTGCAGGAAGAGATGGACGTGCGCGTCGATGAGGCCGGGCATCAGCGTGGCGTTGCCGAGATCGATGACCGTAGCGCCATTGGGATGCGAGACGTGCTCGCCGGCTTCGCGGATGTGGTTGCCGACGATGAGAACCTCGCCTGGGGAGTCGACCTTGCCGGCGGCGACGTCGAGGATGCGGGCCGCGTGCAGAACGGTCGCGGTGGGCGCGGGTTGCTGGGCCGGCTGTTGTGCAGTGACAAGGAACGGAAAGAGAATCGGCGTCGCGGCAAGAATAAGAGATCTCATCTTGATTGCGAGGATAAAGCATGAGATCTCGTCAGCGACGAAGATTTACTCTTTGTGAGCCGATGCAGCCTAAGAGGAACTCTTCTATGTGCTCCCCGACGGCGCTCTTTTACTCATTCGGATGATAGGTCCGCTCTGTATGTCCTTTTAATTGCTCGGGGTAGAAGTAAATTTCGCGCAGATTGCCTGCGGCATATCGTTCAGCCTCGTCATCGAAGTGCTTCGACTTCGGATCGCCGCTCTCGCCGCCGGCGGTTACGGCCTTTGCCCGTACCTTGTCTCCGAACTCTACAACTGCGACAAAGCTATTACCGCTTGTGCCATACCACCGCTTCGTTCCCGGATACTGCCGCGCGCCAAACGACGCCAGCGATCCCCAGAGCGATGATGCAAACGGCACCGGGATGCTCGGCCCGGCATCGCTGAAGGGCTGCACGATGTCTCCGGTAAGACGCTGAAAGCGGTTGATCTGCCCCCAGGGTGTATGCCACGTTCCGAAGTCCGCCGCCAGGTTGTCCGAAGCTTGCGCCAAAGCCGTAAGCAGAACTTCAGCCGGGACTCTTGTCGCCACCCAATCCTCGCTGGGCACTAACGCCTCGTGCGCCGGACGGCCCACGGTCTTCATCATCTCCGTACCCCAGTACACAGCGATCGAGGTCGCCATCGACTCCGCGCTCCAGCGATCGTCCCAGCCACGCAAGAGTGCGATCTGACCAGCCAGACGCGTCTTCAGTGGAGCATCAGCCGGTAGCGAGTCGTACGCCGCGACCAGCGCGGGCACGGTCCGGGCAAACCATGGCAGATATGGGTCGTACGCCGCACGCATCAACCCATCCATCGAGAGATCCCGCCGCGGAGTCCCGTCCGGAGCCAGCACCCGTGTCGCATGCAGGCCACGGGCGGACTCGATTCCTTGCTCCACGTACGCCGGGTAATCCGCCTTGCGCAGCGAACTCGCGCCCGCGCCGTTCCAGGGCGAATCGTTCACGTTGAAAAGATATCCGCTCTTCGGATTCAGCAGATGCGGCGCCTGGTCTACCGTCATCAACCCCTTCCAGTTCGTCGCCGGATCGCTTCCATCCACCGGCCTGGTGTAATCGAACCGTGTATCGCGCAGGGGGATGAAGTTGCCGTGCCAGTATGCGATATCGCCATCGGCGTCAGCAAATACTGTGTTATTCGAGGCGTTCGCCTGGAGTTCTATGGTCTTTTTGTATTCGGCATAGTTTCGCGCCTTCGTGCGCAAATAACTCTGCTCCAGCGCGGCCACAGGAATATTCATGAGCTGGATCGTTACGAACTTATCGGCGTCCTTCCGGATCACTGGCCCATGCAGGGTGTACAGCGCCGTAAATGTCCGCGAGGCAAGGCCGTGAGGTGTCTTGTACTGAAGCGTGATCTGCTTCTTGGTAAACGGCCGGAGGGTGCCGTCATACAGATAGTTCAGCGTGTCGCCATTCCTGACCACCTTCTCCAGATACTCATCTACTGCGTCCACGTTGCTGGAGGTATGCATCCATCCGGCGCGGTCGTTGAATCCCTGGTAGACAAAGAACTGGCCCCACGTCACCGCCCCATACGCATCCAGTCCCTCATCGCTCGCCATCTGTAGCTCGCTGCGAAAAAAGAAGGAGGTATGTGGATTGATCAGCAAGAGCGCATGGTGATCTACCGTGTTACCGGGAGCAATGGCGAACCCATTCGACCCGCTCGGTTCCGGTATGAACCAGTCCGGTTCAGCCGCAAGCGGCTTTATCTGGACCGCACTAACGTCTGGGGTATGCACGCTGGACGGTTCGTAGAACCCCTTCAGCGCCTTCAAATCGACTTGTTCGATATTTCCGCCGATGCTGCCTTCCGTAAACGACAGCGCCATCCAAGGCTCAAACCGTGTCAACACCTTCGGCTTCCTGTCCGGATGTTGTGAAAGATAGAAGTTGATCCCATCGGCCAATGCATCCATCAGCCGTTTAAGCCATTCCGGGCTCGTGGCATAGTGGTGTCTCAACTCTTCAGGATCCAAAAACAGCCGCTGCCGCAGGTCCTGCCAGATTGCGTCTTCGCCCTGTGCTTCGGCCGTGCGCCCAAGCGAAGTGAGGTAATTCGTCTCGACACGGTTAAAGTCGTCCTCGCACTGCGCATAGATCATCCCGAAGACCGCATCTGCATCGGTCTTTCCATGCACATGCGCAATACCCCAGTCGTCGCGCACAATCGTTACCCGTGCCGCCTCGGCCTTCCATCGGGCCTGATCCGCGGCCGTTTGTTCCTGAGCCACAAGCAGTCCACCACTCCACACCAATACGCCCGCGAGTAACAGTGCTCTCCGCAATCTTTCCCTCCATTGAGTCTCGCGACTCGACAGCATCCATCACTAAACTAGCAGCCGCCGGGGTCGGATGCGACATCATGATGCGTGGCAGAGGAGGCAGGGTCTGTTTCACCTCTTGAGCCATTGTGAAATACTGTTTTGCATCGATCCGGATGCTTTCGGAGGGCGAACCATGGCAATCGACGAGCACGAGAACGAGCCGAAAACGTCTTTGGGCCGACTGACACGCCGGTCATTTCTGTCTCACGTTGGAGCGGCAACGGCAGCTACCGCAATAGCGCCTCTTGCATCCTCTTCCGCGTCAGCGGAGGCTGCTCCAACTGAAGCCGCATCGACAAAGATTCCCGGCACAGTCCCCATTACGCTTCGGGTGAATGGACAGTCTCATGCTGTGCAGGTCGATCCGCGAGCGACGCTGCTGGACACGCTGCGCGAGACCCTGCATCTGACCGGGACCAAGAAAGGCTGCGACCATGGCCAGTGCGGTGCATGTACCGTCCATGTGAACGAGCGCAGAATCAATAGCTGCCTGGCGCTCGCCGTGATGCAACAGAACGCCGAGATCACAACGATTGAAGGTATCGGCGGACCGGAAAATCTGCACCCGATGCAGGACGCTTTTGTGGAGCACGACGGTTTTCAATGCGGTTACTGCACGTCAGGACAGATCATGTCCGCTGTCGCCATGGTCAAAGAGCCCTGGGGGAAGACAGACGCAGACGTGCGAGAGGCGATGAGCGGCAACATATGCCGTTGTGGCGCTTACCCCAACATCGTTGCTGCCGTGCAGGCAGTTCGGCGCATGTCCTAGAGGAGGGTTATCGGCTATGGAACTCTTTCAGCTTGTCACCGCCAAGACGATTCCCGACGCCGTCAAGGCACAGGCGCAGTCGGCGACCGCACAGAACGGAGCGGACGTTCGCTTTATTGCGGGTGGAACGAATCTCGTGGACTACATGAAGTTGAATGTAGAGCGCCCACGTCAGCTTGTAGACATCAACGGTCTTCCGCTCGACAAGATAGAACGAACTTCGGAGGGCGGCCTGAAGATTGGCGCTCTTGCGCGGAATGCCGATGTGGCGCAGGACGCGACGGTGAAGGAACAGTATGCCGTCCTGTCCCAGGCTCTTCTCGCAGGAGCATCGCCACAGTTGCGAAACATGGCGACGACTGCAGGCAATCTCCTGCAAAAGACGCGTTGTGTGTATTACCGGGACACTGCATCGGCCTGCAACAAACGTCAGCCTGGTTCGGGTTGTTCTGCGATCGGCGGCTACAACCGTATGTTGGCAATCCTTGGCACCAGTGAGCACTGCATTGCTACAAATCCTTCCGACCAGAATGTTGCTCTGATGGCCCTCGAAGCGGTCGTGCACATCGAAGGCAAAAACGGCCAACGCGCTGTGCCTGTCTCGGAGTTCTATCTTCTTCCCGGATCGACCCCGGAGCGTGAGACGGTTTTGCAGCCGGGGGATCTGATTACCCACATCACGTTGTCCAAGCCAGTCGTTGGCGCAAAGAGCGGTTATCTGAAGTTGCGTGACCGTGCGTCCTATGAGTTCGCGCTTGCTTCAGCAGCGATCGTGATGAAAAAGGATGGAGATCGCATTACCTATGTTCGCGTGGCAATGGGTGGCGTAGGCACCAGGCCCTGGCGTGCCCTGGAAGCGGAAAAGGTGCTTATGGGCAAAGCCGCGACCGAGGCGAACTTCCGCGCGGCAGCCGAAGCGGCGCTGCATGGTGCCAGGCCACAGAGTCAGAACGGATTCAAAGTGGAGCTTGCCAAACGCTGCCTGGTGCACACCATGGGGCAGGTCAGCCAGATCGCATAGGAGGCGGAACGATGGATCAAATCAGCGAGTCGAAGATTATCGGGGTTGCAACTCGCCGCGTAGACGGTCCGTTGAAGGTGAGCGGCGCGGCGATGTATGCCTCCGACCACCACTTTCCGGGCCTTCTTTATGCCTGGCCGGTCTGTGCCACCATTGCAAAGGGTTCTATCGCAAACCTTGATAGCGCCCAGGCGGAGAAGATGACGGGAGTAGTCGCCGTCTACCATCGTGCCAACATCGGCAAGCTATATCGCGTGCCTCCAGCGGCAGGCATGTCTTTGATCCTCGACGAAAAACGTCCTCCGTTCGAAGATGACGAGATTCGTTACTACGGCCAATATGTAGCGGTCGTCGTGGCAAACACCGTCGAGCAGGCGCGAGCTGCCGCCGAGAGCGTAAAGGTCACCTACAACCGGGATAAACCCGATGCAAACAGCAAGCTATTAGGTTCACCGCTCACGACTGACAAGCCAGAGGAGAAGAGCAAACGCGGGGACACCGCTACGGCGTTGAAGAGTGCGAAGGTCAAAGTAGACGAGGTTTATACGACCCCCGTCGAGACGCACAATCCAATCGAGCTCCATGCGTCTGTTGCTGTCTACGACGGCCAGAAGTTCACTCTTTATGAGACCTCGCAGGCTGTCGTCAACCATCGTGACGTGCTTGCGCAGATGCTGGGTGTTCCTCCGGAGCAAGTACAGGTCATCACGCGGTTTCTTGGTTCCGGGTTCGGAGGCAAACTCTGGCCCTGGCCTCAGAGCGCTTTGGCAGCCGCGTGTGCACGCAACTTGAACCGTCCCGTCAAGCTCGTTGTGAGCAGGCAGATGATGTTTCAGAACGTCGGCCATCGGCCCGCTATCGAGCAGCGCATTCAGTTAGCGGCAGAACCCGATGGAAAGCTGACGGCGGTGCAACAGGATTACGTCAACCATACCTCGATGCTGGATGACTACGATGAAGGGTGCGGTGAGATTACACCGTTCATCTATAGCACTCAGAATTTGCTCGTAACGGGCGGATTGGCGCGTCGAAACGTTGGCAATCCCACGGCGATGCGCGGACCTGGTGCAGTCCCTGGACTGTTTGCATTGGAGTCCGCGATGGACGAGTTAGCCGTCAGCCTGAAGATGGATCCTGTCCAGTTCAGACTTAAAAACGAACCGGAGATGGATGAGAGTCTGAACATTCCATTTTCCTCGCGGCACATGAAGGAGTGCCTGACGGTCGGTGCTGAAAAGTTTGGCTGGTCCAATCGCACACCGCAGATCGGCTCTATGAAAAAGGACGGGGTCACTCTCGGATGGGGAGTTGCTGCCTGTTCCTGGCTTGCAGCGCGTTCGGAGACCCAGGCGAGCGTAGAGCTGCGACAGGATGGCTCTGCACGTGTTGCGTGCGGCACGCAGGATATTGGAGGCGGCACTTATACGGTGCTGGCTCAGATTGTGAGTCACGAGACCGGCATCCCTGTCAGCAAGATTGACGTCGTGCTTGGAGATTCAGCGCTTCCTTCTGGCCCGATCTCCGGAGGCTCCTGGGTGACAGCTTCAGTGACACCCGCTGTCCTTGAAGCTGCACAGAAGGCAAGTCAGGCATTATTGCTCGTGGCCGTTAAGTCGGACGGGTCTTCCTTCAAAGGGAAGAAGCCCGAAGATCTAGAGCTTGCCGACGGCATGGTGCGCCAGAAAGGACAGGCTCAGGGCGCGGTTCCAATGGCAGAGGTCCTTCAAATAGCCAAGGTCAACTCCGTTTCTGGCCAGGGCAAATCGGAGGGAACACTCGAAGACTCGAAGCCCAAGTACTCCTTTCATTCCTACGGAGCACAGTTTGTAGAGATTGGTTGGCAACCAGAGATCGCACGTCTTCGTATCAACCGGGTCGTCACTGTCATTGATGCTGGACGCATCATGAATCCTCGACCGGCGCGGAACCAGATTGAAGGCGCAGTGGTGATGGGTATCGGTATGGCTCTGTTCGAGGAGACGATGTACGACAGCCGTTCCGGTGCTCCCATCAACAACAATCTTGCCGATTATGTGATGGCGGTCAATGCAGATACACCGCAGATCGAGGTCACTTTCCTGGACTATCCGGACTACAATCTGAATGCTCTTGGCGTCCGCGGAGTGGGTGAGATTGGACTGGCCGGTGTTGCCGCGGCGATTACCAGTGCGGTCTATCACGCGACTGGGATCCGTGTTCGCGATCTGCCGGTACGAATCGAAGATCTGCTTCCGATGCCAAAGGTCAACATCGCCTGATCGGGGCGGTATCCCCGGCAGTCTGATACGTAAGTCAGAGGTCGATTACATGCGGTCACCGGATTGGATGTCCCATTCTCCGGCAAACCAGGGACTCGCAGGGTTGAGGAGCGCATGGTGGTCAGGCTCCTGCAAAACTGTCGTCTGCAATGCCTGTCCCAGTCGCTCCCAATCGGTGACCATTACCGTGAGATAGCCAGGTTTTCTTTTGAAACCCATTGCCTCGCATTGTGCTGCGATGGCCGCATCGGTCGAAAAGGTGAAGAGTTTACGTCCCTTGGATAGGGCAGCGGCGCGAAGCTCGTTCAAGAGCTGAAGCGCGGATGTTTGTGAGGGTGCCCACCAGGCCAGGATTCTATCGGTCGTTGGATTCCTATCGATGACGGCGAAGGCTCCTGATGCGTTGCGAACGATTTCTACGCTTCCGGGACGATCGATGAACTGTCCTTTCCAGTCTTCAAGGCTGGAGTAGTCGAAGCGGCATTTTCCCTCGTGATCTTTCGCCCAAAACGCGACAGCTTCGGAAAGCTCCGCATCCTTGAAAAGGACAAGCCCCGAAGCAGCTTTCTCTTCAGGCCGGGAAGCCTCGAGATCGGTAAATAAATAGGAAGTCGGAACGGGCGCCGCTCCCGCCTTCAGTAGTTGCCTGCAGCTCGGATTGTCCTCTGTCACGAAAGCCAACAGCAAAGCTCCTCCGCGCTCCCGCGTAATCGCCACCGACTCCTCGATGATGCGTGCGAAGCATCCACGACCACGGGCAGCGGGCAGCGTCCACGATCCCGTCATGATGCCTGCCCGGACCCTGCTGCCGTTGGGCAAGACGACGCTGCGGTAGCTAACGGCTGAACCCGCCAGTAGTTCGTTCTCTTCGCGGAGCACCATCAGATCCGGCATGGGATCAGGAGCCAGCCCACGCCGAAAGGCCCACTGAGCCATCTGCCTATCGCCCCAGCCGGGGAAGCAGGCGTTCAGGCAGCGGAGATATTCTGAGTCCAGGTCTGGAGGATTGATTTCTACGCGCATACCGGTAGCTCGCTAGTTCTTCGTTCGTTGACGCAGGCCGTGATTTCCGCCATCGATGTCCACCAGAGGCGGTTGCCGTATCGCCGGTCCAGTTCTGTAAACACGAGGTCGAGATAGTTGCGATAAAGATCGTCCATACCGTCAAGCATGATGTGGCCGTAGGTGTTCTTGATGATATGAGCCTTGATGGCCACCAGTCCGTTGTTTTCGATGATCTCGAAGGCTCGTTCGATGGGTGAGGTGGCCTGAAAATTGCTGCTGAAGTGTAAAAGCCGGCCGCCCTGGAGCGATTCAGGGTAGAGCCATTCCGGATGGATCAGAGAGACGCCCTGCACGCCACTCATGGCCGTAACCGCGCCGGATGCGATGGGTGTACGGATATCGCGGGTAGGGGCGACAAATTGCAGGCCCTGGGCCAGCATGGCAGAGCCGAGGTCGTCGTTGTAGGCCCATGCGGGTGGGCACATTCCGGGCGAGAAGGGAAGACTCGCTTCGCGGAAGATGGAGATCATTTCGGAGAGCATCGCATCGCATTCGGCGCGGTCTTTGCCGAGGAATTCCATGGGAATCTGCTTGCCCTTACGGATGTGGTGGAGACCATGCAGGGAAACATCCGTACGTGGAAGGCTTTTGAGATAGGCAACGAATTCGGGATGGCGGCTGAGACGCATCTCGCCCAGGGGACGGACCTTAGTGAGGTAGATGGAGTCTCGCAGAATAGGAATTTGGGCCAGCAGAGGGCGTGTGACATGCGGAGCAAGCTCCCGCCAGTCGGCAGTAACGAAGAGTGTGGCGCGGAGCTGAGGGTGGCGCTCCAGAAGCCATTGGACGTGGCCTAGAGCACCTTTCTCCAGGTCGCCGCCGGCTTCGTAAGCATCGCTGCTTTTGCCAGGGTGAATGTCGTCGATAGTGAAACAGATAGCCGCCTGTTTCTCTGCGGGCAGCCACTGCGGTATCTCCACTCACGCCTCCCGGATGCTTCGTCTTACCGTCTCGACGTGCCTGGACACATTCACCATACCAAAAGGGATTGCTGTACGCGGGATGGACGCTCAAATGTCCGAATTCTGACGGAACCCCATATCTACCAACTAAAGCGCACGGGGTGCGACTGTAGGGGGTATTGGCCAGGGGCTTCTGGATGCGAAGCAAAAACGATGCAACGTTTTCTGAGATCACCTGAAACCTCCACATTTATTCACTATTGTGAACTTTTAGCAATATAGTAGTCATCGTTGAGATCATTGTGGTATTGTTCTGCCGCAGTCCAAGGATGATCTCCCAATGAATAAAACAGCAGTTGGCTTGCGTGTCTTCAACCCCCTCCCCTCCGTCTCCAAGCTCCTTTTACTCGCCTCTGTATTTTGTGGCGCTGCCTCCGCGCAGGTCGTCCTCGCTCCGTCAAACCCGCAGATTGGCTCTTCCAATCCCGTTAGTGCGGAGCCGCTGGTCACGCGGCCAGACACCAAACCCTGCATTGTTTCGCTGCTCTCCAATGCGCCGTTTGCCAGCTTCAACGGCGCGCCGCTCACCTACACCCCTCCCGCCGACTGCCCCGGGCCATGGGCCAAGGTCGTTCTCACGGCAGATTTCACCGTATCGTCCGGGAACCAATTCGATCGCAGCGCCTGGTTCTATCTTGGCGACGTCAACATCTTCTACGGCACTACCGCAGAGCCCCGCAGCAATCTGAGCCCCTCCTGGCACGTCGAGCGTGACCTCACCGATCTCACGGCCTTTTTCAAGACGCCGCAGACCGGCCTCGCCAGCATCGGCAACATCGTCAACTCCGTTGACACCAGCACGATCTTCGCGAGCGCGGCGCTCGAATTTTACCCTGTCGCCCGCTTTACCCCGGCTCCCGTCGTGCCGGACATCATCGTGCCGGTAAGCGTCGGCAACGGCCCCGCCACGCTCAACACCACTACCGATCAGGTCACCCAGACCCTCAACCTGCCGCGAAACGTAGAGAAGGTCTACCTCGACGTCTTCGCGCAGAACCAGTCCAACGATGAGTTCTATTACTTGTGCGTGCCCAACGACCAGACCGGCACGCTGGAGAGTTGCGGCAACACCGCGTTCCGCGAGACCGAGATCACCATCGACGGCAAACCCGCCGGCGTCGCGCCGGTCTTCCCCTTCATCTTCACCGGTGGCATCGATCCCTTCCTCTGGGAGCCCATCACCGGCGTGCAGACGCTTAACTTCAAGCCCTACCGAGTTGACCTCACACCCTATGCCGGCGTGCTCGGCGATGGCAGCCAGCACATCGTCGGCATCAGCGTCTTCAACGCCAACACCCTCTTCCTCGCCACCGCGAACATGCTCGTCTTCACTGACCATGGCAGCAAAGAGGTCAGTGGCGGTCTGATCGGCAACGCTCTCAGCGCTGCTCCAACCCCACAGGTGAACGAAAACCTCACGACCAGCACCAGCGGTGTAGTCACGGGCACAGTCGCGGTCGGTTCTGACCGGTCTTTCACCATCAGCGGCTTCGTCAACACCTCGCACGGCCGTGTAGAAACGACGGTTGAGCAGCAGGTCAACTTCCTCAGCACGCAGACCTTCAACGTCAATCCGAATACAGGCGGTGACGTGCAGAACGCCGTTCAAGCCAGTACCGTCGATTCAAAGACCACCACGCGGAGCGGCATTCTGGTGGAAACGGAGTCCAGGCATGTGTCGTACCCGTTGACGGTGAACTTCTCGTTCATTGCCAATGCTAACGGGACCTTCACGCAGGCAACGACGGCGAACCAGCAGAACCTGATGACTGAGTCGAAGACCCTCAACGGATTCCCGCTCTTCGAGAGCAATACGCAGGAGCAGGTCAACTCCAACGACACGTTGCAGTTAAACGCCAGCGAGAACCTCACGGCTGCGGCAGGCAAATCGAGCGCGTCCTATCAAAGCAACGACTCGCTGGGTAACTGCTTCAGCCGTTCGCTTACAGCCGAGAACCAGGTGCTGACGTCTGTCACCGACGGTAAGGGCTGTCACGAACGACGCTTCTAGCACGTACATTCGGCAGGACAGAATCTTTAACGGATATGTCCTGCTTCGCCATTCGGCAATCGAAAACAGTCCGCGGGATTTATTCTCCGAGTTCTCATTCAGCGATGCATTGCTGAATGAGAACTCGGAGTTTATGTCTGCATTTCGGCAGGTGATGGCTTCTTCTTCGCTTCACAAATCCTTATGCCTGCGATCGAGCATTGGAGGACAAAGTTATGACATTACGCTGACAACAAGAGTCGATCGGCGGGAATAAGCTCGGGGTGGATTTTTCTGTCACTCCCCGCATGCCTGAAAATCCAGCCAATGATCCGACGCTGTCGGCGATGAGGCGGCACCCCAATGGCGGGGCCTTACACAGCTTCGGGAGATCCGTGATGAAGACGTTCCTGTCCCTGGCCTCAATCGTATTGTCGGCCTCGTTTGTTGGACCATTCGCCAGCGCTCAGCATTACACTCAAGTCAATCTCGTCGCCAACGTATCTGGCGTAGCCCCTGTTACCGATCCCCATCTCATCAATCCGTGGGGACTCTCTCGAACTTCCGGTAGCCCTTGGTGGATCTCCGATAACGGGACTGGCCTTAGCACTCTTTACAACGGCGCCGGAGCAATCACTCCACTCGTCGTTACGATCCCGAAGGCCAATCCCAACAGCAAGACCTTCCCCACAGGCACTCCCACCGGAACGATTGCTAACGCCAGTCCGACCGACTTTGTTCTGGCTCCGGGCGCGGCTGCTGACTTTCTCTTTTCCACCCTTGACGGCACTATCTCCGGCTGGAACCCGAACGTCGGCGTAGCTGCAGGCGGGGCGCCGGGATCTTCGACGAACGCCGTCATCGTAGTCAAGACTACGGATGGTTCCAGTTACACCGGGCTTACCAGTGCTCTCATTAACGGTAATCGCTATCTCTACGCCGCCAACTTCAACAAAGGTACTGTGGATGTTTACAACAGTGCCTTTCAAAGAGTTACTTTGCGGCCGAACCGAGACGGTGATCGAGACGACGAAAATAACAAGCCGTTTACTGACGATCGTCTGCCCCGAAACTTCGTGCCCTTCAACGTACAGGCCATCGGCAACGACATCGTCGTCACTTTCGTTCTCCACCAGGAAGGTAAGCAATTAGAGACTGACGGTCCCGGTCTTGGCTACGTCGATATCTTCTCCTCTGATGGTCAACTCCTTCAACGCCTCGAGCACGGCGACTGGCTCAATGCTCCCTGGGGCGTAGCCCTGGCGCCGCTCGACTTCGGCATCTTTAGTCACGACCTGCTCGTCGGGCAGTTTGCTGGCGCAGGCTCGTCCGAGGGGAGCGGAACGATAGCCGCTTACGATCTCGCCACCGGTAAGTTCATCGGTTTGGTACAGGACGCAAGCGGAAAACCGCTCTCCATTAACGGCCTCTGGGCCCTCAGCCCCGGCAATAGTGCCGCACCAGGCAGCTATGACCCCGCTGCCTCACCCGCGGCAGAACTCTATTTCAGCGCTGGACCAGACAAGGGCACTGGTGGGCTCTTCGGCTACCTCAAACCCGTTGCCACTGAACTGACAGTAGGCAACGACCAGTAATCGACGCTTCATTCATCATTGACTTGCGAAGCCCGGATCTCAGGTTCGAGATCCGGGCTTCGTTCGCGAAAAATGCTGGCTACAAGAGCAAAAAAGAGGGCAACGACCGCAGGCTCTATAGGAATCTGGGTGGAGGTCGTTCGTGCTTTTGTAAGCCAGGTCCAGGCTCTGGTCGCGATCATCTGATCCCGCCAGCACGACGCCAGAAGTTCGCTAATGCGAAGTCCCATCCCGGCGTCCAGTAAAGCGAGCGTCCGTTCCCGAACGGCGAGCTTGATCGGGTTTCGATCAATCCATTCGTATCGCATCGCGTGTGAAGAGTGCGCTCTCAGGTGTCGCCCATGCGCAAGGCACGATGGATTTCTCCGGGGCGCATACCCTCATGGAACTTTCAAAACGACGAGGTAGACGAGCAGGTTAGGATCGGCTTTTCGAAGCTGCGCCAGACGCATGTTCAGTATGCCAACTATGCATGCTGTCCAGGCAGTGTCACGTCATTCAATAGGGGTAATCTGAAAACTCTGGGGAAGAAATGGCAAAGACTGCGATAGAAATCGGTGCTTCCGGCGGTATCGGGGGGAGCGATTCCAAGGCGGCTCGTCGCAGATGGATTTTCGGTCGTTGCGCACTGCTCGGGTAACTCCGCCAAGTCGGACGAGGCTGTTGAAGAAATCAAGAAGGCTCGAAAAAAGTCTATTAACACTGATGAATTCACTACGAGATCAAAGAGGAAAGACATGATGAACCTAAGAATCGCCCTCCGAGTCGTAGACATTGAGAAGGAAGATTCCACCGATGATCTTGCTCACCGGTATTTTGCTCGGAAAGCACAAACATGCGGCGATTTCTGGAGCAGGATCTGTGTGGCTAATCAGAATATGAGCCGGAAGCGCCCGGCGGACACCCGCGATCCGTATTTGGTCGGCCTTGCTCTCTTCGCACGTCGGAGTTCGTTCAGGCAGCTTCTGCTTGCCTGCACCTGTGCTGGGATCTTGGTAATCCCTCTTGCGGGATGTAAGTCGGCGGTCGATAAGAAGCCGCCGTCACCGGCAGTTGTAGAAGCCGCTGCGGTCGTGCCCAAGCCGATTCGTCTATCTGACGACTTCAACGGCCGTGTCGCATCCATCAATTCTGTAGATGTGCGGGCCAGGGTGACAGGCTACGTAGATAAGGTTGCGTATCGAGAGGGAGACAACGTAAAGCGCGGTGACCTGCTTTTCATCATCGATCCGCGGCCTTACCGCGATGCTCTCGACAGTGCAAAGGCAAGTCTGGAGCGCGAGCGGGCTGCGGCGGCATTCGCGGCTATTCAGGCAAAAAGGGCACAAGTACTGAATGCTTCCAAGGCGATTTCGCAGGAAGAGTATCAGAACCGTGACTCCGATCTCTCCCAGAGCACTGCTCGTGTGCATGAAGCGGAATCTGCTGTTGCAACGGCAGAACTCAACCTGTCTTTTACGGAAGTACGATCGCCTGTTGCTGGACGAACCAGCCGGGCGCAGCTTACGCGAGGAAACCTTGCACAAGCCGATCAAACGGTGCTAACCACCGTCGTGTCCCAAGATCCTGTCTATGTGTACTTCGATTGCGATGAGCAGAGTTATTTACGTTTTCAGGAGAGAGTACATCGCGGAAGCGGAGTGAGTTCGGCGAACCCAGTGCATGTCGCGTTGGCGAATGAGACCGGCTTTCCTCATGCCGGCAGGATTGATTTTCTCGACAACGAGGTCAATCCATCGACGGGGACAATTCGTGCCCGCGTCATACTTCCCAATTCTGACCATCTTCTCACTCCAGGCCTCTATGCCCGCGTTCAGCTTGAGAGCACCGGCACTGTGCAGGCGCTTCTGGTGGATGACAAAGCGATTCTTACCGATCAGGACCAGAAGTATGTGTATGTAGTGGGCCCCGGTAATGTGGCACAGCGCAAAAATGTTGTAACGGGAAGCATGGCGGATGGCCTGCGTCTGATTCAATCCGGTCTTGCCCCAGGAGACAAAGTGATCGTCGGTGGATTGCAACAGATCTATTTCCCTGGTGCTCCTATCGCTCCCCAGGAAGTCGCAATGGGATCTGTGACTGCCAGCAGCACCTCCACTCCTGCTCAGGAAGCCCGCAAGTAAGAAAGAGCCAGATCATGGATTTCTCGAAATTCTTTATTGACCGGCCGATCTTCGCAATCGTTCTATCTATCGTCATTTTTTCGCTCGGGCTCATTGCTATCCCTATGCTTCCATCCGGGGAATATCCCGAAGTCATCCCGCCGAGCGTAGTGGTCCGTGCTACCTATCCTGGTGCCAATCCAAAGGAGATCGCCGAATCGGTGGCGGAACCTCTCGAAGAGGCGATCAACGGTGTTGAAGGCATCATGTATATGAAGTCTGTCGCCGGCTCAGACGGCAGCCTTCAAGTCGTGGTCACCTTTCGGCCTGGGGTCGATCCAGATACTGCAGCCGTGCGCGTGCAAAACAGGGTCAGCCAGGCGCTTTCGCGATTGCCGGATGAGGTGCGGCAGTTCGGCGTAACCACACAGAAACAATCTCCCACGCCGCTCATGTACGTGAGCTTGTACTCTCCCGACAAACGTTACGACTCACTGTACCTGCGCAACTATGCGGTCCTGCATATTAAGGACGAGTTGTCGCGCCTACCCGGTATCGGTGATGTCCAGATGATCGGTTCTGGCGATTATGCGATGCGTCTCTGGCTCGACCCGAACCAGCTCGCCTCACGCCGTCTCACGGCCGCCGATGTGGTCAACGCTGTGCGCGAGCAGAACGTGCAAGTGTCAGCAGGCCAGCTTGGAGCCGAGCCCTCGCCGAAGACAACCGAACTTCTGATCTCGATCAACGTGCGAGGCCGCCTCCGTAGTGAACAAGAGTTTCGAGACATCGTCCTCAAAGATGGCGGGGACGGCCAGATCGTGCACCTCTCCGATGTAGCGCGGGTGGAACTCGGCGCCAGCGACTACACCATGGATATGTACTCCGACCGCCAAAAAGCTGTAGCGATCGGGATATTCCTTACCCCCGGGGCCAATGCTTTAGGGGTCGCTAACGCGGTGTATAAACGGTTCCGCGAGTTATCTGCGGACTTTCCTCCCGGCATTGCCTACAAACCCATCTGGGATCCCACTGTGTTCGTGCGCGAATCGATTCGTGCGGTTGAGCATACGTTGATCGAGGCTGTGGTGCTGGTAGTGCTGGTCGTGATTCTGTTCCTGCAGACCTGGCGCGCGTCCATCATTCCGCTCATTGCGGTGCCAGTCTCTATAGTTGGCACATTTGCGTGGCTCTATTTGTTGGGTTACTCGATTAACACACTGACGTTGTTCGGCATGGTGCTTGCGATCGGCATCGTCGTCGACGATGCGATTGTTGTGGTTGAGAATGTCGAGCGCAATATCCAGGAGGGCTTAAATCCGTGTGCTGCTGCCCACCAGGCGATGAGAGAAGTATCCGGACCCATCATTGCGATTGCGCTGGTGCTCTGCGCGGTGTTCGTGCCTATGGCGTTTCTCTCTGGCGTCACCGGCCAGTTCTACCGGCAGTTTGCGGTAACCATCGCGATCTCTACCGTGATCTCCGCCGTCAACTCACTGACTTTGTCTCCGGCGCTCGCAGCACAGTTACTCAAAGGGCACGATGCGCCCAAAGATGTGTTGGCTCGCGGCATCGAACGGGTCTTCGGCTGGCTGTTCCATCCGTTCAATCGCTTCTTTGAGCGTAGCTCGGAGAACTATCACGGTTCGGTCGGGCGCACACTACGTCACCGTGGAGTTGTGTTCGGCGTATATGCATTTTTGCTGGCCACGACCGCGTTCTTGTTCAACAAGGTGCCGGGAGGATTCATTCCAACCCAGGACAAACTCTATCTTTTCTCCGGAGCCAAGCTGCCTGAAGGTGCTTCGCACGCTCGCACCAACGAGGTAACGAGCAAGATGATTGAGGTCGCGCACAGCGTTGATGGTGTCGAGATGGTGGCCGCCAACTCAGGCTTCAGCGCCCTGCAGCAAGTCAATACACCTAATCTTACAGTGGCTTACATCATCCTCAAGCCGTTCGATGAGCGCCGTCGCAGCGCAGCGGAGATCAACAAAGAACTGAACGCCAAGTTTGCGAACATCAAGGAAGGCTTCACCTATGCCTTGATGCCTCCACCCATTCAGGGTCTCGGCAATGGCTCGGGCTATTCGCTTTATCTGGAAGATCGAGCCGGGCTTGGGTATGGTGCTCTGCAGAATGCGTTGAACACGTTCCAGAGTGCCGTCGCGCAAACCCCGGGGATGACTTTTCCCGTCAGCTCCTACCAGGCCAACATCCCACAACTCGAAGTCAAGGTGGATCGGGTTAAGGCTAAGGCGCAGGGGATTGCGTTATCCGATCTATTTGACACTCTGCAGACCTATCTTGGTTCGGTCTATATCAACGACTTCAATGTATTTGGGCGCGTCTACCGGGTCATGGCGCAGGCCGATGCCACCCATCGCCAGCGAGCGGAGGACATCGGCAATCTGCGTGTGCGCAATGCGCACGGTGAGATGGTGCCAATAGGTTCGATCGTGACAGTAGTACCGAGCTACGGGCCTGATCCGGTCATGCGTTATAACGGCTACCCGGCCGCCGATCTTATCGGAGACTCCGATCCTAAAATGCTTTCCTCCGGACAGGTGGTCACCAAACTTACGGAGATCGCGAACAAGGTCCTGCCCCGTGGCATCGTACTCGAGTGGACAGACTTGAGCTATCAGCAGGTAACACAAAGCCATGCGGCGGCCGTGGTCTTTCCACTCGCTGTAATGCTGGCCTTCCTCGTGCTCGCCGCTCTATTTGAGAGCTGGACATTGCCGCTTGCAGTCATCCTGATTGTGCCTGTGTGCATGTGCGCGGCACTTCTTGGCGTGTGGCTCACGGATGGCGACAACAATGTATTCGTGCAGGTGGGTCTCGTCGTTTTGATGGGCCTGGCCTGCAAGAACGCGATCCTCATCGTTGAGTTTGCACGAGAGTTAGAGATTCAGGGCAAGAGCATCGTCGAAGCCGCGCTCGAAGCCTGTCGCATGCGTCTGCGTCCGATTGTGATGACCTCGATCGCCTTTATCGCCGGTTCCGTCCCATTGCTCCTGGGGCACGGCGCCGGCAGCGAAGTTCGTGCCGCAACAGGCATTACTGTCTTCTCTGGAATGCTCGGTGTGACCTTGTTTGGTCTCTTTCTGACTCCGGTATTTTATGTAGCACTGCGTACCTGGACGAAGAAAAAGCTTAGCGAAGTAACGGAAGAGTCTTGCGGAGGAGTGGGGGTGAGCAATGCTTAATCGCAAATCAATTCTGGCGACGGTGCTCTCGCTTGGGCTCACCGGGTGTTCCGTTGGCCCTCATTACAAGCAGCCAACGCTTGTATTTCCGCAGCAGTTCACCGCTCCCGATACCGCGTCTGTTGATGTTAGCCCCCACGCAGACGCGGATGATCCGGAGTTCTGGCATAGCTTCCATGACCCGGAGCTCAGCTCGCTTGTGCAGCGTTCACTCACTGCGAACAACGATCTGCGCGCCGCGCTGGCTCATTACGACAGCGCCAATGCCTTATTGCGTGAAGCAAAGTTTGACCGCTATCCCACCGTAACGATGAGCACGAGCGTGGGAAGACAGAAGTTCGGCGCTGACCAGGCGTTTGGCTATCCGCGAAATAATCGCTTTTTTACCCCAGGGATCAATGCAAGTTGGGAACTCGATTTCTTTGGTCGCGTTCGTCACAACATAGAGGCGCAACGCCAGCAGACTCTTGCGGATGCAAGTAACCTTGCGGCGATGCAGGTTACCGTGGTTGGAGAAGTCGCGAGCACTTATATAGATCTCCGTGGACGGCAGGAACTTCTTCGGATCGCGCGTGAGAATGTTGAGAACGAGCAGGAAACAGTACGGCTGGTTGAGGCAGCTTACTCAGCTGGCAGAGGAACAGAGTTCGATACGTCGAGAGCACGCGCTCTTCTGGAGACGACGACCTCGCGCATTCCGGAGCTGCTCTCTGCGATCGCACTCGATGAGCACCGCCTTGCCGTGCTATGCGGGCTCTCCCCAGAGGCTCTCGTCTCTGAGCTTGAAGTGGTAAAGCCACTACCTGACCTTCCTCAACGTATCGATCCCGGAACACCGGCCGATCTTGTGCGTCGCCGCCCCGATGTAAGCGCGTCAGAGGAACGACTTCATGCTGCAACAGAACAAATCGGTATTGCTACTGCCGATCTTTTCCCGCGTGTCAACTTCGCGGGCCTTCTTGGATTGAACGAGTTTCATGGGGATACACCGTTTGATGGAGTCAGCGCTGTGAATCTGGCGGCATTGAACATCGATTGGTCTTTTCTTGATACAGGAAGAGTTCGCGCTCGAATCGCAGCCAAGCGGGCCGACGGCGATGCACAACTTGCCCAGTATCAGCAGTCGGTTCTCCTGGCTCTTGAGGATGTAGAGAACGCTCTGGTGAGCTATACGAGGTCACAGGATCGTGACGTTCAACTCCAGCTCGCGGCCAACGATAGTAAACGTGCAGCCGATCTTGCCAGTGTTCGTTTTAAGAATGGAGCTACCGGTTTACTGGATTTGCTGGACGCGCAGAGAGTACAACTGCAGGCCGAAGACGCTTCTGCGGAAAGCCATTCCAACAGCGCCATCTCTGCCGTTCTACTGTACAAATCGCTTGCCGGCGGATGGCCACAACATCTTCCTCCGGCTGCGAGGAGCGGAAGGCCCTGAGGCATACTCACTACGCAGCGCTCGCGAGCCGCCGGATTTTGCAGTCATCCAGGAGGCCCTGCTGTCACTGGAAGAAAAGATCGATGGATTGGGATAACTCTCCGGTTTGCGTAGTTCACACTGCGTAATGCCAATGTATTTGCAGGGTGATTTGAATCTCTCTCCCTCTGCAACAGATTTCTATTGTTCGTGCCGGTTTTTCAGGGCCGGCTATTTATTAGACAACCGGTACTGCCGAACAGCAACGATATCGGCATGCATGGGAACCTCGTCCACGATCCTGATGTGGAGGATCAATTCGTAAGCATCCTCATGGCTGGATGAAGCGATCTTTTGCCGGATATGCATCAGGGTAGCGGGATCGCAGAGATATTCCACGGCCGCCTCGGTTCCGATCGTAGTCGTTCCCGCCGCCACAAGTGCTTCGTGTGTGGCATCAATGGGCATACGGGTGATCAGGGCATAGTCGTCGATCAGCGGATGATCCGGGGTATTGCTGGCCATGTACATTGCAGGCTCACCGGCCTGCGGAGTGTGGTTGTCAATGACAACCTGTCCGGTGCGTGGCCCCGAGGTCAGTTCCCTGTCGCGATCTCATACTCTTTCAACGAAGAGCCGGAGGACTCCGGAGTATTGAGGGCGCGATTTGCCAGAAAGAGGAGAAGCTTGCTGGAGGTTTCGGCTCCAAAGAAGACCGAACTGCGAATGATCTTTTCAACCTGCGCCATCATCCGCTGGGAGTCTTCGACCGATGACATGTAAACAGCCGCACCCGCCATATGGACTTCTTTCAGGAATGGCGATTCTAGCAGTGCGCAGAGGGACTGTCCATGCTCCTAAAAAGTTGTGCGCTCTCCTGTTCCTGTTCTGCCAGCGCCCCCATCAAAAACATGTTACATGTGATGTAACTTCAACATATCTTATTGAAGAATAACGACTTGATGGATAGGAAAAGCTACATACTACGAGAAACTTCCCCATGCTTGCGTGTTCCGATAAAGATGCTCTTCGCACGATAACAGTAGATCCAGCCGTAGTCGGAACCATGATGATACAGGTCTGGAGTTCCGGTTGAATGGTTCAACCGGGAAGCTTCTCTTGTTCTGGTGTGGAACTTTTTGAGGAGGCACGCCAAATGATATTCAAAAAAGGTATTTCCACCGGCTTATACCTGATGCTTGCGCTGGTCCTGTGCGCCGGCAACCGGGCCAGGGCACAAGCGGTCTTCGGCTCAATCTACGGCACAGTCGCCGACAGCAGCGGTGCTGCCATCCCAAACGCCACGGTAACTGTCACCGACGTCGACAAAGGTATCAACCAGACCGTTCAATCCAATGAGAGTGGAAATTACCGTATCGACCGTCTGGTTCCCGATACGTATATGGTCAAAGTCTCGGCTAACGGTTTCGCCGATGTAGAGACGAAGGGAATTGTAGTCACGGCAAACGGAGCGCCCAAGGTCGACGAGACCCTGTCGGTCGCCGGAACCAGCCAGCAGGTCACGGTCACGTCCGCGCCCCCAGCCCTCCAAACCGATTCCGCACAGATCTCCGATCGAGTCGACGAAAAGACGATCGCCAATCTTCCCAATCTGACCGGCAACTTTATGCAGACTCAGGCGCTGACAGCAGGGACCTCTCCGTCGACTGGCAACAACAGTGCCTCGCAGGATCCCCAGGGATCGGCGAGTTATTCGATCAACGGCCAGAACTTCGGCACCCAGAGCTGGATATTGGATGGAACGGACGACCGCGACCCCGTGCTCGGTATCATCGTCATCAATCCGACCCTGGACTCCGTACAAGGCATGCAGGTGCTCACCCAGAACTACAACGCAGAGTTCGGAGGCGCTTCGGGAGGCATCATCACGGCAGAGACGAGGTCCGGTAGCAACGCCCTCCATGGTGATGTCTACTTCTATCGCTACTCGGATGCCCAACAGGCCCGCAACCCCTTCACGCAGTTTCAGCCCAATCCTTTGACTGGCAGGTACCTGCCACCCAATGTCTACGCTCGATTTGGCGGTTCGATCAGTGGGCCCATTATCAAGAATCGGACGTTCTTCTTCGCGGATTATCAGGGGACCCGGCAAAAGAGCGGCCAGAGCCTGCTCGTCAACGTGCCCACCAACCTGGTGCGCAGTACCTGTCTTTCTCCTACATCGACTATGTGCAACCTGAGTGAGTATCTCGGCTCGGGGAATGTGGGGCAGGTATACAACCCAATCACCGGAGTGGCTTACGCAGGCAACATGATTCCCACAAGCCAGCTTGCACCCCAGGCCGTTGGGCTCCTTTCAGAGTTGCCGGCTCCTAACGTCGCGGGAGCAGGAACCGCAAACAACTACGCCGCATCCGGATTCGGCCCCAACAATGCAAATCAGGCAGACATTCGCCTCGACGATCAGACGACGCAGAAGATGCACACGTTTGCCCGTTACGACTATGCGCGCTACACCCTGAGCGGATCCAATATCTTTGGGGCGGCCGGAGGCGTTGGATTGGACGGCTCCTACTTTGCCGGAACCGACTGGTCGCAGGACCAGAGTGTTTCAGCGGGATTCGATATGGCGCTGACCCCCAAAATGGCGACCGACTTCCGCTTCGGCCTGATGAAATACCAGGTAAATCAGAATAAGCCTGACATCGGCGCAGAGCCTGCGACGACCCTTGGCATTCCGGGGCTGAATACTGGAACGCTGGACACCTCAGGAAATCCCGACTATCTCTTCAACAGCGGTACGTTGACCAATCTGGGAGCGAACGTCACCTACAACGGCACCCAGATCTGCAACTGCCCGCTCAAGCAGAGCGAGCACGAGTACCAGGTCACAAACAATTGGACCCGCACAGCCGGCAACCATACGATCCGTTTCGGTGGAGATATTCGTTATGCGACGCAGCTCCGCAGTGCGAGCGACACCAATCGCACCGGCGTGCTTCAATTCAATGCATCGAGCACAAGTTCCTCCGGCCTGCCGGGCACAGCGTCGGCGGGTTCTGGTGGTCTCGATCTTGGAACGGCGCTGCTTGGCGACGTCACGAGCTTCCAGCGCTTCATCGTCTATAACAACGCTGCAGCCAGCAACCAAAAGCGCATGGCCTACTATGGACAGGACACTTGGCGCGTCACGCCTGCATTGACCCTGACCTATGGTCTGCGCTGGGAGTTGACCTTCCCCGAAACGGTGAACGCCGCGGGCAATGGCGGTTTCGTAAACCTGAGCACAGGATATGTGCAGGTTGCAGGAGTTGGCGGCATCGGCACCAACGGTGGCGAAAAGATGGATTACAAGAACTTTTCTCCGCGTGTAGGCATTGCCTATAACGTCAACCCAAGTCTGGTTCTGCGGGCCGGAGCGGCGATCATGTACGACTCCGAAGGGTTCTACGGAACGCTGTTCGGAACGGCGCTGACGGAAGATACGCCCGTCTACACAACCCAGAGCCTGACAGCGGCGGCGTCCTTTGGCCCCAACGGCTCCGTCTTCAACCTGGCCAACGGCCCCACCCTGCCTGCGCCTCCGGTGGTTCCACCGAATGGACTTATTCCTATGGCGAATAACACAAGCTATCCCTCGGTTCGCCCCCTGACTCTCGAGCTTGCCCGGGTGGACCAGTGGAATGTCAGCCTGCAACAACAGATGGGATCGCGACTGACCGTCGATATTGCCTACGTCGGCAACCTGGCGGAGAGAACCTATCCCGGTACCACCGAAGGGTACAACCTGAATACGCAGCGTCTGCCGACGACTCCAGCGGAACTGGGAAATGTGAACGCTCGCATGCCCCTCTTCAACCGTTTCAACAACAATGGCGTGGTCTGCTGCAACACCAGCCTTAACAGCGTTGCACCCTCCGCTCACGCCAACTATAACGGCTTGCAGACATCCCTTAAAGAGCAATTGAGAGGCGGGCTTTCGCTCAATGCTAATTACACCTGGTCCAAGGCCATGAATAACTCGGGAACCTACTTCAATCAGGACCCTGCGTTGACCTACTCTCGCAACGACCTGAACCGCACCAATGTCTTCAACTTGTACGGTGTATATGACCTGCCCTTCGGTCATGGGCAGAAGTACGCGGGCGGCGCGAACAGGCTCGTGAACTATGCCATCGGCGGATGGGAGTTGAGCGGAACTTCAACCTGGATGAGCGGTCTGCCCTTCACCCCGACCTATGCGGAGTGCAATGCCGACGAAGATGTCGATACCAGCGTCAGCAGCGGTGTTCTCTGTCGCCCGAACGGCTCGCCAATGAGCCTTCCTCATGGGGCGCAGGCGTTCAACACTGCCACGCACACGGTTACGTTCTTTACTCCCGTCGCTCCTTTGAGCCAGAACGGTTCGTCCTCAGGGCCGTTTCAGAGACCGGCCTTCGGCATCGTCGGCAACTCCGGAAGGAACTCTTTTACGGGGCCGCGTGAGTTCCTGGCAAACGCTTCGCTGTCCAAGACGTTTCCGATCACTCAACGTGTCAATGGGCAGTTCATCTTTCAGGCGAGCAATCTCTTCAACCATCCTGCGCTCAGTCTGCCAACCGCCAGCAATGAAACGAACGGTCCCTGTATCGACTGCTCGCTTAGTGCCGGTGGAACGCCGGGGCAGATCGTAGGACTCGACCAGAATGTGAACATGCGGCAGTTGCAGTTCGCGGTGAGGGTCTCGTTCTAGCAACCCTGGAGTGGGGAGCCGGATCATTCCCGCTTCCCACTCCTCGCGCAAACACCGCGAGGAATGGCGCCCTCCTTCGTGTCAGAAAATTCTCACTGGTGTTACGCGGTCTCGGCTTGGAATAGGCCTGCATAAAGATAGAGGTGAAAACAATGAAATTGAAACAGACGGCAATCCGGCGATTTGTGTTGCGCCTTTTTACCTTCCTACCGGCTTTCTTTCTAGGAACAGCAGCCGTTGCACAACAGCCGTCTGTTCTGCCCGATTCGCATGACGAGTGGTGGAAACACGCTGTCATCTATGAGATCAATCCCAAAAGCTTTCAGGACTCTAACGGCGACGGTGTCGGCGATATCAATGGCATCGCATCGCGCCTGGATTATCTGCACGATCTCGGAATCGATGCTATCTGGATCTCGCCGATGTATCCTTCGCCCGGCATCGATAACGGCTACGATGTCTCGGATTACACAGCGATCGACCCGCTTTACGGAACGATGGCCGACTTTGAACGGCTCGTGGCAGAGGCCAGGAAACGCGATATCCGCGTCATCATGGACTACGTCATCAACCACACCTCCGACCAGCACCCGTGGTTCAGGGAATCCCGCTCCTCGCTCACCAATCCAAAACGCGACTGGTACATCTGGCACGACGGCAAGCCCGGGTGGGGGCCGCCCAATAACTGGCAATCCTGGTTTGGCCACTCTGCATGGACCTACGATCCGGCCACGAAGCAGTTCTACTATCACTATTTCTACGTTCAGCAACCCGATCTGAACTGGCGCAATCCGGAAGTACATAAGGCGATGGAAGGCGTTCTCGATTTCTGGCTGCAACGCGGCGTCTCCGGCTTTCGCATCGATGCAGTTTCCCGGCTGTTTGAAGATCCCCAACTGCGTGACGATCCCTACCTGCCGGGCCGGAATGCCTATGGCGACCGCAATATCGAGCACAAGTACACCGATAACTTTCCAGAGGTAAACGATGTGCTCAAGGAACTGCGCCGGACCGTCAACAAGTATCCCGGCGATCCCGTCCTGCTCACAGAAGCGGATGAGCCGAACATAGCCGAACTGACGAAGGTCTACGGCAACGGCGACGAGATACAACTCCCGATGGATTTTCAGATAGCGGATGTCAACAAGCTATCTGCACCCATCTTTCGACGACTCTTCGATGAGGTTGAAAACAATACCGCTCACGGACAGCCTGAGTACTTTTTCAGCAATCACGATCAGCCTCGGCAATGGGACCGTTATGGCGACGGCGTACATAACGATCAGATCGCAAAGCTGCTGGCTACGCTTCTGCTAACGACGCGCGGAACCCCGCAGATGTACTACGGTGAAGAGCTTGGGATGAGAACCACCGATCCTGCTCGGAAAGAAGACGTGCGCGACCCCATCGGCAAGTTGGGCTGGCCCAAAGAAAAGGGGCGCGACGGCGAGCGTACTCCGATGCAATGGAGTGCCGCTCCTGAAGCTGGATTCACCTCGTCGAAGGAGCCCTGGCTGCCGGTTCCTCCGAGCGCGGCCACCTACAACGTAGCCGCGGAAGAGCGGGACCCTGAATCCATCTTCAATACCTATAAGACCCTGCTTGCGCTGCGTAAGTCGGTGCCCGCTCTGCGGGACGGTACGCAGGAGTCCATCGATCGCGATGATCCGAACACCTTTGCGTATCTGAGGAAGAGCGACCATTCCACGGTGGTGATAGCGCTCAACATGAGCGCGCAGACGCAGCACCTTTCACTGAGAGGGGATGTGCATGCTCATTCCGCAAAAGTTCTTTATGCATCGCCGTCGACCAGCGGAGAGAACTTTTCGCTGGAGCATATAACGCTCGCACCGTTTGGGGTTCTTGTGGCGGAGTGCGTTCAGTAGCTCATTTTGCTTTGTTCGTGCTGCATTGACTTTGAAACAAGTCGAAGTTTGTGACAACAGGAACCTCATTTGCTCTGGCGGCAAATCACGAGATATATAGTTCTGTGTATGTTTACTGGACGCAAGCCCTACAAGATTGTTCTATTTCTCATGATGCTTCTGCCGGCTGCGCTATACGCAGAACCTTGTGAGAGGCTTCTGCAACTCGTTTCGCCGAAAGTATCAATCACGTTTGCAAAGATTGTGGAAGCTGGCAACTTGACTCCTGCTGGAAGCGAAAATGCGCTTCGCGATCTGCCATCTTTCTGTCGTGTCGCTGCAGATCTGAAGCCGACTTCCGACTCAGACATTCGCATCGAAGTATGGCTTCCCACCGTACGCTGGAACGGTAAGTTTATCGCCGTAGGCAGTGGCGGCTGGGGTGGCTCCATCTCCTACGGAGAGATGGCCGACGCGCTACGTCGAGGCTATGCAACAAGCGCCACCGACGATGGCCACACTGGCCCAAGTGCTTCGTTCATTGTTAACCATCCGGAGAAGCTCATCGATTTCGCCTACCGCGCCGATCATGAGATGACCGTCGAAGCGAAGACCCTCATCCATGCGTTCTACGGTCGTGACCCGCGCTACTCTTTTTGGAACGGCTGCTCTGGCGGAGGACGCGAAGGTCTGCTGCAGGCCTCCCGTTATCCGGATGAATTCAACGGCATTATCGCGGGCGATCCAGCCAACATCCGCCGAAACTCCTGGGCGCTCGAGTTGGCTGTTCAGACTTTTAAGGATCCTGAAGCCTATATCCCCGCGGCGAAGTACCCCATGATCCATCGCGCTGTTCTTGAGGCCTGCGATGCAAAGGACGGATTGAAGGACGGGCTAATCGAAGCTCCAGAGAGTTGTAATGTGGACTTCAAGAGCTTGCAATGCAAAGCGGCGGACGGCATCGATTGCCTTACAACACGTCAGGTCCAAACCGCCCAAACTATAACGAGTCCCGTTGCGACCAGGACAGGGCAGATTCTATTTCCACGGGTGGAGCCGGGAACTGAACTTCGCTGGGGCCGCCTCGCTGGTGGGCCTCAACCAGCGGATCTGTTTCTGGATGAGTTCCGCTACGTTGTGTACCAGGATCCCAATTGGGACTGGCGCACCTTCGACCTTGAACGTGATTCTGCCAAGGCGCACGCAATCGATAAGGATATCGACGAACTCAATCCAAACCTTACAGCGTTCGCGAAACACGGCGGGAAGCTGCTCCTCTATCACGGCTGGGCCGACCAGCAGGTAGCCCCGGGCTCTAGCGTTGAGTTCTACAAGGCGGTGCTGGAAGAGAGCAAAGTTACAGAACAAAACTGGGTCCGTCTTTTCATGGCGCCCGGCATGGCACACTGCTCAGGTGGCGAGGGCCCCGATAATTTCGACAAGATCAACGTGATGGAGCAATGGGTGGAATTAGGCAAGGCTCCTGAGCAGATCATCGCTGCCCACAAGACTGCGGGTAAGATCGACCGGACCCGCCCTCTCTGTCCCTATCCTCAGGTTGCCCGCTACAAGGGTGTTGGCAGCATCGACGAGGCATCGAATTTTAGCTGCTCTTCGTCTCGCTAGATCGGAGCGCAGATCGCTCGGACCTGGCTTAGATCCATGCGCGAGACGATGCTCTAGAGCAAATCTCCTGTTAGCGGGGAGTTGAATCGGGCGTGCAGTGCCGTTTTCTGGCGAAAAACGGCCATAAGTGCCGTGGTTTCGCTATACACCTACAGGAGATTTGCTTTAGCCGTGTGCTGCCGTCACCGTTGTGGCATGAAGAAACGGGCTCATGACGTGGCATACGCTTCAAGAGCCGATGGATTCAGCACCGTGAGAGCAATTCCGTGGACCGCAATGATTTTGTCCCTTTGCAGTTGTCCCAGAGCTCGGGTCATGGTTTCTCGGGACGTTGCGGTCATTGCCCCAAGGTCGTCATGAGTAAATGTCATTTTAATGAAGGCTGCGGGGACCGGAAGTTTCGCATTCGTGGCGCTCCAACTAAGGATTAGCATAGCTAGTCGACTTTTCGCAGAGCTGGATAAGGCAAGCATCCTGGCATCGTCGAAGGCTGCCTTATAGTCGCGTACCAGCGACTTTGCGGCTGCAGCGCCCGCTTCCTCATAACGGTGGAGCATTTGATCAAAATCTTTGCTTTTTAGAACACGAACAGAAGACGGTTCCAATACTTCGGCCGTCACCTCAAATTCTCCCTTTGCAAGTGCGGCACTTATACCCAGGACCTCGCCGGCCTGCGCAATGCGGAGAATCATGGTTCGACCATCTTTCGAGGACGCACAAAGCTTGACCTTCCCAGAACAGAGGAAGTATACAGCGTGACTTTGATCGCCTTCGCGAAAGATGATGCTTCCCTGGGGATAGCTGAGTTCTGTTGAGGACTCTTCCAGGAATGCTTGTGCGTCGGAACCGAGACTACAAAACGGATTCTTCCCAAGTTGTGGGCAGTTGAGACATTTCAGCATAAGAAACTCCCGAGTTCGGCCTGAACTGCAGAAACATTGTGGCTAAAAACGTACTGTCAGCACTCGTTTGCTCTGCAATGGAAGCCGAATGTCCCACCAGGAAGGGGTTGGGGAGGATTGTGTCCACAAACTCTTCTAAGAGTAAAAATCCCTCTCTTTGTCTGCTGGTAGGCCAGATTCTACTATAAGCAACAGTCAACTTACACTATAAGCAACAAGAAAAGCATACAAATTCCTATTATTAACAACGCTAATTTGGGTTGTTTGGATTTCTATCTAATTTTTATTGCTTAATTTGTTTAGGTATGATAGCTGTTTCCGAGAGTTGAGGGATGGCCTCCGTTAGAGCGCGTACCCGGTCTTCACTCTCTTGCAGTCTCTTGCGAAGGTAGTCCCGTTCTGTAACGTCTCGCCGGATCGACACAAAATGAGAAAACCACCCATTTTCGTCCTTCATCGGCGCTATCGATAGATCCACGTTGAATTCGCTCCCATCTTTCCGATAGTTGACGAGTTCTATTCGGATTGACTCCCCACAGGTCAACGCCTTGCGGATACGGTCGAGAGCAGCCCGATCGGTCTTTGGTCCGTGGAGCATGCGCGGTGAGCGTCCAAACGCTTCATCAAAGGTGTAACCTGTTGTCTTCGTGAAGGTCTCATTTACGTATACGATGCGCGGCCCCGGCGGATCGAGTTGGCCGGCTTCAGTCACGATGATTGCATCGTGAGCGTGTTCAACGGCAGAGACTAAGACTTCTAGGGCGGGTGATGCTTTCTGCAGAGCCTGGATTGCCTTGGAGAATCGTTCATTCTCGTTTTCCGAGAGAGTGGCCGCCCGCTCCCCTGCTGGCTCAAGAAGTTCGTCTGGGCTGTTAAGTCGCTTTTTGATTGCGTCTACATTGATGTTGAGTCTATTGCTCATTGTTCGTCAGCTTTCTCTCTAAAGCCGCCCAGCACTATTCGTAATTCGTACATGCGCTGGATAGAGCGCGTTCGATCGTGGGCGCTGCAGGGTATTTCTTTTTGATTGCGGTTGTTTCCAAGCCCAGTTTTTCATCCCGGTTGTGAGGGGCCAGCGTAACGAAGCGTCGGAGTCGTCTGCTGCGCGAGCCTGATCGGCTATCTGAGCTGCATTCTACGGCAGGCGAAGAGAGAGGAAACAATCAGAATTCGGCAATATGGCTTCAAATTCGGCAATATGGCTTCAGTGGATGGAGTAAAGCATTACCTGTCATTCCCCAATCCTCATACTACTCGACCGGTCATGCAGTGATCTTTGTCACAATCTCGATCCCCTCGTCATGTGCTTGATGGGCTTTCGAGAAGATATATTGAGTTGGATCGAATAAACTTTCAGGCGCACTGCGGCGGATATGGCCCGAGTCGTACCCTTTCAGGTCGATCAGCAGGCGCCGATACCATTCGTTTTGTGCAGAGGAGAAGTATCCACTTTCCGCTCGCCGAAGAGGCTGCGGCGCACGGCGGTCTACTCGTAGGCGCCGATGGACGGGGCGGGACTTCGCTGTGTCCCGATGATGTCGAAGATAGATACCCGAGTCATCGTCCCCGCGGCATGGGCGGGAGATCCTGCCTGCAGGGCGAAGCCGGTTGCCGATACCAGGCGTGGAGCAAGAATGACTGGTTGTGGATCGAACCTGGGTGCAGGTCCCGCTCCGTACCATAGATTGTTGGTGCCGCTGACTCCTGTGCTGTTCGGTTCGATGTACGGCTGAGCGGCACTGGGCTGCATGCAGATGTTGTTTGTAAGGACGAGAGATACCCCTGGGCTGACCACGCCAAAGCAGCCGTTCTGGTGGCCGATGGTGTATTCGCCGGCGTCGACAACCGTGTTGTTGTAGGCGTAGACGGTGCCGCTCGCTCCTGGCGAGGCATCGGAGTTGATGGCGATGCCGGCTTCGTTTGCGGTTCCATAGGGATTTGAAGCGATAGCGACGTGCGTGATTACGTTGTTGTAGGCCTCGACGGTGCCTGCGGATGGATTGACCGAGGCGAAGCTGATAGCGTCGCAGTAGCCGCCGGCGATCTGATTGTCATGCACGTGCAGATCGAAGAGGTTGGCGCCTGTGGTGGCGTGGAAGAGGACACTGCGGCAGTATCCCAGGAAGTTTGCACCGATGTTGTTCCACCCGAACTCCACGTGATTGGCATTTGAAGAGAAGTAGATGGCGTGATAAGTCTTGTCGACGTTACCCCCGGTGTCATGGACATTGTTGCCCTGGAAGACCCAACTGTCGGTTGGGGTGTCGGTTTCAGCAAGGATGCAGGCGGCTCCTCCGACGCCGGTTGGAGGTGAGGGACAGGACAGGCTGTTGTTGATGATGCGTACATTCCCTTTCTCAGCGTCGATCGCGGAGACCTTTCCAACGATGGTGAGATCCGCGATGGTGAGATAGGAACCCCAGCCATGAACGCCGTCTGTGACAGAGGTGCTGCCGACGTTGACGGTGCCACCGGGGAATCCAACGATGGAGAGCTGTTTGATGGGCGAAGTGCCACCGATATCGGTCGATAGGACTGCGCTATATCCGCGTCCATCGTCGAAGTTCACAACGGCTCCAGGTTCGAGGTAGATGACAGTGTTTTGTTTCGGAGGGTGTGAGTCAGTATCGGTGACGGAGTTAAAGGCAGCGCGCCAGGTCTTGAAGGGCGTGGCAAAGGTTCCCCGGTTTGAGTCTGATCCGTTTGCAGCGACGAAGAGGATTGTTGTGGGGGTGACGGTGAAGGGTACGCCATTCGAATGGGCACCAGCGACGTCGACATGGATGTCTCCGGTCTTTGCGGCTGGTCCCAGCTGGGCAATGATTTGATTGTTGGTCCAGGAGCAGAGCCTGCAATTCGTGATGAGTTTTCCGCCCAACGTGAGCAGGCTTGAGCCTTGCGACGAACCAAAGTTCGCCCCGAAGATCCGAACGTAGACGCCGTTTCCTGTATCTCCGCCGGTGTTCGAGCCGACGTTGATGTCGGTGTAGTTGATGTGAGGCGGACTTCCTGTGCTGGTCGTGCCGCTCGTGTCCGACGACATGGCCAATGCGCTGGGGTGGATTACCCTTGCGCAACTCGCAATGAATACGATGAGCACGAATAGGGGTAGGACATCCCCCCGGTAAGAAGTGATCCGCATAAGTCTCTCACCTGTTCCGCTGCAGGTTAGCGGCCAAAGAGCTCAATACGGCGGTCTCACCGAATAAAAAGATCGAGTATTGCGAAACATAGTAGAGGAGAGAGGATTCGGCACGTCACTTGCAGAACTTCAAGTAAAGATCTCCGCTAAGGATGTTGTTACATCTCGCGGTCGAAGACTCTGAGAGGCCCTGAAGTTATAGGAGTACGGCTTACGATGCTGAATGACTTTAAGCAGGATATGTCTCGCTATCGTGCCTATGGAGAAGGTACTTGCACGATTTTGCGCAATCCTGCGGTGTGGTGCATATTCTGGTATCGCTTAGGACGAGTCATTTATAGAAGAGACAGATCGAGAGTCTTTTCAATGCCGTTCCGTATTCTGCATTCCGCAGGGGCTTTAGTTCTTGAGGTTTTGTTGGAGATGAGGCTGAATGTGGGAGCGAAGATTGGTCCGGGGCTACTGATTGCGCATGCAGGAGGTATCACCTTGCATCCCGAGGTCGTGATTGGGAAAAACTGCGATCTCGCGCATCGGGTGACGATGGGAACGCGGGGCGTCGGCGGCATCGGTGTTCCCATCGTTGGAGATGGCGTGTTCATCGGCACGGGTGCTGTGCTCATAGGGCCGATCATCGTGGGAGATGGAGCGAGGATCGGAGCGAACTCGATGGTGAATCAGGATGTGCCTGAGTATTCGACGGTAATGGGAGTGCCGGCGCAGGTGGTGAGCCAGAGACAAACGCCTGTCGTTACAAGTGTTTTATCGACGGGCGGTGTGAATTGAACGCTGGGACGGACGCTCGTCCTGTGCTACTGTTTGCGGCGCCTTACTTTCCGCCTGTCTACTATGGTGGCGTGGTGCAGGTATATCTTGGTTTGCTGCAGCGGCTTCCCGGCTATCGAATCGTAGTCGTAGCTGACCGCCATGGTTTGCGTGACGAAGACGCGACCGGGTGGGATGAGATCGCGCGACGCGACTTCGGATTTGAGGTAAGAAGAATCGACGCCTTTGAGTTTCATCTGCGCCACGCGGCGGGGAAGAGGCGCGGACTGCGGGATCTCCCTTTGGTCGGCTTGCTTGTGCAACTGTATGGATTCTTTCAGCGCGGCCGAAGCGAATGGGACGCCCTGGTGCGGGAGTTGCAGCCGGATTTGATTGTGTGCGGAGGAACCTACTCGGCGGCATGGTTAGCGATGCGGCATTCAGAGGGGACGCCGATGGTGAACTATTTGCATGGGGAAGAACTGACGATGCAGGTGCGTCCGGCGGTGCTGATGCATTGGATGCGATGGGTGCAGATGCGCTCTCTGCGGTCGGCGGCCTTGAACATCGCGGTCAGCGACTACACCGCTTCGCTAAGTTGTGAGTTGTCAGGCTGCGATCCCCACAAGATGAAGTTGTTGGCGAACTTTGTGGATACACGAAGGTTTCGTGTGCCGGAGGATCGAACGGCCTTGCGGCGAGTGATCGGGTGGGAAGACAAATGTGTGATCCTGACGCTCGCGCGGCTGGACCCGCGAAAGGGGATCGATCAAGCGCTGCGAGCTTTGGCTCATCTTCATACGGCGAACGGGCTGCCTGAGAACTGGATTTATGTCATCGCCGGGCGCGGGAAAGAACAGGGGAATCTAGTTCGTCTGGCGAAGGAGTTGGGGATCGAAGGCCGAGTCGACTTTAGGGGATTTGTGGAAGACGATGCGGTTGCCGGGCTCTACCAGGCCGCGGACCTCTTTCTGCAACCAAATCGCGAGATCGATGGCGATACAGAAGGTTTTGGAGTGGTTTTTCTAGAGGCGAATGCCTGCGGTCTTCCCGTGATTGGTGGAACGGCAGGAGGGACCGCTGCTGCGATCGAGGACGGAATCACCGGGCTGCGTTGCGATGGGGATTCCGTCGAGTCGATTGCTGCGGCCGTTCATAAACTTTGTACTGACTCTGAACTTCGTAGCAGGATGGGACGAGCGGGTGCGAAGAGAGCGGTGGAGGAGTTTACGGTGGAGCAGGCCGCGAAACGTTTCGAAGCCATGTTGAAGGGATTACTGGAAGATCGAGGAAAGCTGCAACTGGCTCCAGCTGCGGATGCGCTGTCGCATTCTTAGACCCCTATTATTTATATTCATTTATCTAATATTATTTATTTATATTTCGTGTGAGTGCGGGCTGTCTTCCAGAAGAGCGAATACTCGAGGTGCTCCGGGCTGAAGTCTCCTGAGCGGCCCGTGACCGTCCCATCCCATACGTTGACGCGGGGTATCAGCATCTGTGACGTCCTCTTGCGCCAGAGACCCGGCGAGTTAAGGAAGGCACGACTGTAGCCGGTCCGCAGGGCAGAAGCGGCGATGGCGTGAGACGCGTCTCCATTGGGATAGGAGAGCCAAATTGGAGCGTCGTTACTGGGATGAAGATGTTCACGCAGATGTTCTCGGGAGACTAGTAGCTCTTCGCGGATGGCATGGGGATCAAGCCGAGTGAGTAGCGCGTGACTGCGGGTATGAGATCCGATGGTGTGGCCGGCGGCTGCCAACTGCTGGAGTTCATCCCAGTCCATGAGGCGCTCGCGTGGATCGAAGATAGTGCCAGCCGGAAGATTCGGTACGATCGGCGAAAGGTGGTTTTGAAGTGAGTCAAGCCATTGAGATATTGTGTCGGTGGGAAATTGCTTTAGCCAGGTCAGTATCTCTTCGAACTTAGTCGAGCCATTCATCGCAGGGCTGGGGATGTCCGACCGAGATTCCAGTTCATGCATCTCTTCCTGGAGGAGAGGGAGCATGTTTGCCCGACGCAATGAGTCGAATATCCCGTGCAGACGCTCAGGCCAGAAGGGCTCAGCTTGACCTGCGAATCCGGTCGTCATAAAAAAACAAGCGCGTATCCCGGCGGACGTGAGATAGGGGAGAGCGATATCCAGATTGTCGATCCACCCATCATCGAATGTAAGGATGACCTGCGGACGTCCCGTTCGGTAGTGGGGCCACTCCACTCTCTCGGGAGCCTCAATAGACGTTGAGAATTTGAGATATTCAATGACCTGGGCGAAGATCGATTCGCGCAAGACCATGCCGCGCGGGGAACGGCAGAGAGCGATTTCCTTGTCGGGTACGATGCGATGAAATGTAAGTACGACCCGATCCCCGGAAGCAGCAACCGACTTACGGGCGGCCCGGAGTTCACCCGCGATTCTCAATGCCTGAACGGATGCGTGTCGAAGCGAGGAGCGGAGATGGCCCAATATGCTGGGACTGGACTTACTGGATTTGGATGCAAAATGTTCAGCTGTTCGCATTCGCTTTCTCTCTTTCTGGTTGCCAGATCACATGCCGATTTCCGCGAAGCAGTTGGACGATGCCTGCCACCATGCCCGCATTTACGGTCATGAAATAGAGTGGAAGCGCGAGAATGCGAGGGCGGTTGCTTCGAGGGACCAATGCCGCAATAAATGCCAGCACAAGCAAGGACGCCTCGAGAGCCAGGAACAACTGAATGATGTGTGAGTGCCAAAGCAGAAGAGATGAGAGAAAGATGCCCATGCAGAGGAGAGGCGTTGCAAAGCGGAGTAGTTTGTGCGACCACAATTGAAATGCATACCAGGGATGCGGCCACGGCAGCAGAAGTTCGTAGACGCTGAGGAGGCCCATGAGAGCGCGGGCGACCACGCGAGCACGCATGGAGAACTCTTGTCTGGGCGAGCTGGTGGCACTTTCTGACGCGATGGCTCTGGGTTCATACTTCACGCGAAATCCTTTGCGCAGCACATATAACGGCTGCACCAGATCGCTGATAATGTCATCGCGAAGATCTGTATAGAGGGCGCGGCGAACCGCATAGATGCAGCCACAGCAGCCAGTGATGCTGTTGACGCGGGATTGCAGCGAGCGGATGGTGTTGTCGAAGCCGGCGTAGGTCTTTGCTCCCGCGGTGGTTGTGGAGTGAGTCTTCGGGTTTACGTAGAGGTAGCGACCGGAGACAGCACCGACATCGGAATCCATAAATACTCCTGCGAGATACTGCAGTGCATCCGCCGAGTACTTTGTTGTAGCGTCAGAAAAAACGACGATGTCGCCGCGAACCTGGCGGACTGCCACGTTCTGCGCATGGGTCTTGCCACGCTGATGAGGAAGCACGATAAGTTCGACGCCGCGATCCGCGAAGCCTTCTACGATCTTGCAGGTCTCATCTGTAGATCCATCCGATACGACGATCATTTGAAGCTGGTCAGAGGGATAGTTGAGTAAGAGCGTGTCCTCAAGCTTGTTGCCTATACCATGTGCTTCGTTACGAGCACAGATGACCACGCTGATCGTGAAATCTGTAGAGGGGAGCGTTGCCTGCCTGCGAAACAAGAGGCTGAGGAGTGCAAGGAACAATGGATATCCCAAATAGGTGTAGAGGAGAAGGCCGAAGGATGTCAGGAAGACGATGCGTGCCATCTTATGGTTGCTCCTTTGATTGCCTTGCAAGCAGTGAATCGTAAAGATCGACGTGGGAACGTATCATCTTTTCCAGGCTGAAGTGGTTGTGAATACGCGTGATCCCGGCGTCTCCTATGCGAGCGCGCAAGTACGGATCGGAGATCAGCTGTCCGATGTGCTCTGCGGCAGCTTCGGAGTCTTCGTTGGGGACTAAATAGCCGGTGACCCCATCGACGACTACCTCCGGGGTTCCTCCAACGGCGGTTGCGACAACGGGCAGACCGGCCGCCATGGCTTCGAGAACCACATTCGGCATGCCTTCAGAGCGGGACAGAAGTGCAAAGACGTCACTGGCAAGCAGGAGAGCTGCTATGTCATCGACGCGACCAAGAAAGAGCATGCGGTCAGCGATGCCAAGAGTTGAGGCCGCCGCTTGAAGCGCATGGAGGTGGTCCAGATCCGTCCAGTCACCGGCGACGGCGAACATGGCTTCAGGATGCTGTTCTAGGACGATAGCGGCGGTCGAGACAAAGACGTCCACGCCTTTCCATGGATTGATATTCGAAATGGTTGTGACGAGTGGCGAGCTGCATGCTACCCCCAGTTGATCGCGAACTGTCTTAGCCGGCTGCCGTGGCTGGAGACGGTCGAGAGCTAAACCGTTATGAATCGTTTTGATCTTGTCTTCCGCTATATTGTCTGTTTGCCTGTGCCAATCGCGCACAGTGTCCGAGACGGTAATGACAGCGCTATAAAGGGGGGCCAATAATCGATAGGCAATTTGGTGTTTGGAAGAACGCAGGATACCCATGTCGCGGCGGCTTGAGATGAGATGTTTGACGCCGCTGATCCGGGCTACCACGGCACCGAAAATGTCGGAGCTTTCGAAAAAAGTATGGACCACCGTGACCTGTTCACGAAGGATGATCCGCCGTAGTTGGAGCGCCGTGAAAAGCGCCTTGAAGCTGAAGCAGGATGCAAGTGGAAGAATGGTGATGTTGTCGCAGAGAAAATATGCCGCAGGCGCAGGATTGTCGCGGAAGGTAACGATCAGGCTCCGGTAGCCGAAGGCCGGAAGCCCCTTTGCGATCTCGAAGAGCGAACGCTCACCCCCACCTAATTCTGTGAGTTGATCCACGATAAAGAGGATGCAGGGGAGGTTCTGGGTATCCGATAAATCAGTATCCGCTACGCCTGAAGCGCGAGACGGTGCGCGGAGATCGGTGCTTGTGGGGGCGGTCATAGTCCATCCCTCGTCAGTTTTGGCGAAGCGAGGACGTAGGGGGTGGCGTGTGCTCGATCGCCGGGCAGAGATGCAGATTTAACCCTGACAAATCTGGGGGGAGGAAGAGAAGGCTGAACACCAGCAAGAACCGATTCGGATTCCTCTGTAGCGGTCTGCTGCGTCATGGCGGGGGCTGCCATGACGCAGCCTAGGAAGATCCATAGGTTGGAATCGACCTGGGTGAACATCCAACGATCGCCGAAGATGTTTACGACCGCCGCTGCCAGGATCAAGGCAGCGAATCCGAGCCCGATGAGCGATAAGAAGTGGGACGACTTCGACAGGTAGAGCTTGAAACCCTGCCGGCAGAAGAGAAACAGTTGTGCAATGAATAGAGCGAGTCCGACGATGCCGGTTTCCACGAGCATCTTGAGGTAGAAGTTGTGTGTGTCCTTGTAGGAGCCCACGCGGTTCATGTTCGCGTAGGTCAGAAAACCTGTACCAACGACTGGGTTTTCGTGGAAGATTGTCAGGGCATCGGTCCAGAGCATCACGCGCTCCTGTGCCGATGCGTCGAGCTGAGCTGCCTCTCCGCTGTCCTTCTGTGCGTAGCTCATGTTGATGCGCTCCTGCACCGCGACGGGCATGACTGCCTGCCACGTAAACGCAACAGCGAGCAGAGGTATGAGAAGCCATCGGAATTTGGCGACGGCAAGAAAGAGCAAGGCCAACGCGATAGCCAGGTAGGCTTCCCTTGAGTAGGAGTAGAGGATGCAACAGAAATTTGCCGCCAAAAGAAAGCTGACTGGAACTGCTAGCCACCGGCGTTTCAGGGCGAGCATCGGGATCATGAAAGCCGTGATCTCGACGACGTAAGAGGCCAGGCCGTTTTCTCCAGCGTAGCCCAGGGGGCCAGCGTCACGTGCCTCTTCGGAGTAGTGAGTGAAGTCGCGTCCCAGGGAACTCTTGAGGTAGCTGTAGTCGACCAGGAGAGAGGATACGCACGCTAAAAAGATTACGATTGCAACCTGTTGCCTGGTACGGATAATCCGATAGGTGGTGTATGCGAGGAGTGGGAGAACCATGAAGTTCTTGTAGTCAACTAACCGTGCGTCCTTGAACCAGAATGGAAGGGGAGTACCAAGGAAGAAAGCCCCGCGCCAGAGCGATATGTAGTAGAAAATGGCGAGGGCAATGACGAAGCGCAGTACAAAGGGATGCGGTTCCTTGAGTTTGTTTGGCCTCATCCACAGACCGAGGAGTGAGCATGCGAGAAGAATATCGACGATGTTCGCGCCAAGTGGAAATGCGTGCAGGTGGTACCTGGTTGTTTGCAGCGGGAGAAGCAGCGTGAGGATGTAGATACCGATCTCAGCCTTCCAGGTGAGCGCCAGAAACGCACAGATCACCACGAGAGCGTAGAGGACAAGCGCACGGCCGCTGAAGTTACCAGCTGAAGGCGCTGACTCGAATATGAATGCGAGCAGCGTCATGCATTGCCTCCAGTACCGAGGGGTAGCGCTAATGGCATGCTTTTACGCATGAGGATGGCACGGGCAGCCTCTCGGAAGGGCAGAGACATGACTGCGAGCGCAAGTGTGAAGCAAAGGAGAAACAGTGAGGACCTCAGTGCGAGACTGACAATGGGGAAGCCTGTGTGAATCAGCGACGCGGGCACGGCGGCTACAACTGTTGCGAGTGCAGCCTGGAGCATGAGCCGAAAGTTTAACTGAAGAGGGAGTATCCGTTGATTGATGACGGCCAAAAGTCCGATGAGGAGTGCGTAGCTCAGAAGCGTGCTCCAGGCGCCGCCGGCCAGACCGATGCGCGGAATGAGAATGATATTCAGAAGCACGTTGACCACCGCCGCCAGAGCTACAAGGCCTGCCATCGCTGCGGTGCGCTTCTCAAGGATGAGGCCGACAGTAAGAAAGATGTGGGCGCCGTAGATCATCAGGCTTGGAATGAGAATTGGAAGCAGATGCCTGGCTTCAATAAACTTGGCCGATGCAACGATGACAATGGCATCTTTTGAGCAGAGGATAGCGAGGCCTGTCATCGCACAGGCTGCTACCGCAAACCATGAAAGCCCCTGGGAGAGAAAGCGGCGGATGGGTGAACTATCCTTGGGGTTCCATAGGCGCATATAGATAGGAACGATCGCAAGATTTAGCGGCGTAACCAGAGTGTCCTGTAAATAGCTGGAGACGTTGTAGGCGGCGGAGTAGTAGCCGAGAGAGATGTCTCCGAGGTAGTGGCGGATGAGGAGACGATCGCCTGAATCGAGCACGATGCTCGAAAGCTCGTATGCAATCAGTGGAGCTCCGAAGAGCACTGCCGAGCGAACGAACCCAACATCCAACGCGCTGAAGTGGATCATGCGACGCCATACAAGCGTTCCGAGCTGCCAGAGGACGATCGTTCCTTCAGCGATTGCGGTGATCGCAAGCACGTAGAACGCGCTGCGGAGATTCCCAAAGATCAGGGCGAAGAACCCGCATATGGTGAGGGCCTTTGTACATACTTCAAGCACACTATGGAGCAGGCTGCGGCCTTCGTTGCGAAGGAACGAGAGGAGGACGGATTGCAGGGTGCGCGGAACAACGACTGCCGGAACCAGAAGCAGACAGTTGTAGAAGAGAGGATCCGCAATGCGATGCCTGATCGAGGCGATGAGGAGATAGTAGATTGCTACGACTACAAAGGTGATGAGAGCGGGAGCAGAGACCAGCGTGGTGTAGAACTTCTGCGAGGCCGCGTGGGACGGGGTTGCTACTTGATGATCGTAGAAACGTGCAGCGGAGTACTGCAGGCCGCATTTGGAGAGGACTGTCAGCAGGAGGGCGATGCGCAAGGTTAGCGACACGATTCCAAAATCCGCGACAGAGAGCATGCGCGTCATGATGGGGAATGAGATGAAGCCGAGAAGGATGAGGAAGACCTTACCCGAAAGATAGTGCCTGACGTCTCGCAGAAGAGAGGGGGACTGGCTCATGGTTGCCCCCGATGAATGCCGGCATCAGGCCAGCAGGATAGGCCATGCATGGAGGGGTCTTTGTAGACCAGAAACTGCGGGCTGGAGTAGATGGTCTGCAGTGCCGGATTTGTGGATGCGTCGGAGATTACGGCTTTGTACTCGGCAGCATACTGCTCCGCTGCGTTGATGTGTTCCCAATCTCTATCGACGATAAGGTACTCGTAGTGGGCGGTGTGATATTCGAGAAGCCGGTGCGTCTGGTACAGGCAGTCGCGATTGGCGAGGTGAGGGAGCATATAACGAGGAGCGGCGACGGAGGCATTCGCTGGGATGAGTGCCAAGACCTTGCGGGCCTCGGGATTCCAGGGATGCTCTCTCAGATCGTCGACCTGCTGCGCTCCGGTTACGAAGACGAGACTGCAAAAGCTAAGGGCAATAAGGAGAAGCGGAGCGGCGTTGTCCGAACGTGTTCCGAGCCGGGCCGCCGTGGCGACCCGGCTCGACCTCTGCCGGGAGATCACTGTGAGGAGAGCGCTTACGAACAGCAATGTTGCTGGAATAACCGAGTATTGTGCGTAGATTACAGTCGTGATGCAACGGCCTCCGCCAGCCAGGAGATTGATGCCGAGGTACGGAAGCGAGAGGGAAGAGATCGGATTTACGACGGATTCGATAATCGCGGTCGGACTTAATAGCGTCTTGAGGTAGACGATGTTGGCGTGAATGAGAACAGTGCCTCGCGGGTCGTGGAGGATGTTATGCAGCATGGAAGAGGGTGACTTGCCCAGATGAGCGAAGCACGTATCTGTTACGAAGCTGGCACCATGAAGGCCTTTGGGAAGGACGACAAGGAAAGACAGTATCGCCCAGAGCGTTGCAGCGACGATTGGCAGGAGTGCCCACTTTATTAGGCGACGGCGAACGATAGCCAGCAACCCCAAGCCGAAGACAACGAAGACGAGATCTTCACGAACGAGTAGCGTGAGTGCGATCGCGATCGTGAAAGCCATGAAGCGGTCTTCCAGAAAGAAATAAATTGCGAAGAGTAATGGAAGCGCGACCAAAGTCAGGGGATAGAAGTCAAAGACTGACTGATACAGGATGGCGGGTGTGAGTAGAAATGCGAAGACCCACAGATACGCAGTGGTGGTGGACATCCTGCTGCGTGCAATAAGGAATACAGGTAGGGCACAACTAAAGAGAACTATATTTCTAACGACGATCAAAGTGACCGGGCTGGGTGCGACTGCGTAAAACGGTAGCAGGAGAAACATGATCGGCGAGTTGTGACCGGCGAAATCAGTCGTGACTGGGCGGGAATAAAGGAGGTCCTGGAGTAAGTTTCCCCAAAACAGATGACCGTGAAGCGTAGTGTGCATCAACTGGCCGAAGTAGGCGAGGTCCTGGCCAACGTAAGAGAAAGCCCAATACTTTCGAATCGCCAAAGCCGTGACTGCGGTAAACAAAACGGCGATCGCTGTAAGCCCGAACGCGTGTGCAGTTTTTGCTTGGAGTCGCTCTCCGCGCGCGCGTTGAATATTACAGATACAGAGGGTAATCCAGAGTATAGCGACGGATGCCAGAAGCAGGCTGGAGCGGAGAGCGGTTGGTGGAACACGCGCAACGTATTCGGGGATGAATATAAGAAAGACTACGGAGGCAAATGAGCATCTGGCGAGGTCAGTACGTAGAGGACCGAGGGAAGCAGGCTGTGGGCTCCAGTAACGTGCGCTTGCGGTTACTGCGGTGAAGAGTCCGCCGCACCACAGCGCGGCGAGCGAAGTGAAGAGGAGACCTTCTACCCGAGGTAACGGCTTGAAGAAGGCCAGATAGATCCAGGCGGAAGAGAGGAGGGCGGACACGATGATCGGTGCCAGCACTCGCGGCTGAGCACCCGATCCACTCGAACCGGCTTGGTATTGGTGTTCCGGTTCGGTTTTCAATTGGGTCGGGTTGCTCATGCCGCTGGCCTCCGCCGGTTACGTTACTGCTGAATTACGCTTACGGTGCTGAAGCTGACCGGCTGCGATGAGACATCCAACGCAATTGCTCCGGTCGGTAGAGTGGAATCCGTGGCCGTGATGACCGCGGTGTTGTCGTAGTAGACCGTGATCTGATTGCCGATCGCGGCGATGCGGAGCATGTGCACGTTCGTGTCGAACAAGATCACCGGCGATGTGCCCAGGAGCGTGAGTGGACTTGTGTCGATATTCCAGCCGCTGGTCAGGAACAGCTTGATGACGTGGTCGGCAGGGTAGACCCATGCCGTATAGGAAGCACCGCTGGTGAGATTCACGCGTGCTCGCAGACCGCCCGGGTAGTCCGAGAGATTTGAGAGCTTGTAGCCTGTGGAGACGATGTAATTCGCCCACGACTGGCTGCCCGCATACTGTTGCGTGTGACCGTTGCCGTTGTAGTTGAAGGCATTGTTTGCTACGGTCCAGTTGCTTGCCAGACCAAGAGGAGACGGAGACCACTGTGTAGATCCGTTGGCGAAGTTGTCGCTAAAGATCAACGTACCGAGGTGAAGTGTGATGGTCGCGGTGATGGGGCTCATTGCAGCGCCCGGAGCCGTTACCGTTACATTTGCCATTTGGTTACCGCTGGGTAGGTTTCCAGTGGATGGCGTCAGTGTCAGGGGTCCCGCTCCGCTCGAACTGGCAGGCGAAGGTGTTAGCCAAACGAGATTACTCGAAGCTGTCCAAGGCATGCTCCCAGTACCCGTGTTGGCGACCGTAAGCGTGACTGGTGGAGGGGATGAACCGACAGCGCTGAAGATATCCAGCGTTGTTGGAGTTACGGCGAGCGTTGCGGACGACGTTGCCGTGAGCGTGAGTGTGACGGGTACCTGGACCGGCGAGCCCGCTGACGGGGTGAAGGTCAGTATGCCGTTGTAGCTTCCTGTTGTGAGTCCAGAGATATTGACTGCTGCCGAAGTACTGCCTGGTGTCGTGGTTCCTGAAGTAGGCGATGCGGTTAGCCAGCTTGCATTGCTTGTGACTGTCCATGTAACAGGAGAAGGGGAAGAGGTAAGTGCTACCGTTTGGGTTGGTGGGTTCGCCGTGCCGGCCGTTGCGGTGAAGCTAAGAGGCGTGGGCGAAGCCGAGAACGATGCAGGTTGCGTTGATGTGCTATTTACAGTCACGCTGTTGTAGGCCAGTGGCTGATTGGATGGATCGAGCGCAATCTCTCCGGAAGAGTAGGTACTATCGGCGACGGTCAGAACCTGAACGCCGTCAAAGTAAGCGGAAATTTGCGTGCCGTGGACACTCAAGCGGAGTGTGTGCGGGTTGGTGTCGAACGTGATGTTACTTGTGCTGGACAGCGTGGTATATCCGTTGCCGATCGCCCAGTTAACAACGCTGTATATCGTGAGAGTGTGTTCTGCCGGATACATCCAGAGCGCATATCCTGCCCCGGTCGCTGGATTGACGCGGGCCCGAATGCCGCCTGGATAATCCGACAGGTTAGCGAGCGTCAGGTTTACGTTGAGGTCGTAGTCGGTCCAGGTTGAGGAGCCGGTGTACAACTGGGATTCGCCGCCTCCGTTGTAGTGAATGGAACCACCAGAGGATGTCCAGCCGGCGGAGTTGCCGAGTGGAGACACTGTCCAGGCGTTAAGGTTTGCTGTTGATGGCGCATCGATCACGCCAGACAGCAGGAAGGTGACGGGGATCTTGACGGTTGCTATGGTCTTCAACGATGGTGTGAGCGTGATGTTACCTGTGTAAGTGCCAAGCGTAAGCGTGCCTGGTACAACCGACACCGAAATTGAGCCCGGTGTTCCGGCAGTAACTACAGTCGCACTGAGCCATGTTGAATCGGAGCTGGCGGTCCATGTGAGGCTTGTTCCGGCTGGATTGTTGATGGCGACAGTCTGGGCAGTCGGAGCAGCGCCGCCAACGGTTCCACTAAAGGAAACGGACGTGGGAGAAGGAACAAGGGATGGTGTGGCGACCACAAGCGTAACTGGAACCGTCTGCGGGCTGCTGAGCGCGCCGGTTGCAGTGAACGTTAGTGTCCCGGTGTAGGTGCCGGCGGCAAGAGTACTGCTGGCGACACTGACTACAGTAGTTCCGGCCGATGTACGGCTGCTCGGAGTCGCAGTCAACCAGGCGGCGTTGCTGGTTACGGTCCAACTGATAGCACCAGAACCGGCATTCGCTACTGTGATCGTCTGACTTGGGGCGGAAGTGCCTGTGGTTGCGGCGAACGAAAGCGTGAGCGGATCAAGCTGAAGCTTGGCCGGATACGTGTTGGGGAAGCTGTAGGTAGCGCCGTTGGCGAAGCCTGGTATATCGAGAAATGTTCCTTCGTTATCTCCATAGAAGATGTAAGTTTTGGTGTCGATGAGATGGCCATCGGCATCTGTTGCAGCCCCGGTGAAGTTCAGCGTAATCGATGTACTGTTGAGTGAGGCAGTCGACAGCAGTGAATGATTGCGTGCGCGCAGATAGTCACCCATGTTGTCCATAAAAGTATGTTGGCCGTGGTTCGTGCTGAACCACTGGGACAACTGCTTTATGAAGGACTGGCGATCTGCGACGGTGGAGTATTCCAGGTTATCGCCATCGTGCGTGTAGATCTGAACCGGTGCCATCCCAGACCAGAAGCGCCACATGTAGTACTCCCACTGATTGAGGCTTTGGGCCACGGTGGAGTCGTTGGTTGTGCTGGGCCAAAGCGCATCGGGACGTGCGAAGCGCCCCGCGGACAAGCCCACCTGGCTGCCGAAGGCAAAGAAGGTTTGAGCGGGCTTTCCGCTCACGCTGCCGATGGTGAGGTCGTCGGCAAAGAAGAAAGGGAAGGTCTCTTCCTCATCTCCTGTATAGATGGGCGGCTGCTCATAGATGCGGAAGGGACCAAGCGGTATACGTTGCGCGGGTGTTTTAGGAACTGTGAAATAGTATGCCCCGGGAGCCTGTGGCGAGGTAACGTAACGTATCCCGAGACTGTTGTACATCTCGTAGCCGGCGTTGTTGGAGATGTCCCAGTAGTGGGCCACCATCGAACGGCTGAGGGTTGGGAACGTATCGGTTCCACCATTTTCGGTGATCCACTGCAGCGCTGAGGTGACGTTTGCCTGCCACTGCGCGTCTGTGTTGGGGACGGTGAGATTCCAGTACAAATCTCCGCCGGAGCCATAGTTCAATCCGTGAGCTGAGGCGTGTACTTGACCGGCCTGGATAGCGGTGATCATCTGCGCGCGCTCACCGCCAGGCCCAGTAAGTCCCGATAGCTGCATGTTAATCTGCGGCTTCCATGGGCCGCCTGTACCATCGCTTGCGACGGCTCCAGTAAGCGTGGTGCTCCACATATCAGGAATGCGAGACATGATGCCGGTCTCGTTGTCATCCATCTGGATGGCGGAAAGACGTGGGTATCCACGAAGAACAAATGGTTTCCGAGCTGCCCAGACGATGCTCCGCCAGAAGAGATCGTCGGCACCTTCGACGAAGCCGAAGCGATCCTGGCGCATGTAGTCGTAGTCAGTGAAGTCGACGGCACGACCTGCTCCAAAGGTCGTGGCGATGATGAGCGGATCCGTGCCGAGACGAGCGACGACTGTTCCCGTGGCGCCGGTGAGTAGCGTCGCATCAGACGGAACGACGGTGACACCGTTGCCGTGGTACGTGTAGGTGATGTCGCCAGCGGGATCGCCTGCCCAGTGCATCTGAAGTGCGGCGATGTAGTGTGGCGTGGCTCCGCCGACTTGCACTGCGGCGGGGATGACCACACTTGTTTGATCATCGCCGACAGTAGAGCCGGTGGCTCCAAAGATCCTCTGAATGTGGGATTGAAGTCCGACCGAAGGGTCGGTATCAAGGTTCACGAAGCCGGTGCCGCCCTGCACTGCCGTCGCGATGGCGTTCTGCCAGGTGGCGTTGAGCGAGAGATGAGCGTGGCCGGCGATGATGAGCTGAACGGTTGTGAGATCGGGAGGAGCGGTCTGGCTAACATCGATAATTCGATAAGGTATCTGAAGATGGACGAAATAGCGCTCCGGCCCCATTTGATAGGTGCCCGGCGTAGTTTTATTGGTGTTGTAGTCGCTCGTCGCCGTGGAGTTGACGAGGACGACGACGGTCAGGTCTTGAGTTTGAGCCAGGACCTGGCTCCCCATGCCCAGTAGAACCAGGAGTGCGGCTAGGATGCCTCCGTTGCGGATGGATGTGACCCGTATGAAGGTGTTAATGAGTGCTTTCATTTGGCGCCTCGAATTGCTGTGACTTACGGCCGGATACCGGTCGTTGAAAGATTTATCTGTAGCCGCGGTCGTAGTTGGCTCCGTAGCCAGCGGCGATGGACATGGTGACATCGTTGAAGATTAAAGAGCTGAGATGTTCGCCGAGCATTTCAGCAGAGCGTTGCACCGCTGCCCGTCGAGTAACACGTTCGCGAACGACCATAAGTACGAGATCTGCACGTGGAAGCAACTGTTCAACGTCTGCAACGGGGAGAACGGGCGGCGCATCCAGGAGAACCCATTGAAAGTTCTTCTGGGCCCACTTCAATAAATTCGATAGTTCCGGTGCTCTCAAGAGCGGGACTGGTTTAGATACCGCTTTATCGAGACCAATAATGTAAAGCGGCAGATCGCCAACTGCTCGAATCGCTGCTTCGGGCGTGACCTCTCCCTTAAGGACCTGCTCGATACTCTGTGGACAGACACCGCCTAAAGACGTCAGTAGCGACGGGCGTCGTAGATCGAGATCCAACAGAAGGGTTTTGTGCCCGGCCTCCGCCAGCGCCCACGCCAGATTTTGACAGTTAAGACTCTTGCCATCTTCAGCACCGGGGCTGGTAATCAGCACAACGCCACCCGTCGGCCTGGCAGTGACAAGGCGATGCTGCATGAGGCGAAACTGCTCACAAGCGCGACTGTCTGCGCCGGACTCGAAGGCGAGAGTTGTCCTGTGTTTTTGCGGCGGGCGTTCCAGCTTCGGAACCATGTTCAGCCAATTGGTCGCATCGGATCGATCGCCGGCAGGGCGGTCAACGATTGTGTCCTGATGTTTGTGGGGCGATCCCGCGTCTCCGTTCGACGCCGAGGCGATCACCAGATGCGGTGCAATGGTTTGATACTCCCTGAGGTTGAGAGTGATCATGAGGCCCTCCGAAGAGTTGGTTGCGCTGGGGAGCGGTTGACAATGGTTTTGGATATACGAGGGATGAGTCCCAATACAGGGATGTGGGGCAAGATGTCATGAAGTTCTCCGTCCGACTTGACGGTGCTATCCAGCCGCTCGCGAAGAGCGATCACTAGAAGACCAGCCACAAGGGATGCGACCAGGAACATCGAATACAAGACAGGACGATTCGGTCCAATCGGCGCATCTGGTACCTGCGCAGGATCGAGCAATGTAAAGCTGCCGCCCTCCTGGCCACGCTCCAGTTCCATAGACATTTGCGCCGTGTAAGTCTTTTCGAGCAGGGAACGGTAGTGCTCTTTCGCGGTATCGTAGTCGCGAAGCAGTTGTGAGATCTCTTGTTCGCGGATTGGAACACCGTTGACTCGAGATTGATAGTTATTAATCGATGACTCTATCTGGCGCTGCTCGGCAGCGAGGTGATCCCTACTGTGATGGATTGAGGTTTCCTGCGCATCGGCGGGAGAGGCAACGGAACCAGAGCGCCTGGTTCTGCTCGATACCGACGCTGGAGTTTGTGTTAGTTGGGCGTCTAGCGAAGCTACTTCCGCTTCTTTGCTGATAACGTCCGGGTGAGCAGCTGTGTAGTGGGAATGCAACTCGGCAAGGTCACGATGAGCCTGTACGTCACGGGCGACGAGCTGACTACGGAGGCCGGCCTGCGGATTTTCGCCTTGTTCGCCCGAAGCATCATACGATCCGGATCTGGACAGCAGAGCTTGCTGGTCAAGCCGGTTTTGAGCGTCGGAGTTTGCCTGGAGCTGAACTTGTAAACGTGAGAGCGTCTGCAGGTTGGCGTCGAGCTCGTTGGGAAGCTGGCCGAGGTGCTGCACCTTGTAGACCCTTAGCCGCTCTTCGAGGGCGTCTAACTCAGATTTGCTGGTTGCTAACTCTTTTTCCAAAAACAACGTCGTGCCCTGGGCCTCCTGCTCCCGGTCGCGAAGATTCCAATCGATGAAGGATGCGGCGAGACGATTGGTGACGGTGGCAACCTCCTGAGCGGAGCCACCTGTGTATGAGATCGTGAAGGCGCTTGGACCGTCAGAGCTTTGTTTCAGATCGATGGTGATGTGGTGCCGCATGAGATCTATCACCCGATCGCGCCCTAACGCCTGCCGCTCTTTGGGATAAAGATTCAGCTCGGTTGTGATGGCTTCGAGCCGTGATGTGCTGAGAATTTGCTGGCTAAGCGTATTGAGGCGCTCCGCAGGGCCCATCGAAACAGTCGAGCTTACGTACTTGTCTGAAATGCGCTGAGGATTAACCAGGATGCGGGTCTCCGCACGATAAACGTTTGGAAGCTTTGCGATGACCACAGCCGCGATGCCGAAGACTCCAAGTGCAACGATAGAAGCAAGAAGCAGATTCCTCCGCATCACTTCAATCCATCGCGCTATCCCTACTTCAAGGGGAGGACTAGAATTTCTCATTACCTACCTCCAGAATCGAACGTTCTCGTTGGCCGCTCTTCCCGCGCCCAGCGGTATGTGAGTAAGAAGACTCCACGGGAAAGCTCTACTGGGCTGGGGCCACGAGAGAAGTACCGTGCTGTTAATGACAATTCGGAATCATTGCTGAGCCGGTGCCGGAGCTCACCGGAAACAAAATAGCCATGAAGGTTGGGATTGGCCGGCGTGGGATTACCGATCTCATAATGTGCATAACCTGCGTCTAAATTGATTAATGCAGTTCGTGTTTGTCCCAAAGAGACTCCACCGAAGTTTGCGGTTTCCCACGTGGATTGATTCACGAATCCATCGCTGACCTGGCGCGTACTGCCGAGATAGACGGTCGTTCCACGCATTGTGCTCTTACTTAGCGTGACGTTGTACTGATAGTTTCCTGAGCACTCAGCTGAGCCCAGGATCGGTCCGATGCCTCCCTGCAGGAGTGTGTCTCGATTGAAAGAAAGGTCTGTAAATGCCGTTATCGATGCCGTTGTGCAGTCCAGATGGTTGTAGCTTTCTCGAACCCCCTCTGCTCTGACACCGACGGTGATGTCATTCCTAAGATCCGTCCGCAGTCCAAGATTGACGCTGTAACGCTGATCGGACACGCCCTGATCAAAGTAATGATGAAAGGTCGCATCACCACCAAGCGACAGTGTCCGCACCGCGGTCAGTTGATGATCGAGAGCAAGGAGGGCACGGTCAGTGAGAGTGTTGCCGGTCACGTTGCCGAAGGCGACTGTGTTGGTGTCGGGAACTTTGACCGTATTCAGCGTTGCGGTATTCAGGTTGCCGACATCGCGTGCCGCGTCTGACCCATAGCCGTTTTCCGCCAGGAAGCTCCACGAGGTAGAACGCGATGCCCGATCCGCAAAGACTAAGGATGTTCTCTGATACTGCTGTACGCCAATGCCGGTATCGATTGAGTCGACGACCTGACCGTCGTGTTGGAGCATCAGGTTCGACCGTTCGTGTCGAAGATTAACACCGAGCTTTCCTTCTACCGTGACTAAACCTCCCGATGCATCCGGGATGTCATCGGCGGCGGTGTCATATCCGGAGCTCACCGATAGCGATGGCTCTAACCATTGCATCGTGTAGTAGCTTCCCTCGGCGACACGAGGCATGCTGTGGGTATCGGCAATTACAGGCAACTGCGCTGCCGATATCGCAACACTAGAGAGCGCTAGCAAAGAAATAGACAGCCCTCCGAGACTGCTCCAGGAGTGACGACGATGTTGGTGGTTGTTCATGGAACAACCACCGTCGTTCCCGGTGTAAGCCACATGGCCTGGCTGGAGTTAGGCGAATGAATGAGCTTGTTGTAGTCAAGCCTTACGCCGGCCCCAGATGAGTTAGGTGCAATGACCGTGATTTTTTTACGAGCCGCAAATTGGGTGAGCCCCCCAGCCTGCGCAATAAGCTGCAATACATTCAGAGGTGAGTTGAGAGGGTAGGCCCCTGGGCGTGCTACCTCGCCGGTGATGTAGACCATCCGGCTGTGAATCTCCGCGACTGTGACTGTAACCCTTGGATCTACCACGATGCTAGCGAGGCGTGTCCGTAACAGTTGCTCAATATCGTTGGGTGTCAGTCCGGTCACGGTCATCTCGCCGACCAGAGGCATCGAGATCTTTCCATCAGGGCGAACTGTCACCGTAGGACTAAGGTCGTGCTCTTTCCAAACCGAGATATTTAATACGTCTCCGCAGCCAATCTTGTAGGGCTCTACGATGGGGAGATCTACGACGGTGAGGGGTGTGGTAGATGCGTTTGAACTTGCGGTAGCCTTGCTGCCGCTGGCCATTGCATGCGATCCGGGTGTTTCAACTCGAGGAGACTGTGCGCCGACAGCGTGGCACAGGAGATAAAGTGCGAGTAGCGCTGCGGCTTTACCCAAGTCATTTCTCTGGACCTTCATACGCTTTGCTCCCTCTTGATGAGATGGATGGAGGCAATTCGCTGACCAAACATTAAACCTGGGAAAAGCTTGGGACATTCACGTCGAGTGCTTGTAAATAGACCTATTTGCAGCTGCACTATGCAATACGTTGCACATGCTTTGATCTATCTGCGGGAAGATGCAACACAGCGTTGATAGACGGCTACTGTGTCATTTCCAATCTGGCCCCAGCTTATGTATCTGGATGTGTTTTTGAGAGCAGCGGATTTTAGCTGTAAGTAGCAGACAGCCTCACCTCCGACATTCCCAATGTTTGCTGCGGCATGGCTTTTGAGAAGACATAGAATTGCCATTCCGAGCTGTTCGGCGTTGCCGGGCTCAACAAGGATGGCATTTCCCCGGTCATCAAGATAGCCTTCAAACGCGGGCAATCGAGAGGCGATGATTGGTTTGGCGTAGGTCAGGCCGGTGAGCAAGGCTCCGCTTGTAGTGATCGCTCGATACGGATAAGCCAGTATGTCGGCGGCTGTGTAGTACAGAGGCAATTCACGAGTTTCGATATAGCGCAGGTCGGCTCTAACGGTGCCCCCAAGATGCTGGGCGGCCAGACGGATAGTGGCCTCGAAGTCTTTCGGTCCGGAGCCAGCAATCAGAAGGAGTGGGGAAGGCACGACGTCTTGGAGACCCTGGGCCAGGGCGAGCTTCCAGGCCTCAAGAAGCACGTCTACGCCTTTATAGGGTGCGTGTATGCCTTGCCACAAAACGATGGATGCATTCTCGGGCAGATTCAATAGCCGGCGTGCATTGTGGATCTCCCACTCCTTAGGGGCATGAGCAGGGGCGAAGAGAGGCCCATGGCCGATCACGGAGATCTTCTTCAGCGGAATCGAAAACTCCTCGTTCAAGCGGTGTGCTGCCGTGATGTCATGGCAGATCAAATGATCTACACCGTTGTAGAGTTGTCCGTAGATGTTGCGTAGATGGTCCCCGCTATCATGGGGCAACACGTTGTGAACCGTATGCAATACCGGGACACCAGCCTTTTTCGCGGCTTCTAATAGCTTGAAGTCCAGGCAGATGCCACGATTGAGGAGAGGAGTCTGCTGCAGGTGGATGATGTCAGGTTTTGCCTGATCTCCTGCGTTCAACTCTCCGATGAGCCGTTGCATCGTCCGCCATACGTCGGCGTTACGAGCCGCCCTTCGAATGATCGAAGGAGTCTTTCGGAACCACCTGGATACTTGCTCGCACGCAGGGTCGAGCGTGATGTCCTGCTGTGCGAAAAATGCAGGTTCCTTCAGGTGGGGGGTGCAGATGAGCTTTAGGTTTACTCCGGTGTTTCTCAATGCCCAAGACAGTTCAGCGGTATACCAAGGTGTATAGCAGAAGGCGTCTATCAGCCAAACGCGTAAGTGAGGTGGCTGTTCAGTGACGTTTGTGGCGTCTTCGACGATGGATGAGGTGATCATTGGGCCCACCAGGCAGGTTGATCTGTCACTACTTCGGTTGGCCGAAGCCGTTGTCCTGGAAGGAGTGTTCTATAGAGTTCAATGTATTTCTGAGTCATGACTGCGGCATCGAACTCCGCGATAGCCCGCGCACGTGCTCTTTCTCCCAGATCTCGGCGTAGTTCGGGGTTTTTCAGCAGATGAAGGAGCGCTTCGGCAAGAGCTGCGGGATCTTCACTCGGGACAAGAACTCCCGCGTGCCCATGATCAAGTAGATAGGGGATGCTTCCTACGGCGGAGGCGGCAATCGGCGCGCCAGCTGCCATCGCTTCCAGGACTGCGATGGGCATTCCGTCGATGCGTGAAGGATGAGCGACGATGGTGCAACGACCAAGAAGAGCCGGTACGTTTGCACAGAAACCAGGATATTGAACGTGTTGGTCGACACCTAATTCAATGCCGAGTTGGACGAGGGATGTGCGATCCGGACCGTCTCCGGCAATGATGCAATGAACTCTTCCATAGTCTTTCAAGATCGATGGAAGAGCGCGGACGAGGACGTCGACGCCCTTCTCTTCAGACAGCCGTGATAGCACACCAATGACTGGCACGCCGGATTCGGTTCCGGGAGCGCAAGCTTGATATGTCTTCGTTTCGATGCCGTTATAGATGAGCCGAATATTTGATTTCGATACGCCACTGTCATCGACAATCGACGCGACATTTTCTGAAACCGCAACCACGGCGTTGAACCAGCGCAGTATGAGGCGATCATACTTTGCATAGGACTGCAGAGAGTCTGTTCGATTAGTCCAATTGTGACAGGTCGCCACAATCGCGCAACCGCTAAGCTTTGCCACGATGAAGCCGTAGATGTCCGCCTTATAGCCGTGAGTGTGCAGAATATCCACCCGTTCGGAGCGGAGATATCTAGCTAGCCGTATGAGGGCACGGATGTCGAAACGTCCCGTGAAGCGCAGGTCTACAGGAACGTGACCGCAGACAGTTGTCAGCCTCTCCAGGTCCGAGGTTGGTAGATTGCTGCTATCGAAAAGCGCAATGTTCGCATGGTGTCCCACGGCCCGGAGTTGTGAGCAAAGAACCGCTACTACGTTCTCGGCTCCGTAGAAGCCTGCACTCGACATGAGGTGAAGGACACGCAAGTTAGCCCCCATCGTGAGAACTGATTAAGTCGTTTGATTTGGCGACCGGAGGATCGTTGCCCAGAGGGCTTGATATCGGGCTTCGCCTATCGAATATTTGAGGAGCCGTTTTACTGCGGATTCTGCAAGCAGTTTGGCGTTTGTAGCCCAGCGGTGAGCCACGTAGTTGGCTACAGTTTGATCTGTCATGGTTCGGCGCACAACCAGGCGGCCAACAAGAGCGATGCTTCCACTGAGGGCTGAGGGAATGGGATGAAGCCCGAGGACCGGCTCCGAAACATAGAGCTCTTTATAGCCAGCTCCGATGCAGGCTGCGCAGACCGCCGTATTCCATCGACCGCCTGGCATAGAGATCGTATCGACGGCATTGCCTAACTTATCTTCGAGACAACGGCGTGAATCTACAAGCTCCGACAAGAGATCCTGCGGAGAGCATTGGGTGAGCAAAGTATGGGTGTTTCCGTGGGAACCTACGCGATGTTTAGCAGCAACGAGATCTCGTAGTTCTCTCCAACTAGCCGTTTCCTTGCGCGCACCTATCCAGGCGGCAGGAGCGAAAAAGTGCCCCAATATCCCATGTTTCTCCAGTATGGGAACCGCCAGCGTCAATTGCGAGCGATGGGCGTCATCGAAGGTGACTTCCAAGTGCGTCCCTGTCCGCTGCGCCGCAGTCTTCGCGACCTCAAGCTGTCTGGAGAAGGCATCCGGAGTCATCTCGTAGACGTCGGAAGACACTTGCTGAGAGAACTCGTGATACGCGAGAACTCGTCGCCTGTGAGTCGTAGAAGTCGTTGGGCTATGAAGCATCATTGAGAGGGATCTTTCACGCCAGGAATAATCCGTGCGTCAACACGCCTCTTCATCCACCCGTTATTTCGGGACAACCACCGAATGATGACGGAGAGGAGGTAAAGTACGACGGACAATGTCAGGAATGCCAGCGCTGGCCGTTGAGAAAAAAAACGGGTAGCTAAATGTTGTACAAGTGCATCGATAAAGCTCATGAGCGCCCACCTCCTGCAAAGGCGATCTGTTGTTCTGAACGGGGTACGAGAACCGAGTCCGCTTGAGAACTGCTGGCCGTGGCTGCCAGAGTAGGCGGGATATCCTGCATCAAGCGCCGAGCTGACGCATGAGCGATTTCCGTCATTGCATTGTTATTCAGGGTGTTATTGATGATCTGCGCCGTGTTCGCCACATAAACACCTGCCAGTGGAGTTGCGGCCGGTGGTGCTATTCGGGAGTATCCGAGGGTCGGTACGGGCTGAACGGAGCGCTCTCTGAATACAAAGCGCCTGCTGATGTCGGCATCCTCAAGCCCGGGGTGCATGCGCTTGAGGGCAGGCTCAAAGGTGGCCCACACGGAGTCCTCGTCAGCGCTGAAGAGAGGGTCATCAAATTGGGTGTAGCGAGGCAGGTATACGAGATGATGCCCAGCGGTTTCGTCCATCGTCGAGATAAGGTTTGTCATCTCGATGACGCCTGTAAAAGGGCTCTCCTCGGTGATGTTGGTTACGTAGAACTCGCTGAGAGGCTTCCTGAGTATCAGCACAACACAGATCAATCCTAGATATTGCACGCGGGAGAGATTCTCGGTGTAGGTGACATCGTCCGTCTGGAGGAAGCCAAGAATGGCGCGGTTAGGCGCTGTGATGATAACTCCGTCACAGTCGCTTTGTTTGTTCCCAGAGGTGATTCTGACGCGGCCGGATTGTCCTGAGCCGCTCGGCAGAGACGCGACGGATGTCACTGGGGTCGAGGTCATGATCTCGCCACCGCGAGCTGTGATACTGTCGTAGAGTTTTTTGAAGACTGTAGTGTAGCCGCCGGCCACATAGCCGAGTTTTTCCTGTTTCTGTGGACCGTTTTCGCGAGTCGAGTAGAGCCTGCGGATCGTTCCCCAGAGAAATGCTGCAGAAGCGGAATGGCGCATTTCGCCCAGCTTGCACCGGAACAGGGGCTCCCACATCTCTGTGTAGACTTTCTTGCCGAATATTCGCTGAGTCCAGGGGCCGAGCGGGATGTCCTCGAGCACCTTCCCATTGCTCAGATGCGAGATATACAACGTCCCAAGTCCGAGCCGGAGCTTGTCTAGCAGGGACAAAAGAGGGAAGTGGAGGAGATCCAGGGGGCTCGTGAGCTTGTAAAGCTTGCCATGTGAAAAGAAGCCAACTTCGGTTGCAGTCCAGCGAAGTTTGTTGCTCAACCCAAGCTCGTCAAGGAGGGATAACAGGGCAGCATCCGAAGTCAGGATGCAGTGATAAAACCGATCCCACGTGAAGTCACCGAAGTTCTGGCCGCATGTCAATCCTCCGGGTTCAAGGCCGGCTTCAAGCAGCGTAACGCGGTAGCCGGCTTTGAGCAGGTCCAAGGCACAGACCATCCCGGTAAATCCTGAGCCAACGATAACGATATGCGACGCCCTGGTCTCTGAATGGCTCATTTAAAGTCCGCTCCTCGCTATGCAGGCTGCGCCGGCACCGATCATAAGAACGGCAACCCAATGCAAGCGCGATATGGGTTCTTTGAGGATGAAAGCGGCCATCCCCGTCACAAGGACGTAGCTAAGGCCCAGCATCGGATAGGCATAAGAGAGATCGAGGTGGGCGAGGGCGATCAGCCAAAGTATGGTCGCGGCCACGAAACCTGCTGCCCACAACCCAACCCATGGAGATAGGTATCGCGACAGAGTCCCGGTCGCGTTTTTGCGGGAGTTGGTGCCGTACTTTAGCGAAACCTGGGCGCCGGCACCGATCACAATGCTGCCGACCAATGACAGCCAGGGAATGAGGGCTGCCTTACTGGATGTTGTCATCGTGGCTGCTCCTCCGGTGCTCCATAGGTGAGCAACCCGATCCCTAGTGTCATCAATCCGATGCCGACCCACCGATCTGCGTGGATAGGCTCGTTGAGGAAGAAATGTGCAGAAAGTACGACGAGTAAATAACTGATGGAGGCAAGCGGGTAAAGATAGCTGATCTCACGTTTCGAGACAGCAAGAAGCCACAGCACTGTTCCAATCCCATAGACAGACAAGCCGAGCAAAACACCCCGTAAGACTGTTAACTCCTGGCCGTGGGCGCCAAATGATGCAGGATCGCGATGCAGGCTGTACTTGAGGATCACCTGACCGGCCGTAGCGAATAAAGCGGAGGCGATTACCATGAGCTCCGGCCGAGTGAGCGCTGTGCGCATTCTAGTGATCACTATCATTGGGGGCCTTTTTGTGAGAGCTCTGACATATAGGCGAAGGCAGGCAAACTGATGGATACATCAGGGGCCGGTCTCCAGCTACGGTTCTTCAAGGGGAGGCTCGGGGCATGTAGTCTCTCTTCCTCAGGTTGGAGTGCCACGGGAATGCCATCCATATCGAGGGACCGTTGGGCTGAATCAAGTATCCGAACTACCTGCAGTCCGTCGTATGCGTCGCTGCGAGGACGGAGCCTCCGTACGACGCAGTCCAGAAAATGCTGGAACTCGATCTTCAAGGGCTCTGTGCTGGAGATTCGGGGGATGTGAATGTCGCCAAAACGAACCTGTGTCGCTTCACCGTACGAAGTAGTCGGGTGCATTTCGGCGCGACTGTCATAGATGCGGAGCTTTTCAGTGGCGGCCGCGTCGTCGAAGACCACCATCTTCTTGCTTCCGACGATGGTAGTGCTGCGAACCTTGTGTGGATCGAGCCATGAAATATGGATGTGAGCCATGACGCGGTTGCTGAAGTATAGGCTCAGGAATACCACGTCCTCGATTGAGTTCTGGATAAAGCTCTGTCCTCGAGCGCTTACGTCGGTGGGCGTTCCGCCGAGCATGTAGAGGATTTGGGAGATGTCGTGTGGTGCGAAGCTCCACAGGGCGTTTTCGTCACCGCGGATCCGGCCAAGGTTCACTCGCTGGGTATACACGTAGTAGATGTCACCAAGCTCTCCGGAGCGAACGATATCGCGTATATAGTTCACGGCCGGGTGATACTCCATCAAATGGCCAACCATAAGAACGCGGTCGCGGACCTCTGAGAGGTGAAGCAGTTCTTCAGCGTGTGCAACCTCGAGCGTAAAAGGCTTCTCTACAAACACGTCTTTGTCCGCGAGAAGAGCCTTTTTTGCGAGGGGATAATGGGTGATAGCGGGTGAACTGATAACGATAGCCTGGATAGACGGGTAGCGTTCCAGCATCTCATCCAGGGTTTCGCACGTCTTGACGTTCCAGTTCAGCTCGGCCAATGCGCGCGACGCAGGATTCGTGTCGCAGCAAGCCACCAGGTCGCACTCATTTAGTTCGTGTAGGCAGCGCGCAACATTACGACCCCACGCTCCCAGGCCCACCACTCCAACTTTGACTTGCGCCATTCCTGCCTCCTTCAAGGGCATTTTGCCCGAAGTCCATTGAGTAATTTCAGAAGAATCCTGATGACGGAGATAGCAATTAGGCGGCCAAGTCGCCGCGCCACCGCTCCTGAGCGGTATTAGCTTTGCCTTTTAGCTGCCATAGAGGAAGAAGAGCAAGTATTTGCAACCTGTTTGCATACAACTTGATCGCCGAAGGAATATCGGATTGCGTAGCTCACGCAAAGCTTTGCATACTCGTTTGACTGGGGTAGGGCAGAGTGCTGCTGTTCGGTTAGTATCTGCCGGGATGATAGTGAATGAGCTGAGGGAAACCTGGTTTTCTCCAGCGTCATAATCATTTGGCATCCTGCATGCCCTAACACCGGACATGACAACCACTATCGCAGTCCCACTCCCTTCCGTCGCCGAACACCAACTGCTGAAACTGAATAACCGGACAGCGAAAGTTGGCGTCATCGGTCTTGGCTACGTCGGTCTACCTCTCTCGCTCCTGTTCAGTGAAGCTGGCTTTGTCGTCCAGGGTTTTGATATTGACGCCAAAAAAGTCTCGTCTCTGTCCGAAGGACGCAGCTATATTCAACGCATTCCTCACACAGACATTCAGGTTGCTGCCGAGCGCGGTTTCAGCGCAACCAAAGACTTCTCCGTGATCTCTGATCAGGATGTGATCATCCTTTGCGTTCCTACACCCCTCACGGAGCATCGTGAGCCAGATCTGAGCTTCATTGAGAAGACGGCGCAAGCCATCGCTCCGCACCTCCGTGTTGGCCAGTTAGTGATCCTTGAGAGCACGACGTATCCGGGAACTACTGAAGAGATCTTGATTCCGATCCTCAACAGGGGTAGCCGCATCGGACTCCATGCCCGGGAGTCCGATAAGGATGTAAGCGATAACGTGTTCTACGTGGCATTCTCGCCCGAACGCGAAGACCCGGGCAACAATACCGTAGCCCGGCGTGACATCCCTAAGGTTGTCGGCGGACATGAGCCGATCGCGGGCCAGTTGGCGGGCGCTCTCTACGAAAACATCTTTGGTCGTGTGGTGAAGGTTTCTACCACGCAAGCGGCTGAGATGACGAAGCTGCTCGAGAATATCTACCGCTGCGTAAATATTGCCCTAGTGAACGAGTTGAAACTACTTTCGCTCCGCATGGGTATCGATATCTGGGAAGTGATTGATGCGGCCGCAACGAAACCGTTTGGTTTCCAACCCTTCTATCCTGGTCCGGGTCTTGGTGGTCACTGTATTCCGATCGACCCGTTTTACCTGAGCTGGAAGGCGCGCGAGTGGGATTTCCATACCAAGTTCATTGAGCTCGCGGGTGAAATCAATGAAGGTATGCCGCGCCACGTGTTGCAATCGGTATCAGAGGCGCTGAACCGGCGTTGTAAGTCTCTGAGCGGGTCTAAGATCCTTGTTTTGGGTATTGCCTACAAGAAGGACATCGACGACCTTCGAGAGTCACCGTCTTTGCAGATCATTGAGTTGCTGCAGCAGGAGCAGGCGAAGGTAGATTACAACGATCCTTACTTCCCAACCGTAGGGAGAGGACGTCACTACAACCTGGGTATGAAGAACACGTCGCTGGATACGATTGGCGACTACGACTGTGTTGTTATCGTGACGGATCACTCAGACTATGACTACGAAGCGATCGTTGAAGGTGCGAATCTCGTTGTCGATACTCGAAATGCGACTAAGGGAATCAACTCACCGAAGATCGTTCGCTGCTAAAACGAGACCTCTCTCTAACATGGAGGCACATGATGCCTTGGGTGGATTTCGATGAATAAAACTCCGCTTCGAATAGTTCCGAGCGTTTGTATCATGGTCCCTCTCTACAACGAGGAGCAGACTATGGAAGTCCTGGGCAGGGCGCTGCTAAGCTTGCACCGCCGCCTGTCGGGAAGCTTCAAAGTTTGCTACCTCTTTGTAGACGATGGAAGTCAGGACGAAACATTCAGCCGGATCCGCAGTACCGTTCCTCCTGGTGCAGAGTACGAAGCCTACAGGCACCCTGAAAATCGCGGCCTTGGAGAAGCGTTTCGCACGGCATTCCGCCATGCAAATGCAGATATTGTTTGCACGATTGATGGTGATTGCAGCTATAAGCCGTCGGATTTGTTTGCAATGATTCTGAGAGTTCTTTCTGGTCATGCGGATATTGTTGTTGCGTCACCATACCATCCTCTGGGTGACGTGCAGGGGGTACAGGGCTGGAGGCTTGCCCTCAGCAGCGGATGTTCTCGGCTCTACCGCGCGTTCACACCCTTGAAGTTGTACACCTATACCAGTATCTTCCGTGCCTACCGAGGATCTGTTGTCAAGGAGTTGCGGTCATCCAGGAGGGATTTTGTCGCCGCGGTCGAGCTATTACTGAGTGCGTCTTCGATGGGTTGCAAGATAGAAGAAGCACCACTTGTTCTACACCGGCGGTGTACGGGAAGTAGCAAGATGCGGATCGCTAAGACGATTTCGGGACATCTGGGGCTTCTTTCTCAGTGCATCCTTGGCCATGGATATCCGGCTTCTCTCAAAGCAGGCAAGCAGCTAATTTATCCGAAAGCTTCAGTTGAAATTGGAGCTTCGGCGGAAGAGCACCAGATGCAACGATCCAAGGCCTTGCAGACATGGGATCCGGTAACAGTGGGCCAACATTCTCAAGAGATGAGTAAGGCAAAAAAAGGAGCAACTCTGTGAACGCGCTGACAAGGCAAGACTGTATGACGATGACTTTTCGTTCAGAGTATCCAGGGGTGCTCTTTGGTCGGTATGTCGTGATTGGTGAGGATGTCACCATCGGCGCTGGGACCGTATTGGGAAATAATGTTGTTGTCCATGATGGCTCAAGTATCGGCTGCGATGTTCGGATTGATGATGGCGTTGTTATCGGCAAGGAGCCGTTGCGTTCAAGACTTAGCGCGATGGCTTCCCACGTCGACCTAGAGCCCGCTTCGATTGGAGATGAAGTTCTGATTGGTACCCACGCCGTGATTTATCGAGGAGCAACGGTGGGCAATAGCGTACTGATCGCAGATCTCGCTACAGTACGAGAGCAGGTTACGATCGGCGAAATGTCGATTATTGGGCGCGGTGTGGCAGTCGAAAACATGGTGACCATTGGGAGAAAGTGCAAGATTGAGACAGGTGCCTACATTACTGCAATGTCGTCGATCGGGGACTTTTGCTTTGTGGCGCCGGAAGTTACTTTCACAAATGACAATTACGTTGGCCGTACGGAGGAGCGCTTTAAACACTTCAAGGGCGTAACGATGCAAATTGGCTCTCGCATTGGAGCAAATGCAACCGTTCTCCCTGGAATAGTGATCGGTGAGGATGCATTAGTTGCCGCCGGCTCCATTGTCACCAAAGACGTTCCGAGCCGTGCGATCGTGATGGGGTCGCCGGCTCGTGTAATTCGGCAGGTTCCAGCCGATCAACTGCTGAGTGCTACTACTCCTCGGTCAGGTGGTTCTCAGTGAAAATTATGTCGATTGGGGGAGCCCGGCCACAATTCGTAAAGATGGCCATGATGTTTCATGGGATAGAGGCCTACAAAGCACGGAATCACTGCAGCATCGATCACGCTATTTTGCACACAGGGCAGCACTACGATCCACTGATGTCGGACATCTTCTTCGAAGAACTGGGATTGGCGATGCCGCATCCGATCATTGGTACATCATCAGGAACTCCAGGGGTTCAAACTGCGGCAATGCTGGCCAGCATTGAAGTTGAACTGATGAGAGAAACGCCCGATCTTGTTTTGATCTACGGTGACACTAACTCTACGCTCGCCGCTGCGCTTGCAGCCTCGAAACTTCATATCCCGCTTGTTCACATTGAAGCCGGTTTGAGAAGCTTCAACCGTGAGATGCAAGAAGAGATCAACCGCATCGTCAGTGATCATGTCTCTGACCTTCTCCTTGCTCCGACGACGGCATCGATAGATCAGTTGAAGGCCGAGGGATTGGGCGGCCGCGCGGCGTTGGTTGGCGACCTCATGCTGGACGCCGTTGCACACTACACGAGCTCGGATCGGACCAGTGCGGTGCTTGACAAATATGGCCTTGACGGCAAGAGCTATGCGTTGGTCACGATGCATCGTGCGGAGAACACCGATTCCTTCAAGCGGCTTACGGCCATTCTGTCTTCACTGGCGAAGTTTCCGATACCCATTGTGCTGCCCCTTCATCCGAGGCTCTCACGCTTACTTGGAGTTGAAGGGAGAAGGATGCTGTCGAGTCACGACCACATCCACCTGGTCGAACCGGTCGGATATCTTGAGATGCTAGTGCTCGAACAACGGGCGGATGTCATCGTCACCGATTCGGGCGGAATGCAGAAGGAAGCTTATTTCCTTGGCACTCCCTGCGTCACGCTTCGTGACGAGACTGAATGGACCGAAACGCTTCACGATGATTGGAACGTACTTGCAGGCAGTGAATCAGAGACGATTCTTAGGGCCGTCAGGCACGCACTGGAGCGCTCGTCAAGGGCTGTTGAACAGCCAAGGAACCTCGCTGCATTCGGAGGTGGGCAAGCCGCAGCTCATTGCATCGACGAGATTATGAAGTTTATGGAGAAAAAGAAATGAGCAAACTACTAATTACTGGAGCAGCCGGTTTCCTGGCATCACATCTTGTTGACCTGATGTTGAGTCGCGGCTATGACGTAACGGGTGTCGACGATTTGTCGCACGGAAATGTGCAGAACCTTGACGGGGCTTTGCGGGATAGCCGGTTTCACTTTTGCCAGGTAGATGTCTGCGATATGAGCGCAATGCGGCGTTGCGTCGACAAAGTCGATACCGTTATCCATCTTGCGGCTTACAAGATTCCGCGCTATGGAACAGCTACCAAGACGCTTCTGGTCAATTCACAAGGGACGATGAACGCGCTGCAGCTAGCTTGCGAGAAGTCTGCAAAATTTGTCATCACCTCAACTTCTGATGTGTACGGCAAGAATCCAAATGTGCCGTTCTCTGAAGATGCGGATTCTGTTCTGGGTTCCCCAACCGTTGGCCGCTGGGCGTACGCTACTTCTAAGCGCTATGACGAACATCTTGTGCTGGCCATGGCAGAGGACTGCGGGATCTACACGACAGTTCTGCGCATCTTCGGATCTTATGGTCCTCGCCAGAACCTGAGCTGGTGGGGTGGTCCTCAATCCGTCTTTATTGACGCTATTCTTCGTGATGAGGTTATTCCTATCCATGGCGATGGCCAGCAAACCAGGTCATTCACGTTTGTCAGCGACACCGTGCGTGGTATCGCTGCCGCTGCGGAATCGTCCAATTGCAATCAGGAGATCATCAATATCGGAGCAAACGAAGAAGTTAGCATTCTGGATCTTGCGAGTCGTATTTATCGGATGTGTGGTAAGTCGGGGTCACCCGCAATCAAACTGATTCCGTATGATGAGATCGCAAACCGCAAATACGAAGACGTTCGTCGCCGGATTCCGGACACGCGAAAGGCGAAGGAGCTTTTGAATTTCGAGGCGAAAATTCCTCTCGAGCAGGGCCTGCTTGAGACAATTGCCTGGCAACGTCAGTGGATTACGCCTCTGGTCCATGCCGACTAGGAGAGAAACAGATATAGCCCCCGTCCACTGGACGGGGGCTATGCATTTTAATCGCTTTGATTAGAGTAGTTCCCTGTTACTGGGAGCAGATAAAGCAAGCGAGTGCCGCTTTTCTTGGGGAAAAACCGCACTCAGGACTGTGACTCGCCCTACACCTACAGGGAAACTGCTTTAGCGACTGATAGCCATCTGTTCGAAGTGCTTTGGTGCTACCTTCAATGTCTTTTGGATATACCACGACACGGTCTCTTCCAGGCCCTGTTCGAAGGTGTGAGTGGGCGAATATCCGAAGGCGGAGCGAGCTCTGGAGATATCTGCCTGTGACTGAAATACATCACCAGCACGCATCTCCTTGTAGGCCGGGGATGCTCGAAAGTCCAAGATCCGCGCAAGGGTGCCGTAAAGCGTATTCAACGTCTGACTCCTGCCAGTGCCTATGTTGAAGACTTCTCCTGCAACGACCTCGCGAGGGGCCTCGCACGCGAGCAGGTTCGCCGATACGACGTTTGCTACATAAGTGAAGTCCCGGCTTTGAAATCCGTCGCCAAAGATTGTTGACTGCTCTCCGGCCAACATATCTGTGATGAATCTGGCGATGACTCCTGAGTAGGGTGAGTCCGCAGCCTGCCCCGGTCCAAAAACATTGAAATAGCGCAGGCATACTCCTTCCAGACCATGTACAGCCCAAAAGCTTTTGACATAATTTTCGCCTGCTAGTTTTTGTACGGCATACGGTGACAGCGGTGCTGGGCACATGGATTCGTGCTTTGGATGAGCCTCTTGATCGCCATATGCCGAAGACGACGCTGCATAGACTACACGGGAGACACCGGCCGCCTGCGCGGCCATCAGAACGCTTAGAGTGCCGGTAGCGTTAGCCGTATGGCTGCTCATTGGATCATTGATCGATCGAGGTACTGACGCAAGAGCTGCTTCGTGCAGCACAAAATCAATGCCACGCATGAAATCGCAAAGACGATCTGTCTCGTTGATGTCCATCTGGCAAAAATCAATATCCGACAGAATGTCCGACAAGTTTGAGATGTCGGAACAGCTAAGGTTGTCGACTCCTCTCACTTCGTGACCCGAAGCTAGAAGTGCTCGTGCGAGCGACGATCCAATAAATCCTGCGATCCCAGTAACTAAATAGCGAGCCATCTGTTTCAGCGCCTCGTCTCGATGAAAAATTGTCGATCGAAGATACGAAGTTGCATGTGCCCTGCCAATCATGCTCTGAGGTGTGTAGATCTGAATGCACCGAGTGATAAGGCTAGAGTGCTCCGTATGGCTGCATGAAAGAACGCTTGCGCAAAGACCGCCCTCGCTCTTGCACATAGATATGCAACTGATTGCATCGCTTGTAGTTACGGGGGAATGTAGGACGTTACAGATGCTGCATCGCCAGGGTCCCGAACAGGGTCATGAGGCCGAAGATTGGAAGGCGAAATGCATATATATCCCCGAAGAGGGCGCACAGGTTCTACAAGCGGTTGGCAGCCTTCAAATATCGATATCTAATACTGGAGCCCAATCTCATGGGAAAAAATCCGCAGGGCGCTGTGATCCCGGTCCTCAATCTAAAAGGGCAATATCTGGCGTTGCAAGATGAGATTCAACTGGCCATACAGAAGGTACTGTCTACCCAGAGCTTTATTTTGGGTGAGAATGTGGCAGCCCTGGAGGAAGAAATTGCTCAGTACTGCGGCGTTGGGTATGGAGTCGGCGTAGCTTCGGGAACCGACGCTCTTCTTCTCGCACTGAAAGCTGCAGGGGTAGGTCCGGGCGATGAGGTCATCGTGCCAGCGTTTAGCTTTGTCGCTACTGCCGATGTGGTAGGCCTATTGGGCGCCATTCCAGTATTTGTGGATATCGATCCAACTTCGTACACAATCGATGTCTCCCAGGTAAAAGCGTCGATCACTTCGAATACGCGAGCCGTGATTCCGGTCCATCTTTACGGCCAGCCTGCGAACATGGCGGAGCTGCTTACCATTTGCGAAGAGCACGGACTGATCTTGATTGGAGACACTGCTCAAGCACTAGGAGCTGATTATCACGAATCGCCCGTTTGCTCTTTCGGTGATTTCGGTTGCATCTCGTTTTTCCCCAGCAAGAATCTTGGCGGTTACGGCGATGGTGGAATGATCGTCGTGAAGCAGAAGGAACAGGCTGATCTGCTGAAGAAATTACGAAGCCATGGAAGTTCTGTGAAGTACTGTAGCGAAATCCAAGGCTGGAACAGCCGGCTTGATGAACTTCAGGCTGCAATACTCCGCGTCAAGCTGCCCTATCTGGATCAGTGGAATTTGATTCGCGCTGAGCACGCAGCGATGTACAACCAAATACTCGGGGACATCGACGGGTTAGTCATCCCAAAGACAATGAGTGACCGCACCCATGTTTTTCATCAATACACGGTACGCGTTGCCAATCGCGATGCTATTCGCACGATGATGCTGGAGTCCGGGATCGAGACGGCGGTTCACTATCCGATACCGCTGCACCTTCAGCCGATGTACAGATCGCTTGGGTATCGAAAGGGGGATTTGCCAGTAGCTGAAAGGGCAGCCGAGCAAGTGTTATCTCTCCCGGTCTATCCCGAACTTGAAGATAGTCAGATTGAGAGAATTAGCCTGGCTTTACGGGCAGCCGTCGAGTCACAAATGGAAGTTCTGTTACCTATTGAGGCATGAGAAATGAAAATATCCGGAAAAGCACTTCCACCCCGCGCCGCCGGTTTGCTGATCTTCGATTTTATGGCTCTGGTGGTAGCAACGCCCTTTTTATTTATGCTCGCAAGCTTTATGCATCCGGAGGGAAAGTCAGTCGCATCCGTTGTGGTTTCAACTTTGCGTGTTGTTGCGATGGGACTCGCCTGCCAGGCTGTGTTCTATTACAACGAGCTTTATAATCTGCAGATCGTTCGCCAGCATGTGGCGACTCTCACTGGATTGCTCCGAGCCTTTGCTCTCATTTTTCTAATATTAGCCGTCGGATCGATTGCTTTCCCAGCTACGGCACCTATGCTCTCGCGTGTCCTGTTAGTGGCAATATGTCTGGCCGCTCTTGCGTTTGTGGCTCGCGTTCTGGCTTTACCTCGAGAACGCGAACGGCTGCTCATCCTGTCACCCGCTGAAGAGGCAGCGGAACTCCAGCAGACAGTGATCGATTGCCCGGAATGGAATCTCGAGATCGCGCAGATTGCTCATCCGTCCAAACTGGACACAGTTGTTCCACTTGGGATGGAGCCAACCGAGAGATTCGATCGGATCATCGTTGCAGAAGGTTTTCGACAAGACACAGATTTATTGGAGCGCATGCTGGAGTGGAAGTTGAAGGGACTACCGGTCGAAAGCATTCAGACCTTTTACGAACGTGCGCGCGGCCGCATAAGGATGCATGATCTTACTTTGGATCAGTGCCTCTTTTCTACCGAATATAGCCACGGGATAGTAACGCGCCGGTTGAAGCGGATGCTCGACGTATGTCTTGGGTCTATTCTCCTTCTGCTGTTTGCGCCAATCATCGCTCTTGTCGCTCTGTTGATTGTCCTGCAGCATGACGGACCGGTGATCTTTCGCCAAGGTCGCGTTGGTCTCAATGGGAAAGTATTTCAGATTTATAAGTTCAGGACGATGCGATCTCCCGTCGGGGATCATTCACCGAAATGGGCAACGGAAGAAGTAGATCGCATTACTCCTGTTGGCCAATTTCTGCGAAAGTATCGCTTCGACGAGCTTCCGCAGCTAGTGAATATTTTGAAGGGTGAGATGAGCCTGGTTGGACCAAGGCCGGAACAACCCGAGTTTTGTCGCCTGTTGGCAGAACACATTCCCTTCTATGCACAGAGGCATGCTGTACTCCCGGGCCTGACAGGCTGGGCGCAGGTTCGTTATCACTACGGCGCAAGCATTGAAGAATCGCGGCGCAAGACGGAGTTTGATCTGTTTTACGTGAAGCATCTCTCCTTTGGGATAGACTGCGCAATTCTTCTTGAGACAGTTAAGGTTGTTCTCGTAGGGCGTGGAGCTCTCTGATACTTAGGGTTCCAATTGAGTCATTCGGATGAGGTGGTACATGACCTTAGACCCTCACCGCAAGGATTTCAGCCTGTCCAGGATACTCCTGGCGACCGACCTTACGGCTAATTCAGATGCGGCGATAGATTACGCTAAAGTCCTGGCGCGGACGTTTCATTCTCTCGTTCTCATCGTTCACATCATCGATAATGTTCTTCCCACCGAGCCTGCGACGACAATGAGCCCGCCTGAGATCCTTCGAATACGAAATACGAAGAGGAAGAACTTGTTGCGAGTTAAGACAAAGCTATCCGGGGCTGGTATTCAAACGCGGGTGATCTTATACGAGGGACACCCGGTCAACTCAATTCTCGTCATGTTGGCGCGACACCGCAAAGCAGACCTGCTCGTGGTTACTGCAAATCATGACTTGACGAAAGCCGAACTCACTGCACAGGCTCTGTTGGAAGATGTTCTGCCCGCATACCAATGTTCGCTCTTTGTAGTCGGCGTGCGGGCGAATGAATACGGACTTCCTGCTGGTCTCGCAAGTGTTCTGTACGTTGAAACCGGGCTGGACGATGTTAGCGTTTTAGCTTCATCGTATAGCCAGGCATTTGCGGAGAAGGCTGGGGCAGTTCTATATACTCTCCAACTTGGCTTGGAATGGCCTTTATCGGAAGGGGTGGGGGAGACAGAGTCGACGACGAATCGAGAGGCAGCTTTGCAGAACGTTGTAGATGTTATCGAGGCGCACAATGCAGACATTCTTATTTGCAGTCTGTCTCAGAAGAAGAATCTTGTGCAACAAGAGCAACTGCATCTCATAAAAGATCTGATCATGCGTATACGATTCCCGGTTCTGATCCTATCCACCTAGGTGAATTGCGCCATCTTTTGTGCGTCTGTCCCATGCTTGCAAAGGGAAGCGAAAGATAGCTCGTAGATGAAGGCGGACCTCGTCGATATTCGCGTCATAGAGACGAGGGGGATAGAGTGCGAGCGGCAACTGTAGTTAGCTCAGGCATTGATATTCCGTGCCCGATGTACGTCATGATATTTCGCGCGAAAGGTTCCAAACGAGAATAGCCAGAGCCGGCGTGATGCAAGGTTTTTGAAAAAGGGGAACGGGCTTGGTAGAACCCGCTCCCCATCTGAAGGGGCAAGAGTTATTCGTAGGCCCCAATGGCGGGTGGATTCGGGTGGACGTCTCCTAAGATGTCTGTTGTGGACAGCTTGGAAGTCGATCCCGCCTTAAGCGCTGGTGAATTGGATTGCAGATCGAAGTTAGTCGTGGAGACGAATGCCGGGTTTGTAGAGACGGGCCGAGCATCCCAACTCGGGGATGTCCCTGCACCAAACCACAGATTATTTGTCCCACTTACGTTCTGGCTTCCCGATTCGATGTAAGGCTCTGCACTGCTGGTTTGAGAGCAGATGTTGTTGGTAAGGACTAAGCCTGCCCCTGCTGTTACCACACCAAAGCAGCCATTCTGGTTCCCGGTGGTGTATTGCCCAGCGTCCACAACCGTATTGTTGTAAACCTGCACAGTACCGCTTGATGAACCAGCGGGGTCGGAGTTAACTGCAATGCCGACTTCATTTGCAACACCGTACGGGTTCGATGCAAGTGCGATGTGAGAAAGCACATTGTTGTAGGCTTCCACCACTCCCTTCGACGGATCGACCGATGCAAAGCCTATGCCGTCGCAGTACCCGCCTGTAATGACGTTGTCATGTACATGAAGGTCGTATAGATTCGCTCCTGTTGTGGCATGGAACATAATGCTGCGGCAGTAGCCCTTGAAGTTCTGTCCAATATTGTTCCATCCAACGTCTGCATGATTCACATTGGAAGAGAAGTAAACGGCGTGATAGGTCTTATCAACGTTGCCGCCTGTATTGTTGACATTGTTGCCCTGAAAAACCCATGTATCCGTTGGTGTACCCGTTTCTCCAAGCACGCAGGCCGTGCCACCAAGTCCAGCGGGTGGCGCCGGGCAAGAGAGACTGTTGTTGATGATGCGGACATTGCCAGCCTCATCGTCGATGGCGGAGTTGCCACCAATGATTGTCAGGTTTGCGATGGTGAGGTATTTTCCCCAGCCGTGAATTCCATTTGCTACAGATGTACTGCCAACATTAACCGTTCCGCCAGGGTAACCCACGATCGCGAGTTGCTTTGTCGGAGAACTACCTCCGAGGTCTGTCGAGACAGTAGCGTTATAACCCCGACCATCATCTACATTAACTGCCACGCCAGGCTCGAGGTAGATGATCGCGTTTTGAGCAGGTGAGCTATTGTCCTTGGATGTGAGCGAATTGAAGGCTGCTCTCCACGTCTTGAATGGAGCACTAAAGGTCCCGGTATTGGTGTCGAGGCCCTTTGCCGAAACGAAGACGATCGTCGTCGGAGCGACGGTAAATGGGTATCCATTGGAGGGCAGTCCGTCTACAGTTACCTGGAGCGAACCGGTGGTTGCTGCACTACCAAGCTGGGCGATGATGGCTGTATTGCTCCAACTGCACAGGCTGCAGTCTGTCACCAGATTGCCCCCAAGCTTCACCGTGCTACTACCTTGTGAGGTGCCGAAGTGATCCCCAAAGATCCGTACGTAAGCGCCATTGCCATTGTCTCCACCGGTTCCTGATCCGACATTAATGTCGGTATAGTCGATGTGCGGTGCACCGGCTGTGGTACTTCCTGTTGTTGGCGGTGGTGTAGTTGGGGGCGGTGTCGTTGGAGGTGGTGTTGTTGGCGGCGGAGTAGTTTGCGTCGCTGCCTTTACCGTGACGGTCGCAACGGCGGTCACAGACTTCGTAGAATTAGTCGCTACGAGTGTGAAACTAGTACTTTTTGAGGGGATTCCTAAGGTGAGGCCGGTGAGTGCTTTTTTTTCACCATTGATAGTGACTGATGTTGCGTTCGTGACTGTCCATTTCAGTACGATTGACTGGCCGGCGGTTACCGTACTGGGGGTGGTGGTGATTGTTGCTGTGGGGGGCGTTGCTGTGAGGGTTTGAGAATTGCTTTGGGGCGACAGCGACTGCGTGCAACCGAGTTGAGTGCCTGCCAGAAGGCAGGCAAGTAATATTGTGATGTTCTTCATTTGCACTCCGGAGAAGACTCTTCAGACACAGCGCCGGCGTGACGCACTGTGGATGGCCCATGTGTCACGCTACGAGGCGTGAGCGTATAGGAACAGTGACGCTGATCTAAAGAGACTATGGGGAAGGGGGAGGGGGGCGCTTAGCTGAAGGGGAGAAGATCCAGACCTAAGCCCTGATTGCACATGGCGGTAGTATCACCACGTCTTTCGGCGTTAGGAAAACCATAGCTCAAACCGCAACAATGTGCAAGTTTTTGCACATTGTTGCGGTTGATTGGAAAACCGAGGTTGTAGGGGTAAATCTGGAGGTCTACCGGTGATGTGTCCTGAAATACAGAGCAAATTTATTATTAGGCGCTTCGCGCGTGTGTCATGTGATGCCGGTTCTGGGTTAGCCCATACTGTTGGATCTTATACAACAAGGAACGGTAGCTGATGTTGAGATCCACAGCGGCATGACGGCGATTCCAACCAGATTCCTCTAGTGCCTGTTGAATAAGCCGGCTTTCTGTCCGATCCCTCTGGGTCCGGACAATTAATCGCATGCCAGCTATCTCCTGCGAATCCTCTCCAACCACTGGTACAGGTGCCGCGTGGATCCCACGTGTTCCACGGATACGCTCCTCCAAGTCTGCCTTGACTCTGTCTGTGTTGCCAAGTACCTGGATACGAATGACGTAATTGGAAAGCTCTCTCAGGTTGCCTGGCCAGCGGTATTCCATCATCAACGTCATCACCTCTGGAGAGATATAAACAGGGTCGCGGCGCAGACTACCAGCATGGTGGAGCACGAGTTGTTCAATCAAAAAGGGAATCTCTTCTCTCCGCTCCCGAAGTGGAGGAATTTCTATCGTAAAGGCGCTAATTCTGTAATAGAGGTCTTCCCGAAAGGCATTCTGTGCGATCGCCGTCTCGATATCGACATTGGTTGCTGCGATCACCCGGACGTCAACATGAGACTCGGTGCGCGCTCCTAAGCGCGAATAGCGACCGTCCTGCAAAACGTGCAACAGCTTGGCCTGCATGGGTGCACTCATTTCTCCGATCTCATCGAGAAGCAACGTCCCATGGTCAGCCAATTCAAACTTTCCGGCCTTCGCTTTGATCGCCCCGGTAAAGGCTCCTGCCTCGTATCCGAACAACTCGCTTTCCAGCAGATCCGGTGGCAGAGCTGCACAGTTCAAGGACGAGTAGCAGGCGGACGAGCGTAGCGAGTGCTTATGGAGGAGAGCTGCGACAACATCCTTTCCGACACCACTTTCTCCCAGAATCAGGACCGGTACGTCCACTGCCGCAAGCAGGCAAACCGTTTCGTAGAGTTTCATCATGGCTGGGCATGCTGCCAGAAAGTAGCGCCCACCGGGCAAGTCTTCAATGTAGCAAGGCGTATCGTGTCGCTTGCTCGAGATTTGGCTAACGGCAGGTGCCGGTAATATCGCTGCTTTGCGAACGGAAACTGTCTCTAAAACCCGCTCAAAATCATGCCGTTGCACAGGCTTCCAGATAACATTTCGTATTCCCAATCGTTCAGCGTCATTTCTCCAGTAGGTCGTCCCCATCGGGCTGATGATCCATAGCCGTGATACGTCCATTTTGCTGGCCACCTCCTCTAGAAACCTGCCGGTACGCAAAGACGGAAGTTCCATATCAACAAGTAAGACGTCGCATGAATGCTCATCGCGAAGCAGAAGAAGGATCTTCTGTGGATCGATGATCGTTTGGTAGGAGTGACCCTCCGCCTCAAATACAGACATACAGCGCGTAGTTACTACATCGTCAGAACTAGCAGTGATTACCGCTAAGTGAGTGTGCATTGGACCACCTTTACGAGAAAGTTCTTTGCCTTTGGGCCCGAATACAGGCCGGAACTAATCTCCGACCCCTGAAAATCCAGCTTGGAGCTTGACACACGTATCGCTTGTGACATGTGACGAATGTCACATAGGTGAGCGGCAGTTACACCTAATCTCAAATACGTACCAGATCTCGATATCAATACAGGACACATTTCAACTCTTCCATACCTGCAAATCTTGAAATGGCATAGCTTTTGCTACTAGGCATCACGGTTGTGGTTAATACGAACGTTGATTGATCCCAAAGTAGCATCACGTTCTTAGCAAGTCCTCAAATGGTAAGGAATTGATGGTTTGACGCTTGTTTGGATGGCTAAGGGTAATAAAATGAAGAATTTAGAGCGCTTTGGACCATTCTCGCTAGAACGATCTCCACTGAGATTACGCAGAGATTTTGAGATCATTAGTCTTACTACGAGACAACTTGAGACCCTTGAGTTGATCGTCAGCGCCCGTGGTCGCATCGTTCCAAAGGAGAAGTTCTTCGAGGTTGTTTGGAAGGATGCCATCGTTGAAGATGGCAATCTAACGCAAACCATCTTCCTTTTGCGCAAAGCCCTGGGGAGGCTTCCGGATGGAGGAGAGTTCATCGAGACGGTTTCACGTCAGGGGTATCGCCTGGCGCCGACAGCTCTGGTTCCGAATAGTGTGGGCTACACAAGTAGTGAAGCTACAAATACTGAAGCCACCAGTATTGAAGCCGACCAGCTCTCAAAGCCTGCGGTCAACGAGGGAAGAGAAGACGTTCGGTCGCCTTTCGCCACAATATTGAAGCAGGTGAGACCCGGCGCGTATTCAGACGTGAAGGTGCTCCTTACGCGCGAAAGGCTCCTCCTCACCCTCATTATTGGACTCCTTGTGTGTCTTGGTCTGGCCGGATGGAATCTTGGACACGTATCCATACCCCACCCGACGATTCTTCGATCAGTAGGGGTTACAAACGACGGGATGCAGAAGAGCATACATCTACCGCTTCTACTCAACGGCGATTACCTCTATGTGAATGAAACAATTGACAACCTTAATTACCTTGCCCTGTACAACACGGATGGCGAACGCATCATGCGCATTCCGTCGCCGGTGACGGGAGGGCGAGGATTGAGCATCGTGCATGAACCCTACAGACTGCTCTTTGGAGTTCCGTGGGATTCCGCTTCGCCCTTTACCGTGTTGTCTGCGTCCGGGGGCGCGTCCCATCTCGACGGTCTGAGCGGGAGAACCATCGCGGTCTCTCCCGATGAGAATACGCTCGCTGTCATCAAGGGAAGGCAGCTTTTGCTCGCCGATCAAGCGGGAGGGAACGTAAGAACGCTCGCTACGCTGCCGAATGTTGCATATTGGCCGGAGTGGTCTCCTGATGGAAAGCACATCCGCCTCACAACCTGGGCGGGCGACTATCGACAAAGTCTCTTGGATATTAATGTTGCCGACGGTTCTTTGACACCGCTTCTCGCTGGTAGTCCCCATGAACACACGGTATGTTGCGGATCGTGGAGTTCCGATGGCAAATATTTTGTCTACGTCGTCGATGAGGGGTATCGAAGTTCTCTATGGATTCGAGACGAAAGACGAAATATCAAGTTCCTGCTCAAGGAAACTGAACAGGAACTCGTCTCTGGTCCTGTTGACTTCTGGAATGCACCGATCATCAGTCACGACAATAAACGTCTGTACGCAATCGGACATGAGGCGAGAGGAGAATTAATTCGACTCCCGAGAGGTGAAGGCAGTTATGTCCAGCCACTCCCTGAAGATCTTTCAGCCGATACGGTGACGTTCTCCCGCGACGGCCATTGGATCGCGTACACCTTGTTTCCGGGAGGAAGCCTATGGCGAAGCCGGCCCGATGGCTCGGAGAAACTCCAGTTGAGTCGACCTGGCAGGATGACGCGGGCGCCGCAATGGTCACCGGACAGCGCCAACCTCGTCTATCAATGCGCAATCCCAGGTGAGGCATGGCAGATCTGTGAGGTATCAGTGGACGGACTTTCGGTGAGCAACCTCACGAATGCTGCCCAGGTTAGCGGGGTCGCGACCTTCTCCGCCAAGGGAGATAAAGTCGCATACGGACAAGATGTTGACCGGGGCTTTCAGTTGCAGGGAGATATCTTCATAACAATCAGGGACATCAAAAGCGGGCAGCAAGAAAAGCTCTCAGGCTCCGAGGGCCTCTACAATGCTCGCTGGTCCCCTGACGGAAGATACATTGCCGCGACGGCATCGGGTACCCAGGCACTTATGCTCCTTGATTTCCAGACGGGCCATTGGTCAAAACTAACTGACCAGCCGGTGAATGATCTTATCTGGAGCCCTGATTCGAAGACTGTTTTTTTCGATACGCGGCAGGGTGCCGACAATGGCATCTTTGCTGCATACCCTTCCACTGGCAAGGTGGAGAAATATTTCGATGCAAAAAAGCTTCGAAGAACGGGGTTCCCCCCGTGGCGCCTTTCGGTCACACCTGACGGCGTGCCCGTCGTCCTGCAGCAAGCTGGCATGAGCGAGGTCTACCGTTTCGATATTGACCTTCCGTAAACTTCGTTTTACCTTCATGTTGCGAAGTCGATCCGTGAAAAGCTTGTGGGGACTCGATGGAGTCGCAGGCGCAGGTAGAACAACTACGCTCGCAGCCGTCCGTGGAAGGTGCGCCTGCAACCGGCAAGAAGGGGGGCTAGTCCTACTTCAGGGGGCGGTGGATGGCTCTGACGTCCTGCTGGTCGATCCTGAGTGATTTGGGCTGGGCACTCGTTGTATCGTTTTAGACATGATGCGTACTGGTTCGCTACGATTCTCCAAACTTCTTATCCTGATAGCCGTTTCCACTCCGGTACTGGCACAACAAGTTGCCGCATCCCAGGGAGCGGGACAGCAGGTTGGGGCGCCGGCACATGTGCCGAAACATGAAGACACCGAGGTGTGGGAGCCGGTGCCGCCTGTGGTGCAACCGGGCAACGAAAACAGTATGCCTCCCTCGGATGCCACCGTCCTGTTTGATGGGAAGAACCTTGATGAGTGGGTATCTACCTCGGATAAATCGCCTGCGAAGTGGATCGTTCATGACGGTATCGTGACCGTGAGCAAGGCGCAGGGCGTCGGTAACATTGAGACAAAGAAGACCTTCAGAGATTATCAACTTCACGTTGAGTGGAGGATTCCATCCAACATTACGGGTAGCGATCAGGCGCGCGGAAACAGTGGTGTGTTTCTGGCCTCCACCGGTACAGGCGATAGCGGATATGAGCTGCAGATACTCGACTCGTACATCAACAAGACCTATGTGAACGGCCAGGCCGGAAGCATTTATAAGCAAGGTATTCCGCTGGTGAATCCGGCGCGTAAGCCAGGCGAGTGGCAAAGTTACGATGTGGTGTGGACTGCTCCGCGGTTCAATTCCGATGGTTCGTTGAAGAGCCCGGCTTTTATCACCGTGTTCTTTAATGGTGTGCTGGTGCAGAACCACTTCGAGCTAAAGGGAGAGACACTATATGTGGGCCAGCCCACGTATAAGAAGTACGATACCGCTCCGATTAAACTGCAGGCGCACGGTGACCATAGCGAACCGATCAGCTTTCGCAATATCTGGGTGAGAGAACTCAAGTAGCGTTTCGATGGCTAAGGTGTTGTCGCTTCGTGCAGTCAGATAGTAGAGTTCTCCTGTATCGCTTAGACGTTGTGGAGTTGTGAGAACCGGAGACTTATGAACCGTCGTCATTTGCTGAAAACTGGTGCCTCTTTCGCCTTGGGCTGTGCGGTTTTACCGCATCGGTCACTGGCTCAAACGAAGCCTCTGCCGTTGCCGCCTGCCGGTGCGGATGGGTGGGTTTCGTTGTTGAATGGCCGCGACCTGACGGGCTGGTACACCATGCTCGAGAAGTCCGGGAAGAGCGTTGCCGAGGCGAAGAAGATGGTGACGATGGAAGAGGAGATGCTTCATATCCTGGGCAACCAGGTGACGGACGAGCACTTCGAACCCGGCTACCTGGCGACGAACCAGGAGTTTGAAAATGTTCGCATTCGTGTGGAGTACAAGTGGGGCGTGAAGCAGTTTGAGCCGCGTAGTATCTCGAAGCGCGACAACGGTTTGCTGTACGGTCTGGTGGGTGCCGATAAGGTTTGGCCTACCTGTGTTGAGTGCCAGATTGAGGAAGGAGATGTTGGTGATTTCTTTCTCGTCAGCGGAGTCCGTGGCATTCAAGGGGATCATGGTGCCGGCCTGTTCGCGCAAGGCGTTAGCAGGGAACACGGGTTTCCAACGGTGAATGGGACGCGCGCCGCGAAGGGGCAGCCCGCCGCCGAGCCAGTGACAGGGAGACTGAAGAAGGATGGCAACTTCGAGAATCTCAATGACTGGAACGTTGTGGAAGTGATCTGGCAGGGAGATCAGGCCGCGCATCTTGTGAATGGAAGAGCCGTCAATTCGATCTCAGGATTGCAGCAGCCTGACCCTCAAAATCCGGGCAAATTCATTCCGCTGACGCGTGGGAAGATCGCGATTGAAATTGAGTTTGCGGAGATTTGGTTCCGAAGGATCGAAGTCAAGTCGCTCGTGTGAGTAGCGGCTTTCCCGATACGGGAACGACTTCGGCAGTTGTGACTGCGATATGCTTGGCCTACGGAATATTTGTGCCTATAGGAGTTTGCCGCGTGCGCCACCTTCTCTCACTCACAGTCTTCAGTCTCTCCTCGCTTGTCGCTGCACAGGCCCTATCCGCTCAAACACCTGCTACTCCGGCCTATAAAGGCGTGCAGGGCGTGTATACGGCGAAGGACTTTCACTTCGGTACTGGCGAGACAATTCCTGAGCTTAACCTGCACTACCTCACGCTGGGGTCACCGCATCGGAATAGCGCAGGGCTCGTCGACAATGCAGTCCTCCTGCTTCACGGCACCGGCGGCGACGAGCACACGCTCTTTGCGCCGCAGTTCTCCACGGTTCTCTTTGGGCCCGGTCAACCGCTGGACATCACGAAGTACTTCCTGATCTTTCCGGATGACATCGGACAAGGCGGCTCCTCCAAGCCGTCCGATGGACTGCACATGCGGTTTCCGCACTATGACTACGACGACATGGTTCGCTCACAGCACCAGATGCTGCTGGAAGGTTTGCACGTTGACCACCTTCGGCTGATTCTTGGCACATCGATGGGCTGCATGCAGAGTTTTGTGTGGGGCGAGACCTATCCTGACTTCATGGATGCCTTGATGCCGCTGGCGTGTAATGCGGTCGCACTTGCCGGGCGGAATCGGATGACGCGCTATATGGCGATTGAGAACATCGAGCGGGACCCAAACTGGAAAGAGGGCGAGTACACGAGTGAGCCTGTCGAAGGCCTGCGCAGTGCAAACGAGATGTTGCTGATCATGGGGTCCGCGCCATTGCAGATGCAGAAGCTCTACCCCACACGAGTGGCTGCGGAGGGGTATGTCGACAAGTATCTGGACCGCACGGTCGCTTCAACCGACGCGAACAACATGATCTATTACGTCGACGCTTCGAGGAACTACGATCCGAGTGCGAACCTGAAAAAGATCAAGGTGCCTGTGATGTGGATCAACTCCGCGGATGACTTCATCAACCCGCCGGAGCTTGGCATCGCGCAGAAGCAGGTGCAGGAGATGCCACACGCAAAGTTCGTGTTGATTCCCATCTCCGATGTGACGCGCGGCCATGGCACACATACAGCGGCCGCTATTTGGAAGGACTACCTTGTAGAGTTGTTGGCTGAGTCGGAGCCGAAGCACTAAGGTTTGTTGCGAAGCGCAAAGGCGCTGCACAAGTGCAGCGCCTTTGCGTTGTTCCGGATGGAAGATGCCGCTACTGTACAACCAGAGTGATCGGGAGAGTTGCTGTCTGGCCGCCATCCGTGGCCGTTACGGTGACGGTGCTGGTACCCGTGGGGGTCCCGCTGGTGCCGCCTCCACTATTGCCACTGTTGTTACTCCCATTGCATGCGGTCATCATCATGCCAGTGGAGAGCAGCAACAGTAGCAGGAATAACCGTTGCCATTGCCGCTTTCTCGTGGCGAACAATCCACCGATCGCCAGCAGGCCGGGTAGCGCCAGCGCATACATCATTTGCGCCTTGCTATCCTTTGCCGGTGACACCAGAGCCATGCTGGCCGCGGTTGTGGTGATCTGAAGGGTCGATGTATCGGAGTTGCTCAGAGCACCGGGGTTGCAGGAGGCTCCCACCGGTAGACCGGAGCAGGTGAAAGTAATAGCGCTGTTGGCAAAGTTCACCACGGTCAGCGTGGTTGAACCGGAGCCACCCGGCGCAGAGATGGTCACTGTGGTCGAGCTTGCCGTGATCGTGGGTGACGGAGCGGGAGCGATCGTGATAGAGAGACTCGCCGATGAGGTTGCGGGTGTGCTCTCAGAGTCGGAGATTTGTACCGTGAAGTTGTCCGTGCCGGCCTGCGTCGGAGTGCCCGAGATGACGCCCGTACCGGCGTTAAGAGTCAGCCCGGGCGGAAGGCCGCTGGGGATACTCCAGGTATACGGCGGAACGCCACCAGTGGCTGCGAGCGTGGCCGAATAGGTTGTTCCCACCGTGCCACTCGGCAGACTGGTTGTAGTGATTGATGTGGGAGCCACGACCACCGAGAAGGAGGCCGTGGCGCTAACCAGATTAGGACTGCTGGCCGAGAGGGAATAAACACCGGGTACGTTCAGAGGAGCACCGCTCAGGTTGAAGCTGGCTACACCTGCGGAGCTTGCAGCAGTCTGGTTGAACCCTGAAGGACCCGTGACAGTCAGCGTCACAGGTTCCGACGGAGATCCAATGAGCGACCCGGCCGTATTCTGAACGTTGACATTGATCGTACCGAGGTTGCCTCCGACAGGAACGGACGTGGGTGGTGCGGAGGCAAACGCCAATATCGCAGGGGTGCTTGTTGCGCTGATATGGACGGGAACAATCTGCCATAGTTGTCCCTGGTTCGCGGGCACCATCCAGTCGCCGTTGGAGGGAGAGGTCGGCGTTTGTTGCTGGATCGCGGACCCTGACAAGGCAAGGACGAGACCACTGTTTTTGTTGACGATCATGTAGTAATCCCCGGTCGCTGTCAGGGGAGGGTTCGTGCAGTTGGCCGGTATGTCGCCGCAGTTTCCGACCGACATGATGTCCCATTCCTGGCTGGCATTTGTGCCGGTGATCGCGGTCACGCCAGCCGTTTCGGAGTTCTGCACCACTGGGCTGTTGGCGGTAGTGACACCTCCGTTGTCGAGGACGTTGATTCCTCCTGTCTGGTTTCCGTTGACGATCTGGAAATAGCCATCGCCCAGGTTGTTCATCAGGATGGTGCCGTTCGACCCGTTTGTACCGTTGTACGCAGGCCCGCCGTACTGTTCGACATCGGCGCCCTGTGCCAGAATCTGCCATTGCTGATTCTGGCTCACGATTCCGGTATAGGTAGCCACATCGAGCGATGCCTTGGGAGCAGTCGATGCCAGCGCTGTCTCCAGAATGTTTCCGTTGACCGCACTTACCAGCATGTAGCTAAGCGTGGGGTCCGTTTTGCCGCCCAGTCCCATCATGGCCGGCAACGTGGCATTGTCGAGAGCAGCTTCACCAGCCCCACTGCCGGCCACCGTCGAAGTCGAGTTATCGAAGAGACCAAGCTGGGCGCTAAGCCAGTACTGGCCGGGGTTACCGTTGCCTGTACCAGAGTAGAAGTCCCCGCTCATGGGCGTTGACTCGCAAGCCCAGCAGTCCATGCCCATGCCCATGTGGTTGGTAGCGTTATGCTGCACGGTCTCGAGGTCGATATAGTATTCACGCTCAAATCCCCGGCTTGCAGGATTAGGCGTGATATTCAACTGGCTCCCGTAATAATCGTCCAGCGGAGTGTCACCGCCGACATTGGTGTACGCCACGCCGTCTTCTGCGGTGAATACCGGGTATCCAGCGTTTGGATCCGCTATTTCGGCGTTCATTGTTGTCTCTTCAATGTTCTGGGGATTCTTGAAGCTGTTGTTTGTGTCGCCGTGAGGCGAGTAGCTGAACTGTGCCTGAGTCATAGCACCGTCCCAGCCGGGATAGTAGCTCTGGCAAGCGACATCGATGGGAAGGTTGGCAGTCTTCGGTCCCTTGAAAAATGTGTCCAGGGCCGGAGTGCCGTCAATGTCGACGCAGCGGAGGGGCACCGCCACGGGCGACCCAAGAACCGGGTTTGAGGTGTCAGTTGCGGCATCGGCAACGGCCTGCAATCCCGCCAGTTGGAAAGCGGTAGCTGCGGCCGACATGGTAGGCCCGTTTGGCGTGTAGTTGCTGCCGTCGAGGTTGGTGAACAGGCCGAGATTGGCTTCATTGCCCAGAGCAACCATGTCTGGCATGGCACCGGCTGCGCGATAGAACTCGAGCAACTGCTTGACGTAGTTGTAGACGAGGTATTGGCCGTTGCCTCCGTTCGGATTCTCCGGAGAACCTTCCAGCGAGGCGAGAGGCTGATTCAGCCAATTGCCAGGATTGCTGCCACCGTTGCCATCATAGAAGAGAGTGAGGAAGACCGACATCCCCAGTTTCTTCGCACGCACAGCCAGATCAACACCTGACCAATCTGACTCGACGGCGCCAAATCCCGGATTCGTCAGCGCAAAGACCTGGCTTGTCTTGTTAATCGGGAAGGTTGTCGAGGTACCGGTAGAGAGGGTGTATTTGGTATAGGGACCGGTTGACATCGAGTAGGTGAGGCTTCCGTACTGGTATGTCGTGCTGATCGAAGCTGGACGGATGCGGATGGAGTTCAACCCTGCGTTCTTGAAGATTTGCAGCATGTCCTGTCCGGGAAGATAGGCATCGTGCCACCAGGGAAGGTTTCCGGTATTCTCAGCCGGTGTGGAGCGGTCGTACTCTTCCACTTCAGCGGTAGACATGTCATTTCCGCGCCAGTAGGCAGCGCGGAACAACCATTGCTGATTGGCGGTGGGAGAACCGGAGAGTGGCGTTTGATTGAGTTGCGCTCCGACGGAGGCGGACTCGCCGACGCTATCCAGCACATTGCCGGTGGCGACGTTGGTAATCGTGTTGTAGCCATTGTTCACATACGTGAAGGTCCATTCCTGTGACGGGGTGTTGACGGTGCAAGGATTCTGCACCGTTAAGGCGGAGCCGCCGGAAGAGGAGCTGTCCAGGCAGAGATTGTTCTCGATGTTGCTGAATTTCCAGTTACCATCGGGCATCTTGGTGAAGGCCCACCTCTGGCTCAGGCTGGAGAAGCTTCTTGTCTCCTGAAGTATCTTGTCGCCAGCCGTTACGGAATTGCTATTGAGATCCATCTGCAAGCCGGAGACTCGATTGATGAGGTAATAAGTTTCGCCATTGATCGGGCTTGGATCAACTGGTTCCGGCGGTTGAACGATCTGGGCTCGAACGAGAGGCGCACAGAAAAGACCGAGGAGGCATATCGCAAGACCAATCCGCGGTCTGATAATCCGTCTGAAGCCAGGCAAGTTTAACCCCGGCACTTTGTCACTGCTCTTAATCACGCAATCTGGATTTCGCATTGAATGTTCCTTCTGCTTCTGCAGGGATCGCTCGACGCCACAGAGATTCACGAGGGTTACTGGGAGAAGCAAACGAATACTATTTTCGCGATGGTTACTCTTGCATCCGACTAAAGTAGGACAACCCTAAAGAATTAAAAATAGGGCCTTCACCTCAGAGGCTGTCTGAAAACTAGCTGCACGAAACTAGTTGCAGGCTCCGCCGAAGAGATGCTCCGAGCCGCGAGATATGAGTTGCGAGAGGCGAGAGATGACTCGTATCTCGACTCTCCTATCTCGCAACTCGACGCAAAATGGAAGAACACCACGGATGCAGATTCCAAAAACTCAGTAAGCCCTCAAGCCGTTTTGCGACTGTTTATGGCCGCTTTTTCAAAGCTGTCCTATGGTGAGGAAGATTTGCTCTAGTATGTGTGGGATATGCGGATGGTGTTTCGGTTTGCGCTGGTGGTGGTTTGTCTGGGGGGATGGTGTGCTCTGCCGGCGCGGTCACAGGTAAGGCCTGAGTCAACGCAGGCGCTGCCTGCGCAGCAGCAGTTTGAGTACACGCGGACACTTTGGCGGATCAGCGATGGACTGCCGGAGGACACGGTGCAGGCGATCGTGGAGTCCAGTGAGGGTGTCCTGTGGATTGGGACGACAGGTGGGCTGACGCGCTTTGATGGGTCACACATGGAGGTGACGGCGCGGGCACAGCCGTTACTCGCGAACAGCATCTTTACGCTTACCTTCGGCAGGGATGGAAGCCTATGGGCCGGAACTGAGGGCGGTGGCCTGTTGCGACTACGGAACGGAGTGGTAAAGGCCTACTCCTCCTCTGAAGGACTGACGGACGGATTTGTGCGCAAGGTATTTGAAGACAGCCGCGGAAGATTGTGGGTGGGAACCGATGATGGATTGTTCGTGATGGACGCGGCCTCGACAGGTGAGAGGTTGCGGCGAGTGGATGTGGGAGCGATTGCGCCGCAGGCGGTGCATTCGATTACGGAGGACAAGACAGGCAGGATCTGGGTGGGAGGATCGAGACTGATTGCGCTCGATCCCGATGGGACGGAACGAGAGTTTGCGCTTCCAGGAGCCTATAGCCAGAACCGCGTGAAGAGTGTGCTTGAGACACGTGATGGCAGGCTGTGGGTGGGAACGGTGGGAGGATTGCAATATCTGGAGAAGGGAAAGTTTCATACGGTGGCGGGAATTCGAGCGACGGTGCGGACACTGCTCGAGTCAAGCGATGGGACGCTATGGATTGGCACGATTGGTAATGGCGTGTGGACGTTACGTCCGGGATCTAGCGATACCCTGCGGCGAATCAGTGGGCAGGGACTGCTGCCGAGCGAGACGGTGTTGTATCTGTTTGAAGACGATCAGCGGCAGATATGGATTGGGACGCAGGCAGGATTGGTGAGATTGAACAAAACTCCCGTGCGTGTGGTTGCGCTGCCGGAGAGCGGCGATCCGGATTTTGGAACGATCTCGGGAGATGAGCACGGCGATGTTTGGGTGGCGGCGCAGAATCTGTATCTGATTCGCAAAAATGTGGCGCGGCGTGTGACCTATGGCGGGCTGACCAATATCAAGGTGCGGAATGTGTATCGGGCGCGGGATGGAGCGCTGTGGATTGGCACGGATGGGAGTGGTGCGTATCGCGTAGACGGAGATGAGGTGCGGCACTATACGGCTCCGGCGGAGTTGACGAACAACTTCATACGCGGGTTCCTGGAGAGTCGTGATGGGGCGATGTGGATTGCGACGGATGAGGGCGTGAGCCGGATCGGCGCGGAGGGGGCGAAGAAATTTACCGAAGCGAATGGGCTGGCGTTCTTCAGCACGCGAAGCCTGTTGCAGGACAGCGGAGGGAGCTTGTGGATTGGGACCGATCATGGATTGAGCCGGTGGAAGAACGGGCGGTTCGAGCAGGATGCGGCGACAGTGGCGTTGGCACAGGACCAGGTGTGGTCGATCCTGGAGGACCGCAGCGGCGCGCTGTGGTTTGGGACGAGAGACCATGGATTGTTCCGGTATCGCGCAGGACCGGGTGCCGGTAAAGGCAGTCTGCAACAGTTCACGGCTTCGGAGGGACTGCCATCGAATAGCGTGTACCAGGTGCTGCAGGATCGCACGGGGCGGTTCTGGGTGACAGGGCCGAATACGATCGCATCGGTAGCGGAGACAGAGATGGAAAGGGCTTCGAGCGCGGCGCAGCCCTTGAGTGTGCAGACGTACAGAATGCCGTTTGGAGCGGACGGAGCGCAGATGTATGGAGGGCGGCAGCCGGCGGGGTATCTGGCTCCGGATGATAGCGTGTGGTTTCCGACAAGCCGGGGGGCAGCCCATCTGGCGAGAGTGGAGACGGCGGCGGAACCAGCTCCGAGAGCGTCTGTGGATGGAGTAATCGAGGATGGACAGAGTGTTGCGCCCAATGGGCCGCTGAAGGTTGCGGCGAATGTGGTGCGGCTGAGCTTCGCGTTTACGGTGGTCTCGTTGCGGCCTCAGGATGGGGTGCGGTTTCGCTACAAGCTGGAGGGTTTCGATCCGAGTTGGAATACCGCGGGGGTGAACCGGGAAGCGACCTATACAAATCTGCGCGCAGGGAGTTACAGGTTTAGAGTGCGGGCGTTCAACACGGCGAATCCGGAGAGTGTGAGTGAGTTCGATCTGGTGCTGGTGAAGGCTCAGGTGTTTTACGAGACGTGGTGGTTCTATGCCTTGTGCGGTGTGATCGTGTTGGCGGTTGCGTGGAGCCTGTACCAGGTGCGTGTGCGCGGGATGCGGACACGGTTTGCGGCGGTGCTGGAGGAGCGGAGCCGTCTGGCGAGGGAGATGCATGACACGGTGATTCAGGGGTGCGCGGGGATCTCGGCGCTACTGGAGGCGATGGCGAGTACACAGGAGCTGAAGGCGGGCAGTGAGCAGGTTGCAACGAAGGACGGCTTGCTGGAGGTTGCGCGGGTGCAGGCGCGAACGACGATCGATGAGGCTCGGCAGGCGATCTGGAATATGCGGCATGAGCCGGAGAAGGACGTGGATTTGATTGCGGCCTTGAAAGGGGTGGCTGCGCAGACGACGAGAGAGTCTGAGGCTGGAGAGTCAAGGACGGTGGTGGCCTTTGAGCATGATGTGGAGCGAATGGCAGTGGGGGCATCGGTAGCGCATGAGATCTTGATGACGGTGCGGGAGGCGGTCTACAACTCGGTCCAGCATAGCCGGAGCGGAAGGGTGGAGCTGCAGTTGAAGATGCGCGGTGAAGAGCTGGTGATCAGCATCGCGGATAAAGGATGCGGGTTTGCAACGGATAGAGAGAATGTTGTCGCGGAGGGACATTACGGAATTGTCGGGATGCGAGAACGCGTGCAGCGGCTGGGGGGACGGATGGAGTTAACGAGTGCGCGAGGCGTTGGGACGCGGGTGCAGTTGCGGCTTAGAGTGAGAGGGGACAGCAGATGAGTGCAGATGGGGAACTGAAAAAGATACGGGTTTTGATTGTCGATGATCATCCGATCATGCGGGTGGGGGTTGCTGCGATCTTAGCTGCGCAGCCAGACCTGGAAGTCGTGGCGCAGGCGGGGACCGCCGCTGAGGCGGTGCGGCTGTTTGCTGCGGAGAGACCGGATCTGACGCTGATGGATTTGCGGCTTCCGGATAAGAGCGGTGTGGAGGCGATACGAGCGATACGCGCGATATCCCCGAAGGCACGGATCGTGGCTCTGACGACGTATGAGGGTGATGAAGATATTCATCAGGCACTGGAGGCCGGAGCGCAGGGGTATCTGATCAAGGGCATGCCGCATGATGCGCTGGTGAAGGCGCTGTACAGGGTTCACGCGGGGCATCGGTTTCTGCCGCAGGTGGTGAGCCAGGCACTGTCGTCGCGTGTGCCGGGATCGCACTTGAGCCAGCGCGAGCAGGAGGTGCTGCAGTTGCTGTTTGCGGGAAAGAGCAATCGCGAGATCGCGGAGGAGTTGGCGATCAAAGAGGCGACGGTGAAGTCGCATGTAAGCGTGATCCTGATGAGGCTGAACGTGAGCGACCGGACGCAGGCTGTAGTGGAAGGCCTGAAGCGGGGCTTGGTGCATCTGTAGGGACACCGGTTAGATGAAAACAAAATGAGCGCAGTCCGACTTTCGTTGGATTCGCGGGGTAGGGTGGAAATCCTATAGTTCCTGATGCTGTGCTGCCTGGGTTTACGGCGGCGTGAGCGAAGTGCGGAACAAATGCTTGTGCAGCGTGACGGTTCGATGACACGTGTGAGGCTTGCTGCCTATGCACGACGCGTACATGCGATTACGAAGGCGAATCCATTTCGGAAGGAAAGAATGATGAGAAAGATTTGGATGAGAACAGTTGTGATCGCGGGGCTGGCGGTCGTGGTGGGGATACAGGCGCGCGCGCAGAACGTGATTTCGATCGATGCGACGGCGCCGATGGCGGCGCCACAGCCGGTGGCGGCGAAGTTGGGATCTTCGCGTAATCCGCGGGGACAGGTGATTGGGATCAACTCTCAGTACCTGACGCTGGATGGCAAGCCGTGGCTTCCGGTGATGGGGGAATTTCAATACTCACGCTATCCGGAGGCGAAGTGGGAACAGGAAATTTTGAAGATGAAGGCGGCCGGAGTGCAGGTGATCGAGACGTACATCATCTGGAACCATCATGAGGAAGTCGAAGGGCAATTCGACTGGACGGGCCAGCGCGATCTGCGCAAATTTATAGAGCTATGCGGCAGGCATGGGATGGATGTGTATCCGCGCATTGGGCCATGGGTGCATGGCGAGGTGCGGCATGGAGGGTTTCCGGATTGGGTGCTGAAGAATGGTCCGGTGCGGCAGAACGATCCTGTGTACCTGAAAGAGGTACAGAGTTTTTATGCGCAGATTGGGGCGCAGTTGAAGGGCGAGTTGTGGAAGGATGGCGGGCCGGTGATCGGGATCCAGTTGGAGAACGAGTATCGCGAGGGACCCGCAGGGTCGGGCCGGGGGACGGAGCATATCCGGAAGTTGAAAGAGATGGCGATTGCGGACGGGTTGGATGTGCCGCTGTATACGGTGACGGGATGGGATGGAGCAGCGGTCCCATTGGATGAAGTGTTGCCGACGTTTGGCGGGTATCCGGATGCGCCCTGGCAGGGCTCGAACAAGCCGCTCTATGGCAATGAGATTTATGCGTTCCGGTTCAGGAACCGCGTTGCGGGAAACATGGGAGCGGTGGGCGGGCGCGGACAGAATGCGGCGGCGAGTTATAAGAACACGCCGTTTTTAACAGCGGAGGTAGGCGGTGGAGGGCAGGATACTTACTTCCGGCGGCCAGCCTTTGATGCGGACGATATTGCGGCGATTGCGCCGGTAATGCTGGGTAGCGGTGTGAATCTGTTGGGGTACTACATGTTCCATGGCGGCGTGAATCCGGATAGCGGGTCGATCACGCTGGAGGAGTCGCAGCGAGCAGACGATGCGACGGATGTGCCGGAGAAGTCGTATGACTTTCAGTCGCCACTGGGAGCGTTTGGGCAGGAGCGCGAGTCCCTGCGGAAGATGAAACTGGTGCATTATTTCCTGAACGACTTTGGAGCGGAGCTGGCGCCGATGACGACACGCGCTCCAGCGGAGGTGCCGAGTGGGCCGAAGGATACGAGTGTGGCGCGCGTGGCGGCAAGGACCAATGGCGAGGCCGGATTTGTGTTTGTGAACAACTACGTACGCGGGTTGACGATGCCCGAGCGTAAGGGCTTTCAGGTGGAGTTGAAGCTTCCGAAAGAAGTGGTGAAAGTTCCGGAGGAGCCGATTGGCCTGCCGGCGGGAGCGTATGGCATCTGGCCGGTGAATCTGCCGCTGCGCGGAGTGGCGACGGAGAAGCGAGTGACACTGCGATACAGCACGGCACAGTTGTTCAAGCGCGTGGAGACAGGTGGGCAGGCCTATTATTTTTTCTTTGCACTCCCGGGTGTGAGTGCGGAGTTTGCGCTGGATGCGAGCGCAAAGGTGACGGGTGTTTCAGGACCTGTGGAGACGAGCCGCTCGGAGTCAGGTGTGACGTTGCGTGTGCGCGGTACGGGCGCATCTGAGGCTGAGGTGAAGCTTGACGGGGGAGTGCGGCTGGTGCTGTTGCCGGAGGCCGAGGCCGAGCAGGTGTGGCGCGGGGACGATCCATCGATGCTGCTGTTGACGAAGTCCAATGCGTTTTCCGACGGAACACGATGGACGCTGCAATCGGATGATCCCACGATGAAGTTTGGGATGTTGGGAGAGGTGAAGCCGAACGCTGAGCAGAAGATTGCGAAAGACGGGAAAGATGGTGTCTTCGTCGAGTACGGCGCGGTGCTGCCAAAGATAGAACTGAAGGCCACAGTGACGAAGGTGCAGGAGGCGAAGCCGCGCGAGCCGTGGGCGTTGGGGCCGAAGCTTTCATGGAGACCGAATGCGCTGCCGATCAAGCCGGAGGTGTCGGAGTTTGCGGGGGCGGCGGCGTGGAGAATTGAGGTGCCACCTGTGCCGGCGGGGGCGGAGGTATCGGATGTGTGGCTGAAGATCGACTACCAGGGCGATGAAGCGCGGCTATCGGAGGGGAAGCGGTTGATCGATGACGACTTCTGGAACGGGCTGTCGTGGACAGTGGGATTGAAAGAGGCCCTGCCGGATTGGCGGAGCGCGGGCCGCACGTTAGAGTTGCGGGTATTGCCGCTGCCAAAGACGTATCCGATGTATCTAGAGAAGGCTGAGGCGCTGCACTTCGATGCTGAGGGTGTGGCCGATACGCAGTCGGGGGTGAACCTTATTCCGCAGTATCAACTGGTGCTAAATGTGGTGGGGCAGAGATAGGTGCTGGGGGAATCCGAAGTAGCGACAAATGTATACGATGATTCCCCCGTTTTGTGTTCGCGTAATTCGGATCTTGTAGAACCAACCTCCTGTTGCTGGAGCCCTGGGTCAGGTGGTCAAGAAGTCGCAGTACGGAGGGAGCCGTGGCCTTTAGGCCACGGAATAAGGGACAGGCGAGAATTGGGCTTTAGCTCTGGGCCTTTTGCGTGTATCCGAAAGAAGGCCCGGGCCTAAGGCCAAATTCTTCCGAGGCTTGAATTCCGTAGCCTAAAGGCTACGGCTCCCTCCGACTCCCCGATGCTGAAGCATCGGGGAACGCGCTTCGCACTGTGCTGAACAGGTTCTCTCTACCCAGGCCAAAGAGTTTCAGGCCGTTCGAAAATCACTTGCATGGATAAATCGTTACCAATCCAACTTTTGGGGGATTCGAGTAATTGTTGCGCGCGCCTATAGTGGGGTCGCAATCGGGCTGGGTGTTTTCGAGTCGGTCTAGAGTACTGACCGAAATATTGCGGGCCTGATACGAGCACGAAAGCTGGGTGGATACGCAGAGATTCCCCACCGAAATGAAGACGGTTACGACGGCAGGCCACTTGCTGCCGATCGAATTCTTGATTTGATTTTGCTTGAAGGAAGAGGCTAGGAATGAAAAGTTCTATTCACTATCTGTTGCGGACGCTCACCTTGCTGCTGTTCGGGATCTCTGCCACCATGGCGCTGGGCCAGGGTACGAGCGCGAGTCTCACTGGCCAGGTGACCGATTCCACCGGAGCTGTCGTCCCGAATGCGACGGTCTCCGCCAAAAATACGGACACGAACCTGGTTCAAACCGGGATGACCAACGCGAGCGGCGTTTATCTCATCAACCCTCTTCCGCCTGGAAAGTATTCACTGACCATTCAGGCGACGGGCTTTGCCGGCTACGTCCAGACGGGAATCACACTCTCTGTCGATGTCGCTTCCACGCAAAACGTGGTGCTGAAGATTGGGAGTGAGAGCCAGACGGTTACAGTTACTTCCGACGCCGAGCTGATCAATACCACCACTCCTGAGCTGGGCATGACCGTCAACGAGCAGGCAATCTCTCAGTTGCCGCTGAATGGCCGCGATCCCTCGTCTCTGGTCTTCCTTGCTCCTGGTGTCATCAACGCCAGTTTTGGCAACAGCTACCTCCAGAGCGGCTTCTCTTTCCCGACAGAAACGGGCGCAGCCGCAGGCGGCGGACGGCAGGGCAGCACTTATTACCTGTTGAACGGCGTCCCCAACATGGATACCTATCTTGGTCTGGCTGCCCCATTCCCTAACGCCGATGCCACGGAAGAGTTCCGCATCATCACCAACAACTTCAGCGCCGCCTATGGCTTTGCGCCCGGCGCGGTGGTTAGCATCAATACCAAGACCGGCACCAACGAGTTCCATGGCGGCATCTTCGAGTTCCTGCGCGACCAGACCTTCAACGCCAAGAATTGGTTCAGCCACACTGTAGATCCCCTGCACCGCAATCAGTACGGCGGCTATGTGGGCGGCCCGGTTCTGAAGAATAAGCTGTTCTTCTTCATCAACTACCAGGCAACGCGATCCGCGACTGCGGCCACTGCCAACTTCACCCAAACCCCCACCACCGCCATGCTCAATGGAGACTTCAGCGGACTATCGACGAACGGGCAAGAGACGCTGGCCGCTCCTTTCCATGTGGTGAATGGGGTTCCTAACCAGATCAACCCTGCGCTCTTCAGCGCGACAGCGATTACCATCGCCAAGACAGCGCTGCCCCTGGGGCAACAGCCGGATGGCGGCGTCTATTACACAAGCGCGGCGACGATCAACAACTACGACGAGGGTACCGGCAGACTCGACTACGATCTCTCTCCTTCGCAGCGGATCGCGGTGAGCAGCTTTGTCAATAATCTGAATCAACCTTCAGGCGATGTGCCGGGCAACATTCTGTCCTTGCTCAATCTGTCCCCTTACGGAGATACGTTTGCCGAAAGGATGCAGTACTTCAACGAGACTTTAAGTCATACGTGGGTCATCAATCCCAGCACCGTTAATGTGGCTTCGATCTTCTGGACCCAGATGTCCGCACATAATGGATCCCCAGCCCTGACCAGCACGGGGCAGCCCTTCTGCTGGTCGAAATACATCAATGTCCAGGAGATCCCTGGCTCCTGCTCCGTCGAAGGCTTTACGGTCTCAGATGGCGGTTTCCAAACTGGCTACTACGAACCTTCTCAGGAAGTGCGTACCACCTACGGCTTTTATGACAACTTCACCAAGACACTGGGAAGGCATACTCTCCAGTTCGGCGTAAATATTCAGCACCAGTTCGCCGAGGAGGCTACGCAGTACCCGACCGCGCCGGAGATCAACTTCAGCGGACAATATACAAATAATGGGCTTGCCGACTTCCTTCTCGGCGATCTGTATTCCATCTTTCAGGGTGCTGGAGAGATTGCGGATGTCGCCGGTTGGCAGCCAGGTTTCTACGGACAGGAGCAATTCAAGTTCCGCCCAAATATCACATTGACCGCCGGCCTGCGCTGGGACCCGAACATCGCACCGCAGATTGCCAATGGGCGAGCGGCAACATTCGTACCGGGTCAGCAAAGCACCGTCTATCCCAATGCTCCGACCGGGCTTGTATTTCCGGGAGACACTGGGATCGGCAACGGCCTGATGGCTACCACCTATGGCTATTATGAGCCGCGCCTTGGCGTTGCCTGGCAGCCCAGGTCGTTGCCCCAGACTTCTATCCGTGCGGGCTTCGGTCTATTCACTTCTCCGATGATCTACTCGGCCTATAACCATACTGCCGATAACAGTCCGTTCGCTCCGACGTTTACCTATCAGGGTACGACCACGCAGGGAAATACACCTGGTGTGCCACTGTCCCTGCAGAATCCATGGGCGGGCTTTCCCGGGACGAACGGTCAAAGCCCGTTTCCGCCCTTCGCCTCGGTCTCCACGAAACCGCCAGCAAGCGCGACCTTTACTCCGGGATTGGAGATACCGGCTACGATCGCTCCCAACTTCAAGCTTGGAACGACGCAAAGCTGGAATCTCTCAGTACAACAAGGCTTTGGCGCCAACATGGTCTTTACCCTGGCGTATGTAGGTAGTGAAAGCTACCACCAGTCCACGGTCATTGATATGAACCCTGGAATCTTCGCTACGGGCGGCACGCGCAGCCTGTATCCTGCGTTCGGCGCGATCCTCGATACGGTCAGCGTAGGAACGTCGAGCTATAACTCGATGCAGGCCTCGTTGGAGCGCAAGTTCTCCCACGGATTGCAGTTCCAGTCCAACCTCACCTGGTCGAAGACGATGGACGATGCCAGCTCGTCGAATATCAGCTTCGGCACACCACAACTGCCTAACCCCTTCAACCTTCGGTATAACCGTGGCATCTCTCAGCAGAACTTCCCGATTGTGTCGGTAAGTAACTTTATCTACACCTCTCCTGCGTTGAGGGGACACAATCTGCTGATACAGGAGTTGTTGGGAAGCTGGGAGGTAAGCGGCGTCTATACCTGGATGTCTGGCCCTGGCTTCGGTATCGGCGCCGGTCTCAATGGAAATAACAACTCCGGCTCTCTGCAGAATGAGGATCGCGCGGATTTTGCGCCGGGACAAAACCTGAACGTTCGTCGCGGCAGTGATATCCAGTGGACAAAAAATTACTTCAACATCAATGCCTTCCAGGTGAACGCTCCGGGAACGTTTGGAAACACCCCGAAGAACTTCATCCTGGGTCCCTCACAACAGTGGGGCGATGCGGGCTTCGACAAGAACTGGAAGATCACCCAGAGGTACAACCTGCAGTTCCGGTGGGAGATGTTCAATGTCTTCAACCATCCGTCTTTTGCCGTTCCCAACTCGAGTAACCAGATCAGCGCGACAGGCGTGAATCAGGGCGGACAGGAAGGTCAGATTACGTCCACCGGTTTTGAGCCAGCTCGTGTACAACAGGGAGCCATCAAGTTCACCTTCTAATTCGAGCTTTACCTTCCAGTCCGGGCCAGTATGGTCCGGGCTGCTTTCTTTTCCGGTAGGTAAAACTCACGGCACTCAGGCATCGAGATGGAAGGAACTGAGATCATATTCCTATGAAAGCTTTGCTTCTCTCCGAGTACAACCATCTGGCGATACAGGATTTGCCTGACCCCACTCCGGGGCCAGATGAGCTTCTGATTCAGGTTGCAGCCTGCGGTATCTGCGGCAGCGATGTGCATGGTTATGACGGATCGACGGGCCGTCGAATTCCGCCGATTGTGATGGGACATGAGGCTGCGGGCGTTGTGGCTGCGGTTGGTGCTGAGGTCAGCGGATTTGCTCCGGGGGACCGCGTGACGTTTGATTCGACAGTCTTTTGCGGAGCCTGTGATTACTGCCTGCTGGGCCAGGTAAATCTCTGCGACAACAGACAAGTGATTGGTGTCTCCTGCGGTGAGTATCGCCGTGCTGGAGCCTTTGCGGAGCTTCTGACTGTGCCGGCGCGCGTGGCGTACCGGCTTCCGGATAACCTGTCGTTTCCAGAGGCCGCGATGCTGGAGGCGGTGTCGGTGGCGCTGCATGGGGTAGCGGTGTCGGAATTGAAAGGACAAGAGGTCGTGCTGGTTATTGGTGCCGGTATGATCGGTCTCCTGCTGTTGCAGGCTGCGCGTGCGGCCGGTGCCTCGCGTGTGTACATCTCAGACGTAGACAAGACGCGGCTGAAACTGGCGGAGGAGTTGGGCGCGGATGAGACACTTCTTGCGTCCGGCGCCGCACTGGTAGAAGAGATTCTGCGGAGAACCGATGGCCGGGGCGTGGATGTAGTGCTGGAAGCCGTGGGTCGCGACGAGACGATCGCCGCGGGCATCGATAGCGTCCGCAAGGGTGGCACGGTAACGCTGGTTGGTAATATCTCTCCGCAGGTTACTTTGCCGCTGCAGAAGGTGGTGTCGCGACAGATTCGTCTCCAGGGATCGTGTGCTTCAGCGGGGGAGTATCCGCAAGCGATGGAGCTGATTGCAAAGAACGAGATCAAGGTTGCATCCTTGATTACGGCGGTTGCGCCTCTAAGAGACGGAGCTTCGTGGTTCGAACGGCTCCATGCGCGTGAGCCGAACCTGATGAAGATCGTACTGGACCCGCGTAGCGATTCTTCGACAGAAAGGGCGCGATGACCTCTACTCTCTTCGATCTCACTGGACAGGTTGCACTGATTACTGGAGCAAGCCGAGGGTTGGGACAGTACTTCGGTCGCGCGCTGGCCAAGGCAGGTGCGGATCTTATTGTTACCAGCCGACGCAAGGACGATCTGCTGCCGTTTGTAGCGGAGATCGAGGGTTTGGGAAGAAAAGTCATTCCGCTTGAGCTTGATGTGCGAGACCAGGGCAGCATCGAGGCGATGGCCGCCTCGGTGGAGGCGCTGGGACAGGTTCACATCCTCGTCAACAATGCGGGATGCAATGTGCGGAAGCCGGCGTTGGAGGTTACCTGGGAGGATTGGAACCTGATCCTGGAGACCAATCTGAGGGGAAGTTTTTTTGTCGCGCAGCAGATTGCGAAACAGATGGTGCCGCACGGCTATGGGCGGATCGTCAATATTGGCTCGGTGACAAGCGTGTTCGGCTATGCGGGGCTGGCACCCTATGGGGCGAGCCGCGGCGGCATTCGACAGCTTACGATGAGCCTGGCCGACGACTGGGGACGATACGGCATCACGGTAAACTGCCTGGCTCCCGGCTGGTTTCAGACCGCGCAGAACAAGGTGCTGTATGAGAACCAGGAGTGGGTCGATTACCTGATCGATCGCATTCCATTGAAGCGCCCGGGAGAGCCGCACGATCTGGATGGGGCTATCGTCTTTCTGGCCTCCGAGGCAAGTCGTTACGTGACAGGACAGACGCTTCTGGTCGACGGTGGAATTTCTACTGGGTCTACCCGTGCCAGTGTGCAGCTACCAGCCAAATTGGATATCGACTGAGCTACTCATTTCTCTTGCTCTAACGCCTGTTATCAAAATGGCGCGAAGCGCGTTCGTTGACGCTTTAGCGTCAGGTAGGCGGAGGGAGCCGTAGCCTTTAGGCTACGGAAATAGAGGCTTGGCAAAGATGTGGCCTTTAGGCCCGAGCCTTCTTTCGGCTGCGAACAAAAGGCCCGGGGCTAAAGCCCAATTCTCACCTGCCCTTGATTCCGTAGCCTAAAGGCTACGGCTCCTCCGTACCGCGACGCTAAAGCGTCACGGTTTGCGCTTCGCGCTGTGCTGAACAGGAGCCATCATTCCTCAACAAACTAAGGTTGCTTTAGACAGCAGGCTCCGGCGCGATCTGTTCGATCTTGCCAAGAAGGAAGAGATAGCTGCCGATTCCTATGAGCAAATAAATCGCAGAGATGCCAAATGCCCATGAATAAGATTTTGTTTCGGCAACAACGTAGCCTGTGATGATTGGAGCGGCAATTCCGGAGAGCTGATTCGATAGATTGATGATGCCGCCTACAGTTCCAACACTGCCGCGCGGAGCGATCATCGATGGGATTGACCAGCCGATCGGTGAGGCTGCGGCCAGTCCGCCGATGGAGATGCTGATCCAGATCAGCGCACGAACGGCTGTATGCGCGTGAGCCGCACCGAGAATGCCAAGCCCGAAGGTGGTACCGCAGACGAGAACTGTCTTGCGTACGCGGCTGGCGTTCCATCCACGCTGGATGAGTGCGTCCGACACCAGGCCCGCTATCAGATCGGTAAATGTAGCGAATAGCCAGGGCACGCTGGTGTACAGAAAGGAGTGCAGCAGATCGATATGCAGAGCCGCGGAGAGATAGCTGGGCAGCCATGTGAGCAAGAGATAGAAGACGTAGTTATAGGCTCCGAAACCGATCGCCATCCCCAGCACCTTGCGCTGTCGAATCAGATAGCCCAGTGATGCTTTTGCTGGCTCTGGCTCATGCGCAGAATTGATTTGTAAGTCTTCCGCGATGTATTGCCGCTCGCTCTCGGTCAGCGCAGGTTCGTCGTTGGGATCGCGATAGATCTTTGAGAACAGCGCGAAATAAAGCAGGCTGACCAGGCCGGTTGCGGCGAAGCTCTACCGCCAGCCGAACTTCAGTAGAAGGACACCAATGAGAGGCACACCGATAGCTGAGGCGAGTTTGGCGGAGGCATCGAAGATGGAGGTGGCAAAGCTTCTCTCTTTGGAGGGAAACCAAAGGCCGATGGCCTTGGCATTCGCCGGGAAGGTGGGTGATTCGCCCACGCCGAGAAGCAGTCGCGCTGCAAAGAACCCCGGGATGCTTGGTGTCACTGCCGCACCGAAGGAGGCTATGCTCCAAAGCAGCGTGCTGATGCGCCCTACACGCCGCACGCCAAAGCGATCGAGAAGAACTCCTACCGGCAACTGGCACATCGCATACGTCCAGTTGTAGGCCCCGGAGAGATAGCCAAAGGTGATGTTTGAAATACCAAAGGTGGCGTAAAGCGCAGCGTGGGAGACCGAAAGATTTACCCGGTCAAAGTAGTTGACGAGAACTCCAAAACCAAGGAGACACGCGATGCTCCAACGGTGCCGTGGCAACCGGCCTTGGCGATGCGAGTTCGGGAGGGTTGTCAGAGATCGTTCCGGCTTTCAGTTGCACGAGACGTATGGACGCTCATGAACCCCACTAAAGTTTCGCCTTGAGCTTCGACAAACCCTCACGCGAGATCTGCACATCGTCGTCGGATTTGCCCCCGCTGAAGGCAGCGATGACATAACCCGTTTTACCGCGTGCGATGACACCGCCATTCCAGCCGAACTCGCCGGTCATGGGTGGCCTGATTCCGCTTCCGCTGTCTTTGAGCGTATCGGCCATCTCGGAGGCCTTGGCATAGGCGATGCCCAGCAGATTTGAACCTTTGTCGGTTGCTGTCGGGAGGTCCTTATACCGGCCTACCACGATCATCTTCGAGCTCCATGCCTGGATTGTGTCACCCTCGAAGTACGCCACTACCGCAACTCCACCGATACCCATCGTCTGCGCCTTCGCCTTCATGGCCGCAAGCGCCTGATCGGCAACTACGTCGAAGCCGCTCGATGCCTTTGCGGTCTGCGAGGTGTCTGGGCTGGTCTGTGCGACAAGGAGTGCAGGCGAGAGCAGAGACGCCACCAGTAGTGCAACTATGTATCGCTTCATCTTTCCTCCGAGTTGAAAAGTCTCGCTTACCATGCATCCGAGGGGGCTGGTTGCTTGCCTGTATAAGGCGAGCAGCAGGGCGCTTTGACGGGCGCGAACTCCATAAACTCGATCCGCGTGTCATCAGGATCAATGAGGTCGAGCTGCAGCTTGCCGTCGACTCCCAGCACCTGCGGATTTTTACCGGCGGCAGGTTTCCATCCGCGCTGTTCCAGTCGCTTCTGCAGCTCCGCTACGCTCACCACGCCGGGGGCGATATGGTCTGCGTTGCCAAGCTGCGCATGGGGAGGATTGGCCGGCAGGTTCAGCATGTATTCGATCCAATCGGTGCCGTTGGGCACCTGCATCATGACCCAGTCCACATCTCCCGCTTTGGCGCCTCCCTGCCAGTACAGGTGAAATCCTAGCTCGTCTTTATAGAAGCGGTCTAGCGCGGCGCGGTCGTGTACGACATATCCCGCGTGCATGATGTGTGTGCTCAGGCGGCGCGCGAGTGCCGCGGGCGATGGCGAGAGAACGCGTCGTCCCTGCTGCGTAAATTCGACCAGGTTGCCTTCGGGGTCATGCACCCTGAAGCTGCGGCTCCCATCCCGCCCGACGGTCACCGAAAGAGGGACCTCTTCACCTTTGCGGGCAAGAAGCCGCCGCAGACCCTCTGCGTCGTTGGTCGCGAAGGCTACAAGATCAAGCCTGTGCGCCTGTCCCGGTACAGGCGGCGGCGCCAGCTCGACGTATTGCGCATGGTTCGCATAGAAGCGGAGGCCGGGTTCCGATCCAGTCGCAGGTACAGGCTGCCAGCCGAGCAGATCAGCGTAGAACTGACGTGAATGCGGGATGTCTTCGGCATAGAACGTCACATGCGAGATGCCCGTGATGGCCGGCGTCTGCTGGGCGAATGCCGCTCCCCCCAGTAGAAGAGGGAACACCGCGAGCAGAGAACCTACGCTACGCCAATACGTCTTCCTGACAGCACGCATCTTGACCTTGATCATGCAGGTCTCCTAGACCAGTTCTGGTGGAACAGCGGTGAGATGAAACTCAATTGTCTGAGAGCCCAGCCGAGGATGCGTCGCGGTCAGCCGGACGCTGCCTGCCTGTGTCTTCGCGCGAACCCAAACCGCGCCGGTTCCACCGATCAAACCGAAGGGGTTGTCTCCGATCAGGCTCGCAGGCCCTTCGAGTTTGAAGACGATGGGATCGTTGGCATAGGTCCGTATGGCTCCGAACTCGTCCGTGACCCGCAGGACAACTCGCGTGGTGTCGGCTCCGTCGGCATGGAGCGCCGTATCGTCTGGGAGCAGGGAGAACTTCTGGTCGACGCCAAGCCCGGACAGGGTTTTTGATGCGACCTGCTTGCCCTGCAAATAGCCATCGATCCTGAGATCGCCCCAGACATGCCGGTGAGGCTTCTGCAATTTCGTCCGGTCGAGAACGAATGGCGGATACTTCAGATATTGAAAATTCGCACGGTCCGGATCGAGTTCGGCGATCAACTCCCATGGGTTGTCCGCCAGGCTGTTGCTGCGTTGGTAAAACTTCAGGTGGTCGCAGTTCGAACAGACGAGGGCCTCTGTGAAGGAGGTCGATTCGTCGCTGTTGGCCCAGTGGAAGGCAGGCTCGAGTACGATCTCTTCTGACGGATCGCACTGCGATTTGTAGAAGCCAGCGGCGGGCTTGGGCTCGCGGAAGATGTCTGTAACGCCGTGATAGCAGATGCGGTCGCCCGCGCCGAAGTTGGCGTGGGTGTTGTAGTCGAAGGCGCACCAACCGATGCCGCCCGCGTATTGCGGATCGGAGGCGAGTTGATTATGGATACGAGCATGACGCAGCGTGTGTTCGCGCTGCCGCTCATCGTCGTCCGTTGTTTTGGTCGGGAACGTGTGGCCGACGAATTCGGTGTTGAGATAGCGGGGATAGTTCGGTTTTCTGAGAGGGAAGCCGAAATCATTGATTGTGAAGACATCTTCCAGAAGCTCCGATTCCTTGAAGTTGCGGATGCCGCCTGTCTGCCGCGTCGTATCGAGTGCGTGTGCGAGTGCATTGGTGCGGGTATAGAAGCTGTGGTCGTCTGGAGACTCGTTGATGCGCACGCCCCAGAGAATGATGGCCGGATGGTTCCAGTCTCGCCGCACCATGCGTCCAACGTTGTCGATGGCGAGGAGCTTCCATGGCTCGGGGCCGATGTGCTGCCAGCCTGGAATCTCTTCGAGCACAAGCAGGCCGATCTCGTCACAGCAATCCAGGAAGTGGCGCGACTGCGGATAATGAGAGGTTCGTACGATGTTGCAGTGCAGGTTGTAGCGAAGGATCTTCGCATCCTGGCGTTGGACCCTGGCGGGCATGGCCTGACCGGCGAAGGGAAAGGTTTGGTGGCGATCAAGGCCGCGTAGCTTAACGATCTTTCCGTTCAGTGAGAAGCCGTGATCGGTGAAGATCGCCTCGCGGAAGCCGATCCGGCGAGTGTCTTCATCGATGACACTTCCAGCGCGCAAGAGACGCACACGGACTGTATAGAGATTCGGGCTCGCCAGATCCCAAAGCTTGATTCCCTCGATCTCTTTGAACGAGATCGTCTGCTTTCCGGGATCGTTTACCGTCTCCGTGCTCAGGTAAACAGGAGCGCTCGTGGCAGGATCATCCGCTACGTCAGGATCGCTGGCAGACGACACTCTGAAGGATCGGCTCGCCTTTGCGAGAGAGCGTTCGCCGTCCAACAGTTCTGCTTCGAGCACGAGATCTCCGTGAGGGGCGATGCCGGCGAGGAAGCAGTCCACGTCGAGCGCCGGCTTGCCACTCAGCACATCTTTCGGGTGCGCAAAGATATTGTCGAGATAGAGAGCGGGCACTACGCGCAGGGAGACCTCGCGGTAGATGCCGCCGAAGGTCATGTAGTCGATCTCGTAACCGAACGGTGGGATATCGCTTCGCTCCGTTGAATCCACCTGCACGGTCAGGACATTTTCCCGGTCCTTACGCAGGTGTGGTGTCAGCTCGAAGGAAAACGGCGTGAAGCCACCCTTGTATTCGCCGAGCGGGATGCCGTTGATCCACACCGTCGAGGCAGTCATGACACCTTCGAAGTCCACGAAGATGCGTTTGCCCTGCGTGTTGGACGGCGTTCTGAAGCGGCGCCGATAGGTTGAGATGAACTCGTAGTCTTTATCGTTGAAGCTGTGCCAGGGAAGGCTGATGTTCGTGTGCGGAATCACCACCTCTTCGAAGACAGAGTCATCGAACTCCGGGGCTTCGGCTCCAGCGACTTTGCTGGGGTGATATCGCCAGCCACGGTTGATGGGGAGAACCAATCGTCCGCCCGCTGTGGGCTTCTCCTCGGCGAAAGCTGAAATGCCCGGCAGCGTCGAGGCTGCCAGCAGTGTGCCCGTCCGTTGGAGGAAAACTCGTCTGTCCATAAGGTTGGTCATCCTAAAGATTTGCTTGAAATGTATCTAGACACACACGTTCAAAAGTAATGCGGTAGCTACCTTAGCCGCCCCTCTTCGATCGAGAGGGAGGGTGAAGTCCATACTACTGATCAAAAGCCACGCTACTCTTCGAAAGGGAAATGCGAATCCGTCGAAAGTAGGAGTGAGCGATTGGTTCCTGCGAGTGTTAGCCGGTCATCGATTTGTCGGCTGCTATTACCCTATTACTTCAAAAGACCTTGCACGCTCATCCATTCGAGAAAAAGCTCCGGCCAGTCGGCGACCGGCCTGGTGTTGCTCTTACGAATCCCGAACCCGTGCCCAATGCCCGCATAGATGTGCAGCTCCGCCGACACGTGCAGCCGAGCCAAAGCCAGATAGAACTCCGCCATTCCCTGCGAGATGTCGACTCGATCCATCGCTCCACAGGCGAGGAAGGCCTTTGGCGTCTGCGCCGTCAACCGTGGCTCCTTCGGAATGGCGGGATAGAGCAACGCCTGAAAGTCCGGCTTCGAGCTCACATGTTCTACGGGATCTTCCGTGTCGAGGTGTCCGGCATCGTAGCGAGTGCTGGCGAGTTCCGCCAGCTCGCCACCTGCTGAAAATCCCATCACACCGATGCGCGCTGGATCGATCTTCCAATCGCCGCTGCGGCTCCGTACGACGCGAATCGCACGCTGCATATCTTCCAACTCTGTTCCTTCGACGGTGTAGGAAGATCCCTTCTCTCTCGCCAGCCGGTATTTCAGAACAAAGGCTGCGACTCCGTGCTCGCTCAGAAACTCCGCCACGCGGAAGCCTTCATGGTCGATCCAGAGCTCGCTGTGTCCGCCGCCCGGCGCTATGATCACGGCTGCACCTGTGGCAGTTTGTGGCGACGGTAGATAGAGCGTGAGCGAAGGCTCAGCTACATGGGTGATGACGTGGTCGCCCTCCGGCGAGATCCGCACTGTCTCAGGCCTTGCATCGGCCTGTAACGCAGGTGCGCCTTTGGGCCACAACTTAACTACTTCATGGTTACCGGGATATTGGGCGCACGCGGCGAGGCTCGCTACGCCAACTACAACGCCCGCCAACAGACGCAATGTGAATGATCGTGTCATCTAGCGCTCCACCCTAATTTCATACCATGTGGTCGTGACTGGCCCTAGCGGAACCTTCCAGGTTCCGCCGATGTTTGCGGCCGCTGTGGGCTTGCCCAGAGGCTGGCCGGCGCCGTCGATCGGCTGCACCCATACTGCGTGCGCGCCTTCGAGGCCGTTCAGGGTAATGGTCCCCTTCACCGGCTCGACAAGACTCGGTGGCCCTCCGAACGAGGTCACATCGGTCCCTGCAGTGTTCCACTGCTGTCCGGTGTTCTCCACGGGACCTCCTGCCACCAGCAGCAGCTTCGCGCTCGTAGCAATCGGCTGCTCATCCATCGCGCTGAGCAGAAGGATACAGAAGCTGTTGTTCACCTCGGCGCTCATGTTGCGCACGCTTTTGCCCTGTGCCTTTACGAAGCCGATCAGTGCCTGGCTCCTCGGTGTATCCACCGTCACCAGCCCGTTCGTATGCTGAGGTCCCACATACCATGCGAGCTGCCGTGTATCGGAGACGATTGGGTCTGTTGCTTTCGGCGTCTCGAATGGCTTGGTCGGAGGTCCGGTCAGTGAGCCGATCCGCACCTCGTGCTCGAGTGGCAGAGCCAGTGGAAACCCCTCCGTATAGTACGGCCGCTCCGTCGAAGGGATCAGCATGCTATCGAAGACCTGCTTCTCCGAATACGTCCGCTCGCTGACAGTGCGCGCCTTCTCGACATCGCCGCGCAGAAACAGGAGCGCTCCCGCTGCCAGCTCCGGCATCTTTACCGGGTCTAACGAGATATCAAACGCGTCGCCTACATAGGGCTTCCATGCCGGATCGCTCTTAGGCTCGAAGGTGTACCAGAAGAGAGCGTCCCAGTCCTGTAACCCTGCATAGGCCGCAAGGATAGGGATACCCTCGCCCGCGTAGTCGTTGGGGAACGGATTGTTGACCTCGCTTACCGTATAGGGCTTTCCAGCAATCGCCGACCGCGATAGCTCTACTATCGTCGAGTTGAACGGGTCGTTCACCATCGGGAGTTTCTTCACGTAATACTCGGGATGCTGCCAGTAGGTATGCCCGTCGATGATGTCCATGTCCTCGGTCGCGAGCAGGATAGAATAACCGCTGTTGGAGTGGCTGTGATCCGCCGTCGCGATCACCAGCGAGTGCGACCCCAGCGTCTGCTTCAGGTATCGCTCCATGTCCAGGAAGTAGTCGTGCTGCAGGTCGTTGTAGAACTCGGCCTCGGCGTAGAACCGTTCCGGAGGAGCCTCCGCTACCAACGTCTTGCTACTTAGCAGAGGCACTGGATCCGCTGCTCCGGCACTTGTGATCTCCCGGAGCTTCGCGCTCTGTTCCGCGGTGCGGTGCTTCGCCAGCCATTGATTGTAGAGACCGGTTAGCTCATCCTGATAAAACGGCGCTGGCGCGTGGAACCCTACATTGATCGCATTCTCATTGTTGATTTCGACGATTGCGACCGCTGGATCGTCTGTGTACCGCAGCTTTGTATAGGGATTGAGATGTGTCAGCAACTGCCGTGCATACTCTTTCTGCAGTTCGATCATCCGCGCGTCATAGAGCGACGTTCCCTTCGATCCCTCCCGCAGCAGCTCTGCGTTCTTCACGCCATCGCCAGCGTGGAAGGGCCTGCCCACCAGCAGGTTGAAATCGATATAGATCCCGCGCTTTTCGAGCTCTGCGATGAAGTAATCTTCGCGGTCGAGCGCGTCGACATCGAGCATGCGGGTGCTGTCGCCCTGCTTCGCGATGAGTCCCCGAGACACTTCGAGATCGAGGAACTGGAAGCGCACGCTGTTCACGCCGAATCGTGCGAGCGTCGACGCCAGAAAGGCCGCGTCCTGCTTCACCGGAATCTGCCGCGAGCCCTTGCTCCAATCGGTGATGTTGACGCCCCAGAAGCGGATGCGTTTTCCCTCGCCAGTCGCCAGGTGGCCGTCCTTTACCTGCACGAAGCCGTGTTTGCCGGCCGGCGCATCCAGCAGGTACGAGACGTCCACCGGCGAATGCGTCAATGCGCCGCGCCGAAGCTCCATCGTAAAGGGAGACATATCTGCCTGACTCTGCTGCGGACTCTGCGCTCCGATGCGAGTCGCATTGATAGCAGCGACTTGAAGTCCCGCAGCCGTTAAGAATCCGAGCCAGATCGCTCGCCACGTCGTCATGCTGTTGCCTCGCCTTAAGAATGCTTCTTGAATGCGCATCAAGCCTACTCGCTCGCTACATCGATACGAATCCACCTTTTGGCGGATTCGCGGCGACTGATTTTCACGATAAGCTTCTCTGCCATAAGAGAACCAGAGAAAGGCCCCACGATGTCCCCTATCACCCGCCGAGATTTTCTTAGTGATGCAGCAATGGCCGGAGCCGCTTCGGCCCTTCGGCTCGACGCCTCTTCCGGCACGAATCCTGAAGTGCTGCCTGAACGCCGCACTAACTTCGACCGCGGATGGCGTTTTCTGCTCGGCGATGCCGCAGGTGCGCAGGCACCGGGCTTTCACGACGCGGCCTGGCGCAGTCTCGATCTCCCCCATGACTGGAGCATCGAGGGCAGCTTCGACGAGAACGCTCCCGCCAAGGGAAATGGAGCCTACCTGCCTACCGGCATCGGCTGGTATCGCAAGGACTTTATCGTGCCCTCCTCGGCGCATGGCAGACGCATCGCTCTTCAGTTTGACGGGGTCTATCAGCGCAGCGAGGTGTGGATCAACGGTGTCTCGCTGGGCATGCGCCCTTATGGCTTCATCGGCTTCTCTTACGATCTCACGGCCCATCTTGCGCCACCGGGCAAGCCCAACTATCTCGCAGTGCGCGTCGACAACTCTCTCCAGACCAACTGCCGCTGGTACTCCGGGTCTGGCATCTACCGTCACACATGGCTTCGGATTACCGATCCGATCCATATCGTCGAGAACGGTATCTATGTTCGCACGCCGTCCATCACGCGGGAGAGCGCCACGGTCGAGGTCACCACTCGCCTGCGCAATGATAGTGTCCGCGATGCCGATCTCGAGCTGATGACCGAGATCCTTTCGCCGACCGGCGAGACCGTTCAGCAGACCACAACGCCGCACACCCTCAGCAAGGATGCCGAGACAACATTGGCCCAGACGCTCACCGTGGCCTCCCCCGCGTTGTGGTCCACAACGACACCGCACCTCTATCGTGCCCGCTGCACCGTGCGCTCTCGCGGCGCGCAAATCGATCAGGACTCTGCCAACTTTGGCATCCGGCAGATTGCCTTCGACGTCGATCGCGGTTTTCTACTCAATGGCGAACACGTCAAGATGAACGGTGTTTGTATTCACGGTGACGGCGGCTCAGTCGGCACAGCGGTACCCGAGCGTCTATGGGAGCGCCGTCTTGAGCTGCTTCAGCAGATGGGGTGCAACGCCATCCGGCTCAGTCATAACCCACCCGCGCCGGAGCTGCTCGACATGCTCGACCGCATGGGATTTCTGGTGATGGCCGAGGCGTTCGACGAGTGGCGGCACGCGAAAGGGCAGACGCCGACCTATGGATACCATAGGTACTTCGATGAGTGGTCGGAGCGCGACCTCACTGCCATGATGGAGCGTGATCGTAACCATCCCTCCATCGTGATCTGGAGCCCCGGCAATGAGGTTCCCGATCAAACCGCTCCTGACGGCCCTGCCACCCTCCAGCGTCTCATCGAGATCATTCACAGCAAGGATTCCACGCGGCCCATCACCGTCGGCTGCGACCAGATCGCCGCCGAGCCGAAGGCTGCGCCTCCGGACTTTCTGGATAAGCTCGATGTCGTCGGATACAACTATGTGGACCGCTGGCGCGACCGTCGCGAGAAGTATTACAGCATCGACCGGCAGGCTTATCCGCAGCGTCGTTTTATCGGCACCGAGAGCTCTGCACTGCGCGGCGCACGCGGCGTCTACTTTACCGAGCAGCCGATCGACGACATCCTGGAACGGCCAACGAATAATCTCATCCAGGTCGAGCAACAGCAAAAGTTCGTGCAGACCTATGACTACGTGAGCGGCGACTTTCTTTGGGTTGGGATCGACTATCTCGGTGAGGCGAAGTGGCCAAACAAACTCGCCGTGAGCGGCGCACTCGATACCTGTGGCTTTCTAAAAGATAGCTTCTACTTCTATCAAAGCCTCTGGACGAAGCAACCCGTTCTGCATCTACAGCCGCACTGGAACTGGCCCGGCAAAGAGGGCAAGGTGATACCCGTCACGTGTTTCACAAACTGCGAAACCGTCGAGCTCTTTCTGAACGGGGAAAGCCTCGGCGTAAAAGGCTACAGCTTCCCGCGACCCGGCATGGTCGGACGTTATGGCAATTACCAGCCGGGCGCTGATGTGCTCCAGACTACCGCAGACCTGCACCTCACATGGGATGTGCCCTATGCTCCAGGAACCCTCACAGCGAAGGGCATTAAGGATGGAAAGGCTGTCGAAGGCATCGAGGTTCACACTACCGGAGCCCCTGCGAAGCTGGCGCTTATCAATGATCGGCAACGCCTCCGCACCACGCCGGATGATGTGGCTCATATCACCGTCACCGTGCAGGATGCACAGGGCCGCATCGTTCCTACTGCCGATGATGCCATCACCTTCTCGCTTACGGGCGCCGGTCGCATTCTTGGCGTCGACAACGGACAGCCCGACAGTCATGAGCCTTATAAAGCGAGCAGTCGACGCGCCTTCAATGGCCTGGCTCTCGTTCTCGTCCAATCGAACGGACGTCCTGGGCAGATCACACTCTCGGCATCTTCGCCGTCGCTTGCTTCCGCGCAGATCAGTATCGAGGCGAATTAGGGAGTGTCATCAAAAGGCAGTTCGAGAGAGATTGAGCCGTGCGAATTAATAACTCACCATGCCCAGCGTTCAGAGACGATTCTTCTGGATCATGATTGCTTCAGAGTCCGTTGCGCCCCCATCCGTGATTTCTTCAGAGAGGTTACCGGCTCTTCGGTCGGGTAGTACTCCATTGCGATCCAATGGCTGTAGTTGAGCTCCGCCAGCTTGCGATAGATCGACTCGTAGTCGATCTCGCCCGTCCCCGGCTCATGCCGTCCGGGCACATCCGCCACATGCACCAGGCCTACCCATTCGATGTTCTTTTCGAGCTTTTCGATCAGGTTCCCGAAGCTCCGCTGCTCATGGTAGAAGTCGTATAAAACCTTCACATTTGGACTGTCGATTGCCCGCACGATCTCGAAGCCATCCGTCACAGAGGCTAGATAAATGGTCGGATTCTCCAGCAGATCGATCGGTTCAATCACGATGTCGATCTGCTCTTTTGCCGCTCTCTCGGCAGCCCACTTAAGATTATCGATGGAGGTCTGCCGCTGCATACCGGCGCGTAGACCCTCTACCCGTTTGCCCGAGAGCAGAATAATCTTCGGACACTCCAGTTCCTTCGCTGCCCTCATCTGTTCGGTGAACTGCGTCCGAAACGCCTCTGTCTGCTCCGGCTCTGCGAATCCTGCCTTCACTCCACTCATCGCGTCAAAGACCATTCCCAGGCGGCGCATTCTCGCCATGGTGGCTGCTCTCTCGGTGGGTGACCAACTCTGGAACTCACCCACCAGTTCCACACCCTGGTATCCCGCTTCGGCCACCCATTCCAGGCATTGGTCGAACGGCGCCTGCTTCTCGAGTGCCCACAGCATGAAGGAGAATCGCACTTTTTTTGCTGCGCCAATGCTCTGCGCAGCCACAGGCCACGCCGACGCCAAAGCCGCTCCCGCACTCATCTTTCCAAACTCTCTACGATTCATTCGTCCCTCCGCAGCCTGCGGTTCTATAAGGTACGCAGATACTGATAATCAACTTTTATCGCCGCAAGCGCAGGCATGTCGAGGAACGGCGGCTCCTGTTCCACATAGTAGTCATGGATGCCTGCTTCGGCCGCCGCAAGAAGGATCGGCTTGTAGTGGATATGTCCACGTCCCAGTTCCGCACCCTGGGGCCGCTCCTCCTTTGCGAGCGATGTGCTCGGCCCCTTGGTCGCAACGAAATCCTTTATATGCAGCATTCGATAGCGCCCAGGATATTGGCGGAAATACTCGATCGGGCTGAACCCGGCCGCCACGATCCAGCCGCAATCCAGCTCAAAAGCTACCAGCTCCGGGTCCGTATGCTTCAGCAACACGTCGTACCCAATGCTGTCGCCGTTCAGCTTGCGGAACTCAAAGTTGTGGTTGTGGTACGCATACTGTAGTCCGGCGGCCTTTGCCTTGCGTCCCAGATCATTGAGCCGGTCCGCCATTGTGCGGTAGTCATCGAGTGTCTGATCTCCGCTCTTGGAAAATAGCGCCGAGCTCACTACATACCGTGCACCGACGACGTGTGCATCCTCGAAGAGTGGACCGAGTTCGGAGTTGCCCACGGGCAGGTGGGTGCTCGGACATACCAACTGTGCCTGATCGAGCTGTGTCCGAAATGCCTTGGCCGTCAACCCCGCAAATCCTGCCGTCTCTACCCGCTCATACCCGAGCGCCCTGATTTGCCGCAGTGTCCCGGGAACGTCCTTCTGTAGATCGTCGCCTACACTATAAAGCTGCAACCCAATCGGGAACCCTACCGGCAGTAGCTGCGCTGGTTGCGCCCAAGCCAAACGCGTGCACATCACTGCAGCTCCAACCTGCACAAATCGACGCCGTGAGATCAGCTTCATAAGCTCCTGGTATCCTTCCTGCCTTCGGCGTCCACGTTACACCAGTCATGCCATTATGCGAATCCTACAAAAGTAGGAGCATGACTATTTCATGTTTTCCCAATCTAGCCGGCGGCCCCCTCTGTTTCGCCAGTGGTCTTCGTCTTTCTTGAAAGTTCCGCAAGTGTCTCCAGAAAGAGTTCAACCGTTGTCTTCCCAGGAATGTCGTTCCGCCTTGGCCGTGTCAAAATTGCGATTCGCCATTTAGGAAGCTTTGGAGCCTGACTCAGTATCCGCAGCGTATGAAGACGATGGGATGCGGTGGAAGAACGAGCCAGGGCGGACGGCACGATTGCGACGCCAAGACCATGAGCCACGAAATAGAGTTGCGTCTCAATATCGCTTACCTGATATACGCTCGCTCTCGGTAAGTGGTGCTGGGTGAAAATCTGATCAACCAGCTTTCGCAGAGCCCTCTCGGGTGTGAGATCCACAAAGCTCTCTTGGCTGAGCACTTCGAGTTGCACACTACTCTTCCTGGCTAACGCATGCTTGCTGGAGCAGATCGCAACGAGCGAGTCTTGTGCATAGGGGATGACCCGGACTCCGGGCCACTGCTCTTTGCCAATGATGGCCTGGAAGCTCAGATCTATATATCCCGAGCGCACCAGCGCAGGCACAGCCTCTGTAGAAAGAGCTCGAACTGCGAATTCGACCTCCGGGTACGACGAATGAAATCGTTGCAGCAAGGCGGCGAGTTGCACGTACGGCGTCAGGCTTTGCAGGATGCCGAGATGCAGACGACCTCTGACGACACCATCCTGAGACCGAACGGCCTGAACTCCATCATTCAACAAAGAGAGACAACCACGCGCATGTTCAAGGAAGAGTTCTCCAGCGGCAGTCAACGAGACTTTGCGAGTCGTGCGCGTGACGAGTTGACTCCCGAGTTCCTGTTCGAGCTCTTTGATGGACATGGACAGTCCTGATTGAACGATGTTCATGCGTTGCGCGGCAGTCGTAAACTTACCCTCTTCCGCCAAGGCGATGAAGTGCTGCAGATGTCGTATCTCCATAGGATCTCCCTTTATTCATCATTTCTTCAGATATATGTTATGCGAATCTTTCGTTGGACACATGAAAAAGAGGGGCCTAGCCTTGTGAATGTGGACGCTAGGCGCGGCCACAGACAAGGAGAAAACATGGACCGCACGGGAGAAACAGTTCGAGTAGTTGGCCTTTCAGGAAGCCTCCGCAGAGCGTCCTTCAGCACGTCGCTGCTGAAGATACTGGCTGAAAAAGCCGCGCCTGCCATCGATATTCAGGTGGTGACTCTGGAAGACATTCCACTCTATAACGAGGATCTGGATCGGAGCCCTGAGACTCCTTCGGTTGCCTCGTTCAGGAAGATCATCGCGGCGAGCGACGGGGTCCTGATCGCAACACCTGAATATAACCATGGCATGCCAGGCGTTCTGAAGAATGCACTCGACTGGGCCTCCCGGCCGGTCTTCGAGTCATGTTTCAAGGACAAGCCCGTCTCGATCATCAGTTCGTCGAAAGCCTTTACGGGCGGCGTCCGGGCTCAGTACCAGCTACGGGAGACGCTGATCTCCATGCATGCGCACCTCGTGATGGGGCCAGAGGTCGTCGTCGGTGGTGTTCACACCAAGCTCGCTGAGGATGTGTATCAGGACGATCAGGGGCTGACTTTTATGCTGCGCTCGCTCGACAGACTTCGTGAAGAGATTCTGGGTCGCCGCCTGGTTTGTGCATAGGAGAGGATCATGCTCAAGCCGCTCCAATACGTCCTTTTCCTGGTCTTCATCTTTTCGGCTTCGCTCGTCGCGCAGACGCACGTTGCGGAGCCGGCGGTGAACCTGGGGGATACCAGCTTTCTCGACGGTATCGCAGGACCTGGCGTGGTCATTGAAGAGATTGGAGATGGTGCCCATGAAGGATCAGTTGTAGACGGCTACGGGAGGCCGATTGCAGGAGCCGGTGCTACTAACAGCATCAGCGAACTTACCCACATCGCGTGGCTGACTCATAAGAGAATTCTGAGCGGATGGTACGGGACGGAAGTAGTGGCGACTGCCGCGCACGTCAACGCCGGCAGTGCGGGACAATCCGGTGGGTGGGGAGCGCTTACGGTGTCTCCATTCATTCTTCAATGGAGCGAGCGAAAGATCGGCAAGGTCCCTATCGACCAGCGAATCGTCTTCGATTTCGATCTACCTGTGGGCGCTTACACCCGATCTTCTGCTGTAAATATCGGCGCGAATGCATTCACTGTTCATCCGTATTATACGATTACCGCATTCCCCATTAAACGTATCGAGACCAGTTGGCGCGTGCACTATCTCTGGAATTCGACGAACGATAGCCCGCCATTCGCAACTGGCGCTCAATCGACACAGGCAGGACAGGCGATCCACTTCAACGCCACCGCCGCATACAACTTTGGCAAACACCTTTGGATCGGCCCAAACGCCTACTACCTCCGGCAGATTACGGATGGCCGTATCAATGGCGTCCCGCTTCGGAACTCTCCGGAGCAAGTAGGAGCGATCGGTCCAGGCATGGTCTGGAACTCGGGTAAATGGTTCTTCTATGCAAACGGTTATCACGAGCTTGGCGCAAAGAATCGTGCCGAAGGAAACAAGCTCGTACTGAGGGTAGAAAAGACTTTCTGAACGAAACGCAGTATTCCAAGGAGGAGAAGATGAAAATCCTGATCGCGTTCATTGTCGCATTCGTTATCGGTGCAGCTTCGAGATGGACCGGAGTGCCCTCACTGGCCCCACAGGCGATCATCGGCGCTCTCCTCATCGTAGCGATGAGTACGGGCTATGTCTCAGTTGATCACCTTCTGAAGCGCACCTCCGCCCGCTCAATAGCAGCCTCCGCATCGACGGGTGCCACGACTGAATTGGGAGCCCACGGCAGGGAAGTCATCTCCCACGAGTCCCCAGCAATTCCAGAGCCTGAAGCGGATACTGCATTCTGGCGGCAAAGATCCGAAGCTCTGCAACTGATCATTGCTGATCTGCTACTCACGAATCAGCAGCTACGCTCTTCGGAAACGTTCATGTCTCCCAAAACGACGACTCACTTCACTGACTTCATCTCTTGATCTTCAGAACTGATTACGCGTCAGGGGAACCACGCGGTTCTGCAAGTGGATGGCATCCAACCTCGGGAATCGCTATTTTTTGGATGGATCGCTGCAAACGTTCCCGAGAATGGCGTCGACCGCAGTGCAGGCCAATCGCTCGAGCTCGGCATCGCTCTTAGGCTTACCGACTCCTGCCAACAGACGGTAGAGGATGTCTCCCGTTAATGAATCGTGAAGGAGCACCGCGATACGGTCAATTGGAATCGTTGTCTTTCGCAGCTCTTCGCGACGACTTTCCAACAGAGCGCGTATAAACGAAGCTGTCCTGGCGGGACCATGTGTGTACCATGCCTCGCCTACTTCAGGACAGTTCACCGCCTCGCCGATAGCGAGACGATGAAGCTCCACGGACCGTTTCGCGGTGATGAGATGCAGAATCTGGATAGAGAGTTTTTTCAGACTCGCTTCAAGGTTCAATCCTGCGTAGTCAATCTTTGTGAGCGGTTCATTCGCCTCGCGGCACAGGTTCTCGATGCTGCTGATGAACAGCCCACACTTCCCACCGAATTCGGTGTAAACCGTACTTTTCGATCCGCCAGCCAACTCGACAATCTTGTCGATGGTGACACCCTCATAGCCGTGCTTTAGAAACAGGTCTGCTGCGACTTTTTGGAGCTTGCTGTTCCGAACCTCTCCTCGCGACCGCTTGTTAGGCATTCATCTCTCCCGATCTCAAGTCGTGAATGCATTTCCAAAAACAGCGAATGCAATCTTCAGCTTGAGTCCCCTGTACCAGCAGCATTTTACGCGGCCTATTGTTTCACGCCACTTTGGCTTGCAAGCCTTATAGGGTTGTCGTAACTTGTTTCTATATTGTAACGTACTGTACAGTACGGCAGAATAGCTAAGCCTATGGAGAATGCAATACCACCATTGTCGCTGGAATCTCTCTGACGATCATCCTTGCTCAGGGCCAGGCGAAGAACGTTGCAAGTGGTCACCGCAAATTGTTTGGACCTAACGTTATCTAATCTCAAGGAGACTTCATGGATCGCCGCAATTTTCTTTCTAGCTCTCTTGCTGCTTCAGCCCTCTCGCTCGCTGCTGGTGGTGATTTACTGGCTCAGACAGCCACTATTGCGGACAAATCTGTGCCGGAGTACATGGATTTGCGCCGATACCATTTAGCAAATGGACCGGGAGTAAAGCTCACGAATGATTTTTTTGCCGATGCTTTAATTCCCGCATTGAACCGGCTCGGCATTGGGCCAGTCGGTGCATTCTCTGTTTATTTCGGACCAGATAGCCCGTCCTATTACCTGCTGATGCCCAGCTTGAAGTTGGAGACCCTGGTTACAGCTGACCTTGAGTTGGCGAAGGACGATGTCTTTATGAAGGCGGCTGCGCCATTCTGGGATGCTCCCGCCGCCATGCCGCCCTATATTCGCATAGAGAGTTCTCTCTTGCGGGCGTTCCCGGGATATCCCAAGGTCACTCCACCAGTCGCCGCCGCAACCAAGGGGAAACGCATCTATCACCTTCGCCAGTATCAGTCGCCGACAAACATGGATCACGTTCGGAAGGTGGAGATGTTTCATAACGGCGAGTTCGGCATCTTCGCTAAAGCCGGTGCTACCGGAGTTTTCTATGCCGATACACTCGTTGGACCGAGTCTGCCGAATCTTACCTATATGCTCAGCTTTCCAGATATGACTTCGCTTGAGGCAGATTGGGAAAAGTTTTCCGCCGATCCCGATTGGAAGAAGCTCTCTGCAGATTCGAGGTTTAACTTGGACCCACCAACGGTATCCAATGTGACGAGCCTTGTGCTGCGCCCCCTGGCCTGTTCGCAGGTGTAGTGGAATTGCGATAGACGCACGGCATTTTATGCGGCCTGTTTCTTCAGGTGCCTCGGATGAATGGTGCGTCGAATTTGTTGTCGGGTGCATCTTATTGTAATGTACGGTACAGTACAGTTTTTTAGGCAATCACGAACCACCTGGAGATCACATGGGAAGGAAACCGAATGATTCGCTCCCTCGCCCGATAGCTGACGCGTTTGCTGTGCAGGGGGAAGCTGCTATTGAGGCGGCATCTCAACCGGGATCGAATTCAACGATCAGCATCGTGCATCCTGTTGAGTTAAGCACGGAAACGCAACAGACGTCAGGATCGCTGAGGATGTCCGCCATTACAGCGATGCATGGCATTGTTTCCTCGTTATGGGCAGGCCTATTTGTCGTTGAGCCTGCAGCGAAGACCGGCATCCACCACCACGGCGAACAGGACACTGTAGTTTACGTGCTTGAAGGAGAGGCTACGGTGCGGTGGGGTGATTTTGGAGAACACTCGGCCACTGTTGGAGCGGGCGATTTTCTCCATGTACCAAGTTGGTTGCCACATCAGGAACTCAACCCATCGAAGGAGCAACCGTTTCGATGGGTGGTTGTGCGAAGTACGCCAGAACCGATCGTTGTCAATTTGCCTGACGATTTCTGGACGCCAACTGACCCAGATCCTATAGAGAGGAAATGCTGATGAATACGAGAAGAGGTTTCTTGAGCGTCACTGTCAAAGGATCAGCCATGGCAGTGGCCGAAGCCCTTCTGACCAGGGCAGCTTCTTCTGCAGAGTGCCCCAGTGTCCGCATGAGTACAGGCGCTGGGTCTGTCCTACATCCCAAATCTCAACACGAAAAGGAGCAGTCTTATGGATAAGGAACAAGTTCTTTCAGCCGCAGCAGCTGGTACGTTCACCATCGGTGGTGATCTTACGGTCAATCGGATGGGCTATGGTGCGATGCGCATCACAGGGGCAGGTGTGTGGGGACCTCCCACAGACAAAGTTGCGTCCCTTGCGACTCTTCGGCGTGCGATCGACCTCGGAGTGAACCTGATCGATAAGGCTGACTCCTACGGCCCTGGCACCTCCGAAGAATTGATCGCAGAAGCACTCTATCCCTATCCCGCTGGATTGGTGATCGCAACCAAGGGTGGATGGGAGCGCCCAGGTCCCGGCCAATGGACGCACAATGCCAGTCCGAACCATCTCACCGAAGCACTCGAGGGAAGTCTAAAACGTCTGCGGCTGGATCGTATCGACGTCTATCAACTGCACGCTCCCGATAATGCTGTGTCCTTCGAGGCGTCGATCGAAGCACTCGCCAGCCTTCGCGAACAGGGTAAGATTCGCCATGTCGCGCTCTCGAATGTGACTCGTGAACACGTGGAGAGGGCCCGCAGGATTGTGCCGATTGTCTCAGTGCAGAACCGCTATAGCTTCGCCGACCGGGAATCTGACTTCATCGTCGATTATTGCGAGCAGAACAATATCGCCTTTCTTCCCTGGGCTCCGCTCGGTCAAGCGAAGGAGGCACATGACACCATCAAGAGGGTCGCAAACGATCTTGACGCGACTCCTTTGCAGGTCGCCCTGGCCTGGCTACTCAAGCGCTCCAAAGTGATCCTGCCTATTCCCGGAACGTCCTCGGTCAAGCACCTGGAGGAGAATACCGGTGCTGCGAGTCTTGAACTGCCACAGGGCGCTTATGCCCGGTTGTCCGCTGTGACCCATCCTCCCGCAAGTCTACGCGGTTGATGCTACTGCCAAAACCTGTGCTTGCTAAGCCACTGCATGATCGACTGTCGCCAAATTACGTATCTGGAGATAAGAATGATGAGACATTCACGCTTCGAAAAGTTGTATGCATTCGCCGCTCTTGTTTTTACCGCGCTTCTTCCGTCTGCACTCCACGCTCAGCAGGCGATCACTGGTCAGGCCGCCTTTGCGGACTGGAATCAGCAGCAGCCTGGCGTCCGTCGTAAGATTACAGTCGCCGATCTGCCAGTGCCCAAACCTCAGGAGGCCGTTAACAATACCCCGCATTTGATTCCCCGCCCAAAGGATGCCTGGCCTATTGCTCCTCCAGGCTTCACGGTGACGCTTTACGCCGGAGGTGATGCCGCTCCCATGCAGCGTGCTGACAACAAGGAGCACATGCAGTTGAGTGGGGGCACATTTACGATGCCTCGCCTGCTCAGGACGGCACCCAATGGCGATCTTTTTCTCGCTGACTCCGGCGCCGGCACCATCTTCATCCTTCGCGGTGTAGGCCCCGACGGCAAAGCCGCGCAGATTGAAAGATTCGCTACCGGCCTCGATCATCCCTTTGGCATTGCGTTCTATCCTGCTAAGAACCCAAAGTACGTCTACGTCGGCAATGCCACTACCATTCAACGAATCCCCTATCGCACAGGGGATCTGCACGCGACGGGTGCTCCTGAAACGATCGTTCCCAATATTCCTGGGTATGCCCAGCTCATGGGTGGAGGTCATTGGACTCGCGATGTTGTCTTCAAAAAAGACGGCAAGTCTATGTTAGTTTCCGTAGGCTCAGGATCAAATATCGATGATCCTGACACGCATCCAAAAGAGTTCCACCGGGCTGATGTACTCGAATACACGCCCGAAGGAAAGTTCATCAAGGTCTATGCATCCGGTATTCGCAACTGCGTCGGAGAAGCCATCAATCCCAATACAGGTCAACTGTGGTGCTCTACCAACGAACGCGACAATCTGGGCAATCACCTGGTCCCCGACTACGTCACCTCGATCAAGGAAGGCGGCTTCTACGGCTGGCCCTGGTACTACATGGGCAGCCATCAGGATCCGCGCCTCCCGGAGCCCTGTGCCAAGGGCACCGGCCCCCATCCGCAGGCCTCCGCACTTACCGCGGATGAGGCCAAAACCTGCAATCGCGTCGATCTCGCCTCTAAGGTGATTACTCCGGATGTGCTCGTCCAGCCCCACATGGCCTCGCTCGAGATGGTCTTTTATCCCGACCAGAAAGAACAGTTCCCTGAGCAATATGACGGCGACGCCTTTGCCGCAGAACATGGCTCCTGGAACCGAGCCAACCGCGCCGGCTACGAAGTCATTCGTATCCCGATGCACAATGGTCACGCCGATGGGAGCTACGAAGACTTCCTCACCGGCTTCGTCACCAAAGACGGCCAGGTCTGGGGACGTCCCGTAGGCGTCGCCATCGCCCAGGACGGCAGCTTATTCGTTACCGACGATGGCTCCCGCTCTGTCTGGCACGTCACCTACACCGGAAAATAGCGAGGCTATAGGAGATGACCGACATGATTTGTAAATACCGTAGCATTGGAATTACCGCTATCGTCACCGGAGCAGCTCTGACGGTCGTACTCGCTCAAACCCCCGCGAATAGCGTTGCAAGCGGGCACCGCGAAATTCTGCTGCAGACAACCCAATCGTGGAACGGCAAGCCTTACACACACTATCCCACCGGCCAGCCGCAACTCACTACGATCAAGCTGACCATCGCACCACACACGGCCCTGCCATGGCACACGCATCCCTCTCCAAATGTTGTCTACGTGCTTTCGGGCTCTCTTACGCTGCACGACAAAGTCAGCGGCAAGACTCAGGTCGTTCATCAGGGGCAAGCGGTAGGGGAGTCAGTAGACGATGTGCATCGGGGCGAGTCGGGTGACGAATCCACCGTATTGCTCATCACCTATGCCGGTACCCCAGGCGTTCCGACCTCTGTCCCCGCAAAGGGGGAGAAGGCGGAATACTGAATCCGTAGGTGCGAAAGAACACAATCGAAGTAACAAACGATCCTGATAGAGCGAATAAAATGCTGTGGGCCTGGATACAGGCCCACAGCAGCAGAAGACCTGAAACGGAATTAGTCTTCGAGATAGAACTGGATGTCCAGGGTGCGCAGATAGGAGTGCAAGCCAGCATCTTGAATGGGCATCACATAGGCATCCGCATTGGACTCGTTAACATGTTCATGCCAGTAGCCGGCTGGTGTTACGAACGCGGCACCCTTCACCCAGTCCACGCGGATAGCGTCTTTGATAGAGCCGTCTGCATTCAGTTCCGGTCCGATCAGGGTGTATACGCCGGAGTTCGCTTCTACCGCGAAATCAAGTGCAACGGATTGATGACGGTGCGGAAGCTGCCGCGTCCCGGGAGGCACAATGCCGAACATGGACCACAGAGTATGCGTGATGGTTAACGTCTGGTCGAAGTTCTTGTTTGCCAGCAGCACGCTCACGCGACTGCGCTTGCCTGCGTTTGGATCGTTCTTGGCCCTCTCCAACTCGGCCATGATCATGGCATGCGCGTACAGCGTTGGCTTGAAACGGCTTTTCGACTTCTCTACACCGAGATAGGCGAGCAGCGGCGAATCGTTAACCATGTAGAAGGCCGTGCCTGCATCAGCATGGTGTACCGCAGCCATGCCAGGCAACACGAAGATGTCGCCTTCGCTCCACTCGATGGAGCCCTCCTCTGTATCGGTATGGCCGTTGCCCTTGATAACGTAGAAGAACTCACTGGTGGCATCGGCTGAAGTGGTGATCGACTCGCCAGCCTCGATGCGAACAAAGCTCGCCAGAACACTCGGGCCTGTCGCAGAATAGTGGGTCTTCAACTCTTTGCTCAGATCGAGTGGAACCATACGTGTCGTGCCGGAAGCATAGAGTTCACTCGAGAACGTCCTGACTGGGATGCGTGGCGTCGCCCCGGAAGAGATCGGATCGGCTGCTTTACTGTACTCAAAGATCTCGGCATCCTGCGTGAGAGCAGTAGCTGGAATCACCTTTGCGGAAATTGCGGTATTCATGTGTTTCTCCTTTCACACGAGGTGCAGTCGTTGGTCGCTTCGGCCAACGTCAGATACAGTGTGGCTTTGGCCGAATGATCCTGTATCTTTGGTTCTTCCGGGACTTTTGGATTCTTTAGACTGAGATCATCCGGCGAGTTAGGAGCCGACCGAACGCGTGACACAGCCATCGCAGGAACGAATGATTCTGGTGGGAGCGAATGAACCGTTGCCCGAAGATCACTTCTGGTTTGATGGAGAAGGCTTTAGCGTTTACGCGGCGAAACAGCCGCGCAGTACGTGGCAGGAGCATGTGCACGACTGCGTGCAGGTAACCGTGGGGCTTGAGCCAGCGCATATGCATGCGGAGTGGCGTGCAACGGGAAAGCTTCGCCAAAGCAAGGAATTTATTGGGAACGCAGTCAGTGTGATCCCTGCGCGCATTTCGCACAAGACACTCTGGCAGCGGCGAGCGGCGTTGATTCACATCTACATCCGTGAAGAGTTTCTGCTGCGTCTTGCCTCTGATGTCTTGCAGCGGGATTCTCTGGAACTTCAGACCACTTATCTGGTCCGAGACCTGTTGATCGAGGAACTTGCTCGTTCGCTTTATCTGGAATCAGAGGGTGGACATCTGAATGCTGCGGTGGCGAGCGCAGCGGTCATGACTCTCTGCGTACGCCTACTCCGCGCCTACTCCGTACGGAAGGGAGAGGCGCCTTATGCGACCGGAGGCTTAGGGCCCACCCGCGAACGACGCGTCCGAGAATATATCGAAGCTGATCTGGAACGCGATCTTTCGATTCAATCGCTTGCGGGCGTCGTTGGGTTGAGCCCGCAACACTTCGCGGTCCTATTTCGCGAGTCTACCGGATTTACGCCGCATCAATACGTCAACCATCGCCGCATCGCCTGCGCTCAGGAGCTTCTGAAGAAGGCCGATGTGCCGCTCATCGAGATATCAATGCAATGTGGCTTCTCCAGCCAGAGCCAGTTCATTACGACCTTTCGCAAGCTGGTTGGTATGACGCCGGGGCGCTTCCGCTCATCACTCACTGCTTCTCCATCGTAGTTAGTACTTCGAGGTCGCCTTCTGTGGATAGCGTGACAACTACACCTGAAAAATCCAAAATTACCCGCTATTCGAGAAAGCTAAGCAGTCTCTGCTCGCCCAAACTGTTAATGAAAGACAGGTGAGGGTGCTCATGCAATCAAATGGAAAACAAGAGACAGCGAAGGCGATCGTATCGCGCAGGTTCTTTCTGGCTGGCTCAGCAGCGCTGAGTGCGGTTTCACTGACAGGAAATATGGAGGGACAGATGACACAGGCGAAGACAGATCTTTGGGGACGCATTCTCAATGGAAGAGTAGCCGTCGTAACTGGAGCGGCTCGCGGGATCGGGCGCGCAGTAGCCGTTGCCCTGGCGCATAGTGGAGCGAATGTGGTTGGAATCGACATCTGTGCCGTTGTCGATCCGCGTTCGGGAGTGGAACCTGCCAGCCGCGCTGAGCTCGATCAAACTGGTGAAATGGTCAAGAGCGAAGGTGGCCAGTGGAGAAGCTTTGTGCTGGACCAGCGCGATCTTCCCGCATTGCGGATAGCCGCAGAGAAGATCAACGCTGAGTTTGGCCACATTGACATCTTGTTTGCCAACGCTGGTATCCAGGCGTTCCGTCCATTGCTGGAGATGGAAGATGCTGATTGGCACATCCAGATCGACGTCAATCTGACGGGCACCGCCAACGCTCTCCGTGCCTTTGCGCCGTATATGGTGCAGCAGAACCACGGCCGGATCATCATGACGACATCAACTCAGGGACGACACGGCACATTGAACGGTTCGGCCTATTCGGCGTCGAAGTGGGGGATCATCGGCTTGATGAAGTCTGCGGCGATGGAACTGGGCCGGCATGGCGTCACTGTGAACTGTCTTGTTCCAGGACTCATCGATACACCGCTCACACGCCACGAAGAACGATATGCGCAAGCGTTGCAGGTCGCGGGACGCACGCCAACCGGTGACAAAGCCGTCGACGAAGAAGCGGCCCGGAAGGCGCTGCAGAGCAAATCTATTCTGGGTGTGCCATGGATCGATCCGGCAGAGATGGCGCCGGTCGTCGTGTTTCTCGCGTCTGACGCGGCGCGAATGGTCTCAGGCGCAACTTACGATGTAACGGGGGGTGATAGCGCCAACAACGTCTAGCGGCAGGGAGTTGCCCTTGGCGCTGTTTGCGGTAGAGTTGCATCGATTCATCGTGATGACTCCGATCGCCGGGAAGAAGTGACACAATGGGTCCATTGGTTTTAGCAAAGAGACCTTACCTTGTGAAGAGCGCATCTTCCCCGAGGAGGTGTTCAGGAGGTTGTTCATGAGTCGTTTGTCAGTTGGTTGTGCGATCCTCGCGGCGCTTCTCATTGTTGGGACTGGACAGGCTCAATCGCCCAGCGGAGCTGAGTCGCAGTTGCCGCACCTGCAGAGGCAGGACGGGCACTACGCTCTGGTGGTAGACGGTAAGCCCTACCTGATGCTTGGCGCACAGATCAATAATTCGAGCTCCTGGGCGTCGACCTTGCCGGATGTCTGGCCTGCGTTGGAGGACCTGCACGTCAATACGGTCGAGGCACCCGTTTATTGGGAGCAGATGGAGGCGCACGAGGGAACGTTTGATTTCTCAAACGTCGATCTTCTCGTCCATGGCGCTCGTCAACATCATCTGCATCTCGTCCTGCTTTGGTTTGGCACCTGGAAGAACGGGCAGATGCACTATGTGCCGGAGTGGATCAAGACGAATCCCGCTAAGTATCCGCGAGAGCTGAACGCCTACGGCAAGGTGCTGGATGTGATGTCTCCTCATTCGACAGCGACTCTCGAAGCTGACGGGCATGCCTTTGCCGCGCTGATGCATCATCTTCGTGAAATCGATGGCAGCGAGCACACTGTCATCATGATTCAGGTTGAGAACGAGTCGGGATCGGTGGGTTCGGTGCGGGACTTCTCCGCGGCGGCGAACAAGGAGTTCGCCGGAAGTGTGCCCCAGGTTCTGCACGCCGGGTCTGGAACCTGGTCCCAGGTGTACGGCGCCGATGCCGATGAACGTTTCGCGGCCTATGCGACTGCCCACTACATCAATCAGGTCGCAGCGGCCGGCAAAGCGGAGTATGCGTTACCGATGTACTGCAATGTCTGGATTACCTATCCCGTGCATGCGCTCGAGAACCGCGACCACCCAAGCGCCGGCCAGGAGTACCCGAGCGGGGGGCCGCAGCAGGAAAACATCGATATCTGGAAGGCTGCTGCTCCCTCGATCGATCTGCTCGGTCCGGATTTCTACTCAGACGATCGTGCCCTGTTCCACCGTGTCGTCGCAAGTTATGCCAGGCCGGACAATGCACTCTTCATTCCGGAAACACACCTGGGCCGCGATTTTGGTCCGAACTTCTTCTACGCGCTGGGTCATGGAGCTATCGGATTTTCGCCGTTCGGAGTCGACTATACGAATTGGACGATCAGTGACCGAAAGATTCCCGCTTTTCTCGCAGAGAACTTCGCCCTGCTCGGCCCAATCGAAGAGCAGATCGCGAAGCTGAACCTCGAAGGCAAGGTGCAGACGGCTGTCGAGCAAAAGGGGGAGCCGGTGGCGCGCATCCACTTTGCCGGAGTCGATGCCGTGGTCTCTTATGGGTTTCCGCAGCGCGATGGTGAAGTGCCACCAGGCACGCCGGATGCGAGCGGACGCGTCATCGTAGCGCAGCTTGGGCCGCTCGACTTCCTCGTCACCGGATTCGATGCAAGCGTTACCTTCGTTGCGACGACCGCGGCGGGTGCAGCTCCGCGCAACGAGCAACTCGAGATCCTGAGTGCGGAGCAGGGCCAATATGTGGGCGGCGCGTGGCAGAGCTCACGCAATTGGAATGGAGATCAGACGGATCGTGGGCTAAGGTTCAAGAGCGATAACAAGGACGTCGTGCGTATCCGGCTTCACACACTTCCTTTGTATGATCGTCCTTCGCGGGATGCTGTTCACTAGAGCATGCGCCGCCCAACCAGGATCAGAGATCCCTATCCGAGCCAGTAGGCCTCGGTAGCCGTTCTCCAAAGAAGCCAATCCTGCTCGCTATTCGATAGCTGGGAGATGGCTTCGCGTACTGTCTCCAGCCACCGCCCGTAGGTAGAAGCGAGAGTGACGAGAGGCCAGTCTGAACCGAACATCAAACGCTGCGGGCCGAAGGCCTCGAGGACGACGTCGATATAGGGAGCGATCTCCTGTCGCGTCCAGCTCTTCCAGTTCGCTTCCGTGACCATGCCGGAGAGCTTGCAATATACGTTTTGCCGCTGCGCGAGTTCGATGATGTTTTCTCGCCATGGGCTGATCGTGCCGTCGTGGATACATGGCTTTGCGACGTGGTCGAGGATGAAGATCTGATTCGGATGCCGGTCTACGAGAGCGGCCGTCTGGGTGAGATGCTTCTCGAAGATGAGCAGATCGTAGGTCAGACCGAACGGCTCAAGCGCCGCAATGCCGCGATTGAAGTCGGCCCGAGCTACATAGTTATCATCGGGTTCGTCGTGAATGGGATGGCGGATGCCTTTGAGCTTCGGTAAGGAAGCGATTGTTTCGAGTGCGGATTCAATCGAGGCATCCGTGAGGTCTGTCCAGCCGACGACCCCACGGATGAGTTCATGTCTCTCTGCGATCGAAGTTAGCCAGAGTGTTTCGTTTGCCGTGCGGGTTACCTCGATCACAACTGTTCCTGTGATCCCGGAGGTGGAGGCTACCTCTTCTAAATCCTGGGCGAAAAAATCGCGTCGTAAGCCGCTCATCTCCTCCGTCATCCAGGGTTCACCAGGGGCGTTGTATCGCCAGAGGTGATGATGAGCGTCAATATATTGCGGTCTTTTCGTCAGCGCATCCATTCCTTACCTCAAGGTCTCAGTGGTTGACGTTGACCTTCAGGTCTGTGGAAGAACCGGGCTCCTGCGGTGTGCGGTACACACCACCCACCACTTCTGCGGGGTGGACGAAGTGCTTGCGAAGGTGCGGGATGTGTTCGAGGAAGGCCGCTTCGTGGCCGAGAGCGATGTGATTGAACAGAACCAGGTGTTGGTGGATCTGTCCCATGTCGCCGACGTGAGGAACCACGGGGACGTCGAAGAGCTTCGCAAGAAAACTCACGGTGAGAAACTCGCTCACTCCCGCCACGCGCGTGCAATCCACCTGCAGGAAGGACAGAGCCTTCGCCTTGAGAAAGTTCTTGCACAAGACACGATTGGAGATATGCTCTCCGGCAGCAATCTTCACAGGAGCTATTGCGTTCGCGATCTCGACGTGGGAGAGGATGTCATCGGGATGAGTCGGCTCTTCAATCCACAGAGGCTTGAACTTTGATAGCTCGTGGCACATACGGAGAGCGTCGGGCAGATTCCAGTGTTGGTTGGCGTCGAACATGACCGTGCTCTTTTCGCCGACCAGCTTCCGTAACATGGCCGCCCGCCGCAGGTCTCTGCTCTCTTCAGGAGACCCCACCTTAAGCTTGAAGGCGGAGAAGCCCTGATCTAGCGCGGATTTGGTGAGCTCTGTCACTTTATCGTCGCTGTAGTCCATCCAGCCGACGGAGGTGTCATATCCGGGATAGCCGTTTTCGAGAATGCGCTGCCTCTCAGGGCGAGAGTCAAGCTTCTCGCGAAGCATCGCGATGGCACGTTTCTCGTCGACAAGGTCTTCCACGTAGGTGAGGTCGAGAACGCGAACGAGCTCTTCCGGGCTGAGATCGAGAAGGAGCTTCCAAAGAGGAACGCCGCGGCTCTTCGCCCAGAGGTCGAAACACGCATTGGTGATCGATGCCAGGGCCAGATGGACGACCCCCTTGTGCGGTCCGAGCCAGCGAAGCGCTGCATGGTCCGCGATGCTTCGCGAGATGCGCCCGAAGTCGGCCATGACAGCCTCGATCGATTTCCCTTGCAGCGGTTCGGCAAGCATGGTGATGGCCTTGCAAACCAGGTCATTCCCATTGCCAAGTGTCAGGACAAAACCGGATCCGGTGGGGCCACCGTCGGTGGAGAGCAGAGTGACCGCGAGGCAATACTCTGATGTCGCATGGATAGAATCGGTGCCGGCTCCTGCAGGTAAAGGGAACCGAGCGTCATAGGTGGAAATCGAACGGATAATAGGGTCTGCCATTATTCCTCTTCAGGGTTATCGTTTGTAGCCAATTTCTGCGCCACCGCCGACTGGCAAAATGCAGCCTGTGATGGATCGCGCTCGATTCCGCTAGTTCCTCGCGTAACGAGAATGACTTTGTTGCTGAGGCTATTTGTCATGGGGAAGCCAATTCATTCGTGCCGTTGAGGCAAAACGAGTCATGGACCTTTTCACGTAGTGCTCGGTTAACTCCGCTTCGCCTTCGCGGATGAGATCGACGATGCGCTGATGGGCTTCAACGTCCTGGCCCCATGCAGACGTCCCCTGTCCACTGACACTGACTCTCATGCGAACAAAGGCGAAGAAGGGCCGGAGAAGCTTCTGTGCATAGCCTAAGAGGTGGCCGTTGCCTGATAAGCGGCAGAGCTCCAGGTGGAAACGAAGGTCACAATCGGTGAGTGCCTTGCTGTCGTGAGCCTGAGAAGCAATCCTCATCGCTTCAACGATGTTCTGGAGATCGGAGACGTCTGCACCGCTTGAGGCGGCAAGATACCCAGCCATGCCTTCCAGGGCGGCCCGCACCTGGTAAAGCTGGAACACATCTTCTTCGCTCAGGTTGACGACCCTTGCGCTACGACCGGACTCCTTCGTGACGAAACCGTCCCGTTCGAGGATGTTGATCGCCTCCCGGATCGAGGCCTGAGCGACACCGTACTTGTGCGCCCAGATTCGTTCCGAGATGTTCTCTCCAGGGGAAAGAACTCCTCCGACAATCTCCGAGAGAAGACGTTCTGCCATCTCGTGCTTTCGGAGATCCTTCGACTTGTTTTCGTGTAAGTGAGCGCTCATATGGGTCAAACGGGATGCTAATGGGTCGGCGTGTAGCTCGTCAACAGCAAAAATATCAAGCGCTCGCTATATCTGGCTGACCGTTGCTTTCAGCCTTGAAAGTCTGTTTTAAAGGAAATTGATAGCTCCTATGCAGGCCGTAGTTCGCGAGTGAGCGCTCGTGTGAGGCGTTAATGTAAGCGATGTTTATTATATTTCCTTTGTTTTCATATATTTAATAATTTTTATTGACGAAGCGTAGAGGATCGGCCTATTGTGTCCTCCGAGTGAGCGCTCACTATGCAGTTGGAGTGCTCAGGAGGCAGCATGATCATCCGTGGGGAATTTCTTGGAAGGCATGAGGGAGGCCGGTCGCTCCCAAGCGAACATAGAAGCCAATTCAATGCCATGTCTACACTCGTCCAACAACAAAACGACGCCCATTCAGGCCGGCGATGGCCGGTTGCAGGGGGCCGATCGTTACTACTCCTTCTAGTGGCACTTCTTGTCCCGATGTTTGCCTTTGGGCAAGTCGATCAAGGGGCTATTACCGGAGTGGTGTCTGATATCACGGGTGCTGTTATTCCGGGGGCAAACGTCACACTGAGCTCACCGGATACAGGCCTGACACTCCAGACGAGGTCGAATCAGAGCGGAAACTATACGTTCTCACCCCTGAAGATCGGCAACTACTCGGTCACCGTTTCGGTCAAAGGCTTTCAAACGCTGGCTCGCCAGAATCTTCATGTCGACGCAGAACAACGCCTTGAAGCGGATCTGCGACTCACACCGGGTGAGGTATCTCAAACCATAACGGTGACGACAGACGCGCCCTTGCTGCAGACGGAAACCAGCGCGGTCGGCCAGACCATCGATACAAAGACGATCAACAACACGCCCCTGAACGGACGCAACTGGGTTTATATCGCTCAACTCACGGCAGGAGCTGTTTCCGCCTCCGCCAATATGGGTGGAACTCGCGCCAGCGGCACCGGCGATTTCGAGGCGAATGGACAACGGGCCGAGCAGAACAATTTCATCCTTGACGGTGTCGACAACAATTCGAATCTGGTCGACTTCCTGAACGGCTCCAGCTTCGTGGTGCGCCCGCCTCCAGATGCCCTCTCGGAGTTTAGTCTTCAGACGAGCAACTTCAGCGCCGAGTTCGGTCATTCGGCTGGAGCTGTCATGAGCGCCAGCATCAAGTCGGGCACAAATCATATCCATGGCGATGTCTGGGAGTACATACGCAACACTGATCTTGATGCCACTCCCTGGAATGCGCTGACAACTCCTCCGTATCACGAGAACCAATTCGGTGCGACGTTGGGCTTTCCCATCTGGCGCAACAAGCTCTTTTACTTCGGAGACCTCGAAGCGAATCGGATCTCGATCAGTAGCGCGAATATCACGACCGTTCCTACAGCCCTGATGCGGCAAGGCAACTTTACGGAGCTGCTGAATACGAACTTAACGGACTCCCAACCCGTCACTCTTTATCAACCGAACTCCGCTAATCCCGGCCAACCCCTTACATGCAATGGCAAGGCGAACGTGTTCTGCGCGAACCAGCTCAATCCCATTGCTCAGAACATTCTCAGTCTTTATCCCAGTCCGAACACCAATAACGGTAAGACCTACAACAACTACAACGTCAACCTTGCCAGCGAAGACAATACCTTCCAATGGGACCAGCGCCTGGATTGGAATATCAGTTCGAAGGATCAAGCCTATGCACGGTACAGCTATGAGCATGAGCAGAAATTGAATGGTCTTCCCCTGGGCCCTGTTCTTGACGGTAGTGGATATGGTGGATTGAGCGATCCCAATCTCTTCATGAACTTTATGTTGAGTGAGACCCACGTCTTCAATACGCGCCTGACGAACGAGTTCCGCTTTGGCTACAACTGGGGGCGCTCCAAATTTATTCAGGACCATGCGTTTGAGCCCACAGCCGCTACTGCACTTGGCCTGGGAGGTGTTCCTGCTCCCGGTCCAGGGCAATATGGTTTGCCCTACGGAGGCGTAGGCGGGATCAACTCCTGGGGATCGGAAGGGACGAATAACGAAGGGCAGAACGTCTACCAGATTCTCGATAACGTCACCTGGAACCTGGGCAATCACTCCATAAGAGCAGGCGTATCGTTCCAGGCAGTGAGATTCTCCTACCAATTCGCTCCGGCCTCACTCGGACTGTATTACTACAATGGAACGTTCACCGGTCTTCCAGGTGTTAGTTTCACCGGCTCTGCTGTCGCGGACTTCCTGGCCGACCAAATGAGCAGCTCCAACCTGGCAAATGCGCCTAACGTCAACGATGCGCAGTGGTATCGCGCCGGTTACGTCCAGGACGACTGGAAGCTGTCTCACCGTCTCACGTTGAACCTTGGCCTTCGGTACGACTACTACCAACCTTACAAAGAGAATGCCGGGCAGCAGGGGAACTTTGTGGTTACGGGGCCGCTCGGACTTGGAACCGGTTCGGCTGTGTACGAACTTCCAACGCGGGCTCGGAACGTCAACCTCGGAGCTCCATTCCTGAGTATCCTGGCTAAGGACAACGTCACCGTTCAGTATGTCGATAATGAGCGACTGGTCACGGGGCAGAAGACAAACTTCGCTCCACGCGTAGGTTTTGCCTTTCAGGCTGCGAAGAACACAGTGGTTCGCTCCGGATTTGGCATCTTCTATGGTGGCTTGATGTCTGAAGGCAATACCAACCTCGGTGCGAACTTTCCGTTTTCGAATGAGGCTTCGTTTAATCCGACTAGTTGCTTAATCAGCAACTGCCCATCGGTCTTTGCGCAGGGCATCTCTCTCGAAGAGGGCGTTCAACACGTAATCACGGACAATGGTGGTCTGCAGAATTACGTGTCGTATCCGGGGTTCCACGCCGAGGATCCGAACATCAAAACGCCCTACACCATGAACTACAGCCTTTCGGTGCAGCAGGCTCTTACCCCAAATCTTGCCTGGACGATCAGCTATGTTGGGAATGAGTCGCGTCATCTTTCTGTAGCTGGATCGCCCAATACGGTTCCTGGGCTATTCCGGCCGGGAACCGACACGCGGCCTTTCAGTCCATTTCCAGATCTGGGCGGTATCGGTCAAATCCACTACGGGGGAATCAGCAACTACAACTCGCTGCAAACGAAGTTGGAGAAACGATACTCCCACGGTCTTTCGTTCCTGGCGACGTATACCTGGTCTCATGCGCTGGATGACTCCAGCGATGCGGCGGGTAACTTCGGCGCGGTCGGCGATCGCAATCTGGCGCTGATTCCATATCGTGATGAGTACACAAACTCTGTCTATGACGTACGTCATCGATTCACGATCAACGGTAACTACGAGCTGCCTATCGGCAAGGGTAAGAGGTTCCTGAGCAATTCCAGGTTGGCGGACGAGACCGTCGGTGGATGGTCGGCCTCCATGACCTGGGTCGCGCAAACTGGAACTCCTTTTGGGGTGTCTCCCAATATCAGCACAGCCGGTCCGGCGCGAGCCTACATCTTCGGCAACCCCTATGCGGGCGGAGGTGCGCCAAACGCAACCAATCCAAACATCACCTGCCCGGCCCAAGTTCACACGAAGGCAAACTGGTTCAATCCGTGTGCTATGGCGAACCCATACCGGGTGAGTCTATTTCAGATGCGACCCACCCGGTTGGCTCAGTCAACCCCGACGGCGTCCCGGTCGTGTTTCAAGGACCAGTACGCGATGAGCCGACAGCAATCGCATTGCTCGGAGGCGAGCAGGACATTCTTTACGGCCCAGGTTATTACCGCGTGAACATGTCACTGTTCAAGTCGTTTCCTATCTGGCGCGAACAATACCTGCAGTTCCGCGCGGATGGCTTCAACGTCCTGAATCACCCTACACTTGGCGCGCCGAATGGCTCACTCAATAACAATGGCGGCCAAATTACCGGACCGCAGTTCTTCCAGAACAATACCCCGGACTCACGCTTCTTCCAGTTATCGCTGAAATATGCGTTCTGACCGATTCACCTGTTGAAGCGAAGACTCCTGCTCGCCAGAGGCAGGAGTCTTTCCTTCTTCGCTCCTCTCATCAACACGGCAAGCGTTCTGTTTAGGCTCTAATATCCAAGAGAGAATGGGCCGCACTTCGGCCCCAGGTTTCAATGAAAACGACACGGCGCACATTCCTGCAAACGTCCGCGATGGCCTCTCTGATGCAGATCACATCTACCTCCAGGGCTTCTCCATCGCCTGGCCGTCTCTCCATGACCGACGGCAGAGCGCTCGATGGATTCGAGATTGCAGGTCACCATCCACTCGTTCGCACGAAGCCCGGCCCGACCTACTTTGAGGGGATGTTGCTTGGCAATGGTGATGTGGGTGTGTGCGCGGTAGTACGGCCCGATGCGCTCGGATTGCACATTTCAAAGAGTGATTGTTGGGACATCAGGGTGACGGAAGGAAGCGAAAAAGAGGTTCGTCCCTTTTCTGAAATTCTGGAGATGTGGAAGCGTGCAAGTGCTGAACTTAGCCGCTATGGCAATCATGACGGAGAGTCGGTAGAGGATGCAGGCTTCTTCCGCGAGTATGTGGGAAGGGTAGGGGAGTCCTACTCGAAACCCTGGCCTCGACCATGGCCTTGTGGCACGGTCTGGCTGAAGTGGGACTCGCGCTGGGTCGCGCCTGTGACCTATAGCCTGAACCCCGCGAATGGTGTCTTCACACTCGAACTGAAGATCACGCCTCTGAACGACCGCCAGCGCACTGCGACACTCACGGCCTTTGTCGATTGGGACTTCGGGCGAATCAGTGTTAAGTCGGATCCGATTCCGGAATTATCCGTGACCTACTCTCCTGCGATCGATGGATCCCAGGCTGGGCCGTTTGATTCAGGTCATGTGGAGATACATCCGGATCAGTTGCCGCGGCCCGTTCTTAAGCACCAGGTGACGGCGGACGCGAGCGACTTCAGGTGCTTTCAGGAATTTCCCGCGATCGGCCCTTCCAAGGAGAATCCCAATCCGCCTCGCTCGGACAAAGATCGGAACTTCTCTCTTCATGGCCGGATAGAGGGAGTCTGGACGGTAAGCCAGATTCAGGCAAGCGATAGCCTGATGTTCTCTTCGAAATCAAACAGTGCTATTCGCCTCGAAGTTGCCGTCACCACGCCCCGAGACCTGCTCCTTCGCCGGCTAGAAAGTCAGCACGATGGCGACGATGAGCCTGCCAACTGGATTACTATCCCCCAAACCCATTCTTATAGTGCCGAAGATCTCAATACCGCTGTTTATGCGGAGCAGGTTGTGGTTGCCGCCTCGAAGCTCTCGTTCGAAACTCTGAGGCAGACGTCCGAGCGCCACTGGCGTGAACTTTGGTCGGCCTCCGCAGTCCGCTTTCAGGATGAAGCGCTCGAGCGTGTCTGGTATCACAACCAATACTTCCTCACCTGTTGCCTTCGGAAGTCCAGAACAGCACCGGGCCTGTTCGCGAACTGGTCGTCAGGATCGATTGGAGGTGCGTGGCATAGTGATTATCACCTCGATTACAACTGCCAGCAGGTGTATTGGGGAGTCTTCTCCAGTAACCGAATCGACATGCATCAGCCTTTTCTAGAGCTGGTGGAGAATTTATTGCCGATGTCTCAGAAGTTCGCCCAGGATAGTTTCAATCTACCTGGTGCGTTCTTTCCGCTTTCTGCTTACCCTGTTCCAAGCCAGATTGTGCCCTATCCGGTTCCACCCTGGGGTTATCAGATCTGCATGACACCCTGGGCGGTGCAAAGCCTCTGGTGGCAGTTTCTTTATACGCAGGACCAGAGATATCTGCAGCGGGTGTACCCAATCCTGCGTGCCGCTGCACGTTTTCTTGCCGCGTATCTCACAAAAGAGGAGGACGGAAAATATCACGTCTTTCCATCGATCTCGTCTGAGAACTGGGGATGCACGGTCAACTTCAAACTGAACAAAGATTGCATTCTGGATCTGGCTCTCACTCGATTCCTCATGAATGCGATGGTCAACGCCTCGACCATTCTCGGTCAGGATCATGAGGAGTGCCAACGCTGGAAAGAGATCGGCGACAACCTGGCGCCCTATCCGAAGTCGTCAGGGCCGTATGGAGAGGTGTGGCTCGATATTCTTAACGCTCCTCCAGAGCATGTCTACAACGTGCCCATCACGCTGGCTCCCGTCTTTCCTGGCGAGCAGGTTGGGCTGGATAGCGGCAAGGAGTTTCTGGAGATCGCAACTCGTACGGCGCAGACGATACGACTCGAAGGTGGCAATGACCTTGTCTCGCAGCCTCTCATCCGGGCGCGGCTTGGGATGCTCGATCTCGATTGGTTCAAAGGGCAGATCGAATATTGCATGCTCCCGGATGGAGTCTCCAATGACCGGGTTCGGCAGTCGGGCGGGCGCTACAGTCTCTCAACCGATTTCGACTTCATGATGAGAATGGGTCTATGGTGCGAAAACTTTGCTGTCCCTGTCGTCCTCAACGAATGCATGTTGCAGAGTTATACAGGAGCCATAAGGCTTTTTCCGAATGTTCTGAATCTCGGTGCCGCACGATTCGAGAAGCTGCGTGCGGTAGGAGCGTTCCTTGTCAGTGCGACCTTCGATGGCGACACGGTGACACAATTCGAGGTTCTCAGCGAAAAAGGAGTGTTGCTGCGATTTGTCTCTCCATGGCAACAGAGATCAGTCCAGGTCCTGCGATCCCGAGACCAAAAGCACATGGATGTAGGACGCGACGGAAGCCTATGCAGCGTGCCGACCGATGCCGGAGAACACTACTCGATCCGTGTCGCCTAGTTAGGGCGGCAGCGGCTTCCCCTTGTGGGCGCAAGGCCGTTCATTGCAGAATAGCGTGACATGGCAGTGCGAGAGTTTCGCCACTGACACGACATAAAGGATGTTCTATGTCTCTTCTTCAGCTCCACCCGCGTGACAGCGTTGCGATAGTCACTGAGACCATCGTCGCAGGCTCCTCCGTCGATGGTTTAAAAGCCTTAGACGATATTCCAGGTGGCCACAAGATCGCCACGCACGACATCGCTTCAGGAGAGCCGATCCTTAAGTATGGAAGGATCATAGGCGTTGCCACGCAGAAGATCGCAGCGGGCGAACACGTTCACAGCCACAATCTTTCAATCGGGAGCAGCGAAGACCGCGCTCCTGCAAAGCGGGTGGAACAGAGCCCGTCTCCTGGGGCACTCTCAAAGAGTGCGCCAATCGTCGAGCAAAAGGAAACCTTCTTCGGCTATGCTCGGCCAAACGGCTCGGTCGGCACGCGGAATTACCTGGGCATTCTTACGAGTGTCAACTGTTCCGCCACGGTCGCCAAACGGATTGCAGCGCATTTCACAGCGGAAAGATTGGCTGCCTTTCCCAACGTGGACGGCGTCGTCGCGCTAACGCACTCTGGCGGCTGTGGGATGAGTGATAGTGGTGAAGGCGCAGAGATGCTACGCCGAACAATCAGCGGCTACGCGAATCATCCCAATTTTGCGGCTACCTTGCTATTGGGGCTAGGCTGCGAAGCCAACCAGATCAGCCGTATTGTGCCGTTGACCACCGGTAATATCACCGCTACGACGATACAAGACGAAGGCGGTACAAAGGCTGCCATCGCACGCGGCATATCCGAGATCGAACGTCTCTTACCCGAGGCGAACGAAGCGCAACGAACGTTGCAACTCGTGAGCAAGCTCGTTGTGGGCCTCCAATGCGGTGGTTCGGATGGCTGGTCGGGCATAACCGCCAATCCTGCACTGGGGCTGGCGATGGATCATCTGATAGCGAATGGTGGAACCGCGATCCTATCTGAGACGCCAGAGATCTTTGGTGCTGAACACCTTCTCACTTCACGAGCCGAAGCTTCCGTTGCCGCTCAGCTCATGGAGCGAATTGCGTGGTGGCAGCAGTACGCTGAACGGCACAACAATTCTTTGGACAATAACCCTTCGCCGGGTAACAAACTCGGGGGAATTACAACCATTCTCGAAAAGAGCCTTGGAGCTGTGGCCAAGGGTGGGAGTTCGCCGCTGCGCGCGGTAATGCGCTATGCAGACTCTCTTCCATGCAGAGGTTTAATCTTCATGGATTCACCTGGTTACGATCCTGTTTCAGCGACAGGCCAGATCGCCTCTGGGGCGAATATGGTCTGTTTTACCACCGGCAGGGGGTCCGTGTTTGGAGCCAAGCCTGTGCCAAGCCTCAAGCTCTCTACAACCACGCAGCTCTATCAACGCATGCGTGACGATATCGACATAAACTGCGGCACGATCCTCGATGGCGCGGAGTCCCTGAGCGAGGTCGCATCGCATATATATTCTGCAATTCTCGATACGGCATCGGGAAAGCTAACGAAGAGCGAAGAGCTGGGCTTTGGCGAAGAGGAGTTTCAACCGTGGATGCTCAACTCGGTTCTATGAGAGCGGCAGTTATGCGTTTCCCAAAACCGTCGATTGCGATTCGACAGAGCAGCAAGATGATCGACCTGAAAATAAGTCGGATGATCGCGTAAGGAGAGTTATTTGTGAAATACAGTCCTTTAGGAAAGATAGGATTAAACGTTTCTACGATTGGGTTTGGTACGGTCGCTTTTGGCGATGGGTATGGAACGGTGTCTGTCGAAGACTGTAAACGGGCCTTGATGCACGCGATCGATTCCGGAATCAATCTGGTCGATACCTCGCCGTATTATGGCAGGACCCTCTCCGAGGAGCGACTCGGTACTGCGCTGGAGGGACGCCGGCATGAAGTTGTGTTGGGGACGAAATGTGGCCGATACGGATTTGACGAGTTTGATTTCTCTGAGGCGGCCGTGGTCCGTGGATTTGAAGCCTCTCTTCGCCGGCTGCGTACCGACTATGTAGACATTCTCCAAGTTCATGACGTGGAGTTCGGATCGATCGATCAGGTAATTCATGAAACCATACCTGCGCTCCAGCGACTTAAAGCGGAGGGCAAAGTCCGCTTCATTGGTGTCACGGGTTATTGGCCGCACATGCTCGCGCGCATCGCTGAATCTGCTTCCATTGATGTCGTCCTGAATTACTGTCATTGGAATCTGATGATGGACGACATGGACGTTGCGCTAACGCCAGTTGCAGAACGTCAGCAACTCGGATTGATGAACGGTTCTCCGCTGCACATGGGTTTGCTGGGCGGCAACCCCGGGCCGGACTGGCATCCAGCTCCCTCCAAGATCAAGGCTGTTGCGGCGCGCTTGGGCAGCCTATGCAGGGAATATGGAACTGATCCAGCGATCGTGGCTCTCCATGCCTGTTTTCAGCATCCATCCGTCGCAAGTACCTTCGTGGGGCCGCGGAATATTGAGGAAGTCGACGATGCGCTGGAGGCACTGAAGTTTCGGCCATCGGCCGAACTGATGGAAAAGCTGAACGAACTCATCGCGCCGATATTCAATACTTCGTGGCGTTCCGGGCTTCCAGAGAATCAGCCACCTCTCGGAGAGGCTCGCTGATCGCAATCTCCAGAGTGTCAGGGTGCTTCCTCAGCGAGATCGGCTCATGGGTGCTAAATGAGAGCGATCCATCTTTTGAGACCGAGAGTGCGATCGTGCGGTGTGAGTGTGGTTCGGCTGCGAGGAGCGTGTCGTTATCCAGAAATCTTAGATCTTGCCGATATGTCGGTTGGTCATGCGAAGGGATGTTGTTGAACGATAGCCGTTTCATGCAGGCTGTGACATGACCGACTGTACCGTCCTTGTGAATAGGTAGAAGATTTATGGTTCCGTAGGCAGCAGCTACGGCGAGGTTCGTTCCGTCTGGAGATATGGCAAGCTGGCTGGGTTTTATCGTGAAAAGTGCGAGTGGTTGACGTTGCACGCAAGTGAGCGTTCCTGACCTGCTGTTAATGGAGAAGACTTGAACTGAGCCCGAGGGGCGATGCTCAAAATTGCCTACTGCATTGGCAACATACAGCGTTCTTTGATCAGGTGCCAGCAGGATCGAAGCAGGAGAGGAAGATGATGCGACCTGGACGATGCTCCAGTCGTTTTGGGTGTTTGAGCGAAAAACATGGATGGCGTTCTCTGCGGTGGCAACATATCTAAACCTGGTTGATCGCGCGGAACAAGATGCCGAGCCTTGGAGAACTCCAAGACTTTGTGCCGCAGACAAGGTCGCAAGAAATTGGACAAAGGTTCTTCGTGTCATGACAGATGCCTTTCTCACTCTGCTCTCGTCTTGAATCGACGAGGATACTGCGTTTCGTCACCTAGACATCGGCACGGACGGACATCGTGTGGTGAAAGACATTATGGGGGTCATAGTCCTTCTTAACCCGCTGCAGCAATGGATAGAGATCGCCAGTGCCGTAGTAAAGCTGTGGCCAATAAGAGTGCTCGATCATATCGACGTCGGGATAGTTCATGTAGCAGCCATCGTAGTGATCATTGGGGAAGGGGGTTCCGATATGTTTTGGGTCGGCAACTGAAGTTGAGTAGGCTGCCATGAATGTGTCCCGGATGCCCGCCAGCCTGAAGCTGTCCTCTTTCTCATCCTGCCAGTAAGTTTGATATTGCAGCTTCATTACCGAGGTGCGCTGTGGAATCGCAGTATCACGAGCGCGCGCTGGATTGTTTGTGGCCCCGCCGTACGAATCGACCGCGACTACGAGACCACGCGATCTGTCGTCGGAGAGCATTCGATAGAGTGCTAGTGCCTCTTCCTCAGTAAAAGCCTTCTTCATGTAGGCAGACTTGTATTTAGCACGCACGCCTCTGCTCATACTGTTTCCGCTTCCCTCGCTCGCCGCAGAGATCCAGGAACTCCTGACCATGGGATGTTCCCCATAGCAGACAGAAGGCATATTGAAGTGATGATCCATCTCCTGGCCCAGTAACCGATGGGCTGCATAGCCGAGAGGGGCATCGGCAATCGGTTTACAAGTTTCAAAACGGTCGAGGAAATCCGCAAGAACGGAGACATCCTTTACAGTCCCATCGGGATTGGTGAAGACCGTACTTATGCCGAAACGACCTGATGAACGGCTGGTGATACCCATGTAGCCGAAGAGACCCCAGGTCTCTTTGTTCTGATCATTTTCTTCCCAATACTTTCCGTAGGTCGTGAGAATCTTCACAAACCTCTCGGGAGTCATTGTTTCCCAATCAAACGAAACTGCCGCCTGCATGATCTCAAATGGGGCAGGTGGGAGTTGGTTGAAGGTAAAGCCCGTGATGAGGCCAAAGTTAGAACCCTGTCCTCCGCGAAGTGCGCGAAACAACTCTGGATGATGATTGGAATCGACGTGGAGTGGAACTACTTTGCCAGCCGCATCGACTGTAAGGATGTCAACGGCCGAGAGCCAATCCACGGTAATGCCATAGAGGCGAGACAGGATTCCGTAGCCACCCCCACTGATACGGCCACCCGCGCTGACGGTAAAACAACTCCCGCCCGGCAGAACTACATTGGAACGTTTATATAGCTCCTGATAGATATTGCCCAGCATCGCGCCGGGTTGGATGCGATAAGGTGCCGAGCCGCTCCGGCCTGATGTCACTTGATTGAGCAAGCTGACGTCGAGGATCGCGCCATTGGGATTGTTTGCGATGAAATCTTCATAGCAGTGTCCCGAGGACCTTACAGTTGGCCGTAAGCCGGCATTGATCACCTGTTGAAGTGCGGTTGCGGCATCTTCAACACTCTCGCAGTATTCAACGCGACCAGCAGCCTCAGCAGCTACTGAGGGGAAACGTGCGTTGTGTCCACGATGAGCTACTGCGAATCGTGAATCCTGGCGGTCAACAATACTCGACATGGTGCTCCGGCGAAATCGTAAATGCTGAATGAGAGTCGGAACGACCTGTGAAGACGAAACAACTCATCCCAACGGATCACCGAATGCTCTGTGGAGTCATGGCTGCTACCTGGTTACTGACACTATGCGATTGCATGCGCAGTGCTGTCAACGGGCAAGTATGTAATGTGTAGGGCGTTTGACCTAAGGACTACTCATAATATTCCCCAATGCCATCCATTAGTTCAGGCTATAGGGCTTCAAGCTTGCTTGCGTCTTCGAAGAAATTGAGCAGTCGAACAGCCACTGCACATCGTGAGAACGAAGAGGGTTTAAACCAGTTTTGGCCTGTGTTCATAGGCTTTTCGCTCGAATTCCCGTTCAGGTAGGGCAATTAGCCTAGTCGCAGCACTGGCAACTGACCCATGACAGTTACATGGAACTGTAATCCAATGGCAACACTCTAGAAATGACGATTTGGCGTTGCACCGAGGGTGGTTCATGTTGGACATGAAGCGGTAGACGAATATCACAGCGAAGTACCCTGGCTTGCCAGGATCAACTTAGGAGCCCACCATGAAGAAGGCATTTTGTTGCTGTCTCGTATTGCTGTTGAGCCCCTTGTTCCTTTGGAGCCAGGTTGCGAATAATACTTCTCTCGTCGGAACTGTGCTGGACTCCAGCGGAAGCGCCATAGCTGGAACGAAGGTGGTTGCGGTCGAAGAAAATACCAAGGTCAGATCCGAGGCCATCACTAACAATGAAGGTTATTACGCAATTACCTTCATCCAACCCGGTGTCTATGACCTCACTGTTGAGCAGCCTGGATTCATGAAGGTAACAACAGTGGGTGTGCTTGTACAGGTTGATTTAGCCGTTCGTACCAACTTTGGCCTGACTGTGGGCGCTGCCAGCGATACGATAACGGTGACGGCAAGTACCCCGCCACTGGCGACAGATGACGCTAGCCTCGGTGAAACGTTTGAGACCAAGCAGGTTGAAGATCTCCCTGTCCAGGGCCACAATGCCCTTGAAGTCGCTGCATTGGCTTCCAATGTGACTGTCGGGTCGAAAACCAACTATTCCGGTAATCCTCCGGGGGTTGACTTTATTGGAGCAGGCCAGCGCGAGACGCAGAATGAGATAACGCTTGACGGCGTCTCGGTCATGAATAACCTGGGCAACGTAACGCCTGCCCGCCCTGGAACGGACATGGTTTCGGAAGTACAGATGCAAAGCGGTAACTACTCGGCCCAGTACGGTGCATACCTCGGCGTGCATGTGAACCTGTTGAGCAAGGCCGGGACGAATGACTTCCACGGTGTGGTCTATGACTACATAAAAAACACGGCGCTGGATGCACGGAACTTCACCGATGTGAAAGCCACGCCGACATCGGCTGCAACTCCCAAGGCGCCGTTGAACTATAACCAATGGGGCTTTACGCTCGGTGGTCCTGTTCTTATTCCAAAGCTATATAACGGAAGAAACAAGACTTTCTTTTTCGGCGCCTATGAGAAGTTGAATCAGAAGGCGCAGTCTACGGGCACGGCGACCGTGTTGACCGGTGCGATGGAGAACGGTGATTTCTCTGCCCTCGGGTCTTGGAACGGAACATCCTGCCAACTGCCGGCTGGCGCATCAGGGTTTACGCCAGTATGTATCAAAGATCCACAAACGGGCAATTATTACGTCAATAACATGATTCCCGCCAGCGAGTTGTCCACTGGTGCTGCGGCCATCGCAAAGAAGTATGAAGCCTATGTGCCGCTCCCCAATACGCCCAACAGTCCTTCAAATGGGACGGCTAATAATCTTGCGAGCGTCAACTATGGCAATAACCTCTTCATCGCACAAACACTAGAACGTGTGGATGAAAATATTGGTGAAAAGGTGAAGCTGTTCTTCCGCTTCCATTGGCAGGATCTCACCTATGCTAACGGTAATGAGGTTCCGGTGTCCGGCGGCTATGGGCCAGCAAACAGCCGCAACTACGCCATCGGATATACGCACATCATCACGCCTAACCTCGTCAACGATTTCCATATCGGGTTAAATCAATTCACGACGGATTCGTTGAACTACTGGTATGTCAACGGCTTAAAGACGGCGGGAACGGATCTGGGGATCCCCGGCTTCAACTATGACACTACACAAAATATGCCCGGTATTCCTAATGTTCAAGTGAGTTCCGCAACCGGAATGAATATTGGCAATAATGGCACAAACTGGTTCCAGGATGACCGTAACCTTGATGGGTACGATCAGGTTAGCTATACCCATGGGAAGCACAACCTCATTGCAGGCCTTGAGATCAGAAAGCTGGAAACCGGGCGTATTGCGACGAACGAAGCGCTTGGGCTCTTCACCTTCAATGGTACGGTGACCAACGACGCTCGTGCTGACTTTGTTCTCGGTCTTCCTGCAAGCGATCAAACACCGGTTACGAGTATCAAGGGCGCAGTAGGGGAGTATAGGGATGGCTTCTTCGTTTTAGACAATTGGCAAGCCAACTCGCAATTAACGTTGAATATTGGACTACGGTATGATCTGCCAACGGTGCCTTACAGCTTGAATGGCTACTCGCGTATTATGAATGCCGATCAGACAGCATTGCTGCCGGCTTCACCTGCCACAACTGCTGCTACATGGACGCCAGTTCCGGGCTTGAAGCTCGGTAGTCCGACGCACGATAACTGGGGTCCGCGGATTGGTTTTGCGTTCCGTGCCCTGCCCAAGACGGTTGTGCGCGGCGGCGTAGGAGCTTATTACAACGCCAACCAACTTAACAGCTTTACCTTGTTGACGAGCAATAACTATCCCTTCGGAGCGAACTTTCAGTATTTCGCAGCGTCGGGAACTGCTGCGAATCCGCTGTCGTTTACTAATCCCACACCGGGGCAAGCAACTGCTTCGCCAGTGACGGGCACCTGCAGTCCTACCTGTACCTACGGTAGCGCGGTCACCTATGATCCGGCTAATAAAACGCAGCGGAGCTATCAGTGGAATCTTTCGGTTGGGCAGGAACTATGGAAGGGCGCTGCGGCCGAGGCTCAATACATCGGTTCTCACTCGTTGGATCTGGACACAAGCTGGTATGACAATCTTCCAAACCAGCTAACCTCCAGCAATACATTTTCTCAGCCAACGAAGATCAATCTCAACTCGGCCCCAGGCTCCTGCGGCCAGGCAAACTGCCTGGTGCGTCCTAACCAGCTATTTGGTTCCATTCGAGATCTGAGGAACTTTGCCTGGGCGCACTATGACGGCCTCAACCTTGTTCTTCGACAGAGGGCGTATCACGGTCTTTCGGGGCAGGCGAGCTATACCTGGTCGCACACTCTCGATATCTCCTCTGATTCTAACGGCGGAGGTACCGTTACGCAGCCGTTCAATGTTGCTGCAGACTATGGCAATGCGAACTGGGATATTAGGCATCGGTTTGTCGGAGTGCTGACTTACGAGCTTCCTTCTCTCCGAGGTTCGAACGTCCTGCTTCGCGAAGGGGTTGGTGGATGGCAAATCAATACGATCATCAATCTGCAGACAGGCATGCCCTACAATGTGTCCATGGGGTATAACACCGCGGGCTTTGATCAGGGTACAACGCGTCCTAGCTGGCTTCACTCTCCGAGTTCCAATTGCAGTCTGAAGACAACCTATCTCGCGGGAAACACGAAGCCCTGCTTTGACGTATCGGCCTATGTTCTGCCAGTGGCTCCTACGACCCTGAAAGGAAACGGAACTGTGGCGAGCTACAACTATGCATTCGGTAACGTCGCTCGTAACTCGCTGTTTGGGCCGGGTTTCTCTTATGCGAATTTGTCGATCTTCAAGAACTTTCCTATCTGGAGTCGCGCCAAGTTCCAGTTCCGTGCTGAGGCTGCAAACGTCTTCAATCATCCCAGTGGATCAAATCCCAACTCAACATTAAACGCTGCTTCGCAAAGCGGGACTGGAATTAGTGCGGGAAATGCGGGGACGATCACAACCGTGCAGACGATTCCTGGCGAACTTACTGGCTCCAGGGTTATTCAACTGGCTGGAAAGATCATCTTCTAGTGTTTCTCGTGGTGCTAATCCTGCGGCTGTCGAGAGCGTCTTCTCGGCAGCCGCTCTCTCTCAATCTACGTAGGCCGACGCGATATATAGTTACTTGCGTTTGGATCTCAAGCTCTTCGAACAAGCAGAAGATAGTATTGAACTATATGAGCAGTTCCTTCAACGAAGGCCTGATTGCTTCCGAAGGCTTTCACCAACCCATAGTCTTTCCAGAAGGAGAATATGATGTCAGGTCCATCCCGTAGAGGTCTACTGAAGAACGCCGCCAAGGTAGCCGCCGTTGCCGCTGGAGGAGTCATCGCAATGGCCCCGGCCGAAGCGCAGACTACCGGCAAGCTTGAGAAGAAGTCCTATCCGGCAAACAAGAATGTGGATCCGGCAGCCGCTCCGCCACTATTTTCAGGGGCCGTTTCGTATGGCAACCTGTTATTTCTGGCCGGTGTAGGTGCACATTTCACCGGGACAATCGAGGAGCATACAAAGCACGTTCTCGATGAACTTGAGAAGAACCTGATTGGTGCGGGCTCGTCCATGGAAAAAGTGCTGAAGGTAAATGTCTACCTCAATGACATCAACGACTGGGCCAAGATGAACACCGTTTACGCGGGACGCTGGGGGAAGGTCCCACCTGTGCGTACGACTGTTGCCCCTGCCGGAGGCATTCCGGGTGGCTCTCTCGTTGAGATCGACCTGATCGCTTATATCTAGCCGCTTAGTAGTGCGAAGCATAGAGCTGTGCCTCTCAGGAGGCACAGCTTTTTAGCGGGCGTTCAGACCATCTACGAGCGAGTTGCGATAGGCGCGCGCTGCAGGAATCAAACCTAGAAGCGCTGCCAGGACGATCGTGCCTATCGCATAGATCTCAACCCGAAGCGAAAGGCCGACGAGGGCGATCGGGAGTCCTGTATGGCTTTCGATCATTCCGCGAAGCAGAAAGAGCATCGCGTAGACGGCTCCTATCCCCAGGGCAGTTCCAGCAGCGGCAATCAGCGTGGATTCAAGCAGAAAAAGAAGGAAGATCTGTCGTGCGTGGACGCCGACAGCCCGCAGGATTGCAATCTCTCGCCGCCGCTCATTCAACGCGGTGTAGAGTGCGATCAGCATAGCCAGAAGCCCTACGATGAGAACAGCAACCGAAACCAGCGAGAGTGCGGTGTCAGCGTAATCGAGTAGGCTCCAAAGCTGCTGCAATGTATAGGCTGGAATAATGGCAGTGAGTGGTTCCGGCTTGAATGTATTGATCTCGCGTTGCAGATAAAGTGTGCTGATGCGAGACTTGGTGCCGATAAGGAAACTTGTAACCTCATCGACCTTAAGTTTGGAGGGGTCGAGCTTGGGGACGGCCTCACCGATCGCGGGTGGTGTGCCGTCAGTCCAGCCGAAGTGCATGGCTTCGTCGCCGAGTAATGTGATGTAGAGAGCCTGGTCGACAGGAGTAGATGTAGACGCAAGAATGCCCACAATCGTAAAGGGGGTGTTTGCGTGATTAAGAACCGACTTCTCTTCTATGCCATGTGCCAGCGTGATCTGTTGCCCGAGATGAAGGTTGAGATGCCTCGCAACCTCTGAGCCTACGGCAACATCAAATAGCGCTTCTGGAGTACGGCCCTGCGCTATTTCAAGCGACTTCGTGCGGTGATATTGATAGTGCTTATAAAAGTTGTCGTCTGTGGCCACGACGCGATAGCCATGGAAGGAGTCTCCCATCGATATCGGGATTGTCCACGCCACGGCCGGGTGATGTGCGAAATGCTGGTAGGTGTCCCACGAGATACTGTTTGCAGCATTTCCAATATGAAAGACGCTGGAGAGAAGTAGAGGAAGATCTCCCCCACGAGCACCGGCGATGAGGTCGGTGTGGGACAAGGTACCAGAGAAGCCGGCCTGGGCTGCATCGCGCAGGCGATCGACACCGACGAGCAGCATGACTGACAGAGCGATGGAGAACACGGTAAGCGTCGTTGTGAGGGTGCGAGCGCGGAGCGACTTGAGAGCCAGCCTAAGCAAGATCATGTTTGCTCTCCGGACGATGTGTCGTCGCAATCTCTTCGAGCGATATCGCCTCATCGAAGTGGTTGGCGAGGGATCGATCATGCGAGACAAAAAGAAGTGTGGTCTTCGAGCTGTCCTGGCGAATAGTGTCGGTGATCACTTCATTCAGCAAATCGAGAAACGCTTCACGCCGGTCTGTGTCCAACGACGATGTGGGTTCGTCGGCGATGACCAGCTCCGGTGAACCGATAATGGCACGGGCGATAGCGACCCTCTGTTGTTGGCCTCTGGAGAGCTCGGTCACAGGGGCGTCAAGATGCGTATGGATATCAAGCCGTCCAGCCAGTCGTGCAACTTCGCTGTTCACCGTGGCGGCGCTGATGCGATTGCGCCGGATCGGATGAAGCTGGCAGGGCAGGGCGATATTTTCTGCGACGGTCAGATAAGGGATAAGGTTGAAGCCCTGAAAGATGTATCCGATGCGAGAGCCACGCAGCGTATCGCGACTGGAAGCCGAAAGCTTCTTCAAGTCCTGTCCAACGATGTGGACTGAGCCGCTTTGAGGTGTCAGCACCCCGGAAATAATGGACAGCAGTGTCGTCTTACCGCTTCCGGATGGGCCGTGCAGAAAAACGCGGCGCCCCGACGCGATTGTGAGTTCATCGATACCGAGAGTGAGTGAATCCGGTTTGTAAGAGAACCGGACGTCTCGGAGTTGGATGGCATGGTCGTAGGTCATAAACCCGCAGTGCTCCTCTTGGCGGCGTCGTTACTGGTCGTAAGGACGTACTGTGTCGCCGTCCATGCTGAAGGAGACATCTCCGTAGGGACTATCCACCGTAGCGACATGCAGGTGTCCAGTGACCATGATCGGTTCCGTGAATGACATCTTCGCTTTTTGATTATGCTGCAACTTTACGTAGACCATTTGATTCGGCGGCGGAGGCGGAACGTGAATGCATGCGCCTGCGAACGGTACAAGGAGGAACTCGGTCACTTGGTCGGCGTCGTCTTCTAATGGGACCATGAAGCCTGGGATGGAAACCAACTGATTATCGAGTGCTCGTGCTGGAGAACTCTGCTGCGTCGAGTTCAAGGTCTTCAGGGTCGACCACCCAACAGTGACCGGCACAGGTTGAGAGGCGAGCATGGAAGCAGAAAGCGCCATGGCAATCACGAAACGAGCTTTCTTCATGGCGCTCCTTTTATCGGCAACCTCAGACCGGCTATTGATGGCAGCTCCGAGAAATACAAACACCTGACTTGATATTAGGCTTTTCCAGGGTTTACTTCGCAGGGGCTGGTTGACCAACAGGTGTCGATTGCGGGAAGAGCCGGCCGTGCGTCGCCCCAAAGGGCCGCTCATTGAAGGTTGTCCAATGTCTCGCCAAGCGATCGTCTGATGAATGCTTCGTTGCATTCCACATGTCTGAGGAGATGCCGTTCAGATCATAGACCACTTTACCGTTTCGTACCGTTAGTTCGCATACGAGTTTTCGAGTACCCATCATCTTGGTGTCGTACATATCGACAAAGCCGAAGTTCCCTCTTTCGACAGACAGGACTGCCACATCGGCCATGGAGCCTACCGAAAGATTTCCGAGCTGTTCCTGTTCGATCTCATGGGCCGGATGCGAAGTCATCTGAGCTATCACTTGTGGGATCGTTTCGCCGAGCGCCAGGAACTTGTCGGCTACATTCAAGATGTCTTTCATGCTGCTATTCATAGAATCGACATGCAGATCGGTCGAAATAGAGTCAGGCAGATAGCCGGAGCGAACGATAGGCGCGGCCACAGTCCAGGAGAACGATCCTCCTCCATGACCTACGTCGCAGTAGATCCCGCGCTTGCGCATGACGAGTAGAGACTCTGAGGCCAGACCGGTAACAGGATTCTGTTCTCCGCGAAGGCCGGAGAAACAATGCGTATAGATGTCGCCAGGCCGCAGATGGGTTGAGACGAGTTCAATAAGAGGCCGTTCAATCCGGCGGACGCCGTAGTCGATCATGACGGGGAGGTTCGCTATGTTGCCGGCAATGACGGCCTGATCGTAAGGCTTCCACTCGGGTCCCGTGAAATGTGCGCTTTTGATGCCAACAATGACGCCGGGAAACTGCTTTGCCTTCTCGCCCGTTAGTTGCCCGTCCATGTCGTCAATGTTGTTTTCGAAGAGCGGCCCGCGCATGCCTGAACCGACGATGTTGAGCTCCGCGAGGACACGAGTCTTCGAGCGATCGATAATTTTGGCTTTGAAGTCGTCAAAGTTCTTCCACCCGGAGCTTCCGGCATCGACGATCGTGGTGACGCCATTGCGAAACGTAAAGCCATCCGGATAGACGGAAAGATCGCCCGCGTAGGAGCCGCGCTCACCGGTTCCGGTAAACACATGAGTGTGGAGATCAATCAGTCCTGGCGTAACGTATAAGCCCTTTACGTCGATGGTTTTGAGCGCCTTGGCCGGATCAAGATGAGCTGCAACCGCAGCAACCTTCCCGTCCTTTATGGCGATATCGCGCAGGCCGTCGATATGGTTTCGATCGTCAAGAAGATGCCCATGCCTCAATAGAAGATCGTAAGGAAGAGGGTTGGGAGGGATTGGTTTGATCTTAACGCCTTCCTGCGCAGGAAGAGACATTGAAATTATCAAAGCACAACAGGCAGCCGTATTCTTGATTAGTCGTATCACAATAAAACCTCTCTACAGAAACATTCCAAGGTCAGGAGCCGAAGTTGGCTCGCAATGGTAGTGCGAAGAATCAAACGTGGCTCTTTGGCTTATTGAAGGCTTCCTTCAAGCGCTGACCCACAACTTTATCTTCCCCGGGCTGCAGCATCCAGACTCCCACGACAAGAGTGCTAGCGCTCGAGGGTATGCCCTGGTTGGGCTTTCCACCCGTGTTGGGGTTGAGCTCAATCGAAGGACTACCCATGCGGAGGTAATGGACAATTTCGCTGGTTGTTGTCTGCGTGACAGCGGGATCAAACTGTATCAACAGATGCGGAACGTGGTTTGCTATTCGGGGAACTACAATTTCAATCGTGACCGATGGGATATCTTTCACGGCAGCAGCAATCAGGTCGGCTCGCTTTTGGTAATCGCCTTGCATGGATTCTTCGGTGTGTGACAGCACCCAGTCCACTGCCGCGACCATCCCCACAATCTGTTCCTTGGCTACTTTCATGCCGCGGCCGACGCCATCAGCCGGGTTATTATTCTCGTTCGCCAAGTCCGTGAGATGTTTTTTACCCAACAGCAGGCCGGCGTTCTGCGGACCTCGCATACCTTTTCCTCCGGAAAAAGAGACGAGATCAAAACCCATGCCGGTATATTTCCATAAATTGGAAATAGGTGGCATGTCGGCGGCCGCATCGAGATGGCAGGGGATGTTGTATTCGTGCGCAATCCTTAGCCACTCTTCGCGGCCTATCTGGGCAGTTCCAGCAAAGCCAACTTCCTCTTCTGCGGCATTGAAGAAGTTTGTCATGATGGCTGTGCCACTGGCGCAAGCTCGCTTATAGTCGTCGAGTGTAACGACCTCGGTGACGCGAGCACCACAAAGGAACATGGCATGGTCGTAGCCATAACGATGTGCAGCCTGAACGATGACTTGATTCTTCAAGCCGCTTATAGCCTGGGGCATGGCCAGAGGATCGATGTTGTTCGCGTATTGCAGGCAGGCTGCAGTGGCCAGACTGATGGCTCCTGAGGCCCCCGACGTGACAACTGCGCCTTCGCACTTGAGGCGCTTCGCGATGTATTCACCGGCATTGATCTGAAGATCATGGAGACGAACTGGGTGAAGTGCGGCCTTTTGAACTGCGGCCAGAACCACCGGGGGCATGCAGGCGGCGGTCAGAGTCGTGTAGGTACCAGCCGCATTGATGATCTTGGGGACGCCGAGCTTGTCGTAATAATCTTCGCCACCTGTGGTCTCTGGCGGCGTCGGCTTTGCGGACTCCGCGAAAGAGGGAATCCCGAAAGACGCGATGAAGGAACTCGTCCAGCCAAAGAAGCGACGGCGAGAGAACGGTTCGGTGGATGGCTCTTTCAAAATCGGCAAGAAAACCCTCCGGCTCTACAGTGGGCAATGCGTCTGAAAAAGAAAAATACACGGGAAATAGGTACAGCTAATTCATCGTTCGAATTAGCTGTACCTATTGGAAGACCTTTTGTTCAAGCTGTCATCGGTCAGAAGCTTGGTATAGAACTAGGTCAAATGGCGTATATGGGATTGGTATTAAATCCTGCCGAACTGCCGGACAGCGTCAACGATGGAGTGAAACTTCTCAATATACGGATACATGCTGTGCTCGCTGTCGTCCAGCTTTTGGGCGAGAAGAAGAACTGCGGTAGCTTGTGCGCGAGGCACGATGACGACGCCATCCTGATCGGCGACAACAATGTCTCCAGCATTGACGAGGGTCCCACCTACTTCGATCGGTACATTCACTCCGCCAAAACGGTAATGCGATACCGAAGTCGATGGGACTGAACCTGTCGAATAAACGGGGAAGCCGATTTTCTTCAATTGAGGCAGGTCACGTACTCCACCGTCCACCACGGCACCGGCGAACTCGCGCGAAAACATGGCTGTACCCATCAAGCCGCCCATGCCTGCGATATCCTCGCCATCTTCGACCTTCATGACATAGACGGACCCAGCCCCTCCGCTATCGATCGCAGAGAGCATTCCTGAAAGAGCATTTGGATCCTTGTTCTCTTCCTTCTTGAGTAACACGGTCAAGGCTACGCCAGCGAACTTGGTTGGAAAGATGGGCTGCATCTTGTGCGACATGTAATGTCTTTCGTGGAGTAACTGCTCTTCCGCATCCGACACGGAGGCCGCTTCAACGTGCCGGTAAGCCTGCAACAGCCGAACAGGATCGTGGTCATAGTCGGCGGCGCTCAGGGGTGTATCCGCATAGAGGGTCGCCGTTACGAAGGTGGTGATTGCCAGGCCTGATATCAGTAACCCGAAGACGATCGTGTTTTTACGCTTCAACATGCAGAAACCCTCCAAACATGGATGTAAAGATAATGGGGATGAAGTTCATGGCAGCCAGGGGTGGGATAGTACCTACCCATAAGACAGACCATAGGTTAATCGAGGTGTACTAAGCCGCGTTGCAATGCATAAATTGTTGCCTGGGTGCGATCGCGCGCTCCCATTTTGTCGAGGACTGACGACACGTGGATGCGTACAGTCTTTTCCGCGATGTGAAGCTGTTCGGCGATTTCGCGGTTGGAACGGCCTTGTGTGATGCAGATCAGGACCTCTCTCTCGCGAGGGGTTAGCTCGACAGCGGGCGTGCGTTCGGCAAGGCGATCCAGGGCTAAGCGAGGCAGATAGCGCAGATCCCGGTCGACAGTCTGAATCGCATTGATGAGTTCCTCTCCGCTGGCATCTTTCGTGAGGTAACCCATGGCACCTGACCGCACGGCGCGATAGATATCCTCCGACCCGTGATAGTTGGAGAGCACCACGATACGCGCCGGCCGCGGTGCTTTGCGTAGCGTCGTGATCACGTCGAAGCCGCTGATGCGGGGAAGCCTCAGGTCCAGGACGACGACGTCGGGCTTCAAGGCCCGGTAAAGTTCAATGCCTTGCTCTCCATCGGAGGCCTCCCCGATGACGCGGATCTGGGAATGACCGGCCAGAACCGATTGCAGAGCGATGCGAGCTAGAAAATGATCCTCAACAAGGAGGACACGAATCTGCTTCATTTACGTTGTTCCCTCAGCGCCGTAACGAATTGCCAGAAACTAATATAGGTTGAAATTCTAAACTCCAATCCATGGCACTACGTGGTGCTGCTGCCGGATGGGCTGGTTGATGGTTTGAAAGTCGACGGTGACGGCTACTTCTGTACCTACACCTTCTGTGCTGTGCAGCCGGAGTACGCCACCGAGTTTTCTGGCCCTCTCTTCCATCACGGGGATTCCAAAGTGGCCTGTGCGGATCGTGGAACTCGAGGAGTGGAAGCCTTGCCCGTTATCCCGGATGCTCAAGCTGAGAGAGTCGCTTTCAAAGCGCAGGGTGATCTGGATGGTGGATGCGTTGGCATGACGCATGGCATTTGTTACCGCCTCCTGCCCGATGCAAACGAGGTGATGGACAGCGCCGGGAGCGATCGGTATCTCGTTTCCCTGAACGTCAAGTGTGGTCTCGATGGAATCCTTAAGGCGATGGGTGGTGATGGCACGCGATAGAGCCTGGGAGAGCATATTGGTCAGCTCCTCCGAATCGCGAAGATCCCAGATGATCCGTCGAGCTTCTGCCTGACAATGAGCCACCATACTGCGTGCAAGTTCACAGGACTTTGCCGCTGGTGTGTCCGGTTCGTCCGTGTCGCGGAATAGCTTGGCGGTTGCCTCGAGCTGCCAGGAGATAGCTGCAAAGCCTGCCATCAGCGTGTCGTGACAATCGCTCGCGATACGGTTGCGCTCTTCCAGAACGATGCCCATTTGTCCTTTTAGAAGTTGATCGCGTTGACTAAGCAACTGTGCGACCAGGATGACAAGTCCAAGAATGACAAGCAGGTAGAAGTACCAGGTTTGATAAAAGAACGGGTGCTGCACTACGGAGAGCCTGGCGCCAGGTGAATGCCACTGTCCGCCTCCTTGCCGTGATTGCACCTCAAAGGTGTACTTGCCCGGTGAAAGCCTTCTATAGTGCGCAATATGTTCGCGGGTCACGGTCCAGTCGGGATCATAGCCGACAAGCCGATAACGAAACTCCGTCGTCGGGGAGGTTAGTCCTTGCGGATTGAAAAAGACGACAAACCCAGGATTTCCTGGTTCCAGGATGGCTGGTTTGTCGGTGTCTATCGTTTGGGGAGTTTCTTCCCCGGAGAAGGACCAGCCCATGATCCTGGCACTCGGTTTGTTTCCTGGCTCCTCTACTGTTTGAGCTCCGGACGATAGATCGGAAGCCGAAACTGGCGGGGGCGTTGTTGGCGCAGGAACAACTTGTCCAATCAAAGGGCTGATTGAGATGCTGATGGCGAACAGCCATACCAGTGCGGTTGACTTGAGCTGACGTATCACTGCTCCTAAAGCACCACACTTCGACCACCTCTTGCAAGCGCAAAACACCGCGCTGCCACTATTTCATGCTTCCAGTGCGTTCTCTGGGTGGACGACAAGCCAGCAAAGGCCACCTATGACTGCAAATGCGGCAGCTACCGCGAAGGACGTCGTCCAGCCGAAACGCTGTGCAATCCACGGAGTGAGTGAGGCCGTGAGCGCACCGCCTATCTGTCCTCCCATATTCACGATGGACGAGAAAACACCTGAGCTGCGACCGGCAATATCTACCGAGACAGACCAGAAGGTGCTTTGCGAAAGATAGAGGGCTCCGGCACCACCAGCAAGGATGATGCCAGCCAGTTGCGGACTTTTCGCCTGCGAGCCCAGCACGAGGAATACACCCGTCAAAAACAAGGAAAACGCTGCAAGATAGCATCGTCCCACGCGCAGCCCGTAAAGACGGGTCAACCAATCGGACAGGGCGCCACCAACGAGGCTGAAGACGGTCATGCAGAGGAAGGGAAGCATGGCATAGCGGGCGCTGGCCTTTAGATCGAATCCCCGCACCTGGGCCATATAGAGAAAGAACCAACTGAAAAAGACCCAGGCGATATAGCCAAAGCTGAAATAGCCGGCCATCAAGGCTGCGAGATCCTTTCGCGCGAAAATAGCTCTCCATGAGATGGCTGTGCCTTGCGAAACCGGCCCCTCCAGGGTGTCGGCTGAACTTGATTGCAGCCCTTGCCTGATTTCGACCAGTTCCGACCTGGCAACTCCGGGATGATCCTCGGGTGTATCGCGCGCAAAGACCCACCAGATCGCTCCCGCTGCAAAGCCGATGGTGGCGCTGAACCAGAAAGCGGCGCGCCAACCTTGCTCGACAATGATCCAAGTGAGCAGTGGCGGGGTTAGCCCGCTTCCTGCTCCTACTCCGGCAAAGATCAGTCCATTGACGAAGCCTCGTTCCTGCTGCGGTATCCATCTCGCGACGAATTGATTTGCGGCCGGATAGATCACAGCTTCGCCAGCGCCAAGAGCAAACCTGACAGCAATAAAGAGCGCGAGCGAATGCGGGAGCCCTGAAGGCATCACAGCGGTAAGTGCCGTTGCAATGCCCCACCAGAACACCCCAAAGGTGAGAACGCGCCGCGGTCCGAAACGCGCCGCCAGATAGCCTGCAGGTAACTGGAAGCCTGCATAGCCGATCAGAAACGCAGAAAAGATCCAACCCAGACGTTGATTGCTGAGCCCGAACTCACGGCTGATATCAAGCCCCGCGATCGAGATATTGGTGCGATCAAGGAAGGCGACTCCACTGAGAATGAAGAGCCAGAAACTCAGAAACCATCTGACTCTCGTGCGCCGGCCTACAACCATGTTGATTCTCCCGATTCGCAAATCTTTTAAAGGCTTGATATGTATCTCCCTTGCACTCTAACCGATAGCAGGTCTATGAGGCCTCTAGTGCTTAGGGCATTTGTCCCAGGTGTATGACAATTTATTTGGATGAGAGGTGAAGCCGTTCGTTTTCTCGCCGAACAATACGTCCATGTAGTCCATGTAGTTCCACCTGGCAGATGTTTTTAAAGAAAAATTCTTTGCCTGTATGTCGTTACGATTTTTGAGGGCAGCTGAGACTAACTGTGCCCACAACCTAAGCTGACGCGATGATAGGTAATGGAGATGTCACAAAGCATGAATAACGAAACGCAGAAGATTCGGGTTGCCCTCATCGGCTATGGCTATGTAGGCAGGGTGTTTCACGCCCCACTGATTCGGTCCGTAGCAGGACTCGAACTAACTGTTGTTGGATCGAGCAGGAAAGAAGCGGTCTTAGCGGATCTGCCCGAGGTTCATGTCTGTGCTGCCAGCGAAGTCGCTAGCCGCACCGATGTTGATCTCGTGGTGATTGCCAGCCCGAACGATAGTCATCATCCCCTGGCTGCGGCTGCCTTGCGCGCCGGCAAAAGCGTTGTCATTGATAAGCCCTTTACGGTAAGCCTCGATGAAACCCGTTCTCTCGTGGATCTCGCGCGGCAACATGGACAGTTGCTGACTGCCTTCCACAACCGGCGTTGGGATAGTGAGATCCTCGCAAGCAAGGCCGTCATCGAGTCCGGCGCGCTTGGAGAGATATCGCACTTTGAATGTCACATGGATCGATTTCGACCGAACGTCCGCCAGCGGTGGCGAGAGGACCCCGGACCTGGTGCTGGTTTGTGGTTCGATCTTGGTCCGCATCTTATCGACGCAGCGGTCTATCTCTTTGGACTCCCGCACTCTGTCAACGCAAGCTTTGGAATCATGCGTAACGGCGGTAAAACGGACGACTGGGCGCATGTTCAACTGAACTATGATCGCCTCCGAGTCATCTTGCATGCTTCCTTACTCGCCTCCGGCGGTGGTCCGCGAACCATCATCCATGGGACGACCGCGAGCTGGGCAAAGTACGGAGCCGATACCCAGGAAGCGCAATTGAACCAGGGCGTTCTTCCCGGATCGCCGGGCTTTGGGTACGATCCTGATCCCGGTGTCCTCTATGAAGGGGCCACAGGCAAGAGAGTCGAGATTCCTGTTCCCGCGGCAGACCAAAGCCTCTTTTATGCAGGGGTAAGAGACGCGATCCTAAAGCTGAAACCCATGCCGATTCCCTTGGAAGATGCTCTGGCTGGGATGGCTATTTTGCAGACTTCTTTTGATTCAGGGAAGCAGGAGAGGACTTTGCCGATCCCGTTGACGGAGGAGGAACGTCTTGCCTGGTCTGAAGCGAGACGCCTACAGCGGATATCACGATGATCCTGCGTAGGTCATTCGACCTAGAAGAGGCTTAGGTCATTTGTCTCTGGCAGTTCCTGACGGTTTACCTTACCGTATCCACATCCTATCTTTGCGGAAAACTTCTTGATCCTACGGAGTCCTGGCATGAATTTGAAGTTCGGTTGGAGTCGTCGGTCCTTTCTTTCTATGTTGGGTGCAGCGAGCGGAAGTTTGTTTGCCGGACGCGAGGCAAAAGGTTCAGAGCTGCTTGTGGGCGAACACGAACACTCCCTGTCGAAGATTGACGGCCATCCTATCGTGCCGATCACCTCAGGGCTAGGTTCAACCGGGGATATCTATGCCGAGCTTGGAGTAAAGCCTCTCATCAATATCGTGGGTACCGTGACTGTGATCGGTGGCTCCGTGATGAAGCCCGAGGTTATGGAACTTATTCGTCGCGGCAACGAGCATTTTGTCTTGATCGACGAACTGGAAGTTGCGGCGGGAAAATTTATTGCCAAGCTATGTAAGTCACCCGCGGGATATACGGGACTAGTCACCGGCGGCGCAGCTGCCGCCATGGTGGTTGGCTATGCCGGAATGATGACGCAGGATCTTGAGCCTCGCCTCAAGGCCTGTCCTGATGTAACAGGGTTTCCCCGGACAGAGGTCATTATTCAAAAGAGCCACCGGTATGCTTTCGACCATCAGATACGCCAGACCGGCGCGAAGTTGATCGAGGTCGAAACGCGCGAGGAGATGATCGCCGCGATCAATCCCAGGACACTCGCCATCCACTTCACGAATATCCTCTCCGATAAGGGCAAGGTGAGTGGGCCGGAGACCGTGGAGATCGCCAGGAAGCACGGCATCTATACCTTCAACGACGCCTCGGCTGATGTGCCACCGGTATCGCGTCTTTGGGAGTATCCAGCGATCGGTTTCGACATGGTGACCTTCAGCGGCGGCAAGGATATCTGCGGACCCCAGGCATCCGGAATTCTGATCGGCAAAGAAGAGTTAATCCACTGGGCTCTGATGAATATGAGTCCGCAGGAAGACCGTATCGGACGGTGCTGCAAGGTTGGCAAGGAGACTATCTTTGGCTTGCTGAAGGCACTGGAGATATTCGTCAATCAGGATTACGACGCTACGCTAAGAATGTATGACGCTCGCGCGCAAGTGATCTCTGACGCGGTAGCAAAGTTCGGTGTCAAAGCCCTGCCTCGGGAGTTCGATCCTCAGGCGCTTGGAAATGTCACACCAAGCTATAGCTGGATGATCGACTCCTCGAAGCTTGCGATCACGGGACACGAGGTGATGCTTCAGCTGGCGGCTACGCAGCCCGTCGGGATCGGGAGCATGGGAGCTGATTCGGGGGGTATGCGAGGACGGAACCCCGACGCACATCCGGATAAGTCGGCCGCCAAGGTCGAAAAGCCGAAACACGCTGAGAGCGCAGCGAAGAATCCAAACACATTTGGGTTTGCCGTCTGGCAATTGAAAGAAGGCGAAGACAAGATCATTGCAGACAGGCTTGTCGAGATATTCAGTGCAGCACCAAAAGCCTAGGTTTGATATCTGCCGATCGCGCTATCGCGATCGGCAGTTAGCTATTGCGGCAGCGATGCTCCTTCGATCCTGAACGCAACTCCCTTGCTCGCGTTCAAGTCCGGCTGCACTCCGCCCACGAAAAGCTTGTACTCTCCCGCTCGGACTGCCCGTGCGCCGGAGGTATCAACGGTACTCATCTGGCCGGGCGTCAACTTGAACGTAAGCTCACGTGTTTCTCCCGGGCGAAGCGAGATGCGTTGCACGCCCTGCAGTGTGAGGCGGGGAGCTCCGGAAGCCTGGGGCGGCTGCAGATAGAGTTCCGCTACCTCAATGCCTTCGCGCTGGCTCTCGTTGTGTACTGTCACCGTCGCCAACAGTGGCTCGGACGTCTTGAGCGTGTGAGTGGATAGCCGTAGCTGTCCATATTGAAAACGGCTGTAGCTGAGGCCATAGCCGAAGGGGAACAGCACTGGACCGTCGAAATAACGATAGGTGCGGTGCGCCATGCTGTAGTCCGTGAAGGCTGGCAGGTCATCCACGGAACGATAGAAGGTCACAGGCAGGCGACCGGACGGGTTCACGTTGCCGGCCAGTATCTCTGCAAGAGCTTCCCCTCCGGCTTCGCCAGGGTACCAGGCCTCGAGGACTCCGGCTGCATCCTTGGCTTCAGGACCGAGAGCCACTGCCGACCCGGACGTAAGTACGACGATCATTGGTTTGTGCAATTGGGTGAGACGGCTGAGGAGGGTACGCTGTGCCTCAGGCAGATTCAGGCTGGTGCGATCGCCTCCGTTGAACCCTTTCAGGCGAAGCTGCAGAGCTTCGCCCTCGAGATCGGGAGAGAGGCCAACGAAGGCGACGATGACGTCGGATTTTGCCGCGGTTTGTACAGCCTGATCCAGTAGGGCTGCTGCGGGAGGCTCCCATTCCAGCGCCACGCCGTCATCTTCACCGCTATGCAGGTACTCCAGTCGGATCGCGTGGGGTGCGGTGTCGGCGAAGTCGAACGTCTTGTGGTCGGCATCCCCCTTTGCTCCGTGGTTCTCCAGCACAAGCTTGTCGTCTACGAAGAGGCGGAAGCCATCATGCGTCGTGCAGTCCCAGCAACGCTCTACGTTGACCCGGAGCGTATAGGAGCCTGCTGCCGGCGGCACAAGAAAGCCCGTCCAGCGGGCGGCGTATTGCTTCGACTTGAGAGCGGGCAGGAAGCTCACGCGATTCAGGTCGAAGTCGATCTTCTCCACCGTGTTCTGGACTGCGGGTGTGCCGTCCAGCGAGGCTTTGTCGAAGTACTCCGCATGGAGCCCGGCAGGAGAGCCCGGAGCCGCAGCAACGCGTAGCGCATTGCGCGGCACCGGCGCGGAGACACCCTCTGCCAACAAGCTGCCCTGTGCGTAGCTCACATCGTGAAAGCGGGAACGAACGCCGTCCAGCGGAGTGATGGGGTGAAGAGCTGTGCCATGGTAGTTGGCCTCCAGCACCTTAACCATGTCGGCGGTGGGACCTATCACCGATACCTTCTGTGTTGCGGCTTGCAGCGGAAGAACTCCATCGTTCTTCAGCAGCACAATGGATTCCTCTGCCGCGCGCAGCGCAAGCCTATGGTGTGCGGGCGAATCGAGTTCTTCCGCTCCGATGCTGCGATAGGATGAGCACGACAGCGGGTCCATCATTCCCAACCGCACACGCGCCAGCAGCAGCCGGTGCAGCGCCTGGTTCAGCTTTGCTTCCGTCGTAAGGTTCTGCTCTAGGCTCTTCGACAAGGCGGCATAGGTGTTCCCGCAGTCCAGGTCTACACCTGCGTTCAGTGCGTCCGCTGCGCCATGGGCATTGTCCGTGGCGAAGTGGTGGTATCCGGCAATATTGCCGACGGCGTCGCAATCGGAGACGACATAGCCCTTGAATCCCCAGCGCTCGCGGACGAGATCCTGCAGATTGTTACCGCTGGCGCAGGAAGGTGTCCCGTCGATCTCGTTGTAGGAGCACATCAGCGCTGCCGCATGGGCGTTGGTTGTGAGTGCATGAAACGCGGGCAGATATGTGTCGGCAAGATCGTGTGGCGAGACTACGGCATTGAAGCTGTCGCGGCCTTCCTCGGGTCCGCTATGCGCCGCAAAATGTTTCGGTGTGGCATCTGCCTTCAAATAAAACGGATCGTTTCCCTGCACGCCTTCCACGAACTGTGTTCCGAGCATTGCTGTCAGAAATGGATCTTCGCCGTAGGTCTCCTGTCCGCGGCCCCAGCGCGGATCACGAAAGATGTTGATGTTAGGCGACCACACGGTAAGGCCTCCAAAACGCGGAGTATTCTCTCCGCCATGGCCGTAGAACTTGGCGCGCGCCTCCGTTGAAACAACGTCGCCCACGTCGTGTAGCAGAGGGGCATCCCACGTTGCGGCCAGCCCGATCGCCTGCGGAAATACGGTGGCATAGCCATCACGTGCCAGGCCGTGAAGCCCTTCGTTCCACCAGTTGTACGAAGGCAGACCAAGGCGTTCTATGGCGGGTGCACGATCCTGCAACTGGGCAATGCGTTCCGGCACCGTCATCTTCGCAATCAGCTCGTCGATGCGGGCGTCAATCTGCTGCGGGGTTTGCTTGTTCGAACAAACCTCCTGCCCAAAGCAGGCGGTGCAGACCCAGAGGAGCCCAATGGCCATCCCCAATTTGCGTTGCTTCTTCATCGTTCGCCACTTTCCGGATTTCGCGAGTTGCCTTGCGTCTGCCAACGAACGCTCACTGGCAGGGAACGGAGTGGCCCTTGTCATGGGCCACTCCTCACTTCGATCTATCGCGATGCTTCTACCTTAGTGCCATCCAATGAGTAAATTTGGAAGGTCCGGATGCGTGCAACACCGGCACTGGTCAGGATATGCAATCTCACGCGCTGCGCCTTGACCGGGGCAAAGTGATCGATCTTCTTATGCCCAATCGCATAGCTAGAAACTACCGTCTTCCATGCGCCATCTACGAAGGCATCGATGCTGTACTGCTGCACCTGCTGGCCTTCCACGAGCCACTCCATGGTGAGTGCGTGGTCAAACGTCACAGCATGCGGCAACTGCACTTCAAGCGTTGCTGAATGCGAGTCAGCCGGTGCGCTCCAGAAGGTAGACGCGTCGTCGTCGAGGGCCTTGGCTGTGTTTGCATCCGTGGTCATCTGCGGGTGAAGCAGTCCATGGCCGTACCGCGAGGTGATGGCTTCGCCGAGTTCGTGGAGCCGGGCAACATCGACATCCGGCAGCAGACCGCGATTGTCAGGAGCAACGCCCAACATCCACTGGCCGCCGTGGCCAACCGAGTTTTCGTAACTGTCGATCAACTCGTCCACACTCTTCAGCGAGGCTTCATCATTCGGATGCCAGAACCAGTGGAACTTGCGCAGCGGTGTATCTACTTCCACGGGACGCCAGCGAAGATACCCATGGCGATCGATGACGTTCCAGTTCTGATACTCGATCTTGCCTGACTCATCGCCAGCCCAGCGTGCATCGCCGTACTCAAACAGTGAAGTATCTGCAAACACAATTGTGTTCGGCTGATACGTGCGCAGGGTCTCGATGATGCGTGGGAAGTTGTAGGTTCTGCCGGTGCTGCCTGCACCATCCAGCCAGAACTCGGCCAGGTCACCATAGTTCGTGACCAACTCTTCAAGCTCCGCGTTGTAATACTTGTCGTACGCTACCGGATCCTTGTACTTCGGCTCGTGGCGATCCCATGGCGAAAGGTAGATGCCGAACTTTAGACCGTTGGCCCGTGCAGCGTTTGCCACCTCGCGCACAACGTCTCCCTTTCCATCCTTCCAGGGGCTTTGCTTGATGCTGTAGTCGGTTTGTCCCGTGGGCCAAAGGGCGAAACCATCGTGATGCTTGGCTACCATCACTACATACTTCGCACCTGAAGCTTTGATGGCCTTCATCCACTGGTCGGGATTGAAGTTCGTCGGGTTGAAGACCTTCGGGCTCGCTGTTCCATCGCCCCACTCCTGGTTGAGGAAGGTGTTCGTGTCGAAGTGCAGGATGACGCCAATCTCCATATCCTGCCACTCGGTCTGCTGCGGGGTCGGCTTGAGGTCAACCGCGTTCTGCGCCAATAGCGCCGGGCACGGAATAGAGATCAACAGCAAGGCACTGGCAACCCTTACCAGGCTTCCACTAACAGCCTTCTTGGTCCACGAACGATTCATAATGCTCCTGTCAAAAAAAGAATATTGTCTTGCCGCGGTTGAGCACCAGCGCGAGCACACCAGCTCGCCTCGTAGCGTATGCCTTGGCCTGAAAGTCTAGCTAGGGTTTGGGAGCAGTGTTAACCGGGGTGACGGATTCAGGTTTTGGCTCAAAGTAGGTAGCGTGATCCTGGCCTTCGACCTGTAGACCGCTTCCTCCGTTGAGATCGAATACCGTAAGCTCGTTTTTCCCTTGATGGAGCCATACCCCCGGAACGTACAGAGCGCCGGCCGGCCCAATATCCCAGAACCTGCCGAGGAGATGTCCGTTCACCCACACCACGCCCTTAACAAGCTGCTCGGTATTGAGGAATGTGTCCCCCGGATTCGGGGTGGAGAACTCCGCATGGTAGAAGCAGGGGCCCGTACAAACATTCTTTTTGTAGCCCTTTTCCGGCGGTGGAGCAAAGGGCAGGGGATAGATGCTCCAGTGGTTGAGCGCTGCTCCCTGGAAAGAGATCTGGCCGAGAGCGCCGGCGCGCTCGGTGCGGATGATCGGTTTGAAGTTGATGCGCCCAGAGTTCTCCACCAGGATGTCGAGGCGATGGGATCCGGTTATCTGCAGCGGAAGGCTCTTCTGCCCGAGGCGGCGGTCTAGCACGCCTGCGAGCTTTCCATCCACGTAAATTCTTGCATAGCTGTGTAACTCGTTGAAGGTAAGCTGACCGGTACCCGAACCGTTGATCTTTGTGCGGTAGAGGATGTAGCCATAGTTCTGGTCTACATCCTCCATGGACAACGGAACCTCTGACTCAATCGCCTTCGGTAGCGTGCTCCACAGTGACTGAGCCTCGTCCAGATGGATCGCTGGAACGGTGATGAGTGGAGGAGAGTCGGGCACCGGAATCGGCGTCTGGTTCGTGATTTCGTTGATGATGTTGCGCAGTCGAAAGTACTTGGGCCGGGGCCGGCCGGACTCGTCGAGAGGCGCGTCGTAATCGTAGCTGGAGACATCGGGTTGATAGCCGTCGTGATCGTTGTTGGCGCCGTTCATCCAGCCGAAGCTTGTGCCGCCATGCACCATGTACAAGCTGATGGAGTCCCCTTGTTCCAGCATGGAACGGATCTCGGTCTCTTGCTTGGCAGCATCCGTGAGCTGGTGCTTTTCGCCCCAGTGGTCGAACCATCCGTCCCAGTATTCGGCGACATAAACAGGTGTGTTTGGCTGGAATGCCTGGTACAGCTTGATGGAGCGCGCGGCGTCCCCTGTACCGAAATCGATGCCTGCGAAGACTCCGGGCAATGTCCCCTGTTTGAGGACATCAGCTCCGTCGCCGGTATAGAGCAGTGAGCCGCCGAATCCTGCCTGGAGCACAAGCTCATGCACCCACTTCATGTATGCGTGATCGTCGCCGAAAGAACCGTACTCGTTCTCGACCTGCACGGCGAGGATCGGGCCGCCTCGGCTTGCCTGTAAGGGAGCCAGCTCCTGGCCCAGACGAAGCATCCAGCGCGTTGCCGCTGCCTTGAACTGCGGCTGCAGACTGCGGAGCTTCATCTCGTGATCCTTCAACAGCCATGCGGGGTAGCCGCCTAAATCCCACTCCGCGCAAACGTACGGCCCTGGTCGCAGGATGACGTACAGGCCCTCTTGCTGCGCTTCACGGACAAACTCCGCCACGTCGTTCTGCCCGGAGAAGTCGTAGACACCCGGGGTCGGCTCATGGATGTTCCAGAAAACATAGATGGTGATTGCATTCAGGCCCATGGCATGGGTCTTTCGCAGCCGGTCGCGCCAGTACGGTCGCGGGATTCGGGCGTACTCCAGCTCGCCCGAGACGATACGGAAGGGTTTGTCCTTGAGAAGAAACCCGCTTGTGCCCACGGTAAGGGGGGCTGTTGAGACTGTTGCGACCTGGCCTCTCACGGCACCTGAAAGAAGGGGGAGAAGCGTGATGGCGAGGAACTTATGAAAATATTTTTTTGCAGGGGAAAAATTTTTCATTACGGCTATTCTTGCACTAATACCCCAATAATTGAACAGAATAGAGAAAAATCAATTGCTTTTTGAACAATCAGATCGCCTGAAACACGATTGACTTTGTATGCGCAGTTGCCGTAGTTGTTTCTAATACGCAACAAAGTTGGGAATGGAAGACGAATTAGCCCGGCTTGGCCATACGTCTCTTCCAGCTAAATCTATTTGTGAGGTCCCAGGGAATGCGCTTTTGTAAATCAGCACTCCTCTTTATTTCGTCTCTCGTGGTAATTGGGGGCACGGCAACTGTTCAAGCGCAGGTCGATCAGGGGTCTGTCACCGGAATTGTCCGCGATGCGGACAAGGCGGTAATTCCTGGAGCGACCGTCACACTCATCAACAAGGACAACAACCTGACGCTGACTCGCGAGTCCGACAGGTCGGGTGCCTACAACTTCGTTCCGGTCAAGATCGGCAACTATAAGCTCACGGTCGCCGCTCCGGGTTTCAACTCCCAGGTGCAGGACAACATTCATGTCGATGTGAGCCAGACGGTCGGCCTGAACATTACGCTCAAACCGGGCGCAGTCAGCGATACCGTTACCGTGAACGCGGAGACCAACCTGCAGACAGAAGAAGCATCGACAGGCCAGGTGTTTTCCGCTGCCGTGCTCAACGACTTGCCGCTCGATGGCCGCAACTACGTATTCGCTGCGCAGCTCACCACCGGTGTTGCCGCTCCCAATCAAGGTTTCACGCAGGTTGCCGGTGCAGGCGATTTCACCTCCAACGGCAATCGCGTTTCGCAGAACAACTTCGTGCTGGATGGCGTGGACAACAACTCCAACATGCAGGACTTCCTGAACGGCGCTACTTACGCCGTACGTCCTCCGCCCGACGCCCTCGCCGAGTTCAAGGTCGAGAGCAGCGACTACAGCGCGGAACTGGGCCGCGGCACCGGAGCTGCCATCAACGCTTCCATCAAGAGCGGATCGAACACGATCCACGGCAGTCTCTGGGAGTACTACAGCAGCGATCGCATGAACGCGCAGGATTACTTTACGGCTCCCAATTCCAAGACGGCGTACCACCTGAACGAGTTTGGCGCGACCCTTGGCGGGCCGATCTGGAAGGACAAGATCTTCATCTTTGCTGATGCGGAAGGGACTCGCATCTCGAGCTTCAACCCTCCTCAGGCGAACTATACGGTGCCGACAGCCCTTGAACGCACTGGCGATTTCAGCGAACTGCTGGATCCCAATAACACCAATGGCGTTGGCGCGGTCGACCTGTTTCTTCCGGGCGGCAATGCTACGACGTCCATCGGTGGCACTATGCCGACTCCCGGCTCCACTCCGCGGTATCTGACCTGCAATGGAGCGCAGAACGTCATTTGCCCCGCGCAGTTGGATACTGCAGCGCTGAAGGTTCTCAGCCTGTATCCGTTGCCCAACCAAGGCGGAGCGCACCAGGCGTTCAAGAACTACACGGTACCAGCCACTGCGATCACCAGCAACACAACGCAATACGATGTTCGACTGGACTACAACTTCTCGTCCAAGGATCAGATGTTTGGGCGCTACAGTTATTCCAACAGCCCCAAGAATATTGCACCGCCTCTTGGCCAGCTTGATGGCGGCGGCTTCGGCAGCACCGGTCAGGAATCGAACTATTCCAAGAGTGGTGTGTTCTCCGAAACCCATTTCTTCAGCTCCACTTTGTCCAACGAATTTCGGGTAGGTTACAACTGGTTGTTTGCTGCCTACCTGGGACCGGATGCAGCCAATACCGACTTCGCCTCATCGCTTGGCCTCGGTGGTATTCCCACCGGGATCGCGAATCTGGGCGGTCTGCCGCAGACCAACTTCGGCGACTCGCACAGTGGTAACGACGCAGCCAGCCAGATCGGCACTGCCGGCTACCTCCCTTCCAGCGAACTCCAGAATGTCTTGCAGATCATCGATAACGTAAACAAGCAACTCGGAAGGCACACGCTGAAGGCCGGCATTAACTTCCAGCACATCCGTTTTTACGGCCTGCAGCCGCCCAATGGTCTCGGCTATCAGAACTTCACGGGAGCCTATACCGAAAACCCTGCTGATCTGAATGCGCACTACACCGGTTCGGGTCTTGCGGACTACCTGCTCGACGATATGAATAACTCGGGCCTGAGCACGGTAGCTCCCTTTACCGATCTGCGGTGGTACTACTCCGCCTTCGTGCAGGACGACTGGAAAGTAACTCCCAAATTCACGCTCAATCTTGGCATTCGATGGGAATACACCCAGCCGATTCGCGAGCTGCATAACGAGCAGGCGAACTTTGTCGGCAACTATGCGGGGATGAATCAGGGCACGGGTACGCTCTTGGTTCCGTCCTCGCAGCAAAGCTTTCCTTTCTCGCCGACGTTGATCAATACGCTGGCGGCGAACAACATTGCGATTCAGTACACCTCGAATGACTACCTTGTGAATCCTCGCAGGTATAACTTCGCTCCCCGTATCGGTCTTTCCTATCTGCTCGATCCGAAGACGGTGCTCCGCGCAGGCGGAGGTATCTTCTATGGAGGTCTCGAGAATATCGGTCTTGGAGTGAACCTCGCGTACAACGCTCCATTCTTCGTCAACGCCAGCTTCATTCCATCGCCTAACCAGTGCTACAACCTCAATGATGCCGTTACTTGCCCGACGAACGGACAGACCCTGGAAACTGGCTTCGGCAATGCCGCAAGCAGCCCTGCGGCTCTTGCCAACGCGTCAGGCATCGGAACGATCTACTCTCAGGATCAGAATGCCAAGAGCGCCTATACCACGGCCTATAACCTGACCCTGCAGCACTCTTTCACTGATACGCTGACGTTCACGATTGGCTATCAGGGGAATGAGAGCAAGCACCTTCGCGCCACCTTTGACGCCAACACCTATCCGGGGTATGTGCCAGTCGGCGCGAATAGCCAACTCTATCAACCGTTCCACGACTTCAGCATGGTAGACGTGACGTCCGAGGGCATCGGCCGGTATGACTCCATGCAGGCCAAGCTTGAAAAACATGCCGGTCACGGACTGTACTTCCTGGCGGGCTACACCTGGGCTCACTGTCTTGACGATGCCTTCGGTCCTATTGGACAGAGCGCCGCAGGCGGTTACCGTAACCCCAATCTTCTGGGCATCCGCTACGACTACGGCGATTGCACCCAGGACGTTCACAATCGCGTCACATTGAACGGTCAGTACGATCTGCCCTTCGGTCGCGGTAAGCAGTTCATGAATCAGAGCCGGGTGGCCGATGAAGTAATTGGCGGATGGAAGACCAGTCTTATCTTCCAGGCGCAGAGCGGTAACCCGGTCTTCCTGACCTCAAGCAACCAGGGTTCGAGCTATCCCTACAAGATTGCCGATCCATTCACTCCGGGCGCACCTTACGGCTACAGCCCAACGGCTGCCGGTTCTTCGGCCAGCCCGCAGCAGGCGCAGTTCCAATGCGCTACCAAGACGCGCACGTTGCAGCAGTGGTTCAACCCCTGCTCCTACGTCAATCCGCCTGAGGTTGTTTCCTCAGAAGCAACTTTGGCGACCAACACCATCAACGCAGCTCAGGCTGGTCTCATTCCCTCTGGCCCTCGCGGCCGTGTGGGACTCTTTGGACCCGGCTTCAACCGTGTGGATGTCTCACTCTTCAAGACGTTCGCTCTGCCTTTCCACAACGCAGCGTTCCAGCTTCGCGCGGATGGGTTCAACGTCCTGAACACTCCTTCGTTCGGCAACCCTGGAACCGGTCTTTCGGGTGGTTCCAGCCAGCAGATTACGAACACACGCTTCTCGGGAATCATCACGGATGCCCGTTCCATCCAGGTGGCAGGCCGTCTCACCTTCTAACCCTGTAACGGAAAGGCTCCCCCGCAGAACATCGTGGGGGAGCCTTTTTCTTTCCTCAAAGTTCTTTACCCAAAGTTTTGCAGGGCTTCGGCGATGCTCATCGGTGTGGCGCAGATCGTTCCTGCCGGTGCGCCGGCTCCTGCGATTACCGCAAAAGGTTTGTTCTCCACCCATGCCATGAACGTGAGCTTTCCAGGCGCAGCGATTCTGCTCATCTCGATCCAGTTGTAATAGGCTCCCATCTCAGCATCCCGGAAGGAGCCCTGTGGATCGAAGGACGAGGGTGTCGCGGAGGCGAACATCTCGCGCATGTCACGGTGGCTCTGGCGCGGCGTGTAGCGCAACAGCAGCGTTTGCGGCTGTGCTCTGCGAATGAGTTCCCGGCCGGTCCACTGCACAAAGCTTGTACTGAAGATCTGCGGCCCTGAGCTTTCTGTGAAGAGCTCCGTATAGAAGCGTTGCAGCACCGGGTCGCTGGTGATCTCAGAGGCGCCTACGTCACGCCATGATGTATTGGTGAGCCGGGTATGTATCTGTTCGGCTCCTCCGCTGCTGCTGGTAAGAGTTACAGCTCCCTGCATCCTCTCCAGCACGCGCTCGCGCAGCTTGGACAGGCCTGTATAACTGACTGCAGTTGTATTTGAGAGCTTGCCCGCTATTTCATCAGAGATCACTCCGCCATCCACGTACCAATTCGCATACGGAGCGCTGGCTTTGGAGGCATGCGACTCTATGGCCTGGCGGATATCCTGTAGAGCCGTAGCGGTCTTCAGAGAACTGAAGAAGACTCCTTGTTTACTTAGCTTCCGAAGAACCTTTCCACTCTCGACCTGGGCGCCCTGCCCAAGCATCACGAACACGAGCCGATGCGTTGTGTCTTCGCGGCTGGGGACGGATGCAAAGAGCGCGCTTGCCCCAAGCCGGAACTGGTTAATCTGTCCGCTGGACCATAGATAGGCGGTAAGTTCGGGAATAAAGCTTGCGGGCGACTGCACCCAGTCTAGAGACTGAAGCGAGGGGGAAACTGAAAGTGCCGCGAGAGGGCTGGCCAGCGCGGAGTATCTCTCCGGCGCAAGCTTTTGCAGGGCATCGCATTGCCACCGCAGCGATTCCTTCTCGGCTGGAAAGCTGGTATCCAGGTTCTGAATCTGCTGTAGAAACGAGGGACACACCACCAGCGGAAGCCGCTGCAGCAGCGAGAGATGCTCCACCGCGAACCGGCGTGCGGCGGCAGGGTATCCGTTAAACGATGAGGCGACCAGCTGATCCGGTGTCATAGAAGCTCCCGAATGACTTTGCCGGTGGAGGCTGTTTCAAAGCCGAGATAGCTGCCGATGGTAGGAACCAGGTCGATCGACTCGATCGGGTGGTCCACAATCGTGTTTTGACGCAGATGCGGTCCCAGCGCCAGCATCCACGTAGTACGTGCCATCGCGCCGCCTGTTCGATGATGCTGGAAGCCGTTACCCGCCGGGTCGTTATCGGCGTCGCGGCCAAAGTCGGGCATGATGTAGAGCGTGGTGCGGTCCTTGTACTCCGGGTCCGTCTGCACCATGTTCCACAGCTCCGCGCAGAGTCGGTCGGCCCGCTGAATCGCATCTACATACAGCGAGTAGGAGCCGGAGTGCGCGATGTCCATATCGTGCAGCGTCAGCATCATCAAAGAAGGAGCCTGCTGTTTCATGAGCTGCCGCGTGATGTAGATCGAGAGCTCATCGGCGCTGTCGAGGCTGCGAGCCTTCTGCACGAAGTCCTGCACGGAGAGCCGCAGCGACGACTCCAGCATGTCGAGGTGCAGCTCGCGGTCCATCCCCGATTGCAGTGGCTGGTACTCCGGCATCTCGTAGCTGTCCTGTAGCAGATGGGAGAGCGCCTCACCGTCCGTCGCCTTGTTATCGTGCAGTGCGGCTGCCAGCAGTCGCTTGGGAAGAATCACTCCGGCACCATACTCCGGTCCAAAGTTTTTGTGGCTGCTGCTGCCAATGCGCTGAAAGCCGTTGCTCGGAGCAATCACCCACGTATCGGTCGCTGGACGGCGCAGACCTTTTCTGTAGTACTCGAAGAGTGTCGGGTTGGGCGGAGCCTGCGCAATGAAGTTGTCGAATCGCTCGTAGCTTCCAGTCACGATGCTTGCCGTCGCAACGTAGTGGCCGAGAATGCCGGCGTTGATGACCTGGCTGAAGAAGGTCCCCTGTGGAAGCAGGGTATGCAGAAGGTTCGGGATATTTTCCTGGCCTTCCTCGGCGAAGGTCTCTTCGTCGCGCGCTCCGCCTCCAAAGGTCACCAGGATCGTCTTCTGTGCCGTCCGTAATAGGGATGTCTGAGCTGTCAAGCTGCGCGGCATCGAGGCCATCGAGAGGGCGCCAATGGTTCCGCGCAGAAAATCGCGGCGCGTTGCCGAGATCGCTCTTGGGGAACTTAGGTGGCCCAGGGAGTGAGGCATCGATTTACCTCCGGAGAAAGTCTTGGAACGACTGTAAATGAACGATTGGGTGGCAAGCCAGTTCCTTACATATAGAAGTGATCGCCATTGTTTGAATTGTATGACTCTCTGCTATTGCCAGTGGTTCTCCGTCGCCATATCCCCGGACTTATCCCTTGTATTCGTTTGAAGGAGCGGGTGAGTGCAGATTGATCCGCAAATCCACACAGAGGCGCGATGTCGGCTAGTGGCAGGTGCGAGTTGATCATAAAATGCTTTGCCCTCTCTACACGCCGTTCGATCAACCACCTGTAAGGCGGCTTGCGAAAGCTCTTTGCGAAGGCTCGCGCGAAATGGCCTAAGGATAAGCCGCAGGCCTCCGCAACCTCTCGAAGGGCAATATTTCCATCGATATGAGTGTCCAGCAACTCGGTGGCTCTTCGCATCTGCCAGGGCGCGAGTCCACCACGAAGGGGTGGGATCGATTTTGCAGCAGCGTTGTAAGAACATACAAAATGGCAGTTCAAGGCGTGCAGGACGTGGTCTAAAAAGAGCTTCGACGTGTGAGTGGGGTGATCCAGCGAAGAGAGGAGAGATTGCCCGAGATGATGAACAACGGGATCAACTGTTCCGTGGGGCCAGGTCAACTGCTCCACCCAGGGGAGCTGATGGTCATAGGCAATCTCATCCAGAGCCGTTTGCATGACATACAGCACTAACGCGTCGAAGGGATTGGGGAGGAAACATGCAGGTTCATTTTGCAGGTCGATGGCACTGACCGCTCCAACGGGGTAAGAGCCACTCGACACTCTCTTTCCGCCCAGGAATTGTTCGATGAAAGGTATCGTCTTGAGTTGCAGCACAACAATGTAGCCGCGCTCCCCAACGAGCGGTTGTGCGATTTCCACGAGACCTTCGCTGCTTTGCAATCTGCCAAACGAGAATGAAGCAAGTTCGGATAGCCTGACGTTTGCCGTCGGCGAATCCTTCAAATACATGGCTTCGGCAAGTCCATTCCAGACGGTTGGGATGTTAGTGGAGAGATCCATATTTGTGGCTGCCTTTTAGGGTTGTCCGGCCTTAACTGGAGCGGGCAGACAAGACTCTTTGCGCTTCTTTTCAGTACGCTCTAAAAGCTCAGGTATAGGAGGCCGTGCTGGCATGGGTAATTCGAACCCATGGATGGATGAGGCGCTGCCACGAGCGAGAGCGGTTGCTACGTCGCAGTTTGGGGTCAATTCACCGTCTACTATTAGTGTTGCATGCAAAACGATGAGGTGGGCACAGTAGATCACATATGAGCAAAGGAACGGAAACGCGGAACCGGATTATCGTGAAAGCGGCACCCCTTTTTAATCGAAAAGGCTTCGATGGCTGTTCCATGCAGGATATCGTCGAGGCGGTCGGTCTGGAAAAAGGCAGCCTGTATGGCCACTTTCCCAATAAAGAGGCCCTCTCCATTGCCGCCTTCGAATATGCCTGGAAGGAGACAAGCAGCGCCCGGCTCGCCAGGATGGATACCGTCGCAAATGCGATTGAAAAGCTGAAGCTACACGTCGACCATCTGGTATCGCTCCCCCAGTTTTCGGGCGGCTGTCCTCTGATTAACACCATTGTCGACAGCGATGACGGCAACCCGGCGCTCAAGAAGCTGGCGCGGAATGCTCTCAAACAATGGCGTCTCTACCTTCAGAACACTGTGGCGGAAGGACAGGCCCGTAAGGAGATCCGGGCAGGCGTCGAACCGGAAGACGTGGCAGCCCTCTTGATATCGCTCTTTGAAGGAGCCATGGTCCTGGATCGGCTCGATAAGAAGTCAGGTTTCCTCGAAAGAGCTGGAAAGCATATGAACGCGTATCTAGATACCCTGACCGACAGAAAAACTTAGTCTCTCGCCAGCGCCTTGACAGCGGGAACGCTGATCGCGGTTGTCACTACATTTCGAACAAACTTGAATGCTGGCATGATCTTTCTCTTGGATGCGACCAGATTCGAGAGCCGTCTGTGCGCTCCTGTGCCCATACGGACTGAGCAATCGTGCTCCATCCCGCGCCACATCGACACTCGCGGTCCTGTTCCATTCTGAAGCTAGTCTCGGATGAGGCGACAATCTTGGCGAAAAACAACATGATTTGGCTATTCCTGATGCTTTTTCGAGAGCGATCATGGTGAGGAGATCGCTTAGCGCAACGGGAAAGTTACTATGAAGAATCTGGATGGTATTCTCTTGTAAATACTTCCGACTGGTCGATTTTAAGAATCACCTTCAGAAGATCTCCATCCAATTCACTCAGGAGGGCAGATAGATGCCTAGCGATAAGAAAGTAGCACTCGTTACTGGAGCAACTCGTGGAATTGGCCTTGAAACGGCACGTCAGTTAGGGCATAAGGGAATTGCGGTCATTGTCGGCGGCAGGACGGCGCAGGCTGCGCAAGAGGCCGCGGATAAACTGGTGGCGGAGAACATCGAAGCCTATCCCGTAGGCCTGGATATCACCAAGGATGCGGACCGAAAGGCGGCTGCCAGCTTTGTGGCCGAGAAGTTCGGCAAACTCGACATCCTTGTTAACAACGCCGGTGTCGGGGGTGAGGGGGGACTGTTGAATGCCCATACCATCGAGACGACAGAAGAAGAGCTGCAGTCGGTCTTCAATGCAAACCTCTTCTCCGTTGTTGCCATCACGCGCGAGTTTCTTCCTCTGCTGAAGAAGAGCCCTGCAGGCCGAATCGTAAATCTAGGGAGCATCGTGGGTTCACTTACGCTGCAATCAATGCCTGGAAGCCCCATCTTGCCATTCAAGGCCTTCGCCTATAACGCGTCGAAGACTGCGCTGAATCAATTCACGGTTCACCTGGCTGCCGAACTGCAGTCCACCAACATCAAGGTGAATTCGGCTCATCCGGGATGGGTGAAGACCGAATTGGGCACGCAGCACGCCCAGATGGAGATCGTCGACGGAGCCAAGACCAGCGTCGAACTTGCCTTGATCGGTGAGGACGGCCCCAACGGAAAGTTCATTCATCTTGGCAAAGAACTGCCCTGGTAAATGCTCTTGAGTCCTCCGCAACGGGTTTGGGATAACGCAGTCCCAAGCCCGTTGTGAACGGTGACCCTAGAGAATGTGCCCGTTTCTGATGAATGCTGACAGGAGGCGATAGTGCTATCGTTGGCCGAGCGGAGTTAGCCTTTATGCCGTGCCATTAGCTGCGTGATGCAACGCTTCTGTACGTTCAGGAGAAAAAATGACTATCACTGTAGTGCCGGTAGATCGGGTCTCAATGGAATCGTCGAGAAGCTTCGAAGAGGTCCTTGCGAGGCTCAATGAAGGGATTGGCCGTCCAGAGATGGGCGATCTGAGACGCAGAATGGATGACTCGCCTTCGTTCGCGGAGTTTCAGACTCTGATTAATGAAGTCGTTGGATCAGCAGGGTTAATGGAGTTTCTTAGGCTGGATCTGGGCGCTGCCATGCAGCGCGATCCGTCAGTGCAGCAGTCGCACCGCATGGTGCGGATCATCGCGGGAAATCCTCTAATCATGAATGATATGGCTCGCCATATTCTTGAAGCTGGTTCGTACGCCCCTATAACGATCCTTGTCTTTGAACGGAATGGGCTCGTACACCTTCGCTATGACACCATGCGAAGTCATCTTGCGCCTTATTGCAATGCAGAAGCTCTTGCGGTCGCGGAGGCATTGGACTCCAAGGTAATCAAGCTTATGGTCGATGCTACCGGCTAATTCCGCATGGCATGATTGGCTTTCCCTGTGAAGTGATGACTTGATTCTTTCCCGCAATAGCACACCCATTTAAAGGCTGGATGGCTGTTTCTAAAATTTATCAATATACCGACTGGTCGGAAATAACTCTAAGATCAGGAATAAACTTCCTTTCTCCGTGTTTTTCTTAGTACGCGGAAACGCGTTCGCGGCGCCTTTTGAGCCGCACCGCAGTTGCTTCTGACGGACGCGAGACACCACAAGAAAGATAGAGAGAGTCTTCAAATGAAAATTGGCTTTATTAGTATGCCGCTCACCGGCCACCTCAATCCAATGATCGCGCTGGCCCGCAAATTGCAGTCTCGGGGGCACGAGATCGTCTTCATTGGAATTCCTGATGTCGGGCCCTACGCCCACGCCGCTGGACTGAACTTCGTCTCCTACTGCGAAGAGGAACTTCCTGCAGGATCATCCGCGAGCATCCTCGCCCCGGCTGCAAAGCTCCACGGCATGGAGACAACCCGCTGGACCATTCAGGGGGCAGGCAGGGCCATGTTTCAGTTGGCGTCGCAGCACCTGCCGCGTGTAATCGCTGAAACCGGTGTTCAGGCGTTGGTGTTCGACACGATCCACATGTATCTCGAAGTCGTTCCTGTGAGTCTGGGTATCCCGTATGCGCATGTATGGGCCATCTTGAACATCGATTTTTCAGGTGCCACGCTTCCTTCTGTTGTGTCGGGGCGGTACGAGGACACCCCCGAGGCGCGTGCGCGTAATACCGAGGATCTCAAAAAGAGCGACAACGCATTTTTCGGTATCGTGCAACCTCTCGCGGAAGAATACGCGGAGCGGGCCGGCTTGAAGCTGGACTGGAGTGATCCCGCTGCAACGGTCTCCAGGCACGCGGTAGCCGTCGTGTCGCAAACGCCCCAAGAGTTCGACTTGCCCGGCATTCCCTGGCCTCCACAGTTCCACTACGCCGGACCCTTCTTCGACGATGCAGGCCGCGAGCCCATCCCGTTTCCCTGGGAGAAGCTGGATGGCAGGCCCCTCGTCTATGCCTCTCTGGGAACCCTCGTCAACGGCCTCGACAGCATCTATAAAACCATTCTGCCCGCAGTAGGACGGATGCCCGAAATCCAGGTCGTTCTCGCGAAGGGGACCAATATTGATCTCACCGATCTTGGCCCCATCCCGTCCAACGTGATCGTCGTCGACAAAGCGCCTCAGCTCGAACTTCTCAAGCGTTCAGTGCTTTGTATTACGCATGCTGGTCTCAATACGGCGCTTGAATCGCTCGCACTGGGCGTGCCGATGGTGGCGATCCCCATCGGCTATGACCAGTTCGGTGTAGCTATCCGCCTTGCCCACCACGGAGTCGGCGAGGCTCTTCAGGTCGACGACCTCACCATCGACGGCCTTCACGAGTTGATTCAGAAAGTTCTGCACACTCCCGCTTATAGCGAGAAGGCGCAGTACTTCAGAGACGTGATTGCGAAGCGCCGTGGACTTGACGTCGCTGCCGAAGCTATCGAGCGTGCTTTCGAGCAGGCCCTCGAAAATCGTCCTCTGGAGCTCTCGCGCGCGTAAGACCGCTGTCAGAGTACGACACACATAAACGACGGCTGGGAGTAATCCCAGCCGTCGTTTTTACAGCCACTTAATTTTCATTTTGGCAAAAACCGCCATGACTTGGCTATTCCTGCTGAATTTTCGAATGCGATGGCGCTGGGAAGATCGGTTGCGACAACGGGCAAGCTAGTATGAGAAATCTAGCTTCTCCTTAACTCCGCTGGACACTGTTCTTAGATGTGGAAGAGAGTTCTAGCAAGATCACAGAAGTTTTCGATGGCCGGAACGTTAGCTTGTTTCGCAAAGATCATTCCGATTTCAGACTGGGGAATTTTGTCGACGATCGAGCAGATGGCAATCTTCGCAATGCGTTGCTTCACAGCAGAAGCAGGTAGAACTGCAATACCCAGTCCGGAGTCCACTAGCGAGACAAGTGTCGACATTTCGCTCGCCGTTTGGGAGACATCCGGAACCACTCCGGCACGGTTGAGTATGCCGGCCAGAAAGTCATGGAATCCTGGAGCGAAATTCCGTTCGTACATGACGAACTTCTCTCCTCGAAGCTCGCGCAGGCGTATCTCTTTTCCGGAGGCAAGCCGATGATTCGACGGCAGGACAGCAACGAGGGATTCCCGATGCACGGTAGCCACCTCGATTCCTTTTGCTTCTTCGATAGGCAAACGCAGAAACCCTACATCCAGGGTGCGATTTTGAATCATACCGACTTGATCGCTGGTGAGGATATTCCGAAGAGAGAATTCGACGTCGGGGTAGAGTGTGCGAAATCGTCGTATAAGAGTCGGCACGATCTCTTGTCCGGCCGTGGAGATGAACCCGATGCGGATACGACCGAGCCTGCCCGAAGCGGTCCATTGAGCCCTTTGGCTCGCGGTTTCCAACTGTTCCAGGGCAATGGCAGCGTTCTCTCGGAAGATTCGTCCAGCCTCGGTGAGGGAAGTGCCCTGACGGTTCCGATTCAGGAGCGTTACTTTGAGTTCATCCTCCAGAGCCTTGATCTGCAGGCTGAGTGCGGGCTGGCTCAGGTAAAGGAGCTTTGCGCTACGGCCGAAATGGAGCGTGTCTGCAACGGACAAAAACGCGCGAATCTGACGGATTTCCATGACCACTCCTGATTAGCAAAATTCATCACACTCATAGAAACATACAACTATCCTAATCACGAAAACAAGACTCTAATTGTAAGTGAAAGGCAGAAGGAGTAGCCGAATGAGCGAACATATACTGCAGCAACGAAAGTCCTGGACGACCCGGCGTGACGAGAAGGCGCGGCGTATGCGAGCCGTACAAGCCTGGATGAGCGGCCCCGTCCTGCATCGAGAGAAGACAATCGAGGCCTTGGAGTCAGTCATCGTGAGTGGCGACCGCATCGTGATGGAGGGAGACAATCAGAAGCAGGCGGACTTCCTCTCCCGCTCCCTGGTACAGGTCGATGCGAAGAAGATTCACGATCTCCATCTCATCATCTCCAGCATCAGCCGTCCCGAGCACCTCACACTCTTTGAACTAGGCATCGCAAAGAAGGTGGACTTTGCCTTCGCGGGGCCCCAGAGTCTTCGTGTGGCGCAGCTTCTCGAAGATGGAGTACTCGAGATTGGAGCGATTCATACCTATGTCGAGCTGTATGCGCGGCTGCTGGTCGACCTCGTTCCGAATGTGGTTCTTGTATGTGCCGAGCAGGCCGACCAGGAAGGCAATCTCTTTACGGGTCCGAACACTGAAGATACTCCGGTCATCGTTGAAGCCGCGGCTTTTCATGACGCTATCGTGATCGTGCAGGTCAACAAGATCGTCGATAAACTTCCCCGGGTAGATATCCCGGCGTCCTGGATCGACATCGTGATTGAGGCGGATAAGCCGTTCGCCGTGGAGCCGCTGTTCACGCGTGATCCGCGACACATCAACGATCTCCAGATCCTGACAGGCATGATGGTCATTCGTGGCGTCTACGAGAGGCATCAGGTTCAGTCGTTGAACCATGGCATCGGCTTTGATACAGCGGCCATCGAGCTTCTGCTCCCAACCTACGCCGAGTCATTGGGGCTGCGCGGGAAGATCTGCAAACACTGGGCCCTCAACCCGCATCCAACGTTGATTCCGGCCATCGAGAGCGGTTGGGTCGAGAGCGTGCACTCCTTCGGCAGCGAAGTGGGAATGGATGAGTACATCCGCGCTCGTCCTGACATCTTCTTCACTGGCCGTGACGGCAGCCTCCGCTCCAACCGTGTTCTCTGCCAACTGGCAGGACAGTACGCCGTAGATGCCTTTGTCGGAGCTACTCTTCAGATGGATGGCGATGCCAACTCTTCCACCGTAACGACGGGACGTTTAGCTGGTTTCGGCGGTGCGCCGAATATGGGAAGCGATCCCCACGGACGCAGGCACTCAAGTCCCGCGTGGCTCGACCTCAAAACAGATCCTGCTCCGACCGCACGAGGACGGAAGCTCGTGGTTCAGACGCTTGAAACCTTTGCCAAAGGCGGTGTTCCTGCTTTCGTTGAAACGCTGGATGCGGTCGAGGTCGGCAAGCAGGCAGGGATGCCCATCGCGCCGATCATGATCTATGGAGACGACGTAAGCCACGTGGTGACGGAAGAGGGCATTGCCTATCTGTATAAGACAGAGGGTATCGAAGAGCGCCGCCGTGCACTGGCAGCAGTCGCAGGTGTAAGCCCGGTCGGCCTGAAGGCAAAGCCTGAGGAGACCGCTGAGCTGCGGCGCAAGGGAATCGTAGCGTATCCCGAAGACATCGGTGTCCATCGTCTTCAGGCCAACCGTTCTCTGCTTGCAGCACGAAGCATGGAAGACCTGGTCGCGTGGTCCGGCGGCCTCTACCAAGCACCCGCGAAGTTCAGGAACTGGTAATGGCAAACATGATTCTCATGACGAAGACGATTCCGGCGTTGCTCAAGGCGGATCAGTTGGCGGAGTTGGCCCAGCAGGCGCTGGTTGCCGAAGCCGAACTCACTCCCAAGCCTGGCCTGGTTGACCGGCGAGGATCCGGGGCGCATTCGGATCTGTCGCTGGATATCATGCGACGATCCGCGGGGGCTATTGCTCCGTACTTCGCGGCCATGGCTGCCGCATCGTGCACCGCCCCGATGGACCGGTCCTTACGAGCAGAGGTTGCCGCCATCGGCCGTGAAGCAGAAGCTGCAATGCTGCGCAAAACCGGCGGAAGCAATGCTCACAAAGGAGCTATCTGGGTGTTGGGGCTCCTGGTCACGGCGACGGCACACAGTGACAGTCTCTGCCCTGAAGCCATCGCGGAAGACGCAGGTCTCCTCGCTCGACTTCCTGACTCTGCCAGGCCGCAACTCGTCTCTCATGGTGACCTGGTTCGGAGCCGTTATGGAGCAACAGGGGCGCGGGGAGAGGCTTATGCCGGCTTTCCTCACGTTGTGGCGGTTGGTCTTCCTGCTCTGCGCGCTGCTCGTGAGCGTGGAGTGTCGGAGACAAACAGCAGGCTCTCCGCTCTCCTTGCCATTATGGCGAGTCTGGAAGACACCTGTGTCCTCTATCGCGGCGGAGACGAGGGGCTACAGACGGTCAAACGGGGTGCGAGAGCGGTGCTCTCCTCAGGAGGCCCTGGCTCTGCTGCCGGAGACGCGGCGTTGCGTCGCCTTGATCGTGAACTTTTTGCCAGAAACATCTCTCCGGGAGGAAGCGCGGATCTGCTTGCGGCCACGCTCTTTCTGGACGCAGTAGAACGAGGTTTGTACGACGTGGAAAGGGACAACAGTCTTTTGGAGGAATCACATGGAACAGATTGAGTTCGATTATCCGGCGGCGAAACGTCGCATTACGAAGAAGGCTTATGTCGGCGTAGTGGGGTCTGGAGATATGGAAGTCCTCATGGAGCCGGCTGGCGGCGACGGGGCACACGTCTCGATTACCACCAGCGTGAATGGCTTTCAGGACTCGTGGAAGGCGGTCTTTGACCGGTTCTTCTCGAAGTTCGATGGAGCCGTAAAGATCCAGATCAACGATGCAGGCGCAACTCCAGGGAGCGTGCTGCTGCGGTTGGAACAGGCAGTGGAGGTGATTGAGCAATGAGCACATCAGAGATCTTTCCCGCATTCGTAAACCGCAAGAGCTTCATCGAACTGGATGGCCGGGCACGCGCCCAGAGCCTGTTCGATGAGGGGACTGCGAAAGAGTTGGTCGGTCCGTTTGATCGAGTCGAATCCCCCTGGTTGGCCATTCAGGGAGTCACGCCACAAGCCGACGACGGTTGCATTGTGATCAAAGGTAAGATTGGCGGCCTGTCGGCGGTTGTCGTCTCTCTCGAAGGAGCATTTCAGGGAGGCAGCATCGGGGAAGTGTCCGGCGCCAAGATGACAGCGGCTCTGGATCTTGCAACGAAAGACTCAGAAGCCGGAAAGAAGACGGCTGCTGTGCTCCTTCTTGAGACCGGTGGTGTGCGGTTGCAGGAAGCGAACCTTGGACTCGCTGCGATTGCCGAGGTGATCTCATCAATCCTCGCCTTGCGTCAGCACGCCCCGGTGATCACTGTGGTTGCCGGTACCGTGGGCTGTTTCGGCGGCATGTCACTGGCGGCTGGAGTATCAAGCTATGTCGTCATGACCAAAGAGGCTCGCCTTGGACTCAACGGCCCTGAGGTCATCGAACAAGAGTCCGGCATTGACGAGTTCGATGCGTCAGACCGGGCTCTGATCTGGGCGATTCATGGTGGCGAACAGCGAGTCGGCATGGGAGAGGCAGATGCGCTCGTCGAAGACGATGCCGACAAGATCGCTTCTGCGATTCGCGGATATGTTCAGGCCGGTCCGCCGTCCGAGCATAGAAGCGAACAGGTCAAGCTCTATCGCGATCGTATTGCTGCACTGGATACGTCCAAACAGATCGATCCGATAAGCCTGCGACAGAAATGGAATGGCAACGACACCACGGGAGGTGCGCGATGAGCGAACGCGTAGGATTGCGCGGAAGAGCCTGGTTTCAGACTCTGACCGGAAAGAATAAACCGCTGACAGGGGATCCAGGTTCTGTGCTCGTCTCGAACAATCTATTGGGTAACGAGACCAGCTTATTTCTTTGTGTTGTGCCGAACCCGGAGAGCCGGTTCCCCTGTGTGCGGGACGGGCAGGTAGGTCTGGAAGAGGCTTATACGCTGGCCACGCGAGTGCGTGAAGCGATCGCCGAAGACCGCGACAAGCCGAAGGCAGAAAAGCGTCCGATCATTGCGATCGTCGACGTTAAAAGCCAGGCCTACGGTCGTCGTGAAGAGACAGCAGGAATCTTCCTGGCAGCCGCAACCGCGGCAGATGCCTATGCCTCCGCGAGGATGGCGGGTCATCCAGTCATCAGCCTGGTTGCGGGACATGCCTTCTCTGGCGGCTTTCTCACTCATGGCTATCAAGCGAACCGTATCCTCGCCTTCGACGATGCAGGCATCGTCATTCACGCCATGCACAAAGAGGCAGCAGCGAGAATCACACGACGGTCCGTAGCGGAGCTCGAGCGGCTCGGACATGAGATTGCTCCCATGTCGTATGACGTCAAGGACTACGCCAAGCTTGGCCTGCTCTACAAGCTGCTCCACGTAGAGAATCCTCTGCAGCCCACAGCGTCCGAAGTCGAAACCGTGAAGCAGTCACTGATGGAAGCGATTCAAGACGCACGTGCTGGATCGACCGACCTCGGTAATCGTCTCGAATCCGACGCCGCAAAGCAGACGCGCAAGGCCAGTATTGCGGTCCGCGCCCTGCTCGAAGCACAGTGGCAGAACGCCTAAGGGATAGCCATGACCACCGTTCTTCTCGACGCACTGGTTCCAATCTTCGTCGGCCTGCTGTTGGGGTACCTGGCAGGCCGGCGAGGCCTCATGGATAACGTGAATGTCCGCAACCTGATCGTGCTGGTCATGAACTTCGCGATCCCCTGTGCCTTGTTTTCAATCATCCTCCGAACATCGAGAGCAGATCTGGAGCAACACATTCCAACGGCTCTGATGATCACGCTTGTATTCACTGCGCTTTATGCGGCGAGTTATCTATGGGCGCGGCGATCGCTTAAGTTGTCGGTCTCCGATTCTTCGGTGTTGGCTCTTACGGTCGGATTTCCGAACTCGGCCGCTGTCGCGCTGCCTCTGTTTGCCGCATCGTACGGTCCAGCATCCTCTGTCACGGCAGCGCTGTCCATTGCTGTTGGCGCCATTACGATCTCCCCACTGACAGTGGCGCTTCTTGAAGCGGATAAGCAGTCGCAGGGAACCGGGATCAGCCTTGGAAATGTGCTGCGGAGTTTTGTCCGAGCTCTCGCCCGCCCGGTCGTCTGGGCTCCAGCCCTGGCGCTGGTGGGCGCCTACTTCGGTGTGCATCTGCCGAGCTACGCGAACCGTACCCTCATGACTCTCGGAAGTGCGGCAACGGGTTCCGCGCTCATTCTTACGGGTGTGGTCGTTTCAGCGCAACGGTTTCGTTTCAACAGGGCCGTGCTTTGGACAACCGTAGCCATTCTCTTGGCCCAACCGCTCTTTGCTCTCGGTATGACTCTTCTCTTCCATATGAGCCGCGATCATGTTCGAGACATCACGATTATCAGCGCCATTCCAGGTGGCTTCTTTGGTTTGGTCTTCGGGAAAAGTTTTGATGCGACACCTGAGACCGCCAGTTCCGGATTGATTGCCTCCTATGGCGCGGGATGGCTTACGCTAGCGGTATGGATGCTGGTCATGGCGAAGTACTTTTGAGGTTTTATGGCAGGCGCAATCGATGATGCACCGCAAGTACACGACCTTCTGCTGCTGAGCTTAGGAAGGGTTCATCCCGCGTGTATAGCTGAACCCGCGTGGGTACAGACGGCAATGAAGCGCAGCCCGTGGGTTGTTGTGCGGAGGGTAAACGCACCGGTTGGCAAGGTGGCTGTCGGAGTTCGAGGGACTGACAGGAGTCAACGATGGGGCGGTTTCATGGACATGGCAGATGTGGCCTTGATCAAGCGTCCCGCCCAACTGCGCGTCTCTCTTGCCCATGACTCTCGCAAGTCGGTTCCGGCACTCAAGACTCTTGCTCTTGTTGAGAGGGAACTGACGGACCTTGATTTAAGTTGGGGACCGGTCGGTAGTGTTGGTTTTGAGCTAGCCACCGGCGATCGTGTGATTAGCGAAGCCAGTGACCTCGACCTTGCGCTCTTCGCTCCGCAGAGGATAGATCATGCCATCGCTCGCGATCTATGGGGCACCTTGAGTTCCTTACCGGCGAAGGTTGATGTACGTATCGAAACACCATATTGCGGATTTTCGCTTGAGGAGTATGCCCTTCGGCGATCGGCAAAGATTCTGATTCGCACTCCTGACGGGCAGCAGCTCGTTGAAGACCCTTGGGATATATAGGATGAAGGTCGTTTGAGATGAATACAGGATTGCTCTTCCCAGGCCAGGGATCGCAAAGGCCGCAGATGCTTCACGATCTCGTTCAGCATCCAGTTGTCGACGAAACCCTGGCCGAGATAAGCGAGGTCCTGGGGCGTGACATTCGGACTTTGGATTCCACGGAGGCTCTGCGCTCTCCTGTTTCAGTCCAACTGGCTATCTTTGCAGCAGGCGTGTCTACTGCGCGAGCCCTGCAGCGGAGCGGTGTGCGGCCACTCGCCGTGGCGGGGCTCTCCATCGGTGCTTTCTCAGCCGCCGTCGTGTCTGAGGCGATTGAACTCTCGGATGCAGTACTCCTGGTGCGCTCGCGAGCTGAACAAATGGAACACCTGTATCCGACCGGATATGGATTGGCGGCCATTGTTGGGCTCAACGAGGCGCAGGTGATCAAGCTGGTTGCCGCAGAGAGTACAACGGCGCATCCCGTATTCGTGGGAAACATCAATGCTCCTAGACAGGTTGTGATTGCCGGTTCCATTGAAGGGATGAAAGCTGTGTTGGAGAAAGCCCTATCACAAGGGGCTAGGAAGGCAGAACTGCTGGATGTGCCGGTACCATCCCACTGCCCGCTCTTGCAGCCCATCGCCGACTCACTCCACGCACAACTGGAGGCGATCCCGGTCCAGGATCCGAAGGTGATCTATATCGCAAATGTGAGTGCACGGGCTGTGCGCACCGCAAAGGGCATAGCCAAAGATCTGGCCGACAATATCGCCCATGGAGTGCGCTGGCATGACGCTACTAGCGTCGCGCAGGAACTCGGCTGTGAACTGTTTCTCCAGTTGCCGCCCGGTCACACCTTGAGGGATCTGGCCCAGGAGAACCTTCCTAATATCAAAGCGAATGCGATCACACCGGATAACTTCGACAAGTTGTTGCATCTTGCCCTGAGTTGATGGCTCAGGAGATAACGCCGCCGGCAGAAAGACCCTGGCGCTATCGCTTCAAGGGCACAGAGAATTGCCATTCCATAAACAGAAAAAGCTCGACCCTCGACCTGGTCCGGACGAATCCGGTGTCAGGTTGAGGGTCGAGTGTTGTAAGAGCCTAAGGGCTACCTTGCAGGCTTACGCAAGGTTGAAACGATCAAGGTTCATCACCTTGTTCCAGGCTGCTACGAAGTCGTGGACAAACTTCTCCTGCGCGTCCGAACTTCCGTAGACCTCGGACAGAGCCCGAAGCTGGGCGTTCGAACCGAAGGTAAGATCGACACGAGTGCCGGTCCACTTGACTTCCCCTGTCTTACGATCGCGTCCTTCAAACACATCCTGTGCGGCTGAGATTGCCTTCCACTCCGTCCCCATATCGAGCAGGTTGAGGAAGAAATCGTTGGTCAGTGTCTCCGGACGCTTGGTGAAGACGCCATGCTTTGTCTGTCCGAAGTTGGCGTTCAGAACACGCAGGCCACCAATCAGCACTGTCAGTTCAGGAGCGGTCAACGTCAGTAGCTGAGCCTTGTCGATCAGCAGCTTCTCTGCCGGCACGGTGTACTTGCCTTTGAGATAGTTGCGGAAGCCGTCGGCGATCGGTTCGAGCACGGCGAAAGACTCCACATCGGTCTGCTCCTGCGAGGCATCCGCGCGTCCCGGTGTAAAGGGAACCGTGACACTGTGGCCGGCATTCTTCGCTGCCTGCTCCACACCCACGACACCGGCCAGGACGATCAGGTCGGCGAGCGAGATTTTCTTGCCGCCGGTCTGCTTGCCGTTGAAGTCGCTCTGGATACCTTCGAGCGTCTTCAGCGTCTTCTCCAGTTGGTCCGGCTCGTTCACTGCCCAATCCTTCTGCGGAGTCAGACGGAGACGCGCGCCGTTCGCACCGCCACGCTTGTCGGAGCCACGGAAGGTGGATGCCGACGCCCACGCGGTCGAAACCAGTTGTGAGACCGGCAGACCCGAAGCCAGGATCGTGCTCTTGAGAGCGGCGATGTCCTGCGCATCCACCAGTGTGTGGTCGACTGCGGGGATGGGGTCTTGCCAGATGAGCTCTTCGGCAGGAACCTCCGGACCGAGATAGCGTTCACGCGGACCCATATCACGGTGCGTTAGCTTGAACCACGCACGAGCGAATGCGTCGGCGAACTGGTCAGGATTCTCAAGGAAGCGCCGCGAGATCTTCTCATAAGCTGGATCGAAGCGCAGGGCCAGATCGGTGGTCAGCATGGACGGCGTACGGCGCTTGGTGGAGTCATGCGGATCCGGCACAGTGCCGGCGCCTGAGTCACCCTTCGGCTTCCACTGGTTCGCACCAGCCGGGCTCTTCGTCAGCTCCCATTCGTAGGCGAACAGGTGTTCAAAGAACTCGTTGCTCCATGTCGTCGGCTTGGTCGTCCAGATGACTTCCAGGCCGCTGGTGATCGCATCGCCGCCCTTGCCGGTGCCGAAGCTGCTCTTCCAACCCAGGCCCTGCTCCTCAAGCCCTGCGGCTTCGGGCTCAGGTCCCACATGGGACGAAGGGCCTGCGCCGTGAGTCTTGCCGAAGGTGTGGCCGCCAGCGATCAGCGCGACGGTCTCCTCATCGTTCATGGCCATGCGCGCAAAGGTCTCGCGGATATCGTGGGCCGAAGCGACAGGATCCGGGTTGCCATCCGGGCCTTCCGGGTTCACATAGATCAGGCCCATCTGCACCGCAGCGAGCGGGTTCTCGAGATTGCGCTCATTGGAGCCAGCGCCGGTACGATCCTTCTCGGTGCCATGCAGTGCCGCATCGGCCACGAGCACGCCCTCGTCAGCGGGCTTTCCCTTGCCGTAGCGATGATCGCCGCCCAGCCAGGTGGTCTCGGTCCCCCAATAGATGTCTTCGTCCGGCTCCCAGACGTCCGCGCGCCCACCTGCGAAACCGAAGGTCTTGAAGCCCATCGACTCCAGCGCGACGTTGCCGGTGAGAACGATCAGGTCAGCCCAGGAGATTTTGTTGCCGTACTTTTGCTTGACCGGCCAGATCAGGCGGCGTGCCTTGTCGAGGCTGACGTTATCGGGCCAGCTGTTGAGAGGAGCGAAGCGCTGCTGGCCCGATCCTGCGCCGCCGCGACCGTCGCCGGTACGGTAGGTGCCGGCGCTGTGCCAGGCCATGCGAATGAAAAAAGGTCCGTAGTGACCGAAGTCTGCCGGCCACCATTCCTGCGAGGTCGTCATCACCGCGAGGAGGTCCTTCTTTACGGCTGCCAGATCGAGGCTCTTGAACGCCTCGGCATAGTTGAAGTCCTTGTCCAGGGGGTCGGACTGGGAGGTGTGCTGGTGCAGAATTCTCAGATTTAACTGGCTCGGCCACCAATCACGGTTCGTTGTGCCTCCACCGGCAGTGTGATTGAACGGGCATTTCGCTTCAGTTGACATATATTTTCTCCCTCTAACTGTTGGGCCCAACTACTGGGCCTGGAACCCAGGTAATAGATCAGGGCGTGTTCGCACTGATGGCATCTTTAATGGATTGTCGGTTGTATACATGCAGCGGCCCACCTCCGCCGCCAGTAGCTACACTCCTCATCCACTGTCATTCTCACCAGCTCCCCGGCAAAACATGTGCCATGCCGGTGCCGTGCGTCGTGACCACGTTTCCGTTTGTCTCGACCCAACGAATGTAGCATTATGGAGATCGATAGCTCCAATACATAATGAGCATCCGGAGTATAGGTACAAACTATGGAGATTCATCAGCTGCGTTACGTCTGTGCCATCGCGGAAACGGGCAGTTTCAGCCGTGCTGCCGAGCGCTGTCAGGTCGCGCAGCCCTCGCTCTCGCAACAGGTTCTCAAGCTTGAGGAAGACCTGGGCTCAAAGCTCTTCGACCGCCTGGGCCGCAGCATCCGCCTCACCGAGGCCGGTCGCGCCTTTCTGCCCCATGCCCGCTCGATTCTGACCCAGATGGAGACGGCGCGATCCAGTGTGACCGACAAGTGCGCGGACGTTCGCGGCAGCGTCTCCGTAGGAGTGATTCCGACCATTGCACCCTACCTGATGCCGCATTACACCAAGGCCTTTACGAGAAAGCATCCTGAAGCCAAACTGCGCATCGTGGAAGAGACAACGCCGATCCTGCTGGAAAGTCTGCGAAACCTGTCGATCGATCTTGCGATTCTTGCCCTTCCTCTGCGCTACAAGGACCTGGAGCTGTTTCCTCTTTGCACCGAACCGCTCTTCGCGGTGCTGCCGAAGGAGCACCCGCTCGCCGGCAGCGAATCGCTTGCTCTCAAAGATCTCCGTGGAGAGCCCTTTGTGATGCTGCGAGACGGCCATTGCTTCCGCGACCTCAGCATCGCCGCCTGTACCCGCGCCCGTGTCGCACCGCGGATTGCATTTGAGAGCGGCCAGTTCAGCAGCCTCTTTGGAATGGTCGCCGCTGGCGTCGGCATCTCGCTCGTCCCTGAAATGGCCATAGACCGGAACGCTGGCTGCCGCTATGTGCGCCTCAGCGACACGCGCGCAACGCGCACCATCGTCGCCGCCACTCTGCGCGGGCGCAGCTTCAACCGTGTCCAGCAAGCCTTTTTGTCGGGAATCCAAAAAGCGGAACAGCGGATCAGTTAGCGCTGGCTCATTTGCCGGTTGCTCAATCAATCTCACTTCAGACGGTTTTGTTTATTTTTAACATAAAATGGCAGCCTCTCGCCTTCTTCTGTCTGAGAGTCCTCGTGACCGTAGTGTTCAGCTTAGCTGGGGTTAGTGCGAATGGCGGCTATTTGTATGAATTTGTAGGAATATTTCGTTCCCTGCGGATCTTGAGGTCCCTGAGGGAACATCGCCAAGTGTTGATCATTCAGGACATTATTCGCGGTAATGTTGTGAAAATTTATCATTAAGTAACAACCGTTCACTATGTTCGAGGTGTTCACGCCGTTGTCTGGAGGAGCGCCAATCTTGCTGCAATTGCCGTCACATCGTCCTGTTCTCCTATTGATCTTTGCGGCTTCTCTGATGCCACTGCAGCTAGCTGCTCAGGTGCAGTCCAAGCCTCCAGCTGTGCCCTTGTCTGAATCGATCCTGGCGCGTATCCCGGCTGACTACCGCGCTGAGGTAGCGGCGAAGGTCAAGCAGCCGGAAGAAAATCAGCAGCAGGCTGAGAAGATGCCAGATGCCGAACTTGTCGCGACGGTACTTCACGTTCTCGGCGATATGCCCTCGGAGTCCGCGTTCCTGCTCGACCGGCTTGCAAAAGAATCCTCCGCGACGCTTCGCATCGACCTCATCCAGGCGCTCGAAAGGCATTGGCACGAGGGCCAGGATCTGTCGGCTCTGGAGAGCCATGCGTCCTCGGACCCTGATGTGTCGGTCTCCCTCGCCGCTGTAGAGATGCTGAAGACGGTCCGTATCGACTCCCTGAGCCGCCTGCTGAACACCAGGCTAGGAACGGCGGTGGCCGCCGGTGATATCCACAGCGCAGGCCTGGTGCTGGACGAGCAAAAGCTTCTGCAGCAGACCCGCTACGGTATCGCCTTTCCCGCGTTCATGCGCGTTCCGCCGCCGCTCTTCGCCGTGGCCCCGGCAGGCAAGCCGATTCGCGTGCTGGCATTCGGCGACTTTGGAACCGGTTCAGCGGCGCAGAAGCAGACTGCGGCGGCGATGGTCGCGTATCACAAGATCCATCCCTTCGATTTCGGTTTGACCCTCGGCGACAACTTCTACCCGCGCGGCATGACGAGCCCCGATGATCCTCGCTGGCAGACGCAGTGGGAGCAGCTCTACGGCCCGATGCACCTTCCGTTCTACGCCGTGCTCGGCAATCATGACTGGAGCGGGGCCGACAGCCCGGCGGCGGAGATCATGTATTCCGCCAAGAGCCAGAACTGGCATATGCCTGCGCCGTATTACACGTTCACTGCGGGCTCCGTACAGTTCTTCGCTTTCGATACTCCGGCGGTCGATGAAGCGGAGTTGAAGTGGCTCGATGAGGAGCTTACCAAGAGCACGGCGCAGTGGAAGGTAGTTTTTGGCCACTATCACATCTATTCGGCGACGCGCGGCGACAACAAAGAGCTCATCGCGCGGCTTCTGCCCATCCTCAAGAAGGACCATGTCGATGTGTATCTGAACGGCCACGACCACAACCTGCAGGAGCTGAAGCCGGAGGGAACGGTTCACTTCTTCGTCAGTGGCGGAGGCGGCGCCGGTCTCTACGAGATGAATCCGTATGACCGCTCCATCTTTCGGCAAAAGGTCAACGGCTTCACAGTTCTTGAGGCCGACAGCAAGACCCTGGCCATCTCTTTTATAGGTACGGATGGAAGTGAACTGTATCGTCGAAGCCTCACCAAATAATGGACAGCTGACACGTCGCGGCTTTCTCTCGGGAGCCGCGGCGACTGTCGCCGGACTGGCTGCAGTACCCGCATGGGCAACTCACAACATACCGGCCGATGTCACTCTGCGCATCGGCTCGGTGAAGGCCGATGTCGCTCCCGGAAAGACGATCCTCACCACGGGATACAACGGCAGTGTGCCGGGGCCGCTGATCCGTCTGCGCGAAGGCGTCCCTGTCACTGTGGATCTCTTCAACGACACCGCAATTTCGGAGTACGTGCACTGGCATGGCTTTCCTTTGAGCGCGGCCCTCGATGGCACGATGGAGGAGAACAGCCTGTCTGTGCCGCCGCATGGACATCTTCGTTATCGCATGACGCCGCGTGCGGCCGGTTCGCGATGGGTGCACTCGCACGTGATGACGATGGACGATCTCACCGTAGGCACCTACAGCGGCCAGTTCGGATTCGTCTACGTTGAGCCGAAGGAGAATCCCGGCCGCTACGACCAGGAGATCTTTCTCTCCACGCATGAGTGGGAGCCTTTCTTCATGGATATGGACGATGATGACAACCCCGCCGCCGTGGAGGAGTTCGGTGAAACCGACTGGGGTCCCAGCATGGTCGAGGTCGGCTATCGTATCGGCTCTATCAACGGCAAGGCGCTTGGTCATGGAGAACCGATTCGCGTGAAAAAAGGACAGCGCGTTCTGTTCCACATCCTCAACGCCAGCGCTACTGAAAATATTCAGATCGCTCTTCCCGGCCACGAATTTCTTGTCACCGCCCTGGATGGAAACCCGGTGCCGCGGCCTCGTAAAGTTTCTTCACTCGATCTGGGCGCTGCCGAACGCGTCGACGCCATCGTGGAGATGAGCCGTCCCGGCGTGTGGATTCTGGGCTCGACCGACGACGACGTACGTGGCTCAGGCCTGGGTATTTTGGTGGAGTACGCAGGCTACAGTAACGTCGCGACGAATGCGCGTGCCACCGTTGCTCTGTGGGATTACACGCAGTTCGGTCTGCAGCGGCCGCCGCAGCCTGCCGATGTAACGCTGCCGATGGTCATCGCACGCATCTCTCCCGGCGAAAATGGCATGGAGCGATGGACGATCAACGGCAAGAGCTATCGCTCGTCGGATCCCCCTGTGGCCTTGCACAAAAACGTGCGCTACCGATTCGCATTTCACAACACCAGCTCTGATGCGCATCCGCTGCACCTGCATCGCAGCTCCTTTGAACTGACACGCATTGACGGAAGGGCTACCAGCGGCCTGCTGAAGGATGTCGTTCTCATCGGCGCTCGCCAGCGGATCGAAGTTGATTGGACCCCCGAGCAGGAGGGGTTGATGTTCTTTCATTGCCACAACCAGTTCCACATGGACTGCGGCTTTCAGATGTTATTCGACGTGCGATAAGACGCCAGCCGTATCCGGCATTGCAGTTTTACATAAGTTGTTCGGGAGAGATTCAGAATGGGCATTACTTTCCATACCGCCTGCGCCATTGTCCGGCGCCCTTTGCTGTCTGTTGCCGCAATGCTTGTCCTGATAACCGCCGTTGATGGTCAGACGATGACCCCGCCGGACATCACAAAGACTCCCACACTCTTCGTCGTCCCTTACGCTCATCTGGACACGCAATGGAGATGGGAGTTTCCGCAGACGATCAGCCAGTTCCTGCCCAAGACGATGCAGATGAACTTCGATGACATGGATAAGTATCCGCACTATGTCTTCAACTGGACCGGTGCGAATCGCTATCGCCTGATGAAGGAATATTTCCCTAGCGACTATGCCCGCATCAAGGGATACGTCGCGCGCGGACAGTGGTTTCCCGCAGGCTCTTCGGTGGAAGAGGGTGATGTGAACCTGCCCAGTGCCGAAGGAGTCTTCCGCCAGATCCTGTATGGCAATACGTACTTTCGTCATGAGTTCGGCAAGTCCAGCAACGAGTTCATGTTGCCGGACAGCTTCGGATTTCCTGCCTCGCTGCCGACGATTCTTGCTCACGCCGGACTCGCAGGATTCTCAACGCAGAAGATCGGTGGACGCTGGCCCGCGGGGCCGAAAGCAGGTGGACTCGATTCGCCTGAGCAGACACCGGACGGCGTACCCTTCAACGTCGGTGTGTGGGTAGGACCGGATGGCAAGAGCGTGATTGCGGCGTTGCATCCCGGCGCTTATGGCAGCAGTATCTATACCGACCTGAGCGAAGCTCCCGGTACGTCTATGGAGCAGACGCTTCTGAGCAGTGCGCAAAAACCGGCGCTCACCACGGAACAGGCCAACGCGCTTCACCGTCTTGTCGCTGCCGATACGGACTGGGAAAAGCGCATCGATCTCGATGGCAAAGCGTCGAGCGTATTTGCCGACTACCGCTACGTAGGCACGGGAGACACTGGCGGAGCGCCACAGGAATCCACCATCAAGCTCCTTGAAGCTATCGTGACGAAGAGCGACACGATCCTGCCATCCCTGCCGAAGCTGAACGGCGCGCCGGCTTTCCCCGCGCATTCGGTGACGGTGCGCGTAGGAGAAGGCCCGGTGCATGTGGTTGAGTCCTCCGCCGATCAGATATTCCGTGCCATCACGCCGGAGATGGCTGCGCATATGCCGCACTACGAGGGCGACCTGGAACTGACTGACCACTCCGCCGGTTCACTCACCTCGCAGGCTTATCACAAGCGCTGGATCATCAAGGATGAGAATCTTGCCGACGCCGCGGAGAAGGCTTCGATCGCGGCGCAATGGCTTGGTGCTCGCGACTATCCGCAGCAGCGGCTGAATGATGCATGGATGCTTGCACTCGCCGGACACTTTCACGATACGGGCGCGGGAACCTCGACGCCGCGAGCCTATCAGTATGCCTGGAACGATGATGTGATCGCAGCCAATCAGTTTGCCGCTGTGCTCACCAGTGCAAGTGCTGCTGTTGCCTCCGGTCTCGATACGCGCACCCAGGGTGTGCCTGTGGTGGTCTACAACCCGCTCAACATTGCTCGGCAGGATCTCGTCGAGGCGGCGGTTGTCTTTCCCAGTGGGGCACCAAAAGCAGTACGCGTCTATGGCCCGGACGGGCAGGAGACGCCTGCGCAGTGGGGGGACGGCAAAGTCGTCTTCCTGGCGTCCATGCCCTCCGTCGGTTATGCGGTCTTCGCTGTGCGCCCGGCCGCACAGCCAGCAGAGAACAAAGCATTACATGTATCCGACCGGTCGCTCGAAAACCAGCGCTATCGAGTGCTGCTCAACGAGGATGGCGATGTGTCGAGCCTCTATGACAAGAAACTCGGCAGGGAACTACTCTCCGCGCCTCTCAAACTGGCGATCTCCACCGATATTCCTCGCAACTATCCAGCGTGGAACATGGACTTCGCGCAGGAGCAGGCTGCTCCACGCACTTTTGTCAGCGGACCTGCGGAGATTCGCATCAGCGAGAATGGCCCGGCGCGTGTCTCGCTTGAGGTGACGCGGCAGACCGAAGGCTCCCGGTTTGTGCAAACTGTCAGTCTCGCTGTGGGCGATGCCGGCAACCGTGTAGATCTTCACGATGCCATCGATTGGAAGACCGCGGGCTCCAACCTCAAGGCTGCTTTTTCGCTCAGTGCTTCCAATCCCAAAGCCACCTATAGCTGGGACATCGGCACGGTCGAGCGGTCCAATTCGCAGCCGAAACAGTACGAACTGGCCTCGCATCGCTGGATCGATCTGATGGATAAAAGTGGAAGCTTTGGCGTGACTCTGCTGACCGATGTGAAGAACGGCTCCGACAAGCCCGGCGATCAGACGATTCGCGTGACGCTGCTGCGTTCTCCCGGAGCAAAGCCCACGGCTGATGGCCATCCCGGCAACTTCAGCGACCAGACGAATCAGGACTGGGGGCATCACGAGATCGTACTCGGTGTCGCTGGGCACTCCGGCGACTTCCGCCAGGAAGAGACGGCGTGGCAGGCCTACCGTGTAAACGATCCGTTGATCTCGTTTACAACGGAAAAGCATCCGGGCACGCTCGGCAAGAGTTTCTCGCTCGTGCGTGTCAGCGATCCTGCTATCCGTGTGCTGGCCTTCAAGAAGGCTGAGGACAGCGACGAGCTGATTCTCCGCATGGTGGAGTTGAACGGCAGGCCGGCGCCGAGCACGCATGTGTCCTTCGCTGTGCCGGTTGCGTCGGCGCGCGAAGTTAATGCGCAGGAAGAACCGGTCGGGCCCGCTGAAGTAAGCCACGGCGACCTGATTGCATCTTTCACGGCGTATCAGCCGCGCACCTTTGCCCTGAAGCTCGCACCGCCGCAGGCTCGACTTACTCAGCCGCAAGAACAGGCCGTCGCGCTGCACTACGATCATGCCGTCGCCAGCAACGACGATACGAAGATCGAAGACGGCGGCATCGACGGCAAGGGAGATGCGCTGCCCGCCGAGATGCTTCCGGCTGAGATCGACTACGGTCCGGTCAGGTTCAAGCTTGCCGCAGCCAAAACCGGCGTGCCGAACGCCGTCACGGCCAAGGGGCAAACGCTTGCACTGCCCGCCGGTCGATTCAACCGTGTCTATCTGCTGGCTGCAGCCTCCTCTGAGGACGATCAGAAGGCGCGCTTCCGTGTTGGCAATCATGCTGCTGAGCTGAACATTCAATCGTGGACCGGTTGGGTTGGACAGTGGGATACGCGCCTCTGGAAAGACACTCCAGAGCATGATTGGGCCGTCTCCGCGAATCTCGCGTCATGGCATCCCCTCGATGCGACGAATACGCCCAAGCCTCCCACGTGGCGCTATCCCGATGACTACGTCGGATTAAAGCCCGGTTATATCAAGCAGGCTCCACTGGGCTGGTACGCGTCGCACCATCACACAGCGGAGGGGCTCAATGAGCCGTACCAGTACTCCTATCTCTTCGTGTACTCGCTGGCTCTGCCCGCAGGCGCTCGCACGCTTACGCTGCCGAACAACGACAAGATCCAGATTCTGTCGATCTCAGTCGTCAACGACAATCCATCCTTGATCCCGGCAGCACCGCTGTTCGACACGCTGAACCGATCGGAACCCTAAGGCAATTCTCTAGAAATGGTAGGCAGGGCGTGGATACTTAGCCGGAAACATCTTCGGTAGTTCTTTTCGCGCGCTCAGTCAGGGCAGCCAACCTACCATTTACCACGAGGTAGCAGCAATACAGAACCCGGCTTTGGGGCGGCGCTTGCGGCTTTCTTGGCTGTTCTTCCTTCGGCGCTATGCGCCAGGATGAAGTTCACGATGGGGGCCGGGTCCTTCAGTCCATGCGGGTGATGGTCGCAGCCTTGCTTTACGATCAGGGCGAAGTCGCCGCCCAGAGCCATGTAACGCTTTCGGACGATATCGGTGTTCTCTTCCATGGGAACGCCTCGGTCCGCATCTCCGCAGACGTGAAGGATTGGAATATGGGCTGCGGCAATGGGGGCGAGGATATCGATAGGATTGCCGGTGAAGTCGAGCATCTCCTGCTCGTTGGCGAAGTGATAGGCCTCAATCGCTTGCTTCCAGTCGCCGGGGCTGCCTGTCCCTTTTCCTTTGCCACCCGGCCAGCTCTTCATATCGCACACAGGAGCGTCTCCGTAGATACAACCGACCTTATCTGTATTTACATAGACCCAGCGATACGCGTAGAGACCTCCTCGACTGAGTCCTTCCAAGGCAGGTTTGGGGGCGAGGTTGAACTGCCTGGTGATGGTTGCGTAGAAAACATCAAAATGCTTCATCGGTTCCGGGGCACCAAAAGTGTTCCCAACATCGATAAAAGCGACATGAAAGCCCGCTTCGAGAAGTGCGAGATCTACCGCGGGGAAGGCGTCCCAGAACATCGTTCTCCACACCCATGGACGGCCCTTCAATGGTTTTCGGGGTATGACCACCAGACCTTTACAGCCGTCAACAGTAAGGGGTTGAAGCAAGAAGCCGTGATAGTCCTTGGTGGCCGTTGAATCTGCGCCTGCTGGATGGACAGCCTGAGGCGCTGGTTGTGTCTGTGAGCCGCCAACTTCGGCCGCCCTTAACCAGGCCGGTATGCAGCATGACGCTGCGGCGGTCGTGCATGCGTGGAGAAAAGTCCTTCGCCTCATTGGTTCGTCTCGCTGAACGTAAAGATGGTAGCGACAATCATGCTCGATGGCTATGCGTTCTCTCGCCAGTTCGGTAGATCTCTATTGCGAAATGATAGACCTTAAGCTGCTCTGAATAGGGACAGTAATCGAAGAAATTCCAGTTTCCCTGAAATGAAGATTGAATTGCGTCACTTACGAAGTAGACACGCTGTCGAACTTCCTGCGATGCGCAGCTCGCGCAAATTATGGTAGCGTTGTCGTACTATGAAGCCAACCCGATTCAAAATGCGAATAACGGAGGAGCGACTGTCAATACTGCGGCGAGTTCTTCTCGGATGCCTCCTCTGCGCTACAAGTGGGCATTGCGCCCTTGCGCAGCAACGTACGCCCACGGGAGAGCTTGTAGGTGACGCCCCAGTTGATCCCGGACCGCTGGCGTCGATATCAGCGAAGGTAAGTCCGAAGAGTGTCGCGGCCGCGATGAGGAAAGTGGCCGATTGGCAGAACGCGCGAATCTCTACCTCGCCGAGCCAGGACTGGACCTATGCGACGCTGTACCTTGGTTTGTTGAGCACTTCGCGAACGCTGAAGAATCCGCGATACGAAGCGACGGTGCAGGATGTTGCCGAGCACTTCGAATGGAAGCTTGGCCCACGCAAAACACATGCAGACGATCAGGCGATAGGACAATCGTATCTCTGGCTCTATGCCGAGAAGCCAGATGAAAAGCGAATCGCGGCAATCCGCTCCGAATTCGACGAGGACCTGCAAATACCGGATGATCCGAAGCATCCCGTCTGGTGGTGGTGCGATGCGCTTTTTATGGCGCCTCCCGTGTGGGCTCGGCTTGCGGAAGAGACACACGAGAGCAAGTATCTGGATTACATAGATCGAGAATGGCACATCAGCTCAGGCCTGCTTTGGGATTCTCACGAGCATCTTTTCTCGAGGGACGCGACGTTCTTAAACTCACACGAAAAGAACGGCCGCAAGGTCTTCTGGTCGCGAGGGAATGGATGGGTTATGGGAGGCCTGGTGCAGGTACTGGAACACCTGCCTGCTTCCGATCCAAGACGCCCATTTTATGTGAACAAGCTGCGAGAGATGGCCTCCGCGGTGAAGCAGCTGCAAGGGGAGGACGGGCTTTGGAGGCCTGGACTTGCCGATGCCGCTTCCTATCCCTACCCGGAGACGTCGGGCTCAGCCTTTTTTGTTTACGCTCTCGCATGGGGCGTTCGGCATGGTGTGCTGAATGAGAAGGAGTATGGGCCGGTAGTGCAACGAGGCTGGGCAGGACTGGTGTCGCACATCTATGCCGATGGCCGGCTGGGAGATTGCCAGCCCGTCGGTGCCGCACCTGGGGTATACACGCCAGGCGCGAGTTCCGTATTCGGCGTAGGCGCGTTCCTGCTCGCTGGTTCGGAAGTATATGGGTGGTCAGAATCGCATCCGCACCTTGCTTCACTCCGATAACCAGGAATGCACCTTGATGTACTGTTTGTCTGCACTGTACAACCTGGCGCGGCCGCTGGGCCGATTGCGCTCAAAGCTTCAATTCTGGAAAAGAGGAATAGAGGATGGGATTCTTAAAGAATTCGTATTTGCCAACTCTCTGTCTTCTGGCGATCAATCTCGTCTCTGGTGCTGTGGTTTATGCGCAGAGTGACCCCCACGGCCTCACTCAAGCGAGCCCGGACCTCTCGGCCTATAACGTGATCTGGAACGAGCCGGGCTCAGGCTCGGCAGACTCCATGCCGATTGGAAATGGAGACGTCGGCCTGAATGTTTGGACTGAAAAGAACGGTGATCTTGTCTTCTACATTGGCAAGACGGATGCCTGGAGTGAGAACCCGCTCGGCAGCAACGGTTTGATGAAGATCGGGCGTGTCCGCGTTTCGATGTCGCCTCCATGGGATGCAAACAGCCTTCCGTTTCAACAGGTATTGCGCTTGCAGGATGCGTCGATCGCGATACGCGAAGGGGATACGACTCTCAAGATCTGGGTGGATGCGAACCGTCCTGTGATTCATGTAGAAGAACAGGGAGCGCATCCTATTGCTCTCAGAGCAAGCCTCGAACCTTGGTACGGCGAGACAGATCACGTTAGTGCGATGCATCTTGCGCCACATACGACCTCCACGATCGCCTGGTATCACCGCAATGAAGCGGGTGCCGTTGATGCTGTACGGAACCTGACTACCGGCGCTCTGATGGAAGGTTCCGGAATGAAGGCCGTGAGCGATACCCAGTTGGTTTCGACGGAGCCCTCGCTGCATCAGTCCCTATCGATTCACACGTTAACGGAGACCACCGAAAAGGCTGAAGGGTGGCTGGCTGCCATGGACAGTCTCAAACGAGAAGATGACAGGACTGCGGTTGCCGATGCTTTCCTCGCTCATTCGCAATGGTGGTCTGCGTTCTGGAACCGGAGCTGGATCGTGCTCGGAGGCGCACAGGATGCTGACACGGTAACTCGCGGCTATATTCTGCAGCGCTTTGTCACAGCGGCCGCAGGGCGGGGAGCCTATCCGATCAAATTCAACGGATCGCTCTTCGTGGTGGATCACGCATCCGAAACGGATAACCCCAAGACACATCCTTCCCACGAAGTCAGCGCAAATTACCGTGCCTGGGGAGGGCAGTACTGGTTCCAGAACACTCGCCCGATGTATTGGCCACGTCTGGCTGCGGGTGATTTCGACGAGATGCTCCCGTTGTTTCGCATGTATCAGCGCGAGATGGAGCAGAATGCGCCCTTGATCGAGAGCTACTATGGCCACCCCGGGTCTTATCTTGCGGAGACGGCAGCTTTCTACGCGCCGATCCCAGACCTCCGGACCAAACCGAGCGGACGACATACGGATTACTACTTCACCCCAATCCTCGAACTGTCCATGATGATGCTGGACTATTTTGAATACACCGGAGATGAGCAGTTCGCCAAAAAAACACTCATCCCCATGGCATCCGAGGGCCTGCTCTTCTTCGATCAACATTTTCCCCGCGACGCTGCGGGTAAGCTGGAGCTGAACAACGACAACTCAATTGAGACGTTCTGGCAGGTGTCCGATCCGCTTCCGGATATCGCCGGACTCCATGCTGTATTGGCCCGCTTGCTTGCGCTTCCCAATGGCCTTGGTTCAGTTGAGCAACGTGCGCAATGGGAAAGGCTCTATGCAGCGTTACCGGATCTGCCCACCGGACAGATAGACGGGAAGAAGGTTCTCTTGCCTTACACGGGCAAACAAGACGCTCCGCGGAAAAATATCGAGAACCCAGAGCTGTATGCCGTATTTCCGTTTCGCCTCTATGGTGTTGGGCGACCCGATCTGCGAATCGCAGAAGATACGTTTGAAGCACGGAAGATGCGATTTCGCGGGTGTTGGTCTCAGGACCCTGTTGAGGCCGCAATGCTGGGCCGGAGCGATGACGCTCGCAAGTCGGTGAGCTTCAACCTTCAGAATGTCGATCCGCGGATGAAGTTCCCCGGATTCTGGGATCGGGGGCATGATTACGATCCGGATGAGGATAACGGGGGAAATGGTGAGCTGGGATTACAGGCCATGCTGCTGCAAAACAACGGACGAGAGATTCTGTTGTTGCCCGCATGGCCGAAAGACTGGGATGCGCGGTTTAAACTCGCTGCTCCGTTTCGCACAACAGTGGAAGGTGAGGTGCACCACGGCAAGCTGGTGCACCTGACTGTTACGCCTGCCTCCCGGCGAAAAGACGTCTTGGTTAACGGCGACAAGTTTAAGTAATACGTCGTTCCTGATGCAAGACCGGGACACTGCGAGCGCATGTTTGATCGGTGATGGCTTGTATGAAATATCCGGATGCTTGTTTTTTGATGGTAACGATGTCGTTTAACTGCTGAATTCTTTGCGTCATAGAAGGTGGGGAGGCACGATGAAAGCGACCCTTTGGATACTTCTTTCTGAAATGAATAGGCTTTATTAGTGAGAAAATTTCAAATCCTGGCGAACTCGTAGATTCGTAGTATAGAATTCTCCCGCTAGTGGTATCGCAACCATAAAGGAATGTATAGAGCGATGAAGATCATCAGACGCTTCGCCGAAGCCGCGCCTGTATTCTCACAAACGCTCTATCTCCTGCTGCGCACCCTTATGGGGATCCTATCTCTTGGCATCGCCAGGGGGCGTCACCCTTCCTGGTGGGACGTACCTCGTAGCCGACCGTTCGTCTGGAAAATATTTGGAGGAAGTGAAAATGGGCAAGCCTGCAAAAATGATGTATCCAATGTTGCGTAGATGGAGAATGGCAGCTCTCTGTGCTTTGGCCGTCGTTTTAGAAATCGGTACGTTGAACGCCCAAACAACCAGCGGCAGTTTTGTCGGGCGAGTGCAAGATTCTGCCGGAAGCGTTATCCCGGATGCGATGGTTGTTCTACGGAGTGAAGCGACCGGTATCACCTTGGCAGGGCACACAAACGACACCGGTGATTATGTTTTCAACTCTGTGCAGCCAGGTGTATACAGCCTCACCGTTATGGCCAAGACCTTTCAGCCGAAGGCGATTAATCATCTCAACCTCGACATCCAGCAGACCCTGCGCGAAGACTTCTCTCTGAACGCCGGTGAAACAACGGAGGTCGTCCAGGTGACTGCCGAGACGCCTTTGATCGAGACCGACACTACTTACGTGGGCAGTGTCGTAGACGGGAAGCAGATCAACCAGACTCCGCTGAATGGGCGTGAGAACGCCTACTCACTGCTGGGGCTTGCACCTGGCGTGCAAAGGCCCAACTCTAACGCGTTGATATCCGGCAGCAGCTTCAAAGGCGGCGCTAATCAGACCATTGACGGTATTTCAAATGACGATATCGCGGGTGCCCGCATGTCAGACCAGGTCCCTTCACTGGATGATATTGCTCAGTTCAATACAATCGGTATCGACTCGCCGGCCCAGTATGGCAACGGCGCGGCACAGGTAATCATCGTTACCAAGTCCGGCGGTAACGCCTTTCATGGAAGCGCCTTCTACTTCAACCGGAATCGATTTTTCCAAGCGCGTAACTACTTCACCGCGCCGGGCTCTCGTATCCCTGCGTTCAACAGGCACGAATATGGGGGCACAATCGGCGGTCCCATCCTGCACGATAGGCTGTTCTTTTTCTCGAGCTTTGAGGGGATTCACAGTCTCACTACGGTTGTTCGAGGATATGCAATGCCCCCGTTGGCCTGGTATTGCCAGGCACTTCCTACCGTTCCAGCGGGATGCACCGGGGCTACAGGCTTCGCTGATTTTTCCGCAAATGGGACTGCCACCGGTACAAGCTCGACCGGGATCATTTATGACCCGGCGACCGGCCAACCATTCCCCAATAACCAGATCCCACTCTCTCGCATTAGCACAGTGGCGAAGCGCTTTCTTCCCTTTTTCTCAACGCCAAATGTTCCGACGCCGGCCGGGATCGGTAACAACTTCAGCTACGCAAGTCCAACGCTGGAGATCGATCCCCGGTTCTCCATCCGCCTGGACTATCAGGCGACAAAAAAAGACCATCTAATGTTCCGTTTCTATAATAATCGACGCCAGCCGGCGCCGTACGATGTGGGCGGTACCGATAAGTTTGGAAACTATGCGGTCCTGGGCAACATCATCAATCAGTTTGCCGGAAACTATACGCGGGCTATCTCCAACTCACTCGTAAATGAGTTCGTGCTCGGGCTGAACAAACGTGCCGATCCTCGTATCGACCAGAATTACACCCTGGATCCGACAACACTCGTCAGCGGGCTGCCGGCCACCGATCCTGGATACGGTCTTCTTCCGACTGTAAATATTTCTAACTTACAGAAGATATTTTCCACCGGGAGCAGTTTCAGCCATCAACACACCACCCAGGTGAATGACAACCTAAGCTATGTGCATGGTAATCATGCGCTCCAGTTCGGCGGTCAATTTCTTGCGGAGGCAGAGTCGGGAACCACGTACAACACTGGAAGCTTTACGTTTAGTGGCCAATACACAGGACGCTATCACAGCGGTTCGGGGCAGAATTCAAATCCTGTAAATGCGTTTGCAGATTTTCTGCTTGGAGATATAAACAGCGACAATACGTCCAGTAATGATTTTACGTACTATGCGCTATTCAAGAGTTATGCGCTCTATGCCCGCGATACCTGGAATATCACTCCAAAGCTCACGCTCGAGCTTGGAGTTCGGTATGACAAACTATTTCCTTTCCAAGAGCGCAGAGGCGGCATTGCCACCTTCAATCCTGACTTCGGGAAGCTGGTTCTGGTTCATGGAACGCCAAATCCTTCGATCGTCGCGAGATATCCGGGAATTCTGGTAGATGGAGCTGTAAATGATTACACGATGGCCAATTGGCTTCATTTACAAAATACCAATTTCCAACCCAGGCTTGGTTTCGCGTATCGTCCAATCTCCGGCCGAGAGGTGGTGATTCACGCTGGCTTTGGGGTCTATTATGACAATCTCCCCCTTTCCGATCTGGTAAATAATATGGGCAACCAGGTTCCCTTTGTCCTTACAACCAACTATGCTCCAGCATCGGCCACCTCAGATGCTCCATTCCTAACCTTTGATTCACCCTTTCCAGCGGCCAGTAGCAGAGTGACTGCGAACCCCACCGGGTATGGAGTTTCGCGGACGATAAAGACGCCCTTCAACACAGAGTGGAATCTTTCTATCGAAGGAGAGGGCTGGAAGAAGGTTGCTCTACGCGCTACCTATGTCGGGAATGATGCGCGTCATTTGCATACTCCCTTTCCAATCAATCAGACGACTCCGCAACCATTAGGCGGCCCCGGGGAGCCGGCCAATGGCCAGGCCGCCGTGCCTTTTCAGCCATTTTCGGCAATCACCTATTACCTCTATGGAGAGAGTTCAAATTTCAACCAACTACAGCTGGCCGCCCGTCGCCGCTTCGCGGACCTGACCTTCGATGCTGAATATCAGTGGAGCAAAGCGCTAGGTATCGATGGCGCAAACGAGGAGACGGTCACGGACCGGAGGAACATTCGTTATGACTATGGCAATTTGGATTACTATGCGCGAAACGCATTCACCTTCAACTACAGCTACGATTTGCCGGTAGGTCGCGGAAAATGGCTTGCTTCCGACTCTCCCAAGTGGCTTGATGCGGCTATCGGCGGCTGGCAGCTCACTGGTGTGTGGAAGGCCACCAGCGGATCGCCGTTTTCAGTAACCTATACCGCGCCTGCGAATTCACCCGGTCAGCCGAGCGGGCGGGCAGACTACACTGGCGGTGTTCTATATCCTGGACATAAGACGCCGAAGCAGTGGTTCAACCCTGGGGCATTCGCCGCAGTACCGAGCTTCACCTATCGATATGGGAACTCGCAACGCAACATGGTCTTCGGTCCTAGTTTTTCAGAATGGGATGCTGGCGTATTCAAGAACTTTGCACTGCCTCATGCGATGACTTTCCAGTTCCGTGCTGAAGCCTTCGATGTCCTGAATCGAGCGAACTTTGGCGGGCCGGCGGCAAACATCAGCAATACGGCGACCATCGGTCAGATCACTAGTACCTCTGCGGATAACCGCGAACTCCAGTTCGGAGGACGCATTAACTTCTAGCCGCAGGAGATGTGATGAAGGAATCAACGAGGTGGCGCGGCCACCTCGTTCCCGTTTTATCCTTCACCCAAAGAGGGGAGCTCACGCTCGTAGATCTGGAGGCCGCTTTGCACAGTCCTGCGTCTCGCAGCACGAGACGACTACACCAGGCGCAAGCTTCATTCCCACGCTCTATCAAAGCGAATCGATGAGCGTTCAAGCGCTCATAGCGCATGTGCCGGCGATCTCCGCCGCGGCAGGAGTGAAACGGAATCGAAATGCCGCGATGCGAATTTCGCCATCGCCTCTCCACCGGCTATAGTGTCTCTTCGGCTGTTGTGACGTGTGCTGTCAACAGCAAATCGTCTTAAACCCGTTGGAGATGTATGCACCGTCCCCTGGCAATTCTTGCAAGCATCAGCCTTCTGTCTTTCACGCCTGCTCTCCGAGCTCAGATGCAGCCGTCGGCTCCCTCTGCTATCGCCATTTCCTACGAGGCCAGCCAGGATGGTCTGCTCACTCTGGTAGTTGAGGATGAGCACGGCAATCGCATCAAAAATCTTGTCGCCGACTATCCCGTTCACCAGGGCCACAACACAATCCCCTGGGACGGAAGCTCACTCGATGGCGTAGCCCATCCCGGTCGATATCATGTTCGCGGCCTCTTCCATCAGCGCATCGTTCCGCATCTCCAGTACTCCGTCTATTCACCCGGCAATCCTCCCTGGCCCACCGCGGACGGCACCGGCGCGTGGCTCGCCGATCACACGCCTCCGGCCTCCGCGCTCTTTCTTCCCGAGGGCAGCCCCTGGCCTACCCATTCCACCGAGCCCGAGATCCTGTTTGGAGCGGAGGCTGCCGAGGCCGGTCATGCTCTGATGTGGACCGATCTGAACGGCCGCAAGCTCGACGGTATCAAGATTCGTGGTTGGAACGGGGGAATCGCTCTTGCTCGTGATATCGGCGGTGACCGCAACCCCGACCACATCGCCTACACGGTCTACGTCGTCAACCCCAGCCGCGACTTCGGCAAGACTGACCCTGGAGCACTCCAGGTCTTCATCATTACCAAAGCGGGCCTCACACCGATCGAGAAGGTCGTCGGAGGAGTTCAGACCCACGACGCCTTCCGCGAACTCGTCGGTCTCGCCGCCTGCAACGGCCTGCTGCTGCTCTCGAACCCCGCCGCAGACGAGATCGTCGCCTTCGATGTCCGTCACAAGGCACAAGCCTCCTTCGCAAAGATCAAGCTCCCTCACCTCGGAGCCCTCGCCTTTGAACCCGATGGCCACCTGCTGGTCGCAACCGAAGGCGCCATCACGCGATTCACTCTCCACAAGGACTGGCACTCCCTCTCCCTTGCCGACCCGCAGGTCGTCGTTCCCGCTTCGCAGTTGGAATCACCTAAACAGATCATCGAGGCTGACGGCGAGATCTACGTCACGGACTGGGGCTCGAGCCACCAGGTCAAGGTCTTCTCGGCTACCACCGGCAAGCCGCTGCGTATCATCGGTCATCCCGGCGGCCCACAACTCGGGACCTATGACGAGCAGCGCATGGCGCATCCCCTGGGCATGACCATCGACTCCAAAGGTTCACTCTGGGTTGCTGAAGAAGACTACCTTCCCAAGCGCATCAGCCGCTGGGACGCCAAGACCGGCCGCTTCCTCAATGCCTGGTATGGCCCCACGCAGTACGGTGGCGGAGGGTTCGCGGATCCACACGATCTCTATCGCGCCTACTATCCTTCTATCGGCAATCCCGGCAGCATGGGCCTGCTCGAATTCCGCGTCGATCCCTCGACCGGCAGTTCGCGCCTCACTGCTGTGCGCTACCGTTTCCCCGATCCGCTAAACGATGTGATCAGCTACGGCGGCTATCCGACCAAGCCCATCTTCTTCCCGCACGATATGATCCCGGTCGGTTCGCACGGCGGCATCACTCCTGCCCAGACCTTCTATCGCGACGGCCACCAGTACTTCACCGACTCCTACAACACCTACTGGTACAACCAGAGTCCCGTCACTACGCTCTGGATTCTCGAAGACGGTATCTGCCGCCCCATCGCCAGCGCAGGTTGGGTCGGCTCCGGCGCTCATCACTGGGAGACGCTCGACCAGCCTGAGATCCGCCGCAGGATTCCGCCTGGGGATCCCAACGGTGTCTTCTTCGTCTGGACCGACCGCAATCACGATCATGTCGTTCAACCCGATGAGGTCCAGTTCTTTCGCCCGACCGTTCCTGGTTCCTCTGGCGTTGTTTTTCAGCCCGATCTTTCCGTCATCAGCGGTGGTCCTTACCATCTGCCTGTAGCCTCGGTCGACGCCGCAGGTGTCCCTTCCTACAACCTCAGCAGGCTGGCGCTCCTCTCGCACACATCTGCTACCGGGGACGTCGCACTCAGCCCCGACGGCTGGTTCCTCGCCGGCATGAGCGGCTACAAGGACGGTCAACTGCGCTGGACGCTGCCCACCCGTTCCTCTTCGGTTCCACCCGCCGGGCCCGGTGATCTCGAGGATCCCAAGCGGATGCTTGGCTATCCTGTGCGACCTGCTGCAGGGCAGGCAGGCTACATGGTTGCGCGTTACTCCTACATGGGCGAGATCTATATCTACACCGTCGACGGACTGCTGGTCACTACGCTCGGTGGTGACACGCGCCTCTCTCCCTTCTGGCCCTACCCGAAGCAAAAGTCCGGCATGGAGATCACCGACCTCAGCTTTGACGCCGAGCAGTTCTGGCCCTTCATGTTTGGCGAGGATGATGGCAACGTGTACCTCTCCATCGGCAAGTGGCACACCTCGACCGTGCGCCTCGACGGCCTCGACTCCATCAAGCGTGTCGACCTCGGATACATCACTGCAAATCGAGAAGACCTCTCTCGCACCGAGCCGCTTCGCTCCGAGTCGCGCTCTCGCGAAACCCTGAAAGCTGCGGTTGAGGTCCATCACATCGATCCGGCAAGTACAGCCTCGCCCGATCGCTGGCCTGCCAAAGACTGGGCCGTCATCGATAAGAACTCCTCCTTCCAACTCGGCACCGATAGTAAGAACCTGATCGTCGCCTACCGCACCAATCAGCCCGATCTCCTTCGCGACTCCGCAACGGAGTTTCCCTTTGCCTTCACGCAGGGAGGTGGCCTCGACCTGATGGTGCGTGCCCAGGGGCCAAGCGACAATCGCCAGGTTGTCGACGGCGACGCCCGCCTCTTCGTCACGCGGCGCAACGGCAAGCTGCTCGCCGTCCTCTATAGGCAGAAGACCGACAAGCCTGGTAATCGCGTCTCCTTCGCTTCGCCCATCGGGGAAGTCGTCTTCGATGATGTCGAGGACGTCAGCGATCGCGTCGCGCTCACTGCAAGCGGTGGTTTATACCAAATCACCGTGCCGTTGTCTCTGCTCGGCTTCGATTCCTCTCATGGCAAGCAGTATCGGGGCGACGTGGGTCTTGTACTCAGCGATGGTACGCGCGCCGAAGCCCGTGTCTACTGGCACAATAAGACCGATGCCATGACCGCCGACGTTCCCAGCGAAGCCCGCCTGAACCCAAGCCAGTGGGGCCTATTTCACTTTTGATCTTTGATGGAGGGTCCCCGATGACCGCTGCAGACATTCGCTGTCTCGCCTCTACCCAGGACGTCTGCGGCGAGGGCTGCGTCTGGCATCCAGAACAGAACGCTGTCTTCTGGACCGACATTAATCGCTGCATGCTTCACTGTTACTCGCTCGACGCTGGCGACGTTGAAACCTGGCACTTCGACCAGCCTGTCACAGCCGTCGTGCTCACCACCTACGACGCTGTCCTCGTCCTAATTCTCGGCGGCGGCATCGTCGTATGGCACACCCGCACGCACCGGATCATCGACGTCCTCTTTCGTCTGCCTGAATGGCCCGCCGTGCGGTGCAACGACGCTCGCGTCGATCCTGCCGGTGTGCTCTGGTTCGGCACGATGCAGAACAACGTGCAAGACGACGGCAAGACCTCCGACGTAACCGAGTGGCGTGGTGCGCTCTACTCCCTGGTCCCCGGTGCCGAGCCAAAGCAATGGCACTCAGGCTTTGGCATCACCAACACGCTGGCCTGGTCGCCGAACGGTGAGACGATGTATTTCGGCGATACCCTAGCGAACTGCCTCTATCGCGGCTCCTTTGATCCTGTGAGCAGTCATCTGGAGGGCCGCGAAGTCTTCTTCGCCGGCTTTTCGCGCGGACTTCCCGACGGCTCCACGATGGACGCCGAAGGTCATCTCTGGAACTGCCGTTATGGTGGTTCCTGCATCGTCCGCATCGCCCCCGACGGCTCGATCGCTGACATCTTCGAAACGCCGGTGAACAACCCCACCACCTGCGCCTTCGCTTCGACCGATGTCAGCACGCTGCTGTTCACCTCCGCCGCAGACGCAATACAACTGGGCCAGCCAGAAGGCTCTCTGTACGCACTGCAGACATCGGTGCGCGGCTTGCTCAGCACACCGCTGCGCTTATAGCCGTACAGCCAACTGCGCCAGCAATCCGCCATCGACCCGATACGACGCCCCTGTAATAAACGAGGCCTTATCGCTCAGAAGAAATGCAATCAGATTCGCAATCTCTTCCGCATGAGCCACACGCCCCAGTGGATGATTGTCTCCCCACTGCTGCAGCGTCTGTTCCAGGCCATTCGTTCCGCCGAATCTCTCTGCCGACGAGCGCACCATCGGTGTATCGACCGTTCCCGGCAGCACAGAGTTCACGCGAATATTGTCCTTCGCATGATCGACCGCCATGGCCCGCATCAGCGCCTCCAGCGTCCCTTTGCTCGCCGCATACGCTGCAACCCCCTTCTGAGTTGCCAGCGCCTGCACCGACGACACCAGCACGATCGCTCCGCCGTTGCGCATCTCCGGAATCGCCGCTCGGCAAGCCAGAAAAGCCCCGCGCGAATTGATCGCCTGCACCAGGTCGTACTCCTCGACCGGTGTACTCACGACCGACCCATAGTGCTGAATCCCCGTGCTGTAGACCAGCCAATCCAGCGGTGTCTGTGCGGCAGCACACCTCACCGCGTTGCTCACCTGTTCCGGGTCGCGCACATCGCAGTCGATATACTGCGCCGCTTCATCGGCCCAGCCGGAGGGTCTCCGCACATCCGCAATGGTGACCCTTGCCCCTTGTTCGATCATGATCCGGGCCGTAGCCCCTCCGATGCCCGAGGCTCCGCCGAAGATCAGCGCATTTTTATTGGGGGAATTCTGCATGCTGCTCAACTTTCGTCATCCATCGTTCGGCCATCGTAAAAGCCCCGCGCAACTCCGCCAGGCCACGCAAACGTCCCACCGCCGGATACCCCGGCGCCGCGCCACGCTCAGAGTCGTTCAGCAACTCCTGCCCATGATCGGCACGAAACGGCAGACTGCGAGCATCGCCTGACAATTCGCGCCGCCGCTTCTCGGCGATCACCTCAATCATGATGCCGATCAGGTCGGCGTCACCCTCAAGATGTGCCGCCTCAAAGAACGACTCCATCTCCACTCCCGTGTTCTGCTCCCGCTCGGTTGAGCGAAGATGCAGAAACCCGACCCTCGATGCAAACTCCCTCACCATTGCACGCAGGTTGTTGTCGGCCCGAATGCCGAGCGCTCCCGTGCAAAAGGTAAGTGCGTTCGCATCTCCGGAATACTGGTTCAGAATCCAGCGCAGATCCTCCGCGGTGCTTACAATTCTCGGCAACCCCAGCAACGGCCGCGGAGGATCGTCCGGATGAATGCACAGCTTCACACCGCATTCTTCCGCCACCGGGCACACTCTCAGAAGAAACTCCCTTAGAGAACCGCGAAGCTCCTCTCCGGAGATACCCGCATAGGCCTTCAGCATCTCCGCCGTCTCCTCGATCGTTAGCCGCGGATGTCCGCCCGGTAATCCATGCAGAATTGTCTCGCATAACGTGTCCGCCTCCGCCGGGGAGAGCCGCTTGAAATAGCCGTGGGCCGCGCGGCTAGCAACCTTGCCCCACTCTGCCTCCGCTCCTTCGCGCTTCAACAGGTAGAGATCGAAGGCCGCAAAGGCCACCGCATCGAACCGTGTCGTGTAGCCCCCCTTCGGTGCCGGTTCATGCAGGTGCGTTCTCATCCAGCTGAAGATGGGCATCCAGTTGTAAGCGATCGTCCGAATGCCGCAGGTGGCAAGATTGCGAATCGACTGGGCAAAGTTCTCCACGTCCCTCCCCCACCCCGGCGCACGCATCTTGATCCGTTCGGTCACTTCGAGGCTCTCGACGACCGTCCACTCGAGTCCTGCCGCACGAACCACATTTTGACGCTTCTGGATCGCCTCGACCGGCCATGTCTCGCCTGCAGGTAGCTCATGCAAAGCCGTGACGATGCCGACTGCGCCGGCCTCGCGCGCGTCTCGCAATGTGACACGATCCTCTGGGCCGAACCAACGCCAGGTCTGCTCCAGTAACATTCTTGCCTTTCCGAAAGAGCGCTTGTCATCATGTGCGATGAGGTGCCTGCTCTTTGCCTATCATGCATACTTTGCGGTAACTTTCCTGTGCGCGCATCGAGAGCCCGAACAGACCGTCCCACCAGCTTCACGATGCTAAAGCGCAAAAAGCATCGCAAGAAACAGCAGTTGAATCAGCAGGGAACTGTCTTGCATTGTGAAACGCAGATGTCACTGCTATGGAGGATCTATTGAAGACCGCTCGCAAAGTTACCGGCGTCAAACGCGGATACACGATTCAGGCCGTGGTGCGCGCCGTCAGCATCATCAACGCCTTTCAATCCACCTCTGAGGTATTGGATCTGCGTGTCGTGGCCGCAAGGGTCGGACTCCATAAGGCGACCACCTTCCGACTGCTCGAAACGCTGGTGGAAACGCATCTGCTCGAGAGAGCAGGGAAGCAGGGCTATCGGTGCTGTGTCCAGCCTGCCCGCACCAAGCGCTATCGCATCGGTTACGGCTCGCAGAGCAGCCTGCTCCCCTTCACTGCGACGGTCAGCGACAGTCTGGTTGTGGCTGCCAATGCCGCAAACATCGATCTCCTGGTACTGAGCAATGGCCTCAGTCCTCGCGTCGCGCTACAGAACGCGGACACCTTCGTAACCGAAAAGGTCGATCTTGTGATCGACTCCCAGATCAACATCGGCGTCGCGGCACAGATCGCCGTAAAGTTCTCCGAGGCGCGCATTCCCTTTATCGCATTGGATATTCCGCATCCGGGGGCAATCTACTTCGGTGCAGATAACTACAAGGCCGGCCGTATGGCTGGCCGACATCTTGCACGATGGGCAACGAAGAACTGGAAGAGCGGCCCAGAGCAGATCATCCTCCTTGGTGTCGACGCCGCCGGCCCTCTGCTCAACGCGCGATTGACTGGTGTCATCGATGGAATCAATGAGGTCAGCAGCTTCGGACACAACACCCCCACGCACCACTACGACACAAAGGGTGGTCAGTTCGAGGCCACGCTCGATATCGTGCGCCGTCACATCCGCCGCAAAAAACCGGAGCGCGCTCTTATCGGAGCAGTCAATGACTCCACAGCGCTGGCGGCGCTTCAGGCCTTCCGCGAGGCTGGCATCGAGCGCTCCTGTGCGATCGCAGGGCAGGACGGCAGCCTCGCGGCGCGCGATGAGATGAGACGATCCTCAAGCCGTCTGATCTGTTCGGTCGCTTATTTCCCGGAAACCTACGGGGAGAGGATCGTTCGGTTGGCGCTCGACGTGCTCAAGCACAAGCCTGTTGCGCCTGCCATCTTCGTTCAGCACGAGCTTCTTACTCCGCAGAACGTCGATAAGGTGTATCCCAACGATACGTGGATGAAATCCTCTCCGGAACGTATTTGAGTGCACGGCTCAGCCCCTCGTGCAGGCGATATTTGTCTCGCTTCGTGAGATGTATTGAGCAGTTGTGCGATGGCCTTTTGTGGCGTCATCCAAAACCAATAATGCCTGTTTATAGGAGAGAAATGCAGAATACACGCATAAAATGGACAACCCGTTTTGCAGAAATTCGTATCGCATGTTGATACGCAAAGACGATTCGGCTTTACCTCGTCAATGTCGTTGACATGCCTTTCTGCAAAGAAATAAAAAGCTCTTCGATTCAGTCAGCCAGCGATCATAGAGTTTTTCCCTTCAGCTTGGCGGCTGTAGTACCTGAGTTTATTTCCGGGGAGGCTTCATGCAATTCAGTAAACAATACGAGAGCGGACAACGGAATTCATTGCGGAGACTTTGTGTCCGTTCCGCCGCACAGCTGGCATTCTCTTGCCCTTGGGCTTTTCGCATTACAGCAATCGCTGTTCTGGCATCCGCGATTGGCGCCGTCGCACAGACTGGACAGGGAGCAATCGGCGGCTCAGTACACGACAAGTCCGGAGCTGTAGTTGCCGGAGCCGAAGTCGATGTCGTCAGTGAGGCGACAGGCGTCAAGCAGACGACAACCAGTAACCACGACGGTCTGTTTCAGATTCAGTCCCTGAATCCCGGACTCTATACCGTTGCCGTCCAGAAGGACGGCTTCGAGCGCGTGACCACACAATCGGTGAGCGTATCCGGTGTTGGCACGACACCGCTCGACATCAAACTGCCCAACGGCACCGTCAGTCAGACTGTCACCGTAAACGCCGATGCCGACCTCCTCAACAAGACCGAATCGAACGTCACTACGACGGTCGATCACGCGATCGTCCAAAACCTCCCCTATCCCGAACGCAGCTCGCTCGAGGCCTCGCTGCTGGTTCCCGGTGTCGTTGGCGATCCTTTGCAGCCCGGCGGCATCTCGAGCGAAAACCCAGGCGCCTACACCAGCTATGTCACCCCAGGAGCAGGCATCACAATCGGCGCAGCTCCTCCGGGGACCAGTTCCATCGTCGTCGACGGTTCCGATGTCACGCAGCCCAGTCTTGCGCGTACCGGCGTGAACCTCTCTGGCCGCGAGGTCCAGGAGACCACGGTGATCGTCACCGGACTCTCGGCCAAGTACGGCAGAACGGGCGGCGGCGTTATCGTGCAGAGCAGCACGCCCGGAACAAACGAATATCATGGCGGGATCACGTACAGTCATACTGATCCTTATTTCAACGCCTTCCCCGACGGCAACACGGTTCCGAGCGCGCTACACGAAAACTTCTATGGCTTCTATGTAGGCGGTCCTGTCTGGATTCCCAAGATCTATCCGCACAAAGACAGAACCTTCTTCTACGTTGGTGTTGAGCCCGCCCGGCTGCAGAACGCATTCGGCTTCCGCGGAATCTTTCCCACGTCCGATGAGCTTGCAGGCCATCTTCATAACTCCCTGACGCTTCTCAATCAGAGCATTCTGAAGAGCTCTGGCTACAACGCTGCGCTTGCGGCTCCTCGCATCGGCTCTATCAACTATCAGTCCACGGTAAACGCGAACGGCTTCCCGAACGGACCGTCCGAGCCCTCGCAGATCCGCGCCGTCGCCAACGATGACGTCTCGGCGCAGCTGGCGCAAAACCCATTCGCGCAGTTCGTACTCTCCCAGTTCCCGACGCCCAACAGTCCCGGACCCTACGTTAAGTTCGATAACTCCCAGGCGACGCCCCAGAACGATGGGACCAACGCAACCTACCAGCGCGGCGTTCTGAACAAGGACAATCGCTATTCGATTCGCATCGACCAGCATTTCAATAACTCGGATCAACTCTTTGTTCGCTACACGGTTATCCCGGTCAGCGCAGCCCGGTATTTCGCCGTCGATCCTTCCAATCCGCTGACCATCGTGCCTACAGACTCGGCCGCCACGCACGACATCGCCCTGGGTTACACACACACCTTGTCGAGCAATATCGTCAACAGCTTCCACTACTCCTTCATGCGAGTCAATCAACAGCGGCTCTCGCCCCCCAGTACGCGTTCCAAGGACTACGCCGCGGCTTACGGTCTGACTCCTGCATCCTTCGGCTACGGCTTTCCGAGCCTCGGCAATCTCAACGCCAACGGCGTGTCCTACACGATGCAGATGGGCCTCTCGAATGCAGCCATTCAGGTCGACCAGAACTTTATCGCTGGGAACGACGTGACCTGGACGCATGGACTCCATCTGTTCCAGTTCGGAGGAGAGGTTCGCTGGATGCAGTCAGATCAGTATGATCTCGGTGGCGCCACCGGCGGTCGCTATGCCTTCTCGGCGGCCCAGACCAACAACGGTTCCACGGGGGGAGCTCCGCTTGCTACATTCATTCTGGGAACGATCTCCGGTTTCACCAACACACCCGTTGAGGTTCCCGGCTACTACCGCTGGCGCTACTACGCAGGTTACTTCCAGGACGACTGGAGAGTCCTCCCCAACCTCACGATCAACGCTGGACTGCGCTACGAACTCGAGACACCGCGAATGGAGAAGTACAACAACCAGGCCTATGTTGGGCTAAACATTCCCGGCAACCTGAACGGATTGGTGACAACAAGCGCGTTCTGCTTCTCTGGGGCCTGCGGCAATCCAAAGACGTTATGGCCGATCAACTACACGGGCTTCGAACCCCGCATCGGCCTGGCCTACTCTCCCACCGCCAAGACCTCTGTCCGTGCGGCGTATACACTCCAGCGTCTGCCGTTGACCGGCTACGAGAACATCCCTGATCCTGACTTCAACGTTGCGTCGCAGTCCGTTGGCAATCAGAGCGGCGGTGTCACGGCTAACTCGACTGTCAACTACATCACCAATCCCGTCGGGCCGCTCACCTCGGCCTACACGGCACTCGGTGGCAATCGCGGACCTATTCTCTACTCCAACGGTTTGGCTCCGGTCTACGTCGACCAGAGCAACAAGGTTCCCTACACGCAGTCCTGGAACCTTACGGTGCAGTACCAACCCGCTTCCCGCACTGTTCTTCAGGCTTCTTATAACGGAGGCAAAGGAACTCACCTGATCGGCCCGTTCGGCAGTGCCGGCGCTGCAAACGCGTTGAACGTTCCTGATCTCTCCACCGTTGTGAATGCCATCCAGACCCATCAGAACCTGGGCGCAACGTTTCCCAATCCCTGGGGAATTACTCAGAACGGGGCAGCGGTCTCCGAGTCGGGTCTGCAGTTGCTCAACCCTTATCAGAACTTCTTCAACCAGTCGCTCACGGAGATCTATCCGAGGGGCGGAACCATGGAGTATAACGGCCTCTACCTGAGTGTGAATCAGCGCTTTGGTGCGGGACTCTCGCTGCTCGCCAACTACACCTGGTCCAAGACGCTCGACAACATTCCCGATACCAATACTGGTGCTGATGGCGGCGGCTTTGGTTACGTCCTCCCGCAGAACCCGCGCAACCCCTATGCCGAGTGGTCCGTTGCAAGCTTCGATCAGGCAAGCCGTCTCAAGGCCGGTTATACCTACGATCTACCGATCGGTGCAGGACACACGCTTAGTCTGCATAATCATCTACTGGATAACCTCATCGGCAATATCTCCACTGCGGGCATCGCAACCTACGCAGATGGTCTGCCGAACGCGATCGCTCTTGGCACAGCAGGCTACTTCGTCTCCGTGACGCCCTCCGGCGTCAACGGTTGCACGGCAAGCGGCACAAACAAGTACTGCACCGCGAATGCGTTGCCCACCGGATACACACTGCGGCCCAACATCGTACCCGGGGTTCCGCTTCTCAATAAAAACTGGAAGAAGAACGCCCTCAACTCCAACTTCACCCCGTACCTCAATCCCGCTGCGTTTTCGGTGCCGGGGTCGGTCAACAATCCTCAACTGGGTAACGCGCCGCGCCTGCTCTCCAACGCACGTTCCCCTCGTGAGGCATTGTTTGACATGCGTTTCACCAAGGGATTCAAAATTGGATCACGCTACGATCTCAAGATCAACGGTACCTTCACGAACGTATTCAACCATCCGGTGTACTACGGCGTGAATCACTCGTTGCTGAGTTCAAATACAGTCTCAAATGTGACCGGCACGGTTACACCTGTGACTACGGCGAGCTTCGGTCAGTTCAACCAGTCACAGACCGCTGGCATGTCTCGTGTTATTCAGGTGGGGGCCGAGTTCAACTTCTAAGCCGGTGATGGATGCGTGTGGATCGATTCCATGCGCATCCGTTACATGCTTTGATAGGAAGGCTCCGCACAGCGGTAGCAATATCTCTGCAAGGGTCGACCCTCTATCGTAAGAGTTGGAGTGGAGGCCATAGCGCACAGTGAGGATAGAGTACCGGTTGATGAAGCAGGTTAAGAGAAGATTCCACGGCATAGCCGGTAGATGGCTCAGAGTCATCGCCGGTGTCGCCTGCCTGATTGCGGGCACGGCTGTTTCCTGTGCGGCGTCAGAGCATGTATCCGATCCGTTCAAGATGGTCGATCCCCGCATTGGGACGAGCCATGACGGACAGACCTACCCGGTCGTCGGCGTACCTTTTGGCATGACCGGCTGGACTCCCGAGACGCGCAGTGACGAGGCGAAGTGCGTCGCCCCTTACTACTACAACGACACGAAGATCACCGGCTTCCGTGGCAGCCATTGGCTGAGTGGAAGCTGCACCCAGGACTACGGCAGCGTAACCGTGATGCCTACGGTGGGCGAACTGAAGGTCAGCCCCGAGCTGCGCGCCTCACGCTTCCAACATGCGTCCGAAGTGATGTCGCCCTCCTACTACTCCGTACATCTGGATGACTATAACCTGCAGATAGAGCTTGCCGGCACCACGCGCGCCGGCATGATGCGCATTACCTTCCCCCGCACAGGCCGCCGCAATCTTCTCATCGAGCCAAACGTTCGTCCCGGACAGGGCTTTGTCGAAGTACGTCCTAAAACCGGCGAGATCGTTGGATACAATCCTGTCGTTCGCATCTACCAGGGGGCCGGAAAGCCTGCGGGCTTCAGCGGCTACTTCGTTATCAAGCTTCGGGAACCGATCCAGGATTTCGGCACCTGGTGCGGTGAGGCAACGACAAAGCATGCGCAACAGCAAGGCTCCGGCTGCAATCGTCTCGGGGCCTATGTCACCCTCGCGAATAACACGCCCCAGCGTGTTATTGTTCGCATCGGCACGTCGTTTACAAGCATTGCCGAGGCCGAGCGAAATCTCTCCGCTGAGGAGCCCGACTCGAACTTCGATGCAGTCCGCAACCGCGCAGAAGCAACCTGGCGTCAGTATCTCAGCCGCATCGAGGTCGAGGGCGGAACAGAAGCGCAACGAACGATCTTCTATACCGCGCTGTTCCACGCCTCTCTGGCCCCCCGCATCGTCAGTGACGCTGATGGAACCTACAATGGCTTCGCCGGTGAAGGCCGCCTGCATCACGCGCCTGCGGGCACCGATTATTACGACGACTTTTCATTGTGGGACACTTTCCGCGCGCTCCATCCCTTGCTCACGATTCTCGATCCCCAGCGTGACGGGCAGATGGTCCAGAGCCTCATCGACAAAGGGAAGCAAGGCGGTTTCCTGCCCATCTTCCCCACCTGGAACAGCTACACCTCCGAGATGATCGGCGATCACACGGTCGCGGTAATCTACGACGCCTACGTGAAGGGAATTCGCAACTTCGATGTTCCTGAAGCTTACCGACTCATCCGCCAGAACGCATTCATCACTCCACCTCGAGAGCAATTCGTCGAAGGGATGGGCCGTCGCGCACTGACTTCGTATCAGCGGTACGGTTATATCCCGCTCGAAGACGAGGTCCTCGACGCATTCCATCAGCGCGAGCAGGTATCCCGCACCCTTGAATATGCCTACGACGATTACGTCGCTGGTCAGTTCGCCACCGCTCTCGGACACACCGACGATGCCGCACTCCTGTTGAAGCGTTCAAGCAATTGGAAGAATGTCTTCGATCCTGAGACCAAATTCGTTCGAGGACGCTACGCAAACGGCTCCTGGATCACCCCGTTCGATCCCAGCAAGCCCGCAACGTACGTCACTGAAGCGAACCCCTGGCAATACACCTTCTTTGTGCCTCAGGATGTTGATGGCTTGATTCAGGCAACAGGCGGCCGCGAGGCCTTTATCACCAAGCTCGATGGTCTCTTCACCGCAAAGCTGTACGACCAGGGAAATGAACCAGGCCATGCCATCGCCTATCTCTACAACTTCGCCGGCGCGCCCGCGAAGACCCAGCAGCGCGTTCGCGAGCTTCTGAATACGCAGTTCGGCTCCGGCCCGGACGGTCTCCCGGGCAATGATGACGCCGGCCAGATGTCAGCCTGGTATGTCCTCAGCGCAATGGGCTTTTATCCGGTGTGCCCCGGGACGCCGAGCTACAGCATCGGCTCGCCTCTCTTTTCGCGAGTCGTGATCCATCTAGAAAATGGAAAGCGCTTTACGATCGCAGCCCATAACAACTCAGCTGATCGCATCTACATCAAGTCGGTCGAGCTTGATGGACGTGCACAATCGGGCTGGAGCTTTAGCCATCGCGATATCCTTCGCGGTGCCACGCTGACGTTGGAGATGGGCTTGCTGGATAGCACGGTGCAGGAGCAAAGATGAATCGCAGGAACTTCCTCAAATCTTCCAGCCTCGCCGCTGGAGCAGCACTGATCGGTCCCGCAACACACGCACAGATCAGCCTCCACGCCGCACCGCGCCGCCACATCTCCATGAACCGCGGCTGGCTCTTCCATCCTGCGATAGCCCCAGGCGATACCGAGATTGGCTTCAACGACAAAGATTTCACCCCTGTCGTTCTGCCCCACACCAACAAGATGCTCCCCTGGCATAGCTTCGACGATGCCGAGTACGAGTTCATCTCAACCTACAGGCGCCACTTCCGTCTGCCCGCTAACACGCGCGGTTATCGCGTCTTCGTAGACTTCGAGGGCGCGATGACCGCCAGTACGGTGTGGATCAACGGCCACCCGCTCGGAGAATATAAGGGAGGCTACACACCCTTCTCCTTTGAGCTCACGCCTCATCTGCGCTGGGACGCGGGCAATGTTCTCGCCGTGCATCTTGATTCCACCGAGCGAAAGGACATCCCTCCCTTTGGCTACGAGGTCGATTACATGACCTTTGGCGGCATCTATCGCGAGGTCAATCTACGCATCGTCCCCGATGTCTTTCTCGAAAACATCGTCGTCCGTGCAATCGATCCACTCTCAGCCTCACCGAGTCTCGAGGTCGAGTGCTTCTTTGAGAGATCCAGGACCGAGTCATCCGGCCTTCTCATCGAGGCAGAGCTTCACGACGGAGAGAAGATCCTTGCCAAACAGTCCGCGCCTCTGTCCACACACGTCGGCGAATCTAAAATACCATCGCAAATTCTGCGCCTCGAACACCTCACAGGAATCGAGCTATGGGATCTAGGCAAACCGAAGCTCTACGAGGTGCACGTGCGTCTGCTTCACGACGGCACTGTCCTCGACGAGGACACGAGGCGAATCGGATTCCGCGAGGCGCGATTCACGCCCGACGGCTTTTCTCTGAACGGTCGTATTGTGAAGCTGCGCGGTCTCGATCGACACCAGACGTTTCCCTTTGTCGGACAGGCGATGCCGGCGCGCGTGCAGCGGCGCGATGCTTACATCCTCCGCCATGAGCTGAAGTGCAACATCGTGCGCACCTCGCACTACCCGCAATCTCGCCACTTTCTTGATGCCTGTGATGAGCTGGGTCTCATGGTGCTCGAGGAGATTACCGGCTGGCAGCACATCGGCGACGAGTCCTGGCAGGATATAGCCGTCGACAATGTCTCTCGCATGATTCGTCGCGACTGGAACCACCCGTCGATCATCCTCTGGGGTGTGCGTATTAACGAGTCGAAGGATGATCACGACTTTTACGTGCGCACCAACGCGGCTGCACACGCCCTCGATAAAACGCGTCAGACCGGTGGCATCCGTTCCAACCTGAACTCCGAGCTTCTCGAAGAGGTCTACACGAATAACGACTTCGGTTATCCGCTGCACGCGCCCGTTGCACCGCTCTATCTCAACACTGAGTTTGTCGGCCACACCTTTCCCACGCGCTCGACCGATAACTCTGCGCGTCAGCGTGAGCACACCCTGCGGCACGCGAGAATTCACGACCAGATCGCATCCGATCCCAAATTCTCCGGGGGCATTGGCTGGTGCGCCTTCGACTACAACACGCACTTCAACTTCGGCAGCGGAGATCGCATCTGCTATCACGGTGTCTCCGACATCTTCCGCCTCCCCAAGCCCGCGGCTGGTTTCTATAAGTCCCAGTGCGATCCCGAAGAAGAGATCGTGCTTGAGCCTGCCTTCCACTGGGCACGCAACGACGAGGACACGGGATTCACCGTAGCGCTCATCTGCTCCAACTGCGATCACCTGAAGCTCTTCCTCGATAGTGGCAAAGGCTTCCAGCAGTTGGCAGAAGCCAACCCGGACCGCGATCAGTTCCCGCATCTGCGCTATGCGCCCTTCTCGATACTGCTCGACAAGAAGGCGATCCGCGATTGGGGTGATCTCCGCATCGATGGTTTCATCCAGAGCAAGCAGGTTGTCTCGAAGAGCTTCTCCGGACGCGGTGTCGATCGTCGCTTCGAACTTCTCGGCGACGATCACGAACTCATCGCTGACGGTGCCGATTGCACACGCGTTGTCCTGCGCGTCACCGACGAGTATGGCCGCATCCGTCCCATCGCCAACGATCCTATCCAGTTCGAACTCTCCGGCCCCGCCGATCTTATCGGCGACAATCCCATCTCGCTGGTCGGCGGCACAGGTGCTGTCTGGATTCGGGCGCAACAACGTTCCGGCATCGTTGTTCTCAAGGCGAAGCACCCTCGTCTCGGCACGCGCCAACTCGTGCTGACCCTGCGCGCCACTGCACCGGAGCTGGTATGAGGGAAGCCAGGCACGGTAACGAATCTCAAGGCTAAGACGATTCCATGCGACTCAATAACCCCATCCCACGCCGCGACTTCCTCCAGCTCTCTGCTGGTGCCTTCGCGTACTCCGGGCTTGCTCAGAGATTCATCGATCCTCGAGACACCGGGGCTCAAGGTGACGGTCACACCCTCAACACCAACGCTCTACAGAAAGCGATCGATCAAGCCGCTACAGCCGGAGGAGGTGTGGTCGTGATTCCTCCTGGCGACTTCCTCTCTGGTGGCCTTGTCCTTCGCAGCCACGTGACTCTTCACCTTGAGGCCGGAGCCATTCTCCGCGGCAGCCCACGCGTCGAAGACTACGAGTACAGACCCGGCCCTCCCGTCGAAGGCGACTCCAATGGCCACCACCTTCTTTTCGCTCTCGACGCCGAGGACATCGCCATCACCGGCCACGGCACCATCGACGGAGGCGGTTCTGCCTTCTGGCATCGCAAGGGCCGTCCCACTCCGCGCCCTGAAGATCTCTGGGGCGACGTCCTCGCCTGGGACTATGAGCCCGCTACTCAACGCCGGCCGTCGCCGATGATCGAACTGGCCCGCTGCCGCAATGTTCGCATCGAAGGCGTAACCCTGACGAGCGCTCCCGGCTGGACTCTTCGCCCCGTCGCCTGTGAGACCGTTCTTATCCGCGGTATCCGCGTCCGAAACCCCATCTACGCGCCTAACACCGACGGCATGGACATTACGGCCTGTCGCAACGTCTTTGTCTCCGACTGCGACATCGCTACTGGGGACGACGCCATCTGCATCAAGAGCGAGAACCCCTACGGCGAGCTGCTTCCGACAAAGAACATCACCATCACGAACTGCGTGCTCTCTACCTGCTGTAATGGCTTCAAGGTTGGCACCTCAACCCACGGCCGTGTCGAAAACATCGTCTTCAGCAACTCGGTAATCTACAACGAATCCGCTACTCCGCTCAACGAACGTGCCACGTCGGGCATCGCGCTCGAGGTCGTCGACGGCGGCAGCATGAGCGGCATCCTGATCTCGAACATCCAGATAGAGAACGCTCGTACGCCCCTATTTGTGCGCCTCGGACGCCGCAAGCCCGCGCAAGGGTCCTTTCTTCGGGGCATTCGCTTTGAGCAGATCCACGCAACCGGTGCGCTGCTCACCACCTCCATCACAGGCCTGCCCGACATGCCTGTCGAAGATGTGGTCATTGCGAACTCCAGCTTCCGCATGTCCGAACACGGAAGCGCTGCCTGGACACACGCCGAGATTCCTGAGTACGCCGAACGATATCCCGAAGCTCGCATGTTCGGACGGCTTCCCGCCTCCGGAGTCTACGTCCGCCACGCGCGGGAGGTCCGCATTAAGAACACCGAAATCAGAACTGACTTGCCAGAGGAGCGTCCCGCCATCGTCTGTGATGACGTGCACGACCTCGAGCTTTGCGGAGTTACCATGTCCGCCCCATCCTCAACGGAAGCCGTCCTTGCATTGCGCAATACGTCCGATGCCTTCATCCAGGGAGCCCGTGTCACTCAGCAGGCGGCCTCCATGCTCCATGTCTCCGGCGCGTCCTCGCGCCACATTGTCCTCTCAGCGAACGATCTTTCCCGCGTGAGTACGCCCTCGGTTTTTTCGGACGGAGCCTCCGCCGAAGCCATCGTATCGCTCTAGTTCCAGGAGATGAATCCATGCCTCGTCTGTTTGTGAAACGTCTAGCCGCTCTCGCCTCCGTGCTTCTCTGCGCGCACGTCGCCATCGCACAGTCCAGCCTCTCGCCCACGCCACCGATGGGATGGAACAGCTGGAATCATTTCTTTCAGCATGTGACCGACGCCGATGTGCGCGCCTCGGCCGACGCTATGGTCGCCAATGGTATGGGCGATGCCGGTTATGTCTACGTCAACATCGATGACGGCTGGCAGGGGACTCGCCGTCCGGACGGCACTATTCAGAGCAATGATCGCTTTCCCGATATGAAGGCGCTTGCCGACTACGTCCACGCGCGCGGTCTCAAGCTCGGTATCTACTCCTCACCTGGACCCAAGACCTGTGCGAAGTTCGAAGGCAGCTATGGTCACGAGGCCCAGGATGCGAAAACATACGCCGCCTGGGGCATCGACTACCTCAAGTACGATCTCTGCAGTTTCGGTGACAAGCTCACCGTGGCTGGTAACGGTGACCAGGCCGCCCCTGCTGCTTTCGCCGCGCAGCAGGAGGCGTACCGCAAGATGCATGACGCTCTGGTTGCGGCTGGCCGTCCCATCGTCTTCAGCCTCTGCCAGTACGGCATGAGTAACGTCTGGGAGTGGGGGCCGGAGGTCGGCGGCCACCTCTGGCGGACTACCGGCGACATCTCCGATAAGTACGATCGCATGGCTCTGATCGGCTTCTCGCAGGCCGGTCTCTCCCGCTACGCAGGCCCCGGACACTGGAACGATCCCGACATGCTTGAGGTCGGCAACGGCGGAATGACGCTCGACGAGTACAGAACCCACATGAGCCTCTGGGCTATCCTTGCCGCTCCGCTGCTCGCCGGCAACGACCTTAGCCATATGAAGCCCGAGCATCTCGCTATCCTCGAGAACAAAGACGTCATCGCAATCGACCAGGACAGCCTCGGCAAACAGGGCGATCGTGTGTCCGCGCTCGGCCCCTATGAGCTCTGGACGAAGCCCCTGTCCCACGGTCGCACGGCCATTGCACTCTTCAATCGAGGCGAGCTCGCTCACACGATGCGCGTCAATCTGCGCGAACTCGGGGTGCCACCCGGCGCACACATCCGCAACGTCTGGGGCAATGCCGATCTGCCGTTCAGCGATATCATCAACCCCATCATCCCGAAGCACGGTGTCGTGCTGCTTCTGGTTACCCGCTGACGCCTCAACATGGCCAACGAGCGATCCATCCTCAAGCAATCCTTGCGAAAGGCAGTTGTAGTGAAAACATCGATGTCGGCAGCACATCCACGCGTCCCAGGAATCCTCCTCCTTGCGCTCTCATGGAGTATTCTCCATGGCTCGTCGGCCGCTGCTCAGCAAAGCACCATCCCCCTGTGGCCCGTATCCGCGCCTCTCTCGCACGGAACTACTGCCGAAGACCAGCCTTCGATCGACGTCTATCTCCCCTCCGACAACCCTACCGCCACGGGAGTTCTCGTCATTCCTGGCGGCGGCTATCACTACCTCGCTGCGCCTGAAGGCAAGCCCGTCGCGCTCTGGCTTCAATCGCACGGCATCGCCGCCTTCGTTCTGCACTATCGCGTGGACCCCTATCGCTACCCGGCTGAGATGCTCGATGGCCTGCGTGCTGTTCGCCTGGTGCGATCCAAAGCGAAGGAGTTCGGCATCGCAGACACAAAGATCGGTGTCTGGGGCTTCTCCGCCGGTGGCCATCTCGCCTCCTACGTCATGACGCAGTCCCAGCGGACGCTCCTTCCTCCACAGGACGCGATCGACAATATCAGCGCGCGCCCGGACTTCGGCATCCTCGCTTATCCTGTCATCTCGATGCGCCCCGGCGTTACGCACCACGGCTCGCACGAGAGCCTCCTCGGCCCAGACGCCACGCCCGATTTAGAGACCCTGCTCTCGAACGAGCTGCACGTTACTGCCGACACTCCACCCGCATTCCTCTTCGCCACTACCGACGACGGTGTCGTTCCCGTACAAAACAGCGTCGCCTTTTACCAGGCTTGCATCGACCATCATGTCTCCGCGGAGATGCACCTGTTCGAGCACGGTCCTCACGGAGTTGTCCTCGCGCAGAACCTTCCTGGCCCTGACGCATGGCCCAATCTGCTGGCAACGTGGATGACCCGGCATGGCTGGATGAAGCAGTAAACATTGTTCTTGAACTCGAAAGTCTCAGAACAAAGCGATAGCTCGAGGTCTCTCTCGGGCTATCGCCTTCTATAAGGCTAAATTTATATGGCGTTGATGTTTTCAGATGTTTTGCGCTGCTCGATTGAATAAACTACATTCAGGCTCAGTCTTTCGGAGAGGTCATCTGTAGCCGAAGGAAGACATCGGCGAAACTTCATTCCCGATCTCCTCATCCTCTGTTCACGCAGAGGCAGCACCATGAGGAAATGTATGAGACGCGCCCTCAATCTGCTCTTATCTGGAATGCTACTCTCCTGTTGCAGCTTCAGTATTCTCTTTGCTCAAGTTAATACCGCTGGATTGAGTGGTCATGTTGCGGATACATCGGGCGCGGCGATGGCGGGCATCCATGTGAAGACGTTGAACCGTGCGACCGGCTATCTCCGAGAGATGAGTACAGATCGCTCTGGCTACTACACGTTTCTGAATATGCCAATTGGCAGCTACACCGTCACCGTCGAAGAAAACGGGTTTGCCACTGCTGTCGATAGCGTTGAGTTGAATGTGGGAGGGAAGTCCAGACGAGACTTCACGCTGCGACTGCAAACCGTTAACCAGGTGATCGAGGTTCGCGAAGACAACAGCAGTCTATCCCCGGATGATGGGTCCATCAGCACTCTGGTCAATCAGGATGTCATCGCCAATACACCCCTTTATCTCCGGAACTGGGACGATCTGTTGCGCGCAGTCCCAGGGGTGCAGATCAGCCGTTATACGGAGCAGGCGGGGAGCAGCGCTCCTGGACGCACCGGCGACTTCAATGTGAATGGTGTTCACTCCCTGCAGAACAACTTTATTCTTGACGGCATCGATAACAATACGTTCTCGGAGAATGTTCAGGAACTGAGCACGGAGGTCGCGCATCCATCGGTGGATGTGATCCAGCAATTCAACATCATCACGAACCCCTATTCGGCGGAGTATGGGCGGAGTCCGGGGGCAGTGGTATCGATCAATACCAAGGGCGGAACGAATGCTGTTCATGGTGCATTGTATGAATACATCCGCAATAGCTACTTCGATGCCAATGATTTTTTCTCTAACCTCTATGGGTTTAGAAGGCCGGAAAATAATCAGAACCAATTTGGGGCAAGTATCGGCGGCCCGTTTCGGCACGATAAGTTGTTCTACTTTTCGAATTATGAGGGGACACGTATCCGGGAAGGCGTCTCCCGTACGTCGACTGTCCCACTGCCCAATGAACGGATTGGAGACTTCAGCCCGGCAACGGCTGCCAGGGTAGGGGTAACCTATCCGATTATCGTCAATCCCTCTACGGGGCAGCCGTTTGCGAACAACCAGATTCCCTCAGCCGATCTCGATCCTGCGATCCAGGCGATCATGGCGCTTTTCCCTCAACCCAATGTGCCGCATCCGCAAGGGCAGAGCGATTTGAATAACTATGCGCGGAACGCTCTCACGATCGATAACAACGATAGCTACGATGAGCGCGTCGACTGGACGCCTTCTACGAACAATGTGATCTTTGGGCGCTACAACTATGCGAATCGCAGCCGCATGGTTCCGGGCTATCTCGGAGGCCTGGCGGATGGCTCAACGAATTCAGCGTGGGGACATCTATTTCTCGAATCCAACAGCTTTGTGATCGGTTGGACGCACGTCTTTCGTCCCTCTGTCCTGAACGATCTTCGCTTTGGATTTATCCGGGACCATGTCCTGAGCGAACAGCTTCCCTTCTCGCTGCCACAGACCGCGGGTGACTATATTCCCGGCATTCCTGATGTTGCTGCGGCGGGAGGCGGTTTGCCGCTGATCAAGTTCAGCAGCTCTTATGCTTTTATCGGCTCCCCGATCTATCTGCCCAAGGAGCAGGCTCCTCAACAATTTCAATATAACGACACCCTTGCAGTCGCCACGGGCAAGCATAATTTGAAATTCGGAGCGACCCTGTCAGCTCCGATGCGCAACATCTTCCAGGATGAAGCCGCAGTGCGTGGTTCGTTGGATTTTGAATCTACCTTCACTCATTTCGCTTACGCCGACGGATTGCTCGGATTAGTCAACCAGGTTCAGCTAACCAATAACGACGTCGTCGATCAGCGGCTCTGGATGGCCGCAGGATTTCTACAGGACGACTGGAAGATCCTGCCGCAGCTTACGCTGAACCTCGGTCTGCGATACGAGTTTGCAACGCCTCCTGTGGAGGGCAAGAACCGCCTTGCCAACTTTAATCCCAGCGGGGCAGGATCGCTCGTATTTGCGCACTCCGGGTCCCTTGCCGATCGCGCGCTCGTTGATCCCAATAAAAAGGACTTTGCTCCGAGGGTGGCTCTCGCCTACTCGCCTGACACGAAGACCGTGCTTCGGGTAGGGTACGGCACGTATTACACCTCGTTTGAACGTTTTGGGAGCGAAGATGAACTGGCGTTGAATCCGCCTTTTCTGCTCAACAAGGAAATCACTGCGGCGGCTGGAGTTCCAGCTCTTATTGCCAGACAGGGATTTCCCAATAACTTTCTCGATCCGAACAGCGTCAGCAACGGTAACCTGCAGAGCTTTCACATCCGCGCGGTAAGTCAGCATACGCCATCGCCTACGGTGCAGCAGTGGAGTCTTGGGTTTCAGCGCGCGATCGCCTCTTTCTGGACGTTGCAGCTTGATTACGTGGGGACAAAGTCCACTCATCTGGACCTGATCTATGACTACAATCAGCCACTGATCGTGGGTAACCACTCCACCGGAGTGGTGCCGTATCCGAACTTCGGCTACATCGAATACACGACGCCCATCGGTTATGGAAATTACAACGGTCTGCAGGGCAGTTTGGTCCGGCGGATGCAGAACGGCCTTACGCTGCGGGCCTCTTTTACCTATTCTCGAAGTCTCGACAATAGTCCGGAAGAGTTGGAGGACGACTCGGGAGGCGCTCCGAACGGGCGTGCTCCAGGCGCCTGGTATGGACCGAGCGATTTCGATGTGCCTCACCGGGTCTCCGTCAATTACATCTACGAGCCTCACTTCGGCTATATCAAGGCACCGTTTTTAAGAGGCATCCTCGAAGGCTTCCGTACCTCGGGCGTGTACACCTTCTACAGCGGAATCCCTTACCAGGTGAACGCGGGCAGCACTCTCGGCAACTCGCTCGATCCCTACGGAGCAGCGACGAATGTCCCCAACCTGATCGGCAAGCCGCATACCGTCGGGAAGGTCGATTGCTGGTTCTATGCCAGTCAAAACCAGGCGTGTCGAATCGATGCGCCTCACCTGACGGACAGCTATAGCCTTCCGAATCCCGGCTATGTTGGAGATCTTGCCAGAAATACGATGCGTGGCCCGCATACCAGTGTCTTCGACGCGGCGCTGTTGCGAGAGTTCCCGCTGGAGCGTGCCAATCTGGAGTTTCGCTGGGAAGTCTTCAATGTGGCCAATACGCCCCTCTTTGGGCAGCCAAACGGCGATTTCAGCAGCGGCGCAGCCGGTCAGATCACCACTCTCTCCGGCGATCAAAGAACGATGCAGTTCGCGCTGCGGCTTTCTTTTTGAACTGAATCTTCGAGCTGCGGAACAATTCATCCTGTGTTGACAAACTCCCCTCCTCCTTCCTGTCATTCCCAGTAAGCGTCACTCAATCGGAAATATCCGAATCACGCTGTGTACGCTGTCGATCACGTTTAGGGGCGCCTCCCAGGCTTGTCTCAAGCCTGCGCGGCTTCCTGTGTCCGCGGCGGAAAAAGATTTTCAACTAGAGGGGTCAATGGTTCAACATCGTGTAAGAAGTTTCATCCTGTCGTTTGCTTGTCTTCTTCTGCTGGCGCTCTTCGCCACGGAAGGTGCGATGGCTCAGATCGATGCAGGCGGAGTTGCGGGTACCGTTAAAGATGCATCGGGTGCAGTGGTCGGAGGCACAACGATTGTTTTGAAGAACGATCTCACCGGGGTCAGCTCCAGCGTAACCTCCACCTCTGCCGGAACCTACATCTTCACTGGAGTGAATCCTGGAACGTACAGCGCTACAGCTACACACGAAGGATTTGAAGCCCGCGTGGTTCACGGAATCGAGGTGCACGTTCAGCAGACCGACGCCATCGATATTCTCCTGGCGACCGGTAACGTGCAGCAGCAAGTGACTGTCACGGCAGCATCCCCTCTGCTGCAGACCGAAGATGCAGCCATCGGACAGACCATCGGGCACCAGACCATCAACAATCTACCGCTCGAATCCCGCAACTGGGGCTCTCTGGGCCAGTTGGCTGCCGGTGTAGCGACAGCTCCGATCGGGCAGAACGGCGGAACCCCGGAAAATGCCTTCTTCTCGGTTAACGGCGTTCAGCTCTATCAGAACGACTTCCGCCTGGACGGCATTAACAACAATATTGAATTCTTCGGCGGATCTTCAGTAGGCACCGATGCGACGGTAACTCCTCCCCCTGACGCCATCCAGGAATTCAAGATGCAGACCGGCGACTATAGCGCCGAGTTCGGGCACTCGACCGGCGGCGTCATCAATGCGGTTGTGCGCTCCGGAACCAATCAGCTCCATGGCAACCTCTGGGAGTATGTGCGGAACACTGCATTCGACGCCAATGACTACTTCTCCAACCAGCAAGGCAAGCCGAGGGCTGAGTATCACCAGAACCAGTTTGGCGGAACCGTGGGCGGGCCTGTTCTCATCCCCAAGCTCTACAACGGAAAAGACAAGACATTTTTCTTCTTCGATTACCAGGGCACGCGGGTCGTTCAGCCCACGCCGACAACTAGCACCGTCCCGACGGCCAGCATGGTGAACAGCGGTTTTACCAACCTGCAGGACCTGATCTCATTCAACAGTAAAAGTTCAACCGATGGTCTGGGGAGAGTGTTCTCCCATGGCACGGTGCTTGATCCTGCGACAACGCGCCAGGTCCAGCCCGGCCAGATAGACACCATCTCCGGCTTGCGGAACACGTCGCCCAATGCCGTTTATGTTCGCGACCCTTTTTATTCCGGGGGCAGTGTTGCAGGCATTACAAACTTCACCGGCCTGACCTCTCAGCTCAACCAGATCCCCGCGAGCCGGCTTGACCCCAATGCGGTGAAGTTGCTCAAGTTATATCCCGCGCCGACCAAGGCAGGGGCGCTTGCAAACAACTATTTCGACAACCCGAAGTTGACCGAGACCATTAACCAGTACGACCTTCGTATCGATGAAACCTTTGGTTCCAAAGACACGCTCTTTGGAGTCTTTGACGAGAGCTACTTCACCGAATTTGCTCAGGGAGCTCTGCCGGGCCAGAATGACCAGAATGAGGCTTTTCCGTCTTATGCTTTCGCTACCGGTTACACGCATATCTTTACACCTACACTCTCCAATGAGCTTCACGTAGGCTTTGGGCACAGCGAAAAAGAGCAGCTGTTGTCCAATGCAAACGTGATGGGAATTCCCGCTCAGTATGGTATTCAGGGCATTCCTCAGGTGGCGGGAAATGGCGGTCTTTCCTCCTTCAATATCAGCGGCTTGACAGGCTTAGGGCCGACCGACGATCGACCGACGATCCAGACCGTCTGGGACCTGGAGGTCACGGATAATGTGATTAAGGAACTCGGACGTCACACGATTAAGACCGGAGTCCAGGTTGACGATCTGCAGGGCAACATCATGCAGCCTCCGGCTCCAAGAGGTTTGTTCACCTTCAATGGACAATTCACTGATATTCCGAACCAGAATCAGAGCCTGAACGGCATCTCCGATATGCTGTTGACGCCAACAGCATCAACGGTTGGCGGTGTAAATAATGTAGGTGGCCTGCAAAGCTTCTCCGGCTCGAACTTCGCCGGTACGCAGTACCACCGGTGGTATACCGGAGCTTACTTCCAGGATGACTGGAGAGCTACGTCGGCACTTACCTTGAACCTTGGTGTGCGCTGGGACTACTTCACTCCCTATGCGGAGACGAACGGACGGCAAGCTAACTTTGTCCCGGTGGGTGGCAACGGAAACACGGGCACGTTCTACATCTCACAACAGGGTTGCAGTGTTCCCAGGTCGTCCACCTTCGACGCTTTATTGGCATCGAGCAACATCAATCTTGACTGCGTTTCAAGCAAGACACTTGGGGTTGCGCAAAAGACCAACTTCTCGCCTCGATTCGGTTTTGCCTATCGTGCTACTAGAACCCTCGTTGTTCGCGGAGGCTTTGGCATCTCGTATGGCGCTCTCGGTAACCTCGGTTACGGAGGAACTCTAGGCACCAACTACCCCTTCATCTATACGATTACGCAGAACGCTCCAAACTCTCAGGCTCCAATCCTGCTTTCCAACGGGCAAGCGGCCACGATAGAGAATACTTTCTCCACCATCAATCTCTCTGACCCGACCCAGGTCAATGGCGCTAACGTCAATCTTTATGGCCGTCAATATAACTACCAGACGCCCTATGTCCAGACCTTCAACCTGACTGTTCAGGATCAATTTACTAATCACGACTCCTTGCAGATCGCTTATGTAGGCACCTTAGGGCGTCATCTGGACGTGCTGGGCAACAATAACTCGCCCTCCGAGATCCTGCCGGTCGGCACCAACATCTCGCAGATACCTTCTGCCGCTAATAACAACCAGAGCTTTATTCCTTTCCCCAACTTTGCTCCCAACGCAATCTACGAAACGACGAATGCGGGCAGCGAATATAACTCGATGCAGACTACCTTCGAGCACCAGACCAGCTTCGGTCTCCAGCTTCTGGCCAACTACACGTACAGCAAGTGCTTCAGCAATCAGAGAACGCAAGGCACGGCGACCTCGGCGTATCGTGCACAGTGGCTTCCAGGATTCGGAATCTCGGGGGACTTCGGCCTCTGCGATACGGATGCTACCAATGTGGCCCACGTCTCAGGCACCTACGCTCTGCCCATCGGGCGTGACAAGACTTACCTTGGCAGCATCAACCGCATTGCCGATGCGTTTATTGGAGGATGGTCCGCGAACTACATCTATACCTACCAAAGCGGCCAGCCTCTAACGGTTAGCTGTGCTACGGCGACTACGTCCGGTTTTGGTTGCTTTGCTCCCGTAAACCCAGGAGTCAACTTGTACGCGGGACCGCACAATCCAACCCAATGGCTCAATCCGAGTGCTTTTGCCCAGCCGGCTGCCGCCACGCAGATCGGACAAACTGACTACTCCGTGCTTGGTGGAAGTCCGCAGCAGGCACGGGGCCCAAGTTGGTACAACCTCGATGCCTCGATCTTCAAGGAGTTTCAGATCTATCACGAGACCAGACTGCAGTTCCGGGCGGAATCCTTCAACACCCTCAACAATCCGCAGTTCGGGCAGCCTGGCAATCTGAACTACCTGAATCCTGTCAACTTTGCTTCCATTACAACCTTGCGCAATAGTCCGCGTGAGCTGCAATTCGCTCTGAAGCTCTCGTTCTAGAGCTGGACACTCCTGGACAAGCCGGGTCGTGTCCCCGAGTATTTCGGAGACACGACCCGGCCAATTCCATCTTGAATTCCTTGTCAGGGCTCAGGATGTACGAAATTAAAGTTCCGTAAACAATACTTCTCGTTAGAGGGCCACATCGGATGGCCGATATGATGTTAAAAGAGCTTATTTCAGAGATACTCTCAATCTTTTGAACTCTCCTGTACCGTGCCGGCTCAACCGGCAGAGACACTCTGGCTGATGGAATCCCGAATCGCGAAAAACTCCAGTAACCTCCCTCAAGGGACAGAATGTGCGTCTTCGGATGAGCACTCTGGAGTACTCGTTCTGGAGGACGTAGCCGAGTTTTATAGCGCCCGCCGGCAGAGCTTGTTTGGACAGGCTTTTGCCATGGTCCGGAATCGAGCTCTCGCCGAAGACCTCACCCAGGAGACCTTCGCCCGGCTGGTTGTCGAAGTCAAAAGCGGGAGTGCCATTCAGAGCGCGGCGAGATGGACAAGCACTGTCCTGCGCAACCTGGCACTCAATTACATCGAGCATCGCAAGGTCGCTTCCAGTATCGTGGAGCCTGATTCCCAGTCCCATGTAGAGACAGCTCCAGACGGCACTCCATCTGCTGAAGAAGCGTATATGGCTAAGGAATCCAGAAAGCGTCTCAAGAGCAGCCTGCTGCAACTTGCTCCTCTTGAGAGACAATGCGTTCTAATGTTTGCTGAAGGCTGCAGCTACAAAGAAATCGCTCTAAAAAAAGATTTGACCTATAGGGTCGCAGTTGATGTTGTTCGCCGTTCTCTTCGGAAACTTCGTAAAGGGATTCCGGCGAAACAAGGATAAAGACCCATGCTTTTCAAACACCACCCCTCGGAAGCACTGATCCTTTCGGTTCTCAACGGCACGGCCCCCGCAGCCGAACAGAAGCTTGTCTCGGACCATGTTGCCCGTTGCCCTCGTTGCCAAAGTGTCTCAGCGCACAAGAGGGTGCTTCTCCAGGAGCTGGGCGAACTCAGCCGCTCCTCTTCCCGCAACCGGGAAACTCTTTCACCTTCCAACACGCTTGTCTTCCCCCAGCGCAGGAGCTCGAAAATCTTTGCTCCCCGAATCGTCTGGGGAGCGATCGCGGCCGCACTCGTCATTGGGATCTTTGCCTGGCCCAGGCATATACAGTCGGTCAGTGCGGCGGAACTCCTCTCACGCGCGGAGGCGACAGAGGTCGACGCCGCCGCCAGCCAGCACTTCTATCGTCTGCATGTCGGCACAGCCACATGCGAAACGTCCGATCCCTATTGGGAGCAGCCCTCCGGTCCGGGTGACAGCCCCTGTGAGCGCGTGCATGGACAGCTCCTGCAGGCTCGCTGGGATGACCGCCAGATGCTGTCTGCGCACAGCTACCGGCAGTGGCATGACGGGCTTTTGAGTCATCGTGACTCCGTTCTGCACGAGGAGCCCTATTGGACGATCAAAACGGATACCGATCAGGGGCTGCTTCGGTCTGCGAGCCTTCGTGTTCGTTCTTCGGATTACCGTCCGGTCGAGCTTACGTTGATCTTTGCAGCATTGGAACCTGTCTCTGTGATGGAGGACATTCCTCAGAAGCGGCGTATCTCTGTACCGTCGGCAGCCTCGGAAAAGCTGACGAAGGACGAAGATCTCCAGCATGTCGATGAGCCCGGAGACGCGATCGAAGTGCAGGCCTGGAATCTTCTGCGCACGCTGGGCGCCGACTCCGGATGGGAAGCTACGATCACCCGTAAGGGCGGGGAAGTGCGCGTGGTCGGTCTCATCAGGGATAAAGCCCGGCAGGAGAAGTTCGACACCGCCTTCTCAAATCTCCAGGGAGTAACCACGGCTCTCGATCAGCCTGCATTGCTGCCGCAGCGCGGTGGCGATGGAGAGGGACAGCCCCTGGCCGAGAACCTGCTGGAGACGCTGATTCCCGATGCGCACGAACGCGGAGAGCGGGTCACTGAGATCTCCGATGCTTCGCGGGCCGTCGTAGGCAAAGCCTATCTGCATGACCTTTTGGTCGGCCGCCGCCATGCCTTACAGGGCAGCCCTTCCGCCTCTGGGCTGAACACTCTGATCGACGAGGAACAAGGCGATCTCCTCGCAGCCACGGCACGATTGTCCGATCTCCTCGACCCACTGATTGAGACGAAGGCCAGCCACGGCCTCCATGAACCGCTTAGCTATGCTCAGGCCCGTAAACTCGATGCAGCGGTTCTCTTGCTCGTCAATGCGGCTCCAAGGCAGTCGGCGAGCCTTGAGGAGACCAGGGGGATTGTGCGCACTCTGTTATCGAAGAACTAATTCATTGCACATTGACACAATCGGCGCGGCTGCTCTGTCTTGCAATATACGGAGTAGTTCGCGCCGGTGTGCACTTGATTAAAGCATTCTGAGCCATCCTGCATCAGGATGCCCGTGCTGACAGGCTGCTGCGAAGTACTTAGGAAGAATTGGCAAGTTCAAACGAGTGGAGAAAAAGAATGCGCAGTATGTTGGTCAGGTTATTTGCTGTAGGTCCTAAGCTCACCAGAGCCTTTGGAGTAGTTGTAAGTACTGTCTTGCTCGCGTGTTTCTGTGCCGGAAGCTGTGTCTATGCGCAGCAGGGAAAGCCCGATCTGGTATTGCGCGGAACAGTTACTTACGCAGATCGCCAGACGTATCTCGAACTGCCATTCACCGTAGGACCGGATGTGACTCGGGTAGCAGTAGAACTTTCCTACACGGAGCACGACAAGCACACCAACATCGATCTTGGTGTCTTCGATAGCGAGCGATTCCGCGGCTGGAGCGGAGGCAACAAAAACTACTTCACGATCTCGGAGACGGACGCCACCCCTTCCTATCTTCCCGGCGTCATCGTGCCGGGCCAGTGGAAGCTTATCCTCGGCGTCCCCAATATCGAGGAGGGCGTGAGCTCCAACTACGAAGCAAATATTTATTTCTCGCATCGGGCGGATCTTCTCGAGACTTCAACCTTTAGCCAGAAGCCGCTGCGTGATGGCGCTGCCTGGTATAGAGGAGACCTGCACATGCATAATGCGCATAGTGACGGCTCCTGTCTCAGCCAGTCGGGAGCAAAGGTGCCTTGCCCGCTCTATAAGACGGTCGAGGCAGCCGTAGCCAGGAAACTGGATTTCATTGCCATTACGGATCACAACACGATCTCGCAATATAACGACATGCGGGAGCTCCAGCCGTACTTCGACCATCTTCTTCTGATGCCCGGCCGCGAAATTACGACCTTTCAGGGCCATGCCAACGTCTTTGGCACGACGGCCTTCATTGACTTCAGGCTGACCAGCCCCCATGTTCCACATATCAATGATCTGTTGCAACAGGTGCAGGACCTGCATGGTCTCATCTCCATCAACCATCCGGGCTCGCCGTCCGGCGCTGCCTGTATGGGTTGTGGATGGACCGTTCCCGACACTGACTATAGCCGCGTGAATGCGATCGAAGCGATTAATGGTGGTTCCCTTGATGGTCCCCGATCCGGCATTCCCTTCTGGCAGGACAAGCTGAACAAAGGCTATCGGCTCACCGGAGTTGGCGGAAGCGACAACCACGACGCTGACTACCCTCCGCAGACACGGTCGGCGGTCGGGCATCCGACCACGGTCGTCTATGCTCAGAACCTCTCTGAAGTTGAGATCCTGAAAGCTATTCGCGCTGGTCATGTCTTCATCGATCTTGAAGGCACAGCCGACCGCACGCTCGAATTCTCTGCTCATGCAGGCGCAAACATCGCGTCGATGGGAGACGATATCTCTTCCCCTGCAGGACAGGTTGTGCACTTCACCCTCAGGATGCTCGCTTTGCAAAATGCGCACCCTGAGATCATTCGCGATGGTGAACTAACCACTCTCGTTGAGGCCGCCCCGATACAAAATAAAGAGGAAGTGCGCAGCTTCGATTATCCCAGCGACGGAAAGCGGCATTGGCTTCGCGTCAATCTCCGATCTGCCGATGGAACATTGTTGGTCGCAGGCAATCCCATTTATTTGAACTTCTAGGGACGATCTCTGGGCTCAGTCCTTCGGTCTCTTTGAAGGAACCTCACTGCCAGCAATTCGGCGATGATCCAACTCTCGGATCATCGCCGAATGCTGGCACATCTACTGCAGTTCCGCTGTCCTTAAAAAGTTGAAGCTCCCCCCGGGATCCAGTTTCACGTTTGTCAGCCGGGCTGAATGGACGACCTCGTTGTTCGGATACCACAGCGGAATTCCCGGCAGATCGTTCGCGAGGATCTGTTGCACCTCAACATAAGCGCGCCGTTGTGCGGCTTGATCGGTTTCGGCGCTGGCTGCTTGTAGAAGAGCGTCTATGCGCGGATTGGAGTAGCGTCCGCGGTTGCCGCCCTTTGGTGGGAAGCTGGCTGTTGCATACGCATAGCGGAAGATGTCCGGGTCTTCGTTCGAGCCGATCCAGCGCAGGATGTACATCTGGAATGCGCCCTTGGTGATGTCCGAATAGAAGGTGCCGAACTCCGCCGAACGCAGTGTCAATTCGATGCCTGCTTCGTGCAACTCCTGCTGGATGGCCTGAGATACAAGCCGCGTAGTCTCGTCAGTGGAGGTCTTCAGTGTGAAGCGCAGGCGGATGCCGTTCTTGTCCGGCTTCAGTCCGGCTTCGTCCAGCAGTCGCACAGCCCGCGCAACATCGTGCGGATACAGCGGTAGTTGCGAGTCGCTCGCCTGGGCCCAGTGATCCGTCGGCAAAAATGTATTGGCGGGGCGGGCTTCACCACGCCACAAGGCAGCAATCAGAGCAGGGCGGTCGAGGGCGCAGGCGATGGCCTGGCGTACGCGCCGATCACGCAGCGCGGGGTCGTTCACGTTGAAGTTGGCATAGATGACGATCGAGCCCGGTCCGGATTCTGTGCGCAGGTTGGGGAGTCCGCGCAGCGCGTGCACCATGTCCAGCGTGATGTCGCTGCTCTCGGCGTCGCCGGAGCCCTTCTTCATCTCGAGTGCCATGGTGATAGCGTCGGGGACGACGTCGAAGCGTATGTGTTCGATCTTAGGAGCGCCGGCCCAATAGCTGGGATTGCGTTCGACAACAACTTCCTTGTCCTGCAACTGGCTGACGAATTTGAATGGTCCGGTGCCGATGGGATGCAGCCCTTCTTCACGTCCCGCGCCTTTTTCAACGACACCGAAGAGACCGTCGCTGAGGTTGAAGAGCAGGCTTGCATTCGCTTGATGCGTGTGAACGACCAGGGTCAGGGGATCGCGCACTTCGATGGAGACTATATCGGCAAACGCTCCGCCTTTTGCGGTGATCAAAGCCCCATTCGTCATGCTGCGGATCGACCATGCGACGTCGTCGGCGGTGAGCGGCTTGCCATCGTGAAAGCGAACGCCGCTGCGCAGATGAAAGATCCAGGTCAGCGGATCGGGGCGCTCCCAGCTTGTGGCGAGCCATGGCTGCAGGTTGAAGTGGTCGTCTTTTTCCACGAGGGCATCATAGATCAGCGCGCCGACACGCTCGGACTGTGCGTCGGTGCCCTGGCGCAGATCGAGATTGTTTGGTGAGCTTGCGATGAGGAAGTGCAGGATGCCGCGCTCTGTGGCCGTAGGTTGGTTGCAGGCGGCCAGAGGTAGCAGTGCGCCTAATGCCAACAGACAGCCAAGCCTTCTCATGCGAGCGAGATCTTTCCCAGCACCACGGGACGTGTTGCCCCTGTGGCTGAAGGCACATTGCCCGGCAGGCCATGCCATGTAAGCCAGCCCATCAGCGCGAAGGCAGCAGCCTCTTTCGCTTCGGTCGCAACGCCTGCTTCTTCGGTGGTGGTGACACGTACGCCGAGCGTGGAGAAGCCCTCGTGCAGTCGTTGCATCAGGGTCGCGTTGCGTGTGCCGCCACCTGCGGCGAACAACTCTGTCGTGCGTGCACGCTGTCCGAGATGCGGCAGGCAGAAGCGCCGGTACGCGTCGAGGATCGTCTCCGTTGTGAAGGCTATCGCGGTTGCGAGGATGTCCTGCTTGCGTGCACCTTCTCCCTCGCACAGCGCGATAAAGCGTGTGACGAAGGCTTCTCCGAATTCTTCGCGGCCGCAGGACTTTGGCGGCAGGGCGGAGAAGTAGCTCGACTGCATCAGCTTTGCGACTACGCCGTCGAGCACCTTGCCGCGTGCCGCGATGGCACCGTCTTGATCGAAGCGACGACCGTAGAGCCGCTTCATGCAGACGTCGGCGATCATATTTGCCGGGCCGGTGTCGAAGGCCAGCACTTCGTCTACAGAACAACCTGCCGGGAGCACCGCAACGTTTGCAATGCCGCCGAGGTTCAGCAGCAGCCGATTCTTCGTTGCGTGGCGAAACAGGCAGAAATCGAGCATCGGCACTAGCGGTGCGGCCTGACCACCAGCAGCCATGTCGGCTGGACGGAGGTCGCTGATGACGGGGACACGCAGGCGCTCTGCGATCAACGCAGCCTCGCCGATCTGCCACGTGCAGCGCACCGGCTGGCCAAGGTAGGGTAGTGCCGTTGCCTGGTGATAGATCGTCTGTCCGTGGCAGGCGACAAGCTGCGGCTTCAACTTCAGTTCGTGCGCCGTGATCTCGACGCACTCTGCGTATACCGCGCCCAGTCGCCAGGAGAGCCGTGCGAGTTCGGCTGTGCTGGTTTGTTTGGCATCCATCGAAGCGAGTACGGCAGCACGCAGTTTGGAATCGTAAGCGAACGAGCGATACCCGAGCACCTTGACGCGCGGCGCGCCCTTGGGCAGAGCAGGAGACACGCGACAGATTGCGACATCCACGCCATCGGCGGAGGTGCCGCTCATCACGCCTGCAACGAGCATCGGTTTTGGCTTGCCGGTATTCATGCGCTCCCTTTCAGCTCGCGTTGCAGCTCTGCCAGCAATTGCAACGCCTCACGCGGTGTCAGGCCATCGACATCCGTTTGTTCGATGCGATCGACGATGCGCTGCGAGAGTGGCGTGAACATCGTCATCTGCATTGAGGCTTCACGCTCCGCGACGGGAGCCGCTTCGCGTATCTGCTGCGACTCGGCTCGCTCATGCACTCGCAGTACGGCGCGTGCTCGTTCGATGACAGCCCCGGGAAGCCCTGCCAGCCGTGCGACTTCGATGCCGTAGCTCTTGTTGGCGGCGCCTGCTTCGACCGTATGCAGAAAGACGATGCCGCCGCCGCTCTCCCGCACGGTGACGCGAACGTTCTGAAGGCGTGCCAGCCGATCGGCCAGCAGGGTGAGCTCGTGATAGTGCGTGGCGAACAGTGTGCGTGCACCGATGTCGTTGTGCAGATGCTCGACCGTCGCCCAGGCGAGCGAGAGGCCGTCGTAGGTGGCGGTGCCGCGCCCCATCTCGTCCAGCAGCACGAGCGACCGGGCTGTGGCCGTGTTCAGGATGGCGGCGGTTTCGGTCATCTCGACCATGAAGGTCGAACGCCCGCGCGCCACATTATCGCTGGCGCCGATGCGGGTATAGACGCGATCGACCAACCCCAGCCGCATGCGCTCTGCGGGTACAAAGCAGCCGCACTGCGCCATGATGACCAGCAGCGCGGCCTGGCGGAGGTAGGTGCTCTTACCGCCCATGTTGGGGCCGGTGATGAGCAGCAGGGAAGGGCCGTTGGCCTCTCCGCCTGCGGCTTCGAGATACAGCGAGTTGGGGATAAAACGTCCGCCGCCGCTCTCTTCGAGACGCTGTTCGACGACCGGATGACGTGCGGAGACGAACTCCAGCACCTCGCTGGCATCGACCTGCGGCTTTACCCAGCCCCGCATCGCAGCGAGATGCGCGAAGCAGCCGAGGAGATCGATCTCGGCTACGCGGCGTGCGGTCTCGCGCACTCGTACAGCATTGGTCAGCAACTGGCGGCGGAGTTCGGAGAAGATTCTGCGCTCGATCTCGCCGGAGCGCTCCTGCGCGGTGAGGATCTTTGTCTCCAGTTCTTTCAGCTCAGGTGTAGTGAAACGTTCAGCATTCACCAGTGTTTGTTTACGCTCGTAGTCGGCGGGCACAGACTTCGCGTTGGCCTTGGTGACTTCGAGGTAGTAGCCGAAGACCGAGTTGAATCGCACCTTCAGCGAGCCGATGCCGGTGCGTGCCCGCTCGCGTTCTTCGATGGCGGCGATGCGTTGCCGGCCGCTGGTCGAGAGACCGCGCAGTTCGTCCAGTTCGGCGTCGATGCCCTCGCGAATCGCTCCACTGTCGCTCAGTGAGATCGGCGGCTCTTCAACCAGGGTGCGTGCAATCATCTCGTTCAAATCGTCAAGCGTATCGAGCTTGGTTGCGAGGAAAGCCCATCGGCCCGAAGGAGAGGTCGCGGCAAACTCCGCGACCGCGACGCGCAGCCCAGGCAGACGTGCCAGCGTGGCTCCAAGCCCGACCACCTCACGCGGTCCGGCAGAGTCAAGCGAGACCCGGCCCAGCAGACGCTCCAGGTCGAGCAAGCTATCCATCGCGCGGCGCAGGCCCTCGCGGCGGCGGATGTCCCCGGCGGCTTCCCCAACTGCGGCAAGCCGTTCGTTGATCTCGGCGAGCGACTGCATGGGACGCAGCAACTGTGCGCGCAGCAGGCGCTTGCCCATGGGGGTGCAGCAGGCGTCGAGCGTGTAGAAGAGCGTAGTCTTCGGGCCTTCGCTGCTGAAGAGCGGGTCGACGAGTTCGAGGTTGCGCACGCTGACGGCGTCGAGTTCCAGACTGTCGCGCTTCTCGTAGTAGCGCAGGGTATCGAGATGCTCGAGCGCGCCCTGCTTGGTCGTGCGCAGATAATGCACGATCGCGCCCGCGGCGACTGCTGCGGCGGCGTGGTTGCCGAGTCCCAGGCCATCGAGGGAGTGCACTCGAAGCTGCTGCCGCAGCAGGGGAACGGCATACTCTTCGTTGAAGACCCACTCTTCAACTTCGGTCCGTGCGCCGCCGATGTCCGCTGGCGCCGACTCCTCTTTGGTCTCGGTCTCGTCGGGGGCATCGGATTCCCGTAGCGACGTCTGACGGACGCTCTGCGTGGTCTTTGCGCCAAAGCCTCCGGGGCCTCGGGAGAAGATCAACTCTGCGGGCCGCAGCCGTGCGAGTTCGTCGAGCGCTAACGCCCAGGCGTTTGCGCCGGTGAACTCGGTCGCGCGAAACTCGCCGGTCGAGAGGTCGATGGCTGCCACTCCTACGCAGGCCGCCGCAGCCGCGCCGACTCCGGCGACGCTCGCCAGCCATTGGCTCTCGCTGGCGGCTAGTGACGGGTCGAGTGCCGTGCCGGGGGTGAGCACGCGGGTGACCTCGCGGCGCACGATGGTCTTGGTGGCCTTCGGGTCCTCCATCTGCTCGCACAGCGCCACGCGATAGCCCAGCCGCAGCAGGCGTTGCAGGTACGGTCCCGCCGAGTGGTACGGCACGCCGCACATGGGCACGGATTTGCTCTTGTCGCGCGCGGTCAGGGTGAGCTGAAGTTCGCGCGCGGCGACAATGGCGTCGTCGTAGAAGAGTTCGTAGAAGTCGCCCATCCGGAAGAAGAGCAGGGCGTCGGGGTGGGCATCCTTAGCGGTGCGGAACTGCCGCATTACGGGAGTCAGTCCTGCTTCGTTCGTGATTTCGTTTGTCGTTGCCATCGTTTAATGCAAGAAAGGTCAGGATACCGGATACGGGGCCATTGCAAATCCTCACCTGATCCGGCCCGCAAGAATTCAAAGAGCAAAAGGAGGGTGCCCATTTCGCTCTTTGCGTCTACACTGGCAAGAATGATCCAGATTCCCATGTCCGACGCGCAATATGCCGCCGCCACCGTACGCCTCCGTGATAACGACATTGAGCTGACGGGAACGTCCGGCACCCTCACCAAAGACGGCATTACCGCGACGTATGCCCATGAGGATGGCGTGTTGACCATCGAGATCATCGACCGGCCAAGCCTGCTGCCGCTCAGCCTCATCGAGGGCAAGCTGCAGTCCTATCTGGACCAGAGTGTGGCGTACGACAATAGCCGATCGAACGGTTGAGCCGGGCCCGGCTCGATTCCTGGCCATGAGCGCAGGATGATACTGAAAGACCAAACGAAGACATAGGACGCGTTCCTGCCAGCTATACTGGATCATTGTGGCGAATCCTTCGCCGTGCATGGTCGAATGTCCCTTCTCTGGCTCCGAGTCGCGGTTCTTCTCTACGGCATTGCCGCGCTCGCGGTGCTGCCCGCGGCCCTCTATAGTCGTCCGCGCTGGCGGCATGTTGCTGTTCCTGCGGCACTTGCAGGAGTTTTCTTCCATTTTGTAGCCCTTGTCGAGATCCTCTACGCCGCCCACCGTGCCCTGCCGGTCGACACCCACGAGACGCTCTCGATGCTTGGCTTGCTGCTGGCCGCCGCGTTCCTGGTGCTGGCCGCGAAGTACCGGACGGTCTCCTTCGGTATCTTCCTGCTCCCCATCGCAGTGTTGCTGACGATTGTGCCCGCCTTCCGGCCCGGACACGAGACGATCGCCTACCCCTTCGTCGGCACCCTCTGGCTGTTCCTGCATGTGGCGCTGCTGCTGGCGGCGTATGCGGCGCTGTTTCTCTCCCTGATTGCGAGCCTGCTCTACCTCATTCAGGAGCGCCGGTTGAAGCAGAAGCGTGCCGGGCAGCCCCGTACGTGGTTGCCGCCGCTTGAAACCACCGACCAGATCGCGCTGAGGTCGCTGCTCTTTGGCTTGCCGTGCATGACGGCCGGCCTGCTGATCGGTTCGGTCATCGCTCTGCAGACCATCGGCCCCGCGTTCTTTGCCGACCCCAAGGTGCTGCTCTCCTTCGCGATGTGGATCGCGTACATGTTGATGATCTTTATCCGCCGCCACAGCGGTCTGCGTGGACGCAGGGCGGTCTATCTTTCCAGCTTCGTCTTCCTGGTGGTGCTTGCGGTATGGGCGGCCAACCAGCTCTCTGCCGTGCACAGGTTCAAGGCCCCATGAGCGAACTCAAGACAAACTCGGGGTCCATTCTGCTGCTCGGTGTGAATCACACGACCGCGCCGCTCGATGTGCGCGAACGGCTTGCGATTCCCGTCTCGCGGCTGGCCGATGCCACGCGGACGCTGGCCCATCAGCCCGGTGTGCGCGAGGCGCTGATTCTTTCTACCTGCAACCGTGTCGAGCTGCTGACCGTGCAGGACGCTCCGCAGTCGTCGTCCGTGCCGCCCATGGGCATGCTGCGTTTTCTGCACGACTACCTGAATTTGCCTGCCAATGAGATCGAGCCGCATGTCTACGAGTTCCGCGAACGCGAGGCGATCCGGCACCTGTTTCGCGTGGCCAGCTCATTGGACTCGATGGTGGTGGGGGAGCCGCAGATTCTTGGCCAGGTCAAGCAGTCCTGGACCGTGGCTCGTGAGGTTGGCGCGGTCCGCTCGACGCTCGACCCCTTGTTGCAGCGTGCGTTCTCCGTCGCGAAGAAAGTGCGCACCGAGACGCAGATCGGAAGCTCCACGGTCTCCATCGCTTCGGTCGCAGCCGAGCTGGCTCGTAAAATCTTCGGCTCACTGAACGGCAAGACGGTGCTGATCGTCGGTGCAGGGAAGATGAGTGACCTCGCCGCGCGGCACCTGATCCAGCAGGGCGCCACGACGCTGTTGGTTTCGAACCGCACCGAGGCCCGGGCTGAGAAGATCGCCGACTCGTTGCGTACGCCCTCGATTACAACCGGGGTGATTCCGTTCGACCAGCTCCACGAGCAGTCGCACCGCGCCGATATCGTGATTACGAGCACGGGAGCCGGGCATGTCTTTACCCCGGACCGTGCGCGGGCGCTGCTGCAACGCCGTCGCAACCGGCCTGTGTTCTTTATCGATATCGCCGTGCCGCGCGATGTTGCGCCTGAGATCAACAAGCTCGAAGGCTGCTTCGTCTACGACATGGACGATTTACAGCAGGTCGCTGCGCAGAACCAGGCAGTTCGCAGCCGCGAGGCCGAGGCTGCGGAGTCCATCGTGAGCCGCGAGGTTGAGCTTTACGGAGAGCGTCTAGCCCAGGAGCCCGCGGCTCAGGCCATCAAGCAGCTCATGCTTGAAGCCGAAGCACTGCGCCAACAGGAGCTTGCTCGTACCGCACAGCGGTTATCTCCCCAGCCGCTTACGCCGGAACAGCAGGCTGCGATTGAGGCGTTGACGAAGTCGTTGACCGCCAAGCTGTTGCATCCGCAGATTGCGGCCCTGCGTGGAGCAGCGAACCCCTCTGAGTCCGACGAGTAGACGATTCTCCTCTGTGTGCAGCGTCGTTGCCTGTTTTTCGTCGTCATCCTGAAGCGCAGCTGAAGGACCCCGCATTCGGACCATCTAAGGTGCAAGCACCCACCAAAGTCGCTCGCGCACGATCTCGTGGTTTTCCCCTGTGCTTCGGTGCCACCACCAATGCGGGGGTCCTTCGCCTACGGCTCAGGATGACGACGAAAAACAAACAACGACATCGCTCATCTCTGTAGTGCAGCGGCCTGAATATCCCGCGTCTCCAGCACTTTCTTCGGATATCCGCTCCGAGCCACGCCGATCATGGCGCAGCCGAGCTCTTCTGTGCTCGTCACCAGGCCTGCAGCGACGCGCCGCAGCAGGGGATAGGTCCACGACAGCGTCGTATAGATCGCGTTGTACCAACCGACCTTTGAGCGGATGCCGTGCAGGGGCTGGATGTATCCGGGGCGGAAGCAGAAGACGTTCGGCAGGGGGAGACGCATCAGGGCGTTTTCGGTGGCGCCTTTTACGCGTGCCCACATGCTGCTGCCCTTCTCTGTGCTGTCGGTACCCGAGCCTGAGACATAGACGAAGGTCTTCAGGCTCCCGCGTGAGATCAGCATCTCCGCGACACTTAGTGTGAGATCGTACGTAATTCGGCTGTAGCTGGCCGCGCTCATGCCGACGGATGAAACTCCCAGGCAGAAGAAGCAGGTATCGTAGCCATCGAAATGCTCTTCAGCGCCGGTCCAGTCGAAGAAGTTGTCGTGTACCAGTTCCTCGACTTTGGGTGAGACCAGGCCAGTGGACTTGCGCACCACAAGCAGTACTCGTTCGACTTCGGCATCCTCGATGCACTGGCGCAAAACGCCCTGACCCACCATGCCGGTACCGCCGAAAAGAATTACACGCATGCATGTATCGTATTCCACTGCACTGATGCGGCGTATCCTAGACCTGTGACTACACCCACCATTCGAATAGGCTCGCGCGGCTCGCAGCTCGCGCTCTGGCAGGCAAACCATATCGCTGCGCAGCTTCGTGAACGCGGCCACGCGGTTGAGATCGAAGTCATCCGCACGGTTGGGGATCGCATGCAGGACCCCGGCTTCGTCGCTCCGGCCACCTTTCCCGACGGCACCTCGCTCGACGCCAAAGGCATCTTCATCAAGGAGATCGAAGACGCGCTTGCCGTGGGCAAGATCGATCTCGCCGTCCATTCGCTCAAGGACCTCCCCACCACGCTCGACCCGCGCTTTACCCTGGCGGCGATTCCTGTCCGTGCCGACGCTCGCGACGCCTTCGTCTGCGAGAGCTACTGGGGCTTGCACATGCTGCCCTCAGGGGCTCGCATCGGCACGACCAGCCCGCGTCGCCAGGCGATGCTGCTGGCCCTGCGTCCCGATCTGGAGTTCGTCGAGATGCGCGGCAATATCGATACGCGCCTGCGCAAGTGGAGCGAAGGCCAGGCCGAAGCCCTGGTGCTCGCCAGCGCCGGGCTCGACCGCATCGGCCGTGCCGAAAATGTGCATCAGCGCTTCTCGGTCGATGAGTTGACCCCGGCCCCCGGCCAGGGAGCGCTTGCGCTCGAAACCCGATGTCCGCGTCACCCGCTGGATACCGAAGATCCCAGCCGCGATCCCGCTATCTATGCGGCTATCCGCGAGCTCAACGATTCCGCGGCAGAATATGCTGTTCAGGCCGAACGTACGGTGCTCGCCGTTCTGGGGGGAGGCTGCCAGCTTCCGCTGGGCGCCTTCTGTCATGCCGTGGACGACCAGTGGCACCTGCATGCGATGGTCGTCTCGCCGGACGGAGAGCAAGTGGCGCATGTCGTGCAGAAAGTTCCGTTTGGCACGCCAGCCTGCGAGCTCGGATCTGCCGTTGCCTCTGAGCTGACGGCTCGCGGTGCGTTGGAACTTCTTCAAGTTCAGCCTGTTGCGTAATTCTTTTGTAATGCCGTTGCCATGATTGCGTGAAGGCCGCGTCCATTCAGAGGCAACGCCTTTGGGGCCGTAGCGTCCAATGGACTACGAGTTAACCCGGAGAGCAAACATGGCAGACAAGAACAGCATCAACGGCAGCAGCCCGAAGCCCAGCACCCCAAAACCGAGTACCCAGGTTCTAACCACGAATCAGGGTCGTCCCGTCGGAGACAATCAGAACTCTGTCACCGCCGGCCGGCGTGGGCCCATCACACTTGACGACTTCCAGCTCTTCGAGAAGATGGCACAGTTCAACCGCGAACGCATCCCCGAGCGCGTGGTGCATGCCAAGGGCTCCGGCGCGCACGGTAACTTCCTCGTGACACACGACATCACCAGGTACACCTCCGCCAGGCTCTTTTCGAAGATCGGCAACACCTGCCCTTTGTTCATCCGCTTCTCGACCGTTGGTGGAGAGAAGGGCTCGGCCGATACCGCTCGCGACCCGCGCGGTTTTGCGATCAAGTTTTACACCGAGGAGGGGAACTGGGACATGGTCGGCAACAATACGCCGGTGTTTTTTATCCGTGATCCTCTCAAGTTCGGCGACTTCATCCACACGCAGAAGCGTGAGCCGGGTTCGAACCTGAAGTCCGCCACGATGATGTGGGACTTCTGGAGCCTGTCTCCCGAGAGCCTGCATCAGGTTACGATCCTGTTCTCCGACCGCGGCATTCCTGATGGCTATCGCCACATGAACGGCTATTCGTCGCACACCTTCTCGCTGATCAATGCGGCGGGCGAACTGCACTACGTCAAGTGGCACTTCAAGACCATCCAGGGCATCAAGAACCTGCCGGTGGAAGAAGCCGAGAAGCTTGCCGGTAGCGATCCCGACTACTCTCAGCGTGACCTGCACCACGCCATTGAGCGCGGCGAGTTCCCGTCGTGGAGCGTGCAGATCCAGGTGATGCCGGAGAGTGAGATCGACAAATTCAAGTACAACCCCTTCGACCTCACCAAGGTCTGGCCGCACGCGGACTATCCGATGATCGACGTCGGGGTGATGACGCTCGACCGCATGCCCGGCAATTACTTTGCCGAGACCGAGCAGGCTGCCTTCAACCCGTCTAACATCGTGCCGGGCATGGGCTACTCGCCGGACAAGATGTTGCAGGGCCGTTTGCTCAGCTATCCTGACGCGCATCGCTATCGTATCGGCACGAACTATGACCTGCTGCCGATTAATGCCCGCAAGAACGCTGGCGCCAACTACAACCGCGATGGCGCGATGCGCTTCGACGGCAACTACGGTTCACTGCCGAACTACGAGCCCAACAGCTTCGGCGGTCCCGCACAGGACCCCCGGTACACCGAGCGTCCCTACACCACCAGCACGACGTTGGAGAAGATCGCTCGCTACGACCATCACGAGAACAACGACGACTACACGCAGGCAGGCGATCTCTGGCGGCTGTTCGACGAAGGTCAGAAGAACCGCACGGCGAAGGCCATCGCGGACTCGCTGGGCCAGACGCCGCTGCACATCCAGAGGCTGCAGCTCTCGCACTTCAAGAAGGCCGACCCCGAGTACGCCTCGAAGGTCGCCTCCCTGCTGGGCAAGGATCAGCACCCTGAGTATCTCCACGGGCCGGATGCGGCGGAACTTCCGGCTGCCGCGCGACTGCCGGAGAAATAGGCTCGAAACTCGCGTCTCGAAGCTGGACGCAAACACACGAAGGGCTGCCATGAGGCAGCCCTTCGTGGTTGATTTATCTAAGGTCCCCACCTATGCCGTGGTCTTCGGGCATTATGGCGGGCCGTTTTTATTTGGCAGCAGGTAGCCAGAAGTTTGGCGTGCTGTGCGCGATGGCGATCTCTTCTTCCGTCATATCGACCGAAATGTCCGCGAAGAGCGGGGTACTGAGGTAGCGTTCGCCGGTATCGGGCAGCATGCAGAGGATTGTCGATCCCTTCGGCGCCTTTTCCGCAATGCGCAGAGCTGCGGCGAACGTTCCACCGGAAGAGATGCCGACGAAGATGCCTTCCTGCGTGGCGAGTTCGCGGCTCCGCTTCATCGCTTCAGCGCCGGGTACCCGGACAACCTCACGAATGAAGTTCATGCCTTGTGCCTCGCCCATGAGTCTGGAGAGAAAGTTGGGATTCCAGCCCTGGAAGGGATGAGGGTTCCACGCGGGGTGACCTGCCGATGCGATCCCTTCGGCGTCTCGTTCCTGCGGGAGTCCGCTGGAGAGCATGGGGGCTTCGTCGGGTTCAGCGACGATGACCTGCGTCTCAGGGCGTTGCTTTGCGAGCACGCGGCCGACGCCGTTGAGGGTGCCGCCGGTTCCATAGCCTGTGACAAAGTAGTCGAGACGTTCTCCGGCGAAGTCTTCGAGGATTTCAACGGCGGTGGTACGCTCGTGCATCTCAGCGTTGGCTTCGTTATCGAACTGGCGAGTCATAAACCAGCCGTGCTTTTCGGCGAGTTCCTTTGCTTTCTCTCCTGCGCCGGTGGCGCGGCTCGATGAGGGCGTGAGAATGACCTTTGCGCCAAGGAAACGCATGAGCTTGCGGCGCTCGACGCTGAAGTTTTCACCGAGCACAAGGACGAGCGGGTAGCCTTTCTGCGCGCAGACCATGGCGAGTCCGATGCCAGTGTTGCCGCTGGTCGACTCGATGACGGTCTGTCCTGGCTTCAGTTCTCCGCGACGCTCGGCATCTTCGATCACTCCGAGGGCCAGGCGATCCTTTACGGAGCCGAGTGGGTTGAAGGCTTCGACCTTGACGTAAAGATTGATATCCGGCGGCGCGAGTTTGTTGATTCGTACGACCGGAGTGTGGCCGACTGTCTCGAGGATATTGTTGTAGCGATGTCCCACGGAACTGGTGCTCCTTTAAGCGCACGGGCGCTGTACCTAGATCTTAGACACAGTGGGATGGAGTTTCGTTGCGAGACGATGGGTGGAACATCGTGAGTCTCATGAGCACCTACAGTTTGGCTGCCTGTTTCGATGTTAGATCTTCCCAGAGTCTGAAGCCGCCTTTGACAGCGTTTTCGTTGGAGCCCACTACGATATGCGGTGGAAGCTTCTTCATGAGCTTCGCGTTGCCTCCGCCTAGCAGGACGTTGTCGCAGACCATGGCCTTTTGCAGGCGCTCGATAATATCGAGCACTGATCTGCGCCAACGCTTCTCTCCGCGATGCTCCAGGCCGGCGACGCCGATGTACTCCTCGTAGGTGAGGCCCTTTTTGTAGGGAAGGTGCGCCAACTCCAGCGGCACGACAAAGCCATCCAGGATCATGGCCGATCCCAGCCCTGTTCCGGTGCCGAGAAACAGCATGCGTCCGCTCTTGTAGCCACCCAGAGCCTGCATCGCTGCGTCGTTGATAAAGCGGAGCGGTTTGCCGAAGGCCTTGTCGTAGTTGAAGCCTACCCATCCCTCGCCAAGGTTGTGCGGCTCGGCGATAGGGCGATGGTTCACCACAGGGCCGGGGTAGCCGATCGAGATGCGGTCATAGCGCCAGCCCTTTGTCGCGGCGAGCACCTGGGTGCACATGCTCTTCGCTGTCATCGTTGGCCCGGAGGGGATCTTGATGGGGACCGGGGTGTCGGTGGATGCCACCTTTACGTTTGTGCCGCCTATATCGATTACCAAAACTCTCATGTGGGGGAAATGTTACCAGCTACCAGAGCAAGTCTTCTGTTGTTGGGAGGCCGAATTGGGCGCGAAGTGTTGTTTTTGGGGGAAGAATGGCCTTTAGATACCGTGGGTTCGCTATACATTTAAAGAAAAGTTGCTTTAGCGTTGGTCAAACTGTGTCCGAGCTTCCTGAAACCTTCCTACACTTTTTGCCACCCAGGTCCATAGCGGCTCGACGTGGTCCAGCATTTCGATAGCAATCGGCGTGATCGCGTACTCGACGCGGGGCGGCACCTCGGCGAACATCTTTCGCGTCACCAGGCCATCGCGCTCGAGCTGTCGCAGCGTCTTGGTCAGCGACTTCTGGCTGATCCCCTCTACCTGCTCCATTACGCGTGAGAAGCGCAGCGGCTCGCCGGCTTCCGCCAGTACGCTCATCACCCACAGCGTCCACTTGTCGGCGAGACCGGTTACGATCTCCCGCGTCAGTGTGTCCTGGTCTTCGGAGAGTCCATCGCAGAGTGCCGTAGCCTCTTCCCATTTTGTTTTTGTGGTTTTCTTCATTTGTTACCTCAAGGTAAGTACGCGCAAGAAAGGTGCCTTATTGCCAAAAGAAACTAATGGAAGAATACTGCATTTATGACGACGAAACGGAACACCCCATGGACGGCAGACAAGGTTGGCTCGCAGCAGGGAAGGCGGGTTGTGATCACGGGAGCGAACAGCGGCATCGGCTGGGAGGCGGCGCTGGAGCTCGCCCGCAACGGGGCTGAGATCGTTCTACCTGCCCGCACACAGGCCAAGGCCGAGGATGCCATTGCGCGCATTCGCCGCATCGTGCCGCAGGCGAAGCTCATCCCTGAGATTCTCGACCTTGCCGACCTGAGTTCGGTGCGAGCCTTTGCGGGGCGCTATGTCGAGCGCTTTCCGGGAGCGTCGCTCGATCTGTTGATTAACAACGCCGGGGTGATGGGTTTGCCCACGCGTGAGCTGACCGTTGACGGCTTTGAGCGCCAGTTCGGTACGAACTATCTGGGGCCCTTCGCGCTGACGGCGTTGCTGCTGCCGTCGATCAAGCCGCAGCACGGCTCACGGGTGGTGACGGTCTCCAGTTCCGCCAGCAAATGGGGCAAGATCGACTTCAGCAACCTGCAGGGTGAACGTGTGTATAAACCGATGCTTCAGGCCTATGGTCAGTCCAAGCTGGCGGACTCGGTCTTTGCGCTTGAACTCCAGCGGCGGCTTACGGCGATTGGTTCGCCGATCCTCAGTACGGCTGCGCATCCGGGATATGCTCTTACGAACCTGCAGACGAGTGGGCCGGGCGATTCTAGCGGTCTGGTTCTACGAATGCTCTCGGCAATCCTCAAGCCGATTGCTTCGCAGGACTCCGCGCATGGTGCGCTGCCTACGCTCTTTGCGGCTGTCGCTCCGGAGGCTACGCCGGGCGGATATTACGGTCCCGATCGCTTCTCGGAGATGAAGGGGCATCCGGTGGCTGTCCCGATCGCGAAGGCGGCGAAGGATGTTGCGGTGGCTAAGCGTCTGTGGGAGGAGTCCGAGCGGCTTACCGGGGTTAGCTTTGGGGTGCTGTCGGCGGTGGGGTAGTTATAGGGTGGGGTTATTACGAGCGCTACTACGAGGGAGAATGATTCGGCTTTCAGAGGAGTCTGTGGCCAGATGAAGGAGAGCGGTCGTGCTTCGCACGATACCCCACCCTGCCGCGCAAAAAACGCGCGTCGAGGATGGGGCACCCGGTCTGGGGATGGGGCACCCGGTCTGGGGATGGGGTGTCCGGTTGGCGGTTTATTCTCCGTACGGTACCCAGATGTTCTTGATCTGTGTGGCGTGGCGCAGGAAGTAGCGGCCCTCGGCCTTGGTGGTATCGAACCAATCGATGCTGCGGCCTTCGTTGGTCCACACCTGCTTGAGATTGCCGATGGAGCCTAGCTTCACCATCGCGCTTGCGGCCTCATCGCGGAAGCTCCAGATGGCGTCGATGTCGTCGTGCTCGGCGAGCGTCTTGCCTAGTTCGCTGGCTTTGCCCGCTACGATGTTGACGACTCCTCCGGGCAGGTCGCTGGTGTCGAAGACCTGGTATAGGTCGCTCATCAGCGTGGCGCAGCGCTCGCTTGGCACGGCAACGACGGCGTTCCCCATGGCGATGGCGGGAAGCACGAGCGAGAGGAAGCCGAGCAGCGGCGCGTCGTCGGGGCAGAGGATTCCTACCGTGCCGATGGCCTCCTTCATAGCGAGCGTCACCATCCGCATGGGCGGATTGTGCACGGAGCCCTCGAACTTGTCGGCCCAGGCCGCATAGGCGAAGGTGCGCTCCACACCGTAGTCGAGTTCAATCGCTGCCTGTTCCGGGCCGACGAACGCGGCTAGCTTGGCGACGATCTCTGCACGGCGCTGCACCATGTTTTCGGCGATGTAGTAGAGGATCTGCGCGCGGCCATGGGCGGTGGTCTTGGCCCACTTTGCCGAGATATTGCGCGCGGCTTCGACGGCGTTGCGAATGTCCTTGCGATTGCCGAGAGGTGCCTCGCCGACAAGCTGGCCGTCACGGTCATAGACGGGATAGCTATAGCCCGAGTCCGGCCGCGCCTGCTTGCCGCCGATGTACAGCTTCACTGTGCGGTCGATGCCGAACTCGACGGCCGCGCTGCGTTCTTCATCGAAGCCCTCCGGCTGGTCGATCACCGGTTCCGGCAGTGTCTTCGCGGCGGTTTTTCGTTCAGCGTGCACGGGGACGAGGTACTCGTACATCCCTTCCTTGCCGCCCTCGCGGCCATAGCCACTCTCGCGGTAGCCGCCGAAGCCGCATGCTGCGTCGAAGAGGTTGGTCGCGTTCACCCAGACCACGCCGGCCTTTACCTGTGCGGCCACATCGAGCGCGACGTTGATGTTCTCGCTCCAAATGCACGCTGCCAGGCCATAGGTGGTGTTGTTGGCGAGCTCCACGGCCTCAGCAGGAGTGCGGAAGGTCATGGAGACGAGTACCGGGCCAAAGATCTCCTCCTGGGCCACGGTCGAGGAGGGGTGCACGTTGGTCAGGAGTGTCGGCTTGAAGAAGAGGCCCTTCTCCGGCATGGTGACCTCGGGCTGCCAGCAGGTGGCGCCCTCTTTCACGCCTGTCTCGACGAGGCCCTTGATGCGGTCGTACTGGACCTGGTCGACGATGGCGCCGATGTCGATGGCTTTATCCAGCGGCGAGCCGACGCGCAGGGTTTCCATGCGGGCGCGAATCTTGTCGTAGAGCTTTTCGGCGACGCGCTCCTGCACCAACAGCCGCGATCCCGCGCAGCAGACCTGTCCCTGGTTGAACCAGATGCCATCGACGAGACCTTCGACTGCGGAGTCGAGATCGGCATCGTCGAAGACGATGAAGGGGCTCTTGCCGCCGAGTTCGAGGCTCAGCTTCTTGCTGGTCTTTGCGGTGGCCTTGCGGATGATGCGGCCTACCTCGGTCGATCCGGTGAAGGCGATCTTGTCGATGTCTGCGTGCTCCACGATCGCCGCTCCGGTCTTGCCGTCGCCGTTGATGACGTTGAGCACACCTTTGGGCAGGCCGATCTCATGGGCGATCTCAGCCAAGGCCAGCGCGCTGAGCGGGGTAAACTCGGCCGGTTTGATGACGACGGTATTGCCCGCGGCCAGTGCCGGTGCGACTTTCCAGGCGAACATCAGCAGTGGGAAGTTCCAGGGGATGATCTGGCCGACGACGCCTACGCTTGTGTAACCGGGGAACTCCTCATCGAGCAGTTGTGCCCAGCCAGCGTGGTGGTAGAAGTGCCGCGCAACCAGCGGGATATCAATGTCGCGCGACTCGCGGATTGACTTGCCGTTATCCAGCGTCTCCAGCACGGCGAGCCTGCGCGCGTGCTTCTGTACCTGCCGGGCAAACGCGTAGAGATAGCGCGCGCGCTGATGTCCCGTGAGCGCCTGCCATCCTGGCAGGGCAGCGCGGGCGGCCTTTACGGCGCGGTCTACGTCGCTGGCATCGGCGGTTGCGATCTTTGCCAGCACCTCGCCGGTTGCGGGGTTCCTGGTCTCGAAGCTGGAGCCGCTGACCTGCGTCCACGCGCCGTCGATGTAGTGTCCGAAGCTGCGCTTGTGGGCGTCGAGCCACTTGTTTACTTCGCTCGCGTCTTCGGGCGCCGGACCGTATTCCATGCTGTAGAACTTCTCCACAATGCTGCTTGCCATGCTGAACTCTCCTTGCGGCTGAGGCGGTTGAGGAAATGGTCCCTCAGGGGCTAAAGCCCATCTCTTGCCTGACCTGAACGGCACGGCTGAAGCCGTGCCCTTAACGAAACAACTTGTGCAGTAGAGGACCTTTACGCAATCGGATGCCGGTACGCCGCCGAGTACCTGCCGTTCACGTGGTGCTCCAACTGTCGTTCAATGTCCCCGAGCATCGAGCTCGCGCCATAGCGGAATAGCGTCGGCTCAAGCCATGGACGCCCAAGCTCATCCTTCATGGTCGCCATCCAGTCCAGCGCCTGCTTTGCGGTTTTGATGCCGCCCGCCGGTTTGAATCCGACGGCCATGCCGGTGCGTTCGGCGTAATCGCGGATTGCCCGCACCATGACCAGCGAGACGGGGAGGGTAGCGTTCACGGCTTCCTTGCCGGTGCTGGTTTTGATGAAGTCCGCGCCGGCCATCATGGCAACCCAGCTTGCGCGGGCGACATTGCGCAGGGTTAGCAGATCGCCGGTGCCGAGGATCGCCTTCATGTGGGCCTGCCCGCAGGCTTCTTTGAAGGCCGCGACCTCGTCGTACAGGGCGTTCCATTCTCCGTTGAAGACATGGGCGCGCGTGATAACGATGTCGATTTCGCTGGCGCCTGCTTCCACGCTGCGCCGAATCTCCTCGACGCGCTCGGCCAGAGGCGAAAGTCCGGCGGGGAAGCCGGTCGACACGGCGGCGACGGGAATGTTCGTGCCTTCGAGCGCCTTGACGGCCGTCTCGACGAACGCGTGGTACACGCAGACAGCGCCCGTGGTCAGGTGCAGCTCCTCAATGCCGAGCGCCTTCACCAGGTGGTCCTGGAGGGGACGCCGGGCCTTCGCGCACAGCCGTTTGACCCTCTCCGCGCTGTCGTCGCCGCTGAGCGTCGTCAGGTCCATGCAGGCGATGGCGCGCAGCAGCCATGCGGCCTGCCAGTCCTTTTTGACCGAACGCCGGGCGGGGATGGTCGCGGCACGCCGCTCGACGGCGCTGGTGTTCACCCGCACCTCCTCGACCCAGTCCAGGTTGAGCGGAATGCGCTGGTTCGGAACCAGCTCCCGCCCATGCAGCGTGACGGGAACGTTCGCGTGTCCTTCAGATTTTTTTTGTAGCTCTTCCTGCTTCACAGCCATGTCTCTGCTCCACTCGAATTCAAGCAATCAGGCCCGCCAATATGGTCCGGCAGGCCTGAAACGAGATGCGAATAGGAAGTGTATACCCAGCGCGGCAGGGAATACACTTCGGACCGGCGAGCCGGGAGGCTTTGTGAAGATCGTTCCCATTTGCTAATCTCCCCCCATGCGTCTTTGTGTTTTTCCGCTCGCCGTTCTGCTTTCCGCCGCGCTGCTTCCAGCCCAGTCCTTCACCCCGATCAGGGAGCTGAAGAACCTTTCTCCTGGTGCGCTCGACAAGCTGCACACCCTCGAAACCCTGGACGCATTGCCTCCCGGCGATTGGCGTTTCCATGCCGGTGACCTCCCGCACGGAGAGTCTCCAACCCTCGACGACTCCTCCTGGCCACTGGTTCACGGCCACAGCAAGGCCCCCAAGGACGCGGTCTGGTATCGCCGCGAGATCGAGGTCCCCAAGACCCTCAACGGCTATGACATTACCGGCGCACGTGTCTGGTTCCAGTTCCAGGCCGATGCCAACGGTCCCATGCCTCAGATCATCTACTTCAACGGCAAGCGTGTCGCGCTTGGCGATGACCTCGAGCCTATCGTCCTCTTTGAGCCTGCCAAGCCTGGCGACAAGATTCTCGTTGCGGTGAAGCTTCTCCACACCGTCGACGATAAGACTTTCCGTGGTGTGACCCTGCGCGTCGAACCCAGCTCCTCAGGCCAGCGCCCCGATCCGGACGATATTCGCGTGCAGTGCATTGCTGCCTCCAACCTTCTGCCGGAGCTCAAGACCCCCCGCCCGGACCTGCTGCCCAAAGTCGAGGCCGCTGTTGCTGCGATTGATATGAAGGCCCTTGCTGCCGCCGATCAGACCGCCTTCGACGCTTCGCTGCGCAAGGCTCAGGGCATTCTCAGCGAACTGCACCCGATGCTTTCGGAGGCGAAGGTCGATCTCGCCGGCAACGCGCACATCGACGCTGCCTGGCTCTGGCCTCGCACTGAGACCGTCGATGCCGTAAAGCGTACCTTCTCGACCGCGCTGCAGTTGATGAACGAGTATCCCGACTACACCTACAGCCAGTCCGCCGCACAGTACACCGAGTGGATGGCCGAGAAGTACCCCGACCTCAATGCGCAGATCAAGCAGCGCGTCAAAGAGGGCCGCTGGGAGATCGTCGGCGGTATGTGGGTCGAGCCTGATCTGAACATGCCGGATGGAGAGTCGCTGGTGCGCCAGCTGCTCGTTGGCCAGCGCTACTTCCAGGAGCAGTATGGCGTGACCGCGCGCATCGGCTGGAATCCCGATTCTTTCGGCTACAACTGGCAGCTGCCGCAGATCTACAAGCGCTCCGGCCTGGATTACTTCGTCACGCAGAAGATGCACTGGAACGATACCAACCAGCTTCCGTTCCGGCTCTTCTGGTGGGAGTCGCCCGATGGCAGCAAGGTTCTCACGTACTTCCCAACCGACTATGTCCACGACAACGTAAACCCCACGCGCATCTCGGCTGATTTTGCCGAATCCGCCCAGCGCAACCCCGGCACCTCTGAGATGCTCGACCTCTATGGCATCGGCGACCACGGCGGCGGACCCACGCGCTCCATGCTCGACCAGGCCGATCATTGGATCGCGGGAGGGAAGACTGACGCTGTGCCGACGATGCGCTACAGCACCGCACAGAAGTACTTCGACAACGTCGAGAAGAACCTGAACCCGGACTCTCCCACCTGGAACTACGACAGCATTGCCAAGGGCTATACGGCGCCTCCGGCCACTGCTGCCGGTGCAGTTGGTCTGCCTACCTGGAAGGATGAGCTTTATCTCGAGTTCCACCGCGGCGTCTTCACCACCCAGGCCCAGCACAAGGCCAATATGAGGAACAGCGAAGTCGCGACTCTCGATGCTGAGAAGCTCGCGTCGTTCGCCTGGCTGGATGGCAAGACCTATCCTGCCGCCGAGCTTACCGAAGACTGGAAGAAGATCACCTTCAACCAGTTCCACGATCTCGCAGCGGGATCGGGCATCGGCATCATCTACAAGGACGCGCAGCGCGACTACACGGAGGTCTTCCACTCCGACCGCGAGATCAGCGATGCTGCGATCAACACGCTCTCGGCCACGGTTGATACCCACGTAACCTCGGGTGTTCCGGTCATGGTCTTCAACGCGATGGCCTGGCCGCGCAGTGAGACCGTCAACCTCAACGTGCAGCTGCCCGAGGACGCGAAGTCCGTTCGCCTGCTCGATGCGCACGGCCAGCTGGTTCCTTCGCAGGTCGTCTCTCAGGATGCCGCGACGCACCAGTTCACGCTGATCGCTCGCGTCAAGGATGTGCCCTCGCTGGGCTACACCGTGCTGCACGCTGAAGCTGTTACCGGCAACGCCAAGGCTTCAGCAGAGAACGATCTTCGCCTCGACGAGAAGTCGGACGCGATTACTCTCTCGAATGCTCACCTGAAGCTCGTTCTCGACCGCAAGACAGGCTGCATTACCAGCCTGGTCTCGCTGCCCGCGAACACGGAGTTCCTCGCTCCCAAGGCCTGCGGCAACGAGTTCCAGACCTTCAAGGACACGCCAAAGCAGTATGACGCCTGGAACGTTGATCCCGGCACCTTCGATCACTACACGCCCATCTCATCGGTGGATGCGGTAACCGTGCTTACGCATGGTTCGCTGCGCGACACGATCCGGGTTACCCGCACGTGGCAGAAGTCGCACTTTACGCAGGACATCTCGCTCGATGCCGGAGCAGACCAGGTCGAAGTCGCCAACGACATCGACTGGCAGGAGCAGCACGTGCTCCTGAAGGCTGCCTTCCCCCTGGCGGCTTCCAGCGCCAAGGCTACGTACGAGATTCCGTATGGCTCCATCGAGCGGCCTACTACCCGCAGCAACTCGTGGGAGAAGGCGCGGTTTGAAGTTCCTGCGATGCGCTGGGCCGATCTTGGCGACGCACATCAGGGCGTCTCTCTGATCAACGACTCCAAGTATGGCTACGATGCCGTGGACAACATGCTGCGCCTCACGCTGCTGCGTTCGGCCACTTGGCCCGATCCCGATGCTGACCGTGGCCGCCAGCGCTTTACCTATGCAATCTATCCGCACGCTGGGGACTGGAAGCAGGCACTTACCGTTCATCGCGGCTTTGAGCTGAACGACCCGCTCAAGGCTCAGCAGGTCTTCAGCCACACCGGCGCGCTACCCACAGAGCACTCCTGGGGTGCGGTGGACAACGCGAACGTCACGCTCACGGCTGTGAAGAAGGCCGAGGACTCCAACGCCCTCGTCTTCCGCATGTACGAGTGGGCAGGGAAGGCGAGCGAGGTGAAGCTGCACGTGCCGCGCGGCGCGCAGTACGCGGTGGAGAGCAACCTGATGGAGAAGGTCGAAGGCTCGCATCTGGTACTCACGGGAGATGTCGTGACGGTGCCGATCAAGCCTTACGAGATTCTTACCGTGCAGGTCTTCTACCCAGCCGCGAAGTAGCGCCGACCTCAACAACCGTTGGCGGTATGTATTTTCGTCGACATCCTGAGCTAACGACGAAGGACCCCGCATTGGTGGAGACACCAATGCGGGCTTTTGTTTTAAGCCGATCCCAAAATATCTGCCGAAGGTTGAAGCGGAGGCGTAGCCAGAGCGACTGAATTGTTTTTTAGTGCGGCCAAGACTGTGCGAGGCACGCCAGGGATGCGTGGCTCGTGTGGGCAGTTTCGCCACGACCAAAGAAGGCAATTCAGTCGTTGCGGCTACGCCTTCACTGGGGCCTTCGGCAGAGCGGAAAGGGATTTAAACGCTGCCTTTGCGGCATGGCTGAAGCCATGCCCTTCCGATCCTTGCCGTAACCCATTGTTTGCACAGTTCGACTTTGTTCCAGAAGCAATTGGATGGCACGCCCTGGTAGCATCCAGGTCGGCAGGCCGTTGATCTTTCCCTTGGTGATGGCGCCCGGCCATCTGATTCCTTCTGCTGACCGTGCGAAACGCTCCCGTGCAGTCTTGCGGCTTGTGGTTGACTGCTGCTGCCTCACGCGGTTTCAAGAGAACCTCTACCCCTGACATCTTCCCCTTTCGCCCCACACGTCTGCGGCTTGAAAGATGAGTTTCCTCTGTAACCTTGCCGAGGGGAAAGCGTCTAAAATTTCAATCAATTCAAATCGTATAAAAACGTTAAGGTGAAACCGTGACCATCATGAAAGCAACTTGCCTCGTTCTTCCTGCTCGCCTCCGCCAGTGTGTGATTGCTCTAGCTATTGCGCTTGCCGCGCCACTCGTCGCTCATGCTCAGCAGTCGGCTGTGGACAGGTTTATTGCGAACTATCAGGCCCGCGTCACCGCCACCCAGAATGAGCAGCCACACTGGGTCACGCCTCTGGTCACCGTCACTCCGCGCCTTGAGCAGGAGTTCCGTACCGATTTCGTCCACCAGTACAACCCCGCGGGCAAGGATGTGTGGAACTACGGCAACGGCAAGGGATTGGAGTTGATCCCTGAGCGCCACACCGAGATCATCGTCAACCTTCCGCCCTTCTTCGACCGCAGCAATGGCGAGGCGGATGGCTTCGGCGACATCTCGTTTCTGGCCAAGGAGCGCCTCTTCTCCCGCAATGAAGAGCACGGCAATGCCATCGTCACAGTCTTCCTGGCCGGCTCCATTCCAACGGGCAAGAACGCCAATGGAAGCTGCTGCGCCGTGGTCACGCCGACGCTGGCTGTAGGCAAAGGCTTTGGTCAGCTCGCCCTCACATCCACCGCCGGGGGCACGCTGCCTGTGTCCAACGTCAAAGGCCTGGGGCGCACTATTGTGTGGAATAACACCTTCCAATATCGCGCTGCAAAAACCGGGGTAGCGCGCCTCTTCTGGCCGGAGCTCGAGTTCAACTCCACGTTCTACAAGGGCGGTGCCAACGACGGTAAGGTCGCAACCTTTGCCACCCCCGGCATGATCATCGGCCGCATTCCTCTCACGCACAAGCCGGATGGAACCCCCGGACGCCTCGGCCTGACCTTCGGCGCCGGACAGCAGATCGCCGTCACCCACTTTCACACCTTCAATCACGCCACGGTCATCACGGCACGACTGCCGTTCTAGGGTGTGTCATCCAATTACTATTTCGGGTTGAAAATTGAGCCGTGCAAATCGCATCGCGAGGCACGACCCAAGACTGTGCAGGGCTCACGAAGGCTGTATCAGTGGGTTGGGGCGCAGCTTCGCAGCTTGTTTCGCCACGACAAAAGAAAGCAATTCAGTCGTTCCGGCTGCGCCTCCACTCCGGCGTTACCACCCAGCGAGCAAAAGCGACTCGCCGGGGCCCGGTTCTTCGGCAGAGAGGTAGGCTCCTGCGGAGCGTCTTTTGCGGCAGGGTTGAAACCCTGCCCTTCCGCTCCGTGCCTCAACGAACTATTTGCACCGTTCGATTTCGCTCAAGAGGTAAAGGGTGCAGAGGGAAGCGGCCACGTACTTCAGGACAGGCAGGCAAGTCCTCTTTGACAGAAGATGAAATACTCACAGGGCATCCTAGAGAAAGTCGCCGTATCTCGATGACTCACCCCCGCGTCCTCATCACCCGTGCTCCCCATCAGGTCTCGGAACTCGCCGAGAGCCTCCGTGCGGCTGGGATCGAGCCCATCCTCATCCCCGCCATTGAGACCGTTGAGCCCACCAGCTTTGCTCCGCTCGATGCTGCGCTCTCGGGCATCGATACCTTCCACTGGCTGCTCTTCACCAGCGCCAATGCCGTGGAAGCCTTCAATCGACGCCTCGGTGTTTTGAAGGGGGTGGGCAGACCTTCCGTTCATAGTTTCCACGCAGGAACGACTGGCTTGAAGGTGGCCGCTATCGGCCCAGCCACTGCCCGTGCCGTCGAGGTGGCCGGCCTTCAGGTCGATCTCACGCCCACCCAGGCCGTCGCCGAGTCCCTGGCTGCCGCGCTCCTGCCCCACGCTCGCCAGCCCGACGGCACTCCCACACGCTTCCTGCTCGTCCGCGCCGAGCAGGCTCGTGATCATCTCCCCGATACCCTTTGTGCGGCCGGAGCTGAGGTAACCATCGCTCCGGCCTATCGAACCGTTATTCCTGAAAGCTCAATCCCCACAATCCGGGAGCTGTTCGTCCGTCCTGAGAATTATCCGGAGGCCATTACGTTTACGAGTTCGTCCACGGCGCACAACTTAGTAGCGCTGCTGGAGGCTGCGGGGCTGGTTCTTCCGCCGGATATCCTGCGAGCTTCCATTGGGCCGATTACTTCGCAGACGCTAGTCCAGCTAGGCTTTCCGCCTCACGTCGAGGCGAAAGAGCCGAGTGTGCCTTCGCTGGTTGCGGCCATTGTTGGGCACTTTAAATCGGCCCGCAGATAGAGGCGCGCCATGATGGTGGTTCTGGACCAGTTTTAGTGCGAACTCCACGTTTTATCCGCAGAGTTACACAGCTTTTCCAGACTGCAATCCACACATTTGGGCTTGCGTGCGATGCAGACCTGACGTCCGTGATGGATCAGTTCGTGCGAGAACTGAATCCAGCGATCCTGTGGAATGACCTTTTGCAGGTCCTGTTCGACCTTGACCGGTTCGGTCGCCTGTGTGAGCTCCAGGCGCCGCGAGATGCGCAGCACGTGCGTATCGACCACGACTCCTGAGGGTATTCCGAACCAGGAGCCCAGGACGACGTTCGCCGTCTTCCGTGCGACGCCGGGGAGCTGGATCATCTCCTCGATGGTCTTCGGGACCTGGCTGTTGAACTTCTCCACGAGCACCTGTGCGGCGCCCTTGATGTTCCTGGCCTTCGCCCGGTAGAAGCCGGTTGTGTGGATGATCCGCTCGATCTCCAGCAGGGGAGCTTCGGCCAAAGCCTTCGGTGTCGGAAACATCTTGAACAGCTCTGGGGTGACCTTGTTCACAGTCACATCGGTGGTCTGGGCCGAGAGTGCGGTGGCGATGGTGAGCTCGAAGGCGTTGCGATGTGTCAGAGCGCAGACCACGTTCGGGTAGGTCTTCCGCAGAGCGTCGAGGATCTCGGCAACGCGCTCCGGCGCCAGTGGCTTCGCGGTCTTGCCGCGTTTGGCCTTTGGCGCAACCGGTTCTTTGGCCGCAATCTTCCGAGCTTTTGCTGCCGGAACGCCTTCAATGGCAGCCTTCCGCGCAGCGGGTTTTAACCGCTGCGGCGGAGGCAGAGGCTTCGTTAGCTTGCTGCCCTGGGCTCGCTTCGCTTTGACGGAGATTGCTTTCGCGGTTGTCATGTGTCGTCGCTTTTGCCTTTCTGGTTGTCATTCCGAGCGGAGCGAGCGAACCTGCTGCCTCCTGCTTTTCGTCAGTGCCGCAACAAACGTTATGAGCTGGCACAAAGCAGGTTCTTCCCGTTCGGAGCTATATGCTTTCTGGGTAGTACGAGCGAAGAACGGGAGAAAGCAGGTTCGCTCGCTGCGCTCGGAATGACAACCAGAAAAGCAAAAGCAAAAGCAGCAGATAGCTGCTGACTCGCTGACTTGCTCATCCCAACCGGTCCAGCATCTCCATCGGCTTCAGGCGCACGCAGCTGAAGATCGGAGTGTCCTTGAGGGTGTACAGGCTGGCCTCGGTCTCACGAAGCTGCTGCACGAGGTCGAGGAAGTCCTCGGGGAAGTTGGTCTCGAAGGCGACGACGAACTCCTGGTCGTCGATGCCGAACGAGTAGGTGGTGTTCAGCTTGACGCGCGGGTAGAGCAGGCCGACGCGGATGTGCTCGTCCATCAGGCGCTTGCGCTCGGTCAGGGAGAGCAGGTACCAGGGCCGTGTCTTCCAGAACGGATAGATGAAGATGTACTTCTGTCCGCCGGGACGAATCGCTCCGCGGCCTTCGCCTTCGCTCTCGTCTTCGCGGTCGATCTGGTACTGCGAGCGCTTGGTCATGGCGAGGAAGTTGTGCGGCGATTCGAGATAGCCGCCAAGCGGGGTAGCCATCAGCTCCGAGCGCATCTTGTTCAACTCGTCGATGGCATAGCCGATCGACCAGACGCACATATCGACGTCTCCGCGCGTTCCGATGGTCGAGTAGGTGAGGGAAAGGAACTCGCCGGGCTTGTTCCAACGGGCCAGTACATCGGCGAACGCAGTCTTGTGTGCGGCCTTTTCGGCGGCGGGAAGTCTGCGCCACTCGGGCAGCAGCTTGTAGAAGCTGAAGCAGACGATCTGACGTTTGACCGGAGGTCCGCCATGAGCGGGGGGAGCGCCATAGCCGCCGGTCTGGGGCTTGGCGGGGGCGGAGTTTTCGGGAGTGCTGGGGGTGACTGCTTCGGGTGCTTTTACGACTTCGGACATAGGGCAATCGTAGCAAATGTGGTTGGCTCGACCTAGAAATTGATCAGCCCCTGTAAGTTGGGTGCCCCATCCTCGACGCGCGGTTTTATCGTGCGGCAGGGTGGGGTATAGACGGCAAGCGAGCCCCACTGATCTTCGAAGCGCGCTCTGCGTCGGGGGTATCGTTTGTGGTAGCAAACGACCGCACTCCTCCATTCAGGCATCGTTTCCACTACGAGCAAAAGACGGTCGTGCTTTGCACGATACCCCACCCTGCCGCGCAAAATCGCGCGTCGAGGATGGGGCACCCGGTCGCGATATACTGCACAGGAATGTCAGAGAAACTCATTGCAATCCTGGTGGCCTTCATCAGCGCGGGAGGTTATGCCGGCGTTGTCCTGCTCATGGCGATTCAATCAGCCTGCATTCCCATTCCGTCTGAGGTCATCATGCCCTTCGCGGGGTATGCGCTGGCCCACTCGCAGATGCAGCTCATCCTCCTGGCGACCCTTGCATCCCTGGCTTCCAATCTGGGGTCGATTCCGGCTTACTGGATCGGCGCTAAGGGCGGCCGTCCGATGGTCGAGCGTTTTGGCCGGTACCTGCTGCTCAGCAAGCGCGATCTGGACATGGCCGAGCACTTCTTCGCCCGCTTCGGCTCCATCACCGTGCTGATCGGCAGGATGCTGCCGATCGTTCGGACGTTCATTGCGTTCCCGGCGGGAATGGCGAAGATGAACCAGTTCCGCTTTCATCTCTACACGTTTATTGGTTCCTGGCCCTGGTGCTATGTCCTGGCCTATGTGGGTATGAAGCTGGGCAAACGCTTCCAGACTGATCCGCGTTTCAAGGCGGTCTTCGATAAGTTCCACCATGGCGTGGAGTTGGTTCTGCTCGTTGGAGTCGTGTGGTTTGTCTGGACCCATTGGAAGAATCGCATGGGTGCCTCTGAAGCTGAAACCGCCTCCTAAAAAGGAGAGCCGGGTGGTAATGACTCATCCCTCCGTTTTTCTTGTGCAACCCCGGTATGGCTGTATCCCATCTGACTGTCCTGAGGCGGCAGAAATTATAAATAGCCGCAAACTCGCTATTGAAAGGCAATGCGATGAAGAAAGTTAGCGTAGTCCTTTGTGCCCTGGTGATGTCGGCTGGTTTGATTCCTGTACATGCACATGCGCAGGATGCGAAGTTGACGGATCGTTTGAACGCGGCGGCAGACGTAATCGATGAAGTGATGGCGACGCCGGATCGGGGAATTCCTCAGTCCATTCTGGCGGGTGCTCATTGTGTGGTGGTCATTCCGGCCTATAAAAAAGGTGCTTTCATTGTGGGCGGTCAGTACGGTCAGGGGGCGGCAACGTGCCGCACGCCGCGTGGCTGGAGCGCTCCGGTGTTCGTACAGTTGGCTGGTGGCAGCTTCGGCTGGCAGATCGGTGGACAGTCCACGGATCTCATACTGGTCGCGATGAATAAGAATGGTCTTCAGGACATGCTGAAGTCCAAGTTCAAGATCGGCGGCGATGCTGCTGCCACAGCCGGTCCCGTGGGCCGCAATGCACAGGCAGGTACGGACTGGAAGCTGAATGCTGAATTCCTGACCTACTCGCGCAGCAAGGGACTCTTTGCCGGTATCGATCTGGACGGCACGGTGCTCTCGCAAAATGGCGATGACACTCGCGCTGAATATGGCGCAGACATCCCTTTCGAGGGTGTGCTGCACGGCAACTCGCCGACACCCCAGAACGCACGTCGCTTTGTCCACACCGTTGCGAAGTACTTCATCGTCTCGCAGGACAACCACTAAACCAACCAGGCAGTATGCAGGCAAAGAAGGGCGGCTCCGGCCGCCCTTTCTGCTTGTCTGGAGAGACTGGAATCTCTGCATTGCGTACACTGAGTTCTTGGCCGCTATCTCGCAGACCTCATTGCCGGTGACACCCTCCTTTCGGGAGAACGTGGAGTATTGGGCTCTGCGCGGATTGGTAGGAGCCATAGGCCTGCTGCCAAGATCGATAGCCCGGGGAACGGGTGCGGCGATTGGCTGGGTGTGCTGGAAAGGACTTGGTGGCCTGCGGCGGACAGGCCTGCGAAATCTCAAGCTGGCCTTTCCGGAGAAGACCGAAGAAGAGCGCCGCGAGATTCTTCACAAGCTCTACATCCGGCTGGGCTGGCAGATAGCGGAGTTCTGCAAGATGCGCGGCTACACGCTGGAGAGCGCCTCAAAGTTTGTTCGCTATGAAGGGCTGGAGAATTACCTCCAGGCTCGTGAGAAGGGCCGGGGCGTGCTGGTCCTGACTGGACACCTGGGCGCGTGGGAGCTGTCGAGCTTTTATCACTCGCTGCGGGGCTATCCCATGTCTCTGGTCATCCGCAGACTCGATAACCCAAGGGTGGACGCGTTCGTCAACGAAATACGCTGCCTGCATGGCAATCGCGTCGTTCATAAAGACGACTTCGCCCGCGGCTTGCTGTCGGCGATGCAGCGCGGCGAGACGGTCGGCATCCTGATGGATACGAATATGACTCCGCCACAAGGGGTCTTCGTGCCGTTCTTCGGCGTTGAGGCCTGTACGGCGTCCGGACTGGCGCGGGTCGCGCTGAAGACCGGCGCGGCGGTGCTACCGGGATTTCTCCTATGGGAGGAGAGCGAAAGACGCTACGTGCTGCACTTCGGTGAAGAGCTCAACCTGGTGCGCACGGAAGATACGCAGGCGGACATCCTGGCGAATACGGCACTCTTCACGTCAACGATCGAATCCTATGTTCGCCGCTATCCGGAGCAGTGGCTCTGGGTGCATCGCCGCTGGAAGACCAGGCCCGAAGGCGAAGGGAGCCTTTACAGATGAGTGCGATTCGCAGAACGGCAACGGAGATTGCCGCGCTTTTGGGGGTTGAAACGGCATCACAGGCCATTCTCTCGCATGTCGCGGAGATCGAGGGCGCAGAGGCGGAGGCCCTGGTCTTTGCCCAGGACGAAACGACGCTGCGAGCGGCACTGGCATCGCAGGCTGGATTGATCCTTGCGCGGCGCGGTGCCCTGGAGAGCGACGACACTCGTGTGCTCTGGGTGCGCGACCCGAAGTATGCGTTCGCCGTAGTCGCGAAAGAGCTCGTGGTACCTGACGAGAGCCCGCTCCATCATCCGGCTGCCATCATCGATGCCTCTGCTGTTCTGGGTACGCGGACGCGGGTGGGAGCGGGTGCGGTGATCGAAGCGAATGTTGTGATCGGAGCGGACTGCAATATCGGCAGCCGAGCGACGATCTGCAAGGGGGCGACGCTCGGGGATCGCGTCGTCGTGCAGTCCGGGGCGGTGCTGGGTGCGACAGGGTTCGGCTATGTACGCAACTCCGGGACTGGCGAGTACCTTTTGTTCCCTCAGCAAGGCCGTCTGGTCGTCGAGGATGACGTAGAGATCGGCGCGAACACCACCATCGATCGTGGAGCGCTGGGCGAGACGCGGATCGGCCGGGGCGCGAAGATCGACAACCTGGTGCACATTGGGCACAACTGCAACATCGGCCGCCATGTGGTGATCGCCGCCCAAGTGGGTATCTCCGGCTCAACGACAGTAGGGGATGGGGCTGTGCTGGCCGGTCAGGTAGGGCTTGGCGACCACGTCAATGTGGGCCCGGGGGTCATTCTTGGGGGGCAGGGAGGCATCTTTCCGGGCAAGACGGTGACAGGGCCCGGTGAGATGTTTGCGGGAACTCCTGCCGAGCCTGTGAAGGATTATTTGAAGTCTCTGGCGCGGGTGCGGCGGCTCAAATAGGGTTCGAGTTTAGGGTGTGTCATCCAATCCCCCTAGAGCGTGTCATCAAATTGCTGTTTTGGGGTTGAAACTTGAGGCGTGCAAATCGCATCGTGAGGCAAGCCCCGGAAGGGCCTGGCTTCAGCCAGGCCGCAAAAGCTGTGCAACTATTACCACTCTGCCGAAGGCCGGAGTGAAGGCGTAGCCGGAGCGACTGAATTGCTTTTTTTGGTACAGCCAAGACTGTGCAGGGCTGGCCAGGGAGGGATTCGTGGCTCGGGTGGGCGGTTTCGCCACAACCAAAGAAGGCAATTCAGTCGTTATGCCCTACGGGCTTCACTCCGGCCTTCGGCAGAGCGGTACGTGCCTTTGGCCCGGCGTATTACGGCACGGTTGAAACCGTGCCCTTCCGATTTGTGGCTCAGCAAAATGTTTACACCGTTCGATAGGGGGTTCTTTTCAACGTTACTCTAGATGCTTTGTACCGGCAGCATCATCAGGTCCTGCACTGCGCCGACTTCCTTCTGCACAAAGGGTTCAGCGTAGCGAACCCCGGCGAGAAGACCATAGTGGCGCGCTGTCGCAAACATGCGTTCGCGGATATCGCTTTCGGGAACAAAGAGGCCCGCTCCTGCGTGCTGCTCGCCATACTGGGAGCGATAGGCCAGCAACGATTGCAACCGAGTCTCGATGTGCTCCGTGATGTCGACGACGAACGTAGGGCGCACATCGGAGTACAGCGAGGCGTAGAGGATCTTGTAGGGCCGATGCGGCGCGCCGTGTTCCGCAGGCAGGTCGAGCCGCGACAGGCCTGCGGCAAAGCAGGCCTCGTAGCCAAGGGTCGCTGAGGTGTAGTGGTCCGGATGGCGGCCCTGCCAGTAGGGAAGGATCACTACGCGTGGCCGCAGACGGCGCAGGACCGCGGCGATCTTCAGACGGTTTTCGAGGGTGTTCTGCACGTTGCCATCGGGCAGATCGAGCGCCTCACGGTGTGAGACATGCAGAATGCGTGCGGCGGCTTCGGCTTCCGCGGCTCGTTCGGCGGCAGTGCCGCGGGTGCCGCTCTCTCCTCGTGTGAGATCGAGGATGCCCGTACGCCAGCCTAACGAGTGCTGCACAAGCAGCGTGCCACCACAGGTCTGCTCTACGTCATCGCGATGAGCTGCGATGGCGAGTACATCGACCTGTGGTGGCGTAGAGCTTGTGCCAGGCATAGAAGAGATGATTAGTTGGCGGAGTTGGTCAACGCGTCCATATAGGCAACGTCGAGTACGGTGCCCTGAACGGTGATGAGGGAGTTGTCGATTTCACTGTCATCTACGGTTGAGAAGGCGTGAATCTGGCCGCCGTAGGCCGAATAGACCTTGTTGTAGTTCTGAACCCAGCAGATGCCGTTCAGATCGCCGTAGTACATCTCGTTCAGGTTGGTATTGACGTACTGAACGGTGATATTCGTGTTGGTTTTGTTGTTGGGGGTGACTGCGGGAACGATCTCCACCGGGCTGACAGCGCCCAGATTGACCCAGGTAACGCCACCATCGGTGGTTCCCTGATCGATTCCTGTTTGCCAGGTGGGAGCGCTTCCACCCGACGTGCCGGCCGTCAGTGCGTACTCGACGTTCGTGCCATCGGAGACCTTCTGGCCGATCGTATAGTTGGTGCCGGCAGTCCATGAAGGAAGAACAGTGTTGCCGCCTGTGACGAAGCGCGTGAGGCAGTTGTAATTGGCTGCCTGGGTGAGGCCCCCACTAGTGGCAAGTGCCGCACGAGGTCCGTTGGCACAGCTTTGCGATCCGATCCACAGCGTGTTGTTATCGGCAAACAACATCCTCGAGTGGGTGCCGTCGGAGATGCTGTAGGTGGTCGGCTGCAGGGTGTAGTTGGCCAGGTTCAGAAGCGAAAGATTTCCGCCGAAAAGACCGTTGCCCTGGAGACTCTGTCCCGCAAGATAAAGAGTTGTGCCGTCGGAGAGTGCTGTCGTGACCCCGCCTGGAACAGGGATGGGATTCGGCACGGAGATGTTCTGCAGCGGAGACGGGTAAGTTGAGCTCGTTGGGGGAGTGTCGGCGGCGAGGGCAGCAGCAGATAGAACCGTAACGCTCGACTGCTGGCCGCCGCATTCGGGGCCGCAGTTCAGGATGTAGACGCTGCTCGCATCGAGCGAGAAGGAGGCATCTACAGGACGATCATAGGTTCCCGGTACGGGTACGACACAGTACACCGGGAGCAACAGCGGCTGGCAGTCGATGGCGCCGGGAGGGTTGACGGGGTTCACAGACGCAGCCAGCTTGACCACGCGATAGAGCGAGTTGGAGTTGCGAACCATCGCCAGAATAATTGTGTTGCCTGGATCGATCGCTACTTTATCGACGTTTGGAAGGTTGAGGTTGTAAGTTGCGCCACTGTCGGAGACCTGCAGGATTCCGATGGTCTCCGCAGCTTCGGCAAAACGTGTACCCGCAGTGGTCGCCGCTGCGGAAGGGGAGTTGGCAAATCCGAAACTCGACGGGAAAGCGCCATTGCTCTTTTCGGCGCCATAGTTGATCTGCTGGAGTGTGCCATCGGTAAACGAACGGACGTATCCAGTGAGTTGTTCCGGGTAGTTGATGATCTGTACCGGTTCTGCGGCAGAGAAGCCGGAGATGGTGAAGGCTGGGATCGTGTCCTGAATATTCGTACGAATGTCGCGCAGACCATCCAGAATCTCGAGGCCGCCCTGCGCGCCGTTGACGGTGTAAGCCGCCAGAACACGCTGCAGAATCTGGCTTGGAGGGATGGGGCGGCCAGCGAAGTTGTTGGCTGGAAATACGTAGAGGCGATTGCACGCGGTAAGCGCGAGCGTGACAACTGCAAGGAGCAAGCCCGAAACGACCTGTGCGGGGAGACTTCTATTCTTCAACGTAAACTACTCCAAACCGTCGCGAGACCACAGCAATTTGCTGCATTTATTAGTTCCGAGTATAGCAAAGGGGAACGCCGCCTCACGCGTTTTGCTTCCTTCGTGACGTTATACGATGGAGGATGCACGAGGAACACGGGAGACGAATGGCGGTTGGGATCGATAGGCTTTTTGCCGGCGGCACGATATTGTGCGACGGTGCGATGGGCACCATGCTTTATAGCTGTGGTGTTTTTATCAACCGTTGCTACGACGAATTGAATCTGTCACAGCCCGAAATGGTCCGCTCCGTGCATCAGCAGTATCTGCAGGCGGGTGCAGAGGTCATTGAAACCAACACCTTCGGCGCGAATTCCTTCCGGCTGGAGCGCTTCGCGCTGCGCGAGAAGGTGCGGGAGTTCAACCTGGCCGGGGCTGCGATTGCCCGCCAGAGCGTCGATGCGATTCGCGAAAAACAGGGCACGGAAGCCTTTGTCGCCGGCGCCGTAGGGCCTCTGGGGGTGCGGCTGGAGCCTCTGGGCAAGCTCAGCCTGGAGGAGGCTCGCGAGGCCTTTGCCGAGCAGATCTCCGCCCTGGCCGAGGGGGGCGTCGACCTGATCATCATTGAGACGATGATGTCGATCGACGAGGCAGAGCAGGCCGTGCTGGCAGCTCGCCAGGTAGCTCCGCACCTGAAGGTCGCCGTGATGGTGACGGTCGACGAGGACGGCAACTGTCTTGACGGAACCAGTCCTGAGATCGCTGCCGAGCGATTGACCGCCGTTGGTGCGGACGCTATTGGCTGCAACTGTAGCTCAGGGCCGGCAACGGTGCTCACCGTGATCGAGCGCATGCGCGAGGCGACCGCGCTGCCGCTGCTGGCGATGCCCAATGCGGGTATGCCGCGCAACGTGGAAGGCCGCAACATCTATCTCACCTCGCCGGAGTACATGGCCAGCTTTGTGCGTAAGGCGGTGCGGGCAGGAGCGTCCTGGGTCGGTGGATGCTGCGGCACGACCCCGGCACACATTCGTGCGATGCGCAGCGCCCTACGCGCGATGGGTGCGCAGGAGTCTGGCGAGAAGTCTACCGAACATACGCCGCATGTCGTGCACGCCAGCGAGAGCGAGCATCGTGTGGAGCCGCGGCCGCTCGGCGAGCGTTCGCGTATCGGCCGGATGATTGCGGACGGTGAGTTTGTCACGATGGTGGAGATCGTTCCGCCGAAGGGCTTCGACTGCTCGAAGGAGCTTGCCGGCGCGCTGCTGATGAAGAAGCGGGGCGTGCATGTGATCAACGTGCCGGACTCTCCGAGAGCCAGCGCGCGCATGGGAGCGCAGAGTCTCTGCGTGCAGATTCAGCAGCAGGTCGGTATCGAGACGATCCTGCACTACACGTGCCGCGATCGCAATGTGCTGAGCATGCAGAGTGACTTGCTGGGAGCGTCGTCGATTGGGCTGAAGAACATCCTGTGTCTCACGGGCGACCCGCCGAAGATGGGCAACTATCCCGATGCGACCGCGGTGTTCGACGTGGATGCTATTGGCCTGGTGAATATCGTCCATGGCCTTAATCAGGGCCTGGATATCGGGCGCAATCCGATCGGGGGATCGGCTGGTTTTACGATCTCTGTTGCCGCGAACCCAGGGGTGCCCGATATCGAGCACGAGGTACGGCGCTTTGCCTACAAGGTTGAGGCTGGAGCAGAGTTCTGCATTACGCAGCCGGTCTTCGACCTGCGTTTGCTGGAGGACTTCCTGCGCCGCATTGAGGGCTTCCGCATTCCTGTGATTGCGGGCATCTGGCCGCTCACCAGCCTGCGCAACGCGGAGTTCATGAAAAACGATCTGCGGGTTGCGATGCCGGACGAGATCTTTGTGCGCATGGCCGCGGCTGGCGGTAAAGAGGAAGCACTGGCGGAAGGTCTCAAGATCGCTCAGGAGATGCTGGCGAGTGTGCGTGGTTCAGTACAGGGCGTGCAGGTGAGCGCTCCCTTCGGCAAGTACACGGCCGCAGCCGAGGTTCTTGGACTGACAGAGGAGATTGCATGATGGCGAGCTTTGAGGATCAGTTAGCGGAGTTGGAGAAGGTCGTCGAGCAGCTTGAGCGCGGCGACTTGTCGCTGGATGAGAGCGTCAGCCTGTTCGAGCGCGGCGTGCATCTGTCGAACGCCTGCAAGTCCCAGCTCTCGAGTGCGGAGAGCCGGATTCAGGTGCTGCTGGAGCCGTCGGAATCAGGACCGGTACGGGTGGAGGAGTTGGCCCTGGCGGTGGCGGATGAAGAGGGCGATGAGGATGACGAGGAAGTGGACGAGGAGTAGAGTAAAGCCGCTATGGATCCGGACGTAGATATTCAGAAGTTCGCTGAGAAGCTTGTAAAAGCCGGCCGTGAGGGTGTGGCCTGGGAACGAAAGAAGCTCGAGTGGATTCTTGAAGAGAAAGAAAAGCAACAGTCTGAAGAGAAGACACAGCCTGCTAAAGGCTAGGGCGTGTCATCAGACTTTATTTCAGATTTAGCTAGATCTCTTGCTTTGAAGGAACGGGACTTCACAGGCCACGGAGAAGTCTCCATTTGATCTTTAGGGCCAAGGGCCCGTTTCATACCAGCCTGGGGCAAAGCGAATCCGGGGCAACACGCGATAGCGTGGTGGCTCGGGGAGCGACGCCCCAGGTTAGCGCAGGAGTAAAAGTTGAGGGCTGTAAGCCCGACTCATCGTGCAGCACGATGAATCGGGCTTACAGCCCTCTGCTTTCGAGGTGATCCTGTACTTGGGGCTACGCTTGCAGCGAGCTATAAACCGCTCGCTGCTGCGCTCCACCCCAGGCTGGGATGAAACGGGCCCTTGGCCCTAAAGATCAAGACGCTCTTCACTATCAGGAGCTTTTCGCAGCCTGTGAACACCTGCCCCTTCAACGCAAAACTTGCGCTTTGACCTCACCCTTGATTCATGGCTTGAACATGTGAGTTTGACGACAGGCCTTCGGTCTCGGCAACTGTTGCAGGATCGAAGGCCTGGGGAAAGACACCACGGAAGTTTTCAAAAGCCTGGCAGCGAAATTGTTCTATCGAATGTAAAGAAAGCTGCGCCGGGCTTCGGCCAGCTTTTGTAGGTTGCGCTTTGCTTTGTGTTGCAGCCGAAGGGTTTCGAATCGAGTTTCAAATTCCTGGCTTCTGCCCAGAGAGTGCATCAAGGCTGCTGCTTTTTCCAGCAAATGAATTGCTGGTTCGTAGCGACTGTTGTCTACTCTGGCAACAGCTTTCTCCCCATGGCTTAGATAGATTGCCGCGGAGTCTGCGGGATGTGTCTTTTCGCGCTGCTCTGCCAACTGCAGCCAGAGCTTATTGCGGCATCCGCCAGCCTGGGCCTCCTGCCAGGCTTCTTCAATCTTGTGCTCATACAGAAAGACTTCGACGAGCAAAGAATGGCCGTACTTCCAATCCCACAAAGATTCGAACTCGGCTGTGGAACCGCTCTTTGTCGAGGATTGCTCCGCAGCCACGCGGCGAAGATGTCTAAGCGCCCGATCGCGCCAGTCTTCCCAGTCATCGGCTGAACGGGCAAAGCCCTCCAGCAGTTTGTAGTTTTCCAGACCTGGATTTGCCCGAAATTCAGACCATAAAAGGTGCAAGGCGTCGGCATGGCGTTCAGCGTGCTGGTATTCTTCGGCTGCGAATAATCTGAGAGGTACGCCTTGAAAGTCGGGATAGCATGCCATGCCGCGTTCAACCCACTGGAGCGCTTTCTCTCGATTGCCCGCTTCACGATAGATGCCGGCGATGCGGAGATATTGATTGGGAAAAGAGAGATCTCGTTCGAAGATAGCGACGAGTTGTTCTATATCGCCTGATTGGCGAGCGAGCGACTCCATCATGTGTGTAAGGGAGTAGTAATTTTCAGTGCTGTCATGGCCGCCTCTCGATGTTCGCGTCGGGACGTTTTCCCACTCCTTGAGGGCTGCCTCACGGAATGCGGCCAGACCTTTGTCTCCAAGAAGGTGGGCATACCTTTCAGCCACACCGCTCCACTGGCTGTATCCGCCGTCTAGTTCCAGGATGAAGAGCCGGGCACCCAGCGATTCAGGATCGGGTTTCGCCTGTTCGCACGCAAGCAGATGCAACTCTGCGACACGCCCCATCAAATGCATGCCTTCACCGTTGGAGTCGTCGATCTTTTCAACGGCAATTTCGAGCCACTGCATAGCGTCTTCGCACAGATCGATGGCCGCTGTGGCCTGTTTCATCTGCAGGAGAGTTTCAATCCCTTCAAGAGCCGATGAAACCTGGGCTGCATAGACAGGCGCTTGATCGTAATCCCGATAACCGCGAATTTTGATGGCCTTTTCAAGATCCTTGCGAACCTGGGCGACCAGGGTTTCTGAACCCTTCTCGAGACTGGCAAGCCGATTGAGTCTCTGTCTAAGGCTCTTATCCTGCTCCGACCACTCGATTAGCCAGTTGATGAGGGTCTCCTTATCCTGAGCGTTGAGCGCTTCCTGAATGTCTTTTGTCGTGATGGGCGCAGATCGTCCGCTCTTCTGGTCGACGAAGGTGACGGTCTGGCCGGTGAGCCATGTGAGGGCGGTGGCGACACAATGTTTACAGAACCCGCCGCCTTCGCCGATGGGGCATTCGCAGGTGTATTTGAACTTCTGCCCATTGGCAGAAAGCCTTACCGCATACTGTTCGGTTCCGTGCGCTATGGCTTCTATGCTGTCGCCGGACTGCAGAAGGGAGTCGACCAATCCACGTCGAAAGTAATCGACACCACGCTCGTAATAGCGGTCGCCGGCCAGGGTTCGAATGAAGGAGTCCGAGAGAATGGCATGAAGATGGCCAGGAGCGTTCATAGGGGATGATCGGCGCTCTTCGAAGAGAGACGGCTCAGCGGGTTACCGGTCGCGTGTCGTAACGAACCCTGGAACCCACAGCAGAGCGCGCTTGTAGTCGCTCTCCGGCAGGTCCGCGATGGATTGCCGTGCTGCCTCAGCGTAGGCGCAGGCGGTGTCCATGGCATAGGCCAGCGACTCGTGGCGTTGCAGAATCTCAAGGATGTCCGCGTGCGCGACGCGGGCGAAGCTACGGTCGGCGAGCACCGTGCGGATGGCCTCGCGGTCGGCTCCCGTGCCGCGTTCCAGCGCGTGAATGACGGCCAGGGTCGCCTTGCCTTCGCGCAGGTCGGAGGCGGTGGGCTTGCCGAGGACGTCGTCCTGCGCCGTGAGATCCAGCACATCGTCGACGATCTGGAAGGCCAGGCCAAGGTTGCGGCCATACTCGCCCAGTGCTTCTTCAAAGGGAGCGGCATTGGGCGTGGTTGGAGGCACCGCTATCACCGCGCCGAGCTGCATCGATACCTTGAACAGGCAGGCGGTCTTGCGATAGATCAGGTCGAAGTACTCTTCTTCGTTGATGAGATGGCCGAGTTTCTCCATCTGCAGCAGCTCGCCTTCGACCATCTGCTGGGTGAGCGAGATGAGCAGGTCGAGGATGCGGAAGTTGCGCTCGGCCAGTGCCGTCTGGAACGACTGCATGTAGAGCCAGTCACCCGCGAGCACGCACTTGGCATTGCCCCAGGTGGTGTTCGACGAAGGCCGCCCGCGGCGCGTGCTGGCCTCGTCGATGATGTCATCGTGCACCAGCGTCGCCGTGTGCAGCATCTCCACGACGGCGCCCAGGCGAATACGTGCCTCCGACTCGCAACCGACGGCCCTTGCGGAGAGCAGCAGCATCATCGGCCGGATACGTTTACCGCCGCCGGCGATCAGGTACTGCGCAATGTCGGTAACGACTTCGACGGGAGAGTCGGACTGGTGGGCGAACTCGCTCTCGATGGCAGCAAGGTCGTCACGCAGGAGGTCGAATACCTCGGTAGCGGTCGCGATGGAAAGGGAACTCACGCTGGAATTAAGAGTAGCAGGAACATGGACTTCCGGTTGTTGAACTTATTTTTAGTTTGAGCGGAAGTTGGTGAACTGCAGATCGACTCCGAAGTCCTTGCCGCGCAGCATACCCATGATTTCCTGAAGAGTATCGCGATCTTTGCTGGTCACACGGACGGTATCGCCCTGGATGGAGGCCTGCGCTTTTTTCTTCGATTCCTTGATCAGGGCGACGATTTTCTTGGCCGGCTCGGACGCGATGCCCTGCTTCAGCTTGATCTTCTGGCGCACGGAGGAGTTCGAGGCGGGCTCAATCTTCTCGTATTCGAGGTTCTTGAGCGAGACGCCGCGCTTGACCAGCTTCTGCGAGAGGATCTCGATGACGGCCTTGATGGTGTACTCGTCCTGGCTGGCGAGCTGGACGGTCTCGTCGCCTTCGAGGGCGATGGTGGACTTCGAGTTCTTGAGGTCGAAGCGGGCGTTTACTTCTTTGGTCGCCTGGTCGATGGCGTTCTTTACTTCCTGGATCTCTACTTTGCTGACGACGTCGAAACTTTGATCTGCTGGCATGTTGGTGTCCTGTTCGCTTGTTGCGAAGCTATGTCTATGATGCGGTGTTTATTCTATGCCGCGCGTTGGCGGGAAGAGTTCGTAAAAGTTTTTAGTGGTCTGTGCGGCCACTTCTTCATAAGATGCGCCGCGCAGACCGGCGAGATACCGGGCCGTGTGGGCGACGTTAGCGGGCTCGTTGGTCTGGCCGCGGAGGGGAATCGGCGCGAGAAACGGCGCGTCCGTCTCGACCAGGATGCGGTCGGCGGGGGCGGACTTTGCGACGGCCTGGATCGTCGTCGACTTCGGGTAGGTGAGGTTTCCGGCGAAGGAGAGATAGAAGCCCGCCGTGAGCGAACGCGCGGCCTGGTCCTCGTTGCCGGAGAAGCAGTGCATGATGCCGGGCAGACCGCTGGGCGTCCAGTGCTCGGCGATGAGGGAGAGCAGGTCCTCCCAGGCGTCGGCGGGCTCGTACTTCTGCCTGGCCGCGGGGATGGCCAGTTCGGACGTCCGGCAGTGGATGAGGATCGGTTTGCGTGCGGCCACGGCGATCTTCATCTGGGCGACGAAGGCGGCCTGCTGCGTGGCGATATCCGGATTGTCGAGGTGGTAGTAGTCGAGGCCGATCTCGCCCACGGCGATGCAGCGCGGGTCCTCGACGAGGCTGGAGAGCTTCGCGAGGTGCTCGGGCGTCGCCTGGTGGGCCTCCTGCGGATGGATGCCGGCGGAGGCGAAGATGTGCTCGTGCTCACGTGCCAGATTGAGCGCGCGGTGCATCGTGTCGGGGCCATTGCCTATCCCGATGGCCAGCAACTTCGCCACGCCCGCTTCCCGCGCGTTGGCGAGCACCTGGGGAAGGTTGTCGTAGTCGTCGAGATGGCAGTGTGAGTCGATCAGGTACATGGTCTCTTCCAGATTACAGGCTTGCGCCTTGTGGCGAGTGTGTGGACGCGAAGGATAGTATGTCTGGCATGGCGGTGAGTCTGTCTTGAGGTCTTTCGGAGAGCCATTGAAGAGCGATGAGATAAAAGCTGTTGGCCTGGGCAGTGAGTCACGGGTGTTCTCGTTTGGAAGCCTGCCGGTCCGCACAGGAGCCAACGGTAGCGAGGGGCGCGACGTGCTTCATGGCGCGGTCGTTACCGGGGAGCCTGTGGCCTTGCACGAGTCCATGCAGCCTGCCGGGGCGAAGCCCAATCCGGAGCACCGGATCGAGCACACCGAGGTGATCTGCGTTCGCGAAGGCACCCTGGAGTTCGATCACGATGGCCGTACCGAGCGCGTGGACGCTGGTGGCGTGATCTTTGTTGCCAAAGGAACGATGCATACCCTTCGCAATGTCGGCGACGGGGCGGCGGCATACTTTGTCTTCGCGATCGGTGGGGACATCAACACGTAAGGGGAGAAACCTATGGAAACGATGAATCGCAGGGATCTGTGTGCGGCCATGGCTGCGTTCGCCTTTTTGGGGTGCGGGTTTTCGGAGGCCCAATCGGCGGTAGCGAGTGAGGATAGTGCCCTGGCGCAATCCAAGGTCTTTCGCTTCAGCGATCTGCCCGTCAAGCAGAACGAGAATGGCGGCTGGGGGCGCCAGGTCATGCAGGGAACGCTGCCGACCGGCGAGTTTGTAGAGGTGCATGAAACGATGCTGCCCCCTGGCAAGATGCCGCACCCGCCGCATAAGCACCGGAACACGGAGTTTGTGCTCATCCGTCAGGGCAAGCTGGAGTTCCTGAATGAAGGCAAGCCGGAACCGGTGGGCGTGGGGGATGTGATCTATACGGCATCGAACAGGATGCACGGCCTGACCAATGTCGGTGACTCACCGGCGCTGTACTTTGTCGTCTCGGTGAGCCACGGACAGGCGTAGCGGTCTTTATTTCAGTCTTGAGCCCAGAGCAATCTCTTCCCCGAACGTAGCCAGCACAGGCTTGCCGCCCTCGCCTTCGGAGGCTGCGAGCAGCATGCCGTGCGACTCCAGCCCACGCATCTTGCGCGGAGCGAGGTTGGTGATGACCACGATGCGGCGGCCGATGAGGTCTTCGGGCGTGTACCACTCGGCGATGCCGGAGAGAATCTGCCGCTTCTCGTGGCCGAGATCGACTTCGAGGCGGAGGAGCTTGTCGGCCTTGGGAATGCGCTCGGCGACGAGGATCTGCGCGACGCGGAGCTCGATCTTCGCGAAGTCGTCGATGGTGATGGTAGGCGCGGCATCGGCTGGGCCGGCGGTGATGGGCGTCTGGGAGGCGACCGAGGCGAAGGGGCCGCTGGCGGGAGCGTCAGTGTGCGAGGGTGTTGGCCCGTTGTGGGTCGTCGTGGAGCCGCTGCCGCCGACTGGCAGGGAGCCGGAGGGTTCGCCGAGTGAGCTGGTACGCGGGGCTGCGGCGGGATGGGTGCTGTCAGTCGGTACAGGCTGGGCGGGCGCAGGAGTGGCGGCGGCCTTAAGTGGAGCCTCGGGGCGGGTCTCGGTGGGCGTGGGGTTTTCCATGTCGGTCATGATCTGTACGAGTCCTTTGTCGGCGCGGGGGAAGATGGGGGCCAGCGGGCCGAGTTTTGTTCCGGGTTTAAGTCCGCCACGTTGCAGGTTATTCAGTTCACCGTCTGCAGCCGCTTGTTCTATCGATTTCTCGAAGCCAAATTGTTTCCATACTTTGGCGGTGGTGCTTGGGAGGATGGGATAGAGCTGAGCTGTTATGACGCGAATACTGTCAGCGACAGCATAAAGAAACTGCTGTAAGAATCGTATGTCATCGTTGCTGTCGGACTTAGCGAGCTTCCATGGCGCGTTAGAGGTGAGTAGTCCGTCCAGTGCGGCGATTTTGCGGGCGGCCCGATTTAAGCCGGAAGCAAAGTCGAAGGATTCTAGTTCGTCTTCATTTTGTAGAATCAGATTCCACGTGTCGCTGAAGTCGCTCGGAAACTCGGTGTTTTCAGGCTGCGGAATCCGCGCATCACAAAATTGGCCGATCATGTTCAGCGTTCGGCTGACAAGATTTCCATACCCATTCGCGAGATCGGCGTTGTAGCGCGTGATGAGCGCATCGAAGCTGAAACTGCCATCCTGCCCAAACGGAATCTCGCGCAGCAGGAAATAGCGCAGAACATCGGAAGCAAACAGATCACGCTCGGCCTTGGTGCTGTCGGGGAACTGCTTGCCGTAGACCTCATCGCCAAACGCATCGAGGATTGTCTCTGTGCGGACGATATTGCCCTTGGACTTCGACATCTTGGAATTGTCGAAGAGCAGCCAGCCGTGGGCGGTGACGGCCTTGGGCAGCGGCAGATCGGCTGCCAGTAGGAAAGCGGGCCAGTAGATGCAGTGCTGGCGCGTGATCTCCTTGGCCATGATGTGCACATCGGCGGGCCAGTAGTGGTTGAACTCGGTGATGTCTTTCGGATCGTCGCTGCCATAGCCGATGGCGGTCATGTAGTTGGCCAGGGCGTCGAGCCAGACGTACATCACGTGCTTCTTGTCGGTGGCGCTGGCGGCGGGTTCGGGGACCGGGATGCCCCAGGTGAAGCTCGAACGCGAGACGGAGAGGTCGCGCAATGCGCCCTTTACATAGGGTGCGCCAGCGTTGGAGTTTTCGATCTCCAGACCGGCTGCGCGACCTTCGACTACGTTGCCGCGCAGGAAGCTCAGGACCTCGTTCTTGCGGGCTTCGGGTGTGATCGCCAGCGTGTCGGACTCGATGAGGTCGAGCAGCGGACGCTGGTACTCGCTCAGGCGGAAGAAGAAGTTTTCTTCGGTAACGGTCTCGGTCGGTTTGCCGTCGGGGCCGATGGTGCCGGGAGGGCCTTCGACGAAGATCTCTTCTCCGACGCTGTACTGTCCGGTGTAGGAACTGAGGTAGATCTGGCCGCGCTCGTAGAGGTCCGCGAAGAGCTTCTGCGCGCCGCGCTTGTGCTTCGCGTCGGTGGTGCGGATGTAGCGATCGTAGGTGAGCCCCATGCGGTCCCAGAGGTTGCGGAACTGGATGGAGACCTGGTCGGCGAACTGCTGCGGTGCTATGCCCGCGACGGCGGCGGAGCGCTCGATCTTCTGGCCGTGCTCGTCGGTGCCGGTGAGGAAGAAGGTGTCGTCGCCCAGCAGGCGGTGGCGGCGGGCGAGAACGTCGGCGACGATGGTCGTGTAGGCATGGCCAATGTGCGGTCGTGCGTTGACGTAGTAGATCGGAGTTGTGAGATAGAACTTTTTGCGATTGGCTGACATCGGTTAACTGCCAGTTTACAGTTAGTTGCGGTTGGAGAACATCGCGGCGGCGGGGCACTCGCAGCTGCAATTGAGGCAGCCGTGCGTGGCGCAGGCGCCGCAGGTGCGCAGCAGGGCGCGTTTCAGGGCGGCGCGGGCGCGGTGGGCTCGGACGGCGGCGTTGCCGGCGGTGATGCCGTGGCGATGAGCGAAGTCGGTGAGCGAAGCCTCGTCCAGATCGACCTCGCGGATGAGCTGGGCGTAGTTCGGAGTCAGAGACGGCAGCACGGCTTCAATGCAGTGACAGACGAAGCTGAAGGTTGCCGGATCGTGCGGAGCCAGGGCCGAGGCCTCTTCGGGGCCGGCTCCCAGCTCTGTTGCCCAGCGGTCGAGGGTGGCGTTTTCGGAGCCGCGATGACGGTAGTGGTCGATGACCGCGTTGCGCAGGATGCGATAAAACCAGGCCACGATGGACTCGTCCTGCCGCAGACCGCTGGAGTGCTCGACCGCACGCAGGTAGGCCGATTGCAGGATGTCTTCGGCGATAGCGGGATCGGACACACGGCGGCGGACGAAGCCGAGGAAGTCGCGGCGACGGTCCAGCAGTGCGGAGATGGTCTCGGTGGGCATAGAAGAACAACGCAACTCTGAAGAGATAGATGCCGGGGGAGGAAGGTTCGCTTCATCCCCCGGCTGGTATTAGCAGGAGCAGTTGCATCCACAGTCTTTGCAGTCCGGGCAGGTGCAGAGCGGGCCACAGGGGCAGGTGCATTTGGTCGTCATGGTGTCGTTTCCTTTCCGGCCGTTTGTAGCGGCTACACATGCTGACGGAAGGACAAGAAAAGTATTACACCCAAAGTTCAAAGGACATGATCGCAGTCATGTCCCTTGAAATGGCGCTCTCTGGTGATCAGGCGGCGCTGAGGGGAAGCTCCGGCTCGGAAGGAGCTCCGAGGCGTGGAACGAGGACCTGGAAGATCAGCAGGGAGACGAGGTAGGCTCCGGCTGCCATCTCGAAGACCAGTAGCGGGTGCAGCGAGAGATTGTGTTTGACGACCCAGGTAAAGCCCGCGCCACCAGCGGCTCCGGCAGCTCCACCGATGCCGACGACCGTGGAGACGGCTGTCGAGGGAAACATGTCCGTGGGGGTAGAGAAGAGGTTTGCCGACCAGCCCTGATGGGCCGCCGCAGCCAGCGCAATCAACAGCGTGGCAGGCCACGGGTTGTTGGGAAAGAGTGTGCCCATGTGCGGGACGAAGACCAGGGGGAGCACGCAGACGGCCATCAGCAGCATGGCGATCTTGCGGCCGCTGTTGACGGAGTGTCCCCGGCCCATCAGCCAGCCGGAGAGAGTGCCTCCGCCGATGGAACCGACCGACGAGATGACGTAGACGGTGACGATAAACCAGTAGGCATGGGACAGATCAAGGCCGTAGTTGCGATTGAGAAACTGGGGAAGATAGAAGAGGTAGAACCACCAGACGCCGTCTGTAAGTCCCTTGCCGATAGCGAAGGCGTAGGTTCCCCGGTTGGTGAGGATCTTGCCGAGGACGGAGCCGCCGGCAACGACGGGTTCGAGATTGCGCTGCGTGGTGGTGGAACCACGGCGGAGCTTGTTGTAGGGAAAGCTCAGCCAGAGGACCAGCCAGACCATTCCCATGGAGCCGGTGGCGAGGAAGGCCGAACGCCAGCCCCAGCGCGAGGTGACGAAGGTGATGAGCAGCGGCGCGATGAAGAACGAGACGTTGGAGCCGGAGTTGAAGATGCCGACGGCCTTGGCGCGCTCTTTGGCGGGAAACCACTCGGTGGTGGCCTTGATGGCGGCAGGGAAGTTGCCGCACTCGCCGAGGCCGAGAAAGACACGAGCGATGCAGAAACCCATGACCGAGGTGACCAGCGAGTGGCTCATGGAGGCCGCGCCCCAGATGAGAATGGCGAGGGCATAACCGGTCTTGGTGCCGAGTTTGTCGATGATGCGGCCGGCGAGAAGGAAGCCGATGCCGTAGGCGATCTGGAAGTAGATGATGACGTTGCCGAAGTTGTTATCGAAGACGGGCTGGTGATGCGCGTCCGCGGCGAAGTTCCAGCCCATGAAGGGGGCGTTGTGCAGCAACGGCTCGATAAAGGAGAAGACCGAACGGTCCATGTAGTTGATCGTCGTCGCCATGAACAGCAGGGCGCAGACGAACCAGCGTACGTTGGAGCCGGTAGGAGCTTCTGAGGTAAAGCCGGAGTCGTAGGACTCGGAGGTTGCTGCGGACATAGGTCGGGCTCCTGAGGGATCGAGTGCGGCGCAAAATGTGGGTTTTTCGTTGTGCGCCCGCCGATGTCGGACAAAACGCGTCGCCACTGAGCATAGCTTGGCGATAGCGGTAAGTGTCAAGAAAGCGGCCAGACAGGTTTTCTGGAAATCTTAGCGGGCAGTGCTGAACCACAGAAAATAGGGGTACAGCAGGAAGAAGAGCAGCAGCGCAAGTGCCATGAGATCCATATAGATACAGAGCAGAACGCCGCCGTGATACAGGCTCCAGCGGCGCTGAATACAGCGCACGGTTTCGGCTGTTCCGACCATCGCGACGAGTGCCGGAAAAATGAGCAGCAGCGTCGGGCGAATGTGGGGGAAGTGCGATATCGGGATGGCGGCGAACACGCTGCCCAGCACCAGAACATTGCCTCGTGCGAGGGAGCGGGTGCGCGGGTTGAAGAATCTATGGGGCAAGGTTTAATGGGGGGCCGGTGTTGCTGATGGGGTTATAGGGGCACTGTGCGCGGGAGCCGTGGTGGGGGCCGCTGCGGGTTGTGGGTATACGGGCGGAGCGAGGAGGCTGACGCTCGAAAGGGGGAACTCCACGACGCCAATCCGGTTCGAGGGCACGTCCCGGATGCCGATTCGCAGGTAGGCCTCCCGCCCGGCTTGCGAACTCACCTCAAGATGGGCCGCAAGGGGTTCCTGCATGAACCGGTTATAGGTCTCCGGCTTCAGCTCTAAGTGGAGGAGGCTGCCGGCGGCGTTCAGCAGCTTTCCATCAGGATCATATACGTAGGCTTTGAACTCGATCGAACCGCTATAGAGGCCGTTGCTCAGCTTCGTGAACTGGAAGTCGTTCGGCAGCGCGACGAAATCCACGTCGAAGCGCTGGAAGGGGCCTTTCATGGGGATGTAAGGATCGAGCTGGTTGCCCTTGGCTACGGTATCTTCGGTAGCGGTGGACGCGGGCAGCACCCGTACTTTGAAGAGGATTCCTACAGGGGCCGGAGATCCCCGGCGCATTGCGGCGACGATAGAGGCCGTATCCGGATTTGTGGCGGGGGCAGCAGGGGAAGGGGTAGCGGTTGCCACCGCGCGGGTGGGATCTGCCGCCTTGCCTGGCTGGTTCGGATCGTCCGCGTAGTAACCCTGACGGTAGGAGAGCTTAAGCCCCTGAGAGGCCGGAGCTCCGGCCAGGCTGACGCGGATATCGCGATGCTCTCCCTGTCCTTTGGGATTCGACGGGATGTAGGCCAGGGTGTAGTAGTCCGATCCCGCCGCCATGATTTTGGATACGGTGTCGAAGAGCCCGTTGGTGTTCTCGAAGACGCGGCCTCCGGTACTGTCTGCCAGGTGGTTCATCGCTGTGCGATCGGCGGACGGTGTGCTGCCTGGGGTTGGCGCACTAATGGCCACAGGGTAAACAGCTACCTGTGCCTGTGTGAGCAGGTCTGCTGTCTCGTGCAGTTCCTTGCTGTCCAGTTCCGTACCGGCGGCGGTGTTTTTGCGCGTGGGATCGGGAAAAAGATCCAGGGGAAAAGCGCCGGAGAACCAGATCAGGTTTTTGCGGCCGGGAAAGCCTGCAAGATAGTGCGCCAGTTGGTTGAAGGCGTCCAGGGTGTATTGCGGATGGAGCCGCATCTGGAGGGACTTCTGTTCGGCTTCGAACTCCTGCAGGTTGGTGGCTGTCTGCTCCATTCCTTGATTGACCGCGTTCTCCATGGGATGGTCCAGCAGGATAGCGGCACGCGGGATGAGTTTGTGCTCAACCGCGTCTTTCAGTGTCTCCGGATCGGAGGTGAAGCCCTGCAGGATGGTGAGATGATTCGCGAGTCCGAGGATGGCGATATGCGTACCGGGAGCGACGTTCTTCACGTACTGCTGCAGTTGCGTGCGGAGGAGGGGCAAGTCCTTCGTCGGTGTGTTGAGAGCATCCAGCAATAGGATGTTCAGCGTTCCATGGGGAGGCACGGGCGTGTAGTTGGTGAACGTGCCGGGAGGCATTTTGCCAAACTCAAGGGCGCGTCCCTGGGGGGCCGAGGCGACATGCTCCTCGAAGAGGCGGAGCTGCTGGGGAGTCTTGCTCTCGAGTAGTTGGAAGTTTTCTTTGGTGAGGCCGTGGACCGGATGGCCGTTCGGGTCCTGGACGACGACATCGACTGCGACTGGCTGCAGGCTGCTGGTGTTGCCTGGGTGGGGTTGCGCGCCGGCGCTTTGCGCGACGGCACACCCGCCCAGGCAACAGGAAAGGAGAACTCCCAGCAAGAATTGGCGCATCATCTGACTCCGAGTCTTCAGTGGAGATACTAGCCATTAGACGCGGGCTGTCGCCAGCAAGTTCCTTTGCTTGTTTTTGCCAGCGTGATGAGCCGTTAGTTCGTGTAAGAAGCCGTGTGGCTACTCATAGCGCGAAGCGCATTTCCTGATGCTTTAGCGTCAGGGAGTCGGAGGGAGCCGTAGCCTTCAGGCTATGGAAATAGAGGCTTAGGAAAGAGGTGGCCTTTAGGCCCGGGCCTTCTTTCGGCTGCGAACAAAAGGCCCGGGGCCAGGTAGTGTCTGACGAATCGGAGATAGTGATTTAGAGCGAAATCAAGATCGCTGCATTGATACGCTTTTGTTTTATGCTTCCCCACGGAAGCGTCATCCTGAGCGGAGCGTCCCAGCTTTTGGGGACGCTCCGCTCAGGATGACGTCTCTGTGGGAAGAACAAAATAGGTGATGTGTTGTTGTCCCCGATTCGTCAGACACGAACTAAAAGGCCAAGCGATGCTAAAGCGTCACGGTTTGCGCTTCGCGCTGTGGTGCACAGGCCGTCATTGTTCAACGAATTTAACTATTCATCACACAAGAAAGAGTGGTGATATCGATGGGTCGCCCCTTCAGGGCTCTACCTTCTCTGGGCGTTAACCCAGGGTTGCGGCGACACGGCGAGCAAAAAACGCTCGCCAGCCGCCTCCACCCTGGGCTGGGATATATCGCCCCTTTGGGGCTTGGGGGAGTCGCCTGTCTCTAACAGAACTACCCTCCATTCGGTGTCTGGAGGGTAGTTCTGTTTTCCGGCTGAGGTCGCCTTCGAGAGAAAGGCCTAATTTACGCCCTTTTGTGCCATTGCCTTGATTGACTCGTTGAAGGGCGCGCGCAGCACACCGCGTTCGGTGATGATCGCGGTGATGTACTTCGCGGGGGTCACGTCGAACGCAGGGTTTTCGATGCCCACGCCGTCCGGGGTCATCTGCTTGCCGTTGGAGTGGGTTACCTCGCGGGCGTCGCGCTGCTCGATAGGAATGTCGTTGCCGTGCGCCGTCGCGAGGTCGATGGTGTTGAACGGCGCCGCTACGTAGAAGGGAATCCCGTGCTCTTTGGCGAGGATGGAGACGCCGTAGGTGCCAATCTTGTTGGCGGTGTCGCCGTTGGCGGCGATGCGGTCCGCACCGACGATGACAGCCTGGATGCGTCCTTTGCTCATCAGGTGCGCGCTCATGTTGTCGCAGAGAACGGTGGTGGGGATGTTGTCCTTCATCAGCTCCCACGCGGTGAGGCGAGCGCCCTGCAGGAAGGGGCGGGTCTCGTCGGCCAACACGTCGATCTTGTGGCCGGCCTCGATGGCACCGCGAATCACGCCGAGTGCCGATCCGTAGCCGCAGGTTGCGAGCGCACCGGCGTTGCAATGCGTCAGCACGGTGCCTTCCTTCGGCATCAGCGCGGCACCGTGGGCTCCCATCCGTTTGCAGGCGGCGATGTCTTCGTCGTACAGCCGCTGGCCCAACGCTACGACGGCGGCCTTGATCTCCGGGATCGGCGTGTTCTTCGCGGCGAGCTCGTTGTAGAGATCGCGCACCTGGGCGATGCCCCAGAAGAGATTGACTGCGGTGGGGCGGGTCTTTGCGAGGGTCTCGCAGATGACGGCGACCTCTTCGTTGAGGGCGGGAATGGTGGTGGCGGTGCTACGGTCGATGCCGATGGCTACGCCCATGGCGGCGGAGACGCCGATGGCAGGAGCGCCGCGCACGATCATGTCGCGGATCACGGTGGCGACTTGCTTGTAGTCGGTGGCGAGAACGTAGGTCTCTTCGAGGGGGAGCTTGGTCTGGTCGAGGAAGTTAACGCCTTCAGGCGTCCATTCAAGGGTAGGAATCATGTCCCTTCCAGTTTATCGCGGACGAGGGTGTGCGGTTGTCGTGCAAGCCGTGAGATAGGTCGTCGAGATGACGGTGTCGGGAGTTGACACCCAAACTCTACATATGTAGAGTTTGGGCTATGCAGCTGCGCCGCACACCTCAGACCGTTCAAGTGCTTCGCGAGTTTCTGGAAACTCCATTGGAGTGGCGGCATGGCTATGATCTCAGCCGTAGTTCTGGCCTCAAGTCCGGAACTCTCTACCCCATCCTGATCCGGCTTACCGAAAATCACCTGCTTGAAACGAGGTGGGAAGCCTCGGAAACCGGGAAGCCGCCACGCCACATGTACCGGCTTACACAGGCAGGCAAGCGTTTTGCTCGTGAGTGTGTGGCGGAAGTGCGAAACACAGCTATCGAAGAACCCGCCTTTGGAGTGTGAAACGCCATGAGCTTCGTTCGTAAAGCGGCAGACAGGATCGCAGGTTTGGTAGTTCGATACGCTTCGCCCGGCTCGAAGGAGTGGGCGCAAGCGATCGAAAGCGAACTCCTCTATATCGAAAGTGACTGGCGAGCACTGGGATGGGCTCTCAGTGGAATGCGGGTGCTGTTTGATACTCAGCCAGCCCCCTTACGCACGCTTGCGGACCTCGACGCTGAAGCCCAGAAGCATGCCGAGCGGCGTCGCCATGCTGTGAATAACGGTTGGCTTGTAACGAACGTGCCTTTATTCGTGCCTTTGGTCTTTGCGCTGGAATCACTCGTTGACATTGCTCTTGGACGCCACATCTTCAGCAATACAGTTCTGTTGTTGGGCTTGCTACTTCTAGCTCCAATGCTTTACCTGCGCAGCCGGGAGCCTAACGTTCCGGACAGGGATGATCCAACCGGACTGGTCCGATTCTATGTCGACGAGCTTTCCGCCACATCCAGCAATTCGCTGACGTTCTGGATGTTTGTTGTGGGCGCCTCGTTCATGGTTGTTGGGTTTGAGCTGGCGACAGGGTTCGGATGGCAAAGCGTGATACCACTTCTTCTGTTGCTTCCGGCGCTGGCGCTATTGCTTGCGAAGCACCGCAAGAACCGCAGGCGGCTCGCTCAGGTGGAAGCGTTGCTCGACACGATGTCTAATTCGTCTTTCTAAGTCGGCTCACCCGACATGTAAAGGATGTCTAGATAACAGGTGTAAAGGATGTCATGGAACTTGGCACCGCTTTTGTTCGCTGGGTGGTAACGCCAGAGTGAAGCCCGCAGGGCGCAACGACTGAATTGCCTTCTTTGGCCGTGGTGAAACAGGCCGTCCCCACCACGAATATCCTTGGTGGACCCTGTATAGGATTGGCGGCAGCAAGGAAAGCAATTCAGTCGTTACGGCTGCGCCTTCACTTCGGCCTTCGGCAGAGTGGTATAAGCCTTCAGTCCGACCCTTGTGCAGCCTGGGAGATAGGTAACAGTTTAGACCTGGGAGATGGGTAACACTTTTGCTTTGGCAGTTATGGTTTTAGACATGGTTTTCAGTCTTATCTAGTAGTGGTGGGGCGGTGGGAATCTGGGAATTCCGGTATTTTGGAATTTCCAGATTTCCATCGTCCTGTTGGGGATCTGGGAGATTTCCGACGTCCAGAGTGGCAGCGTCGAAGTAGGCGATGGGGAAAGCGGCGAAGTAAACGCACCAATAGCGTTCGTCGATCTGTTCGAGCCCGATCCGTTCTCCGGCGAGGACTTTACTGAGGAACACGTTGTGTCCCTTCCAGAAGAACTGTCCATGGGGGTAGACGCTGCGCACCAGAAGGCCGCTGTCGTACTCCGGGTTCGGGAGCCGTTCGGGATAAGGGCGCGGACTGGGGGTGTAGACCGTACCCGGAGGGCGTTGGCCCAGAGCTTCGTGGGGGCGCTGCTGGTTATACTCCTCGCGAAAGCGGTCAAAGGCCTGCTGCTGGCGGCGCCGGTTGGCCTCTGCTGGAGAGGCCGTCTCGGCCTTCAACGTTCGGTGCATCCGTTCATGGCGTCCGTTCTGCTCGGGGTGTCCGGGTTGGATCCGCTCCGGGACAATCCCCAGCTTCATCCAATAGAGCGCCAGCCGTGACAGCCCGGCGATAGCGCAGGAAGCAAACGGAGCTCCGTTGTCGCTGCGTATGGCGTGTGGCAGACCATACTCCCGGAACGCTGCCTCACAGAGGGAAGTCACGGCTGCGGTATCGGTCTTGGCCACGGTCTGGCAGCGCAGCAGGTAACGGCTGTAGGCGTCGGTCATCGTGAAGGGATCAATGCGGTCTCCATCCCGGGTACGGAACCAGCCCTTGAAATCGACACACCAGACCTGGTTGGAACCATCGGCATGCGCAAAGGGCTGGGTGTGCGGCGGGGTACGACGCCGTTGCCGCCGCGGATGCGCCAGCCCTTCCCGTTTCAGCAACTCGCCGATCGTGCTGGCGGCCGGCCACTGCTGTTGAGGTCGATGCGTCATCAGCCAACCGCGCAGCTTGCGCGGCCCCCAGCTCATGTGCGCACGCCGCAACTCCAGCACCTGCTGCTGAAGCCCCTCCGCCGTCTGGTTCGGATGATGCAACGGCGCTTGGCTCTGGTCGGCTAGACCTTTTGCTCCTCGCTCTTGCCACCGCGTCAGGATCTTGTATCCCGTCTTCCGCGCTATCCCGTAATGACGGCACAGTTCCGCCATCGTCCACTCCCCGCTCTCGTACTCCACTACAAATCGAGTCCGCTCTTCCAACACTCCGCTCTCTCTCCAAGGCATGAAAAACTTCTACACGCCTCCGCTAAGCCGCGCGAAAGTGTTACCTATGTCCCCGGTCTAAACTGTTACCCATCCTCCCGGTCTGTACCACTTGTATGGCCCGGCTGAAGCCGTGCCCTTCCGATTCTTGTCACAAGAAGTTATTTGCGCCGCTCGAATAGTAATTCGACGACACGACCTAGTTCTTGCCCTGATCAACGCAAGGATTCACGGCTCCGGGGAGCTGCGTGTCAAAGGTCGCGCGGCCGTGGATGCGGTCAAGGATCAGGGCGAGTGCGGCCTGGAGCTGATCTGCCCACCCGGCGGCTTGCAGTTCGCGCCAGGCATGCTCATTGAGGCCGCCAAGGGTCGAGTAGTCCGCGCTGAGTCTGGTGAAAGATTCTGCCGAACGATTTCTCGCAGCCGAGGCCAGGTTGAAGAACAACTCGCCCACATAGGCGCGTGAGGCTTCCGGCTTGAACCCACGTTCGATCAGCCAATCGTCCACGGTCCCCATCATGCCGAAGTATGTGCCCATGAGCGAGGTGACCGCGCTGATCAGATCGAGGTGGGTCTCATCTTCAATGCGAATCAGGCTTCCCAATCCGTCGAATAGCCGCAGGATCTCCGCGGATTGTGTGTAGAGAGCCAGCGGCCCCTGTCGCTCCGCAATCGGCGGCAGCGGAATAGCGCGGGAGATCTCATTCGCCGGAGCCACCAGCGACGACAACCGCTGGACGCTGAAGGTTGCGATCAGGCTGACGATCTGCTGATCGGGCCGGAAGCGCAGGGCTCCGAGGACCTCTTCGGTCACCTGCGGACGCACGGCGAGCACGACGATTTCGCTCTCGTCCACGACAGCCTGGTTATCGGCGGCGACCTTGACGTTGGGGTACCGGAGTGCAAGCCGGCGCGAGAGGGTGTCGTTTCGAGGAGAGAGAAGTATCTCCGCACGCTGGTCGTCGAACGCGCACAGCCCCATCGTCAGGGCCTCCGCGATGGTACCCACTCCGATGATGCCAACCTTGGGCACCACGTTGAGATCGAGAGGGTCGCCGGTGGGCTGTGAGGGGTGCCTCTGATACATCGGATACCTTTACGCCTTAGATATGTCGGACTTCTTTAGTAAGTAAATCAGTTTTCTGTTGGCTTCGTGATGTGGTCGACCACAAGATTGGGCACGGACTCGTGTACCGCTTCGAGCTTGAGCCCGAGCTGTTCCTGTATCGCGGTGAAGATCGACGGCCAGCTGTCCGGATCGTGCGCGGACCACTCGCGGCCAAACTGAAGCGTGTAATTGTAAGTGCCGAGGAGACCGGTCTTGTCGACGACGGGCGCTTCTACCATCGAACTCAGGGCGCCGGAGATAGCCCGCATGGAGGAATTCGATCCTACGAACTCGAGACCGTGCTGTGATCCATGCGCCTGGACGTTGGCGGGTGGCGGCGTGGCCGGCGTTTCGCCATCAGGCGGCGGGGGCACAACCTGTAGCTTCGATCCGCCTTTACCCAGAACGAGGTTGTAGATGGAGCTATTGCGAGTTTCAAGATGCGTCTTCAGGGCCAGGCGGTCGGTCAACAACACGCGAATCGCGTTCCGCTTTTCCAGCCGGACCTCGTTCGCGGTGAGCTTGGCGAGCCTGGCGTCGGTGGCTTCGTCCGAGCGGGCCTGGATGTTGTAAAACGTGTTCGTGACCCAGTCCGGTGCCCCGACAACCGGGGCATCGAAGCCGTAAGCAATCTGGAGAAGGGTCTTGATCGTGAGGTTCGTGGCTTCGAAACGGCTGGAGTGCGGCGGGCTGGAGACGGATACGTGGAAGTTGGCGTCCGGCGGCGGTGCAAGACGGATGGTGGCCACGTCAAAGGTGAGCGTGGGCGTATAGTTCGGTTCTTCCACGATGGGGGTCTGCGCGTGTGCACAGAGGGCAGGCACGAAGACGAGAAGGGCCGCGAGCAAACCAATATGTCGCTGAATGATGCGGAACATGGGCATAGGACTCCTTGTGGGAATCATACGGGGGAACGAACGGTCCGGTTCCAGGATTTACACGATCACGACGAAACGAAACAACAGATATCGGCGTCTCCGTTGAGAAGGCTTTAGGTAGGTCTGACGAATGGGAGATAGCGGTTTTTGTTTTTGTCTTTGCTTCTGAGATAGGTCCGGGCTTTAGCCCGGACATTCAAGACAGTCGGTATAGGGGGCTTCAGCCCTTGGGATAGGCTCTCCTTTCCATAGGCAGAGATGCCAAGAGATAGGAAGGCTTGTCCCAAGGGCTGAAGCCCCCTTCGTATTGGTTCCGTAATGCCCGGGCTAAAGCCCGGGCCTATCTCAGAGACAACAGCAAGAGCGTAGTCCTCGATTCGTCAGACACTACCTAGCCGTGGAGGGTTCTTGGCCAAGCGAGCATTCCCTCCGTGGCTAAAGCCACACGAACAATCGTGCAGAGACGGAGGGACTGAAGTCCCTCCCCTTCAAAGCAAAGGCACTCGCCGAGGCAAAGGCGACAACAAAAGCAACCATAAGGACAAAAGCCGGTAGTTCCGATTCGCCAGACACGACCTACTGCCACATCGACTTCTTCAGAGCTGAACGCTAAACAAGTTTGCATCGAACCGGGTGACCTATTTGGGGAGTACCGTGCCTGCTGACCAGGGTGGCACGATGCCGTTCATGCGGGCGTAGGCGATCAGCTGGCCCATGTGCTCGTTATCGTGACAGATGATCCGCAGGTACATCCCGTCTACGTTCACGGGTTCGCCATAGATCTTCACTTTGCGTTGTAGATCGCCAGGCTTCAGTTGGGCACGCGCTGCCTTCACTGCCTCAAGAGACCGCCGCAGGTAGGCCACTACCTCCGGCTTGGACACGATCTTTTTCTCTACATCGTTGGACGCAAGCTCGGGCGGCATCTTCGGCCCGGTTACGCTGAGCAGGTAGTAGTTCGATTGGGCGATGTGCATGAGCACTTCACTCACCGAGCGCACTCCCGGCTCCGGCCGCCAGCCATACTTGTCGGCCGGAATCGCCTCTGCCATCGAAACCAGCAGGCGTGAAACGTACCGCCATTCGCCATCGTAGCCTTGCCAGATTCCCTCGTTGGCAGCCGCCTCGGCAGGGGTTTGGGCGTGCAGGGTGTAGGCGCCTAAAAGAAGAGCAACGAAAACCAGTCTCTTGAGCATGCCCACACTTTAGAGCAAACCTCTTGTTATTGCGAAGTGGGATCGGGCGCCGCAGATGCCATAGCTTAGACTCAGACCACATGCTCAACCGGGGCTATGCCTACACGACAATCATCAGCAGGAAATCCCGTGGACAAACCCTGCTCTCCCACCTGGCAAGTCTTTACCCCCACTCAACCCCACAGGCCTGGCAACAAAATCTGGACAACGGCGAAGTCACTCTCAACGGCATCACCGCTACCGGAAGCGAATCGATCACTTTAGGCCAGACCCTTGTCTGGGAGCGTCCACCCTGGATCGAACCAGACTCTCCTCAGCACTTCGAAGTCCTGTGGGATGACCCCCATCTGTTGGCCGTCAACAAACCTGGCGGGCTACCCACCCTCCCGGGCGGCGGCTTCCTGGAAAACACACTCCTGCGCCTGGTGCAAAAGCAAATCCCCAATGCAAACCCTGTCCACCGGTTGGGTCGCGCTACTACCGGCATCGTCCTCTTCGCCAAAACACCGCAGGCGGCCTCTCAACTATCCTCAAACTGGAACACACCCAGAATTCAAAAGATCTACCGAGCGCTGGCTCAAGGCGTTGCACAGCATGACGCCTACGAGATTCTCACCCCCATCGGCCTTGTACCGCACCCGCTCATCGGTTCCGTGTGGGCCGCCAACCCCAGCGGCAAACCGTCGAAGTCATTGGCAAAGGTGATCTCACGCACTACGAGCACCACAACCTTTGAGGTAAGCCTGCATTCGGGCCGCCCTCATCAAATCAGAATCCATCTGGCCTCCATCGGCCATCCCCTGGTAGGCGATCCTCTGTATGGCTTAACCGGCCAACCTCTTGAAGATCTCCCCGGCCTCCCAGGCGATGGAGGATATTTCCTGCACGCCCAATTTCTGAGATTCCACCACCCTATCACCGGAGAACAAATCAATCTTGAGGCAGCTTTGCCGTCTGGATTCTGATTGCATCAGTAGGTTGCGGCGGGACTCAAATCGGGGTGGCCGTTGAATCTGCGCGATCCCGCCATTCCGAATCTGAACGAAACGTGGTGAATAACACTTCGATATTGCTGGTTAAGTAAACACGCGCGCCGATCTTTTCCACGCTGCACGGATAGATTCCCTGAAGTTGGCTTCTCGTCGGGCAATGATCACTGACGGGAATCGCATTCAGGGGAACTAATCGACCTGAGGAGAGCTTGCATTCGCGACCTCAAGAGTCTGCTGTGACGAAAGCTACTTGAAGTGGCAGTCCTTCACAATCGGAATATCGAGGTTCTTCGTCTTGCGTGCGTCTTCAACAGCTTTTTTCTGCTCCGCGAGGCTGGCGATACAGAAGGCATGTCGCAGGCTGTCCGGCACCAGAGAATCGTCATACGGCTGCAATGTATCTCCCTCACCCTTCGCTGCAGCCTTTACGCGTAACTCTCCGTCAGGTACTGCGAGCCGAAGATCTGGCCACGCCCAATGGATTGTAGATAGCGATCCAGCGTCAGTGTGGCCAAGTTCTGCGACGACAGATCGCCCAAGCCGACAGCGCGAATCGCGAGCACGTGAGCCATCAAATAGTCGTCAGATTGCTGCCCATGCTGGAACAAGATGGCTGCATAGCGGAAGTCATGCGCAGTCTGAAGGCTGCCGTTTTCCAGAAGCGTTTTCACCTGCTTCAACCGCCCTACATCGCGCAAGCCAAAATCCTGAGAGTGGTCCGGAAGCTTATCTGCTTCAGCTTTCGGCAGCATGTGCACAGCGTCGTCCGCGTATGGGAGGCCACGGTCGCGCTGATCTTCGACAAAGAGCGCACGAATTGAGGAGTTGTCCTGCGCCTGAACGGCGCGGGTCGCAAAGAGGCAGCAGAGTATCACGAGAAATATCCGCATAAAATTATCGTAATGTGAGCTTTATCGGGGAGTAGTCCTAATAAGTAAGCTTTTCGTGATTGATCCGGTGCATGACGGATGATGGTCCACGGATTTCGTAATATCTCGTAATTTTGCGTGCTTAATCTACTGCCGGTTTCTGCGCCGCATCCACGACCAGTGTCTCCACCGGCCCCTTGTTTGGAAGCAGCTTCAGCCCCAACTGCTCCTGCACCGCAGAGAAGACCGACGGCGCATCGGCGTTATCGTCGTTGCCAGCCTCTGCCTCTTCCGGGCGAAAGTGGAGTTCGATGTCATACAGACCTGTAAGTCCCGTTGCGTCGTGCACCGGCTTACCCAGCACGTTCCCCAATTGGCCTGCCAGTGCTCGCACCTGCACGCCCGAGCCCTCGTACGTTCCGGGACCCATCATCATGGAGCCCTTCTTGTACTTCTCAGGATTCGCCTTCCTCTCTTCGTCCGAAGGCGCCTCGATGGCCGTCGACACCTTCAGCTTTGACCCGCTCTTGTCGACAACGAGGTCATAGATCGGCAGCGTCTTCGTCTCCATGTGGACCTTCAATTGAAAGCGCTCCGTCAGCAGCTTCTGCAGCATCTTCTGGCGCTGCGCCGTGTTCAGCTTTTTGTAGGCGGCTACGTCGTCTCCACTCACCTTGGCGGTCAGGTCAAACGTGCTACTTTTCATCCATCCGCTTAACCCGGACATCTGATACGGCTTCACGTCCCACGCGCTGCAGATCATCATCTCCAGCGGCAGGTTTATCAAGCTCAGTCCATCCGCCGTCATCTGCCACATCATCGAGTGATCCTCGGCAGGATGCGGTTTTATTACAGCCACGTCCCACTCCGGTAGCGGGCCCGCTGCTGGAGTGTCGGTACCTCGGTCCACGTCCGACATCGTCGGTAACTGCGCCCGTATCGGCAGCGCCAGCAACATAAGAGCCACCACGATTGCAGCGGCAGGTCCCCAGGGACACTTCGTCATATCCTCACTCCTAAACAACGCCGTTCGTTATCGGAAATCCAGGTTGACCCTTGTACACGCCGTATCTTCCGGCGCGAAACGAAACTGTCTTCGTGAGATTCCATAGTAACTGGTCGCATGCGGAGGACCGCTATCGATAGGTTGGCTGCTCGTGACTGATCTCGCCGGCACGATCTACACTTGTAGGCCAAAGGGATGCTCATGATCTACCTTGAACGTCGGCCGGTTCTCCCGCTTGCGTATTTTGTAGATCGCCTCTGGTACTGCCGGGCGCCTGACCTGCCTCATGCCCGGGAGCGGGTGCTTCCTACGGGAAGGATGCAGATTCTCTTCAACCTGGCATCGGATGCACTCACCGACTGCTGTGCGCAGACCGGCGAGGAGATCGGCAGGCTTTCTCCCTCATTACTGGTGGGCCCACGGAGTCAATACGAGTTGATTGATTCTCGAGACCTGCTGGAATTGGTCGGTATCCTGTTTCATCCGGGGGGTGCCGCACCTCTCCTGCGGGAGGATGCCGGAGCTCTCTTTGAGCGGTTCATTCCCCTGAAGGATTTGTATTCAGGGACGGATCTGCGAGACCGCCTGCGCGAGTTGCCCGATCCTGTTGAGAAGCTGGCGGCTGTTGAGCAGTGGCTGCTCTCACTTACGAGCCACGGGAGCGCTACGCGAAAGCCTGTGGTCGTTGAGGGACTGAAGCTGCTTCGCCAGCACAGCGTACAGCAGGTGGCGTGCTCGCTGGGCGTTAGTGAGCGGCGACTACATCAAGTATTCAAGACGGAGGTCGGTCTGTCGCCCAAGCAGTGGGCCAGCACGGCACGTTTCCAGAGAGCGATTCGGCTTCTGCACGCTGGACAAATCCCACGCTGGGACAAACTCGCGCTGGACTGCGGTTATTACGACCAGTCGCATTTTTGCAGAGAGTTCAAGGCGTTCTCCGGTATCGACCCGTCAACCTATGTAGTGTCCGTTGGTGAGTGGGCGAACCATGTTCGGCAGGGCTAGAGGATTTTTCTGTTTTGCGTCTCCGTGGACTTCCGATTTTTACAAGACTTTGGAGCGCTGTAGATGGAGGATGAAGCTATGAAAAGCCTTGGCAACATACGCGTGACTACTATCCCGGCCATTCGATACGTGGACCCCGACCAGGCGATTCAATGGCTCAAGACAGCGCTTGGTTTTACCGAGAAGGCGGTATACCGAAGCCCGGCCGGCATCGTCGAACATGCTGAACTCGTTCTGGGCAACGGCATGGTCATGATCGGAACGGCCGGGCACAACCAGCAATCCGCGCACTGGTTTGTTCAGCCGCACTCGGTGGGCGCTGTTACCTCTTCGGTGTACCTGATCGTGCCGGACTGCGGTCCCGTCTATGCCTCGGCAAAGGCAGCGGGAGCCGAGTTTCTGCAGGAGATGGAAACCAAGGGCTATGGCGGAAGCTCTTTTATTGTCCGTGATCCCGAAGGACAGATATGGTCGCTGGGCGAGTACGATCCGTGGTCGAAGGAAACTACCTCTGAGTGAGTTCAATCTTCAGAGACTCGCCTTCGCGTCGAATCGAGACATCGCGAAAATCACGGATGAGAGGCTGGTAGCGCAACTCCTGGGCTGAGAACGTCGTCAAGAGACCCACTACCTGCATGCCGGCGCTCAGGCCCGCATCGATACCGGGGCGTGTGTCTTCAAAGACGATGCACTCTTCCGGTGCTACGCCCAACTGTTCAGCCGCGAGAAGAAAGCCTTCCGGATCGGGTTTGCCGTTGCGGATCTCATCCGCAGGAACGATCACTCTGGGCAGAGGCAGGCCTGCGCCGACGACACGGGCCTCAGCCAGCGTCCTCCAGGCGGAGGTCACGATCGCCCAGGGGTGGTTCTGTTTCTGGAGCGCCTGCACAACCTCTGCGGCTCCTGGCACCGCCAGGATTCCTTCCGTCTGTGTCTCTTCGGAATGCTCAAGCTCCGCCAGTTCCTCCGCATGGTCTCGTCCGGGGAGAAACTGCTCAAGAGTGGCTATCCCCGGACGCCCGTGGGAGAACAACAGCACCTCTTCAAGAGAGAGGTTGTGTCGCGCCGCCCACCATTTCCATGTGCGTTCCACGACCTGTGTGGAATCGACGAGCGTTCCATCCATATCGAACAGCACGGCTTTGCCTTTTAGGCTGACTAGTTCACTCATGCTGTTTATCGTCGCATAGGTGTTATGGGATGGCTTATGTAACTACGATCTGATCGGTGTAAATTTCGGCTACGTGGCCGGCAAGGATATGCCAGGAAGGCATGTGGAGCATACTTTCGCCGTGGACTTTTATGTAGCGAGCTTTGACAGGCGCCGTTAGGGCGGCTCGGAATGATTGGAGCGGAACCTTGGCAATATCCGGATTTTCCTTGGGGTTTGGATTATTCGGGTTGACGATCTTGATCTCGTTGTCGAAGTCTTTTCCATTGGCCGACAGGGCGTAGGTGACATAGGTAGGCAGCACCATGATGTTCCATTCAGGCTGGGCCTGGGCATTGAGAAAGTCCATGCTGATGGATTGAACATCCGTGACCTCTCCAAGATCCAGGACGAAATCCATGTGTTTCCCCTTGTAATACACCCAATGAACATCGGGCGAGCTCCAGGACTCCCAGGACCCGAAGATGCCGTCCGTCAGCTTTGGCAAGGCAGCCTCTCCCCCTTCAGGAAGAGTTACAGGAGTGATTGTTTTCTTGAAAGATTTGTTCTGAGAGATCTCGTCCATCTTGCGGAAGACCCGGTCATAGGAGGCCTGGTAGTCATCCGGCGTTGTGCTTCTTTCTCGTACCTTCGTCACTCCATCTTCTTTGCACAAGCTTACAAAGGGATAGACCAGTACCTTCATCGCTGGCTTTACGAACGGCCTGCCATCCGCGGTATGCGCGAACATGCTTCGCGGCGTATCGACTTCGTTGCGGCCGATCTGGATCTCCGCATAGACGATAGGCAGTCGCGCGATCTTTACCCGCGTAAGTAGCTCCGAGTTTGTTTGAACGGCCTTTTCTGCCTGGTCAAATAACGACTGATACACCTTCAGCATGTCCACGGACAGATAAGCGTCTTTCGCAGCTTCCGGGCTGCCGAAGATGTCGAGCTTGAAGCCGGTGGCAAGCAGCGACTCGCGCATCCTGTCGATGTACTGACGAATGTAAGGCCCGGCCGCGCCGTAGTAGCCCTTCAGGAATTCATCGATAATCGCGTTGTCATCCGCGTCCGGGTTCCACATCAATTCGGCGATGAGATAGGCTCTCAGCACGGCCATCTCGCCGCCAACCTGGCCGTTCGTCTGCATGTAGAGCGAATTTACGTGGTGCTCGGTAAAAAACTTGATGTTGGGTTTGATGGTGTGGAGATTTGGAAAGGGACTTACCAGATTCGTGAACTGGATATCGTAATCCCAGATAAGAATATTGCTGGCGATCTTATTCCAGGCCAGGAACTCCTGGGTAAAGCGAGGATCTGTCTCGTAGACCGGAGCGTGCCGTCGGCTTTCGATATTGCACAGCATGATGTTGACGTTGGGCTCGGCCTGTATGTTCTGAGGCGGAGTCCTGGAGTACCAGTAAGCCAGGGTTGAAATTGTTTTGTCAGGAAAGGCTTTGGCTACATCGTTGACGAAGTACAGGATCGATCCGCTGGGTACATTGCCATACTGGGTATTGAGCGTCGTGCAGGGGCCGCAGCGGCAGTACTGATCGTTGTCGTTCTGACTGACCGACCAATAGGTGGCGCTGGGGTTCGCGGCGATCTTCGCTCGTAAGTTGGTAATCACGATCTGGAGAACTTCGGGATTGGAAAGGCATAGCTGCGCGCCCGGCTGTCGATGGCCGTCGATCAGAGAAAAGTATTCGGGATGCGTCTTGCCGTACTGGTCCGGGGGAAGGAGTTCGTTGAAGGTGTGAACGAACAATCCCCATGCGTCTCGTGAAGAGAGCCTGTGCCAGTCTGTATATTCCGGGGTGAGAGTATCCGGGTAAGAGGTGGTGCGGTATCCCACCACCGGAACGACCACTACGTCATGGATCGGAAGGCTTACCGAGGTTACGTTAGGAACCTGGATCACCGTGGACTTGTACATCCTGAAGCCCCAGAGCTCCAGCAGGCCATAGATGCCGTACAGCGCTCCCTTGCCTGAGCCGCCGGCAACGATCAGTTTTTTCCCGGCAGGGTAATACGCAAATCCATCTTCTTTGAGTTGCTTGAGGTCGACCTTCTGTGCCTTTGCATAGCGTGTTTGACCGATAAAGAAGGCGGGGCCGCTCCGATAGTCGCCTTCCTGCCTGATCGCTGGGCTCTGCTGCGCGATCTCACCCAGATAGTGTTGCAGCTTCTCGGCGGCTTGCTGTTCTACAGCGCTTGCCTGGCTGGGCACAACAATCTGATACTCGGCCAGCTCTCCCGTGCTCACCTGCTTGCTGCCCTGGGGTTTGTTGATCGTCGCCCATGTGGTGTGCGGCAGAAAGGTAAAGCCTGCTGCGATCAAGCCTGAATTTCTTAGGAAGTCGAACCGGGTCATTGTTGTGTGCAATTTCATAACTTTGTGGGTTGATGCTAGCAGATAGACATTCATCAGCGGTAATAATGTTTCATTACCGAATCTGTTAGCCTGCAATCAGAAGTTTCGAAAGAGGAGAATGCGAGCGAGATGGATCACATCAGTCGTCGGAGTATGCTGGTTGGCACTGGGGCTGCGTTAGCGAGCGCAGTGATGGGCGTGGACGCTCAGACGAAAGCAACGAGTGCGCCTCAAGCATGCCCGGCACCCCCTGCGCACGCCTCTTCTCCTGCACCGACGGCCGACCAGATTCGCCGGTTGAAGTGGTGGAAGGAGGCGCGGTATGGACTCTTTATTCACTACGGTCTCTATAGCCTTCACGGCCGCCAGGAGTGGGCGGTAGAGAAAGAAGCGATTCCGTGGTCTGAGTATGAGAGCCTGGCTCGCAGATTTTCACCCAAGCCTGGGGTCGCCAAAGAGTGGGTCAGGATTGCGCAAGCAGCCGGCGCCCGATACATGGTGGTCACGGCAAAGCATCACGAAGGCTTCTGTAACTTCGATACGAAGCTCACTGACTTCAACTCCATGAAGCAGGGGCCTAAACGAGATCTCGTTCGCGAGTATGTAGAAGCTGCTCGCGCAGCGGGGATGCCGGTAGGCATCTATTACTCCCTGATGGATTGGCATCATCCTGACGGGGAACGAAGCTCTGTGGATGAAGCCGCGCGAAAGCGCTTCATCGAATACACCTTCGGTCTGATTCGGGAGCTGCTCACGAACTACGGCAAGATCGACATCCTCTGGTACGACGGTGGAATGCCTCTGGAGGCCGAGGGTTGGGAAGCCGAGCGCATGAACAAGATGGTCTTTGCGCTGCAACCGGATATCGTGGTGAACGGACGCAATCATGCGGCTGGGGACTTCTCCACTCCAGAGCAGAGCATTATCGCAGCCAACAATGGACGAGCCTGGGAGAGCTGCATGACCCTGAATGAAAGCTGGGGTTACGATGCGGCGGATGATGAGTGGAAGTCGCCCCGCACGCACCTGCGGAATCTGATTACCTGCGCTCGGGATCAGGGCAATTTTCTGATCAACGTCGGTCCTAGGGCAGACGGCACGTTTCCAGAACCGGCGGTGCGGATCCTGACCGAGGTTGGAGATTGGCTGAAGGGCAACGGGGAAGCGATCTTCAACACCGACCCTTGCCAGCCGTGGCGGCCTTCGTATGCGATGTTTACGCGACGCGCGAACACGCTTTATATGCACGTTCACTTCTGGCCGGGCAGCGATGTTTCGCTTTCGGGGCTGCAGACGAAGGTGAAGTCGGTGCGTCTGCTGAAGAGCTCTACCTCCCTTGCGTTCACACAGGATGCCTGGAGGGTGCATATCACAGGGCTCCCGGTGGAGGTTCCGGACCATCCGATAACGACGCTCGTTCTGGAATGTGAGAGTGAGCCGCGGATGAACCTGGATCACGAGCTGCGTCTCGCGAAACCCCGGCTCGGCGTAAACGTGACGCTTTAGTTCATGTGGTGAGTTTTTAGTTCATTGAAGAACCAGGGTTATCCCTATAGCGCGAAGTGCAAACCGCGACGCTTCAGCGTCGCAGGACGGAGGGGGCCGTACGGAAACAAGGGGCAGGCAAGAATTGGGCTTTCGGTCGTGTCTGACGAATCGGGGACAACAACGAATCACATATCTTGTTCCCCACAGAGACGTCATCCTGAGCGTAGCGCCTCGCGTTTTTTGCGAGGTGCGGAGTCGAAGGACCCCGAAGGACTTGATGTCGCCCAGAGGGTCGGGACCTTTTCCCGCACGAGAGTCCAGGCTCGGGGGCGAAAAGGGACGAAGAGTATCGGCGAGAGGTCAACCCTCGGGGTCCTTCGACTCCGTGTCCCCAAAGGCTGGGACACTCCGCTCAGGATGACGATTCTGTGGGGAAACGCAAGATAAAAGCTATGCGTGCAGAGAGCTTAATTCGCTCTAAGGTCGTATCGGACGTACATCACATCCTTCATTGGGCTGGTGAAGCGTATAGCCGTGTTTGAACAGCTATGCATCCAATTTGAGTGAGGTTGCTTATGAAAACTCCTGTCACACTCTTATTTCTATTGCCACTGGCTTTTAGTCTTGTTGCCGTCGGCCAGAACTCCCCTCAGCCTCAGACTCCGCAATCTCAACCTGCTCCCGCGGCCCAGCCACAAAAACATAAACGTAGCGCTGGAGGGGATATTGGCAGCGGCAGCGGCGACATTGGCAAAGGCGCAGGCAAGGGGGCCGAGGGCGTCGGCAAGGGAGCCGGCGACCTGGTCACGCTGCATCCTGTGGGGGCGGTCGGGAATGTCGGTAAAGGTGCTGGAGAGGCTGGCGTAGGCGCTGCCAAGGGAGCCGGCAAGATCGGCAAAGGCACCGGACGGTTGATCGCGAAGCCGTTCCACCATTCAAAGAAGGCTGGAAGCACGGACACGCCTCAACCCTAAGGGTGTTCATGCCAGGGCAACAAAGTACAGGAATTGAACCCTGCCGCTTTTCAGCGGGACAGATTTTAGGAAGCCTTGCCTGGCGGCACAATCGGCAGACCTGCTGCGTGCCATGCATGGAATCCGCCCACCATATCCGTCGCACGCCAGAGCCCGAGATCCTGCAGAGACGCGGCCGCGAGGCTTGAGGTATAGCCTTCGGAGCAGAACACAATTACCTGAAGATCATGATCGGTTGCGACCGGCAGCCGAGCGCTGGATGCAGGGTCGAACCGCCACTCGAGCACGTTACGCTCGACGATCAACGCCCCCGGAATAATACCCTCGATCGCGCGCTGGCCTTCGGGCCGGATATCGACGAGGATTGCCCCTGTTCTGGCCACCGCCTCATGGGCCTCCCCCGGAGATAGCCGTCGGAATCGAGCACGTGCTGCTGCAAGCATCTGCTCAATGCTCAAGGCGCCAGCTGGTTTTGTGGGTTTCGGGTTCTGCACGTGTCGCTCCTGAGTCAGTGTCTCAGCCCGTTCTGAGGCGCTTTCGCGCGGAACCAGCTGATTCCCATCCAGCTCGTACTCGTTCATATCCGTAAGCGGAGGCGAATAGGCGTGAATACTGATGGCCGGCGCGAGGGAGGCATTACGGACATCATGCGCGTACTCGGAACCGAAGGCGCGCGGCTGGCCCGGATATATCACGCGGGATTGCTCACCAGGACGATGCTCCTCAAGAACGCCGGTCGCTACGACGAAGGCTCCCGCGGACTCACCGTGGTCGTGGAAGCCGGTGGATTGCCCGGGCATCCAGCTGATCACCCAGATGTCGTGGTCGGAGCCGTGGTATAGCCGCTCATACCAGCGATCGCCGGCGCGCAGCCGCACACGGTCTAGCCAGCCATCTGACGATGCGAACTGCGAGACGATGCCGGCGAGTTCTTCGGGCGTTCTCGGCACTGCGTAGCTTTGGCTTTCCGCTGTCCATGAAGTGATGATGTCGTGTGCGAATTGTTCCTGTGCTGCGAGTTGCATGGGATATCTCCAGAGCTGAACCGTCGCCATCGAGCCCAGGCATGGATGCCGGCTTGTGGACGGAACTATTGAACCAAGGATGAGTTCTGGATGAGCTTTGGAGAGGGAATTTCAGGAGTCTCTGAGACTGTCGCAGCTCACCCAGCGAGGGGCTGGTGGCAGCGACAACAAGGATGCAGAGGAAACGCCATGTTCTGACGCTAGCATGGGCTGGAGAATTGGGTCAATGCAAACGGTTTGTTGAAGGACGAACCGGAAGGGCCGCAAAAGCGGCTCCGCAGGAGCGTAGTCGAAGGACCCGGAGTGGAGGAGCAGCCGGAACAACTAAACTGCTTTCTTTGGTTGCTGCGAGACGCGTAGCAACATCCACGAAGGTGTCCAGGTTGTTCCTTATGCCATCTGGGCGACACGAAGGAAGGCAATTTAGTCGTTCCGGCTGCGCCTCCACTCCGGCCTTCGGCAGAAAGGTATGGCCTTTGGCCTGTTATTTACGGCATGGCTGAAGCCATGCCCTTAACGAAACCGTGCCGCCGCTTGCTATTTACACAGTCCGGCTTCACTCCAAAAGCAATTGGGTGACACACCCTAAGCAAAAGCTGCCGTCCGCGATAATGCAGCTCAGATCGTCGGACGGCAGGTGATGGCCCACGAGTTTAGTAGCGGTCTCGTAATCGGGCCGCAGGGTGTTTTAAGACGGCTTAGAGGCCATCCGGTAGATGAAGGTGCGCCTGGATGAAGCTGCGCTATTTCTTTTCGCTCAACCCCACGAAGGAAAAGAACCGATACTGACAATCTGTACAGCGATAGGGCCTATACAGGAACAGAAGGTGCTCAATTGGTCTTCTGCGGGACCGGAGTACTTCTTTTGAACCACAACGGGGGCACGTACGCAAAACTGCCATGCGAAGTACCTCCGCCCCAGTGTAGGCTATCGCGGCGTGAAAACTTTATAAAACCGCTATGAATTCAATCGTTCGAGGTGGCGATAACCGCCTGTAGAGAAAAGAGCTATGGCGAAGATCGTCAGATTGTAGGTGGCGTGCATGAGAGTCGAGCAGGCCACGGAGTGTGTCCGGACGCGTACGTACGAGAAGATCAGGCTCACGGTATAGATCACGCCGACCGCGCCCCAGTTGTGCGAGAGCTGTCCTGCGTGCAGCAGCGCGAACGGGATGCTGGAAAAGATGGCCGCGAAGATCACGGCGGAGCGGGTGTGACCGGAGGAGTTTTCCCAGCGGCTCAGGCCCGCAGGAGTGCGCTCCAGGGAGAGCCAGTCGTACGCCGTGGCGAAGGCGGGAAGCAGGAAGCCACGGAAGGCGATCTCTTCTCCCAGCGGTGCGAGCAGAACCCCGAAGATCGTGACGGCCCACGCGCCGAGGGAGGTGTGCATGATCTCGGTGATGGGGTCGCTGATTGGGGAGGGCGGCAGAAAGCGATCCATGCCCTGCGAGGCAAAGCTCACCGCGATGGCTGCCGGAACGATCCACATCCAGCGCCGGTGGGCGGCGAGGACGTTCCACTGAATGCCGTGCAGAAAGGAGCGCTCCCACAGGCGGGGGAAGAGCCAGAAGGAGGTGAGCAGCGTAAGCAGGTAGCCCAGGGCCTGGGCGGCGAGTCCGAGGGCGGGGTGCTGGCGCGCAGCCTCATCCGTCTGGATGTGTGCGGCGGCGGCAAAGCCAAGGGCGCAGAAGGCCAGCCAGGTCGAGGCGAGCGAGAAGAACAGGAGGGCGTGTCCAAGGTGCGGAATCCGCTTCGCCGGCCCGTGGTCCTTCGCGGGATCGGTGTCGTGCTGGATGTCGAGCGCTTCGTCGCGTACAGGTTCGATGATGGGAGAGTTGTTCATGGAAGACAGTCGGTAATGGGCCGTGCGGTGTAGCGGCGTTGAGTTTAGCCCTGGGAAGCTCTTAAGTGGGGGGCGGTATTCCCTCCGCGGCTAAAGCCGCACGAATTTCAGGAGTCTTACGGCGGTACTAAAATACCGCCCTTTCAAAGCCAGACACTTGTTCAGAGGTTACTTAGAGCCTTTTTTTATTGCGGTCTTCTTGGTGGCGGTTTTCTTTGCGGACAGTTTCTTCTGCGCGTCCGACTCCGGTTTTGTCTTCGAGGCTGTCGGTACGCCGGTCTTTTTCTCCGGCGCGATCCACTTCGGTTTGGCTGGCTTCTTCTGCAGGTCGGGCAGCTCTATCGGCGGCAGATGTTTGCTGGCCGTAAGAGTTCCTGCGCTCTCATAATAGCGCGCAAGAAACTGTCCGGTGTAAGAGCGCGGTTCGCGGGCGACCAGTTCGGGCGGTCCCTGTGCGACGATGGTGCCGCCGCCCTCGCCGCCCTCCGGGCCCATGTCGATGAGGTAGTCGGCGTTGCGGATGATGTCGAGGTTGTGCTCGATGATCATGACGGTGTTGCCGAGGTCGGTGAGGCGATGCAGCACTTCGAGCAGGCGGCGCACGTCGTCGAAGTGGAGGCCGGTGGTGGGCTCGTCGAGCAGGTAAAGGGTGCGTCCGGTCTGGCGTTTGCTGAGTTCGCGCGCGAGCTTCATGCGCTGCGCCTCGCCGCCGGAGAGCGTGGTCGCCGACTGGCCGAGGTGGATGTAGCCGAGGCCGACGTCTACCAGCGTTTGTAGCTTCTGGTTGACCGCCGGAATGTCTTTCAGGACAGGCAGGGCCTCTTCGATGGGCAGGTCGAGGATGTCGGCAATGGAGTAGCCGTTGAACTTTACGGCGAGCGTCTCCTGGTTGTAGCGGCGTCCGTTGCAGACGTCGCACAGGACGTAGACGTCGGGCAGGAAGTTCATCTCGATGCGGCGCTGGCCTTCGCCCTGGCAGGCCTCGCAACGGCCACCCATCACGTTGAAGCTGAAGCGACCGGGCTTGTAGCCGCGCTCGCGCGAGTCCGGCAGCATGGCGAAGAGGTCGCGGATGGCGGTAAAGACGCCGGTGTAGGTGGCGGGGTTGGAGCGTGGCGTGCGGCCGATGGGGGACTGGTCGATCTGGATGACCTTGTCGAGCTGCGCCGCGCCGTGGATGGCCTTGTGTTCGCCGGGCTCTTCGCGCGAGCCGTAGAGCTCCTTGGCCAGCGAGCGGTACAGGATGTCGTTGACCAGCGTGCTCTTGCCCGAGCCGCTGACGCCGGTGATGACGGTCATCACGCCGAGAGGGAAGTGAGCCGTGACGTTCTGCAGATTGTGGGAGCGAGCGTCCTCGACCGAGAGCCACTTGCCGGTGACGGGGCGCGGAGCCTTGTCCGGCGTGGGTCGGGTGATGATGTCGATCTTGCCGCTGAGGTACAGGCCGGTAACGGAGTTGGGATTCGCCATGATCTCGGCGGGCGTGCCCGAGGCCATGAGAAAGCCGCCGTTCTTACCCGCGCCGGGACCGAGGTCGAGGATGTAGTCGGCCTTGCGCATGGTGTCTTCGTCGTGCTCGACGACGAGGACGGTGTTGCCGATGTCGCGCAGGTTTTCAAGCGCGGAGATGAGCCGCTGGTTGTCGCGCTGGTGCAGCCCGATTGAGGGTTCGTCGAGCACGTAGAGCACACCGCGAAGCCGCGAGCCGATCTGTGTGGCGAGGCGGATGCGCTGGCCTTCTCCGCCGGAGAGCGTTGCGGCGGAACGGCTGAGAGAGAGATAGCCCAGGCCTACGGCATTGAGGAACTCGAGGCGCTCGATGATCTCGCGCTGCAAGCGGTCGGCGATGAGGCGGTCGCGCCCACTGAAGTGCATGGACCGTGCGCCGAGCAGAGCCCGTTCAAGCGAGAGCGAGGTGAAGTCGGCGATGGAGGCATCGCGCCGCGCGTCGGAGCTTTCGAGGGGCTCGGTCTCGTCCTTCGTTGAGGGCGGATGGGCCGCGGCGTCGGCCAAGGGGATGGTGACGGCGAGAGATTCGGGGCGAAGGCGTTTGCCGTGGCACTGAGGGCACTCGGTCGCGGACATGTACTGCATCATGTAGTCGCGATAGCCCTCGGATTTGGTGTCTTCGAGGGTGTCGCGCAGCCAGGCGAAGATGCCGTGGAAGCCGGTGCGGCCGGCCTCATTGCGTGGCGGGCCGTAGAGCAGCAGGTCCTGGTGCTCCTTGCTCAGATCGGAGAAGGGCTGCTTCAGGTTGATCTTGTATTTGTCGGCGGCCAGTTTGATGAGCTTGAGCAGGTATTGCGAGGCTGAGCCGGGGCCCATGGCACCGTCGAGCAGCGGCTTCGACCAGTCGGTGATGGTCTTGGCGGGATCGAAGTCGTAGATGGAGCCGAGGCCGTGGCACTCCGGGCAGGCGCCGTAGGTGGAGTTGAACGAGAAGCTGCGCGGCTCGAGCTTGGGGACGTTGATGCCGCAGTCGGGGCAGGCCATCGAGGAGCTGTAGAGCGTCTCGTTGTAGGTGCCGCCGGGGGCCTGCAGGCCGATGAGCACGAGCCCGTTGGCCAGTTGCAGCGCGGTGGTTACGGCGACGGCGAGGCGGCGGGTGTCGAAGGTGGTTTGGCCTTCTTCATCGACGGTTGGCTTCAGGATGATGCGGTCGACGATGGCTTCGACGGTGTGGTTCTTGCGCTTTTCGAGGCGCATGCCCTCTTCGACTTCGGTCATCTCGCCGTCGATGCGGACGCGGTAGCCCTTTTTGTCCAGCGCTTCGAGCTCTTCGCGGAACTCACCCTTGCGTCCGCGCACGACCGGCGCCAGGACGGTGATGCGCTCGCCGGGGGAGTCGGTGCGGTTGCGCTCGACGATCTGGGCGACGATCTGCTCGGCGGACTGGCGCGAGATGGGCCGGTGGCAGTTGGGGCAGTGGGGCTGGCCTACGGAGGCGTAGAGCAGGCGCAGATAGTCGTAGATCTCGGTGATGGTGCCGACGGTGGAGCGCGGCGAGCGGGAGGTGGTCTTCTGCTCGATCGAGATGGCGGGGGAGAGGCCGTCGATGGAGTCGACGTCGGGGCGCTCCATCTGGTCGAGGAACTGGCGGGCGTAGGCCGAAAGGGTTTCGACGTAGCGGCGCTGGCCCTCGGCGTAGATGGTGTCGAAGGCGAGCGAGCTCTTGCCGGAACCGGACAGGCCGGTGACAACCGTCAGAGTGTTGCGCGGGATGGAGACAGAGACGTCCCGCAGGTTGTGCTGGCGGGCGCCGCGGACGTTGATGTGAGTAAGGCTCATGCGATGTCAAATACCGAAAGCGGCCAAAACTTTAGGATACAAGGTTCTGGGCCGGAAGGGGTTTCAGGCGCGGACAGGGAAATGTTCCCTGATGGTCAACAGTTCTTAAAATTTTCACCGTGCAGGGACTAAAAGTTGCATCAGAATGGCATGGGGCGGAGAAATCCGTGTCCATTCATCCTTTATTGAGGACTTCGGGATTAATCTTTTCGGGAGTCGTGTTTAGGATTGTCAGTTTCAACTCTGCTGGAGGCGGATGTGATCAGTTCCCTGATGTTGGTGTGTGCCGTGGCTGCGTCGTTGGCGTTGGGTGTCCTTTTGACCTACGGCATCTGCCAGATCATGTTTCGCATCTTCCGCATGCACGCGATGGCGGCTGCGAAGGAACGCGTATCGAGTCCTGCCGTGCATGTTGCGATTGAAGGGTAGAACGATCATCCACGTCATGTGACCGTTGGAGCTTCGTCCAGATTACTTGCCTGCCTTAACAAAGAGCCCGGGCCTAAAGGCCAATTCTCGTGGAGCCCTTATTCCGTAGCCTGAAGGCTACGGCTCCCTCCGTCTCCGCGACGCTAAAGCGTCACGGAACGCGCTTCGTGCTGTGACCCATCATTCAAGCTGCGACGACCATCCCAGCTATGACGGCGATTCAAGCTATGACGACCGTTCAAATGCTTATTGCGGGGTTGCCGGCGGCGTAGTCGGTGCAGGCGTTGTGTTCTGCTGTTGCTTCTGCAGTTGTTGCAACTGCTGGTAGATCTGTTCCGGTGTCTTGGCACCGTTGGAAGACGTGCCTGTCGTGCTGTCGGGGGGCGGCGGATTGGGGGCGTCTACGATGCCGGAGGTGGACGGCGTAGTCGACGGAGTGGGGACGGCGTCGGTTGGCACAGAGTTCGTTACAGGCAAGGTCGAGGCGGTCGGGGAGGTGTTCGAGGGACTCCCATTCACATTGTTTGCAGGTTGGGGAATGCTCTGCGGGCCGCTGGCTGGCTGCGTGGCTTGTGGCTGAGAGCCAGCCTGCGGGAAGCCGGGCCGCGTTGGCAGAAGCCTGGGTGGCACGGGTTGCGAGACGTTCTGGGTCTCACCGCCGTCGGCACCGTCGTCAAAACCAGGAGCGTTTGGGTTCGGAGGGGTTGGGCCTCCGTTGCGCGGGGTAAGGACCAGCTCCGTTGGTGAGTTGGTGTCGGACTCGCGTAACAGGATGTTGCTTCCCGTGCCGCCCAGAAGCGTTGCCAGAATCGTTGAGGGCTCTGCCGGGCCGTAGTTGCCGAAGACCCGTTCGTCGACCACGCCGCCGGTAATCTTCATCCCGGTGAGGCGGCTGATCTCGCGCAGAATCTGGTTCAGGCTGGAGTTGTCTGCCCGTACATTGAGCATGCCGGCGGCGTAGGTGACGGTCGCGCGATGGGCAGGTGTGGTGGGTGTGACCGGGTTTGCCGCGATCGGCGTGGGCAGCGCTGTAGGGGAGTTTGCCGGCAGCGTAGAGGCTTGAGGCGTTGCCCCAGGGAGTGCCTGCGCGCTGAGGCTGCCTGCGGCAAAGCTGAAGGCGGCGAACGCAGACACTGCAATCTGCCGGAGGCGCGAGTTGGAATAGGAAGTCATCTCTTTAGGGTGGGACGTGTGTGCTCGCAGGAAGGTAGCCTTGCAGATCAAGAATACGCTGTGCCTCTTTATGGCGAGCTTGATAAGCTCGCTTTGACGGTCGAAGGCCGTGCCACTGGACTCGGAGCGTCCACCTTCGTATGCTGTGCGGGGAGCGCCATTCAGACGCGGGCTCCCAGAGCGGTATCCAGAACGGTGTCAAGAGAGGTATTTTGAGACGTATCCGAACCATTACCGGGTCGACCGTAAAACGTGCTTTGCCGGTTGCGATCGCTCTTGCGTTGCTGCCGGTTGCCAGTGTGCCGGTTTTCGCCCAGAGCTGCACGACCCAGGCCGCGCTACAGCCTGCTTTACGCGACACACTCGCGGGCGCTGCCCATACGCTGGGGACGGCGGTCAAGGCCGGCGATATCGCCGCACTCAAGGCCATCACGATCCCGGAGTACGCCAATAACTTCGCCCCGACCGAATACCTGGTGCGGACGACGAGCGAGAAGCTCGCGGGCAACAACCTGAGCGTGACTCAGCTCTATGTGCTTGATGCAACTGCGCGCAAGGCCGGCGATACGAGCGAGGCCGACTTTAGCTGCCCGCTGAAGGGCACTACCTCCGAGGTGGATTTTTCCATCGCGGCGCTGCCTCCCGGACGCTATGCTTTTGCGATGGTTGAGGCCACAGGTGGCGCTCATCCCTGGCTGCTGTCGTTCCTGTTGCAGGATGCCGGCGGATGGAAGATGGCCGGGTTTTATCCGCACGCGCGTTCCGCCGCCGGGCACGACGGTCTCTGGTACTGGACTGCCGCACGCGAGCATGCAAGGACGAAGCAGTCCTGGCTGGCGTGGCTGTACTTCCGCCAGGCGGATGAACTTCTGAGTCCGGCGAGCTTTGTCACGAGCACGCTGCTGGATAAGCTGCATTCGGAGCAGAGGATAGCCGCTCCCCCCGAACTTGCCGATATGCCAGAGGGGCCGAGCACTACGACACCGCTCGTCCTCAAGGCTGCTAATGACGTAGAGTTCCGGTTCACCTCGCTCAGCAGCGAGAGCGCGCCTGACGATAAGAGTCTTCACCTGGTGCTGCACTACGCGGCGGATGCCAACGCTACTGCGGAGGCGCTTCACACGCACGGCGAGGCTGTCGCCAAGGCCCTGATCGATGCCCATCCGGAGTTGCGACAGGGTTATAGCGCTGTGCTTGTCTTTGGAGATATCCCGCAACAGAACCCCGTGGTTCTTTCTCTGGACATGGATAAGATTCCCTGAGCTGTAACAGGGATCGATTCAAATGACGGACAGCGTCTTTAAAGATAAAAACAAACGATAAAGATCGTAAAGATAGAACAACTGAAAGATCTAGCTGCATTTGGAGGACGATGATGCCAAAAACACAAAAGTCACTGGCCCAGGCGATTCGCGACCGGCGTGCTACCCCGAGTTTCGATGGGGAGCCGATTCCCGCCAGCGACCTGCGACAGATTCTGGATGCGGGATTGCATGCTCCAAGCGGGTACAACATGCAGCCGTGGCGCTTTATCGTGGTGCAGCAGCCGGAGCAGCGCAAGCGGTTGCGCGCGGCAAGCTACAACCAGGCCAAGATCGAGGAGGCCTCCGCAGTGATCGTTGCCTGTGGCGACCGCGATGGCTGGCGCAAGGATCTGGACGAGATGCTGCGGATGGGTCGTGCCGCGGGGATGCCGGAGAGTTATGCCGCGCAGGCCGCCAATAGTGTCCCGTCCTATCTGTCGGGCTTTACCGACGAACAGATGCGCGGATGGCTGAACAAGCATGTGATGATGGCCCTTACCTCGATGATGTTGATGGCCGAGGTGATGGGCTATGACACCGCACCGATGGAAGGGTTTGAGCAGGCCAAGGTCTGCGAGACGCTGCGGCTGCCGATGAGCTATTGGGTCGTCGGCCTGCTGGCCGTTGGGCAGCTTCGTGGGCCTGACAAGTACGATGGCGGACGCTTCGATATCTCACACACGGTGTTCGGTGAGGAGTATGGCAAGCCTCTGAAATAAAGCTTGGTGTGGTGAGTCATTTCGTTCATTGAAGAAGGATGGTTTGTTCAGCGAGGACGGAGGGAGCCGTAGCCTTTAGGCTACGGAAATAGAGGCATAGCAAAGATGTGGCCTTTAGGCCCGGGCCTTCTTTCGGCTGCGAACAAAAGGCCCGGGGCTAAAGCCCGATTCTTGCCTGGCCCTTATTCCGTAGCCTAAAGGCTACGGCTCCCTCCGCCTCGGTAACGCTGAAGCGTCACGGAACGCGCTTCGCGCTATGGGGAATCCGGGTTATTCAGCGAATGAATGACTCACCACGCTAGTAGAGTGGATAGCAGTTGTTGTAAAACGAGGATCTGCGATGAGAACGCTGCTACGCCTGTTCCTGTTGGTCATTGTGCTCGGACTGCTGGGCGGCCTTGCTTTCTATGAGCGGCCACTCTGGGTCCAGAGGCAGAGCATCCACCTTGGCCTGTTCCTGGCGCATGTTCATAGCAACTACGTTATGACTCCCGAAGGCCGTGTGCACTACTACGAAGCGGAGCCGCCTATCTCCGGTGGCGGAGTGCCCCTGGTGCTGGTACATGGCCTTGGCGATAGCTCCGAGAGCTGGGCTCCGATGCTCAAGCGGCTGAAAAAGGCCGGTTTCCACGTCTATGCACCGGACCTTCTCGGCTATGGCCGTTCTCCCAGGCCCGCAGACAGCGACTATTCCATGGATACGCAGGCGAAGTTCGTGGTGGACTTTATCCAGGCGCTTGGCTTGCAGAAGACGGATATCGGCGGATGGTCGATGGGGGGCTGGGTCACGCTGAAGGTCGCGCTGGATCATCCTGAGTTGGTGGATCGCGTGGTCCTGTACGACAGTGCCGGTCTGGCGTATGAGCCGCAGGATATCTCGGTACTGTTTCATCCTGCCGATGGCGCAGCGCTGCAACGGCTTGCTGACCTTCTGGAGCCCCACGGTGGCACGGTGCCTGCGTTTGTTCGGCGGGATGCCTTGCGAGCCTTTGCCGCGAACCAATGGGTCGTCGACCGCAGCATGCAATCCATGCGGTCGGGCAAAGACGTGGTGGATGCGAGGCTGAGCACGCTTGTACCGCCGTTGTTGATTGTGTGGGGCTCGGACGACCAGTTACTGCCACTGTCGGTCGGACGGCAGTTTCACGATCTCGATCCACGGTCTGAGCTGGATATTGTCGAAGGGTGTGGACATCTGGCTCCGAAGACCTGCCCGTCAAAGGTGGCTTCGGCTACGGCGGACTTCCTGAAGACGAATCCTGCACCTTCGGGGAGTGTGCGTACGCTTGCGCGGATGCATTGAGTTTTTAGGGGCGGGTCGTTAGAGTGAAGTGGGTTTCACCTTGGGCCTCTTGCCTGCATCGGCAAACGGCCCGGGGCTAAAGCCCAATTTATTGCCTAGCCATATTCCGTAGCCTAAAGGCTACGGCTCCCTCCGTCTCCCCGATGCTGAAGCATCGGGGAACGCGCTGCGCGCAATTGGATTACACGCTCTAAGGCTCTGAATCGGCGGCCGGGTTCCATTGGAACGCGTTGGGTTGTGGCAGGCCCATATGCTGCAGCACGCGGTGGACATAGTTGTGCGCGATGTCTTCGACCGTCTGGGGATGGTTGTAGAAGGTGGGAATCACGGGAAAGATCGTGGCTCCTGCCTCGGAGGCTGCGGCCATGTTGCGGATGTGGATGAGGTTCAGCGGCGTTTCGCGTACGCACAGGATGAGCCGCCGCCGCTCTTTGAGGCAAACGTCGGCGGCCCGTTCGATCAGGTTTCCCGCCAGTCCATGGGCGATGCCGGCGAGCGTTCCCATGGAACAGGGGAGCACGATCATGCCGTTGCAGGGGTAAGATCCGCTGGCGATGGGGGCGCCGATATCTTCATAGGCGAGTTGCACGATCTTTGTGGAGCTTCGGCCAAGTAGCTTTTCTACCATGGAGTTACGGCCGTTAATACCGGATTCCTCTGCCAATACCCGCAGTGCACTCGGCGAGACCACCAGGTGGACGTGTGCCACGCGCTCGTCTGCATCTAACAAACGAAGCATTTCGCGCGCGAAGAGCGAACCACTCGCTCCCGTAATGGCCAGCGTCAGATTTCGGACGGCTGCGTTTGAGAAAGGCATCTAGGTCGATTATCTCGCAAATATTCAATGCTTTTGCGCGCGACATTTTTTGTAAAGGCGACGTTTAATTAAAGTGAGTGGTAGTGCAATCCGGCAAAACGGGGTGTCCGGAGCTGTTACGCCCAGGAGGACCTCGATGAGAGCCCAGGAAAGGCATCTACGACAATCCGGTAGCATTCCGGGCTTTTGTGGCGTGACCTCAGCTCTCTTTTGCCTGGTTCTGTTGTTCGGTCTACCGGTGCACGCTTCGGTGGCGGTGCTGGTCGAGCAACCCTATGGCGGATTGTCCAGAATCAATCCTGCCGGCCACTCGGCCGTTTACCTGGATCACGTGTGCGCGGAGTCGCCGACGAAGCTGCGGGCTTGCCGGGAGGGCGAGCTGGGTGTGGTCCTCAGTCGCTACGACGGCATCGACCAATATGACTGGCTTGCGATGCCGCTGGTTTCTTACCTGTACGCGGTGGACTCTCCGGAGCAGATTCCCGAGACGATGGATCGTGCGGGCGAGATTCTGATACGCGACGCCTATCGCCGGGCTCATCTTGAGGCGATTGCACCTGATCTCGAGGATGGAAAAGCGCCTCCGGGCAACTGGTATCAACTGGTCGGCTCGTCGTATGACCGTACGATCTACGGCTTCAGTGTGAAGACCACTCCCGAGCAGGATGCGGGACTGATTGCCGCGTTCAATGACCGCAAGAACGTCGAGCGCTATAACGGAGCGTTTATCAACTGTGCGGACTTTGTACGGGTGACGATCAATCGCTTCTATCCTCACGCTATTCATCGCAATTTTATTGGGGATTTCGGTATCACCTCGCCGAAGTCCGTGGCACGCGGATTGGCGCACTATTCGGTCAAGCATCCGGAGACCGGGTTGCAGGTGTTCGTGATTCCGCAGGTGAAGGGGGAGATTCCCCGAAGCCATGCCATTCAGGGTGTGTCTGAGAGCCTGTTGAAGAAGTATGGTGTGCCGTTGATCGTGCTTTCGCCCACGACCACCGCCGCGATCTTTGTGGCGTATATCAGCCATGATCGTTTTGCGATGCCAAAGAATGCTCCCACGCTGGACCTCCGCGAGGCGGAGGCGAAGAATGTGGCGGTTGCCAAGCCGGTTGTGCCTTCCGGAAGGACGGTGTTGACGAAGGGAGGCGCGGTTGTGCCTGCTGCTACGGCGACGCCGGGTACGGTAGCGTCGCCAGCTACAGCCAATGGGGTGACGGAGGAGTAGGTTTCTTCTAGTGGTGAGTTGTTTTCGTCCGGTTCTAGCCCCTTCGGGGCTAAGCTTGGCCCGAATCTCATTTTGTACGATTCCCGAATTGCCAGAGTGTGTCCCCAAGGCCCTTGTTCCGTGGTGATCAGTCCGTCATTAACGAGCTACGAGCTACGAGTTACGAGCTACGAGTTGAGAGTTGAGCTAGTGCGAAGGCGATGATTGTTGGTCCTTGCAGGCCGGTGCGTTGTTCGGCTTCGGAGCTCAGTTTCTCTTCCAGGGGACGCCAGCTCTGATCCATCTCGCAACGAGCGACTTCGCTGGCGGGGGCGTCGATGAAACATAGTTCGCAGACGCCGAGGCCGTCGTCTTCATTGCGCACAGGAGGCCCGAAGGTGCGGCATTGCACGGGTCGGAAGGCGTACAGGTCGCAGGTGCCGGTGACTGGGTCGAGCACAGGGCAGGGCTCTTCGTTCGCGAAGTCGTCGAAGGCCTCTTCGTGATGGGGTTCGGTGAAGAGCAGGCCGGTGGCAGGGTCTCCGGGGAAGTCGCGGCTGAGCCGGCTTCGCGCTGCTTCGACGCGAATCCCGATGCGATGGGCGACAGCAGGATCGGCGGCGGCCAGGCCTGTGCGCAGCGTTTCGGCGTCGAGCTGCGAGATCGGGAAGACGCCGATGCAGCACTGATGGCAACCGGGTTTGCAGGCGAGCCACTCCCCAGAGCGGATGGTGGTGTCGGCAAGGGCGGCGTCCAGGATGGGAAAAAGCTCGGTGATGGGAGGACTCCTATTCGTTAGCGCCTGGCTGGGAGCACCCAGCGGTTCCAGACGATCAGCCCGATGCATGGCACGAGGAATACGGTCAGTTCGTCGAAGACACGGATTTCAACGACCACGCCGACGAGCAGCATCGCCAAGGCCCATAGCGGCAGCAGGATGGCGACGGAGCGTGCCAGCGCGCGGTCGCTGATCCAGCGATAGCTGTGGATCAGCAAGGGCAGGGTGAATCCGAAGAGCCCGAGGAGCAGCGGCCACTGGAAGGGGTTCAGCAGAGATTTGAGGTTGTGCAGGAGATGGAGGTCGAAGAAGCCTCCTCCTTGCTGCCCGGCTTCGAAGCCATTCTGCAGAAAGTGATGATGCAGCCAGAGACGAAGCGCGACCCACACAATCGCCTGGATCACGACGTGCGGGACGATGCGGCGCATGGCTGCCGCCCGCGATTCGGAGGTGTTGGCGCCGAACCAGGCATAGAGCACGAGAAAGACCGTGATGAAGCAGAAGGTCTCGCGGTTGAGCGTGCCGACGAGGAAGACTGGCAGTAGCAGCCAGTAGCGCTGCGTGAAGACCAGCCATACTGCGAGGCTGAAGAGTGCGAGGGAGGGGACGTCGTAGGGCAGGGAGTAGCTCAGGCCGTAGACATCAACCAGGTTGAAGTACGCCATGTAGAGCGTCAGGAGCGCGGCCCAGGAGGCAAACTGATGGTCATGAGTGAGGTGTAGAAGGCTGGCTCGTGCTGCCAGGATGGCGGCCAGCATCGAGAAGAAGGCTGTAAACAGGAGAACGACCAGATAGGGGTTGTGAAATTCCAGTGGCAGGTGGGAGGCGAGCCGGAGCAGCAGCGGAGCAAGATGGCTGTTGCCGGCGGTCAGGCCCAGCACCCAGGCCATCAGGACGCGGCCCTGGTAGGGAAGCTGTTCCTCTCCGTGGGAGTAGCGCACCAAGTTCAGGAATTGGGGGCTCCTCCAGACGTACAGCACGGAGAAGTGTGCGCAGGCGAGCACCACGAAGGCCAGCCAGCCCAGGCGTGCTCTGGAGTTGGGCGTGACGGGGGTGGAGACGGCTTCCATGCCGCCATCGTCTCATGGCACGGCACGGGGCGGAAGCAAAGAATTACAACGGGTACGATACCGGCGATACGCAGGTTTGCCTAAGGCTTCCGCCATGGGCGATACTATCGGGGCCGCTATAAGGAAATATTTCCCACGACGGACATCTCGGACGGAAGGTAACACCATTTCATGTCAACATCTGGCACCGCCAGCCCACAGGCAGCGGATATTACGCCTGCCAAAGGAAAACTAGGAATTATGATCCCCGGAATGGGAGCGGTTGCGACCACTCTCATCGCCGGCGTGGAAGCGGTTCGCCGCGGCTTTGCCAAGCCCATCGGGTCGATGTCGCAGATGGGTACCATTCGTCTGGGCAAGCGCACCGATGACAACACCCCGCTGATCCGGAACTGGGCTCCCCTTGCAGACCTGAACGACATCGTCTTTACCGGCTGGGATATCTTCGGCGGCAATCTGTATGACGCTGCGAAGACCGCCGGTGTGCTCGACCGCGACCAGCTCGAGAGCATGCGGCCCTTCCTCGAATCCATCGAGCCGATGCCTGCTGTGTTCGACCAGCGCTGGGTCAAGCGTCTCGACCCGAAGGTGCAGAAGATCGGCAAGAACAAGTGCGACCTCGCGAACCAGATTCGCAATGATATTGCGGAGTTCAAGTCGAAGACCGATCGCCAGGTGATGATCTGGTGCGGTTCGACGGAGATCTATATCGAGCCCAAGCCCGTCCACATGACGCTGGAGGCCTTCGAGAAGGGTCTTGTCGAAGACGATCCGGATATTGCTCCCTCGATGCTCTATGCGTGGGCCTGCCTGAAGGAAGGCATTCCTTTTGCGAACGGTGCACCGAATCTCACGGTCGATATTCCTGCGCTGCAGGAGCTGTCGAAGAAGATGAACGCGCCGATCTGCGGCAAGGACTTCAAGACCGGCCAGACGTTCATCAAGACCGTCCTCGCGCCTGCCTTCAAGACCCGCCAGCTCGGCGTCAGCGGCTGGTACTCGACGAACATCCTCGGCAATCGCGATGGCGAGGTTCTCGACGATCCGGACAACTTCAAGACCAAGGAAGTCTCCAAGCTCGGGGTCCTCGAGCACATCTTCCAGCCGGAGAAGAACCCGGAACTCTATGGCGATATCTTCCACAAGGTTCGCATTAACTATTATCCGCCACGTGGTGATAACAAAGAGGGTTGGGATAACATCGACATCTTTGGCTGGCTCGGTTATCCGATGCAGATCAAGGTCGATTTCCTCTGCCGCGATTCGATCCTGGCGGCTCCGCTGGCGCTTGATCTTTGCCTGTTTATGGATCTTGCCGCTCGCACGCCGACGTTGCGCGGGCTTGGGATTCAGGAGTGGCTGAGCTTCTACTTCAAGGACCCGGATACGGCTCCTGGGGTCTATCCCGAGCACGATCTGTTTATCCAGTCGATGAAGCTGAAGAACACGCTGCGGCACATTATGGGCGAGGATCTGATTACGCACCTTGGCCTGGAGTACTACGGCGACTAGTTGGTTTTTTAGGAAGATGAAAGGCCCTGCTGATGCAGGGCCTTTTGTTTTGTGGCTGAGCGGGGCATTTGTGCCGCTGCGGGCGGGAAGCAGGTTCGCTCGCTGCGCTCGGAATGACAACCAGAAAGGCAAGAGCAAAGGCAAAGGCGGAAGCGGATTCCCTGCGGGAATGACAGCAAGAAAAGCAAAAGTTTATCTAATCCTGAATCAGGTTTGTGATCTCCGGCCAGAGGGTTTTTACGCCGGCTTCGGTCTTGGAGGAGACCGGGAGGATGCGATCGACGTTGTGGGCCTTTTTGAGGGCTGTGAGCGACTTCGTCAGCTGGTTGCCGCCGAGGCGGTCGGACTTGGTGGCAACGACCAGGTAGGGTCGCTGCATCTGCTGCAGCGCGTTGATCAGCATCGTGTCGCTCTCCTGCGGGGGGATGTTGGAGTCGACCAGGCAGATGCAGAGGGAGAGCTGTTCGCGCTCGTTCAGGTAGGGTTCGATGAAGGTGGGCCACTCCGCGGAGATCGACTTCGAGATCTTGGCGTAGCCGTAGCCGGGCAGATCGGCGAAGATGAGCGAGGGGCGGGCCGCAAACTTCTGGGGTGTTCCGTCGTGGAGCGCGAAGAAGTTGATGGCGCGCGTGCGGCCGGGTGTGGACGAGACCTTCGCTTCCTTGGAGCCGAGCAGTTTGTTGATGAGCGAGGACTTGCCGACGTTGGAGCGGCCCAGGAAGGCGACCTCGGGGGCGTCGCCGGTGCGGACGCTGTCCGGGAAGTGGTCGGGGCTCATCGCGGAGAGAAGGAACTTCGGAACGAAACGCATAAGTTTGAGCTTACCTGCTTCCGTGGATGTTTCGGGATTGCCCCGTTCGATGAAATGGCGATCGTATGAAATTGAGAGACCTAAGGTTGGAGTTTGGCACGAAACCAAGCCCCGAAGGGGCGACGCTATACCAGCCCAGGGTGAAGCCCTGGGTTTTGGTATCCCACGGAATTCAGAGCCCTGAAAGGGCGACCTATCGTGGTTGGCATCGATAGGTCGCCCCTTCAGGGCTCGACATTTTATTGGCGTCAAACCCAGGGCTTCGCCCTGGGCTGGGATATATCGCCCCTTTGGGGCTTGGTTTCGTGCCAGGTTCTGATTGCCAATGCTCAATGTTGATTTTTGATTCTGAGACGCGCCGTTTCATGTTCATACGATTGGCCTAGTCTGATGGAGCACCCTTACGGCTTGCGCGGCGCATCTATCGAGTTGCGGCTATGCGCGAGTTGCGCCTGTTGCGCGCAGAGTTACCGATTACGGTGGGCCAAGGCTCTACTACTTCACGTTCAAGTTCGAACACAGATTGAGGACAAATGGAACGCACATTGTTGCCGGGAAAACCCTATCCGTTGGGCGCTACGTCCAGCCCGCAGGGAACGAATTTTGCTCTGTACTCGGAGAATGCCACCGCTGTGAAGGTATGTTTCTTCGATGAAGCCGGCAAGCAGGTAGATTGCATCGCCCTGAAGGAGCGGACAGCCTTCGTCTGGCATGGCCTGGTTCGTCACATCAAGCCCGGGCAGCGGTATGGCTTTCGCGTCGACGGCCCCTGGGAGCCGGAAAAGGGGCTGCGCTTCAACGCCTCCAAGCTGCTCGTCGATCCCTATGCCAAGGCACTCGCAGGCGAGGTGGACTGGAAAGCCCCCATCTTTCCTTACGATATCGAGTCTGGGGACGATACGAAGAAGTGCGGCAAGGACAGTGCGGACGGCGTGCCCAAGAGCATCGTGATCGACAGTACGTTCGACTGGGGTAGCGATTGTCCTCCGCAGACGCCGATCGCCGATTCGATCATCTACGAGATGCATGTCCGGGGTTTTTCGAAGAACAATCCCGAGGTGCCGGAGAATCTGCGCGGCACGTATGCCGGCCTCGCGCACGATGCGAGTATCGGGTACTTGAAGAAGCTGGGGATTACCGCTGTTGAGTTGCTGCCGGTGCATCACTTCATCGATGAGGGCGACCTGATCGATAAGGGCCTGCGCGATTACTGGGGCTACAACACGCTGGGCTATTTCGCGCCGATGTCGCGCTACAGCTCCAGCGGCGACGACGGCGAACAGGTACTCGAGTTCAAGCAGATGGTGAAGCGGCTGCACCAGGAGGGCATCGAGGTCATTCTTGACGTGGTTTACAACCACACGTGCGAAGGCAACGAGAAGGGCCCAATGCTTTCGATGAAGGGCGTCGACAACACGACGTACTATCGCACCCTGCAGGACAATCCGCGCTATTACATGGACTACACCGGCACGGGCAATACGCTCAATGCCTATAATCCCCAGGTGTTGAAGCTGATCATGGACAGCCTGCGCTACTGGGTGTCGGAGATGCACGTCGACGGCTTCCGCTTCGATCTGGCCTCCACTTTGGCGCGCGAGCTGCACGATGTGAACAAGCTCGGCGCGTTCTTCGATACGATCCACCAGGATCCGACGCTGGCCGATGTGAAGCTGATCGCCGAGCCGTGGGACGTTGGCGATGGCGGCTACCAGGTGGGCAACTTCCCGGTGTTGTGGGGCGAGTGGAACGGCAAGTATCGCGACACCGTGCGACGCTTCTGGAAGGGCGATAGCGGACAGCTCTCGGAGTTCGCGTATCGCTTTACAGGGTCCAGCGATTTGTACCAGGGAGACGGCCGTACTCCGGCGGCTTCGATCAACTTCATCACGGCGCACGATGGCTTCACGCTATGCGACCTGGTCAGCTACAACGAGAAGCACAACGAGGCCAACGGCGATAACAACCAGGACGGTGCGAACGATAACGATAGCTGGAACATGGGCGCGGAAGGGCCGACCGACGATGCGAACATCAACAATCTTCGCGAGCGCCAGACGAGAAACTTCCTGGCGACGTTGATGCTCAGCCAGGGCGTGCCCATGCTTGCGGGCGGTGACGAGTTCTCTCGTTCGCAGCGCGGCAATAACAACTGCTACTGCCAGGACAATGAACTGACCTGGTACGACTGGAAGTTGGATGATTCGAGAAAGCGTCTGCTGGAGTTCACGGCAAAGCTCATCGCTCTGCGCAAGGAGCATCCGAACCTGCATCGGCGCAGGTTCTTTCAGGACCGCCAGATTCGCGGCTCGGTGGTGCGGGATGTCGCCTGGTATGGCACGGATGGAAACGAGCTTTCAGACGAGACATGGGGTGAGGGCTGGAACAGGTCGCTGGCTGTGATGCTCAACGGCAAGACGCTGGGTGTGATGGATGAAGATGGCCATCAGGTCTTCGACGATAGCTTTTTGATCATCGTGAATGCCGCGGACCAGGGAGTGGAGTATATGCTGCCGGAGCCACCGAATGGGGTTCCGTGGAAGCAGGTGCTCGATACGGAGAATATCGACGATCCCTTTAGTGAGGCCGAGGTTGCGGAGAAGGTGATCGTTGGTGGGCGTGCGGTGCGAGTCTATAGCGATTGCGGCGAGCATGTGGGTCAGGCGGAGAAGCATCGGCCGGCAAAGACGCTGTAAGGTTTGTGCGTTCAGTTGCGAGTAGCGAGATTCGAGTTGCGAGTCTCGTTGCTCGCGGCTCGGATCTCGCTGCCGATTGTTTTGAAGGTGTGAGCCGCAGGATTAGCGGGCTGGGCTCAATTTCTCGTAGGCCGAGATTTGGTCGAGGGTGAAGCGGTGCATGTCTTCGCCTGACTGCCAGGCTTTGTACCAGTCGACCAGCCAATGCAATGTGGTTTCGAGTCGCAGGCGAGGGTGCCAGGCGAGCTCCGCGCGGGCGCGGCTGGCGTCGAGCTTCAGGTAACCGGCCTCGTGGACACCGGGGTCTTCGTCGAGCTTCCAGCTGGCGTTGCCGCCCCAGAACTGTGTCATGCGCTCGACGATCCAGCCGACCTCCTGCGCGTCGTCGTCGGAGGGGCCGAAGTTGAACGCGGTGGCGTAGCGGGGATCGTGGGTCAGCAGGTGCTCGGCGAGCAGGATGTAGCCCAGCAGGGGCTCCAGCACGTGCTGCCACGGACGGATTGCGTGCGGACGGCGGATGAGTACAGGCTCGCCGACGAGGAAGCCGCGAACGAGATCGGGGATGAGGCGGTCGAGCGACCAGTCGCCTCCGCCGATGACGTTGCCGGCGCGACCGGTGGCGAGGGCGCACTGGTGCTCGGCAAGTTTGCTGACGGGGAAGTAGCTCTGGCGATAGGCCGCGGAGACGATCTCGGCGCAGGCCTTGGAGCTGGAGTAGGGGTCGTAGCCGCCGAGGGGATCGGTCTCGCGATAGCCCCAGAGCCACTCCTTGTTTTCGTAGCACTTGTCGGTGGTGACGCTGACGACGGCGCGAACGCTGGGTGTGCGGCGTACGGTATCGAGCACGCGTGCCGTGCCGATGACATTGGTCTCGTAGGTGCCGATGGGGTCTTCGTAGCTGTAGCGCACGAGCGGCTGCGCGGCGAGATGGAAGACGACCTCGGGAGCGAAGTCGCGCAGGGCCGGCTCGAGCTTCGACGAATCGCGAATGTCGCCGCGAATGTCTTCGATCACGCTGCCGATTTTGGCCGCCGTGAAGAGGTTGGGTTCGGTGCTGGGATCGAGCGCGTAGCCGCGCACGATGGCGCCTTTAGAGGCGAGCCAGAGGGCCAGCCATCCGCCTTTGAAGCCGGTGTGGCCGGTGAGGAAGACGCGCTTGCCTTGCCAGAGATTAGGCCGGGCCGTGGACGTTGGCGTTGCGTTTTGCGTCGAGCTCAAAGGTCGTTCCCTCAAGGGCCAAAGCCCGATGGTTACAGTATGGCTTGTGGCGCGATTACCAGATCTTCCAGGGAGCCTTGCCTTTGCTCCAGAGATCTTCGAGTTGATGTTTGTCGCGCAGCGTATCCATGGCCTGCCAGAAGCCGTGATGGAAGAAGGCGTGGACTTCGCCCTCTGCGACGAGCTTCTCGATGGGCTCGCGTTCGAACATCTGCGCATCGTCGGTGACGGCCTCGATGGCCTCGGGAGAGAGTACGAAGAAGCCGCCGTTGATCCAGCCGCCTTCGTCCTGCGGCTTCTCCTGGAAGGAGTAGATCTGCGTGTCCTTGAGTCCGAGGGCTCCGAAGCGGGCTACTGGCTGCACGCTGGTAAGCGTGACCTTCTTGCCGTGCTTCTTGTGGAAGGCGATGGAGGCGGGAATGTCTACGTCGGCCACGCCGTCGCCGTAGGTCATGCAGAAGGCCTCTTCGCCTTCGAGATACTTTGCGACACGGTGCAGGCGTCCGCCGGTGCCGGTGTTTTCGCCGGTGTCCACGAGGGTGACACGCCAGGGCTCGGCGTCGGTGTTATGCACGATCATCTTGTTCTCCTTCATGTCGAAGGTGACGTCGGAGGTGTGCAGGAAGTAGTTCGCGAAGAACTCCTTGATGATGTAGCCCTTGTAGCCGCAACAGATGATGAAGTCGTTAATGCCGTACTGCGAATAGATCTTGAGGATGTGCCAGAGGATGGGACGTCCGCCGATTTCCACCATCGGCTTGGGACGGAGGCTGGTCTCTTCAGAGATGCGAGTACCGAGGCCGCCGGCAAGAATGACTGCTTTCATGTGTTTGCGTCCTTTGTGAGGCTCCCTCTATGGTATCGCGCGGTGAGAGGGCAGTTTGCTGTCTATTGCTATGACTGTATTTCGGGGAGTTCAGTTGTCAGTTGTTAGCCCCTTTGGGGCTAGGGTGGTGACACTCCGCAAATTTTGCGTATGTCCTGACTTTTAATTTGCGTAAATCTTCGTTGTTCTGAGAACGGACAACAGGCAACCGTTTCTCTTGCTTTGCTATCCTTGCAAGTATCTATGAGTGAGCGGTCTGAGCAACTACGTCAACAAATTCTCCAACTTACTGCCGAGTTTCATGCCGAGGCCTTTGCCAGGCGTGATTTCGTGCCGGGCAGCTCGGTGGTTCCGGTTTCAGGCAAGGTGATCGATGCCGCCGATATGAGCGCCGTGGTGGACTCCGCGCTCGATGGCTGGTTTACGACAGGCCGCTGGGCCAAGGACTTCGAGCGCAAGCTGGCGCGGTTCTTTGGGCTGCGGTCGGCGTCGCTGGTGAACTCGGGCTCGTCGGCCAACCTGGTGGCGCTGTCGGCTTTGACCTCGCCGAAGCTCGGCGACCGGCAGTTGAAGCCGGGAGACGAGGTGATTACGGTCGCTGCGGGCTTTCCGACGACGGTGAATCCGATCTTCCAGAACCGGCTGGTGCCCGTGTTTATCGACGTGACGCTGCCGACCTACGAGATCGATGTGACGAAGCTCGAAGACGCGCGCAGTGAGAAGACCAAGGCGGTGATGGTCGCGCATACGCTGGGCAATGTGTTCGATCTCGATGCGGTGGTTGCGTTCTGCAAAAAATACAACCTGTGGCTTGTGGAAGACTGCTGCGACGCGCTGGGTTCGACGTACAACGGCCAGAAGGTAGGCACGTTCGGCGATATCGCCACGGTGAGCTTTTATCCGGCGCACCACATCACGATGGGCGAGGGCGGAGCGGTCTTGACCGACAAGCCCGCGTTGCAGGTGTTGATCGACAGCTTCCGCGACTGGGGTCGTGATTGCTGGTGTGAACCGGGTGTGGATAATACCTGTGGAAAACGATTCGACTGGCAGTTGGGCACGCTGCCCTGCGGGTATGACCACAAGTACACGTACTCGCACGTGGGCTACAACCTGAAGGCGACCGATATGCAAGCCGCGCTGGGTGTCAGCCAGATTGCGAAGCTGCCGGAGTTCATCGAACGGCGCAAGGCGAACTTTGCGTATCTGAAGAATGCCTTGAAGCCTCTGGAGCAGTATGTAGTTCTGCCGGAGGCGACGCCGAAGAGCGATCCGAGCTGGTTTGGATTTCCTATCGGCGTGAAGGCGGATGCTCCTTTCAAGCGCGATCAATTGACCAAGGCTCTGGAGGCTCAGAAGATCGGCACGCGTCTTTTGTTTGCGGGCAATCTGCTGCGCCAGCCTGCGTATGAGGGGTGGGAGTATCGCGTGGTCGGCGAGATGACCAATACCGATTACGTGATGAACCATGTGTTCTGGATTGGGGTCTTTCCGGGGCTTACGAACGAGATGCTCGATTTCATTGCGAAGACGGCGATTGAGTTTGTGGAGCAGGCGAAGGCCGGGTTGCTGGTGGTTTAGGTTTTGTTCGTTTGATGTGAAGGTGCACCTACGGCAGAGATAACAATCTCTGCCGTAGGTGTTTTTGTCTTTGCTTTTCTGGTTGTCATTCCGAGCGCAGTGAGCGAACCTGCTGTCTCCCGCTCTTGGCTCGGGTCGCCCAAAAGATATTGGGCAGAACTGGAAGGCCAACTCTTATCCCAGCGCATAGCGTTTTCGGAGTTCTTGGCAAAGAACGGGAGACAGCAGGTTCGCTCGCTGCGCTCGGAATGACAAGCAAGAAAAGCAAAGACAAAAGCGAAAGCAAAAGCAGATTCCCTACGGGAATGACAACCAGAAAAGCAAGAGCAAAGGCATTCTGTTCGGTTGCATGACGAGGTTGAAGGTCAGTTAGATGTCGCCTTTGACTGCGTATCCATGCCAGGCGGCGGTGCGTCGCAGCGCTTCGTCCAGCGGGATGGTGACCTTCAGCCCGAGTTCGTCGCGGGCGCGTTCGATGCTGGGGACGTAGCTGTTGAGCGGGGCGGCGGGGTTGGGTGTGCCGTCGATCTGGAGGGGCAGGCCGGGCCGCAGGAGGGCCGCGGTGAGACGTGCTGCTTCCGCGATGGTGTGGCCCTTGTCGGAGCCTACGTTGTAGGCGCGGTTGGCTTGTCCGCGCGTCAGCATCGTCCAGAGCCAGAGGCTGAGATCGGCCATGTATAGCCAGGAGCGGCGAGGTGTGCCGTCTCCCTTGATGTGGATCGGCGTGCCGGCGATGGCCGCTCCGAGGAAGTTGCCGATGGCGAAGTGCTGATCGAGAGGAAGGTGCGGGCCGACGAAGGCGAAGCAGCGGGCGATGACTGCCTGGAGGTCGGTTCCGTGCGAGTAGGCCACGCAGAGGTGCTCGGCCATGCGCTTGGCTTCGTCGTAGGAGCTTTGCAGCAGTAGAGGGTCGGGTGCGCCGGTGTAGGTCTCAGGCGTGTGTTGCAGCGTTGTAGAGCGGCCGTAGACCGCGCCTGTGCTGGTGTAGAGCAGGCGGGTAGCCCCGGTCTCCCGTGCGAACTGGAGGACGCGGCGGGTGCCTTCGAGGATGGACTCGGCGAGTTCGTAGGCGGGACGAGCGGCTTGTTGGCCGCCGGAATCCGTCGCGGCGTGCAGAATGTGCGTGTGCGGTTCGGTGGGGAAGGGAAAGGTGCGGATATCACCTTCGAGGAGGGTGATCGCTGGGGCATTTGCAATGTGCGGCGCTTTGCTCTGGAAGGAGGCGGCGTTGCGGGTGAGGACCGTCGCGCGGACGTTCAAGGAAAGCTCACGATTGGCATGGAGCAGCGACTCCAGCAGCCAGTGCCCGAAGAAGCCAGTGCAGCCGGTGATGAAGAGGCGGGCGTCCTGCAGTGCGGTAAACGATTCGCGCGCATGCTTGAGGATGTGGGCGAGGTCTTCGGCGGGCAGGGGGCGAGGTGCCATCTTTCCAGTATGCCTCTTGTGAGATTGTGAGAGTGCAATTCACACGATTCATTGATGAGTCTATGGCGGTCTGTCGCGCGTCTCATCCGAAGACCATGAATCAGAAAATAGCCTCCACGGATCAACTATCGGGTGTCGAGTCGCGCGGGCGCTTCTCGCATGCGTGGCGGGCGTTGCGGCACCGCAACTTCAAGCTCTACTTCGCGGGGCAGAGCATCTCGCTGATTGGCACCTGGATGACGCGGGTGGCGACGAGCTGGCTGGTCTATCGGCTGACGAAGTCGGCGCTGCTGCTGGGAGTTGTCGGATTTGCGGGGCAGATCCTGGCGTTTGTGCTGGCTCCGGTGGCGGGCGTGATCGTGGAGCGGCTCGACCGGCGCAAGCTGCTGGTATGGACGCAGGTGCTCGCGGCAGTACAGTCGCTGGCGATGGCCGCGTTGACGCTGGCGAAGATCATTACGATCAACGAGATTATTGCCCTCAGCGCGTTGCAGGGACTTATCAATGCGTTTGATATGCCGGGGCGGCAGGCGTTTACCGTGCAGATGGTCGAGGACAAGAAGGACCTCAGCAATGCGATTGCGCTGAACTCGTCCATCGTGAACCTGGCTCGGCTGATAGGACCGGCGCTGGCGGGCATTGTGATCGGTGCGGTGGGCGAGGGCTGGTGCTTCCTGATTGATGGCGTGAGCTACTTCGCGGTCATAGCCTCACTGCTGGCAATGCGGGTGAAGCCGCTGGCCATGCGCCGCGCGACGACGTCGATGCTGGAACAGTTGCAGGAGGGCTGGTCGTATGTGAGTACCTTTCGGCCGATCCGCACGATCCTGCTGTTGTTCGCTCTGCTGAGCCTGATGGGCTGGCCGTTCATGGTGCTGCTGCCGATCTTTGCGGGCCAAGTGCTGCATGGCGGTCCGCACACGCTGGGGTTCCTGACGGGGGCTTCGGGTATCGGCGCGCTGGTCTCGGCGATATCGCTGGCGATGCGCAAGAGCGTGGTGGGTCTGACGCGGATGATCCAGATTGCCGCTGCGATGTTCGGCGGAGGATTGATCCTGTTTGGGCTGTCGCATGTGTTGTGGCTTTCGCTGCTGCTAATGCTGTTCGTCGGCTTTGGCATGATGCAGGGACTGGCGGCGAGCAATACGGTGATCCAGACGCTGGTGCCGGAGGACAAGCGCGGGCGCGTGATGAGTTACTACACGATGGCGTTTGTGGGGATGTCGCCGTTCGGCAGCCTGCTGGCGGGCGGATTGGCGCATCGATATGGAGCGCCGCATACGGTGATCCTGACCGGGGCGTGCTGCGTGTTGGGGGCGGCTTGGTTCACGGTCGAGCTGCCGGCGGTGCGGAAGATTATGCGGCCGATCTACCGGGAGATGGGATTGCTGAGTGATCGTGAATCTAATCTGGAAGAGGGTGTAGGAACGTAGTAGTAAACGCAAAGAGACGCGCCATGGTGGCGCGTCTCTTTGTAAGGTTGACAGCCGTTAGCGTACGACGACGGATGAGATGCGGTCGTTCCAGCCGCGAAAGGGGCCGTTGCTGGTGTATCCCAAATCGGGAACGGTGCCAAAGTTGACGCTTGGGCCGCTAAAGTTGCGGGCTGCGAAGGCAGTTACGCGAACGCGCCCAAAGGTCCGGATGGACGAGATGCTGTGACCATAGCCCCCCGGGAGAAATGGCAGACGGTCGCCGGCGCGAACGCAGAAGCGACGGCCACGGAAGTTTGCATCGGTAAAGAAGCAGGCTCCACGGTCAGGCGTGGGGTAGCGGTCCCACTCGGGACGATAGGTGCCAGGCTGGCCGTTATAGTTCCATGGGCGGTTTTGGGGTTGTGGGTACTGCGCTTTGGCCACGCCGGATGCGCCGAGGACGATGAGAGCAGCGAATGCGAGAACGATAGGCTTCATGACAGACTCTCCAGATTATTGAGTTCAGAAGCGACGATTCACGATATGGAAGAGCGGCGAAGGATAGACGCTCTCGTATAGCGTGAATATCGTCTCAGGAAAGGTACCACTCAAAACCTGGTTTGGGCTGTATTTCTATGGTTCGCGTAAGGTCCTTAGGCTCCGTGCCCGTGGAGAAGCTCGACGAAAGCGGTGTGGCCTTTTTGGGTAGCGATGCTGAGCGGGGTATCGCCCTTGCCGTTGAGGGCGACGAGGTTTGCACCCTTTTCGATGAGGAGCTGGCCCAGCGGGACGGAGCCTTCTACAGCGGCGAGCATGAGGAGCGACCAGCCGTTCTGGTTGGTGAGGTTGGGGTCGAGGTGCTGATCGAGCGCGGTGCGAAGGGCTTCTTCGTCGCCACGCTTGATCACGGTTTGGGCTGCGCGATAGGAAAGGGGCATGATTATTCCGCCAACTGCTGCGGCTTCTTGCCGAAGTTTGCGCCGAAGTAATAGCGCTCCACCACCATGCAGTAGATGTGTTCGAGCGCGAGGTGCGACTCCTGGATGTTCATTGTCACGTCCGAGGGGATGATGACGTTGATGTCGGCGAGCTCTGCCATCGCTCCACCCTTGTTGCCGGTGTAGGCGACGGTGTGGATGCCCAGCTTCTTCGCGAGCTTCAGGGCCTTGACGCAATTCTTCGAGTTGCCGCTGGTGGAGATCGCGAGCAGCACGTCTCCTTCGAGGCCCAGGGCTTCTACCTGGCGCTCGAAGACGTTGTCGTAGCTGTAGTCGTTGCCGATGGCGGTGAGGATGCTCGAGTCGGTGGTGAGGGCGACTGCGCGCAGGGCAGGGCGGTCGATGGTGAGGCGTGAGACGAACTCGGCGACCAGGTGCTGGGAGTCGGCGGCGGAGCCACCGTTGCCGCAGACCATTAGCTTCTTGCCTGACTTCATAGCTTCGGCGGTGATGCGGCCGGCTTCGACGACGGCGGTGTGGATAGCCTCGTCGTTTAGGACTTTAGTCATGGTCTCGATGGACTGGGCGAGTTGTTTGCGGATGAGATCTTGCATGGGACTCCTGGGGTGGGGCTGGCGAAGAACGGGAGGAAGCAGGTTCCTCGCGATGCTCGGAATGACAACTAGAAAGGCAACAGCAGAGACAAATGCAGAAGCAGATTCCCTGCGGGAATGACAACTAGAAAAGCAACGTCAAAGGATTAAGACGGCGATGGGACGTTGGCGGTTGCCGCGACGAGTGGGTTGCCGGAGGTGATGCCGTTCAACGCTACGGGGTTGGGCTTGGGATAGCCGAAGCCTGAATCGAAGTTGAGTCGTTCGAGCTCGACGGCGTAGGGGCGATGCTGTAGCTGTGTGTAGATCGCACCGACGTACTCACCCATGATGCCGAGGAAGACCAGCATCAGCGACTGGATGAAGAAGAGGCCGATGATCATGGGTGCGACGCCGACTGTGAAGGTCGACCAGAAGAGCAGCTTGGCGAGCAAGTAGCCGAGGGCGATGACGAAGCTGAGCCCCGCACCGAGGAAACCCGCAAAGGTAGCCAGGCGCAATGGCACCTTCGAGTGGTTGATGATGCCCAGCATGCCGATGTCGTACAGCGTGTACCAGTTGTTCTTGGTGATGCCGAACTTGCGGGCGGGCTGGTCGTAGAGCAGCTTGACGGTGGGCAGGCCGATCTCGGCGATCATGCCGCGAAAGTAAGGGTACGGGTCGTCGAAGGAGCGCACCAGCTCCACTACCTTGCGGTCGTAGAGGCCGAAGCCGGTGTAGTTCTGGATGGTCTCGATGGAGCTGAGGCGCTCGGCGAGCCTGTAGTACTGTTTGCGCAGCCAGAACATCAGCGAGTTTTCCTCGCTGGTGCGCTTGATGCCGAGCACGCAGTACGCGCCGTTCTCCCACTCGCGAATCATGTCGGCGATCATCGGCGGCGGGTCTTGCAGGTCGGCTACGATGGAGATCACGCAGTCGCCGCGGGACTGAAAGAGCGCGTGGATCGGCGAACGGATGTGGCCGAAGTTGCGCGAGTTCACGATGATTTTGACGTTGGGGTCATCGGCGGCGATCATCTTCAGGATGGCGACGGTGTTGTCCTGCGACGAGTTGTCGATGAAGAGATGCTCGTACTCGTACTTGCCGATGCCGACCATGACCTCGCGCACCTGGTTGTAGACGTTGAGGACGTTTTCTTCCTCGTTGTAGCAGGGCGTCATGATGGTGATGGTCTTTTGGCTCACTGAGATAAGACTCCTGAAGGGTTGGGTCAAGTTTATCTGATGCGAAAATTGTCGTCCGCGTGGGACAGAAACTAGGCGGCGGGTTTGACCTTGAAGGTCACCTTCTTGTGCCCGATGAAGCTGTAGATCGTGGTGAAGCCCATGACGATCGCGATGGCGAGGTAGCCGGCCATGGCCCTGCCGGTGGCGACGTGCTGCAGGAGTGCCAGCGGTTTGCCTCCGAGATGGCTTTCGACAGCGCTCAGGAAGGAGTGAAGTGAGACCGCATGGCGATGGATGACGGACTGCAGGAGACGCGTGATCGCCGCCAGTGCGATCAGGCCTGGAATCATGCTGGTGCCGTAGACGGCGAAGCACTTGAGCCACTCGCTCAGATAGTTGCCCTTTGTGCGGAAGACGAAGAACTTGTAGCCGAAGTAGGCGACAGTGATGTTGAGCGGAGTTGAGATGATCGAGGCCAACACGGCCTTCAGAGAAAGAAGCTGTTCCGGGTGAAACAGGTTTAACAGGGTCAGCGCTACGACCGAGGTGGTGTATCCGAACACTGAGTTGAAGACGCCGACACAGAGATAGCGCACGAACTGGCCGCCGGGAAAGAGGCTGGCGAAACCACGCTTCTGCGGTGCGTCGACTTCCGGAATCGCCGGAACTCCGACGACGGGCAGGGGCTCGCGGGACTGAGTGGTTTCGGGGTTCAATAGGAGCTCTCCTGTGGGTTGAGGGCCTTGCCCCTGAAGCAGGTTATAGGACGCTGCGGCCGCCATCGACGATGAGGTTCTGGCCCGTCATGTAGGAGCTGGCGTCCGAGCAGAGGAAGAGGACAGCGCCCTGGTACTCGTCCTTGTGGGCCATGCGTCCCATGGGGATGAGCTGGTGGAGCTTGGTGGTGAACTCGTCGGGCTGATCGGCGAAGACGCCGCCGGGGGAGATCGCGTTCACCCGGATGTTGTGCGCGGTCCAATAGGTGGAGAGATAGCGTGTGAGTCCGATCAAGGCGGTCTTTACGACCGAATAGGTCACCGGCTTTACGGGCTGCTGATCTTCGGGGAGACCTTCTTTGCGATAGAGACGCTGGTCGGGCGCGATGACGCCGAGGTCGCTGGCGACGTTGAGGATGACACCGGTGTTGCGCTTCACCATCTCCTGGCCGAAGATGCGCGAGCAGAGGAAGGCTCCGGTGAGGCCGACGGCGATGTCGTCGTTCCAGATCTTGAGCGGGAAGTTCTCCAGGCGCGACCACTGCTTTGGCTCGGCGTGGGGATGGGATTCAACCTTCGGATTGTTGGCGGCGTTGTTGATGAGGATGTCGATGCGGCCGAACTTGGCGAGGATGGCGTCGCGGGCCTCTTCGAGCGAGGCCTCCGAGGTGATGTCCGCGGCGAGACCGAGGCACTCGGGGCCGTGGGCCAGGGTGAGCTGCTCGGCGCGCAGTGCAGGGTTGGCGCCTGCGAGGTCGAGCAGTACGACGTGGGCGCCGGCAGCGGAGAGAATCGCTCCGTGGTGATAGCCCAGTAAGCCTGCTCCGCCGGTGATGATGGCGACGCGGCCGGTGAGATCGAAGAGGGTCTGTGCGCGGTTGGGGACGGTCGTCATAGTGGTGTGTCTAGTATCGCAGGTGGTCGGTAGTAGAGGAGTCACGATATGAAGAGGAAATGCTTGCGCGGCCACGGGTCAGAGCCCCGAAGGGGCGACCTATCCCACCCTGGGTTATGTGGTCAAAGAAAGTTGAGCGCTGTAAGCGCGACCTATCGTGCAGCCGCGATGGATCGCCCCTCCAGGGCTCTACCTTCTCTGGGGTCGTAACCCAGGGTTCCGGCGACACGGCGAGCAAAGAACGCTCGCCAGCCGCCTCCACCCTGGGCTGGGATAGGTCGCCCCTTTGGGGCTTGTACCCGTGGCCGGTTGTTAAAGACTGCGTGTCTGGCCGCCGTCCATGACGTAGCAGGACCCGGTGGCGAAGGCTGCCTGCGGCGAGCAGAGGTAGACAGCCAGGGAGGCAATCTCTTCCGGAGTGCCAAAACGCTGCTGGGGGACTTCGTTGTGCAGCATGGCCTCGACGGACTCGCGGCGGGTATTCAGGTGGCGCTCCCACGAGCCGCCGGGGAAGTAGATGTTGCCGGGAGCGATGGTGTTGACCCTGATCTTCTTCGAGCCTAGCTGGCGCGCGAGGTTCTTGGAGTAGTTCACCAGCGCGGCTTTGGCGGCGGAGTAGGGCAGAGGGGCGGGTGTGGCCTCGATGGCCACGATGGACGAGATGTAGAGTATGCTGCCGCCGTTGGGGTTGGAGAGCAGGTCGGGAAGGACGGCCTGGGTCAGGCGCGTCGAGGCGAAGAAGTTCAGCTCGAAGAGGCGCTCCCACTCTTCCTCGGGCTGGTCCCATCCGGGCTTGCCGCTGCCGGTGCCGAGGTTGGCGATGAGGTGGTCGATGCGGCCGAAGTGATGGACGGTGCGCTCCAGCGCGCGGGAGATCGTGGCGGCATCGGCGAAGTCGCCGCGAATGGCGAGGATGCGGTCCTGGTTGATCGGTGTAGTGAGTTCGATCTGAGTACTGCGCAGCGAAGTCTCGTCGCGCCCCGTGAGCACGACACGCGCACCTTCCTCGAGCAGCGCGGCAGCGATGGCACGGCCGATTCCACGGGAGGAGCCGGCGACGAAGACGACCTGATTGTCGAGACGAAGATCCATGCGGGTAGTTTAGAACGATGGAGCTGCGAATGTGTCTCTGGTTGTCCCTGTGTTGTCTGGGGTGCACGAAGGAAGGCAATTCAGTCGTTGCGGCTACGCCTTCACTCCGGCCTGCGGCAGCGAGGTACGGGCCTTCGGCCCGGCGTTATTGGCATGGCTGAAGCCATGCCCTTGTATCTTGCGATGTGAGGCGTAACGATGGGTTACGTTTTGGCGGAGAGGCCGTCATGCCCTGAGGCCAGCGA